>CAZIWB010000003.1:0-448210 GCA_964542655.1 uncultured Cellvibrionaceae bacterium
TGGATTGAACCGCCAAAAGGTAATACGCCATCCTCGGGTGGTGCTTTGATCGCGCAGTTAAGTGAAAACGAATATCTGGTGACCGCTTACAACGCGCGAGTGGAATTAAAACCATCAAAAGAAATTGCGGACAAGAAATACATGATTGTGCGCGTGGAAGAGGGGCACTATGAGCAGGGTAAATGGGTAATGCATCGCGTCTGGAATGGTGACCAGACTGATTGGGGGCTTAATTTCCCGAATCGCCAGATTTTATTGCGAATTAAGATGGCGACTTACGAAACCAATTAAATTTTAATAATTACATTTGTATTAATAGCAAGCGAGGACTCAAACATGCTATCTGCACTAAAAGGGCTTTCAAAAAAAGCCGTGATCACGCATTGCGTTATTGGGATGGCGTCAGTCGTCCTGTTGCAAGCTTGTTCAAAATCAGGCAATGAAACTGCTTCAAATGCCACTACATCCGCTGAGCAAACCAAGGCATTGGCACAGGTTGAAAAAACTGCGGATGGTGTGGTTTTGACTCTGGCCGAAGGCGTGGTAAAAAAAGTGCGCTTGCAGGTGATCAGCGACAAAATTATTCGCGTGACTGCATTACCGGGTGTTGATTTCGGTGTGATTCCCGAATCCATCCAGGTTATTGCCAAGCCGGCAACTAATGTGCAGTTCACTGCGGAACAAGCAGGTAACAAACTGGTTGTGAAAACTGCGCAGGTTACCGCCGAAGTATCGCTGGTTGATGGCACTGTGAATTTCCTCGATGCCAAAGGCAATGTATTACTTAAAGAGGAAAATCGCGGGACTTTTAGTGAAGTGACGGGAGACCCGATCAAACCCGATGCGGATTCTTTTGCACTGCGCCAGGAATTTAACCGCGGCAGCGATGAAGGTTATTTCGGTTTGGGCCAGCATCAAAACGGCCAAGTCAATTATTCCGGTGAGAACGTAGAGTTAACCACCTACAACCTTGCCAAAACAATTCCGTTTGTGGTTTCCAGCAAAAATTACGGCGTGCTTTGGGATAACAATTCTATTTCCCGTTTTGGCGACCCACGCGAAACCCAACCACTGAATGTCTCGCTGAAATTATTTGATGCGGAAGGCAAAGAGGGTGGGTTGACTGCACGTTATTACGATGGCGATACATTATTGCTGACTCGCGTTGAAGCCGATTTGAATTACCAATTCCTTAGTAATAACAGTGTGCGCGAAATTCCATTGCCGGATGAAGCGAAAGATGCAAAAAACCTGCGCATCGAATGGGAAGGCAGCATCCAAACTGATGAGCCGGGCATTCACCATTTCAAAATGTATAACTCCGGTTACGCGAAGTTGTATGTGGGTGGTGAGTTGGCACTGGATCGCTGGCGTATGAACTGGAACCCCTGGTGGCACACCTACAACACCGAATTGAAAGCGGGTGAGAAAAAATCCATTAAAGTGGATTGGACTGTGGGTGGTGGTTATTTCCGCTTGACCCATCTGGATCCAATGCCAAAAGAAGAGCAAGGCGAGTTGTCGCTGGCCTCTGAAACCGGCAAGTCGATTGATTATTACTTTGTAATCGGTGCAAATAAAGATGAAGTGGTTGCTGGCTATCGCGACCTGACCGGCGATGCGGTGATGTTACCAAAATGGGTTTATGGTTTCTGGCAAAGCCGCGAGCGTTACAAAAACCAGGACGAAATTGTTAACACCTTTAAATACTATCGCGATAAAAAAATCCCGATCGACAACATCGTATTGGATTGGTCTTACTGGCCGGAAAATGCCTGGGGTAGCCACGATTTCGACAAGAAATTCTTCCCCGATGCCAAAGCCATGAATGACAAAATCCATGCGATGCACGGCAATATCATGATTTCTGTTTGGCCAAAGTTTTATCCGACGACGGACAACTACAAAGAGTTGAATGCGAAAGGTTACATGTTCAACAAAAACCTGGACGAGAAAAACCTCGATTGGATTGGCCCAGGATATCTGAATGCTTTCTACGATCCCTACCCGAAAGAAGCGCAAGAAATTTTCTGGAGACAAATTAACGAGAAGTTAAATTCCAAAGGTTTCGATGCTTGGTGGCTGGATGCGGCTGAGCCGGATATCCATTCCAACCTGTCATTCACCAAGCGCAAAGAATTGATCAGCCACGAACAAGGCATTGGTTCGGGTGCGGAATATTTCAACTCCTACGCAATTCCAAATGCGACAGCGGTGTATGAAGGCGAGCGCAAAACCGATCCGGAAAAACGTTCCTTTATTTTGACCCGCTCTGCGTTCGGTGGTTTGCAACGCACTGGTTCTGCATTCTGGAGTGGTGACACTTCATCGCGTTGGGAAAACCTGAAAGAGCAGGTTGCCGCTGGTGCGAGTGTAGGTATTTCCGGTGTGCCTAACTGGAGTTTTGATATCGGTGGATTTACACCGGAAGATAAATATCGCTGGGGCAGTAAGAACGGTGGTGAAGCGCACAATATTCATGATCTGAAACCGGAATTGGTTGCAGATTGGCAAGAGTTGAACGTGCGTTGGTTCCAGTTCGGTGCCTTCGTTCCGCTATTCCGTTCGCACGGCCAATTCCCGTACCGCGAAATTTTCAGTCTCGCTGATGAAGGTACCGAGGTGTACAACACGCTCGAAGATTACATCAAGTTGCGCTATCGCTTGATGCCTTACATCTACACCTTGGCGGGCGATTCCTATCACAAAGACGGCACCATTATGCGTCCATTAGTGATGGATTTCCCGAACGATAAAGCGGGTTGGAATATCAATACGCAATACATGTTTGGCCCGGCGTTTTTGGTGAACCCTGTGTATGAAGACAAGGCGCGTTCACGCGATGTGTATCTGCCAGCGGGCGCTGATTGGTACAACTTCTACACCGGTGAAAAATCAACAGGTGGTCAAACTATCAAAGCAGATGCTCCATTGTCACAAATGCCATTGTTCGTAAAAGCGGGATCAATCGTTCCAACCGGTCCATTGATCCAGCACACCGACGAAGGCTTGAATGCACCAATCACCTTGAATATTTACGCAGGCGCTAACGGTAACTTCGAAATCTACGAAGATGATGGCCGCTCTGTGAAATACGAACAAGGTGAGTGGTCACGCATTCCTGTTGTTTATGATGATGCAACTGGTACCGTCACCATCGGCGACCGCATCGGCAGTTTCACCGGCATGGCAACGGAACGCAAAATCAGCGTGCGCTTCATCTCTGGTCCATCTAAAGATGTAGCGAATTTTGATGCAAAACCACAAGAGACAATTACTTACACTGGTAAAACAGTTGCGGTGAAATTAGCGAAGTGATTCGTTAAATAATGCGTTAAACAAAAAGCCCGGTCGTTTCACGGCGACCGGGCTTTTTGTCTTTTGGATAAGGTACGCTTCGCGAAGTAAGCCGCCGTAGTCAAATTATGGGCAAGCTACACCTTTACCTGCACCCTTTACCAAGCTTACTCTCGAGAAAGAAATATCCAAAGTACCCTCAGTTAGCAATGAAAAAGGTTGCAGTACTTGTGTCCAGAATTCAGACGGGGGTTGTTTTACACCGAAATTTGCACCCGAATCAGGGAAGCAGCTCAGCGGAATAGTAACTGTCTGCCAACTTTTCCCTTCGAAAGTTTTTAGTTTCTCTGTCAAGTTGATATCCGATGCACAGAAAGAGCCGCAACCCAATCGAAGGTAAGTTGTTTTGCTTGGAGTAGCATCTACTTTGATATCAAATACTAATGCCGAATTTGCTTGTTCATATTTGGTGAAATCTTTTCGATCCGAGACTGAAAGTGCCACTAGACCAGGGCCTTGCCCATTCCATTGAACACGGCGTGCGTCCTCCTGAACATTGCGATCAACAGCGGTGATTTGTATCGATGAAACCTTTGCACTTTTACTTTCCATTGCAACACGATCATTTTGGAAGCCGATGATTTCCAACTTCCATTCGCCTAGCGGACGACGATTAAAAAATTCCAATTGATTTAATATGGCTTCAGCTTTCAAACCTTGTTCGGATAAGTGATCTCCGAGCTTGTCTCTATCACTGTAGCTCAGGCCAAATCCATATGGAAAAAGTGGGTCGTAATTTTTATCACCAACGTTCAGGGATACTTGATCCGGGCGCTTCGGCCAAGAAAAACTCAAGCGACCCGTGGTGTCGTAATTAACATCACCTTTTGCATTTTTGAAAATCACATCGGCAATACCTTGCCCTTCAGTACCGGGTAACCAGACAGCGACAAATGCATCAGATGCATTTAATTCACGGTTAACCCATAGCGGGCGCCCCGAAATAAATAATGAAACAACTGGAATATTTTTGCTGCGTAATTTTTTCAACAGCTCCCAATCATTTGGGTTTCGCGGTTTGTAAGCGAGATCGTTAAGGTCTCCCTGCATTTCTGCATAGGGATCTTCACCGAAAACGACAATGGCAACATCTGGTTTTGTATCAAACGAACCATCTGGGCTAAGAGTTGCGGTGCCGCCAGCTTCCGATACCACTTTATTGATTCCCGCAAAAATTGACGTCGCGCCCGGGAAATCTGAATTAGCATTTCCAGTGCCTTGCCATGAAACAGACCAGCCGCCAGACTGCTTGCCGATATTGTCTGCACCATCGCCAACTACCAATACTTTTTGATTGCGCGATAATGGCAGAAGATTGTTTTTGTTTTTCAAAAGTACGAGGGATTCGCGTACCGCTCTGCGCGCTATTTCGCGATGCTCCGGCGCGCCGAGAATGGCCCTTTTGCCGGCGAGTTCACGCGTCGATGGAGCGCCTTTTTCAAATAAGCCCGCTCTTAATTTCACGCGTAAAATTCTGCGCACTGCATCGTCCAAACGTTCTTTTGTAAGTTCGCCTGATTTTGCTTGCGCGACTAAATTTTTATAAAGCTCGCGCCATTGCGGATCCGGGACCATATAGATATCCAAACCAGCCATCATTGACGCTGCGCAATTTACCACCGTGCAACCGGGGATAAACATATGTCCATTCCAATCGCCAACGACAATCCCATCGAAACCCATTTGATTTTTTAATACATCAGTCAGTAAATATTTTTGACCATGCATAGTCGTGCCATCCCAGGAACTGAAGGACGCCATCACAACCTGTACACCGGCATCAATTGCTCCGAAATAACCTGCACCATGAATGTCTCGCAATTGCTGTTCCGTGCCTTGGGTTGCCCCGCGATCAACACCGTTTAAGGTTCCGCCATCACCAATAAAATGTTTGGTCGTTGCGATAACCTTGCGATTGGTGAATAAAGGTTCAGTACCCGCTTCGCCCTGCAAACCTTTCACCATTTCACTGGCAAAGGCTTTAACAATACGCGGATCTTCAGACCAGGACTCGTAAGTACGCCCCCAACGATCGTCGCGAACGACAGCGACTGTGGGTGAGAAATCCCAATCCTGACCGGTCACCGCCATTTCACGTGCAGTTGCATAGCCGATTTCTTTTAAGAGCTTCGGATCATTGGTCGCACCCAACCCAATGTTGTGGGGGAATAAGGTTGCACCTATAACATTGCCTTGACCATGAACAGCATCAGTTCCCCATATGATTGGAATACCAATACGCCCATTAGATTTGTCTACTGATGCGTTGTAATAGCTATCCGCCATCTTGATCCAGTCTTCAACGGATGCGTGTTTATTGCGCCCAGGTGTTCCACCACCACCATTGAGCACTGAGCCTATATGATATTTTTTAACGTCTTCAGGTGTAATTTCATTAATTTCCGGTTGAATCACTTGACCGATTTTTTCCTCAAGTGTCATCCGCGCAAGCAACTCATCCACCCGTTTTTCAATAGCGGGATCTTTAGCAATGGCGCTTTTCAATACTGGCCATTGTTTGCTGGAATTTGCTGTAGGGGCCTGACTATCTGCAATAGCAGTTAACGTCGAACAGAGCATAAAGCTCGACATTAATAAAAGTAGCGATTTTCTCTTCATGTTATCGAGTCTCTAAATGCGAGTTAGCGCATAGTATTGGATTCTGTTGGGCACTGGCTGGCAACCTTGGACTATAAGCTCAGCGTTGCAAAACTGTAGTTAAAGCACCCTTTAATAGCGCTTCACTTTTGCAATTTGCACAACTGGGAAGATCACTTTTAGCTCGTCAACACACGTCACATCACAGACTGGAATTTGCAGAAGCCTCACCAAGGCTGAATAGGTGGATTCTTGGTGGCATCACTTCACGCAATTGTAAATAAATGAAAAGCTCAATTTTGTGGATGACAGCCCCAGTAGGGTGTGCCATTTTTTATGCGGGCTTAATTCAACCTGGGAGCTAAAAATCCTTGTATTCGAACGACTTCCCGCTGGTTCGCGCGTTAAATGAAGCCCGTCGAAAGAAAATATATGGAGGGGAAAATTACAATAGTTAAGCTTGGCGCTGCAGCTAATAACTTAAAACACCTAAATAACAGTTAACGCAACAATTTGGATCTTATATGAACATCTCTCAATCAACGACGAGCGCGCCAGCAACGAGTTTTGCAGATACAAAACGCCACTACGCTATTCTTGATGGCCTACGCGGCGTTGCCGCATTGATGGTGGTAATTTTCCACGTCTTTGAAACTCATGCCGTGAGTCGATTTGAACAAGTTATCAATCATGGATATTTAGCCGTAGATTTCTTTTTCGTCCTTTCAGGATTTGTTATTGGTTACGCCTACGACGATCGCTGGGGAAAGATGTCACTCAAGGATTTTTTCAAGCGCCGCCTAATACGCCTTCACCCAATGATCATAATGGGTATGGCAATTGGGGCAATTTTTTTCTATTTCCAGGGCGGAGAAAGCTTCCCGCTCATCAATAACACGCCTTGGTGGCAGATGTTACTCGTGATGCTAGTTGGCATGACATTAATACCCTTGACGCCTTCAATGGATATTCGCGGCTGGTCAGAAATGCATCCATTGAATGGCCCTGCATGGTCACTATTCTTTGAATACGTCGCCAATATTCTCTATGCATTATTTATACGTCGCTTCACAAATGTAGCCTTGGGCGTTCTGGTTTTTATAGCAGGTTGCGCAACAATTCATCTCGCGGTAACCGGAACCAATGGTGATGTGATCGGAGGATGGTCCTTCAATGCAGAACAATTGCACGTCGGTTTTGTCCGTTTAATGTATCCATTCTTTGCAGGGCTATTATTATCGCGCTTGATTAAACCCGCCATGATTAGTCACAGCTTCATTTGGTGCAGTTTATTGCTCATTACCGCCCTGGCAATTCCACGCCTGGGCAATGAGTCGACAACTTGGATCAATGGAATTTACGATTCCTTTGTGATTATTGTTATATTCCCGGCAATTGTATTTATAGGTGCAAGTGGAAAAGTAAGTGGCGGAGCCTCAGAAAAAATATGTACATTCCTCGGGGAAATTTCTTACCCACTTTATATAATTCACTATCCATTTGTTTATACATATATGGCTTGGGTTCAAAATACCAAGCCAACGTTTTTCCATGCATTCCCTTTCGCTATTTTAACGATTTTTTCCGCGTTATCGCTGGCATATCTAAGTTTGAAAATTTATGACATTCCGGTTAGACGCTGGTTGAGTAGTCGATTTGTGACTCAGAAATAATTTATCCTGAAATCAAGGATGATTTAAAAAAATTAATTTGGAGCGATAATAATATCTACTTTCTCAGTTTCGGCCTTCAGGTCAGCTATTTCGGCTTTGACTCCTGCACTTGGGCAGTCATGTCCTGCGAGGCAAACACTACAAAAACCATCAACTGATTTAAGCGCAGATAAACCAAATAACAAATCCTGCTTGCCCGTACAATTGCGAGCAATTACATAAGTGCATAACCCCCTGGAACTAAAAAGCCCATTTGTTTTTCAACAAATGGGCTTTTCACGATTATCACATTTCATTTTCAAAGTTTATTCTTGCCCCGAATGATATTGATGTATTCCAATTCGTCGAGTGCGCTCTTATCACTGGAGTTGAGTGCCAGGCATTCTTTGTATTTAACTTCGGCTTCATTTAATTTCCCGAGCTGGATAAGGTTGAAACCTATACCTCGTTTCGCGCGCACATACTCGCTGGCTTTCAGTACATCAGGGGAATAGGTTGGGGCGGCTTCTTCTGCTTGGGTAAAATAATCAACCGCTAGATTCCAATCGCGCTTGACTTGATAGATATGCCCGAGTGCGGATAAATACATGGAATTCATCGGCGCCATACTTACTGCTCTTTTGATGAGAAACTCGGCGTCGCGAATCCGTCCGGTATTGAGCGCGATGGAGCCGCGTATGTAGTAAGCGTCGGAACAAAGGGTATCCACCACTTCGGCGGATTCTTTGTTGTTTGTGGAGAGTATGGAATACATCAGGCTTTCGGCCGTCGTGCGGGAGGTATAGATTTTTTTACCATCGGCTGGATATTGGGTTTCGCAAAGTTTGATTGCTGCATCAAACTCGATAATCGCCTCGTTGACAAAACCAGACTGGATATACTGAAGCCCTTTTTGCGCATGGATTGTGGGGCTTTCGTTGCTGGAGGTTTGTGCGGGTTGTTTTACCGGTGCTGTTGAGCATCCGTAAACTGTTGCCATTACCGCAAAGATGCATACCGTTTTTTTCATTTGTTCTCCTTGGTGGATAATGCAACAGAGCCAGCGGCGAAAGTTTTCAAAATGCAACAGTATTATTGGGAAAAACAAGATGCAGCAATTACTGTGCCCGTAAACCCGGCCTGACCAATGATGAATTTATCCGTAGAATAAGCGCACAAATACTGGCTGAGGTTGTTATGTCTGTCGAATTCTCCCTGCTCGAACTCGCCTCTGTGCGAATCAATGAAACTCCGTGCGACAGCTTCACGCACGCACTGGCTTATGCGAAAGCGGCAGATGCGTTGGGGTTTAAACGGTTTTGGTTGGCGGAGCATCACAATATGCAGGGCATAGCCAGTTCTGCGACGGCAGTGTTGATTGGGCATATTGCGGGCAATACGCAGCAGCTGCGTGTGGGGTCGGGTGGGATAATGTTGCCCAACCATTCGCCGCTGATTGTGGCCGAACAATTTGGCACACTCGCATCGCTTTATGGTGAGCGAATTGATTTGGGATTGGGGCGTGCGCCGGGGACTGATCCTGTCACCAGCCGTGCGCTTAAGCGCGATGATAATGCGGCGGAAAATTTTGCGCAGGAAGTACAAGTTATCCAGCAGTTGTTGCGGCCGAGTGCGCCACAGCAGCGCTTGCGCGCTGTGCCAGGTGAGGGGACGCAGGTGCCTGTGTGGATTTTGGGTTCGAGCCTTTACAGTGCAGGATTGGCCGCACAACTGGGATTACCTTATTCATTTGCAGGGCATTTTGCACCTGCGTATATGCGCGCTGCACTTAAACGCTATCGTGCGGAGTTTCGTCCTTCTGCGCAGTTGGAGAAACCCTATTTTATGTTGGGTTTGCCGATTGTGTGGGGTGAAACATCTGAACAAGCTGCATTTAATGCAACCACCAGTTTTCAGCGGATTACCGCGCTGTTTCGCGGTGAGCCTTTATGGTTGTGCCCGCCAAAACCGTTTGAACAATTGGATTGGTCGCTGGGTGAAAAAAATAGTGTGCAAGAATTTTTAGGCTTGGCACAAGTGGGTGATGAGTTGCAAATATTGGATGGTTTGCAGCAGTTGCGCGATGAGTTGGCTATTGATGAATTTATGTTTACGATTGATGTATATGACCGCGATTTGCGCATCCAGACATTATCGACACTGGCGCGGATTAAAAATCACCTGCGATAAAAAATCCTGCATGTAAAAAAACGTGCGGGATTTTTTAGCGTGTATATGGATGTAAATTACCTTGGGTAAATCAGCACAATATTAACGCGGCGGTTCAGTTGTTTACCTTCTTCCGTGGTGTTGTAGGCAATGCGGCGGGTTTTACCGAAACCTTCAGCGGTTAAACGCGTGCGCTCAATACCTAATTTTTCTACCAGATAATCCACTACATTGGCTGCGCGTCGCTCTGATATTTGCTGCGCTTTTTCGGTTGATGTCAGATCCGCTGCATGGCCTTCTACATGGGCAGTGACGGTGGGATTATTGCGTAAATAATTCGCGGCTTTTTCAAGGTCTGCATGATACTTGTCATCAATAGTTACGCTGTTCGCAGCAAACTCAACCAGGGCCGCAATGGTGATGTGTGTTTCCGGTGGAGATAAACCGGCTACATCTTTTACGCAATCAATCGTTGTACTGATGCGACGGTTCTCGCGTTTACCAGCCTCTGTATCGTTACTTGAGGCGGGAGCAGTTTCGCCGCGTGCAACAGTGGAAATGCGCGATGAATCGATCTGTTGGCCAAGCAGATATTGTAATACGCTGTCCGCGCGGCGTTGCGAGAGCTGTATGTTGGCTTGGTCGCTGCCTATATTATCGGTGTGGCCTTCAATAACGGCTTTGGTGTTTGGATAGCGCTGCAAGAATTCACTGGCACTATTCAATCGTTCGGTTTCTGCGCGTGGGATGTCCGCGCGATTGATTTCATAATGCACATCCAGTTTGCTGCAGTAGTCCTGTTGCGCAACAGCAGGCTCTTCGGGTTTTGGCGGCGGTGCTGCACGGTCACCAAAGCGATAGACCAAACCGACAGAATATAAATTTACACTGCCGTGATCACCGAGCATATCTTCAATGCGGTAACGCTCCGCTTCAATTCGCGCCGATAGTCGTTCAGTGAAAGAATATTCCAGGCCTGCACCAAATTTGTAGCCGGTATCTTTGTCATCGCGGGAAAGCGACGCGGCCAGGCTTTCGGTACCCACAAAATTTTCTTCTGTCTCGTAATAAAACGCACCCACGCGGCCAAATGCGGATAAGCGTTGTGTCAGTGGCCAGCTGCTCACTATATCGAGGTTGTAGCCTTTGTAACTCGTATCACCTGTCAAGGTTCCTGTATCAGGCGCACGGGCAACTTTCACACCAAAATCACCAAGGTCAGCGTAACCGGCTTCAAGTGCAACATGTTGGTTGAATTGGTAACCGACAAAAAATTTATAACCGCGATCAGAATCCTCATCTTCTATATCGGTCAGGCCACCACCAATAATACTGTTGGCGATTTCACCGTCATCGATACTCTCTTCCGTACGACCATAATTTCCACCGATATACCAATGGGGTGGTTCAGCACGGAAATCAAAACCACCTGTTGAATTTGTATCGCTTTGCGAAAACACCTGGGGGCTGATGAACGCTGCAGTTAATCCCATCGCATACGCAAAATATTTATAGCGAACGGAAATGGGAGTAGTTGCAATTATGGATTTATCTGTCGCCACCTGAGCGCTGATGAGTTCTTGTTTCATACATTCCTCCTGGAACATTCCGCCGATGTGTTGCAGTGGTTTATGTTTCTCCAGCCAAGCCTGGAGAGCATTTCGGGAGTTAGTATCGCTGTGGTATAAGTGAAGGTTCGGTGCGCTGACAAACATAGCGTGGCTTCAGACAGGCTGTTGGCAGATTTCCGGTATCAGGCTATAACCAATAAAGAGTATGGAAATGTCCGGGTAACAAATGTCCGGTAACAAAAGGAATGTAATTTAACCTGTGGCACATTTTTCTACATGCTAGACTTTCATCATAATGATGGATTTACGAGCATGGCAGCTTGATACATCGGCACACGCAATCCATGCAGGTCATCTATGAAACTTATCCCCATATTGGCATTTGCCGCCAGTAGTTTTCTGGCGCTTGTTGCAAATGCACAGACCGTTATCAAACTCAATGAAGCAACCGATGGCAACGGCCGTTACTCCATGGCGATGATTAACCTCGCCCTGAGTAAGGTCAGCACCAAATACAAATTGGAAATTGACAGCTCTGTGGTTACCCAGGCGCGCAATATTGATGACGTGGCGACGGGCCGTTCGGATTTGCTCTGGGCGGCGACCAACCAGGAAATGGAAGACAAGTTATTACCCATCCGGATTTGTTTGTACAAGGGGCTGTTGGGGCACCGGATTTTTATTATCAACCCGGCATCGCAACCCAAATTTGACCGGGTAAAAACCTTTGATGACCTCAAGCAATTCACTTTTGGTCAGGGCACCACCTGGGCTGACTCGAGTATTTTGGAAAGTAATGGCTTGAAGGTAGTTAAGGCCAATAAATACCAGAGCCTGTTCTATATGGTTGATGGCGGCCGGTTTGATGCCTTCCCGCGCGGAGTGCAGGAGCCTTGGCAGGAGTTGGAAACCAATTCCAACCTGCCATTGGCGGTAGAAAAACGCATCATGCTGGTGTACCGCATGCCGTTTTATTTGTTTACCGGAAAGAAAAATACCAAGCTGGCGGCAGATCTGGAGCTGGGGTTGAACCGGGCTATCGCGGATGGCAGTTTTGACAATATTTTCTACAACGACCCTATGGTCAAGGCGGTATTGGAAAAAGCCAACCTGGAGGAGCGGTTGGTATTTAATTTACAGAACCCGACCCTGCCCAAAGAAACTCCGGTGGATCGCCCGGAGCTGTGGCTGGATATCAAAGACCTGCGCAAACCAACACCGGCGATAGAAACTCCGGCTGCGGGGGCAATAGTGAACTAGGGTATTTGCCAGGAACCCCGTTAGGGATTTCTGGCAAAGTTCGTTCCAGCACCTTCGTTAAACCACATTTGCGTTAAACCACATCTGCACTAAATCGATGACGGGCGCCAAACCATTTTTTCAGGCGCAGTTCAAACCCCGTCATATACGAGAACACTACCGGCACCACTAACAAACTCAACGCGGTGGAAGTAATTAATCCACCGATCACCGCAATTGCCATGGGTTGGCGAAAGCTGGCGTCGCCACCGAAACCGAACGCGAGTGGCAACATGCCGGCGATCATCGCCACGCTGGTCATAAGTACCGGGCGCGCGCGTTTTGAGCAGGCATCCAGGATGGCGCTGTGTTTTGAAGTGTGCGGTTCTTGCAGGGCCATGATTGCAAAATCCACCAACAAAATTGAATTTTTGGTGACGATTCCCAGCAGCATGACCAAACCGATCATCGCGGGCAAACTCAATTCTGAACCCGCCAATAGGAGTGCGATAAACGCGCCGCCCACCGAGAGGGGCACAGCGGATAAAATGGTGATGGGTTGCAGCCAATCTTTAAACAGCAGCACTAACACCGCGTACACACAAAAAATGCCAGTGAGCAGTGCGATCACAAAACCCATAAATAAATCCACCATGATTTCGGCATCGCCACCTTCAATTAAATGCACTGAACCGGGCAGGGCTTTCATGCTCGGCAGTGCTTTAACATCTTCCAGTGCATCACCTAACGCATGGCCACCTAAATCAGCGGAGATAGTGATTTGCTGTTGGCGATCCAGCCGCGAAATTTGCGAGGGCGCGCTGCTCAGCGTAATCGTAGCGAGGCTGTTCAGTGGCACTAAACCCTGATTGGAATGGATGCGTAAATTTCCGAGTGTGTTGGCATCTTTACGCAGTTCCGGCGGCAGCATTACGCGAATATCCAATTGGCGTTGGTCGAGATTCAACTTCGCGAGGGTTTGATCGTAATCGCCCGCCAAGGCAATGCGCAGGGTTTCACCAATGGTGTGGGTAGATACACCGCGCTCACTGGCCTGGATAATATTAGGCAGCACTTGAATTTCTTGCTGCTCCAAACTCGCAGTGGAGGTCACACCACTTAAATAGCCGAGGCCGCGAATCTCGCGCTCGATTGCACGCGCGCTGGTGGCCAGGGCGAGCGAATCTTCACCGGTGAGTAAAATTTGCAATTTTTCTCCGGGGCCGCCCGCGCCCGCAGAATATTTAATGCCCGCAATATTTTGTAAGCGCGCGCGAATTTCGGTTTCGATTTCATTTTGCGAGGGACGTGTACCGCGCTCGGTAAACATCACCATCAGCGTTGCTTTGCGCACCTCAAGGATTTCACCTTGCTGGGCGATGGCGCCGACGGTGGTAAAAATCTGCGCGATACCGGGGATATCGCGAATGGCATTGCGCGCTTCTTCAGTTTTAAGTTCCGTGCTGTGCAAGCTGTTACCGGGTGGAGTTTCCAGCCGTACAAACGTCATGCCTTCATCGGCCGCCGGAATAAAACCGGCGGGGAGCAATCCGGCCAAACCGATGGATACGAAAAAAAATACCGTGCCTGCCGCGAGTGTGGTTTTGCGATGTTGCAAACACCAGCCCGCCATTTGTAAATAAAGTTGATTTAACCTGCCGCTAGTGTCGTGTTCTTTTTTTTGTTTGTCGGTGGGTGTTTTCAGTAGATAAATCGCCGTCATGGGCGTGACGATACGCGCAACCAACAGCGAAATAAGTACGGCGATCACCAGTGTCCAGCCGAATTGTTTGAACACTAAACCGGGTATGCCACTCATCAAGGCCGTGGGTAAAAACACCACCACCAGAGTTGCAGTGGTTGCCACTACCGCCAAGGCAATTTCGTTCACCGCATCCACCGTTGCCTGGCGAACGGATTTACCCATGTGCTGGTGCCGCGCAATATTTTCCACTTCCACAATCGCATCATCCACCAACACGCCAACCACCACCGCCATCGCCAATAAAGTAATGGTGTTGATGGAAAAATCCGCCCAGGACATGATCGCAAAGGTGGGGATAATCGATAAGGGCAGGGCAATCGCGCCGATCAAGGTCGCGCGCCAATCGCGCAGGAAGAAAAATATCACCAGGATCGCGAGCAGCGCGCCCTCGTACAGCATATTCATTGAGCCGTGGTATTGATCCAGAATTTTCGGCACCGATGAGCGGATGAGTTGGAAGGATACGTCGGAATGTTGCGCGACCAGCTCGTTGATCATCAGATCAATATCAGCCGCCAGCCGGGTTTCATCGAAACCTTTCGCGCGAACCACCTGAAAACCAATCGCCGGTTTGCCATCCAGCAATGCGGATTGCATGCGCTCTGCATGAGTGTCCAACACGCGCGCTACTTGCCCCAAGCGTATCGTCCTCGATGTGCTTTCTTGCTCTGCCTGTGCTTGTGCATTGGCGCCAAGCGATATGGGCAATTGCTCCAATTCAGCCACGGTCTTTAAGGTGGCGATGGTGCGCACGCCTTGCTCGCTGCCACCGAGCTGGCTGCGGCCGCCCGAGTTTTCTTGCTGGATTTGTTTTAGCGTGAGCGAAATATCGGTCGCGGTTACGCCCAGGGCGTTGAGTTTAATCGGGTCAACTTGTACCTGGATTTCGCGGGTTACACCGCCGAGGCGATTAAATTGGCCCACGCCGCGCACGGATTTCAATTTTTTCGCGAGGGTGTTATCGACGAACCAGGACAGCTCTTCTTCCGATAATCCTGGGCTGGACACTGCGTAAGTCACGGTCGGGTTATCGGAGCTCATTTCAAATTTGGCGACCTGCGGCTCCAGTAATTCGGGTGGGAGATCACTGCGGATTCCATCGAGTGCGGCTTTCACTTCGCTCACCGCTTCGGTGAGATCTTTGGCGAAATCAAACTCCACCATCATATTCACGTTGCCGTGAGAAACGGTGGTGTAGGTGTGGCGCAGCAACTGCAAATTCGCAATGGCATCTTCTGCTTTGCGCGCAACTTCTGTCTCAAGCTGTGCGGGTGCAGCGCCGGGTTGGCTGAGCGCCACATTCACCATGGGCAAATCCAGGTCAGGAAAATCTTGCACGTTGAGTTTGTGAAAACCCCAGAGCCCCGCCACGGTCAATAAAATAAAAATTAAAATCGCAGCGCTGGGATTGCGCAGTGACCAGGTGGCTAAATTCATGGTGTGGCTCCTGCACTAGCAACGCTGGTTTTTTTTATTGCGATTTTATCGCCATTATTTAAAAAACCTGCGCCTTCCAATACCAAAGTATCACCCGCATTAATGCCTGAGAGTAATTCGATCTCCTGCTGCTGACGACGGCCAAGGCTCACCAATACTTGTTCGGCACTGGCGTTGTTGTTGTTGTTGTTGTTGTTGTTGTTGTTGTTGTTGTTGGGATTTTTTACGCGGAACACCCAGGTTTTACCGTCTTTAATCACCAGGCAATTCGCGGGCGCGATAATGGCGGGAGCGTTGCCAATTAAAATTGTGCCCTCGACATAGGTATTCACCGCCAGCTCGGGCGCGCCGTCTAACACTATGCGCACCTTCGCTAAACGCGAGCCGCTGGTCAGTTGCGGAGAGACGCCGCGAATAGTTCCGCTTAAGAGTGTTTGGTCGGCCAGTGTTATCTGCGCGGTCATTCCCGGTTTTACGCGGCTGAGTTCGGCGGCATCTATCTGCGCTGCCCACTCGACTTTATTTTGATGCAGCAACTTAAACAGTACCGCGCCGGTTTGCGGGACTTGCCCTAATTCCAGATTGCGCTCCAGCACTTTGCCCGCATCGGGCGCGGTGACTGTGGCATCGGCTAATTTGATCTCCGCCAGTGTCAGCGCCGCCGCCGCTTGCGCGCGCGTCGCCTCTGCCGCTGCGGCCTGGGTTGCTACCAAATCGTATTCCTGTTCGCTCAGCGCCTGTTTGGATTTGAGCTGTTGCATGCGTTTAAGGTTGGTGGCGGCATTTTGTAAATTGGCGCTGGCGAGTGCCAGGTTTGCTTTCGCCTGCGCGACTTCGGCGCGCAGCAGGCGGTCATCAAAACGCGCCAGCACTTGTCCTTTGCGCACACTATCGCCCTCGACCACCGCCACTTCAGTTGCGCCTACGCCATTGGTTTTAGCGCTGAGGATCGCCACTTGCCAAGGCAGAATTTCTCCCTGCGCCGGAATCGATACTGCCCAGGTTGCGGTTTTTGCTTGAGTGGCAGTGACTTGAATGCCTGGCGCGCTCTTGTTGTCATCATCCGCGCGCGCCATTAACGCTGTTGTCATTAACTGCGCTGTGATGAACAGCATACCCAGAATAAAAAAAACGCTGGGACGGGTGGCTCCGGAGTGGTTATCTCGTGCTGCAAGCATGAAAAAATCCCTGATGTGAAATTAATTACCAGTGAAGATTTATTTAGTGTGCCGCTCGCTGCTTCAAACTCACGTCCACGCGGCTGACTAAATAAATACAGAAAATAAATACCGTGACCGCGACATAACCTAAAATGTCAAAGTGTTCGATGGGGCTGGTCTCAGATGACTGGTGCACAATCAGCCCCGCCAATATCGCGCCCAAACCGCCTGCTGTTTGTTGCAATGAAGCGGAAATGCTCATGTAGGCACCGCGATCTTCGGGTTTGGCCACCATCGAATTTAATGCCATGGCGGGCGACATCCTGCCCATGACCGCGGCAAAGAAAACCATATTGAAAATAACCACCGACCAAAGTGGCATTACCGGTAAGTGCGTGAATACCACCACCATGATGGATGCAGCTACCGAGGCAAACATAAAGATTCGGAAGCGATCAAATTTATCGCTCAACTTACCAATAAGCGGCATCATTACCAGTGACGATAAACCTGTGGACAAAAACACAATCGACAACTGTTCATTGGTGATCTGCAAGTTGTTGACAAGAAAAATGGAACTGAAGGGCATCAACATAAATCCACCAATGGTGAGAAAAGTAGTCGCCATAAAACCGGTCTGATATTGCTTGTTTTGCACTGTGTGCCACAAATGCGCGAACGCATTTTTATCACGCTGATTTTTTAAATGTTCGTTGATGGGTTTAAAGCCATAGGCAATCGCAACCAGGATCATCACGGTCACAGCGACAATAAACATAAATGTGCTGTGCCAATGAAAGTGCGTTGCAATAAAAATACCGAGGGGAATGCCGAGCACCTGGCTCAGCCCAAAACCCATTTGCACAATGCCCATCACACGCCCACGCATTTTTGCAGCAAATACATCGGCGACAATGGTTAACAGCGTGGAGCTGGTAACACCCGCAAAAATACCGGTGATAATGCGCGCTGCCAATAGTTCGGTGTGGGTGTTGGACAAACCGCAAAATACAGTGCCGGCGATAAAACCCGCCACGAATACCAGCAGCATTTTTTTGCGATCATAGCGATCGGCAAAACCTGCGATGGCAATGCCGGAGATGGCTGCGCTGAAGGCGTAAGCGGATACCACCAAACTGAATTGTTCGGTGGTGATATTTAATGTTTTCATCAGCACATCGCCAATCGGAGCGATGATCATAAAATCCAACACGATAACAAATTGCAGTAATGCCAATATCAGCACCACCATTTTCTGGTAAGGCGTGAAGTGAGTTGTAACTTCTTGGTTCATATATTTCTCTAAGTAAAATCTTCTTAATAAGTTAGATCGACTGCTCAGTTGCCAGTGATTCAGCTGCCAGAGGCGTGACGCGCTGCTTTAAATAATCACATGCCGTTTTCATAACGCCGCGCGCGACACGCTCGGAGGTTTCCGAGTTTTGCTGCATATGCATCAGCGCAGCACCCATCATGGTTGCGCGCATAAAATGCAATGTAGCTTCATCCGTTTGGTAACCGAATTTCGCCAGCAGGCGGCGAAAATTCTGGCGCATGCCAAGGTCAGCTTGAGCAAACCACTCGGCCAGTGTGGGGTCTTCGTCTTTGGCTACGGTAAGTGCCAGCATTAAATGCGGCATCGTCCTGGATAGCGGCAGGCTCATCATAAAATCCTCAAGTGAGGACCAGGACAATGTACCTGCCTCCAGCTCGGCCGCCCTTATTGCACTCATCCGCACTTTGCTTTCCTCCACTACGGCTTTTAACAGATCAGTGCGGGTGGGAAAGTGATAGGTCAAATTGCCTTGGCTAACACCTGCAACCTCGGCAACACGGGTTTGGGTTAAGGCCTGGAATCCGTTCTCCATCAATACATCCAGCGCCGCATTCAATATTTTTTGTTTCGTTTTCACGGGAATTCGACCTCTTCTGACATGCCCCTAATTCGACTTAGGTAAAAATACCAAATTTAGGTAAAAATACCAATATTTATTTTTAGGTTGCCAGAAACTAAAAAGCCCAGCCGCGGTAAGTCGGCTGGGCTTTTGGTTACTTATCAGGATTTGACGGCTCAGTGTTCGATGATTAGGCGGTTCGACGCTTGGGCGGCGAGAGCCTAGGGTGTGGGCAGGTTTTCCAGCATCGCCGCGTTTATATCTTCCACTCGTGTACAGCCCGAGAGCGCCATAGCCACGCGCATCTCCTTGGCAAAAATATCGATAATCTCTTTCACCCCGCGTTTTTGTCGCGCCGCCAGCGCGTATACCCAGGGGCGGCCGATCATCACCATTTTGGCGCCTAGCGCCATGGCACGAACGATATCCAGCCCCGAGCGCACCCCGGAATCGAGGATCAGGTTGAGGTCATCGCCCACAGCGTTGGCGATGCGCGGCAGGGCTTTGATGGATGAGAGGGCGCCGTCCAACTGGCGGCCGCCGTGGTTGGAGACGATCAAACCATCGCAGCCGATAGTTGCCGCTTGTTTGGCGTCATCGGCATCCAGAATGCCTTTGATGATGAAATGACCATCCCATTCGGCGCGGATACGATCTATATCCGCCCAGGTAACCGTGGGGTCAAAATTGGCGCCCAGCCAGCTCCAGAACTCATCGATACCGGCTTTGTCGCCGAGAATCGGGGCGATATTGCCCAGTGAATGCGGGCGACCAAGTAGTCCGACGTCCCAGGCCCAATGGGGGCGGGTGAGTACTTGGCCAACGCGGGTGAGTTTGCGCTGTAGCAGGCTGCCGCCCGATAAACCCGAGCGCATATCGCGGTAGCGGGTGGCGGGGACGGGCATATCCACCGTGAATAACAGGGTATTGGTGCCCGCCGCTTTGGCGCGGGCGAGCATTTCGCGCAAGAAGCCGCGGTCGCGGATCATATACAACTGGAACCAGACCGGATTCTTAACCCCGGCGCGCACTTCATCAATTGAGCAGGCGGAAACGGTGGACAGGCAAAATGGGATGCCTGCCTCTTCAGCCGCCTGCGCCGCTTGCACTTCACCGCGCCGCGCATTTAATCCGGCAATACCAACCGGCGATAAGCCCAGCGGCAGGGAAAAGGTTTGGCCGAACAGCCTGGTTTCGGTAGAAACCGTGGAGATATCGCGCAATACCCGCTGGCGCAGGGCGATCTGTTGCAGGTCGAGTTGGTTGTTGCGCAGGGTGGTCTCGCTAAAGGCACCTCCGTCGATATATTCAAATAAGAAGTGCGGCAGGCGTTTGCGGGCGAGGCTGCGGTAATCGTCGATATTGGCGAGAATCATGGAGAGTGGAGACCTGTAAAAAACTGTTATAGTTTGTTTGACTCTATGCTAGCATATTTTATGGATAAACTATCTTTCATTTATAAAGATGCTGTCTGTAATTCGGCCAAAGAGCCGGATGCAAACCGATGTTCTGGCTAATAACAATAACGAGAGTGTCTGTGCAACTGGATGCTCGCTGGAGTACTAATGAGCAATAACGATAAACCTGCAAGCCTGGTGTTACCCCTGATCCTGATTATCAGCCTGTTCTTTTTATGGGGCATGGCAAATAACCTCAACGATATCCTGATTACCCAGTTTAAAAAGGTCTTTACCCTGTCGGATTTCAAAGCCGGTCTGGTGCAGTCCGCCTTCTATACCGGCTATTTTGTATTTTCGATTCCCGCCGCGCTCTGGATGAAACGCTTTGGCTACAAGGCCGCCGTGGTCTTTGGCCTGCTTCTTTATGCGACGGGCGCCTTCCTGTTTTATCCCGCGGCGGCGCAGCGTGAATATGTGCTCTTCCTTGGTGCTCTGTTTGTCATCGCCAGCGGCCTGGCATTTTTAGAGACTTCAGCTAATCCTTTAATAGTCTCAATGGGCGATCCCGCTACGGCGGAACGGCGCTTGAACTTTGCCCAGTCATTCAACCCGTTTGGTTGTATCGCCGGGATTGTGATTGGGCGCGAATTTATCCTCTCCGGCCATGAGCCGACGGCCGATGAGTTGGCGGCGATGGGGGCGGAACAACTGGAGCAGTTTTACCAGTTTGAATCCCATGCGGTGCAGGGGCCTTATCTGGTGATTGGATTGCTGGTCCTCGTTTGGGCACTGCTGGTGATAGTGGTCAAATTCCCGCGCATTGCCACCCGGGAGGGTGCGGCTGATGAGGATGCGGGCGTCGGAAGCTGGGTTGATTACAAAACCCTGCTGTGCAACGGAGGCTTTATGTTTGGCGTGACCGCGCAGTTCTTTTATGTGGGGGCGCAGGTATGCATCTGGAGTTTCCTGATCCGCTACGGACAGGAGGCGGTTCCCGGCACCGGTGAGAAAACCCTCGCCAATTACCTGATGGGTTCTTTGGTGGTGTTTATGCTTGGCCGTTTTGTCGCAACTGCACTGATGGGGCGTTTCCGCGCCGCTTGGCTGATGTGGGTTTATGCACTCGCCAGCCTTACCTTATGCGCTTATGCAATGCTGGTTCCGAGCCACTCCGGCCTGCTCGCCCTGGCCGCAACCAGCTTCTTTATGTCGTTGATGTTCCCGACGATTTTTGCCCTGAGTATCAAGAACCTCGGGCCTTTGGCCAAGGCTGGCTCATCGCTGGTAATCATGGCGATTATCGGCGGCGCGGTGCTCACGGCGGTGATGGGTTTTGTATCGGATATGAGCTCCATCCATCTGGCGGTAGTGGTGCCCCTGGCCTGTTTTGCAGTGATCGCCCTCTATGCCCGCCGGTGTGATAAAGCGGAAGTGATTGCCCAATGATCGATGCGCATCAACATTTCTGGCAAATCGGCAAACACGATTGCCGCTGGCCAACCCCGGATTTAGGGGTGATCTATCGCGATTTTGGCCTGGCGGATTTGCTGCCCCTGGCCCAATGGGCGGGCGTAACGGGGTCGGTGCTGGTGCAGTCCCAGGAAAGTGATGCAGATACTGATTATTTATTGGCCCAGTCGGAGCAGTCCGACTTTATCAAGGCGGTAGTGGGCTGGGTGGATTTGGCCGCAGCCTCTGCCCCTGCGCGTATTGCCCGCCTGGCGGCACATCCCAAATTGCGTGGCCTGCGGCCTATGTTGCAAGGCCAGCCGGACGATGACTGGGTTTTGCGCCCAGAACTGGAGCTGGCTATTGCGGCGATGAAAGAGCACCAACTGGCATTTGATGCGCTGGTCTATACCCGCCATTTGTCGCACCTTGAAACGTTTGCCAAACGTCATCCGGATTTACCCATCGTAATCGACCACGCCGCCAAGCCTGCGGTGATCGCGACCGATCACCCGGCCACAGACTGGTGTGATGCCATGGCGAGCATTGCCCGATTGGCTAACGTCCACTGCAAAATTTCAGGTTTGCCGATGGAAGCGGGCAAGGACCAGGGGGTGACAGAGTTGCTTCCTTATATAAAGCACCTGCTGGATGTATTTGGAACTGAGCGGTTGATGTGGGGGAGCGACTGGCCTGTCATTGGATTGGCGCCAAACAAGCAGCTATCTACCTATAAAAATTGGCTTAATCTTGTCCATCAGGCACTTGCTGGATATAAAGCGAGCGAAATTGAAAGCATTTTCATAGGTACAAGTTTGCGTTTTTATCGAATTACGTAAAGTGGAACGCCGGATGTTGAAGCCTGTGCGTAGAATCCTATGACAGCCAGGATGAACTGGGCTGCCTGACAGGCTATAAATCGGTAAAGGACTCGGAAAAAACTAATAACGAGAAAAAAACTATGACTTCGATTATGAATAAAGAACTCGACAACGCTTTGTTGGATAACAGCGACGACGCAGAGCGTAAATACCGTGCCCCGGCTTTGGAGAAAGGCCTGGATATCCTCGAATTGCTCGCACGCAATTCATCACCCATGACAACATCGCAAATGGCTGCCGCCCTCGGGCGTTCGGTGAGCGAACTGTTCCGCATGGTGCTCGCACTTGAGTACCGAGGGTTTATCACCCAAATGCCGGATGGGCGCGATGGTTACATGCTCACCAATAAACTCTTCACCCTCGGTATCTCCCAGGGCACAGCCAAAACCCTGCTCGAAGTGGCGCTGCCGGTGATGAAAGAGCTGACCCGCGAACTGGGTCAATCCTGCCATCTTGTAGTGCCTTCCGGCGACCAGATAGTGGTTGTCGCTCGCCTTGAAAGCCCTATGGACCTCGGGTTCTCCGTGCGTGTGGGCTATCGTCGCCGTTTGATCGACACCAACTCGGGGGCGCTGCTTTATGGTTTTGCCACACCGGATGTTCAGGCTGGCTGGCTGCCGCTGCTATCCGCAACGGTGGATCTGGAGCGCATTGAACGTTTCCTCGCCAAGGCGCGCAAGGGAATGGATCAGGGTTATATCCAGCTCGCCAGCGACTTCGTTGATGGAGTGACCGATTTCTGTGTGCCTATCATCGGCGTCCACGGGGCTGCGGCGGTATTGATCATCCCGTTCATCCACATCAAATCCCAATCGATCAGTTCAGAACGTGTCCTTGAACGCTTGCGGCAAGCGGCGGACAAGATCTCCAACGGCCTTATTGATTGATGTACCTGGTTGATGTTCTTGGCGATCCGCCTCAAAAGCCGACTCCTGTAGTCGGCTTTTTTATGGGCGCTACCTTTGCCCGGAAACAGGGGGTAGTTAGAGGTTGGTTTAAGTCTTGACGTATCTTTAAAGAAAAAGTCTAAATAACTATATGTGCTTTTGGATTGGGTTCGGCTAAAATAAATTTTTATTAGCAATTCCGATTTTAATTATAAAAAGAGGTTGTGTGGGTCAGTTCAAACTTCTACCAACGCGTAATTTCGGGCCTGGTGCTGTACCTGTATCCCTGTTGGGTTTTGGTGCCGCACCTATTGGCAATCTCTACCAGCCGTTAAGTGATACACAGGCCATAAGCGCAGTCGATTCAGCCTTGGCCGCCGGTATCCGCTACTTCGATACTGCGCCCCATTATGGCTTTGGGCTGAGTGAATCCCGTTTGGGATCTGCACTTGCCAATAATCCGGTGAATGAGCCGCTGGTGATTTCCAGCAAAGTAGGTCGGTTGCTGGTGCCCACCAGTTCCAGCGCCAGCTTGCGCCATGGCTTTGCCGATGCACCGCCTTTGGAACCGCACTTTGACTACAGCTACGACGGTGTGATGCGCTCCTTTGAGGCCAGCCTCAAACGCTTGCAGCGCGACCATATCGACATACTCTTTGCCCATGATCTGGGGCCCATGACCCATGGTGCAGATCACCCGGCGCACTTCCGTGAATTTATGGATGGCGGTTACCTTGCGATGAGCGAGTTGAAAGCGGCCGGGCAGGTCACCGCAATTGGCCTGGGTACCAATGAATGGCAGATTTGTGAGGCCGCCTTAAAGTACGGCGATTTTGACGGTTTCCTGTTGGCTGGCCGTTACACCTTATTGGAGCAGGGCGCCTGCGAAACCTTTCTCCCCCTCTGCGCACGGCGCGGTGCTTCGGTGATCCTCGGCGGGCCATTTAACTCAGGTATTTTGGCGACTGGTGTCAAGAGCGCAGCACTCGCGAGTGGTAAGGTGCCGCTGCATTACAACTATGAACCGGCGCCCCAGTCGATTATTGACCGGGTCGCGCAACTTGAATCTGTATGCGAAGAGTTTGCGGTGCCGCTTGCCGCTGCCGCGCTGCAATTTCCCATCGCGCATCCACAGGTCTGTTCGGTATTGGCCGGGCTTGCGACTGATGCCCAAGTACAGCAAGCGCATACCTGGATGAATACCCCGATTCCCGACGAGCTCTGGCAAGCGTTGCGCGAATGTGAATTGCTCCATCCGTCTGCGCCCACACCGGCATAATTTTTACTGCCCTCATTGTCGACGGGTCTCTCATTTTCGATAGGCCATTCATTTTCAGGATTAGGTATGACGCAATCAGCTGACTCAATATCTCCGCAAAAAACGGCTTTAGCGCAGGTGATATTGCTACACCCGGACGACAACATCCTGGTGTGTGTAAAACATATTTCCGTGGGCGATGTATTTGCGATTGATGGCGACGCTATCACCAGCACTATCGCTGTCGATGTCGGCCACAAGATTGCGCGTCGTGCATTAAGCACGGGCGATAAAGTCTATCGCTACGGTGCGCCCATTGGTTCCATGACCGATGCTGTTGCAAAGGGCGAACACGTCCATATGCACAATATGAAAAGTGATTACATTCCCAGTCACACCCGCAGCCGCCAAAATAAAGACAGGAGTGAATCATGAATAACGAAATCAGCTTTTCCGGCTGGCTGCGCGCCGATGGCCGCAAAGGTATCCGCAATGTGATTGTGGTGGCCTACCTGGTGGAATGCGCTCATCACGTCACGCGCAAAATTGTAAATATCGCCGACGATATGGATGTACACCTGATTGGTTTTCCAGGTTGTTACCCTAACCAATATGCCTACGAGATGATGCGTGCTGTGTGTACGCATCCGAATGTTGGCGGCGCACTGTTGGTATCGCTCGGTTGCGAAAGTATGAATCGCGAAAAATTATTGCGCGATATTCTCGCTACCAATCGCCCCGCCGAATTATTGGTTATCCAGGAAGCTGGTGGCACCAAGGCAACGATTGATGCCGGTGTTGCTGCAGTAAAACGTTTGCAAGCTGAAGCTGCAAAAGTCGCGCGTGTGCCCATGTATTTAAATGAATTAATTGTGGGGACTATTTGCGGTGGCTCCGATGGCACCAGTGGCATCTCCGCGAATCCTGCTGTTGGCCGTTGCTTTGATGCGCTGGTTGCCGCCGATGCCATTTGTATTTTTGAAGAAACAGGTGAGTTGATCGGCTGTGAAACCATTATGGCCGACCGCGCGATTACATCGGAGCTGGGGGTAGAAATTGAAGCCTGTGTCGCCAAGGCGGAACACTATTATCGCGTGATGGGCTTCGGTAGTTTTGCACCGGGCAATGCCGATGGTGGTTTGACCACGCTCGAAGAAAAATCCATGGGTGCCTATTCTAAATCCGGTTCATCGCCGATTAGCGGTTTGATTAAACCGGGTGATATCCCGCCCGCAGGTGGTTTGTATTTGTTGGACGTGGTGCCTGATGGCGAACCGCGTTTTGGTTTCCCCAATATTTCTGATAACGCTGAAATTATCGAATTAATTGCTTGCGGTTCTCACGTGATTTTATTTACTACCGGACGCGGTTCGGTTGTGGGTTCGGCAATTTCGCCAGTGATAAAAGTCTGCGCCAATCCCGAAACCTATCGCCGTCTGGCGGGTGATATGGATGTAAATGCCGGACGTATTCTGGAAGGTGAGGCAACGCTCGATGAAGTGGGCGAAGAAATTTTGCAAAACGTAATCAATGTGGCATCTGGCCAACGCAGTGTGTCGGAAGAATTGGGACATCAGGAATTTATTTTGACCTACAAGGCCTTTGAGCCGATTGGACCGAGTTGTTTGCCTGTACGACAAATTGCTTAGCTTTCATGCTAAGTAAAAAAATTATTTAGTAATAAGTCGTCATCCCTGCGAACGCGATACAGTGAAATTGTTTTGTGTGTCGTCATCCCCGCGAACGCGGGGATCCAGTTTGTTGTGGTAGTGGTAAAAACTGGATCCTCGCGTTCGCGAGGATGACGAAGGAATAATAGAATATGACGAAGGAATAATAGAAGATGACGAAGGAATAATAGAAGATGACGATGGAAGCATTGAACAGAAGATCGTGATGGAAAAATTTAATAACAGTAACGTAAATCCTGATTTTTTAATTCTAAGAGTGCACGATGAAACGTCTTGAAGGTAAAACCGCATTAATTACCGCCGCTGCCCAGGGTATCGGCCGCGCCAGCGCTGAATTATTTGCTGCCGAAGGCGCACGCGTTATTGCAACAGATATTAATGTTGCGGCTATGAAGGAATTGACGGGCTGTGAGATTTATAGCCTCGATGTGCTGAAGCAACAGGATATTCAACAGCTCAGTGAACAAATCGGCAATATTGATATTTTATTTAACTGTGCCGGTTATGTGCACAGCGGAACCATTTTAGATTGCGATGAAAAAGATTGGAATTTTTCCATCGATTTAAATGTCAGCTCCATGTATCGCATGATCCGCACTTTTTTACCGGGCATGATTGAAAACGGCGGCGGTTCGATCATCAATATGTCATCGGTCGCCAGTTCCATTAAAGGCGCTCCCAACCGTTTTGCTTATGGCATGACTAAAGCTGCAGTTATTGGTTTGACCAAAGCGGTTGCCGCCGATTTTGTAACCCAGGGGATTCGCTGCAATGCCATTTGCCCCGGCACAGTACAAACCCCATCGCTTGAGCAGCGTTTGCATGCAACTGGCGATTACGAAACCGCCTATAAAAATTTTGTTGCACGCCAACCCATGGGGCGTTTAGGCACTGCACGTGAAATGGCAGAGTTGGCGCTTTATCTGGCGAGTGATGCATCGGCATTTACCACCGGCACTATCAACGTAATTGATGGTGGCTGGAGCAATTAAAACCTTAACCCCACCCCGACCCTCCCCTTGATAATGGGAGGGAGTCTTACTCCTCCCCCTTAAAGCGGGGCGCGCAGCTGGGGAGGCTGGGAGGGGGTAAATTTAACAAAGAGAAATCATTATGAAATTACTTCGTTACGGCAATGCAGGGCAGGAGCGCCCTGGCATTTTGGATAGCAATGGCAAAGTGCGCGAATTGGGTTCAGTGGTTTCTGATATCAATGGCAAAACCCTGAGTGAAGAATCGCTGAAAAAAATTGCAAGTCTGGATGTGAATTCACTGCCACTGGTTGATGGGTCTGTGCGCTTTGGCCCTTGCGTCACAGGTGTCGGTAAATTTATTTGTATCGGTTTGAACTATGCCGACCACGCAGCAGAATCAGGTGTTGCCGTGCCATCGGAACCTGTAGTTTTCATGAAGGCAACCAGCGCGATTACCGGCCCCAATGACAATGTCATTAAGCCGCGTAATTCCACCAAGCTGGATTGGGAAGTTGAGTTGGGCATCGTCATCGGCAAACATGCGAGTTATGTGTCCGAAGCGGATGCGCTGGATTATATTGCAGGTTACTGCGTGATTAACGATGTGTCGGAGCGCAACTTTCAATTGGAGCGTCCCGGTGGTCAGTGGGATAAAGGCAAAGGCTGCGATAGCTTTGGCCCAATCGGCCCCTATTTGGTAACCAAAGATGAAATTGCCGATCCGCTGAATTTAAAATTGTGGTTGAAAGTGAATGGCAAAACTTTTCAGAACGGTTCAACCGATCAAATGGTGTTTGGCCCGCAATTTTTAGTGCATTACCTTTCCCAATTTATGAGCTTGCAGCCGGGGGATATTATCAGTACTGGTACACCACCCGGTGTTGGTCTCGGGCAAAAACCGCCGTTGTATTTAAATGAAGGTGATGTGATTGAGCTGGGGATTGAAGGGATGGGGGTGCAGAAGCAGGTTGTGGTGAATGCGAAATAATTTAACCCCACCCTAACCCTCCCCTTCAAAAAAAGGGAGGGGATAACAGCAGCACTCCCCTTCAAAAAAAGGGAGGGGATAACAGCAGCACTCCCCTTCAAAAAAAGGAGGGGATAACAGCAGCACTCCCCTCCGAATAAAAGGGAGTAAAGCTCCTCCCTCTTTTTTAAGGGGGAGGTTGGGAGGGGGTTAAACAACAAGAAAAGAGAAATCCTGACAATGAAAAAACTCCACCAACTCGCAGCACTCGGTCTTATCACCGCTGCAATTTTTTCGGCAAATTACTCCGCCTATGCCGAACAAAAAACCAATATCAAACTCTGGCCAAAAGCCGAATCACCCATTAAAGATTCCGCTGAATTCAATGCAAAAATTGAAAGTATTTTGCAAAAGATGACGCTCGAAGAAAAAGTCGGGCAAATCATGCAGGCGGAAATCCAGACGGTTACACCGGAAGATATTAAAAAATACCATTTGGGTTCGGTGCTGAATGGTGGTGGTTCTATGCCCAATCGCATCGACAATGCCCAACCTAAAGATTGGGTTGATTTTCTCGATGCACTTTATGTTGCCTCCATGGATACCAGTGATGGCAAACAAGCGATTCCGATTTTCTGGGGCACAGATGCGGTACACGGTCACAACAATTTAACCGGCGCGACACTCTTTCCGCATAACATCGGATTGGGGGCAATGCATAACGCCGAATTGATTCGCCAGATCGGCGCGGCCACCGCAAAAGAAGTGCGTGCAACTGGAACCGAGTGGGTTTTTGCGCCCACACTCGCCGTTGCGCAAAACGACCGCTGGGGGCGCACCTACGAAAGTTATTCAGAAGATCCAAACGTTGTTGCTGACTACGCAACGGCGATGGTGGAAGGCCTGCAAGGCAAACCCAATACCAACGAGTTTTTAGCCGAAGACCGCGTGATCGCTACCGCCAAACATTTCCTTGCCGATGGCGGCACTGAAGGTGGTGACGACCAAGGTAATGCGCGCATCTCTGAAAAAGAATTAGTCAAAATCCATAACGCCGGTTATGTGCCCGCGCTGGATGCCGGTGTGCAAACGGTGATGGCCAGTTTTAGCGAATGGAACGGCGAAAAAATGCATGGCAATAAATATTTGCTCACCGATGTATTAAAAAATCGCATGGGCTTTGATGGTTTGGTGGTGGGTGATTGGAACGGCCACGGTCAGGTTCCCGGCTGCACCAATGACTCCTGCCCGCAGGCAATTAATGCAGGTGTCGATTTGCTCATGGTGACCTACGATTGGAAAGCCATGATTGAAAATACACTCAAGCAAGTGAAATCCGGTGAGATTTCCCAAACGCGCTTAGATGATGCTGTGCGCCGGATCCTGCGTGTAAAAATGCGCGCACATTTGTGGGATAAAAAACCATCGCAACGCGCCCTGGCTGCGGATACATCAGTTGTGGGTAGCGCGGAGCATCGTGCCGTTGCTCGTCAAGCGGTGCGTGAAAGCCTGGTGCTGTTGAAAAATACCAACAAGGTACTGCCGATTAATCCCACAAAAACAATTTTGGTTGCAGGTGACGGCGCCGACAATATTGGTAAACAAGCTGGTGGCTGGAGCGTGTGGTGGCAAGGTGTTGCGGATGCGAAAGAAAATTTCCGCTTTCCCGGTGCTACTTCCATTTATGCTGGAATTAAATCGGCGGTAGATGCTGCCGGTGGTAAAACAGTGTTATCGGTGGATGGTTCATTCACACAAAAACCGGATGTGGCAATTGTTGTCTTCGGTGAAAACCCTTACGCCGAAGGCAGTGGTGATCGCGATACCCTGGAATTTGAACCGGCGAAAAAGAAAAGCCTGGCGCTGCTGAAAAAATTACAAACGCAAGGTATTCCCGTAGTGTCGGTATTTTTATCCGGCCGCCCGCTCTGGGTTAACCCGGAATTAAATGCGTCCGATGCATTTGTTGCTGCCTGGTTGCCGGGTTCAGAAGGCGCTGGTGTGGCGGATGTATTGATTGCCAAAGCCGATGGCAAAACCAATTATGATTTTAAAGGCACCCTTTCTTTTTCCTGGCCACAACTACCATTGCAGGATGTGCTCAATAAGCACCACAAAAACTATGACCCACTGTTTAAATTGGGTTATGGCCTTACTTATCAGTCCGGCAAAACTGATGTGAAGGTTTTACCTGAGCAAGTAGCCGGTGTTGCCAGCGGTGAGCCGCAAGATATTAAACTTTATGTGCGTCGCCCGCTCGAACCCTGGCATAGTTTTATTGAAAACTATGAGCGCCAACAAATTCTCAGTGGCGCTTTTGCTGCATTACCGAAAGGCGATGTAAAAGCACAAACCACAGATAAAGATGTGCAGGAAGATGCGCTGGCATTTACCTGGAAAGATACCTGGCGCGCTGGTATGACACTGGAAGCTGGTGAGTCGCTTGATCTCACCGCGCATATGAAAACCGGTGTGCTGGCGCTGGATATCAAAATCAATGAGCTCGCCAAAGGTGGTGTCTCTTTCAAAATGGAATGCCAGATAGAAAATTGCGAGCGTGTTGTGCCATTTACACTTGCTGCACGTGAATTGGTGGGCAAAGGTTGGAAAAAAATCTACGTTCCCCTGAGCTGCTTTAAACAGGAGCAAGATAATTTCAGCGCGACGACTATGCCGTTTGCATTGGAAGTGGGCGGTGCTGGTGATGTGTCGGTGGCCAATGTGGAACTGCTGATTAAAACTCCACAAAATGTAACTCTGCATTCTTGCCCGGATTACAAAACCGTATCGGTTACCCCTGACCTATTAAACGAGTGGTGGTCGATTGACTGGTGGTTGCCCCGTCACGAACAAAAAATTGCCGATGCAAAAACAATTGTCGCCAAAGGTGGAAAAATTGATTTGCTGTTTATCGGTGACTCCATCACTCAGGGGTGGGAAAAAGAAGGGGCTGAGGTGTGGAAAAAACATTTTGCCGCGCGTAATGCCTTCGGAATTGGTTTTGGTGGCGACCGCACCGAGAACGTGCTCTGGCGTTTGCAGCACAACGCAGTGGAGGGGATGAACCCAAAAGTTGCGGTCTTGATGATCGGCACCAACAACACCGGCCATCGCCATGAAGATCCGGCAACCACGGCGGCAGGTATTAAAAAGGTGGTTGCGGAATTACAACAGCGGTTGCCATCGACTAAAATCCTGTTGCTGGCTATTTTCCCCCGCGATGAAAAGCCCGATGGGCAGCTGCGCCAGATCAATGAAAAAGTTAACGCCGTTATCAAAACCTATGGCGATAACAAGAGCGTATTTTTTGCCGACGTGAATTCCGTATTCCTGACCAAAGACGGAATTTTGCCGAGAGAGGTAATGCCGGATTTATTACACCCCAATGAAAAAGGTTATGCCTTACTGGCGAATGCACTGGAACCACATCTTAAAAAATTATTGGAGTAAGTGTTCAATTATCGGCGCCTCAGGGCGCCGTTTTTTTAGAATAAGAAGGTGACGTACCCCCCCCTGCAGATTAAAATGGCATTTTTCTCGCAAGTTGCCCGCATGAACCCAGTTACACAAAAGAATAGTTATATCCTACTTAGCACTTTGGCAATCTCAGGCTTCATTGTTTTGCTTTCATTTATTTGGCAGGGCAACAAGGGATTTAGCCTATGGGATGAAGGGTTTCTTTGGTATGGCGTCCAAAGTATCTTGTTAGGTGAGGTTCCTATTCGGGATTTCATGGCTTATGACCCGGGGCGATATTATTGGACGGCTGCGCTCGTAGGCCTATTTGGTGATAGTGGAATTATGAGCTTACGGGCTGCGGTAGCCGTATTCCAGGCGCTGGGATTGTTTGTTGGCCTCTATCTAATCGCTCAATCACAGCGCTTAAGATGCAAGAGTGATGTTATCTTCATCTTTCTGGCAGCAATCACCCTGGCTATATGGATGTTTCCCCGACATAAGCTTTTTGATATTTCCATCTCTATTTTGCTTATTGGGGTTCTTGCCTACCTCATTTCAAACCCTGTTTCAAAGCGCTATTTAGTTGCCGGCCTATGTGTGGGATTGGTTGCTCTGTTTGGGCGTAACCATGGGATTTATGGAACTTTGGGTAGTCTGGGTGTTATCGCCTGGCTCTCTATAAAAAATCAGTCGGGCATCGGTTTTATAAAAGCAATTGCACTGTGGGGAGTAGGGGTAGTAATTGGGTTTTCACCCATTATCCTGATGGCTCTTCTGATACCGGGGTTCGGTGTTGCTTTCTGGGAAAGTGTCCGGTTCTTGTTAGAGAACAAAGCCACTAATCTTCCGTTACCTACTCCTTGGCCGTGGAAGGTTAACTTTTCTACAGCTTCAATTGGGAATGCCACGCGAGGAGTATTGATCGGGCTATTTTTTATAGGAACTATCGTATTTGCAGCGCTATCCCTGGCTTGGGTTGTATATCAAAAATTTAAAAACAAGCCTGTGCCCCCGGTATTGGTTGCGTCGGCTTTTCTGGCCTTCCCTTATGCTCACTATGCGTTCTCACGCGCTGACGTAGGTCATCTTGCCCACGGAATTTTTCCCCTGCTGGTGGGTTGTCTGGTTGTACTATCCCTTTCGGTAGCAAGGTTCAAATGGCCCCTTGCTCTGGTGCTCTGCGCGTCTAGTTTCTGGGTTATGCTCGTCTCTCACCCCGGATGGTATTGCCTTACGAGCAAACAGTGCGTACCAGTCGAAATTTCCGGGAGCCAGCTTAACGTTGATCCTGGCACAGCGAACGATATCGTCCTGCTGAGGCAGCTTGCCGAGGAGTTTGCACCAAATGGGCGAAGTTTTATTGCAACACCGTTCTGGCCCGGTGCGTATGCCTTGCTAGGGCGCAAATCGCCAATGTGGGAAATCTATGCACTTTTTTCACGTTCCGAGGTATTTGAAAATCGAGAAATTGAACGCATCAAGTCCTCTGACCCTGGTTTTGTATTCGTTTTTAATTTGCCGCTCGATGGCCGTGAAGAACTGCGCTTCAAAAATACACATCCGTTGACTCACCAGTTTATTCTGGACAATTTTGACCCGGTGACAGTCTCGCGGAATCCTGCCTACCAAATTTACAAAGCCCGAGGCGAAAGGTAATGAAAAAAGTCGCCATCTTGCAGTCCAACTACATACCCTGGAAGGGCTACTTCGATATGATTGCAGCCGTAGATGAGTTCATTCTCTACGATGACATGCAGTACACGCGCCGTGACTGGAGAAACCGCAATCAGATCAAAACACCCCAAGGCGTCCAGTGGCTAACAGTCCCCGTTCTTGTAAAGGGTAAATATCACCAAAAGATCCGCGAGACTGAAATTGATGGCAGTGAGTGGGCTGCCGCCCATTGGAAATCTCTTGCGCAAAACTATCGCCGCACCCCTCATTTTGAAGAGATTTCGGCATGGCTTGAGCCACTCTACCTTGGTCATAGTTACTCTCACATTTCTCATTTGAATCGAAGGTTCATTGAGGCTATCTGTAAATACCTGGGTATCCGGACACGCATCACACACTCCTGGGACTACCAACTCGCAGAGGGTAAGACAGAGCGGCTTGCTAATCTCTGTGTGCAAGCCGGGGGCGCCGAATACATTTCAGGCCCGGCAGCAAAAGACTATGTTGATGAAAAAGTCTTTTCGGATTTGGGTATTAGGCTAACCTGGTTTGACTATTCCGGGTATCAAGCCTACCCCCAACTATGGGGTGAATTCATTCACGGGGTCACTATCCTTGATCTTTTGTTCAATTGTGGCAAAGACAGTCCTCGTTACATGAGGTACGTAGCATGAAGCTTTCAATCGTGGCAACACTGTATCAGTCTGCTCCTTATATCAACGAGTTTCATGCACGTGCGAGTGCAGTAGCAAGGCAACTGGTTGGGAACGACTATGAAATTGTTCTCGTAAATGATGGTTCGCCAGACAACAGTCTGGATATGGCTATCAAACTGACAGAGCAGGATTCGCACCTTGTCGTGGTTGATTTGTCCCGCAATTTCGGTCACCACAAGGCAATGATGACGGGTTTGGCACACGCAAAGGGTGAACGAATTTTTTTGATTGATAGCGACCTGGAAGAAGAACCTGAATGGCTTGAGGTCTTTGCCCGGCAGATAGACCTGCAAAACTGTGATGTCGTGTATGGGATCCAGCAACACAGGAAAGGTCGTCTGTTCGAACGTTGGAGTGGCCAATGGTTTTATCGCTTCTTCAAGGCATTGACGGGTCTTGCACTGCCGGAAAATATTGTCACAGCACGCCTGATGACTCGTCGATACGTTGACGCTTTGCTGTGTCATGAAGAGCGAGAGGTTTTTATGGCCGGCTTGTGGTACATCACCGGCTTTGACCAACGTCCGTACGTCATCAAAAAGCACAACACTAGCGAGACTACATATACATTCCGCCGGAAGATGTCATTGCTGGTCAACTCGGTGACGTCTTTTAGTAACACCCCACTGATTAGCATTTTTTACATTGGACTAGCGATTTCATTGTTTGCATTAACCTACATCATGTATCTGGTAACGAACTGGTTATTCCTTGCAAAACCCTTGAGTGGATGGACATCGGTAATGGCCTCTATTTGGCTTCTTGGTGGCATGATCATCTCTTTTATTGGTGTGGTGGGCATCTACTTGTCCAAGATATTCTCTGAAACCAAACGGCGCCCCTATACCATCGTGAGGCAGGTTTATGCAAAACAAAAAGACTAAGCTGCTCGACGAGGTCGCAACCTATTACGCTGGAAAACTTGCAGAACATGGTGATACACCTCGTGGCGTCGACTGGAATGGTGAAGAAAGCCAGATGGTCAGATTTGAGCAGCTATGCAAAATAATTGACCCGAAAAAATCTAACTTCTCTATAAACGACGTGGGTTGCGGCTACGGCGCCTTGCTGGACTATCTGCGAGACAAGCACTCAACTTGCACATACGTTGGTGTGGATATTTCCCGCGAAATGATCGAGGCCGCCACGCAACGACACCTTGGTGCCAATCAAGCTCGTTTTATCACGTCAGAAGAGCCTGACCAAATGGCTGACTACGGTATAGCTAGCGGTATTTTTAATGTGCGTTTGGGGCGAACTGACGCTGAGTGGTTTGACTATCTGCAGGGCACATTGGATGTACTGGACCGCACCAGCAGCCTTGGATTTGCTTTCAACTGCCTGACCTCATATTCCGACGAGGAAAAAAAGCGCGATTATCTCTATTACGCTGACCCCTGCCGACTGTTTGATTTGTGTAAGCGTCGCTATTCCCGCCAAGTAGCGTTGCTTCATGACTATGGGCTTTATGAATTTACTATCCTGATAAAGAAGGCGTGATGATGCAACGCATAGTTCCTTTCGTTGATCATGAGATAGGTTATAGGCTTCTTCATAAACTTGTTGCGCATGCCGATGCCAGCCGCTTTGAGATTCCCGCTGTTGTCACAACTCGTGAAAATGGAAATATGTGGTGGCCAGGTGTGCAAGAGATATGTGCAAAGGCAAATATTCCTCTGTTTGTGTATGAGGTACCTTTCCCGGTTGATCATGTGATTCAGCATGCTGATTGGTTTTTGCTTTTGAGTTGGAAACACATTATTCCTGAAGATTTAATACAGCTACCTACGCAAGGTGTATTAAATCTCCACTACAGCCTTCTCCCTTCATTCCGAGGTGTGTATCCCGTGAACTGGGCCATAATCAGCGGGGAGACTAGAACAGGGTTCACTTATCACTTCGTCAACAAAAAAATTGATGATGGTGAAATATTTATGCAAGTTGAAGTTCCTGTGCATCTTAGCGACACAGCGAGAACATTGCAGTCAAGGATCGATGATATGGTTTGCGATTATTACGACGAGTTAATAGAACGACTGATGTCCTATGATTTGGATAATCGTGTCAGGGAAGTGCAAAAAAAGAAGGCTGCAAAGGCTGAATATTATTCCAGGACTAAGTTCGAAAAAAATTGCCTGATCGATCTTAATAAAAATTATCGAGGGGTGGATTTTTTTAATCTTCTTCGGGGGCTGGCATTTTTTGAAGAATCAAAAAATGCATACGTTATAGATAACGAGACAGGAAAAAAAATATATATCAGCATAAGTCTTAGGGAAGAAAAATGAACGCTGAGTCTGGATTCTCGCCCTCCCGGAAAACATTTCGCGAGTTTTTTAGTTACATATTGGTTGGTGCGCTAACCAATTTTTTGGGTTATGCACTTTACCTCCTCCTGACCTATTTGTGGGGCGCTCCTAAGTTGACCATGACGCTCCTGTATTTCGTAGCGGCATCAATTGGTTTTTTTGCTAATCGAAAGTTTACCTTTCGACATAACGGACACATTACTACTGCCGTTGTCCGTTACCTGCAAGTGCAATTGGCCGGCTATCTGATAAATTTGGTTTTGCTGCTGCTGCTTGTGGATTGGTTAGGATTAGCGCATCAGCTTGCCCAAGCAATAGCAATCATTGTTGTAGCGATTTTCTTGTTTGTTCTGTTGCGGGTTTTCGTGTTTGCACCGAGCCTGACAGTTACCGGAGTGGTGCGGCAGTGAAGGCGTGCCTGAAAAACAAAAATATAGTTTTTTGAGCGCTCCTTCGAACTAGCCAGAATAGAAGCGAAAAATTTCTGGTTTCGAGCGCAATGCGCAGAGTTTATGTGCCGAAACAGGATCGATGAAGGGCTTTGGAGAGTGTATGAAAAAGACGAACAACCGCATACCATTTAACTGGCCCCACATGACCGGCAAGGAGTTGTATTACATCGCTGAAGCACATTTCAACGGTAGTTTGGCGGGCGATGGGCCTTTTACCAAGCGCTGTCATGGCTGGCTGGAGGAGCGGACCGGATGTAATAAGGCGCTGCTTACCCACTCTTGCACGGCTGCACTCGAGATGGCTGCCTTGTTGCTGGATATTCAGCCCGGCGACGAGATCATCATGCCGTCGTACACCTTCGTTTCTACTGCCAATGCCTTTGTACTTCGTGGCGGTGTTCCCGTGTTTGTTGATATCAGAGAAGACACGCTGAATTTGGACGAAAAGTTAATTGAGTCTGCCATTACACCGCGTACCCGCGCCATTGCTCCTGTGCATTACGCGGGAGTGGCGTGTGAGATGGATACGATCATGGCCATCGCTCGGCAGAATGGGTTGAAAGTTGTTGAGGATGCAGCGCAGGGAGTGATGTCGACCTATAAAGGGCGGGCGCTGGGTAGTATCGGTGACTTGGGAGCCTACAGTTTCCACGAAACAAAGAACGTGATCTCGGGGGAGGGAGGTGCTCTGCTTGTCAATAGCCCTGACCTGAGCCTTCGCGCTGAGATTATCCGCGAGAAAGGCACCGACCGCAGTCGGTTTTTCAGGGGAGAAGTAGACAAATATACCTGGCAAGAGGTGGGATCGTCGTTCCTGCCAGGAGAGCTGATTGCTGCCTTTCTGTGGGCGCAACTTGAAGAAGCGGATCGAATAACCAAAGAACGGCTGGCAAGTTGGCGGCGCTATCACGAGCTTCTTGAGCCGCTTGAGGCTAAGGGAATACTGAGGCGCCCGATTATTCCGCATGATTGTGAGCACAATGCGCATATGTACTATGTTCTTTTGGCGCCAGAAATCGACCGTCAGAAGGTCCTTGATGCCTTCAAATGCAATGAAATCTGGTCTGTTTTCCACTACGTACCGCTTCACTCATCCCCTGCTGGGAAGCGTTATGGTAGGTCGCATGGCGACCTGGATGTTACCAATCAGCAGTCTGAACGGCTGGTTCGCTTACCACTATGGGTTGGCTTGTCGGATGAGCAGCAGGACCGGGTTGTGGAAGTGCTGCGGAATTTTGCAGTTAATGAGGTCAGGCATTCAAGCCATAACGTCGCACAAATGGTAGATGGCTTTTCCAGGTAGCCTGGTTAATGTCGCTGCCAAGGTGGGGGCGGGATTATGTATGGAGTTTAAAAAAGGGGAAAAAAGAGGCACCTTATGGTGAAATTAACCAGGGTGCCTTTTTTTTACAATGCAACGCTTTTAACCGCAACACCCAGCAATGCACAAATTCCCAATACCCGAATAATTCCCATCTTCCAATAAAACAATAAACCGCTGGCGAGAATACCTATCGCCAATGCGATCCAATCCAATTGTGCCAGCCAACCCGTTTCGATTTCTTGCGGCCAGAGCGTGTGGTACGCAAAAAATAATGCGAGGTTTACGATCACACCGACAACAGCAGCGGTAATTGCCGTAAGTGGCGCAGTGAAATGCATATTACTCTGGGTGGATTCCACTAATGGCCCCCCGGCGAGAATAAAAATAAAAGAGGGTAAAAAAGTAAACCAGGTGACCAGGCTTGCGCCTATGGCGCCAGCCAAAAATACGTGCTCACTCCCTAAAAATTCATGCGTGTATGCGCCGATAAATCCTACAAACGCTACCACCATAATCAATGGGCCGGGTGTGGTTTCGCCCAGTGCCAGGCCGTCCATCATTTGCGCCGGCGTTAACCATTGGTAATGGGTAACCGCGCCCTGGTAGACATAGGGCAATACCGCATAGGCGCCACCAAATGTAAGCAGTGCGGCGGTGGTGAAAAACCAGGCCATTTGGGTAAAGCCATGTTGCCAACCAAAACTGGTACCCAGCAATAACATGGGTAATAACCACAGCATTAATCCGCAGACGATTACCAACAACAAACGCGATACACGGAAGCGCGCATGCTCTGGTGTGGGCGTAGTGTCATCAATAATCGCCGCGCCGTAATTTTTTTGGTTGGCCTGGTGCTTGGCGCTGGCATTGAATAATTGCGGCGCAAATTTTCCACCCAGCCAGCCGATAATCCCCGCTGCCAACACAATTAATGGAAAGGGCAACTGCAATGCAAAAATTGCTACAAATGCAGCGATTGCAATACCCCACAGCCAATTGTTTTTTAAACTGCGCGAACCAATTCGATGCGCGGCCTGCACCACAATTGCAGCGACCGCTGGTTTAATACCGTAGAAAATACCGGCGATCAGTGTGAGGTGTCCGTAGGCAATATAAATCCACGAAAGTGCAATTAAAATAAATAGTGAAGGCAACACAAAAAGTACACCGGCAATAACGCCGCCCCAAGTGCGATGCATTAACCAACCGATATAAGTTGCCAGTTGCTGTGCTTCCGGTCCGGGCAAGAGCATGCAGTAATTGAGTGCATGCAAAAAACGTTTTTCGGAAATCCAGCGCTGCTGCTCCACCAATTCCTGGTGCATGATGGCGATTTGTCCGGCGGGTCCGCCAAAACTGATAAAGCCAAGTTTCAACCAAAATTTGAGTGCTTGCCAAAGTGTGAGCGGGGGAGGAGGTGTATTCACTGCGCTGCCTTGTGTGGTGGTTTCCGGGAGCGGGCATCATAACAAACCATGTTGTCTCTCTGTAGCACCCGGCACCTGACATGTAATCCCTCTGTCACAAAGCTGCAATATAGTGCACGCCTTCATAGATCAGTGATGGCTTAAGGCTGTTAGCTGATTACCCGTCGATGAATTGCGAGAGCCATTATGTCCCCCAAATCCCACAAACACCTGCACTACAACGTGGCCTTGGTTGATAAATTATGGAATTTAAAACGCTTGTGCGAAACCCATTTAAAAATGCACATTCCGTTGAATATGATTTTAAAGGATGAAGAATACCGCGCTGAATTGTTGGAAAAAGCCCTGAATGCCAATGATGAGGAATTGACCAAACTGGTGTGGGATGTCCGCCATATGGAAGATTCCATAGTGACCGCCACCCATAACGGCGATGAATTTAAACCCAAACGAAAAACCCAAAAGGGTGTCCGGTTGAATGTTCTTGCGGCGGCCGCTTGCGCATTGTTATTGGTAATGAGTGGTTATTTGTTGCGGTCATTTTTACCGCTGGATGCGGGCGAAGTATTTGTGCTGGAGGCAATTACTGACACGCACCTCCAATCGGCTGTTAAAACGCAACAAGCACAGGCTTATATCCCCGGTGGCCCGCTGGTGCGTGCCAGCAAACCTATGTTCCGCGTGCATGGCTCCAATACCGTCGGTGAAAAATTAACGCCGCGTTTGGTGGAATCCTATTTGATGGCGCGCGGTGCAACTGATATTAAAACCGCACAGGGCAATGCACCTACGGAAAAAGCCGTGAGTGCCCAGCTCAACGGCCGCATTGAATTTATCGAGATACATGCCCACGGTTCCAGCACTGCATTTACCGATTTGCTGCAAGACAAAGCCGAGTTGGGTATGTCTTCGCGTCGTATCAAAGAGCAGGAGCGCGATTTATTGTTGGATAAAAGTGGCGACCTTACTGAGCCGGGCAGCGAGCATATTATCGGGCTCGATGGTTTGGCGATTATCACCCACAGTGCAAACCCGCTAGTGAATTTATCGCTTCCCCAATTGGTAAAAATATTTTCCGGTGAAGTTACCAACTGGTCGGAATTGGGTGGCAAGAATTTACCTATCACCGTCTATGCGCGCGATGAAAATTCCGGCACCTGGGATTCATTCAAAAGCATGGTGCTGGATGCAAGCGGCGCGTCCCTGGCCTTGACTGCCAAACGGTTTGAATCTAGTAGTGAATTGTCTGATTCAGTGGCAAAAGATGAGGGCGCCATAGGTTTTATTGGCCTGCCTTATGTACGCCGTGCAAAATTGTTGGCTATTTCCGCCACCAAAGATTCCCGCGCTATCCTGCCGACTCATTTTACGGTGAGCACTGAGGATTATCCGCTGGCGCGCCGCTTATACTTTTATCTGCCTCAAAAAGATATTAATAATGATGCGGAAGATTTTGTGAAATTCAGCGCAACCGAACGCGGCCAAAGCATAGTCGAGGATATCGGCCTGGTATCGCAGAATATTAAAAGTGGATTGCCATTCAATAATAATTTTTACCCGGAAGAGATGCGCAACCTGACAGCGCGCTCGCAGCGCTTGTCGATTAATTTCCGCTTTAAAGATGGCAGCGATGAACTGGATACCAAAAGTATCAGCGATCTTGAGCGTCTGGTGAAATATGTGGAGACCAATTCACCCAAACGTGTGCAATTGTTTGGTTTCTCCGATAGCGAAGGCGATAAGGCACAAAATATTGAACTCTCATTGCGCCGTGCGAAAGTGGTAGAGCAGCAATTGATTGCACGGGGGATCTATCCGTTGGTTGCGCGTGGTATGGGGGAGGAGGTGCCCTTGGCAAGCAGTAAAACCGAAGAGGGGCGCCGCATGAATCGCCGCGTTGAGGTGTGGATTTTATAAACTATCACTAATAAAGACATCACTCATAAAAATTAATACAAATAAAAAATTCTATAAAAAAGCCCCGGGCGATATAATTGCCCAGGGCTTTTTTTGTTGGAAATACTATCTATGTAAAACTATTTCAGTTTAAAAAATTCCATCATTTGTTGGAGTTGTAGCGCTTGGCTGGTGAGTTCTTCGGATGTGGAGTAAAGTTCTTCGGCGGAGGATGAGTTTTGTTGGGTGGCGATACTGATTTGCGAAATAGCGATGGTAATTTGATTGGCACCCATGGTTTGTTCATCGCTTGCGGCAGAAATTTCTTGCACCAGATCTGCAGTCTTTTTAATGGCAGGGACTATTTCATCCAACAGCTGTCCCGCGCTTTCGGCCAGTTTTACTGAACCGCCGGCTAACTCCCCAATTTCTTTTGCCGCAGTTTGGCTGCGTCCGGCGAGCTTGCGCACTTCGCTTGCCACTACTGCAAAGCCGCGCCCATGTTCACCAGCGCGCCCCGCTTCAATGGCAGCGTTGAGTGCAAGTAAATTGGTTTGGTAGGCAATGTCATCAATGATGCTAATTTTTTGTGCAATTTTATGCATGGCATCGACGGTATTTTTTACTGCTGCACCGCCATCTGTCGCTTCGCGTGCACTTTTGCTGGCAAGGTTATCGGTAACTTTTGCATTGTCGTTATTTTGGCTAATGGACGCGGTAATTTCTTCCATGGAGGCACTGGTTTCTTCAATGCTGGCGGCTTGCTGTGTTGCAGACTGGCTCAAGGATTGTGCAGTCGCACTTAATTCTTCCGATGCGGAAGAGAGTGAGCTGGCAGTGGAGCGCACATCGCCAATAATGTCCGACAGCTTGACAACCATTTGGCGAATGGCAAATAGGACACTGTTTTGGTCATTGGCTTTGATGTCCACCTTAACGGATAAATCTCCTTCGGCGATTTGGTGGATAATATCGGCGGTATAATAAGGCTCACCGCCCAATTGTTTTAGCAGGCTGCGCGTAATCACAAAACTTAAAATAATGGCCACAAGAATACTGATCATAATAATGATGCTGTTGAGTGTCAGTGTGTGTTCATAACGTTGGGTAGAGAGGTCATATTCTTGTTTTGCAACCCGGACCTGCACTTTATTGAGCTCAGTGAAAACTTCGTTGAGCGGATCAAAGATGGGGTAGATCCCGTTCTGGGTAAAGGTATTTATTTCGGCGATATTATTGCTGCTGTACCAGGTTTGCAGGTCGCGTAATTGTTGATGTGTTTTATCAATCAGCGGGGCTGCTTTTTTAATCAGGATTTTTTCGTCGTCGATAAGAAATGTGTGCAGGTATGTTTCCCAGAGCTTATCGGTACGCGGAAGGGTTTCCTGGGTGATTCTGAGTGCTTCCTGCGAGGTGATAATTCCCTTAACTGTTTTCTGCGGCACATCAACCAGGATCAGCGCAAAATTATCGATTACCTCTTTTAAATCGCGCATGGGTTCAACGCGATCAACATAGACGGTATGCATACCCTGATTGGCGGCGCTCATACCTCGTATGCCCATCACACCGATAATAACCATAAGTATTACCAGAGTGCCCGCAAGTATCGCGAGGCGCATGGCCACTTTCATATTGCTGAACATGGAAAACTCCTTGGTGCCAGGCGGATCCTGTTAATCAATGATTAGCGCATGATTGTTGTTATGGCTGATGATCCTGAAATAGGCTGCTGGTGTGGATGTTGTTATGAACCTGTTGTTATGAACATTAGTAAGCACCCGGAAATTTGTCAAAATTTGTGCTGGTTCAAGCGAATTTGTAGCGGAATGTGCAAAGTGCGAAAGAGGGCATCGATAGGGGATATGACGGGGGGGAACGGCCGCAGGAAACGTTTAGTTACGCTCCAGCAGCCATTGTTTTGCGGCTTCAATATCGTTAAACAGCCTGCCGTAACCAACCGAACGACTGCTTAGCACATCGCGGATAAACTCGGTGGTTTCGCGTGTACGCGGATTTTTATCTATCCAGGCAATGCGATGTTTGGCACTGATCCCGGCTTGTTTGAACAGTGCGGGATGATCAAAGGCCTCTGTGGTGGTGACCGTATTAATCAGGTACTGCTCGCCCAATATATTAAAGCATTGGTATTGCTCACAGGCCTGCGCAACTTTGATCCACAAGGTTAACGCATTTTCATAAGTGCCCATGCCTCTTACATCGACATGCAAATAGTTTTCTTGCAAATGCGGTGTAATCGTGACTGTGTTTTTCATCAAGACATCCTGTTTCTGTTAGCGCGATTGCTGGCGTAAATCGGCAATCAGTTTTCCTGCAGCGAGAATTTCTTGCTCGTGATCCGGCTCGCGCCAGATTTCCGCAAGGCCGCTCGCGTACCATTCCTGCATTGAAGGCAGGTTTAATATGCGTGCGTAATAATCTTTTGCTGCGCCTGTTAATGGCAGGCCATAGGTTTGGAAGCGAAATACTACCGGGGCAAAAAAAGCATCGACTGCGGTAAATTTGTCGCCCGCTAAAAATGTACCGCCAAATTTACCCAAGCCTTCATTCCAGAGTTCGTTGATGCGCGCTATATCTTTTTCCAGAGCGGGTGAAATCGCGTGCATCTGGATGCGATGGCCACAGCTCATACTGCAACTATTGCGCAGGCTTTGAAAACCCGAATGCATTTCTGCGCTTGCCGAGCGCGCCCAGGCGCGTGCCGCTTTATCCGCAGGCCAAACCTGAGAGTAGGCTTCTGCGAGGTATTCGGCAATCGCGAGTGAATCCCATACGGTTTGTTCGCCATCTTGCAAGCAGGGCACGCGGCCGCTCGGGGAGAATGTACGGTAGCTATCCCAACTGCTGCCAACATCCAGCGGATGGATTTTTTCAGTGAAGGGGATATTCAGGGTGCGCATCAACACCCAGGGGCGCAGCGACCAGGACGAATAATTTTTGTTGGCGATATGCAATGTAAACATCGAATGGCTCCTTATTTTGATGTAATGCAAGAAGGTGACAGAACCTATCATAGATCCCGACAGGCAGGATGCAAAAATTAACCAAAAATAATAAAAAGCCAGGGCGTCGCCCTGGCGTAATCATGTTAATTCCTAGAGGGTTTCCAGCCCGCGCAGGCTCCAGTCAATGGCTTCGCGGTAGTGGTGCTCGGGTAACAAATCCCCGAGCAATACCAATGTCTCGCGGATTTCAGTAATGTTGCTGCTGACAATATTGATGTGCCCCACTTTGCGGCCGACGCGCACATCTTTGCCATACCAATAGGCGCGCGCGCAGGACAGGTTGCGCCATTCGGGATTGTAGTTAGTGCCGATGAGGTTGATCATCACATTCTGGCCCATCACTTGCGGTACCGGTGTGGCCATTCCCGCAACGGCGCGCAGGTGATATTCAAACTGGCTGATGCTGGCACCTGCCTGCGTCCAGTGACCGGAATTGTGTACGCGCGGTGCCAATTCATTAATTAATAATTGGTCGCCAACACGGAAGGTTTCCATCGCCATTACGCCGACATAATCGAGTGCGTTAAGGATTTTCCCAAGCATGGTTTCCGCTTGTGCTTGCAATGGTTGCAGGCGCTCAAGTGGTGCAATCGAGGCGTAGAGGATCCCGTTGAGATGCAGGTTTAAGGTGAGCGGATAAAACACGCATTCACCTTGCTGGTTGCGCACGCCCACCAGCGATACCTCTTCATCAAAGTTGATGGCCTGCTCGGCAATTGCCTCGCCCTGCCAATCACTGGGTACTTCGTCATCATCGGTGCGTAACCAATGTTGGCCTCGGCCATCGTATCCACCGGTGCGACGCTTCAATAAAACACGCTCGCCCAGTTGATCGCGCAATTCGTTGGCGGTGATGTCGTTAGCCACATTGCGCCAGGGCGCGGTGGCAATGCCGAGTGAATCGATTAATTCTTTCTGGGTTTTTCGATCAGCCAAACGGCCAAACACATTTTGGTTAATAAAGCGGGGGTGCTGCGCCAGCGCGTGGGTCACCAGGGTTTCCGGCCATTGCTCGCGCTCGGCGGTAACCAGGTCATTGGCTTGCAGGGCCGGAGCGGTGCCTTCATTAATATCTACCGGGCATACATCCAGCGCCAATGGCATACCGGCGTGTTTGAGCATCGCGCCCAATTGGCCTGCACCTAAAACCCAAATTCGTTGACTCATGCCTAACCTCGAAACGCGCTTACTGACTGCAAGGAGAAATTACTGATCGCGGACTATTGATCTCGATTTATTGATCTCTAGGGTCCGGATTATCCAAAACCGATTGGGTCTGGTCATGGCGGAACTGCTCTATTTTGGCTGCCAGTGCAGGATCAGTGATCGCCAGGATCTGGCAGGCGAGCAAACCGGCATTAAATGCACCGGCAACCCCAATCGCCAGAGTGCCCACTGCAACGCCTTTTGGCATCTGCACAATAGAATAGAGGCTATCCACGCCGCTGAGCGCCTTGCTCTGCACAGGAACCCCGAGCACCGGCAAACGGGTATGCGCTGCAACCATACCGGGCAAATGCGCTGCACCGCCAGCACCGGCGATAATCACGGCATAGCCGTTATCCACCGCTGATTCGGCAAATTCAGTGAGTTTTTGCGGGGTGCGATGGGCTGAAACCACCTCGGTGTGATACTCAACACCCATCTGCTCCAGTATTTCTACTGCCGCCTGCATGGTGGCCCAATCGCTCTTGGAGCCCATAATCACTGCCACTTTTCTTGCCATATCTCGTGCCTGGTTGCGTGAAATCATTAGTTTAGCCAACCCAAACGGGCCGGAAACGAAAAAAAGGCGCGCATCTTATCACGATGCATGTGGGATGCCGAACTCATTCTTCTGCCAAGCCTTGACCATAAGATGGTCAAATGATTAAAGTGATCAAAATATCCAAATTGATCAAAATGATTGACCTGAGGATCTAAAATGCAAACCTTAACGGCGAGTGATGCCAAGCGCGAGTTTGGAGACCTTCTTTTGAAAGTTCAAAGCGTGCCTGTGGCTATTAACAAAAACGGCAAGCCAGTAGCAGTGGTGCTTTCATATGCTGAATACGAGCAGCTTGCCGCTTACAAAACCGAGCAACTCAAAGCACAAATCCAGCAGGGGATCGCCGATTTGGAAGCGGATCGCATTGAGAATGGCAATGTTGTGCTTGAGCGTTTGCGTCAGCGAGTGAAGTGATGGCCAACTTTTACTTCACGGAGCAAGCCGAAAAGGACTTGGAAGCCATTGTCGATTTTACCGTCCAGCGCTGGGGTATGGCGCAATCGCACAATTATCTAGATGAGCTGGACGCACTTGCTCAGATACTCGCAGATAACCCCCTGCTTGGTGCTGAGCGAGAGGAGTTATCCCCGGGACTGCGCAGCTTTCCCTGCCAAAGCCATTTGCTTTTTTATGTGCTGCAAAAAGAGGGGATCATAATTGTGCGTGTGCTGCATACGAGTGTGGATGTGGTGCGGTATTTTTAGATGGCTACAAACGTGTTTGGCGCAGTGAGCGGTTGTTGCGATTGGAGGGGGAAGGTTTAGCGAAAAAATTAGGCGGGATCGATATTTGTCGGAAGGCGCTTCGCTTTTCCAACCTACAGTAAATTCGGTGTTCATTGAGTATTTTCATTTCTAAACCGTCGTCAACGTTAAGGGTGTGCCGCAATAGCCGATCCCTGGCTGAGGCGGGGTGGGTTTTGTTTAATGCGAGCCGGGAGAAATCATCCACTAATGACTCGCACCGGGCAAAACAATATTTGCAAAAGTTTGGTTTGAGTTTTTCCTCGGTTATCCATAATTAACGGAGCGTGGGAGTTGACCAGTTTACCCAGCGCGAAATTTCCACCGGAAAAGCACCATCGGTTTTTTGCATTTGGGTGTTAACACTGGTATCACCCAACAAAAATTTCTGCACAAATGCATTCACTTCAGGTTGTTGGCTAGCAGGTAATTGGCAGTGGTTGTGGCCGCCTACTTGTGATACGCCCATGTTGTCGCTAACGCCCAGGGCTTTCCAGATTTCATGTGCAATAACCGATGTTGTGTAGGTGCTTTGATTGCCCAGCCATTCCATTGAAGTATTTTCTACCACCAATAATCCACGCGGGGCAATCAATCCCATTACACTGTGATGATCGAATGGTAATTTATTTGCGGCTTCGCTAAAAATTTTGAATTGATCGGTAAACCATACGTTTTCAGTCACTATTTGGCGCAGGGTTTGTACATTTTGCCCGGCGGCTAATTGTGCGTCGGAGATGCGCCAGCTCGCTGCGCCGCCCGATCCGGATTCTTGCATGATGGTCAATGCAATGCGCTCATCAAAGGCGCCTGCAACTAACGCGCCTTTACCATTGCGTGAACAACCGGTCACACCTAAATGATTTGCGTCAATCAAATTATTGTTGGATGTTTGCAACACATCAATCAGCCGGCTTACACCCCAGGCCCAGGCCATCATGGCGCTAGCAGTGTGGTCACTGCCGTAGATTTCGTAAAATTTTCCCTTGCCGCGCGATTGCCCATTTTGTTGCTCTCCCACAATATTATTGGGGAATTGGATAACGGCAACACCCTGTTTGGCCAGCTCCTGATTATTTAAAAACGAATTGCCAATACCAATCATGGCCGGATAAGGAGGCGTGCCAGTTGTGGGAAGGGTGATGAGTGCATCAAACGAAATTTCCTTGCCGTTTTCATTTACTGTGACGGTAATTTTTTCATTGCTGATGGTGCCACTCACTTGCAGTGGTGCGGCAGGTTTGTCCCCCAATTCGTAATGCTGCACCTGGGCGGCAATTTCTGCGCGTCGGCAAGGCCATTGTTGTTTTTCGGTGATGTGTGTTCCGTCCAGTGCAAGGAATGGATCAGGCAATGCGGTAATATCGGGTAAATCTGAGAAGGATTTTAACGGTGCGATATTGCAGGTGGCCGCGGAATTTTCCAAAGTTCCATCGGTGTTTGATATCGCACTGGTGGCAGCAGACGATGCGGCAGGCGAAATACTGGATGATGTAGTGGATGTGTTGCTATTGCCATCACTCCCACTACATCCGCTAACAAAAATAATAATTGCCGAAAAAATAGAATGCTTATATAAAACTCTCATGCGCGGTTCCTTATTGGTCAAGGTGGGTATTGCTATGAGAGGTTGTGTTTGGGTATTTGCTGCTTGTTTTTATTGTGGCTGATTGTTATTGCATCACCTTAAAATGTTTGCTCGATATCTGCAATTAGCTAAACACGACTTATCACTTCCATCATCTGGTAATAAATCGGAATTCCCACCAATACATTGAGCGGGAAAGTTACACCCAATGCTGCGAAAATCGCGAGGCCGATATCGGCATCTTTAATCGCGGCGCGTATGGCGGCGGGCGCGGCTATGTAGGAGGCGCTGGCAGTGAGTGAAGCGAGGATCAAGGTGCTGCCTTCCGGTAAATCCAGTGCAATCCCTGTCGCTATACCAACCAGTGCAAGGGCAAAAGGTGCGATTAATCCGAACGCCATCAACCGCCAGTGCTGGATGGGGAAGGGCGAGAGATATTGCGATGCGCAACGTCCCATTTCCAACAAGAAAAGTGCGAGCAGGGCTTTGAAGGCACCGATGAACAGTGGTGCAACATCCTTGCTACCTTCGGGGCCGCAGTAGTAGCCGATCACTACGCCTCCGGCGAGCAACAAAACTCCGCGACTGGTTAAGGCTTCATGCCAAATGCCGGCCATAGAACCTCTGCTATTAAGAGAACCGCTGTTATTGATGGCTTTTCTGTGCAGCAATATCGCAACGACTATGGCTGGCAATTCGAGTAGCACCAGGTAAAGCGTCGTTTGCGGCGAGATCGCCAGGTGATTGGCCTCGGCATAGGCGAGGGCGACGGCGAATGTCCCCGCGCTGGCCGAGCCATAGTGCGCGGCGATGCTGGCGGCGTTGGCGGCATTTAGCTGGATAAGGCTGCGCAGGATCGGGTAGAGCAGCAGCGGAATGGCGACGCCGAGCAGGATTACCGTGACGACTTCGGGCAGGAGATTCCAGTGCAGTTGACCATGTAGCGCCAGGCCGCCTTTCAAGCCGAGCGTGAGCATGAGCAATATGCTCAGGGTGTCATAGGCCGCTTGCGGGACTTTCAGATCGGATTTGGCCAGTCCGGCCAGTACGCCGAGCAGGAAAAACAGGATTACGATATCGGGCATGGTACTTCTCCAATAGCTGTGTTGCTGGTTGCCATTGTCGCCCCATCCATCAATTGAAGATAATTAATGTTTGTAGTTTGTTATATTTACGATTATCTATAGTTTGTTGTTTGGGCCCCCACCATGAATATCCGCCACCTGACCTTCCGCCTGTTGCAGGTTTACATCGCCGTGGTGCGCACTGGCTCCATTTCCCAAGCCGCGGTGCAATTGCACCTCACTCAGCCGACGGTTTCGTTGCAAATCAAACGTCTGACCGAGGCTGTTGGAGAGCTGTTATTGGAAGTACGCGATGGCCAGTATCAGCCGACATTTGTCGGGCGCGAGCTGTACCACGCTGCGCTGGATGCGCTCACGCGTTTCGATGACTTCAACAGTTTTTTAAGCGATGCCGCCCAAGGCACCAAAGGGCATTTCAGTATTGGTGTGGTCACGACCGCGCAGTATGTATTACCGCGTTTGCTCAGCCCCTATGCGCAGCAATATCCGGCGGTGGATGTGACCTTTAATATCGGCAACCGCGGCAGTGTGTTGCAGCGTTTTCAAAACCAGATGGACGATTTGTATTTATTCAGCCATCCGCCCACCGGGGATCACGTTATTAGCGGGCGCTTCCTGCGTAATCCGCTGGTATTGATCGCGCCAGCGAATCATTGGGCGGCGCAAAAAAAAGAAATTGAATTTGCAGAATTAATTAACGAACGTTTTTTAATGCGCGAACCCGGCAGTGCAACGCGTATGGTGTTTGAAACCTGGTTGCGTGAGCAAAATTTACAACTGCATAAAAGTTTGCAGATAGAAAGCAACGAAGTGATCCGGATGAGTGTGGAAACGGGATTGGGTTTGGCGGTGTTATCGGAACATACCTTGGCGCAGACGCTGTCCCAGTCAAACGCAAAAGTGACCATTATCAATGTGCGCGATTTTCCGTTAACCAGTCACTGGTATCTGGTGCGTCATGGCGACAGGCGGTTACCCGTCGCCGCGCATAATTTTATTGAGTTTATGAACGCCCATTTAACTGAATGGGTGGAAGAAAAATATATCCGCAATGAATTGGCGGTTCTACTCGGTAGCCGGTGATGGATCGCTGGTAGCCATTGATGAGTCCATTGTCACTATGACTGGATAGTGATCTGACGGATAGAGGTTATTGTAGGTGGTGGTATCGATCAGGTGGCTTTGCACCTTCATCGATTTTTTTACAAAGACAAAATCGATTTTGTTGTCTGGCTCTTTATTTTCGCCAAAACCGTTATAGGTTTTTCCACCGCCCGCCGCGGGGGTGGTTGAAATTTTTTCTGCGTCGGCGAGTACCTGGGTGATAATTTCATAGCCTTTTGCGCTTGCGGTAAAATTAAAATCCCCGGTCAATACAACAGGTGCGGCAGCATCAAATTTTGCGATTTCATTTAACAACAATTTTGCACTTTCTTGCCGCGCAGTTTCCCCTTCATTATCCAGATGGGTATTTACAATATAAATGGGTTGTTTGGTCAGGGCGTCGAGTAATTTTGCGGCGCTCAGGGTGCGCCGGTAAGTGGCATCCCATCCACGCGACGGTTGCTGGGGTGTTTGTGAAAGCCAGAGTGTCTGCTGTGCTTGTAGTGAAAAACGTGCGGTGCGGAATAAAATTGCGGTGGTTTCGCCTTTGTCCTTCCCATCATCACGGCCAACGCCCATCCACGAATAATCATCCAGCATTTCGACCAAATCTTCTATTTGAAAAAGTTCGGCTTCCTGTAACCCAATAATGTCGGGATTGTGGGTCTTTATTAAATGCGCTACAAAATATTTGCGTTTTTCCCAGTGGTTAGGATTCCCCTTGGGTTCGCATGATCCGCAGCGGATGTTGTAACTCATCACCGTGACTGGGTTGTTGGCAAATGCACTGATAGAGAATGTGCTGGTGAAGAGTGCCAGTAATACAAGGCCCATCAAAAACTGTTTCATTATTCGGCTTCCGTTGGTTCAGTTTGGCAATTCCAGCACAACTCAAATGCGGCATCATTTTTTTCATTGCAACTTGCACATGTCCATTCGGGCGCATTTTTGGCGCTGAGGGCGGTGGAGATAATATGCGTCGCCGCATCGTAATTCGCATCCTCCATCACCCAGAGTTCGGGCCAGGCACTAATGGGGGCGATTTCACCAATAGCGCCCGAGGCGAATTCATTTTTCCACACCGCATGAATCCCGTGTTGTTCGAGGATATTGTGCGCGTTGGCAACCAGAAAACGGTTTTCATGGGTATAGACGAGTTTCATACCGGTTAATCCCTGTGGGTTAATTCCCCTCAAGCATAGCTGATGTTGATTGCACTGTTATTTAAACCCTGTGACCTGGTTGGTAATTGCGAGAACTCAAGGTGATGAAAAACTCACATCTTTCATCTCATTCATCGCCTTGCTCTGGGATTCAATTAATTGGTCATCTTGCTGGTCAATAAACAGCGCGGCGATATTGTTGGCGTTGGCGGCTTTCATTCCATCTTTACTACCCAGGCATAACAGTGCAGTAGACCATGCATCGGCAATTGTGGGGTTGGGGTGCAACACGGCAACTGATACCGTACTGTGTTCTATGGGTTTACCCAAGCGGGCATCGAGAATATGGCTGTAGCGTTTGCCGTTGTTATCAAAGTAGTGGCGATAGGTTCCGGATGCCATTAGCGACATAGGCGCGCCGCTATCGAAACTGACAATCTTGTGGACCTTGCGTTCATTGGGGAGCGGTTTTTCCAGCGCGATACGCCAGGCTTCACCATTCGGCTTTTTGCCTTTGGTTTGCAGTTCGCCACCGATCTCCACCAGATACTCTTGTACACCAAATTTTTCCAACACTTTCACAATTTGCCCGACGCTATAACCCTGGCCGATGGAGGAAATATCAATGCGCAAATTGGGAATTTGTTTGCGCAGATGCGTTGCGTCTACTGTTACCAGATTATCCAGTCCGATAATCGCCATGGTTTGCGCAAGGTCCGCATCGGAAGGCGGGCTGAACACATCTTTTTTGAACCCCCATAAATCAAACAAGGGTTTGATGGTGAGGTCGTAACAGCCATTACTGGCGCGATGCACTTTGCGCGCCTCTTCAACGAGTGCAACCAACTCGGCATCGACTGCCAATGCATCCGTGGTTTTTTGGGCGTTGAATTGTTCGATATTGGAGTCGTCGCGATAATTGGATAAGGCTTTATCCAGACGTGCAAATTCGTCATTCACGGCTTGTTCAACCTCTGCCAGTTTGACCCTGGAATCTGCGGGCAAAACAAAGGTGAGGTGATAGGTTGTGCCTTGGGCAAAACCTTCAATCTTATTGGACTCAGGCGCGGGATTGCAGCCGGATAAAAGCAGGGCAGGTACAAGTAACGATACAAGTAATAAAAGGCGGGGCAATGAGCGCATATTCAAATTCCGGCAAAAGGTGCAAGCGGAAATTTCCATTTGCACCGGTAAATGACGGGACATTATATGCCATTGGACGGGCTCGTCAGGTGGTTGTCGAACGCCATTGAAGTCGGGTTGTCACTGCACCAATTATTTTGCGCTTTAATCCCGCCATCGGGCGATGAATAACCCACACAACCTAACAGGCTATCGAAAATTTGTTCGTGGTGTGGATTAAAACCATTTTCCTCGCGTTTTTTAAGGTTCGCAAAGAGTTGCTGGTTCAGCGGCTGCGTAATAAATTTATCCGATGCCCACACCATAAAGGGCACACGGAATTGTTCCGGGGGGGCCATCTCTTTGGGGGTGGCATGGAAGTGGTGGTTCTCGTCGATGGATTCGCCGTGGTCGGGGACATAAAACACCAACGCATTTTTATCGCGCAATTTATCGAAAACATTTTTCAGCATGTAATCAATATAGAGCACAGAATTATCGAACGAGTTTATCAGTTGCTGTTTGGAGCAGGTATCGTCTACATCCATACACTCGGGGGTAAAGCGCGCGAATTCGCGCGGATAGCGTTGGCTGTACATGTGGTGTGACCCTTTGGTGTGCAGCACTACCAGATGTTTTCCACGGGAATATTTTTTGATGGATTTTTCCAGTTGGTCAACCAACAGCATGTCATCAATCGGGCGTTTGCTATGGACATATTCCGACGCAATAATTTCGCGGATTTCATAACTGTTGGCATCCAGGCTGGAGTAAAACCAGGCCTCGCTTTGCATACCAAATAATTCCGACGTAAAACCCAGTTTACGCATCACCGAAAATACATTGCGTTCCTTGAGTGTGCGCCGGTCATCATCTTCGGTGCCGTTTTCACGCACAAACATGCAGCGTAGCGAAAGTTTTGTGGCGGTATCGCAGGAGGTGCCGCGCAATGCGATCAGGTTGGATTCCTGTGCCAGCAACGGAGTTGTATCCCGCCCATAACCAAACAGCCCCATGTGATCCCAGCGCGTGGTTTCACCAATCACAAACACCACATATAAATTATCGAGCGCAGGAGTTGGCTGATAAGTGAAATGTTTGCTCGGATCGTAGAGTTGTTTGCTGCTGTTGTCTTCCTTACCCAGTTGATAGGTATAAATCGCGAGGCTGGCGATCCAGTTGGTCGGCAAATAAGAGTGCGCAATTACACCGCCAACGCTCGCGGTATATTGGTTATTTTTGCGCGCATGGTCTTCCGTCAGTTTGACAATGATGTTGATGCTGACATTTAACGCTAGCAACATGCCTACGACCGGCACCAGTTTTTTGGTGAATACCTTGAAGCCTTGCCAGTGTTGGTTGTAAAGGTTGTTTGTCAAACGGGTGCACCACAGCCATAGGCAGGGTGCTAACCCCAGCACAAGAAACCATAGGATAAATTCGTGGCCGAGTGCTTCGCCGTTTAAATCGGTATCCAGTGTCAGGGTGGACACAATTACCCCATAGCCGATCACGACATTAAAGAATGTCATGTAATAGCTCGCAGCTGCCGATGCAAGGAGGGTGAAACTTGCGAGGAGCTTGTAGGTGACTTGGCCAAACAGACTGAAGAAACTGGTCAGGAGATAGCAAAAGGCGAATAGTGCGATGGCTGACAGTGAGGCCGACAGAACCTCAAGCCAGCCGCCGGCCATGCCATTGCGCACCAGGCATGCGCTGTTAAGGACTACACCGATATACGCGCTGAGCACCAGCGACACTTGCCGCTGGCTTAAAACGGTCAGGATTCTCATTATTATTATCCACAAGGGTAATAGTTTGTTGTATTGCGATCGGGCTTCAGGGTGAAGCACCATTCCCTTGTGAAACTAACAGGCCTTACTCAAGGTTTTCTTATTAGTATTTCCGAGCCTCAGTTATCCAGCAGTGAATCATCTTCCCCGCCGAATCCAGCCAATAATGCCTGAATGAAGTTTGTGAGTTCAAGCGCCATGATCGCAAAGTCAGCATCAAATTGCTCCGCTTTGCTCTCCGGGTTGCGCTCATTGGCTTTATCACTGATGGAATCCTCAAATTTCAGGCGTTTGACGGCGACCTGGTCGTCGATGATGCAGCTGATAGCCTCTTTCCAGACCAGGGCGATCTTGCTGACATGCATACCGCTTTCCAGGTGGTTAATGATCTCGGCTGCGGTTAAATCCTGTTTTTTGCAGCGGATTACCCTCCCATCTTTCGGGGCTTGTAATTCCACTTCCTCGCCCAGTGCAAACTGGTGCGGCGCCTGGCTTTCACGCAACCAATGGGTCATCACCTGGGTGGGGATGTTTTTGGGGGCTACGGGAATACAGCGCAAACTGCCCAATGCCTCGCGCAATTTGCTGAGCAAATCCTCGGCGCGCTTGGCGGATGAGGAGTTCACCACAATCATGTTTTCTTGCGGGGCGATATAGGCGTAGTCGAGCGTTGAGCGGGTAAAGGCTTTGGGCAGGAGCGAAAAAATAATCTCGTCCTTCAAGGTATCGCGCTCTTTACGACCTACCGAGCGCGATTCGGCTTCGCTGATGGCGAGGACCTTTTCTTCCAATTGCTCTTTGATCACACCGCCGGGCAGGAGTTTTTCCTGCTTTTTTGCGCAAATCATCACGTAACCATTGGTCACATGCACATATTCACTGCCGTGGCGACCGAGCGGCGGTTCAAAACCGTAGCGCATCGGGTCGAGGCTACCGCAGGGGTTAAAACAAAATTCGGCGAGCTTTTCATTTAATTCTTCAGCGGAAATAGTCCACTGTTCGGTCAAGCGATACAAACGTAAATTTTTAAACCACATGGAGAGTCCGGAAATTTATTGCTGAGATAAAAATTGCAGAGGTTATCGAAGCTGCTGAAGCAAGGGATTCGGCGTATCTTTTACGACCGTATGCTCACAGGATGTGAGCATCGAGCCCCCATGGATGGGTTCACGGCGTGTCGTAAAAGATACGCCGGAGCCCATGCTGGTGGTCATTCAAACGTACTAATCAACCAACAATATCAATCAACTCAACATCAAAAATCAGCGCCGAGTAAGGCTTGATACTCGCACCGGCACCACGCTCGCCGTAGGCAAGGTTGTGCGGGATGTACAAACGCCACTTGGAACCAACTGGCATCAATTGCAGGGCTTCAGTCCAGCCAGCGATAACACCGTTCACCGGGAAATCGATAGGCTGGCCGCGGTTCACCGAGCTATCAAACACAGTGCCATCAATCAACGTGCCGTGGTAATGGGTCTTTACTTTAGATGTCGCGGTTGGAATCGCCCCTGAACCCTGGGTAATCACTTCATATTGCAAGCCGGAAGTGGTCACAGTGATGCCAGCTTTTTTAGCATTCTCGGCCAGGAAGGCTTCGCCAGCGACCGCCAGGGTTTTGCTTTGTTCAGCTTCTTTCGCCTGCATACGATTGTTGATTTCTTGAAATGCACTTTGCATTTCTTCGTTGTTGTAGGGCATCTCAACTTCATTGAGTGCATCCAAAACACCTTGGGCCACTGCCGCAGGTGATACGCCCTCGAAGGGGTTGTCGGCCAATTGTTGGCCCATTTGACGGCCAATACCGTAGCTCACGAGCTCTTCAACGCTCTTGAATTGGTTAGACATAATTAACTCTCATAAAGGGAATAAGGGCCCGGCCAAGGGCAGAGCCACAGGGGAAAAGGTCGCGCAGTCTAGCAGATCAATCGGCAGATGCCTTGGGGTTTTCCGGGGCAGTTCTGTCTTGTGCGGGCGCTGGCACATTCACTTCGCGCATAAAAATGCCCCAGAAGGCAATAAAGAGTGCGGCTACCAGAGGGCCAACTACAAAACCATTGATCCCGAAGAGCGCCAGCCCTCCCAAGGTGGAGAGCAGGACAATATAGTCGGGCAACTTGGTATCGCGCCCCACCAGGATTGGGCGGAAGATATTATCAACCAAACCAATCACACCCACCCCAAACACGATCAGGATGATGGCCTTTACATCGTTGTCATTGGCAAATAGGTAGATTGCAACTGGCGCCCAGACGATTGCCGGGCCAACAGCGGGGATCAACGACAACACTGCCATCACCACCCCCCAGAGCAGCGCACCCGGAATACCCAGTACCCAAAAAATCAGCCCCCCAAGAGTGCCCTGGATAATAGCAATGACTACATTACCTTTAATGGTGGCGCGGGTTACCTCGCCAAATTTGGCAAACAGCATACGCTCACGTGCATCGCCCATGGGCAGGGCGCGAATCAGCAGATCAATCAAATACTGGCCATCGCGTAGCAGGAAGAAGATCAGGTACAACATCAGGCAGGTGTTGAGTAGCAGCTTGAAGGTGTTTTGGCCGATGCTCAGGGCGTTTTGCGCCAGCCATTTTCCCACGCTCATGGAGGCACTGAGCACCGCTTCCTTGACCTTGGAAAAATCGACGCCGAAGCGATCCAGTGTCTGTTGCACGGCAGGAAAAGCCGTGCGTACCTGATCAATGTATTTGTCGGTACTTACTTCGCCGGACTCCAGTTGTTTGTAAAAATCCGCACCTTCAGCGACTACCGAACTGATCAGGAACGTCACCGGTAGCACCACTACCAGCACGCAGACCGTAACGCTGAGCAGGGCGGTGGTATTGGCGCGCCCATTGAGGCGCTTGAGTAGCTGCGTATGCATCGGGAAAAAAATCACGCTGATGGCGCAAGCCCAAAAAATGGTGCCGAAAAAAGGCTTGAGAATCATCAAAAAGCCGACTGAGACAATTAACAAAAAGAGTAAAAACGTGTTGGTTTCCAATTTTTGCAGCATGGAGCTAATCCTTAAAAGATTATGGTGATTGCCGCAACGACTATACGGGAGCCATTACAAGGTGTCATCCCTTGGCGCGTCATCGCAGGTTTCCTGCAAACGGGCAGGTTATCCACTATTCTTCGTGAGGTTGAGTTGTCATTAATCTGTAGCATTTATATACAGAACTAGCGCGCTACAGCCTATTGTTGAAATTGCTGAGTGAGACGTCTTATGTCGTTTTATTGCTGGCACCAATGGTTAGCTTGCACATCCGCTGTGCGCTGGTGCCTGGCATTTATACTTGGCTTGGCACTGGTTGCCCCGACAGCAGCAGAGCCAATCCATATTCCGGTAAAAGTGCAAAGTACGCAGTTGGAACAGCCGAGCGACTACTTCACCACCCTGCTCACCATGGCGCTTAATGCGAGCAAAGCCGACAATGAAGTCATCGATATTATTTTTTCCCCGCGCGATTACGCGCAGGCGCGCTGGATCAATATGCTGCAGAACGACAAAGGCAATTTTGTGATCTGGACCATGACCGATAAGGCGCGCGAACAGCAGCTGCGTCCCATCCGTATTCCCTTGTTTAAAGGCATGTTTGGCTACCGCGTATTGTTGATCCGTAAACAGGAGCAGGCGCGCTTCAGCCACATCAAAACAGTAGAGGACCTTGCTACATTGCTCGGCGGGCAGGGCACCCACTGGCCGGACACGTTGATCTTGCAAGCCAACGGTTTGCGTTTAACCACGGCGGAAACTACCGAGTCGCTGTACCGTATGATCCACGCCAAACGGTTCGATTATTTTCCACGGGGTATTTCAGAGGCATGGTTTGAACTCTTGCAGCGCAAGGATACCAACCTGGCAGTGGAAGAAAATATTTTGCTTTACTATCCCACTGCGATTTATTTTTTTGTAAACAAGGAAAACGAAGCGCTGGCGCAGCGCATAGAAAAAGGAATGGAATTGCTCATCGACAACGGCAAGTTCGACCAGTTTTTTTATAATCACCCGCGTGTGAGTTCGGGCTTGGAGCATTTAAAAAACCGCCGCATTATCGAATTAAAAAATCCTTACTTACCGACTGAAACTCCCGTCAATAATCCGCGTTACTGGATTGATTTATCGGGTGCGATTGCGGGTGAGTATTCACTACTGAATAGAAAATGCAATCTGGTAACGCGTGCTGCGTCCACCACCCGGTAATTTTTGCAAGCATCCTTTACTCAATAAATCTCCCAAATGACGAGTTGCGGTAGCCTTGCTCACCTTGGCAACTTTTTGATATTGCGCAGCGCTTATTCCCCCTTCAAATCCCTTTTCTCCACCATCTAATAATCGATTTAGTACTTTACGTTGTTCGGGTGAAAAATTTTCGGTGTGAAATTGCTGCCAGAAACGACGTTTTTGTAGCGTGCGGTCAATGGCGCTCAACGCCATTTGCAAAGTGGTATTGAGTGCAAATAAAAACCACTCGAGCCATCTGGTGATATTAATGTCACCCCTTTGCGATTTTTCCAAAATACGATAATAGTCGTTACGGCTTGCCAAAATAGCAGCAGACATTGCATACAAACGGATAGATTGTGCATCGGCCTGCGCCAATGCTAGATCGGTTAATGCGCGGGCAATCCGGCCATTGCCATCATCAAACGGATGCAAGGTGATAAACCAGAAATGTGTGATTGCGGCGCGTACCAATGGATCAAGTGCTGGATTATTTGACTGGTTAAACCAATCGATAAAATGAGTGAGCTGTTCTTCCAACACACTGCGTGGCGGTGCTTCAAAGTGTATTTTGGGTTTATCGATGCGACCGGAAACAACTTGCATTGGATCATCCCCACGTAATTGCCCTACGCGAAGCGATACCAGGCGCGGCTCGTCGTCGGGGAATAACCAGCGATGCCATTTCAGTAAACGCTCAAGCGAGAGCGGCTCCCGGGTGTTTTGAACTGCATCCATCATCAGTTCAGCCAGGCCTTCAGTGCGTGCTGAAGTTGAATGTGCAACTTCGCCCTCAATGGGGATGCCCAAACGCCGGGCCAGCGATGAGCGCACCGATGCTGCATTCAAACCTTCACCTTCGATGGCGGAAGAGGTAATGATGTTTTGCAGTAACGCATCCAGCTCTGCCGCCGCGTCCAAACCCCCAGCCACACCTCCTGCGCGCCCAAGCAAAATCCCCAGGTTGGTGTGTGCCTCACGTAACAAGGGTTGTACTTGTTCATGATCCCAGCGAAATTCTGGCCAATCGGTTTGTTGCCAAATCCAGCGATTAAGTGGGGTGTAGTCAGTCAAGGCTGCCTCCAGAGAAGGGGAGCTGATTATTTGTCATATTCGGCTCATGTAGTGAGTCGAATAATAATTTTATTCGGCTCATATGGCAATCTATAGATCTATCTGAATGCCCGAATGGAAGAAAATTTCCCTAGGGCTTATATACTCACGCAATGGACTTTCTTGACGGGATAAATAGTTTTCATGACAAATGAAACATATATAAAGCGACACCTGACCATCGATGGTCAGGTTATTCATCAGGATGAAATGAAGTTGTCTGGTTGTATTGTCATATTGGCTGAGCCTGGAGCCGGTAAGACTGAGTTGCTCCAAAAAATTGCTGAATCATTAAGTACGGTACGTATCAGGGCTAACGTGTTTCGCAACCAGCCTAATGTACCGGGGCGTGAAGTGTTGATTTTGGATGGACTTGATGAAGTTGCGAAAATAGACTCTTCCGCAATTGATTCTATTTTTGCTAAAGCTAGTTGCATTAACCCGTCTCTCGTTGTATTTGCTTGCCGGGCTAGTGAGTGGGTGGCTCCTCGATATAAAGGTCTGATTAAAGATTACTTTGGGGGCGAGCCAACTACTTACCACCTTGTGGCATTTAATGAGGCTGAGCAAAGAACATTTTTCCAGAGTGTTGCCCCCGATTACAGTTTTGATGCTTTTTACGCACAGGCATCGAGTGTTGATTTGATTCCATTGTTTGGTAATCCGCTTTTTTTACGGCTATTTACTTTGGCGTATGTTGATAGTCCACATGCATTTGAGTCAAAAAAGCGAGTCTTTGAAGATGCTGTTATCAAACTTGTTAAAGAGCATGCGGAAGAGCTTCCAGCGATATCACGACCAAACATCGAATTTCTTACGAATTGTGCAGAAGAAATTTTTGCAAAATTATTGCTCTCTGGTTCTGAAGGTTTTTCATCGGTAGAGTCGCATGCAGAACATAAATTTCCCTTTCTCTACGATCTGATTAGTAATGTTGATCGATCACAGCTTAGGTATTTGATGGATACTGGTTTATTTAAGTTGGCAGATAGCCCGTCTTTGCATGAACCTATTCATAGAATTGTTGCTGAATATTGCGCAGCATCCTACCTGGCTAAAAGAATTAACAATAGTCAGGATCTTTTTAGCTTAAAGCGTTGCCTCGCTATCATCGCCCCTAATGGTGTTGTCAGGCATGAATTACGCGGGTTGATGGGTTGGTTGGCTGCACTCGGTGATAAAAATACTCAAGAACTCATTATTGCTCTTGATCCTTATGCTGTAATCGCAAATGGCGATCCTGCACAGTTACATTCAAGCTCAAAAATTGCGCTGATCAAGGAGTTGTCAAATCTGGCGGAAACCGATCCTTATTTCAGGGCAAGTGATCAGTGGCGCAGTTTCAGTGCAAAAGGGTTTTTCACTCCAGACGTGGTTGACGCAACAACTAGTATTCTGGCGATGCCGAGCAATAAAGATCATTTGAGAGGTTTAATCCTTGAGCTCTTGGAAAGCTCTGGTCAAACTTACTTATTTAAAACGATATTAATTGATTTGCTGTCTAACCTTGAAGAAAGTCAATATCTTCGCAAGATCGCTCTTAGCTGCCTGATTAATATTAAAAGTGAAAACCTATCTGGTGTCTTTGATATTTTGGTGAGCTTGGGAGATGCCTTATCACTAGAGTTAGCTTCCTCTATAGTTAAAGAGCGGGGCGTTAGTCATATAGGGCGAGAAATTATTGCTGCGTTCCTAAAAACGCTTTCATCTTTATATCCTCTTAGTCATCAGCCATTTCAAAATGTAATTGGAAAAAGACGCTTCATTAAAACGTTGACTGAATCTTTTTCAGAAGAGGATACCCAATGGTTTTTGGATCAATTAAGCACGCAGATGGTGTGCTCATGTGCAGCCAAACATGAATATGACTGCAAGTGTCGTTTAGGGCTTAGTAAAGTTATAGGCCTTTTGTTGGATCGATATTTTGAAGTCAGGATAGATCACTTTGATGCTGGCATGTTGTGGCACTGGATACGCAATCTTATATTTCGCCACTCTATCACTCCCTCCCGAAGTAAGTCTGTTGAAGTTTTACAAAATGCCAAAGATTTGCGGCAGGCAATTCATGTGTGCGCTCTGGGTAGCTTGAGTGACTTAGATGAAATACGTCGGCTGGGAAGCCATTTTAATGGTTGGTTAGGTCATGCTGGTTTGTTTTTCAGGGGTAATGATATTGAAAACATTATCCACTTTTCATATGAACATGAAAATCTTAACTTGTGGAGCTCTTACTTTCAGCATCACGCTCTTTATGTCAAAGAGAGAGGTACGAATGAACTGAGGGCTTTAATGCGTCAGCAGGCGCGTGCTAAGCCAGAGTTTATGGCTAAATGGGCTTTTTATTGTAAGCATGAGCGAGCTGGAAATAAAAAAGCCAAAGCAGATAATTATCGGCTGTATGGAAAATACAAGGCGAAAAATGATAGAAGAAAAAAACAGGCTATTGATGATTTTACAGCTAATAATGAATTAATAAAAAATGGTAGGCATTGGGGCTGGATAAATTATCTGGCAGGGTACTATTTGTATCCTGATAAGAGAGTGCAAGATTTTGATGTTGTTCCGGATAATGATTTTATTGAAGCTTCACTTTGCAATAGCATTCATTTTCTGGAACCCGATCTTCCCAGTTTACAAAAGTTGGTCGAACTAAGAGTTAATAACCAAGAAATGCGGGTGGAATTTGTCCTGTGTGCAGTTGCGGTGTGTATTTATCGAAAATACGGAAATTTGGATAGCCTAAATCGTGCCTCACTTGTGGTTCTTAAGGTGGCGTTAAATAGCTACTGTTCCAATTTGGGAGATGAATATAACGCAATCGATGGTGAGGTGAGCCGTTGTTTATTTTTGGATGAAAGTGATAGGGAGGTATTCTTAAGAGAATATTTTGAGCCTCAGCTAGCAGCCAGTTGTGAGTATGTTGCTGTGGATTGGTTAAATGCTCGCCCTGAATTTAATCAATTCAAAAAGACCTTGCCCTTTGAATGGCTAAATCGTTTCCCGAATATGCCATTTCAGGCATTGGAAACGTTGTTTGCTTATTGTGCGTCAGATTTTGATAACCGTGATGAATTTGTACGGTTGATTGAAAGTCGTTGCGATCAGTTCAAAGAGTTTCAATGTTGTCCTCCCACTGAAGCCCAGTATATACAGCGTACTTTTTGGTTTATTAGATATTTTCATTTTGTGGATAAAGAGTGTCCCGGTTTTATTTGGGAAAGCTTGGTGGCTGATCCAAAAAACCTATTCTTATTTGAAACCTACTCAGGGAGATGGTCTCGCGATGAGTCTGAAGGGTGGCCCAAACTATCAGCACCTAAACTATTCAAAATAGTGGATGCATTTTGTGACCATTGGCCTGCAGTTCATTTACCAGGTTCATTTGATAGCGAATCGCCTGAGGGTGAGCGTGCTCATAGGTTTCTATCGGGGTTGGTTAATAAAATTGGTGGCAATGCTCCAGAGCATAGTCTGCCGGTTCTCAATCAGCTAATTGATGATCAAAGGTTCTCATCTTTTCGCAACGATGCATTGCACTTGAAAGCAAAGCTGCTGAAAAACCTAGCTTTGCGGGATTTTGTTGCTCCCAGCCCAAAACAAATAACGCAATTTCTGGATAATCTTTCTATCACTTCAGTTGAGGATTTGCGACAACTCATACTGGAGCAACTGGATGGGCTGCAAAAGCATTTGCACCACTCCGAGGCTGATCCCCTTAATGCGTATTACAACTATGACAAGAAAACACTGGTATATAAGCGAGTTGATGAAAATGAAGCGCGTGATCGTATCATAGAGTTTTTGCAGCCACGCTGTAGCGGTTTCGATGTAATTACCGATAAAGAGCAGTACATGGTCAATAGTAACCGCTGCGATATTACTGCCAAGGTTTCTATTGGTGGGCAGCAGAAGTTGCTAGTTGTTGAAGTTAAAGGGCAGTGGCACTCCGAACTTTTTTCAGCGGCATATGAGCAGTTGTACAAGCGTTATGCGACACACCCAAATGCTGCCGAGCAGGGGATATATCTTGTTCTTTGGTTTGGTGTAGATGAAGTAACTGCAGGGAATTTGAACCATTTTGAATCTGCACAGCAGCTACAGGAAAAAGTCTTAGCCGATATGCCTACAGAGTTGAAAGGCAGGATTGACGTTTTTGTGCTGGATCTTTCTCGTCCCAATGGTGCTGTGAAACCAGTCAGAAAACCCAGAACTGCCAAGAAAAAATAGTTTTAGTCGAAAGGACGCAGCAAGCGGCGCCCCTACGGAATTAATGCGGTGTTTTTTCGGCGGGATTCGCGCAGCTCGATTCACTCGTCTTATCGCAGCCCCCACATCCACCGCAGGCGGCGGATTTTTTGGCAGAGGGGAATATCCAGCGGCGCACTAAAAAAATCACTGCGGTAATAACACAAATGCCGACGATGACTTCTTGCCAGGGAATGTCTTGCCACATAACCGCCTCCTGATTATTTCCGGTTAGCTGATGACCGCACTGGCGATCTGGTAGGTCGCCCAAGCGGCAAAATAAGCAAGTGCAAACAAATAAATTGTAAAGAAGGTAGTGGCTTTGGCCGAGTTGGTTTCGCGTTTAACAACCGCAATCGTGGAAATACATTGCGGGGCGTAAACGAACCAGGCCAGATACGAAAAGGCCACCGGTAACGACCAACTGGCTGATAGGGCGGAGCCGAGCGCAACATCAATGGACTCTTCACCCACGGCATAGACAGTTGCGAGCGCACTTACCGCAACTTCGCGCGCGCCCATGGCAGGAATCAGGGCGATACACATCTGCCAGTTAAACCCGAGGGGGGCAAACAGCGGTTGCATAAAGTGGCCGAGTTGGCCGGCGAAGCTGTAGTCGATTGCAGGCTGGGTCGCGTCTGCCGGGGCGCCGGGGAAGGTCGCCAGAAACCAGAGCACAATCGAAAGGGCAAGGATGATGGTGCCCACGCGGCGGATAAAAATCCAGGCGCGCTCACGCAAGCCTATCAACAGGTGGTAAGCCATCGGCCAACGGTAAGTGGGTAATTCAAGCAAGAGTGGGTACTCTTCGCGTCCGGTACGGCGGCGCATCAACCAGGCCATAAGGGCGGCACTGGTAACACCGGCAAAATAGAGTGCAAACAGGGTCAGGCCTTGCAGGTTAAGAAAGCCCCATACCGTTTGTTCGGGAATAAAGGCGGCGATGATGAGTGCATATACCGGCAGGCGTGCCGAGCAAGTCATCAGCGGCGCCACCATGATGGTGATAAAGCGTTCGCGCGGGTCGGCAATGGTCCGTGTCGCCATAATGCCGGGTACGGCGCAGGCGAAGCTGGACAACAAGGGGATAAATGACCGGCCGGATAAACCCAGCCCGCGCATGGGGCGGTCGAGCAAAAATGCGGCGCGGGTGAGGTAGCCGGTATCTTCCAGTACCAGGATAAAAAAGAAGAGGATGATGATCTGCGGCAGGAATACCAGGACTCCGCCGACCCCGGCAATCAGGCCATCTACCAGGAAATCCTTCAGGATACCTTCGGGCAGGATTGAACCTATCAGTGAACCCAACCCGGCAAAGCCGGCATCGATTAAATCCACCACCGGAGTGGCCCAGGCAAATACGGCCTGGAAGATCACCAGCAAAATACTGAATAGCACCACCAGGCCCAGTACCGGGTGCATTACCAGCGAGTCCAGGCGATCTTGCCAGCGCGGTAAATGTGCCGGTTGGATGACATGCTGGCTGATGATACTTTCAATTTCGGCGTAGAGTGCCTCTACGGATTCCTGCCGGTCGCTGAGAGTGAGTGTTTGCTCACCTTCGGGGGCTGTCGGTTGTTGTGCATAGTGATCCAGCACTTTCCGCAAATCGGCGACCCCCTGGCTATTCACGGCGACGGTTTCGATAATCGGCATGCCGATAGCTTGTGCGAGGGCAGCAGTATTGATGCTGATGCCGCGGCGCTTGGCTTCATCCATCTGGTTGAGTGCAAGGATCATCGGGCGATTGAGGCTTTTGAGTTCCATCACCAAACGCAAGCCCAGGCGCAGGTTGCAGGCATCGACTACAGCAACCAATAAATCCGGGCGGCGCTCACCCGCGAGCTTCCCGAGGATTACATCGCGCGCGACCTGCTCGTCAGGAGAGGTCACAAACAGGCTATAAGTTCCCGGTAAGTCGAGCAGTTCAGCCGGTTTACTCAGGTGCGTCACCATCCCTGAGCGGCGCTCAACGGTAACCCCGGGATAATTGGCGACTTTGGCGCGCGCGCCGGTCAGGCGGTTGAATAAAGAGGTTTTGCCGCAATTGGGGTTGCCAATCAACGCAAGGCGAATAGGGGTGGACATTATTGCTACCTGATCAAAGGCTGGGGCTGGTTAAAGGGCAGTGCTGCTGACAACAGGCTCGACACAGATCTTGGCAGCTTCAGCGCGGCGCAATGCGAACTTGGTGCCATTGACCTGTACGGCGAGCGGATCAGAACCCATAAGGCCAAAACCAATTACCTTTAATGGCGCACCGGGCAGGAAGCCCAGTTCTTTCAGGCGCAGGCTGACCCGGTCATCCTGGGTTCCAAACAGCGGCTGTTCAATCAGGCCGGTCACCCGTACCAGAGCACCTTTGCGGCATTGGTCAAGGCGCAGGGCAGGGGTTAAAACATCGCTTGCAACGGCAGTATTCATAGGTAAACACATCTTGAATGTAAATGAGAGTGATTATTAGGCAGGATACTGTATTTACCCTCAAGTCGCAAAAAAAATAGCTGCCATTGGGCAGCTATTTTTATCAACGGGTGACCTGTTAAGTACTAGCGGTTTTCCAGGCGGTTGTAATCCAGAAGTGCAGCTTCTTCCGGTGCCGTCTGGCGATAAAGTTGGTGGACTTTATCGCTGAATGCCCAGAAGTCCAGACTGCTGCGCCGCACACCGTAGATATCGCGCAATACGCGATAATCTTCCTCCGAATCCAGCGCCTGTATGCGGGCAACAAAATCATCCAATTGTTGTTCCTCTACCCGCATAAAACTGTTGGGGTAGGCTCCGATAATGCCGCGCGCAATGGTGAGGTCATCCTCGGCAGGAATACGCCGTTTTTCCTCGCCAAATAGCGATGACAAATTGGAATAGGCGCTGTTATGGACGAGCGTAAACAAGCCTACGTTGGGGATATGGATAATCATGGTCGGGGGTAAAAAGCTGATAGGTTTACCTTTGGTACTTTGTAATTTTTCATACAGCTGTTGTTTGTGCGCGGGTAATTTTTGCGCCTGGATATTATGTGGCGATTGGCTCACTGGCCCCAGGTAGGTTTTGAGTTGTTGGTACAGCTCCAGTTTGGGGTTGTCACTGGTGTAGTGAATAGAGTTATGTGTATTAAGTTGGCTGACATAGGTATCAATATAGTTTTGCACATGGGATTCTGCATCTCGGTACCAGGAGTTCAATTCCGACTTCTGGTTTTCTTTCGGCAAGAGGCCAATAAAATTCAATTCACCTTCAGCGCGTAAAAAATCCATGTAAAGGCGGCTGAGCAATTGGTGTGATGCGTTGCCATACACATCGAAACCGGCAACCAGCAAATAGTGAATACGTTCTAGCAACGGATAGCCAATCACCCAAGCGGTTTTTGGCGGCTCGCCAATCAGGCCCTGGTGCACGCTGGCACTGTCGCTGTGACGGAAAATAGTCAATGCGGCATTGGGATTTTTATCTTTGCCTCCATCCCAGATCATGCGTATGCCCATATCACTTTCTTCAACCATTTTTTCTTTTACAAAGGCTGCTTTGGCAGTGATGTATTCTTGTTGCAGCTCGGAATATTTCATCCATCTGCTAAGTGGTCGCAGGGTATTGCCATCCTCGGCAGGCAATTGCAGATGCTTGCTGTTGTCGGCCAAAAATTTTTCATTATCTGCTGCGGTTTGTGTCTCGGGTGCAAAAAAGAATACCCAGAAATGATCCTGGATCACATTGAGCGCTGCCTGCCCGCGGCAAACCGGGCCCTTAATAAAATTCATGATGGTGAATTGCGCTTCGCTCAGCATAAAGCGGTAGCGTGCATTGATGGGTAATTCAGCGAAGGTAACAAAAGGGTTGGCGGCCACCTCAGGTGCATAGGGCGCGAGGCGCGTAACTTCGTACGAGAATTTGGGATCGGTAGAAAAAAACCATTCTTGCCACTGTGCCATGCGTACAGGGGTTAACGCATAGGGCATATGGGTTTTGGCAACCGGGCTGGATGGATCTTGCCAGAGGCGATAATAGACGCGGCTGACATTGGGGTTGTCATAAGGGCGCGACGTGCTGATTTGCGCCAGGGGTTCGCCGGGGGGAGTGCTGGAACGGACCAGGCGGAAATACGTGTTGGGGCTTTCGGCAAAAAATAATTTTGCTAAAAATAAATGTTCGTAAATGTAACGGTTCACCAGTTGCTGTTTCAGGCTGTCGCCATTAAAAAACTTTTCCCACTCGGCCATTTGTTTTTCAATGCTGGGTAGATGCGCGGGGGGCGTCCCCATGGCTGCGCCTTGCGCCAGCCAATCCATGGTTATTTTATATTCTTGCGGGTTCAGGCCCGGCAGGCCGTAAGGCATACCCCAGAGCGGTTTGGCCTCGGCGAAATCGGCAAAATCCTCAATGGTTGTGCAGTACTGTTTGTTGTCGAGATTGAAATCAAAGCTGTCGGGAAGGATAGCCGTACCCGGGAGCGGGTGGGTTTGTTTCAGTGCCAGCATTTGCGCCATAACACTCGCATTGATGTTGGCTGTGGGAGTGTTGCTGCGCTCGTTTAATACCGGATGGAAATCTTTCTCGCGCCATTGCGCGGTAGTGTGTGCATCTTCAAAGAGACGGGTGAGTGTTCCTCCCAGCATCCGTGTGCCATCGTAAACCTTCTCGGGGTTGGCACCGCGCAACAGGCCTTCATAGGCTTCCAGTTTGAGTTGGCAGGGCGCGTCGTAACAGCCGTGGCAGACAACACAGCGCTGTTCGAGGATGGGCTTTGTATCTTTGTAGTAGGTTAAGGTGGCCTTGCTTGGGCTATCAGCCATTTCGCGTGGTTTGGCTATGCCGTAGCGCTGGTCCCAGAGTGAGCTACCGACCGAGGCACAACCGAGGATAATCACTAGCGACAGGCCGAGGCTGCTGCGCATTACATGTTGTGTTAAACGGATAATTCGAGCAAACAACGAGTGGTTACGAATCATACATTAGGGTCCCTGTATCAGTGGAGAATGATTTTTTGCAGCTTGGCCTAAACCAAAATAGGAACTGGCGCCACGCAACGCTGTCCCCTTATGGAGGTTTAGGCCATAATCGCGCCGTCTGTTAATTGTTACCAGTGATTGTGACAAAGTCACCAAATAAAAGGGTATTGCTATGAGAGATGACTACCAACCGCGCAAAAATTCATCCACCACCATGATTGTTATTGTGGTGCTGGCATTGATGGCTGCAGCGGCTGCTTTCTTCTTTTTACGGGATGATGCATCTACAGCACCACAAACGGCCACCAAGCCTGTCGCGGTGGCACCACAAACTATGGCGAGCAGCAGTGCAGCTGCATCAACTCCGATGGTTGAATACACACCGCCTCCGGCTCCTATTGAGGTAGAGCCATTGCCGTCCTTGAATGACAGCGACAGCAGTGTGTTGGCAGCGCTCCAGCAGCTGCGCGGCGAAGGCTTGGTGCAATTGTTGGTGCCGCAGGAAGTGCTGCGCAAATTTGTATTGGCGGTAAACAATGTGGCGGAAGGCAAGGTTATCCACGAGTACCGCCCTGTAGTTTCCCCACCACCTCCGTTTATTGCCGAAACATTTTCGGTGATGGTTGAAGGGGCTGCAGTTGACCAGGAGCGTGTTTCACCCAAGAACTTCCAGCGCTATGAACCCTATGTAACAACCTTGGCACTGATCGACAGTGACGCCGCTGTTGCAGTGTATCGCCGCTTTTATCCGCTGCTCGAGGAAGCCTTCCGCGAATTAGGTTTGAAGAAACCCAATTTCCACAGCGTGATGATTGCGGCAATCGATAATATCCTGGCCGCACCTGACGCACAGGGCGATTTATTGTTGGTACACCCCAAGGTGTTTTACCAATACGCTGACCCAGCGCTGGAAACCCTGCCGCAAACCCATAAATTGATGCTGCGTATGGGCTCCGAAAATGCGCGCAGTGTGAAGGCAAGTTTGCGTCAATTGCGTGCACGGCTTGTTAGCCAGTGATACATAGTTGTGCCTGCTGGTTAATATTCTCTTCCTGCTAAAAAAGCCGCTTTGAGCGGTTTTTTTATTGCCTGCGATCCCAAGTGTGTATTTTGGTAATCATCTTTGTGTTTGCTGAAAAAATATTTTTTCTACCTCGCTGGCGCCCAAATTATCCAATTGCCTGATTTCTAAGAAATTTATCGAAAATCCCCCCGGAGTTTTTCATGTAACAGCCCTTTACATTGGTTTACAAAAATGTTGACAACGTTGTCCTGTGGCGATAGTGTTGATTCATCGACAACGTTGTCTGCGCATCCAGTTGTTGAGGAGTCAGGTCATGATTAATACATACAAATTGCCAAGTCACGGGAGAATAACCATGCGTAACAAGTTAAGTGATGCGATCAAGTTGGCCAACAAGAGTGCACTCGTGCTCGGTTCGGTTGCAGCTGTCGCCATGATGGGATTTGCAACTACTGCCAATGCACAGGACGCAGGTGCAGATGGTGTAGAAGAAGTATTGGTAAGCGGTATTCGCGGTGCATTGAAAAATTCGGCTGATATCAAGCGTGAAGCTACTGCGATAGTGGATGCTGTTTCTGCAGAAGATGTGGGTAAATTCCCTGATTCGGATGTAGGGCAATCATTAGGTCGTATCCCTGGCGTAACTGTAGGCCGCGAGTTTGGCCAAGGCGCATCTGTTTCTATCCGTGGTGCTGCACCGCAAATGACCTTGACCACACTGAATGGCCAAACTGTTGCATCAACTGGTTGGTTCGACCAAAAGTCAACAGATCGCAGTTTTAACTACTCATTATTGCCGTCACAACTGATTGGCGGTATGGAAGTTTATAAATCGTCTCAGGCTGACCTTAGCGAAGGTGGTGCCGGCGGTACAGTTATTATCAAAACACGCAAGCCACTGGATCTTGATGCCAATGCTGTTTATGCGGGTGTGAAGGCCAAAACAGGTACTATTGCTGATGATATAGCTCCAGAAGTATCTGGCTTGTACAGTTGGAAAAATGATGCAGAAACTTTTGGTGTTTTGGTTGCCGGTGCATTTGAAGATGGTGATTACGTTCGCCGTGGTACCGAGGCTGATTACCGTTGGTGGTCTGATGTTTCCCCAACGACTTTTACGCAAGAACGTGAACGTACTGCATTGGATATCACTGCACAATACAAGCCTACCGATGAGCTGAGTTTTGGTGTGCACGCGCTTTCCCTGGATTTGGTTGGTGACAACACCAATACCAGTATGTATCTCTTCAATAGTGGTGCGTCTGGATTTCCAAATACCTACAGCTGCCAGAAAACCAATGCGGCAGGTGCTTGTGTGAAAAGTACCACACAACCAAAAGATGGTGATTTGGGGATAGGTTGGGCTTCGGGAACTCTGGGAACTGAAACGTTTACCCAAACATGGGGGCGTATTGCCAGCATGTCATCTGACACAATTGATTTGGATGGTGAATACGAAGGCGATGGTTTCAAAGTGACTGGCCGCCTCGGTCAAACTAAAGCTGAAGGCGGTACCGATTGGACCACCAACTTCCAGCACTTCCCCAGCCTGGGTGATGCCATGTCTGTGTGGGGTGGAGCAATTGATGCAACAGGTAAGAAAATTAAAATTGATGCCTCTGTAAATCCAAGCCTTACCTTAAAGGATTACAGGGAAACTGCTTCTGCTGAAGGTTGGTCTATTGGTCGTGGCCCGAACTCTGACGAGGAAACTTATGCGCAATTCGATGTCGAGTTTGCATTGGATGCTGGTCCCCTCACTGCATTTAAAACCGGTGTTCGCACTACAGATCACGATATAAATAGAGAGTCTTTCAAACCCACATTGAAGGCTGATGTTCCTGCAGCAAAAACGTCATCACTCTATAGTGGTACCTATGAAGTGGGTGAGAATGGCTTTACCGCTCCCGAGCCTAATTTGTCAGCGATGATTGCTCAAACTAAAAAGCAAGTTGCCAGTTGGAATGAGGTGCGCTCCGGGTACGTTGATCTTAATGAACAAAACGATGCAATTTACGGCATGTTCATTGTTGATACCGATAACGTGAGAGGTAATTTTGGTCTACGTTATATCAGTAGTGATATAACCTCCAATCAATACGAATTGGATGGCACCGTTGATGCTGCGAATGGTGGTTTAAATGAAGGCTTTAGTAAGTCGCTGACGGCGAGAACGGCTGATTACCATGATGTATTGCCAAGCATGAACGTTGCTTTTGATGTGACTGATGACGTTGTTGTGAGGGTGTCTGCTGGTCAAGCTATTAACCGCCCAAGCTATGATGACATGATCAATATCACCAGTGGTTTTGCTGATGATAGATCAGACAACCAGACTCGTCGTATTGGTAATGTTGATATGAGTCCGGTTAAATCATCACAGGCTGACGTAGGTGCTGAGTACTACTACGGTGATGGCAACATGGTTTCCGCCACCTATTTTGTTAAGACCTTGTCTAACACTATGACTTCAACGTTTGCGATTAATCAGCCATTGGTTTTCGACCCTAAAGCGAACAACAATTCCTGGACGATCGAAACTCTGACTGATTCAGGATCTGCCCAAATCGACGGTATTGAATTGCAAGTGAACCATGCATTTGCTAATGGTTTCGGTGTTTCTGCAAACGTTACATTCACTGATTCCGATGTTCCTCTGAATACCTATAGTGATGAAGTGGGTGTTTTCACTGAGTCATCAGACAAGAGCGCCAACCTCGTAGGCTACTGGGAGAATGAAGTGTACTCTGCGCGTGCGGCCTATAACTGGCGTTCCGAGTATATGTTACGTGAAGGTTCTTATTATTATGGCAACCGTATGCACGATGATTTCGGAACTCTGGATCTGAGTTTCGGTTGGAACCTGACCGAAAGCCTTAACCTGACTTTCGAAGCGATTAACGTCCTTGAGGAAGATGATGTTCAGTATGGTGTAGCTGATGCATCAACCTCTAAAAATGGCGTGAAGTTGCCGTTGCAGGAAGGCTTCCCTGCGTGGTCTTCACAAGGCGAAGCTACCTACATGTTGGGCTTGAACTTTAAGTACTAATAGCTGAGTAGTAAAAAAAGCCCAGCTTATGCTGGGCTTTTTTGTTCCAAATGATTTTTTCATGAAGGTGTTTTTTGGTCTAAATTTTATTAATGTAGTTTTTATTGGTGTGGTTTTTATTGGTGTGGTTTTTATAGGGATGCTCAGAATTATCGTCATTCCTGCGAATGCAGGAGTTCAAGTTGTTGAATTTTATGGATACCCGCGTTCGTGGGTATGACGAAAAGTATATTTTTCAGAGCTTCCCTGGTTTCTATTGTTGTAGTTCTTATTAGCAGGCCAGTGATGAAAATAAAACGCGTCGCAATTGTGGGTGGTGGTACTGCGGGGTGGTTGGCTGCCAATCATTTGGGGGTTGAGCTTGGTCGCGATCCCGATATTGAAATTACCTTGATCGAATCAAAAGATATTCCCGTAATTGGTGTTGGTGAGGGGACTGTCCCGCAAATAAAAGCGACGCTGAAAAAGTTTGGAATCAGCGAAGTGGATTTGTTGTCGAGCTGCGATGCAACCTTTAAGCAAGGGATTAAATTTGCAAACTGGATGAGTGCAGAAAAGTACGGTGCCGATCACTTTTATTACCATCCCTTTAGTTCACCTTACCCATCGGGGTTTGATGTCACCAATTACTGGTTAAACAATAAATCCTCGTTTGAATTTTCACAGCTATCCGAGATTTATTCGGTTGCAGAATTAAACCGTTCCCCCAAACAAAAGTCATCGCCCCCTTATATGGGGTTGGTGGATTACGCCTATCATTTTAATGCGGCGAAATTTTCAGATTTGCTGGCGAGAAATGCCCGCGAACGCTTTGGAGTTAAGCACGTATTTGAAACTATTACCCAGGTGTTACGCCATGAGGATGGCTATATCAAGGGTTTCGTCTACGGCTCCGGCAACCAGGAAGAATTTGATTTCTTTATTGATTGTAGCGGATTTGCCGCGTTACTTATTGGCAATACATTGGATGTTCCGTTTCTGGATAAGTCATCCCAAATCCTGACCGATACTGCACTGGCTTTGCAGGAACCTACGGCAGAGACTGATGAGATCCAGCCCTATACTTTGGCCACCGCACATAAGGCGGGGTGGATTTGGGATATTCCATTGACCACCCGGCGTGGAGTAGGGTTTGTTTATTCGTCAAAACATATGAACGAAAGAGAAGCAGTTGAAAATTTTTCTACCTATGTCGGGCGCGATTTGCAAAATGCCAACCTGCGGCGGGTGCCGATGAAAATTGGCTATCGGCAATCCTTCTGGGAAAAAAATTGCGCAACCCTGGGGTTGGCGCAGGGGTTTGTTGAACCACTTGAAGCAACATCGATATTGGCAACCGATTTTTCTGCGCAATTATTGGCAAGAAGTTTCCCCAAAACAAAAGAGGATATCGCTGTTGTCTCAGCGTATTGCAACAGGGTGGTGAGCTATACCTGGGAGCGCATTATTGATTTTGTCCAGTTCCACTACTTTATTTCTGATCGTCGGGATTCCGCTTTCTGGTGCGATAATACCGAGTTCGCAATAATTTCAGATGTCTTACAAGAGCGCCTGGATATGTGGAAAATTGCCCCGCCCAAGAAAGCCGATTTTTTTAGCGCCTTTGATATTTTCGGTGTGGAAAATTACCTGTTCGTATTGTACGGCATGGATTATTCGACACGGCCGGGAGTGTTGAGTGCTAATGAGGCAATGCGGGCAAAAGAATTGGTGCGTGACGTGCAAGATAAATCCCTGCAAATGGGTAACTCACTTTTATCCCATCGTGTCTGGTTAAATGAATTGAAAAAAGCGCTTGCATCCCGTTAATTTTTTTCAGTATTTCTGTTGATGGATGCAGGTGGAGGAGGGCGAATAATGGTTAGTGATGAATTGTCTATGCAAACTCTGTACATGGGTAATGAAAGAAACAAGGTGTTGTGTTTTGATAATTTTTTAGCAAGCCCCGAGCAGCTTGTTGATCATGCCCGGCAATCCCATTTTTCACCTTACCCGGCTGCTGTGCAGCGCAAGGGTTATCCGGGTGTGCGCACAGCGGCGCCCGCCGATTTTGGCAGCCAGCTTAGAAACCGGATTGGCGACATTATCAAAAATGAATTTGGTATTCCCGAAGAGGCCAGGATAACTCCGTTACAAGATGCACTCTGTTTGATGACTGTGCCTGAAACAGAGTTGGGGCCATTGCAACGTGTCCCGCATTTTGATGCAAGCAATCCATTCTTTTTCGCTACATTACTTTACCTCTGTGGTGAAGAGCACGGTGGCACCGGATTCTATCGTCATAACAGTACCGGTTATGAATCAATAACGCCGGAGCGTTGCGATCTTTATCTGGATTCCAGCTATGAAGAATTAAATAATAAAAAACCCGAGCGGCGATATTTTTCTGAATCCAATGATTTTTTTACCCGAGTTGGATTTATTCCTGCGCGCTTTAATCGCCTTGTTGTCTACCGTGGCTGCGTACTCCATTCGGCAAATATCCTTTCCGAAATAAGCCTTAATCCTGATCCTGTTGCGGGCAGGCTAACGGCGAATATCTTTTTTAGTTTTGACTAATAAAAATCTGCATCGGGTTAAATGGGGAGTTGCTTTTTGCCTGAATAGCCCGTGTATCTGATCGCTCCATTTACATAATTTTACCGCCCTGTCCGGTTTTTTCCGAAGATCATAAAAAAATCAATATTTTCTTTGACAACGTTGTCCTGCGCGCGTAATCTAATCCTGTCCGATGATGAAATCTGGATCTGGTATCTCTCCTTATCAGGCTCAGTATCATAGGGCATGAGTTCTCTAGAGCTGTAGTAGTGGTCTTGTGGTTAGTGTCCTGTGGGGCACTAACCTTTTTTAACTCTCTGTTATGATCGCAAGCCAAATGGGGAACATTCGAATTTTTGAGTATCTGATGCTATTCCATAGTTAAGTCAGGTATTTGCTCCAAAAATGAAAGAGGTAAATCATGGCGAAGATGCCACTCGGCGAACAAACCCTGTATATAGGCATTGATGGCGGCGGCACCAAGTGTCGCGCCAGTATCATGACCGCCGATTTACAGGTGCTGGGTACTGGTGTCGGAGGTCCTGCCAACCCTTTCCACGGTGTACAACAAGCCAAAGATTCCATTCGTACCGCTGCCGAATTGGCGCTGATCGATGCTGGCCTTCCTCCTTCCGTGATGGGTGAGTTGGTGGCGGGCGCCGGTCTTGCGGGCGTTAATGTTCCCAGCCTTTATGAAGTGATGAATGCCTGGGAGCATCCATTCAAAGAAATGTTCCTGACTACCGACCTGCATATCGCTTGCCTGGGCGCACATAACCGCGATGAAGGCGCGGTGATGATTGCGGGTACAGGTTCCTGTGGTTATTCCTATGTAAATGACACTGCGCTCTTTTTAGGTGGCCATGGTTTTCCCATTGGCGATAAAGGCAGTGGTGCCTGGATGGGGCTTGAAGCTATCCAGGCTGTTTTGTTGGCATCTGACAATCTCGGCCCCCAGACTCACCTGAGTGAAAGTATCGGCGAATTTTTGCAAGCCGAAGGTGTGATGATTGTCGACAAAATGTTTGGAGCCAAATCCAGCGACTACGCCAAGTTCGCCATTTTTGTGGTCGATGCCGCTGATGCTGGCGATGCGGTTGCAATCAAAATCGTTAAAGACGGTGCTGCCTACATGAGCGCCGTTGCACGCAGGTTGTGGGAAACCCAACCCGGCCGTATGTCAATTATTGGCGGCCTTGCCCCGCGTCTGATTCCCTGGATGGACCAGGACATGGCCAACCATCTCGCCCCCGCTTTATATCAACCGGAATTTGGCGCCGTGTATTTCGCCAAGCAGCGTTTCAAGCAAGCAAACAATAACGAAAGTGTTTTAACCACTAATATATCTAATGTGAGAAATTGACCATGAATAATGAAGCTGTTGCTGTGCATGCACCGCATTCAAACGAAAGGGGCTCTGCATTGCCTCTGGCGATGATTGCCGGGATGTTTTTTATTTTTGGATTTGTCACTTGGCTTAATGGTTCATTGATGCCGTATCTGGAAGTGGTATTGGCATTAACGCCTTTCCAGGCTTCATTTATTCTGTTTTCTTTTTATATTGCGGTAACGGTTTTTTCACTGCCATCCTCCTGGATTATTCGTAAGGTTGGCTACAAGAATGGTATGGCAATTGGCTTGGCAGCCATGGCTTCAGCCGCGCTTATTTATATTCCCGCCGCAAAAACCCATTGGTTTGGAATGTTTTTGATTGGGCAATTTATGATGGGTGCCGGGCAAACATTGGTGCAAACTGCAGTGAATCCCTATGTTGTAAAAATGGGGCCGGAAGAGTCTGCTGCACGCCGTATTAGCCTGATGGGTATTCTCAATAAGTCGGCAGGTATTGTCGCACCTCTGGTATTTACGGCGTTAATTTTGGGCGGCATGACCGGTCATCCAACGACTACACCAACACCTGAAGAAATCGAGCAGATGGCAAGCAATTTGGTGATGCCGTACATTTATATGGCGTTAGTGATTGGTGCAGTTGCATTTTTGGTAAAATTTTCGTCTTTGCCTGAGTTGGAATCTGAAAACGATAACGCAGAGAAATTGCCTTTGCGTGGCGCTTTGCAATTCCCGAATCTGGTATTGGGTGTGATCGCGTTGTTCCTCTACGTCGGTGTGGAAGTGATTGCCGGTGATACGATTGGTGCATACGGACGCAGCATTGGTTTTAGTAATTTCTCTATCCTTACTTCAATCACCATGACCTGTATGGTGATTGGTTACATCCTTGGCATTATCTTAATTCCGCGCGTTATTTCCCAACAAAATATGCTGTTGGTGTCCTCTGTCCTTGGTGTATTTATCAGTCTTAGTATCGTATTCGGTAACAACGAATCTACCTCTATTTCTGCACTGTTTTCTTTCCTGGGTGCACCTGCAATTCCCAACACTATTTTGTGTATCGCATTACTGGGGTTGGCGAATGCCATTGTATGGCCGGCGATTTGGCCATTGGCGTTAAGTGGTGTGGGTAAATACACGGCGACCGGTTCTGCGTTGCTGATTATGGCGATTGCCGGCGGCGCTGTGTTGCCAGTGGTGATGGGGGCCTTATCAACAGTTGTTGATCGTCAAACCGCTTACATTGTGATGACACCCTGCTATTTATTTATCCTCTTCTATGCAGCCAAAGGATACAAGCTGCGCAGCTGGAAATAATTTTCCGTACTTTTCTCCAGTACAAATAGTTTTCCAGTACAAATAGTTTTTTCGGTGCAGGCAGTACGACTACATCATCTATGAGGTATCTGATGGTCAAACAACGTTTTCTGGCTTTGGACGTGATGCGTGGTTTGACCCTCGCGTTGATGATTTTGGTCAATACTCCCGGCTCTTGGGCGTTTGTCTACGCACCTTTGCTACATGCGGGTTGGCATGGTGCAACGCCGACGGATTTTGTGTTTCCTTTCTTTATGTTTATTGTGGGTTCAGCCATGTATTTTTCGGTACGTGGCTTGAGCCAGCTAACATTTGCTGCGCAAGCTAAAAAAATCCTGCGTCGTGTTGCACTGTTATTTTTAATTGGCGTCCTGCTCGCGGCTTATCCATTTACTGACGGCCTTGATCAATGGCGAGTGTTGGGTGTGTTACAGCGCATTGCACTCGCCTATGGCTTTGCCGCATTTATTATTTTGTATTTTGGTTTTACCGGCCGCGTTATTATTAGCGCAATTTTGTTGGTGGGTTATTGGGCGCTGCTGAATATTTCTGCCGATCCTTACAGCCTCGAACACAATATCGTGCGTCAGTTTGATTTAAGTGTATTGGGCGCGAGCCATCTGTGGCAGGGCAAAGGTATACCCTTTGATCCGGAAGGTATCCTCAGTACATTTCCATCCATCGTGAATGTGATTATCGGTTTTGAAGCAACACGGGTTTTATTGGCGAGTGCTGATAAAGAAGCTGCCCTGAGTCGCTTATTTGTATCGGCACTGGCGTTGATTGGTGCGGCGATTTTGTGGAATACAGTGTTCCCGATTAATAAATCCCTGTGGACCAGTCCCTTTGTATTGTTGACCTGCGGTGTGGCGATCCTGGTGTTGGTTTTATTGGTCAAACTGGAGCAATCAAGCGCAGCCAACACACTAAAACCTGTGTATCACGGCTTTGAAATTATCGGCAAAAATCCGTTGTTTATTTATGTCTTGTCGGGATTACTGGCAACTACACTCTATTTGATTCCGGTTGGCGGCGAGACTGCCTATAGTGCGCTTTATGGTGCGTTCCGTACCTTTGCCGACCCTTATTTTGCATCGCTGCTGTTTGCGCTCCTGATGGTGGGTGTTTTGTGGTTTGTTGCCTGGGTATTGCACAAGCGCAACATTATTATCAGTTTATAAAGGCATTATCAGTTTATAAAAATTTATAAACGCATTGTCAGTTTGTAGCGCCATGTGTGTAGTTGATGCGGCAAGTTATTTTTTACAGGTGCTGTTATGAAACAAGCGTTAGTTGGCGCACGCATTTTTACCGGGCATGAATTCCTGGAAAATTATGCGCTAATAATAGAAGGCGAAAAAATATCGGCATTGGTTCCAATTGTGGACCTGGATTCCGCTATTCCCCAAATTGTTTTGAATGGCGGTGTTATCGCCCCCGGATTTATCGATTTGCAAGTCAATGGTGGCGGCGGTGCATTTTTTACTAACGATACCAGTGTCAGTGCTATCCAAACCATGTTGGATGGCCATCGCCCCACCGGTACTACTTCATTATTGCCAACCTTGATCAGCGATACGCGTGAGGTGCATCAGGCTGGTGTAAAAGCTGTAGCTGACGCAGTAGCGGCCGGGATGAAGGGTGTATTGGGTGTCCATGTTGAAGGACCATTTTTTGATATGGCGCGGCGCGGTGCGCACAACGAGCGCTACATTCGTGAAATGGAGCAAGCTGATATTGATTGGCTGGTTGCATCGGTGAAAAGCCAGCACGATTTTAAAGTGATGCTCACGCTTGCGCCTGAACATGCAGCGCCCGGTCAAATCAAACAATTAACGTCTGCGGGTGTTGTTGTATGTGCAGGCCATACCGATGCGCATTACGAATCAGTCGTGAGTGCACTTAAGGAAGGTCTTTCCGGTTTTACCCATTTATACAATGCGATGCGCCCAACCACTGGGCGTGAGCCGGGTGTTGTGGGTGCGGCGTTGGAGGATCCTAATAGCTGGTGCGGCATTATTATCGATACCTACCATGTACATGCTGCATCTGCACGTATCGCCTGTGCAGCAAAACCCAAAGGCAAAATGTATTTAGTGACGGATGCTATGTCCACCGTAGGTTCACCGGAAAAATCGTTCCAGATTTACGGTGAAACAATTTATGAAAAAGATGGCTGCCTGGTCAATGCAGAAGGCCGTTTGGCGGGCAGTGCCATCGGCATGATTGATGCGGTGCGGTTGAATACACAATGGGTTGGTATGGAGCTGGCTGAGAGTTTGCGCATGGCTGCGCTTTATCCTGCTGAATTTATGCAGGTGGATAATTATCTCGGGCGTATCCAGCCAAATTATCGTGCGGATTTAGTGCATTTTACTGATGACTATCGTGTAACCCACACCTGGGGTGCGGGTGATTTTTTACGTCATGGTTGATGTGGTTTTGCGCTGACTTGTTCGTCATTCCTGCGAAAGCAGGAGCCGTAGACCAGCGAAGCTAATCCAGCTTGTTGATTGATATGGATACCCGCGTTCGCGGGTATGACGAAAATATATTTTTCTAGTGTTGCTTAAGCATATTTTTCTAGTGTTGCTTAAGCATATTTTTCTAATGTTCCTTAAGTATATTTTTTAGTAGTCCATATTTAATTTTTCGGCCAATACCACTCACTGGAGTGTTCAATGAAAGTTGTTATTTTGAAAGATGCGGCGGCAGTTGCTCAATACGGCGCCAATATTTTTATTAAACAAATCAGCCGTAAGCCTGATTCAGTATTGGGGCTCGCAACCGGTTCTACACCTGTGGCACTTTACAAAGAATTAATTGGTGCTTACCAATCCGGTCGCGTTTCTTTTAAGAAAGTCAGCAGCTTTAATTTGGATGAATATTTGGGGTTGCCCTCAAACCACCCACAAAGTTACCGCTATTTTATGAATCAACAATTGTTTGACCATGTGGATATCGATAAGGATTCGACCTTTGTTCCGCCGGGCGATGCCGAAGATCCATTTACCGCGTGCGCACTTTATGAAACAGCGATTAAACAAAAAGGCGGTATTGATATCCAGTTATTGGGTATTGGGCGCAATGGCCATATTGGTTTTAATGAGCCATCATCATCCCTGATGTCGCGCACGCGCATCAAAACCCTCACTCGCGCAACTATCGACGATAACGCACGTTTTTTTGGTCCCGATGAATACCAACCGCATTTGTCCATCACCATGGGGATAGGGACAATTCTTGAATCGAAAAAAGTGGTGTTGTTAGCGACGGGTGAAAACAAAGCCGAAGCGATTAAAGCTACTGTAGAAGGCCCTTTGACTGCCGCATGCCCGGCATCGGCGCTGCAATTGCATGAGCAAGTGGTGCTGGTGATTGATGACGCTGCTGCATCGCAATTGGCGGATGTGGATTTTTACAAACACATTGAAGTGGAAAACCAGAAATTGCTGGAGCGCCTGGGGCGCGCGTGATTTCGGTAGCAAAAACACAAAGGCCGACTTGCATGCAAGTCGGCCTTTTTTATTGAGGCATGTTTACGGCGATTTTATTTTTTGTTGTGCCTAACGTTTGGAGGGCGCAGGGCAAGTTGAATCACGCACAATTAATTGCGGATAAAAACCTTCGCTTTCCACATCGCGGTTGGCACGGATGGTATCAATCAACAATCCGGTTGCACGTTCAGCAATGGTGGTATTGGGTTGCTGCGCGGTGGTGAGGTTCGGCCAGGCCTGGCGGGAGAAGGGGCTATCCTCAAAGCCGACGATGGATAAATGTTGCGGAACATCCACCCCCTGGATACGTGCAGCAAACAAAGTGCCCGCTGCAATTTCGTCGTTACAGGCGAACACAGCGGTCGGTTTTAAATTGGAGGAGAGTAACTGGCGCGTACGTTTTACCCCTGATTCAAACGAGTATTCACCGGGCAGGATTAATTTTTTGTCGAGCGTAATTTTGTTGGCCTTGAGTGCGGCCTTGTAGCCCTCCAGACGTTCGCCACTCGATTTGTGCGCTTCTTCACCACCCAAAAATGCGATGGCCTTATGCCCGAGGTCAATCAGGTATTGGGTGATTTTGTAGGCGGCTGTGCGGTCGTCGATAAAAATGCAGGGGCCTTTTTTATCCGGTGCTTGTGAGCCGGAGAGGATGCGCACAAAGGGAATTTTGCGTCTGCCTAGCGCGGACAATACCTCCGGCATCTCGGACATCGGCGGCGTCAATACCAATCCGCCCACCTGGCTGCGATCCACCATATTGAGCACTTCGTCGATGATGTCATCGGCTTTGGAATTGCAGGGGTGGATCACTAATTCATAACCCTGGCGACGACACTCGCCCAAAATCCCCTTTTGCATATCGATCACGTAATTGCTGTTGGGGTTGTCGTAAATAAAACCAATGGATGATGCCGCGCCGCGCAGTAACCGTGCCGATAAGTTGGGTTGGTAATTCAGCGCCTTGACGGCCTGCATGACCTTATCCTGTAATTCCTGGCCGACGGTGCCCTCTTTGTTGATTACCCGCGAGACGGTTTTAAAGGAGACGCCCGCCAGTTTGGCAACATCTTTGATAGTGGCTTTGGCTTTTGGTGCGTGTTTATCGGCACTGGTTTTCATAAGTTATTGGGCTTATCAGGAATTGGGTTATTAGCAGGCATCTGTCAGGTTGTTGCTAGGGTAGAGCTTAGGACATACAAGCGCAATGATTTCACTGTCGCTTCTTTTTATTTTATGTGTCACCTGAATATTTTATTTGCCGTCTGAAAAGTAACCTGCCGGTATGCGATCCGGTAACGTTGGAGCAAGGTTATGTAAAGAATTTTGCGGTATCTAAATCGCCAATGGCAACATTGGTCTATGGTTAAGGAGTGGTCGGTCCGAGTGAAGGATGCAGTTGGATAATGAACACTAACACCACAACAATAATGAGGTATCGCTATGAGAGATCATATTACACTTCAACTAGTATGTTACTTGTTGGCGCTGACCAGCCTGTCGGTCCAGGCTCAAACGCAGCCGCAACCGCAACCACAACACAAATTGGAACAAACCTGGATAACCCCTGATTTGCCCACTCCCGAATCCGTACTCTATTTTGCCGATAAGAAAAAATCTTACCTTCTGGTGAGTCTGATTGACGGCCAGGGTGATGCGGTTGATGGCAAAGGCGGGATTGCCGCTCTGACAACTGAGGGGGAGGTGATTGATAAGGACTGGTTTACTGGCCTCAATGCCCCCAAGGGGATGGCGGTCTACCAAAACCGTTTGTATGTGGCCGATATCACCGAGCTGGTGGTGATTGATATCAAAAAGCGGGAGCTCATTAAAAAGATCCCTATCCCGGGGGCCGTGTTTTTAAACGATGTCACCACAAACTCCAGTGGTGTTGTTTTTGTGTCGGACACCCGCACGAACAAAGTGCATCGTATCGAGCAGGACCAAGCCAGCGTCTACCTGGAAAATATAAGCAATGCCAATGGCCTGAAAGTCTTTGGTTCCAATTTGATCGTGGGGTCTGGCCCGGCGTTATTGCTGGTGGGTGCGGATAAAAAACCGCTGACCCTGGCCAAGGGATTTGCCCAGGATATCGATGGTATAGAGATGACCAAGCGCGGTGAATTTATTGTCTCTTGCTGGGGCGGGTTGGTGTACTACGTCTATAGCGACGGCAAAATCGAGTTATTGATCAATTCCCTGGCACAAAAAATCAACACCGCCGATATTGGTTTTGATCCCAGTACCCAGCAGATTTTTGTGCCCAACTTTTTTAAAAATACTGTCACTGCCTATCAGTTGAAATAGTGATGCTGCATTCCCGGACAAGTTTTTCCCTTGTTCGGGAATGATGGTTACCTGTTTGGCCGCGCGTTATTTATCCTGCGATGCAGCCTGCTGGAACGCCTGCAACTGCACAGCGCTGGCTTCTACCTGGTATTTTTCTTTCCATTCTGCGTAGGGCATACCGTAAATGCGTGTGCGTACATCCTCATAATCCAATTCGATATTTTCAGCCTTGGCTGCCGCTACATACCATTTGCTCAGGCAATTGCGGCAGAAACCGGCGAGGTTCATCAGGTCGATATTTTGTACATCCTTGCGGCTGTCCAAATGTTCCAGCAAGCGGCGAAACGCGGCGGCTTCCAGCGCTTGCTGCTGGGTGGGAGAGAGTTCATTAATGTTCATTGCGTAAACCTGTTTGTAGGGGTAGTTGGTGTGATGTGGAGTGTGATTTGTCGGTGCAGTTGTGTGAGGGTGTCAGTGTCGGCGATGGCATGGGGTAGGTCAATCGCGCCTAATTCATCGTGCTTGCTTGAACCTCAAATCAACCTGCCTATACTCAAACCGTGCTGACAATTCTTGCTGCATCTTGCTTGTAGGTAATTTGAGCGATATTGCCGCTTTTACCTGTTTCTATTTTGGGGCCGTTTTGTTGGGGCCGCTTTTTTGAGGGTTGTTGAGTGAATATTATTTTAGGGATTATCGTCGTCCTGGGTTGTGTGATTGGTGGTTTCACCATCCATGGCGGTAATCCGTTGGCGCTGATGTCTCCGATTGAAGTGATGATCATCTGCGGTGCCTCATTGGGTGCAATGATTATTGGCAACCCGCTCTCGGTCACCATCGGAGTGGTCAAGTCAGCGGGTGCACTCCTGACCCCCTCAAAGTTCAACAAGACGTTTTATCTTGAAATCCTCACTCTGCTGTATGACATCCTCAATAAAACCCGTCGCGAAGGCTTGATGGCCATTGAAGGCGATATTGAAGAGCCGGATACCAGTCCGCTGTTTGGTAATTATCCCGAAATTTTAAAAGACCATCATATAGTGGAATTTATTTGCGATTACTTGCGCATCATGGTGGCGGGTAATATGGCGCCGCATGAACTGGAAGCTTTGATGGAGCAGGAGTTGGATGGCCATCACCAGGAGGCAAGCCTGATTCCTGGTGCGATCCAGAATGCGGCCGATGGCTTGCCCGGTTTCGGTATTGTTGCGGCGGTACTGGGGGTGGTAATCACTATGAGCAAAATTGGTGGTCCTGCATCAGAGATTGGCGCCTCAGTGGCGGCCGCGCTGGTGGGAACCCTGCTCGGGATTTTATTTGCCTACGGTTTTATTGCGCCTTTCTCCAGTTACCTCAACCACAAAGTGCGCGATGAATCGCGCGCTTACGAATGCGTCAAGGCTGTACTCGTTGCCTCCATGAACGGTGTTCCCCCACAAGTCGCTGTGGAGTTTGGCCGCAAAGTGCTGTTCCACAGTGTGCGCCCTACCTTCCAGGAGTTGGAAGAACAATATCGCGCCAGCAAGAAGTAAGGGCAGAGGGTTATGGAAAAGGGCGCGAATCAGCAACCCATCATCATCAAAAAGAAAAAGGGGCATGGCCATGGGCACCATGGCGGCTCCTGGAAAGTGGCGCTCGCTGATTTTATGACCGCCATGATGGCGTTTTTTTTATTGATGTGGATTCTCGGCAGCACCTCAAAAGAAGAACAAAAAGCCATAGCCGCACACTTTAAAGATCCGGGCAGCGAATTTATTGTCGGTGAGGGTGGAGCGGACCTGGGTGTCATTAGTCAGGATAAATCTACACCCCAGACCGAGTCCGAAGATCCTAATGATGAAGCTGCAAATGACCAGGAAGCCACCAAAGATAACATCAAGGATATGACTGATGACCAACTGAAAAAAGAAATGGAACGCATTGAGTCACAGCAGTTGGAAGAATTGAAAAAACAATTGGAAACTGAAATCAATGCGCTGGATTCTGTATTCCAGCAAATCAAAGATCAAATCCTGATTGATTTCACGGCGCTGGGGTTGCGCATTCAAATTGTCGATAAAGACCAGCGCCCCATGTTCGATGTGGGCAGTGCCAATTTGCAAACCTGGTCGTCCGAGGTGTTGCACGCACTGGCTCCTATTTTGGATAAAGTACAAAACAAAATCAGTGTAACCGGCCATACCGATGCAACACCCTATGGTGCAGGTGCTACCTATACCAACTGGGAATTGTCGGCCGATCGCGCCAATGCGGCGCGCCGCGCTTTGCTCGAAGGCAGTTATCCGGAAGGCAAGGTGGCGACTGTACAGGGGATGGGGTCGGCAGCGCCCTTGCTGGTTGATAAGCCCGGTGAACCTATCAACCGCCGCATCGCGATTATTGTGCTTAAAAAAGCGGTGGCCGAAGCGCTTGGCAGTGGTGTGGGAATTGACAGCAGCAATTTGATAAAAAGCAGCGAGACATTTACCAAACCGACACAAGCTGACAAGCCGAAAATTTTATCTCCCACCGAAGTGGATGATGCTATCGATGCAGAGAATGCGCAGTAATTGATAAAACAACAATGACATCCAGAAATAAAAATGGGCTAATGTTTTTAGCCCATTTTTATTTTGTACCCTTTGTATTATTACGTATCACCACTGAAAAATATTAATGGGCGTTGTGCTGATTATTTTTCCCCATGCGTTGCAGTACATGTTCTGCCATGCCACTGGCCAATTGCTGCTCGCTTAAAAATATCCGGCCGATATTTTCTTTTACCCACAGCTCCGCTTCTTCTTCGTTGTGGGTTCTGATCACGGTTTCAATTTTAGGGTTGAGCTTGCGCGCTATATCAATCATCTGCCGTACATGAAAGGTATTGGATGTGGCGGCAACCAGCATACCTGCCTGGGCGATATGTGCCTGGATCAGCACATTCGGGTCACCGGCATCGCCACACACGGCGGGAATATTTTTTGCGCGTAGCTGTTCAACAATATCGCGATTGGTATCGGCGACCACGTAGGGGATATGGTGTTGGTCGAGGATGCCTGCAATGCGTTTACCAACACGACCATAACCAACTAAAACCACCTGGCCGGATAAAAAAGATTCGTCGGTACTCATCGGCAATACCGCGAGTGGGTCATCGCGCAATTCCAGGGAGCGGGCAAACGCCGAGCGCTTGCGAATCCATTTTTGTAAGGGTTCCAGGCTGGCAAAAATCGCCGAGTTGAGGGCAATGGACGCGAGAGCACCCGCCAGGATCAAATTCTGCGCTGTAGTGTCCATCAAACCAAAGCTCATGCTCAGGCTCGCGAGGATAAACGAGAATTCACCGATTTGTGCAAGGCTCGCCCCTACAGTCAAGGCTGTGTTGAGTGGATAGCGGAAGGCCAATACCAGCGCGACAGCCACAATGGTTTTGCCAAACATAATAATGGCGACCACCACCAATACCTTGAGCGGTTCAGTGACCAGGATGTGTGGGTCAAAGAGCATACCGACCGAGACAAAAAACAGTACCGCAAAGGCATCGCGCAGTGGCAGTGAATCGTCGGCGGCGCGGTGGCTGAATTCCGATTCACGCAACATCATGCCCGCAAAAAAAGCACCCAGCGCAAAAGACACATCAAACAGCGCCGCCGATCCATAAGCCACACCTACAGCCGTAGCGATGACACACAAACTGAATAACTCGCGCGAGCCGGTGCCCGCCACCCACCAGAGCAATTTGGGCAACAAGCGTTTGCCTACCACCAGCATAAATACAATAAAGGCGATTACCTTGCCGAGGGTAATCAGCACAGTCATGCCTACGCTCTGGTCGCTGGTGTGATGGCCATCGGCGGGCAGGGTGCCGCCCATCAGGGTTGCCAGCGCGGGCAGGAGTACCAATACCAGCACCATCACCAAATCTTCTACCACCAGCCAGCCCACGGCGATACGGCCATTAATGCTGTCGAGTACTCCGCGCGCCTCCAATGCTTTCAGCAGCACCACGGTGCTCGCTACCGACAGGGCCAGGCCAAACACAATTGATTGCCCCATCGGCCAACCCCAGCAATAGCCGGCAATTGCCCCCAACAGGGTTGCTATGCCGATTTGCACCAGTGCACCGGGAATGGCGATGCGCTTGACGGCGAGCAGGTCGCGCACTGAAAAATGCAGGCCGACTCCAAACATCAGCAGCATCACACCTATCTCGGCCAACTGCGAGGTCAACTCCATATCGGCCACAAAACCGGGTGAGTAGGGGCCGACCATAATCCCGGCAATCAAATAGCCAACCAGTGGCGGCATGCGCAGGCGGGTGGCCAAAAATCCGAAAATCATGGCGAGCCCGAGGCCGGCGGCGATGGTAGTGATAAGGCTGATGTTATGGGGCATGGGCAAAAGAATTCGTCAGTGGATGAGGAATAACTATATTGGCTGATGTTAAAACAATGCAATCAATGCCGGGTTATTTACATTTTTTTATAGAAGCAATTTGGTTGCCGGGATTGAATCGGTGTACCCACAGCCCCACATCGCTTAAATCCACATGTTCGGTTCACACAACGAATATTCATTGTTGTATCAGCTATCCAGCTACCTTAAAGGAGAACTCTATGTTTTATGAACTTATCGTTGGGCAATTCAGCAAGACGCTCGGCAACCTCAGTGCCATTCTTGACAAAGGTGCCGCCTATGCTGAGGTAAAAAAATTTGATGTTGGTGTATTGTTGAATTCTCGTCTTGCCCCAGATCAATTCAATCTGATCCGCCAAGTGCAAATTGCATGTGATACTGCCAAATTCTGTGCTGCACGTTTGACAGACAAAGTAGCGGCTGCCCCTGTGCATGCCGATAATGAAACTACCGTCGCTGAATTACAAACCCGCATTAAATCCGTGCAGGATTATCTTGCCGGTTTTAAACCTGAAGATTTTGCCGATGTCGCCGAGCGCCATATTTCTCATCCGCGTTGGGACGGTAAATACCTTACTGGCCTTGAGTTCGCCCTCCAGCATGCAACTCCGAATGTGTTTTTCCATGTGACGACTGCCTATGCCATTTTGCGCCACAATGGTGTTGACCTTGGCAAGAAGGATTATCTTGGAAGCCTGCCTTACAAAAGCTAAGATGGTGCATCAATAATTAACTCGCGCGCGCATTGGGCCGCGCGCAGGTTTATAAAAGGATGCCTGCTAATGTCTGATGCGCGACTGGATATTTATTTGCTCGGTGAACCTCAACCGGGTATTGATCGTTCAACACTGGTGCGCAACCTTGCCGCCACGTTCAAAAAAGAAGTTCCCGTCATTGAAAAAATGCTGCGCAAATCGCGCAGTTTACTTAAAGCCGATGTCGATGCAGCAACCGCTGCCAAATATAAAGCCGCAATCCACAAAGCCGGTGGCCGATGTGATTTGGTGACTCACGGCGAACAATTATTTCCCAGCGAAGCATTAAGCCCTGTTGCACCGCGCCCTGCCTTGACGATTGCACCAGTGGAACCCACAGCATTGACTCCTGCTGTTGAAGATGACGCGCCTGCATCCGCACCCGGCGACAATCCACACTATCATTCACCTTATTCGGCACCCAATGCGAGCAGTCATTCGCCTGATTATTTTTGCTATAAATGTGGCAGGGGTATTGCTCCTGGCTTGGCGCAGTGCCCTTACTGCCGCGCACCGCAAGTACAGGTTTATCGCAAGGAAAAAGCAACGGCAGGCGTGCTGGCGTTTTTCCTCGGTGGTTTAGGTGTGCATCGTTTTTATCTGGGGCAGTGGTGGGGGATTTTCTACCTTATTTTTTGGGGCACATTCATTCCCAGTATTGTTTCCTTCATTGAAGCATTTGTATTCTGGTTTACATCCAATGAGCGCTGGAATCAAAAATATGGCCAGGTACCTGCACGTGGGGCAGGCATGGCAATAGTGTTGGTTGTTGGTGCAATTTTTCTTGTGGCGGTCATTGGTATTCTCGCCGCTGTTGCTTTACCTGCTTACCAGGATTACACCACGCGTGCCAAAGTACAGGCGGCGTTACCACTTATTAATGAAACCCGTCTAAAAGTAGCTGAGGTTATTAAGCAGAAAGATTTTTTGCCGAGTGAAAATCTATTGGCCGGGTTGCCGGACGATATCAGCAACGAATTTATTTCTTCCATTAAGTTGGGTGAAGGGGCGCAGCTGATTGTCAGCTTCCGTATCCCCAGTTTAAATGAAACTAATAACACGATTATTTGGACACCTGCACGGCAAGGTAGTGAAATTGTCTGGAGTTGCAAAACAGGTACTATGGTTGATAAAAATCGTATACCTGAGTGCCGCAGTGGCAACAATAATGCGGAAGCCAATCAATCTGGCGGCAATAGTACGAATGCCAATGTACGCACCTACAGCAGCGATAAATTTATTTCTCTGACTACACCTGCCAGTTGGAAAAGTGATAACAGCTTGAATGATCAAGCCGATATTGGTGTTGCCAATGTGCGTGATAATGTATTCGCCGTTGTCTTGCGCGAGAGCAAGGTAGACCTTGATGAGTCTGTGACGCTCAGTTATTACACAGACATAATGGTAAAAGGGCTCGAAAGCTCCACCAAAAATTTTCAAGTCAAAGTGCCGTCGCGGGATTTGATCATCAATGGTATGTCGGCGCAGCAGCAAGTCGTAACAGCCACAGCAGATAATCTAAAAGTTACCTATGTGATGACCACCATCGATAGTGGCAGCCACTTTAGTGTGATCTATGCCTGGACATTAACGTCAAACTTTGAGAAACAACAAGCGCTGCTGAAAAAAGTGAGCGAGAGTTTTACCGAGCATAACGGAACTAAGAAATAAATCCTGAATACAAAAGGCGCTCTCGACGAGCGCCTTTTGTTATTTTACTGCGCCATTTTCGCCTTGCGTACCAACTGTACAAACTCGGTGCGGTAGCCGAATTCATCTTTGCCTTTGTTGGCCTGCGCCAGTGCAATTACCTTGTCGTAGGTAAAATCACCGGCATAGTGGCTGCCCCGTAACAGTTGTGCAAAACCGGCTACGGCGGTGGCGAAATTCACTTCCTGTTGATAGGTCGCATTTATTTTTTTGCTGTCGTCCAGTGTGACCGGTGTTTCGATCAGGTTGGATTTACTTTCACCCGGCAATTTGTAGCGCAAGCGCAAAAAGGCATATTCGCTGTTTTTTCCTGCCGCCGGTTTATTTTCTTTTTGGTAGCGGCTCTCTTCCAGTAAACCACTTGCTGCACCCACGGGGGTGATTTCATAAATTGCCGTGACACGTTGGCCTGCGCCAATTTCGCCGGCATCCACTTTATCGTTGTTGAAGTCCTCGCGGTTCAATGCGCGGGTTTCATAGCCGATCAGGCGATATTCTTTAACTACCGCAGGATTAAATTCCACCTGGATTTTTACATCATTGGCGATGGGAAATAAATTCGATGTGGCTTCGGTCACCAATACTTTTTGCGCTTCGCTGAGCGTGTCGATATAGGCCGCAGTACCATTGCCGTTTTGCGCCAGGGTTTGCATCATCTCATCCTGATAGTTGCCCTGGCCAAAACCGAGTACGGATAAATAAATTCCCTTGTCGCGTTTGCGTTCAACAAAATCCTGCAAAGCTTCATCGCCGGTTTGGCCGACATTAAAATCGCCGTCGGTGGCGAGGATAATGCGGTTGACGCCTTTGGAATTAAAATTCGCTTCCGCCAATTGGTAGGCGAGGGCGATACCTTCCGCACCGGCGGTGCTGCCACCCGCTTGCAAATTATTTAATGCTGCGAGGATTTTCGTTTTTTCTTTTACTTTTGTCGGTTCAAGTACAGTACCCGCCGCGCCGGCGTAGACAACAATCGCAATAGTGTCATCGGGTTTGAGTGTGTCGAGCAGTAACCCCATGGATTGTTTAACCAACGGCAATTTGCTCGGCTCATCCATAGAGCCAGATACATCCAGTAAAAACACCAGGTTGGAATGCGGGATTTCGCTCGCCGCCAATTGATAACCCTGGATGCCAATATGGATTAATTTATTGCCTGTTTTCCACGGCGAATCCATCACGCTGGTATAAGTTGCAAAGGGGGTTGTGCGGTCGCGCGGCGCTGGATAGGCGTAATCAAAATAGTTGATCAACTCCTCACTGCGCACGGCATCTTTTTCCGGCAACTGGCCGTTGTTGAGCATGCGCCGCACAAAACTATAGGACGCAGTATCGACATCGATAGAAAAAGTCGAAACAGGATTTTCACTTGCGGCGACCACTGCGTTTTCTTTGAAATCTTCAAAGCGGTCGCGGAATTCCTGTGGTGCTTGTGCCGTCATATCCGCTGTTGACTGCAAGCTTGCCACTGGTGCAGGTGCAGCGACTGGTGGTGATGCCACTGCTACCGGCGATGAGAGTGTCGCGGGTTGTGCGAAGGAATCGGCGGCTTCCATTTTCATTGCTGCCATTGGCGCTCCCGCAGCACGGGCTACTTCAGCTTTGCTTTGTGCATCGCGCTGCAATGTTTCCGTTGCCTTTGCTGCCTTCATCTCTGCCCTTTCCATTTTTTTCGATTCTGCCTGGCGTTTTTCCATCTGTGCAGTGGCTGCTGCTGACTCTGCCTCGGCGTAGGATTGGGTGGAAACCTCAAGCTCCACAGGGGTATCGTCAATAATGGGGATCACTTGCACTTCATCCAGCGCCTCTTTTGTTGTTGGAGGTTCAGCCAGTGGCGCGGGTGCTTGCGCGGCAATTCGTGCAGCCAAATCGGCTGGTGTAGGGTCGATGGTCAGATGTTGCATAAAAGCCACACCGGCGAGTACCGCGAGGCTGGATGCCGCAATACCGGAAATCAGAGCGGGTTTTTGCCAGAGGGGGCGATTATCAAAGCGGTTATTGGAGGCGTTGTTAATGGTGCTGTTTGTGGTGCTGTTCATGGCGTTAGTCCCGTGATGGTTGGTGTCACGGGTAAGACGCAGGCGCTGTAAAAATCCTTGGAGAATATTTGAATTATTTTTTGGAAGCGCCGTTTCGGTACTTGTCGAATCTTCCACCGCTGATGAATCGACAGCGACTGAATCTTGTTGCGCCTTGAAGGCTGCCATAGCCGCGGCCATATGACGGGCCTTGGTGTCAGCGTCGGGTGCGGGTGGCTGCTGTTGCAAGAGTTGTTGCAGATCCTGTTCGTTCATATCGTGTTTGTTCATAGACTTTTTTTTCATAGGGAAAACTCCCAACTTCCGTCGGACTGTTGTTGCAGAAGCTGAAGTTGCTTGCGAATTTCGTGGAGCCGCCAGGAGACGGTGGATTCCTTCAATTGCAGTATTTCAGCGGCCTCGGCGTGGTTGAGACCTTCGCCGTGCACCAGCAGTGCAGTCTCCTTAAACCCCTCTGCCATCTGGTCGAGCAAGCGCAATAGCTGTTGCAGGTAGATACTGTTTTCCGCACTGCGGTCAGGTGCCCCTTCAGGTTCGACCCAGTCGTCGATATTGTCGTGCTGGTGGCGGTTCTGGCTTTTGTACCAGTCCTTCGCGCAGTTGATCACCAGTCGATACAGCCAACTGCCAAAGGCCGCTTCAAAGCGGAATTGGCCAATGCTCTGGGCCAGCTTGATACAAGCCTGTTGGGTAATGTCTTCGGCATCGGTGCGGTTGCCACACCAGCGGTAGGCAAAGCGATAGATATTGTCATAGCAGCCTGCGAGCAGTTGCTCGAAAGCCTCGCCATCGCCACGTTGCGCCGCACGGATCAGCCCGGGTTGATCCGTGTCACTCATGGTTTTTTCCCATCATGGTTCCAGTCTGGTTTTTATCGATTGCCACCCAGCCGAAGGGTGCCAGTAGTTAGACGTTGTAATCCCTTTATTCCTTGGTAGAAAACACGGCATGTCGAAATTATTTACACTTAATGTGATTGTGTGTGATTTGGTTATCATTAAATTGTTGATTACAATGACAAAAATTTTTATGGTGTAATTTTTGCAGCTTTAAGCGACAAGTAGTTGTAATCAGCAGATGTCAAGCAAAAGACACAAAAGGATCGGAGTTAGCTCCATAACCACTCACCAGCATTCCAAAAGGACATCCCTATGGTAAACACACTTTCATTCACCCGCTGCCTGGGTGTGATAACAGGTCTCTTATTGGCAGTCAGTGCCAATGCCAATCTTATCGTGAACGGCGGTTTTGAAGATAACGTCGTGGCGGTTGGGAACTGGAATTATTTTTCATCGGCCAGTGTGAATGGCTGGGATGGCGACAATATTGAAATCTGGAACCAAATGGCGGGTGTTGTGGCACCGGAAGGCCAGCAGCATGCCGAGCTGAATGCGCATCCGTTTGATGGCAGTGTATTTTCGATCTACCAGAATTTTGCGACTGTGGTTGGCCAAACCTACGACGTCTCTTTTTATTACAGTGCGCGTGTTGATTCCAACGAGCAGTTTTCATTCAGCGTGGGAACCCTCGCGGCGCTGCTGAATGACCATGTGGTCGGTAGCTGGAAGCAGTACACCGGTAGTTTTGTGGCTAATAGCCTGGTGAGCACTATCACTTTTACCACCAACGATTCAGGCACCTACGGTAATTTTCTGGATGACGTTGTGGTTACCGCAAAAGCCAATCTGGTGGAATCCAATCCATTAGTCATGTTGTTGCTTGGTTTGGGCTGTTTGGTATTTATCAGAAGAAGAAATAGTCGCGCTTGATGATTTGTTCACCTGATTCCCTTTGATATGAAATACCCCGATAGCTCGCACTGGCGAACTATCGGGTTTTGTGTTTTTTGTGCCTGTGTTTCGGGCAAATATAGAAAGCATTTATAAAAGATACTGGAATTTAAACTGTACAGGCAGGATGTGAAGGTGTCCGGCCGGTGCGGTTTAATTAACACGCCTGAATGCGTGTTTTCGTGCAAGGGTAATTCACGGACGTTAATTATCCCTGCAATGTTGTTAGGTAGCGGTGGCTACCTGGTGCTCACTCAAAAATGGAAACTGTAGTTATGTTGATTAAAAGTTTGAAAAGCCTTGTTGTTGCCGCGGCATGCTTGTTATCTGTAAACAGTTTTGCGGGGCTGATTACCGATGTTGAAAGCTTTGGCGCTGGCAAATTAGTGTCTAGCAAAGAAATTTTTTCCTGGACACACAATATTCTCGATCAAGGTTTTATTTTAGACTCAGCGGAAAGTGCCAGTATTTTGATCGAATTCCGCGATGATGACACCAGTAAAAAAGACGGCCCGGAGAATATCCATATTTATCTGGATCTGGAAAAAATTACCGGTGCGGAAGTAAAACCGGTTACCAATTGGTTCCACGATTTGGAATTCAGCTCGCTAGTTGAGCTGAATGTTGACGGTGCCCTGGTTGTTACCATCAAAAGTGTAGTGGGCGATTTTTACATCGACCGCTCAACACTGAATGTGATAACCAAAGAAATTGTTGCACCAACACCGGTAGATGTACCAGAACCTAATGCGATTTTCCTGCTTGGTCTGGGTTTGCTCGGCTTGGGTTTGATGAGAAGAAAAGCGCGCGCTTAATGTCTTTTCTCCTGCTGTAAAAAAACGCTCAATTGAGCGGGGTTATAAAAAACCCCTTGGTTAACGCCAAGGGGTTTTTTATTAAAACTCAAATTCAATTCCACCGCGCAGATTGCTTTCCGGTGTTTCTGCATCCAGGCCAAACAATAAACCCAGCTCCCAGCGCAATTGTTTGTGATTGGATAATTTCAGCGTACCCATAAATGCTGGGCCTGCGGCCGAATCCTGGTCATCAAGATAAAGCTCCAGTGCCGGTTCAAATGCAGCACTCTGGCGATAGCGCAATTGTGCACGCAGGGCGGTTTCGAATTCATCCTTAATATCCTTACCGTATTCGTATTCAGCTATCAGGTTTGCAGCGGCAATCCAGCGGTTAGCGATTTCCTTTTCCCATAAAATGCCGGCGGCCACTTCATGGCTACTGATATCCTGTGCTGTGCCTGCCTCTAGCAGTAAGCCCCAGTCTGCCCAATATTCTCCTTGCTCGGTAATTTGCCATTTTAATTCGGCCTCATAGCCGCGAACTTGTTCACCTTCATGGGTAATGGATTCGGTGAGCACATAGAGCTCGGTAAAAATCCTGTCATTCCACGCATAACCCAGTGCGGCGCGATTGAGCAATTCACTATCGCCACGCAAGTCGCGCAAGGTAAAACCATATTCCAGTTCGCGTTCATTTTGTTCTACATAGGGATGGTAGACACGATTCATTTCTGCGCGAACCGGTAGTGTGAAAATTGCAATGATCAATAGTGTAAGGAAGATAATTGCCTTACTTACGAATGTGGGCATCATGAATGTTTACTCGAGATAACAATGCGAACACGCCATGCATGCCAAAGGCTGGCCAATAGAATGGGAGCGATGGTTAATAAATAAAAAGCACCTTGTAGAGGCGTTGGGCGCGCATCGTAACCTAGCAATGCATACAACAACTCGCCTACCCAGGAATGTTCATTGACTAAAAAGGAACTGTCCCAGAGCGGGGCGCCAGAATCGAGCAGGCCAATTTGCATTAACTGTTTGGCAACCTGCAACGACAGCCCGCCAGCAAGCAGTGTAATAACCACTAAAAAAACAGGTAGGAAAATTTTTTTCGGCATAAATGCAAATACATAATACGTGATTGCACCCAGACTTATGCCTATGCCCGCACCAATTGCGGAGCCAACCAGTGCGGAAGAAAGGGAATCGGATTTGCTGGTAAAGGCGGAGAGGTAAATCCAGATTTCAGATGCCTCTCTCGCCAGGGAAAAACTGACGATAATAATAAACAGGTAATACATCAGTTTATGGTGGGGGTTGGATGCGAATGGGTTATTGATTCCGGCAAGGTTTTTCTCATGTGCTGTAAATACGTGTGGTGTTTTAAAAACCAGTGGCACGATTAATAATCCCAATGTGATTACGCTTAAAATGACAATCACATATAAAGCAGCATTTAATAATTCCTGGCCAGTCCCTTCCATTGCATCGGCAATGTCATAGGCGTAATGGGCCAGTAACCAGGAGCCAATAACTCCCACAACCAGTGCAACAAGGCTCCAGCGAAATTGCAATTGGAGTTTATAGCTGAGTGCTAGCAGCAGGCTGAGGATCAATGCTGCCTCCAGCACTTCGCGCAAAATCAGCAATACGGCATCGACCATATTAATTCTCCACCCGAATCATACCCTGCGCGGTTTTGGGATTAAACTCGCCAAAAAAAGGGAAATCGCCTGGCGGCAAGGGGCCGATAAAAATAATTGCTTTAGCTCCGCCCATAATGACTTTTTCGCGATTGAGTTCATAGCTTTCAAATTCTTCAGGGGTTGGGTCGCGGTTGATTACAACCAATTTCACTTTGGTATTGGCAGGAATTACCAATTGTGCGGGATAAAATAAATGATCGCGTATTTCAATGGTAAAGGTTGGTGCTTCTGCCCGTGCAAATGCACAGAGCAACAAACAGATATAGCCAGCACTGTTAATTATCCATTTCATTAGGGGTAACCTTGTGATTGGGTAATTGATTGTGACGTAACTTTTCCAAGTCTATGTCTGCAACGGAATAGCCAGGAAAAGTAATCATAACCAGAAGTCCGTGTTCAGCGCGGGACTGGGTCAAAATAATCTGTGCATTGTGTAAATCCACCACCTGTTTCACAATGGATAAACCCAGACCACAACCTGGTGTTTTGGAGTTGTGGCGGTCGCCACCCAAGCGATAGAAACGGTCAAAAACCCGCTCGTGTTCAGCGGCGGGAATCCCGGGGCCATCATCCATCACCTCCAATACTACCTTGCGCCCCCTCAACCAGGTATTAATCGCAATATGCCCTGTGGCGGGAGTGTATTTAATCGCATTGCCTAATAAATTATTTAGCAGGCTTGTCAGTGCAGCCTGGTCACCGGAAATCCAGCATTCATCGCCATTGAATTCAATGTGGTGCTGTTTTAATGCGAGTGCCTCACTGTGTTCAACAATGATTTGTTTGGCCAGTTGGGTTAAATTGAGGGGAGCAAATGTCCCCATAAAATGATCTGGCGCTGTGCGGTTGAGCAATAAAATTTGCTCCACCAAATAACTCATCCGCTCGATACCCGTTTTTAACTTCAACACTGTTGCAGGTGCGGGTTGCAATTCCTGCAACAAATTTTCGCAGTGGATTTTTAATGCCGCTATAGGTGTGCGCAATTCGTGGGCGGCATCGGCCGAGAAACGTTTTTCGCGCGCAAAGGAGGCATCGAGGCGGCGCAATAAATCATTTGCCGATTGTGCCAGCTGGATGAGTTCAACAGGCATATCCTGTTGGTCGAGCGAGTGCAAATCGGTCGCTTCGCGCTGACGCAATTGATGCGCGAGATTGCGCACCGGTTTTAACCCGACACCCAGCACCCAGCAGATAATCAAGCCGATAACCGGAATCGCTAGCACCATGGGATACACGGCTTGCAGGATCATGGATTCGGCGAGGCGATAGCGCTGGTCATTGCGCTCGGCCACAATAAACCAACTCGATTTGTCACTGCTGGGGGCGACCAATACATGCCAGCGATAGTGATGGAAATTAACGAAATGAAAACCTTCAACCAAGGGCGTTACCATTTGTTCTGGCATGGCTGCCGAGCGCGCCAATAATTTTCCGTCCTGTGCAATCCACTGGAATTCAAGTACGGCTTCAGTATCGGATTTGTGTGCAGGAAAGAGCAGCGGTTCTGTGCGCACACGGGTTTGTTCCTGCCAATGGGGCAAGGCGTAATTTAATAAATCAACTTGTTGCAGCATGCGCTGGTTAAATAATTTTTCGGCTTCATCCATACTGGCCAAATAACCGCGTAAGGCTGCAGCAAAATTGGCCAAGGTAACCAGCGCCAATAATACTATGACCAAAAAACCGCGAATCGATTTCACGGGCGCGGCACCATATAACCAATGCCGCGCAATGTGCGGATAAAATTCGGCGGCAATTTTTTGCGTAAATTGTGGATGTGAACCTCAATAGCATTGCTCATGACTTCATCGCCCCAGGAATATAATTTTGCCTCCAGACTTTCGCGGGTCTGGATTACACCCACATGTTCAACAAGTGCTTTTAGCAGCATATATTCGCGCCGCGATAAATTAAGTGTTGTCCCCTCCAGCAATACTTCGTGGTGTGTGGTGTTTAGACTCAGTGGGCCAACGTTTATCAATGCTGAGGATGCATTGCCAATGCGGCGTTCCAACACGCGCAAGCGCGCAAGTAATTCATCCAGCTCAAAGGGTTTGGTGAGATAGTCATCGGCACCGGAGTCCAGGCCGATGACTTTAGCGGTAGTGCTATCACGTGCAGTGAGGATTAATACTTGCGTAGGCAATTTTTTTTGCCGCACTAATTTTAAAATATCAATGCCGTCTATATCGGGCAGGCCGAGGTCGAGCAGCATTATATCCGGTGGCTCTGCGACAACCTGTGTGCAAGCTGCTTTACCTGAGGCTAACCAATTTACAGCAAAACCGGCGCGTGACAAGGCACTGACTATACCTTCTGCGAGCAGTTCATCATCTTCCACTAGCAATATTTGCATTGTCTTGTTGTTCCATTTTTGTGGCGCTATTAATGTCCCATTATTGCTCCATTGCTGTTGTATCGATGATCCATCATAAATGTTTTTTAGCTTTCTCCATGGCCGCCAGGACTTCAGTCTTGCGACCCGCATCGGCAGATTCGCGACCAAGGCGAGGTGCTGCCTTAAGTGCCTTTTCAAAGGCAGCCAAGGCCTGTTGATATTCTTTTTGCGTCAACAGGTAATCGCCGTAAAAATAATTTGAATCTATGCCATCCGGATTATAGCTCAAGCCTTTTAACAGCATTTCCTTGGCTTTTTTATCATCGCCAAAACCGACTGGCCAACCGGGCACTTGATAGTACAGCGAACCCAGGCTGGTGTAGGCCGATCCATTCATGGCGGCAGGGTCCAGTGTTATTGCTTCTTCCAATAATTTTTTAGCCTGTTTCACTTGTTCCAGCGCACCCAGGCCTCCTTTGGCACCGGCATAAGTGGAGCGGATAATTGCCTCCCAAATCAAATAAGGAGCACCGGCATTGGTTGTGCGTAATTGCTGTGCTTCAGCCACCAGTTTTTCAAAGGCGCTTTCCCGCTCGTTCTCTGGCAGTTGATATTTAATTTCTGCCCAGCGGGTTTGCAATTTATGGATATCGGCGGCTTCATTAGCAAAGCTTGTTAAAGCAAGCCCACTGAATATTGCCAGTGCGATTAATTTCAGCATCATCTTTTTCATAGGGTCACCTTCAGGATAAACGGGTTGAAAATCTATTGGTGGGCGCTGCGGTTAATCAGGTTTTTGTGCTGGTTCTTTTTTCGGAACGGCCTGGGCATGGCGGCGAATGATGGATAATTTTCCATGTAGCGCATGGTCGATAATGCGTGGGAAAATACTGTTGATACGTAAAAAGAGCCGCTCAGGCCAGCCGATATTGCGATCGCTCATTTTTTTTGCCGATAACATCAACTCCACTTGGGTAGCAACGATTTCGGGTTCATCCATTGCATTGCCCAGCTCATGATTCATTGCACACACCGCTGCGCTATTGAGGCTGGTTTGGGTGGCGCGTGGAGCGAGGTGCGCGACCTGGATATGGCTATCACCTAACTCCCGGCGCAGGGCCTCACTAAAACCGCGCAATGCAAATTTACTGGCGCAATACACACTAAATCCGGGGTAACCCAAACTACCGAAACTGGAACCTATATTGATAATGCGGCCAGTGTTTTTATTTAAAAATGGCAGCACCAGGCGGGTTAATAAAATAGTGGCGGTTACATTGGTGGAAATGATTTTTTCAATCATTTCCGGTGCGTTATCTTCAAGCATGCCAAACGTATTAATACCTGCGCAGTTGATTAATGTATCAAGCGGTTCCTGCAATGCGAGTAGGGCAGTGCGAATGGTTTCATGCCCGCTGTGGCTGGTAATATCCGCTTGCAAGACAAACCCTTGGGTGACAAAAATATCCAGGTCGCGCGCCAGTGCATTCATCTGTTGTATCGATCTCCCCACTAAAATGAGGCGCGCGCCCTGCGCAGCCAACCGTCGCGCAATTACCTGGCCAATACCACCGCTGGCACCGGTCAATAAAATGAGTTTGCCTTTGAGTGTCATCTTGTGTCTCTTTTGATTAAAGTGAATCAAGTGGATTAATTTTATTGGATGTCAGGTGACCTGCACCGTCGACGATTTTTCAATCGAGCGAAAAATATTGCCGTAGAGTTTGAAAAACATTTTTGCCGCGTGGACTATATCGTCCTGGTCTTTTTGCTCCGTCAGGCTATTCATTAACTTTTCAAAAAACACCATATGCTCCACGTCCAGGCTGCCGTGTGAACGCAAATAGGAAAACGCCTGGTTCGGCAAATCCAGATGTTGCTGGATAATATCTGCTGCTTTGCTTGCCAGATTAATGCTGGTGCCTTCAAGCACAAACACCATGCCAAAAAAAGCCATAGGGTTATTACGCATCACCGTGTCATAGGCGTAAGCCACCATCAGTTCGGTGGCGGGGTTGGGGTGACTCGCGCGCACGGTTTCCTTGTCAAAACCACAGGCAGCAATATCGTTCAAAATCCATTCCTGATGCCCTAATTCCTCTTCAATGTATTCGGCAATTGCTTCGCGATAGTTTTCTTTTTCTGCTGGTAATCGACTACCGACAGCCATCAATAAGGGCACGGTATGTTTTACATGATGATAGGCTTGGGTTAAAAACTCGCGATATTCATCCAGGCTAAATTGGCCGAGGCCGATGCAGCGCTGGATGATGGGCGCGCTCAATAAATAATTGCGCTCAGCCAGGGTTTCTGTTTGTAAGCGTTCAAAAAATGTCATACACAACTCCTGCATGATGACTGGATGAGTTAGCAGTAGGATCAGCATAAATAGCTGCTATCGCGCGTAAATACTGGCCGAGGATTGCTGCACGCCGTAACCGGCCATTGTCAGTCAATAACTGGTTGGTCGGTGTAAAGGGTTCTGCTGCAATAATAAATTTTTGCACGCGGGCGTAATCAGGTAAGTGTTGGTTAATGCGGCGGATGTCCTGTGCAATTTGTTCTGCGGTAATATGTACCGAGGCGGGAATAACTATTGCGCTGCAAAATGGTTGTGAATCGCCAATCACCATTACTTGCCCAATAGTGCGGGAGAGCGATAGTTCGGCTTCAATCCACTCGGGGGAAATGTTGCGTCCGAAACTGCTGATCAACAGGTTTTTTTTGCGCCCGGTGATAAAAATAAAACCGTCATCATCGATATAACCAAGGTCGCCGGTATCCAGCCATTCTTCACTGGCAGGTGTTGTCTGCCCGAGATAGCCGCTAAATACGTTGCCGCGCACTTTGATAATCCCGCTATCAATTTTTATCTCGACATGGCCCAGTGGTTTGCCAACACTACCCGGTTTATCGGCGATGGGCGAATTCAAACTTACAACGGACGCGCATTCGGATAATCCATAACCTTCATATACGGGAATACCAAACGCACGCGCCTGTTCAAGTAAGGTGGTTGGTGTGCGCGCACCACCAACCGCAATAAATTTTAGCGATGCGGGCAAGGTAAAACCTTGCGCACTGGCGGCGACAAAACCCTGCAAAATTTGCGGTAACAAAATCAAACTATTGGGGTGATATTGATGCAGCGCCTGCAACAAGGTTGGCAGTGATAATTGCGAGCTGCCGGTTAATCCCAACGATGCCCCTGTTACTGCAATTACGCGCTTGCCAAGATAAAGCGGGACATAAACACCAGCGACATTTTCCAATAAGGTACTTAGCGGCAATAAATTCAAATGCGCGTTGATGTTGGTATCGGCACCGGGTGATACATAAATTCGCTCGGCTAATGCAAGTGTGACTTTCTCCAGTGCAGCGGTGGACAGGCACACACCCTTGGGTGTTCCTGTTGTGCCCGAGGTGAAGGTAATTTTTGCAACCGTGCCATTTATAGTGGAGTCATTTGCAGTTGTGCTTTCATGACTGTGAATTTGATCGAGATAAATACTGGCAACAGGTGAGTATTTCCTTTCACTCACGCTGGTCACAGGTGCGATATCGCCACAGGTTAACAGGAAAGGTAATTGCGCCTGGGTCATGACATGTTGCAATTGGGCTACAGAAAAAAAGCGTGGCAGCGGCACCAGAGTGATATTAGCTTGCCATGCTGCAAGGTCGGCAATAATCCACTCGAGAGAATTTTCGCCCCACAAACCCGCACGGTTTATTCCTTGATCCTTTAACCAGTTTGCCAGTGCATCGACATGCGTAACGAGTTGTGCGTAAGTCAGTTGTGTTGCCTGCCCAATCAAGGCGATTTTTTCCGGCGTAGTGGCGGCGTGGGAATAAATGGCGGAAAGGATTTTATTCATGGTGCCGATTTTATTCATGGTGCCGATTTTATTCATGGTGCAGCTCCGTGGAATTATTTGATGCGCTGTCAGTGGAGCAAAATCCCGAGCAGATTTTTTCAATCTGGCGGCTGAGTGCGGCCACGGTTGCGCGATACATGGGATTTTTGCGTGCAGCCTCTATTGCCGGACGATTATCACCAAACATAACTTGTGGCTGGTTATGGTAATAACTGCCCCAACTGGCGCCGCCATCCGGCAATACACTTGGGTTTGCATCGCCCAATACCACGGGCGAATAGCGCAGGCGTGCGAGCAGGGCTTTTACTTCGCGGGTGCCGGTAAACATGACGTAGCTATAACCCAATCGCTCCATCACTTCGCCAATCACGATAAACAGCAACAGGCTGCTGCCTTTGCAGGTGGATACCAGATTGCCGATTTCCACTATCTGGCCGCGCGCTACCGGCTGGCCAACGCGGGCGCTGACCAATTGTTCTATAGGGGCATCCAGATATTGTTCCGCGAATAACTTCCCGTTACTGGCGGGCGCCAGGCCCACTGCCGCCGAGTATTCAGCCCCACAGCGCAGGCTGATGATATTGGTCAGGAAATGGCTGACGTCTGCCTGGTACACCTCGGCAAAGCGCTCATGGATGTAAGCCTCTATGGCGGCGCGTTCGCGTGAGCCGGGTGTTTGCAGACCAAAATGGGGAATCCTGATATGCGGCAAGCGCGGCATATGCCAACTGGATGATGAGGTTGCGGGCAAGCTGCTGGAAAGGTCTTTCATTACTGCGCCCCTGGATCTGGAGTTATGTTTCAGGGGCAGAGTAGGAGATGAAACTTAAGGGGAGATTAAGTTGGGCAAGCCGGACGTCTGTGCAGCATTAGCGCGGGAATTGTTTAATCGCCCGTTGTAAATCCAGCAATTGCCCTATTTGGTTTTGGTAAGCCACCTGTTCAAACAAACCCGCGATACGGGTTAAGCCGGGTTGCCATTGTGGTTCGCTGTAAAGCACGCGCTGGATAAAGTCGCCGAGGGTTTCACCGGTTTTGCGGGTGTAACCGAGTTGTGCCAGCTTGTGCTCCAGTTTTTTCACCGCCAGGGTTTCGGGGCGGAGTAATGGAGCTTGGTGGCTGCGCAAGAGTGCCCAGGCAAACACGGCGGCACCGGCCAGCCCCAGGCCGATTAACCAGAGGGTGATACGCCAGCTTTCAGTACCGCCTAGCAGGCGGGATAGCAATCCCTCCTGGGCTTCATTGTCGTAATTCAGTACCCAACGCTGCCAGGTATAAGTGGCGGCATCCCAGCGTAGCTGCAAGTTGTACAACAGTCGCGAGGATTGCCAGGCATTGGCAACCAGTTCCTGGTCACTTTCGCCCAGGGATTCATCTATACCCTGCTCGATGCGGTTGGGTGCAACCGCCGCAGTGGGGTCGATCATTTTCCAACCCTGGCCTTCCAGCCACACCTCAGCCCAGGCGTGGGCATCGGATTGGTTGACCAACAGGTAGTTTTCCAGGGGATTCCAGCGTCCACCCTGATAGCCCACCACTACCCGCGCTGGTATCCCCGCAGCGCGCAACAGGAAGCTGAAGCTGCTGGCAAAGTGCTCGCAAAAACCGCGCTTGCTGAGCAGGAGAAATTCATCCACGGAGTGCTGCCCAAGCAAGGGTGGTTGCAGGGTGTAGGTAAATTCGCGGTTAAACAGTGCCAATGCCTGGGCGATGACCTGCTCGTCATCCAGACGTTGGCTGCGCCATCTATTGGCAAGGGCGCGGGTTTGCGGATTGCTGTTATCCGGCAGGCGGGTATAGAACTCGCGCTGGAATTTGCTGAGTTGTGGTGCTTCTTGCCAGTCGATTTGTAGCGCCGAGCGGACCTGGTAGCGCATGCGTTGGACGACGGTGATGCGGTTCATCAGCAGCGAGTCGGCGGTGATACGGATTGAGTTGCTGGTGTTTTCTACCCGTTGCGGGGTCATCAGGCTGAATAACCAGGGCTGGCCGTGGGGTTCGATGATGATGCTGTAGTCGATCAATCCGCGCCGGATCGCTGTATCGGCCTGATCAACCGGGCGTACTCCCCAGGCGTCGCGCATACGCCAGCTGCGGCCATCAAAGGTATCCAATACCAGGCCGCGCCAGTAAAGCTGGTTGGCTGGCGGTGGCGGGCCGGTGAATTCTACCCGGAAGGCGGGTGAACGGTTGAGCGCGAGATTGCCCAAATCACCGGGCGAGAGGCTATCGCTAAAGCCGGTTTTGGCTGCCTGCTGGTTGGGGATTGCCCAGAGCGGGCCGAGACGGGGAATCACCACAAACAACACCAGCATTATTGGTAAGGCGTGTAACAGGATCATCGCACCGCGCTTGAAGCGCAGGCCGGTGGATTGCTCATGGGTCAAGTAGAGCGAGCGCCAACTGGCAAGCAGCAACGCCACGCAGAAAAGGCCATAGGCGGCAGCCTGCGGCGTTTGGTTAAAGAGGAATTGGGTGGCGGTGATAATAAACCCGATAAATACCAGCAACTGGGCGTCGCGCGCTGAGTTGACTTCCAGCAGCTTGAGCAGGAAGGCGCACACCAGCAGGCCAACCATCGCTTCGGTGCTGGTCTTGCCTGCGTAACTGGCGAACAGGCCACCCGCGCAAATCAATGCCAGCAGTGTTTTGACCAGCCTGCCGGGCGCGCCCCAGCGGCCGCGGAACATCTGGGTGCGCCACAAGGCGACAATCGCCCACACCAGCCAGAGCCAGAATGGCAGGTTGAGCAAGAGCGGCAATATCAGCAAGGCTTGCATCACCAGGAACCACGCGAGTTTGTCGCGTGCGAGGTATTCCGCCTGCTGTTTGCGCGGAGGCTTGAGGAATCTGCCCAGCCGTTTAACTGACATGGCGCGGCTCCTTCGTTTGATTGCCCCATTCTCTGGTTTGATCGTGCGGCAGGTTAAATTCGGCCAGTGCGGCCAGGGTTGCCTGTTGGTGATACTCGCCTATGGCGGGGGTGAGAAGGACACCGGGCAAGCGCAAACCGTAGGGAATCTGCCGCCGCTCATACTCCAGTGCCCAGTAACATAAACCCGAGAGGCGCAATTCCTGTGGCTGGTTCAGGCTGTCCCAGTCGAGCCATTTTTCGGCCGAGAGGTAAGCCTCGTATTCTTTGGTAAATAATCCCTTGTCCTGCGCAAATTGTTTCCAGGCGATGTGCTTGATCGGGTCGCCCGCCTGATAATCGCGCAGACCGCTAAAGTCATCCCCGCCGCGCTGGCTGGTTCCGCCTTCTTCGCGGCCATTGCTCGCTTGTGCATGGGGTTCATCGGTGATGATGGGGGTGGGGTAGATAAGCGCGCTTGCATCCAGGTTGAGCCAGGTCCAGCAGCGGATAATCCCGAGCGGGAAGCGGCTCTGTACCAGCAATCGCCCCGGATGCAAATAGCCACGCTGGTGGCTGGGTGCACGCACCACCACTTGTTGCGGCTCATTGTGGTTGAGGGTGATGGTTTGGGTTTCACCCCCCGGCCAGCGCAGTTCGAGGTTGTCGCAGCCGCTTTTATGGCGACAGCGGAGTTCCAGTACAAATGCGACAGTATCGCCCGCAAAAGCAGGACGCGCGCCGACAAAGCGGATGTTGATACCGGCGAGGTTGGCAAAGGCATGCAGGATGCTGACGACAAAAATACTGATGAGCAGGTAGCTCAGCCCCAGGATCAGGTTGTTTTGGTAATTGGTGCCCAACAGCCAGATCACCAGTGTAATTAGCAGGTACAGCAGGCCGGTGAGGTTGGGAAAGGTATAGAGGTTTTTACGGGTGAGCTGCACCTGGAGCGCGCGCGGTGTGCGCTGGTCGATCCAGCGATAAAAACGCCGCTCCCAGCTTGCGCGCCACGAGGGAAGAAGGTTGCCCATTGGCTAGCCCAGCACGTTTACGCTGTCGCGCAGGTGTTTGACCAGCGGTTCCGGGTCCTGGCTGTGGCCGCGCCCGCGCACCCGGTGGCCGACCACGGCGGGCAGTACGGTTTGCACGTCTTCCGGCACCAGGTATTCACGGTTGTGGATCAGCGCCCAGGCCTTGGCCGCGCGCAGCAGGGCCAACGCACCGCGCGGGGATAACCCATAGGCAAACTGGGTGTCGCTGCGGGTAAAGGCAACCAGCCGCTGCACGTAGTCGAGTAGGGCATCGCTGGCTTTGACCTGGTGTACCGCAATCTGGATGTCCGCCAATTGTTCATGGGTGACAACCGGTGCGAGCTGGCGGATGCGCGCGCGCGGATCTACCCCTTCAAACAGCATGCGCTCGGACGCCGGGCTGGGGTAGCCGAGCGAGATGCGCATCAAAAAGCGGTCGAGTTGCGATTCGGGCAGCGGAAAAGTCCCGCTTTGGGATAAAGGGTTTTGCGTCGCAATCACAAAAAAAGGTTTGGGCAGCGGGCGACTTTTGCCCTCGATGGTGACTTGCCCTTCTTCCATCGCTTCCAGCAGGGCACTCTGGGTTTTGGGGGAGCTGCGGTTGATTTCATCGGCCAGTAATACCTGGGTAAATACCGGGCCGGGATGGAATTTGAATACGCCCTGTTCGCGCTCAAAAATCGCCACGCCGAGGATATCGGCAGGCAGTAAATCACTGGTGAATTGTACCCGCTCGAATTTCAATCCCAACACTTTGGCGAGGCAGTGGGCGAGGGTGGTTTTGCCCATGCCGGGGAGGTCTTCAATCAGGAGATGCCCCTCGGCAAACAGGCAAGCGAGTGACAGGCGCACCTGCTGGTCTTTGCCTAAAACAATCTGGTCAATTTGTTCAATAATGTTGCTGATCAGTGACTGCATGGATAACCCTGGGAATCGGTTGGTTCAGCTGCGAGCATAGCGCAGGGGGCGGAGTGAGGGGATAAAGAATCGCAAAGCCGATACCAGTTCACATCGAAGGGCGGGGTGGCCTAATCGGCAGCAACCACGCAGTTGCGCCCCTGTTGTTTGGCCAGGTAAACCGCTTTGTCGGCGCGGACAAACCACTCTTTCGCTGTTTCATTGGCAAGCAGTTCGGCACAGCCAAAAGATGCTGTAAGTGCACCTTCCGGATCCTTGAGGTCCATTTCAATTTGCGCCCGCAACTGCTCGGCAAGGACCAGTCCATCAGTAAGTGAAGTATTGCGCGCGAGCACTACAAATTCCTCGCCACCAAAACGGAAGACCCGGTCGGTTTTGCGCACACGTTTGGTGAGGATCTGTGCCAGGTTCACCAGCACCAGGTCACCTATATCGTGGCCAAATTTATCGTTCACCAATTTGAAAAAGTCCAGATCCAATATCATCAGCGTGGCGGGCGTTTGGTTGCGGGCAAAATCCTCCACACTTTGGTTCATCGCTTCGTCCATAGTGCGGCGGTTGTGCAAGTGGGTGAGCGGGTCCTGGGTGGCGAAATCTTCCAGCAATGATTGCTGTTTGCTGGTCAGGAGTGCAAATACATAGACCATGCCATTGCAAATCAGCAGTGCCAGTAACATGGCAAAAGTTTCGGTAGGGGTTTCCAGTTTTACGGTGATGGGCAGTGCAGCGACAAACGCTGACAGGTTAGCCACCAGCGCTGCCCTGGCGGTGAGCAAAAATAAATTGGCGAGCAGCGCGGGGAACAGCCAGAACACAAAGATAGGGTCGTTAAGGTAGGCGACCACCACCGCGCCAGCCGAATAGAGCAGGGCAGTAATGTTGGAAATAAGCTGGGTCACATGGCCGCGTCGCCAGGTATAAATCGCACTACCTATTGAAACCAGTACCACAACCAGATCTATCAGCGTATTAACAACTTCGCCATTGAGGTAACGGATCACACACAAGGGCCCTACCCCCAGGGTGGCAAGGATCGCAAACAGGTACACCATGCCACACTGGAATTTGTTTTTAGAGCTGCTTAATAAGTAGGCCGTATCCATTAGGGCGCGGGCACCTCAAGCCAATTGAATATGCGCTCCTGCATATAGGGATAAAAAGGATTGGAGTAGAGCCGCATACCGGCCGAGGCTTTGATAATCACCGTGTTGGGTTCACCGCGCAACTGCACATTGCCCAAGCGGATGCCATAAAACTCATTCATGTCGGGCTCAAGCCCGTAGGTTGGATCATTGGGGGAAAATGGCACTGCGACATGGGAGAGCGAAAACACTCCGGGCGGATAGGCGAGGTTGAGTGGGCGCTCCTGCATGCTCAACTCACCCGGCGCCTGGCGCCATTCGCTGACCTCCATGGTTGAACTGGTGCGGTTGGAAATTTTGACGAAATGATAAGGGTGTGGTCCGGCCCCAAAGGTGTCTTGCATGAAGGTGCTGGCTGAGGCTTTGGTGATGGGCACAAAATTCGCGTTGCGGTTGAGGTCAAACAGCACCAGCTCGCTGTTGTTTTGTGGCAGGAAGCGGTAAAAATATTTTTCGATGGCATCGGTATTAACGGTGGAATCCATCAGCGACTGGAAGGTCAACACCGGCGGCAACTTTTGCAATTGATGTTTTTTTCCGGCCTTGGCGATTTTGTCTTGCAGATGGGTTGAAAAACGATGGGATTGCCACCCAGCGTTAACAGGAAAGGAGTTGTATTTGAACGGGTTGTATTCGGGGGTTTTATTGAGCCAACGGCTCGAACTCATCAACGGCATATGGCCAACCATATCCATGGCTTTGGTTAAACCGGCAAATTTGCTCACCCCTATCATCGGCGATAACAAAATGATTTTTTTGGGTTGGGGCAAACTCGTGTCTTCAAGTGTGTCGAGCGTATAGTTCACCGTAAGTGCGCCGCCATTGGAGTAGCCGAGAATATAAAACTCCGGGTTATCCCCCAACTGCCGTTTGACTTCTTGTGCTGCCAGGCGTGTGGCGGCTGCCCAGTCTTCCCACTCTGCATCCAGCAACGCCGAAGGTATGGTGCCGTGTCCGGGTACCCGTAATCCAATCACAAAAAAACCCTGTTGTTCCAAGGCTAGCGCCAGGCTGCGCACGGAATAAGGTGAATCGCTCAAGCCGTGGATCATCAGGATCCCGGCGCGGATTTTTTTGGGTGTTAAGGTAAATGTACGGTTCCAATTGGGGGTTTGTAACAGGGGGTTGAGTTGGGAGGTGGGGGTAAAGCGATAGCCGTTGGTGGTGTCTTCTTTTGCCAACTTGTCGGTCAGCTCTTTAAAGACCCGCTCCTCCTGGGCGAGATAGTCCTTCCATTGGTAATTATCGGTTAAATCCTCTGCGGTAAATTCTTCTTCCAAATGGATGCGATGCCAGGGATCAGCGCTCTCCAGTGTGCTGCAACCACTGCTGGACAAGAGTGTCACAAACAATGTTGCAGTGATGCTTAACCGAACCATGTGACGCATTCAAAACTCCTTATTTCTTAATAGTAGCGGGAGGGGTATGTAAAAATTGTCCGTGACGCAGGAAGTGGATTGTCTGCGCAATCGCCTCTTTATCTTTCATGATGTAAGGGTGGGATACAGGGAGTGAAATAAAATCGCGCATGCCCTCGATTTTGGTATTTTCCACAGAGACTTTGCCGTCATCAGGGTCGGGCAAGTAAAGGGATAATAGTATGTTAATGGTGGTGGTGCCAGCGATCACACCCAAGTCAAAATCAACCGGGCCGAGAGTATTGGGAACGCTGGCGGGATCTGTGCCCAGCTCCCTGCCGGCGGGGCCATTAATCCAGTCGTAGGGTGCCAGATCCTTCAGGTTATCGACCACCTGGCTGCCTTTGTTCGGAGGCGCCAGCATGACCACACGTTTTAATTCGGGAATTTTTTGCTGGCTGAGGTAGTAGCGCACCAAAATCCCGCCGAGCGAGTGGGTAACAAAATTAATGCCGCTAATTGGATATTGCCGGCAATTTTCCAGTGCCGGTGTAATCGCTTTTTCAACCAGGGTGGCGATGGGAAATTCGCGCGAGGGATAATCGACATTGACGACCAGGAAATCCTGCTCATGCAATTGCTCGTCCAGTGGCAGCATGGATTGGCTGGTACGCGCCAGTCCATGTAATAAAATGACGCATTCATGCAGGGTGTTGCCTGCTGGTGTTTTCCCTTGCCCGGGTTGCGCTTCCTGTGTCTTTTCCAGGCTGGTATCGGCCAGGGACTTGTGAACACTGCTTTGGATTTTGTTTTGGGTATTGCTTTGGGCATTATTTTGGGAATAAACCTGCCCGCTAATACTGAGCGCAATCAATAATGTGAGGGTGGATATCTTCATCGCCTTCTTCCTTAGGATGTCGGTGAATTATGGCACAGTATTCAGCGCGCGGATTTTTAGCTGGTTTTAACTATTAGCTGGTTTTAACTATGGGAACCGCCATGCAATTTTTTGACAGCCATTGCCATTTTGACTTTATCGAGTTCAATGCTGATCGCGCTGCACTCTGGCAGGCCTGTATGGCGCAGGGCGTTACCCGTTTGCTCATGCCAGGTGTGACGCCGGAGCAATGGCAGCGCGCCGCGCAATTATGTGCGGACTATGAGGGGTTATCTTATGCTGCGGGAATTCATCCGCATTGGATTGAACATCAGCCCTGGTTCCAACAACATCAGGAGCAACTACTTGGTAGCGCAACCCGCGACACTATTGCCGCACTTATTCGCCAGGAAATACAGCATCCGGCTAATGGAATAAGTGCGGCATGTGTGGCAGTAGGTGAATGCGGCCTGGATAACAGGATTGCGACCTCATTAGCGATGCAACAACAGCTTGTTGAAATCCATATCGATGTAGCTAACCAGTTACAAAAACCGCTGATTATCCATTGCGTCAGGGCACACAATGAATTGCTGGCCTTGCTTAAAAAATGCAAGGCAAATTACGGTGGGGTTATCCATGCGTTTAGCGGCAGCTATGAAATTGCGCAGCAATATACAGCGCTGGGTTTTTATCTCGGGGTTGGCGGTACTATCACCTATGAGCGCGCGCAAAAAACGCGCGCTGCACTGGCAAAAATTCCGCTGGAATATTTGGTACTGGAAACAGATGCACCGGATATGCCGTTGCAAGGCAGGCAAGGGCAACGCAATAGCCCCGAATATATTCCACAGGTTGCGCAAGTATTAGCGGAGTTGCGCGGTGTGGATACCGCAGAAATTGCTTCAGCAACCTGGAAAAATACGCTGGCGTTATTTCACCGCAACTAATAGTGCGGGGCCATGGGTTGATGAGCGGACACAATTTCGTCCTTGGGCTTTGGCGCTATAGAGTGCTTTATCTGCGCGTGCGATGAATTCGGTGGGCGATTCATTTGCAAGCAATTGCGCAACACCAAAACTCGCGGTGACCTGCAACTGCTTTGGCCATTCCGACCCCTCAATCGCGCGGCGCAATTTTTCCGCCAGGCCCACCGCATTGTCCAGCGAGGTATCCGGGCATGCCAATACAAATTCCTCACCGCCCCAACGCGCCAGTAAATCCTGCGTGCGGGTGTTTTCACTTAATACCTGGGCAAAAGCAAGCAAGACTTGGTCGCCAATATTGTGACCGTAGGTATCGTTGATTTTTTTAAAGTGATCTATATCGATAAAAATCAGCGATAGCAATTGCGGTGAATCCGGATTCCAACTCTGGTTAAACAGGGGGGCCAGACCATCGCGATTTAATACACCGGTCAAAGGGTCGCGTGTTAACCGGTGTTCCAATTCGCGCTGTTCCTGGTTCAGTAACCGGTTGAGGTCTTCCAGTTGCAACTGGCGTTGCTTGTTGCTGAGCAATTCTATGTTGGTTTTCCTCAGCGCCGTCACAAAAAAGACCAGCGCCATCAATGTCCACAGGCTCAGCAGTGAGAGATATAAACTGCGGTCGCTAATATATTTGCCGCTGATCTCGACCCGCTCAATAATCATTCTGTATTTACCAGCTGTCACATTTTCGCCGGTAGAAATTTGTACGCCGCGCACATCATTGTATTCCGGCCCCCAATAATCGGGTGGGATTCTCCCCTGGCTTAACCACCATGTTGGCACCTGCATATGGCGCATATTGATAATTTGCGGGTAGCGATCATGGGTATCGAATAATTCGATGGCGTTATATTTTAAGGAGTTGGCATCGCCCTCGCGCGAATAGGCAGGATTAAAATTAATTAACTGGAAGCGGATGCCAAACTCCTGGGGTATTGAATACCTGGCCCAGACTTTAACTTGTTCGTAGTTGGTTAAATCCATACCCTTGCCATTTTTGTCCATCAGACTAAAACTGATTTCGCAGTAGGGCCATTGGTAATCGGAAGCAATGATTGCGCAATCCAGAATAAAGCTTTCGCCATCGCGGCTTAAACTGGCGATGGATTTTCCGCCGTTGCCACGATCATCGATGGATTCAATAAAGATATCTGAATCTTTACCGAGCACCAGTACACGCTTGGGGCCGTGGGTCTGGATGATGAGTGTGAGCAAGGTGATAGCAATCAATACGCCCAGCATTTTTGTTTTAAGAATATCGTGCTGGATAGTCATAACAGGTGCGGTTGATTTATGAATTTTGGCAAGTAAAGCACAGTTTTTGTTTGACTGACAGTCGCTTTATAAACTCTTTTTTTCTTATAACTTTTGTCTGGTTTTTGCGAAAAATCCATAATTGAAATTGCGATAAAAATGCGGATTCACTTTGTCTGTTTGACTTTATCGCGGCGCATCAAAGTGCATTCTGGCGGCATTGCACTAAACTTTAAATGTCCCTTTTTCATAAGGGTAAGCTCATCAGGTATAGACCATGGGCATCAAAATCCGAATCACCGGTTTTTTTCTGATTGCCTTCTCGCTGGTACCTTGGGTGCAGGCGCAGATCCTTATTTACCATCCCACCAATGAAATGATGGAAGATCTGCGCCGGGATTATTTTGATGACCTCCTGACGCTCGCGCTGGAAAAAACGCGCGCCGGTTACGGTGATTATGAAGTGCAACCATCACCCAAAATCGAATGGCGCCGTCTGCTGGTATTGATGAAACAAAACCAGTATCCCAACATGGTGTTTGCTGAGTCCTATCGCGAGGGGTTTGGCGATACCATCAACGCCCGTTACATCAACTATCCCCTCGACAAAGGGTTGCTCAGTTACCGGATTTGTTTTGTAAATGCGGCAGTTAAAGAAAAAGTTGCCAAGGCAAAAAGCCTGGACGAGTTGCGCCAGTTTACGATCGCACAAGGCACCGGCTGGCCAGATGTTGCGGTGCTGCGCAGCAATGGCTTCACGGTGCTGGAATTTGAAACCTACCCCAGTTTATTCAAGATGGTCATGGGCGGCCGTGCGGATTTGTATTGCCGTGGCCTCAATGAATTAAAAAACGAATACGAAACCTATAAAGAATTGGGCAAGCTGGAGTACGACGAAAGTTTTGTGCTCCAATATCCTATGCCCTGGTTTTTTTATATCAGTAATAGCAACGACCAGTTATACCGGCGTGTTAACCAGGGCTTGGCGATGGCAGAGAAGGACGGCTCATTACGGAAACTCTGGTTGGAACATTTCAAGAGCAGCATTGAATTTGCCAAGCTGAAAAACCGCAAAGTCTACCGTTTGGAGAACGTCAATGCTGCGCATGTGGAGGGCGATTACCAACGCTATTGGGTTGATCCTTTTACGCTTGAGTAATTGCATCGCTGTATCGCGGCTTAGTCAAAAGCGTCGGTTCACCTTATAATCGCGCACCTTTTATGAATCGGTACCCTGCAGTGATCCAGCGTGACGACCTAAGTTCTATTTCCCTTGACCAATTGCGCACAGCCCATGGCTGGCAACAGCAGTACAAATTGATTATCCAGTGGGGAAAATTGATCAAAGTGAAAACGGATATTCGCCGCACTGAAAATTTGATCCGCGGCTGCGAGATGCCGGTGTGGCTGGTGTATGGACAAGAAGACGGGCAGCATTATTTTGCGTTTGATTCCGACAGCAGTGTGATGAACGGTTTGGCGGTGCTCTTGTTGGTGCAGGTCAATGGTAAGACCCGTGCGGAATTAACCGGGCTGGATTTGCACAGCGAACTGCGCGCCCTGGGCCTGGAAAAACATCTGACTCCCTCGCGCAATAATGGCATTGGGGCGATTATTGCGCGTATTAATGAATATCTGTTGTAGGTTGGAACGGGCCGCGTAGGTAAGCCGAAGGCGCCTTCCGACACCGATACATCCGCAAACACGGATTCCCTTTATGCAAGATGTCGGGAGGTGCTGCGCTTACCTGCGCGGCCCGTTCCAACCTACAAATCTCCAACCTACATATTTTTCCCCACCGCAATTTCCTGCGCAATAAATTGTTGCCAGGGTTCCATCAATTCATTGTTGATCATCTGCTCATGCCACGCCTGGGTCACCATGGGTACACCTTCCATATCGGGTAAATGGTGGGCGATCCCTTTGTGGCAATCGATACAGGTTTTTTCACCGCTGGCGAGCAGGGTGGAATGCATAGTTTGCGCACGCGGTGATTGCAAGGTGAAATCCATGGATGCAAGCGCATGGCAATTGCGGCACTCCAGCGAATCATTGGCTTTTAAACGCGCCCATTCGCGCTCGGCCAATTCGCGGCGTTTAGCGAGGAATTTATCGCGCGTATCAATAGTACCGAATACCTTGCCCCAGACTTCTTTTGACGCCTGCATTTTGCGCGCGATTTTATACGTCCAATCGTGGGGAACGTGGCAGTTGGAGCACATGGCGCGCACGCCAGAACGGTTGGTGTAATGGATTGTCGATGCCAATTCCTGGTATGGATTATTCTGCATTTCATGACAGCCAATACAAAATGTTTCGGTGTTGGTAAATTCCAGTGCAGTGTTAAATCCGCCCCAAAAAATAATGCCGGCGATAAAGCCGCCCATGCTGAGCGTACCCATGCCGATGTAAGTGGCCGGGCGCCGGAACAACTGCCAATATTTCTGCAAGAAAACAATTATCCGTTTAACCATGGTTTACTCCGCCGATTGTTGTTGGAGCAGGGCATCAATACTTTGGAAGTCATTGGTGCGCGCGGGTTTTGTATCCGCTTGGGGCAGATGGCATTGCACACAAAAATAACGGCGCGGTGAAACGGACGCGAGTGCTTGACCATCGCGATCATAAAAATGCGTGATACTCACCATGGGTGCGCCAGTTTGGGGGCTGGCGCTGCGGCTGTGGCAGCTCAGGCACATATTAAAATTTTTATCGATTTGGTAGCCGCGGATATTGTGCGGAATGGTCGGCGGCTGCTCGGGATAATTGCGGCTGCTCGGCTCGGCGGTGATACGTTCGCGCGGAATTTTAGGCGCGGGTAAATCCTGATTTAAGGTTCCGCCCGGGCGAATGCCATCGGGCGCACTCACATCCAGTTTTGCGGTTGGGTTGTCGGCGTAGACGTGCAAGGTAGCGACAAAAATCGAACACAGGAGCGCGCCGGCTAACAGGAATATTTTTTTCATGGATAGCTCCTTATGCCAGGCTGACCAGTTCGATTTTTACCGCGCATTTTTTGAAATCGGTTTGCAGCGAAATCGGATCGGTTGCATCAAGGGTGAGGTTGTTCACCAATCGGGTTGCATCAAAAAACGGAATGTAAATCAAACCGCGCGGCGGCTTCACTCGCCCGCGTGTTTCCACGCGCACGCGCAGGGTGCCGCGCCGACTGACTACCCGCACTTCGCTGCCGCGCCGAAAACCCATAGCTTCGGCATCTTCGTGGTTCATATACACCAGCGCATTGGGCACGGCCAAATGCAACTCTTCGACGCGGTTGGTCATAGTGCCGGTGTGCCAGTGCTCTAATACGCGACCGGTGCTGAGCCAGAAGGGATATTCGGCATCGGGCGATTCGGCCGGCGGTTCATAGGGCAGGGCAAAAATAATCGCGCGTTTATCCGGCTTGCCATAAAACTGTACGCCGGTGCCTTTTTCGACGTAGGGATCATGGCCTTCGCGATAGCGCCAGCGGGTTTCTTTGCCCTCCACCACCGGCCAGCGCAAACCGCGCGCATTGTGGTAATCGTCAAAGTTGGCAAGGTCGTGGCCGTGGCCGCGGCCAAAGCTGGCGTACTCTTCAAACAAGCCTTTCTGCACATAAAAGCCGAAGGCATCGGCTTCGCTATTTGCATAAGCGGCATCGCGCTCGCTGTTGGGAAATTTATCGATCTGGCCGTTGGCAAATAACACTTGGAATAAATTTTTACCTTTGTAGTCCGGCGCTTTGGCGATTAAATCGGCGGGCCAGATGTCGTCTACTTTTATGCGTTTGGAAAATTCTATTAACTGCCACAAATCCGATTTGGCATCACCCGGTGCGTTCACCAGTTGATGCCAGAATTGCGTGCGCCGCTCGGCGTTGCCGTAGGCGCCTTCTTTTTCCACCCACATGGCGCTGGGCAAAATTAAATCTGCTGCTTGTACTGATACTGTGGGGTAGACATCCGACACCACCACAAACGCATTAGGGTTGCGCCAGCCGGGTAAAATTTCCTGCGCGATATTGGGTCCGGCCTGCATGTTGTTGGACACCTGCGTCCAATAAAAACGAATCACGCCATCTTTTAATTTGCGGCTTTGGTGCACGGCCGAGAAACCGACTTTTTCGGGGATGGTTCCCTCCGGTAATTTCCAGATTTTTTCAGTTTTGGCGCGGTGTTCGGGATTAGTGACTAATAAATCCGCCGGCAAACGATGCGAAAAAGTGCCGACTTCACGCGCAGAACCACAAGCTGATGGCTGGCCGGTTAACGAAAAAGGGCTGTTGCCCGGCTCGGCAATTTTTCCGGTGAGCAAATGCAGGTTGTACACCATGTTGTTAGCCCAGACACCGCGGGTGTGCTGGTTAAAACCCATGGTCCAGAGCGACATGACTTTTACTTTGGGGTTGGCATAGAGTTCTGCCAGTTGCAGCAAATGGTCTTCGGGTACGCCGGTTTCTTTTGCCGTGCGTTCGAGCGTATAGGGTTTTACAAACGCGGCAAAATCGTCAAAGGTGATGTCGCTCCAGGTATTGGCTTTGTCGGCACCTTTAGCGTTTTTCTGGCGCTCATCTTCAGGGCGCAGGCCGTAGCCAATATCGTCTTGCCCTTTGGCAAAACGGGTGTGGTTTTTGACAAAGTCCTGGTTCACTTTACCGCTTTGGATAATGTGGTTGGCGATGTAATTCAGGATATACAAATCGGTATTGGGTTTAAAAACCAGCGGAATATCGGCCAGATCAAAGCTGCGGGTTTCGTAGGGCGATAAGACGGCGACTCTTACATGATCAAACGACATGCGCCGGTCGGTGATGCGGCTCCATAAAATCGGATGCATCTCCGCCATGTTGGAACCCCAGAGCACAAAGGCATCCGCTGCTTCAAAATCGTCGTAACAACCCATGGGTTCGTCCATGCCAAAGGTGCGCATAAAACCCATCACCGCCGAGGCCATACAGTGGCGTGCATTCGGGTCGAGGTTGTTGGTGCGCAAGCCGCCCTTCATCAATTTGCTGGCGGCGTAGGCTTCCCACACTGTCCATTGGCCGGAGCCAAACATGGCCACACTTTCGGGGCCGTGGTCGCGAATCGCAGCGGTGGCTTTTTCAGCCATCACATCAAATGCTTTTTCCCAACTGATGGGGGTGAACTTGCCATTTTTATCGTACTTGCCGTCGGTCATGCGCAGCATGGGCTGATGCAAGCGGTCGCTGCCGTACATGATTTTGGAAAGGAAATAACCTTTCGCACAATTCAATCCGCGATTAACTTCCGCTTTCACATCGCCGTGTGTTGCCACTACGCGGTTGTCTTTGGTCGCGACCATCACGCCGCAGCCGGTGCCGCAAAAACGGCAGGGCGCTTTGTTCCATTTCAAACTGGTCAAGTCGCGGTTGGTGATTAAATTACTGGCGATAGCGGGCAGGGGTAAACCGATTGCGGCAGCAGCGACGGCGGCGGCATTGGCTTTGGCGAATAGGCGGCGGGTGATGTTCATACGTCCTGTTCCTCTGTTTCTAATTCTTCAAGCGCAATTTGCTCGTGATAAACCAATGCGGCGTTGAGCACACCGGTTTGTGCACGCAGCTCATCGAGTATCCGCAAGATTTCCTGTTCGCCATCGCTTTCTGTCACCAGCACTAATTTGCCCTGTTCACTTTCAGCGTGGATTTCAATATTGGAAAAATGTGCAAGCCAGTGTTTTAGCGATTGCAATTGTTCGGGCCGCACATGGGCGATCAAACTGGCGACGTGCAAATGGGTGGGTGGAGAATCCCGGTTTTCAGTAGGGATCAATTGGCTGTGCATAAGCTTTCTCCTTTACCAATGTGGTGTTCCTGTGCGGTGGTAGTCCAATTCGGATAATGGAAAAAACGGATTAGCCCGCGCCCGGAGGCCCTGCGATAAGCTGGTAAAACCAGATGGAAAAACCCATGGCGCTCACCAGCAACACCGTGAGGATGGGAAAGAGGAACACAATAATAAAAATGAACAAACGCCATTCCTGTTTTTTTTGTTGCGCTTGTTCCTCAGCCAGTAACTGCTGTTGGGCTGGGGGTGATTGAAGGGTGTTGTCCTGCATAGGCTAGCTCCCAAGGGTTATCACTAACTCCGGTATTTAGCCTAGTTTGGATTGGGGGAATTGCAAAAGTGTGAATGACGCGCAATTGATTGAAATCAATTGCGTGCAAATTTTTTATTAAAAAAATAATTATTATTCGGTAGATGTATTTGTTAGTCAGTAAATAAGTGGCGACTGAGGTAGCGCTCGATTGCCTTGGTCGCCGCGATAAAACCAAAAGTGCCGGTCACCATCACACTGGAACCAAAGCCGCCGGCACAATCCAGTTTCACGCCATCGGCCAGGGCTTGTTTATCCATGCATACTGAGCCATCGGGTTTGGGGTAGACCATCTGCTCGGTGGAGTAGACGGCATCGACACGGAACTTGCGGTTTTTATCGCGCGCAAAATTGTGGTGGCGATAAAGCTGCGTGCGCACCTTGGCGAGCATGGGGTCGCTGATGCTGCGGCCCAAGTCATCCACCGTCACCGCCTGCGGATTGCGTTTGCCGCCGGAGGAGCCAATCGTAATCAGGCGTATTTTTATCGCCAGGCAATAAGCCACCAGTCGCGCTTTTAAATGCGCTGCATCAATCGCATCGATCACCACATGGTGTCGTTGATCGATCAGGTTTTTCATATTGTCCTGGTCGATAAAATCGTCAATCGAATGGATGATCAAGTCGGGGTTGATATCGCGCAAGCGCTCGGTAATCACCTGGTTTTTGGGGCGACCGATATTGGACTTGAGCGCATGGGATTGGCGGTTGGTATTGGTGACGCAGACCTCGTCCATCTCGATCAACGTCAACTCGCCCACCCCCGAACGTGCCAGTGCCTCGGCCACCCAAGTGCCTACACCTCCCAGGCCAATCACTGCAAAGTGGGCATTGTTAAGCAGGTGCAAAGCCTCTTGGCCGTACAGGCGGGCAATACCGCCAAAGCGCTGCAAATACTCGGGGGAAAGGGGTCTGTTCATGGTCGGTCCAGCATCAAAAAGGAGGTGCACTTGCACGTGGCGGCTTTTTAGCGGAGATGCAATATGAACGCAAGTGATGATTACCGGTAATTTTGGCACCCTCTGCTACACTCAATAGGCTTATAGGATCCCTTGGGCGTGTTTAATAAAGAGTGCTCCATGAATAAAACGCTTGCAGCAACTGCTTACCTGATTGATGACGACAGTATCACCCTGGAATTAATGAGCGGTATTGTAGAGTCCACCGGTGTCGAACCTGTGTGCTTCAGCGATGCCGAAGCCTTCCTCGATGCCTATTCCCCCCGTCCCTGCGAGTGTGTTATTTCCGATATGCGCATGCCGGGAGTGAGTGGTTTGCAGTTACATAAAACCTTGCAGGCAAGCTATGCCGTTCCGCCCCCCCTGATTATCGTGACTGGTTATGCCGAGGTGAGTGCAGCAGTTGAGGCGATGAAACAGGGCGCATTCGATTTTGTCGAAAAACCCATCAATGGCCACCAGTTCCTGGAAAAACTGCAATCTGCCCTGGCGCTCAGCCGCCAGCTACATCAGCGGCGCTTGCACCTGGCTACCCGCGAAGCGCGCATCGCACTGCTCACACCCAAAGAGCAGGAAGTCCTGCAAGCGGTGCTCGATGGCCTGCCCAGCAAGGATATCGCCGGCAAACTCAGCCTGAGTGTGCGCACGGTAGAGAACCATCGCGCGCGCATTATGGAAAAACTGCGCGTCAATTCCGCCATGGAGTTGATGCGCGATTTTATGTTGCCTATGGCTAGTCGTTAATGCTTAAAAAGTCTACTTGAGTCATAGATTTCTCACTCATACCCTCATTGTGCGCAAGAATGTTCAGTACCTATTACACTATGGTCAGTAGCGATTGCTAATTGTTTGCACAGCATCGACAAGCTCTGACGTTTGTCAGCGGTTGCACTGACTAAATTAGGTTCACTGGCTAAATGTGTTTATGCAAATGTAGAGTTTAGTTCCGCCAATGTACTCGGCGAATATCACTCACGTTCGGTAATTCATTCGTCTCGCGATTAAAGTTATATTGGCTAATGTCCAATTTATACAACTGCGGCATACTTATCTCCTTGCGCGTCGATAAATAATTGATAGTACCAAGATAAGAATGAGGTAGCACATATTTGGCATGTGACGTATAGGGCCGGCCAATATGATCAGGGGATTAATAAAAAATGCTATATGTTGCCAATTAAATTTCTAAGGCGAACTATCTGCTCTATGGTTGTTGAATCTAATATTGCTTTGGTGAAACACTGTGCATAACTCGAAGACTTTGTCGGTTCTCCGGAAAGCATTGGATTGAGTCTTGTCTTGCAATCTGTTGCTGATGCGAACTCCGGAATTCTTTGACCTAGTACATCAAGTAACATACCTTCGAGGCATATAGGGGTGGAAACAATTAGCTCAATCCTGTTGACTCTAGCTTTATCTCTGTCTTGTTGACGGATTGTAACGTCGGCGTCCAATAAAATAACTTTTTTGTCATAACTCGCATGGTTATTTTTGCGTATTGCCTCATCAATTATTTCAATCGGCGATCCTCCACTTGCAGCATCAATTTTAACTGTTTGATTATTTTCGCCGTCATAAATTGATTTCATGTGTTGAAGAAATGCTTTGTCGTGAGAACCTTCACCGACAATTAATAAAGTCGCTCGTTTTACTTTTTTAATTTTAGCCATTGCTATCCCTGTCTTATATATTGGGAATGGCACTTAGTGCGCCAGCCATATACTTGGCATATAAATTGTCATCAGTCCTTAGTCCTTGCACATCATCTAGGCGCCAAGATTCGCTAAATTGGTTTTTCTTTTCCACTAAATAGATCTGATGTTTATTTAAAACATTCAAAATCTCTGGCGTGTGACAAGTGAAAATTAATTGCGCATTGTGAGGGTTTGTATGTTGGAATTTAAATAAATCAACAATATAAGGGAGTATGTGCGGGTGAAGATCATTATCAATTTCATCAAGTATCGCAATGCCTCCCTCTTCAAGAACAGGAAGTATTTTGTGCAGTAAAACAAAGGCAGATTGCGTACCGCTAGATTCTTCATATATTGGTAACTCGAAAGTGGCTTCACCTCTTCTGTGCAGACCAAAAGGCAAATAAAACTTTGATTCAGAACCATCTTTATTGGTTGAGTCGATTTCGTTAATCTTCACAGCACTAAGGCCAAGATCAAATTCGCATAGCGTCGACTCTAATCGAGAAAGGTACTTTTTGTTTTTATAAAAAAATTCGGCGCTGTCAAAAACGTCAGCACCATGAAAATGACGCCGACCAAAAAGATTTAGGTTGTGCGAATATTTTGAAAAGTAGTTGACTATCTCTCGTGCTTCAGGGACATCATAACTGTGCGCTGCTGCAATTAAAGAAGCATTTCCACGTATATTTTTTGCTTGGTTTTTTTTAAATGAAAAGCCTTGCTGTTTGTAGTCATATGAATGCTTACCATCATTAATAATAAGCTCGCGTACAAACATGTAACTGAAATATTGAGTAGTCTTTTTATGTAGTGATTCATGCACTACATAATTTTGGGTAGCCTCTAGGACATATTTATATTCATCATCATCGATTCTAAAAATAACTTCGAAGCGAGAACTTTGATTAGGAAGTAAGGCGTGGGGTTTAAATGGTAGCTTGGAATCAGGTTCGGCTCCCAAGAAAGACATACTGGTAAATGAGCTCAAAAAAGCAATTGGTTTGATGAGCTGGGTTTTACCGGAGCCATTTGAGCCAACAATAGCAATTACCTTGTTGAGCCGACGATCAGCGGTTACAGCTACATCAAAAGCTGAGCGTGAAGGCTTTTTACCCATCTCAAAAGAAATCAACGTTTCTTCTGCGAAGGAGAAAAAGTTTGAGAATCGAATAGAAACTAACATAGAAATCCAACAATCAACATTATTTTGTTGATTGTTGGGTAAAAGTTTATTTTTTTCAAGTGAATTCTTCGAAAGTAGGACATAAGTAAAGTGTTTTGACTAGTCGTAGCAACTACCTTTCATTTGGTTTCCACTCAGAAAACTGCATTTCATCGAGCTGTAATACTCCAATAGGCCAGTGTAATTCGGTGAAGTTTGTGCAGATGCTGGCCGACTGATACAAGGTTTTCGGCACCTACACCTGAGGGTAATGGCAGATTTTCTATGCGCCACCCTAAGTGTTATCCCCCACACCAGGTGAGTATTTTTACTCTCACTGCTTTTTTGCCAAACCCTCACACTGGGAACCACTGGCAGCGGAATCTTCATTCGCCCAAACGATGCTCTAACACGACCAAGGAACTGCCCGTGCAGGTCTTGTTCAATCCCCCACAACGTTATCAGGTAGATACAGGATTATGAGTTCGCATCACGACATAAGCCCTTTTGCGTTCCACAAGATTCGCGATTACGTGTATCGCACCGCGGGTATTGTGATTGGCGCCGACAAAACCGCGATGGTCACCGGCCGTCTATGGCGTCGCCTGGAGCTGCTGGGGCACAAGGATTACGAAACCTATTTCGCCTGGGTGTCCAGCGCTGCCGGTGAGCAAGAGCGCAATACCATGCTGGATTTGCTTACTACCAACGAAACCTATTTTTTCCGCGAGCCAGCGCATTTTCATTTCCTGCGCGATGAAATTATCCCGCAGCAAGGGTGCAACAAAATGCGTGTCTGGTGCGCGGCATCCTCAACGGGTGAAGAGCCACACAGTATTGCAATGGTATTGGCCGACACCCTGGGCAAATGCGATTGGGATATTCTGGCGACCGATATTTCCAGCAAGGTATTGGAGCATGCGCGCACGGGTGTGTATCGCGCCGAGCGCATCAACCATATCCCTTCTGAGTATTTAAAAAATTATTGCCGTCGCGGGATTGGCGAATATGAAGGTATGCTTGCGGTGGTTCCTTCACTGCGCTCACGCATTACCTTTGAGCAGCACAACCTGCTGCATGCCCGCGAAGGTAACGGACAATTTGATGTCATTTTTTTGCGTAATGTGTTGATTTATTTTGATAACGACACAAAGCAAAAAGTGATTGGAAATATGTTGCAATCCCTGCGTCCCGGTGGTTGGTTGATCCTGGGGCACTGTGAAAGTTTGCAGGGGTTGAATGTTGGGGTAAAAACAATAAAACCATCGATTTACCGCAAACCTGTTACCGCGTCCCCTTTACTCAAGTGTGTCGCAATTTAATCATGGACGGGGGCAAACAAACGGTCGCGGGTAATGTGGGTAAATTTGCTATTCTGCCGTCTCTCGGAGCCAGTGAGCGATTTATGATTTCACTTAATACTTCTACCAACCTCAGTGCATCTGTCAACCTGCATGACAATATCCAGCAGCAGGGTGTGATGGTGGTTGATGACAGCAGTATGCACAGGTACAGCGCGCACCTGTGCTTGCGCGCGTTTGGTATTAGCCAGATTTATGAAGCGGCCAATGGCAAATTGGCGATTGAACAATTGGCGCAGTTGCCGCAAATCCCGGCGGTGATGTTGCTGGATCTGGAAATGCCGGTTATGGACGGCATTGAAGTATTGCAACAGTTGGCGCAATTGCCACACAAACCTGCCGTCGTGCTCGCCAGCAGTTCCGATGAGGTGCTGATTAGCGCTGTGGCCACTATGGCAGAGGCATTGGGGGTGACCTTGCTCGGCGCGTTCCGCAAACCGGTTAGCCCGGTTGACCTGGCCGATGCATTGAGCAGCTACAACGCGGGTGTCTGCCGTTTGGACCAGATGCATATTCCGGTGGAAACCGATGTTGGACAATTAAAAAACGCGTTGGACCGAGCCAGTATCCAGGTGCACTACCAACCCAAAATTGATTTGGAAACCATGAATGTCGCCGGTGTAGAAGCCCTGGCGCGCTGGAAAAACCAGCAGGGTGACTGGATTCCGCCCGGTGTTTTTATCCCCCTCGCGGAAGAACATGGCCTGATTGGCGATTTGACTCTCTCGATACTCGACCAGGTATTGCAGGATATGAATGACTGGTGGGAACAGGGGAACTATATTCCGGTAGCCCTCAACCTCTCGGCCAAATCCCTGGCTGAATTTAACCTTGCCAATGAAATTATCCAGCGTGTGATCCGCCAGGGTATACCCGCGCACTTTATTACTTTTGAAATTACCGAGAGCGCGCTCGTAGTGGATTTGCCCTCGGCGCTGGCAACCATCAGCCGTTTGCGGTTGAAAGGTTTTGGTATTTCCATCGACGATTACGGCACCGGCTTTTCGTCCATGCAACAGTTATCGCGCTTCCCGTTTTCCGAATTGAAAATTGACCGTTCATTTATCCAGGGCGCGCCCACGCGGCCCTATATCTGCAATATTTTGAAATCGGCCATCGAAATGGGCCAGCGCTTGGGAATTACTACCGTTGCAGAAGGTGTAGAGGCCGAAGCCGAGCTACACTTGCTCAAAAGCCTGGGTTGTAAACAGGCGCAAGGTTTCCTGCTGGCGCGGCCCATGCCCGGGCGCGAGCTGATGGGCTGGATAGAACAGGATAGGCTGCGTAAACAAACCATATGCCAAACATCAAGCCATGGGTAAATAAACACTTTCGTTTTTTCTCGCTGGTTAATCCCACCCTGTTGTCAGCAGCACTCGCGATAGTGCTGCTGTTTTTTTTCACCAGTTTTGCACTTCGCTATATCCATGCCAGCCAGGAGCGTATTGTCCGCGAGCATTTGCAGACTTCGCTCAATTCCTTCACTGAACTTATCCAGCTCTGGCAGCAGCAGAATCTGGGCGCCATCCGCATGCTGGCCAATTCATCGCAGGGTAAAACCCTATTAAAACAAGTGTTGCTGGAACGGGGCGATAACCCTGCAACCCAGGCTGCCTTGCGCGAATGGCTCTACCCGGTATTGATGGTGATGGGCTTTGATGGATTTTCGGTGATCAACCAGGATCGCTTTCTGGTGGCTGCCAGTACCCGTTCCTATATCAAGCAGCCGGTGCTATTACCGGAAACCCTTGAAGTATTGGATAAGGCCCTCGCCAAACGCCCGGCCATTTCCCGTCCGGTAACGGCCGTGCGCCCGATTGAAGGGCCGCGCGGTGTCCAGCCGGCGGGCACCTTGATGCAAAACATGTGTGTGCTGTTTGAATCGGAAGTGACCGCGCCCGGTTATTTTTGTTTACGCTTTAATACCCAGTCGAGTTTCTTCCCGATTTTTTTCAAGGGACGCACAGGCCATTCGGGCGAGATTTATGCCATTGACAACAAAGGGCGTTTTATTACCCCGGCGCGTTTTACCCAGGCCAACGAAGACATTTCAACCTTCGAAGCGCAGCAGAAAAGCGCGCGTATTGGCGCCGAAGTGCGTCGCCCGCTGTCGCGGGGGAAGCAAGGGCCGTTCACTGATATGGTGGATTTCCTGATGAACCGCGAGGCCGGGTTGATCAAGTTTGGCTACCAGGATTATCGCGGTATTGCGGTCGCCGGTGCGGGCCGCTGGATGGATGAAATGGAGCTGGGCATTATCATCGAACAGGATGTGGACGAAGCCATGGCTCCCTACCTGGCCTCGCGCAATATCATTATGGGATTGAGCCTGAGCGCAAATATATTGATTGTGGTGCTGACGATCACAGCGATCATCAACCGTCGCCGGTTAGTGGTTCGCGAAGGGCGCTTCCGCTCGCTGCTGGATAATTTGCCTGCGCCCATTCACATGACGTCCCTTGAACATCGCCTGATTGTGGTCAACCCCGCGTTTTGCCAATTGCTCAAAATCGACAAGAGTGACCTGTTGGGAAGGGCAGTCCACGAACTGCCAATACCCGCCTGGGTTAAACCCCTGTTGCAGATTGAAGAGCAGTTGGGGCCAGAGTCCTATTGGAAAGATTATGTCTCGGAACTGATCAGTCCCAGTGGCAACCCTTTCTACTACCGCATAGTGCGTTTTCCGGTGACCTATTCCCAAGGGCAGTCGCCCCAGGCGTTTGCCTGCGCGTGGGTGGATGTAACTGAACGGGTCGTTGCCAACCAGCGCCTGGAAGAGGTCAACCAAAACCTGGAACAGATAGTTAACGAGCGCACCCATGAATTGATGATCGCCAAGGATGAAGCCCTGGCGGCCTCGCAGAGCAAGGCGGAGTTCCTCGCCAATATGAGCCATGAAATCCGCACGCCGCTCAACGCGATTATCGGCCTCGCCCATATTGCCCTCGCCAGTAAACCGGAAGCACGGCAGCGCACTTATCTGGAAAAAATGCGCGGCTCAGGCGAGCACCTGCTGGAAATCATTAACGATATTTTGAATTTCTCACGCATGGAGGCAGGCAAGCTGACACTTGACCACAGCGAATTTTCGATTGACCAGCTCATCGATAAAACCGTCGATCTGGTCTGGGAAAAAGCGGCGGCCAAAGGCCTGCAAGTCAAGGTGGTTATTGATCCGCAAATTCCCAAATCGCTGCTGGGGGATTCACTCAGGCTCGGCCAGATACTGATTAACTTCTGCGCCAATGCGGTGAAATTTACCGACGGGGGCAGCATCAGCATCCGCGCAACCAAAGTGCGCGATTGGCAGGACCGTGTTGAAATATTGTTTGAAGTGGAAGATACCGGCATAGGTATAGCAGCTGAAAAATTGAAAAATTTATTCCAGCCTTTCCAGCAAGTGGATGCCTCCAGCGCGCGCCGTTTTGAAGGTACAGGCCTGGGGTTATCCATTAGCAAAAACCTTGCAGATCTTATGCAGGCGCGCATCGATGTCAAAAGTGCTGCGGGGCAAGGCAGTTGTTTCCGCCTGCGTGTGCAATTGGAAAAAAATAACCGCGCACCTTCACCCAATATCTTGCAGGTAGTTCCGGTTCCGCAGAGTGCAGCACAGGTGAATTGCAGCATCCTGGTGGTGGAAGATAATTTGCTTAACCAGGAAATTATCCAATCGCTGCTGGAGTCCATGGGCGCCCGGGTTATTTGTGTCGATTCCGGGCCGGAGGCTATTGTCACCGTGCAGCGGCAGCAATTTGACCTGGTATTGATGGATATCCAATTGCCCGGCATGGATGGTATGGAAGCCACCGCGCGTATCCGCGAACTGGAACAAGGCAAGCACTTGCCGATTATCGCCGTGACTGCCAATGCGTTGCCGGGTGATCGGGAAACCTATCTCGCAGCGGGGATGGACGATTACTTATCCAAACCGATTGAGCCGGTACAACTGCATCGCGTATTGGCCTACTGGGGGAATGTCAGCCGGATTGCAGAAACCCTGGTTCCCAACGCCAACAGCTTTGAGTTTTTGCACAAAGGGGGGATCGATACGCAGCGTGCGTTGCATAATTTAATGGGCAACGAGACCTTGTATCGCCGCCTGCTTGAACGTTTTGCGCAGGAGCGCGCCGAATTTCCTGCGCACTTAAACCAACTGTTGGAAACCAACCAGCCGGAGGCGCTCAACCAGGTGCACTCCCTTAAATCCCTCGCGGGCAGTTTGGGTATGAGCCAATTGGAAATTATTTGTTTTAATCTGGAGCAACAATTGCACGGCGGAAATTGGGAGCAGGAATTAGTTGGTAAATTGCAAGAAGAAGTGGCATCAATGGTAGAGTTGGTGGGGCGCTGTTTGTCCATAAAAGAAAATATATAACATCCTTAGAGCAGGGGTAATTTTATGCACACACTCATGGTACTTGTTGGCGGCTTTGTCCTATTGTTTTTTTGTCAACTGGTTGCGCGCGCAGTTGCCGGTGCGGGTGTAAACCCTATGGCCAAAGCCATGCTGGTATTTATCCCGTTGTGGTTCATTGTAACGGCCGTCAACATGTGGGTTGGTGTTGAGCAAGAGGGTTACCGGTTTATCCGTGAATTGCCCATATTCCTGCTGGTATTTGGCGTCCCTGTTGCGGCAGCCGTATTTACCTGGTGGCGGCTCACGCATTTGAAAAAAGGAAAATAATTGATGTCATCGTTACTCCGCGCACGCGGTAGCGACCAGCGTGGCAGCGGCCAACCGGGCAAGGTCACTATGGTCGAATTGTTTTTTGACCTGGTATTTGTTTTTGCGATTACCCAAATCTCCCATTCGCTATTGGCCAATTTAACGCTCGATGGAGCGATCAAACATTTCCTGTTATTGCTCGCCGTCTGGTGGGTGTGGATTTACACCTCCTGGGTTACCAACTGGCTGGATCCGGAACGTCTGCCGGTGCGCCTGTGTTTGTTCGCATTAATGTTTGCGGGCCTATTAATGTCAGTCTCCATTCCCGCCGCCTTTGGTGAGCGCGGTTTATTGTTCGCCTGCGCATATGTGTGTATGCAAGTGGGACGCACGGCATTCTTCCTCTTTGCGATCCGTAACAACGCGCGCAATTTTGTGCGCAGTTTCCAGCGCATTTTTATCTGGCTGTGCCTCTCGGCAATCTTTTGGCTCATGGGTGGTTTGGCAGAAGGGCAGCAGCGTTTTATCTATTGGTGCATTGCATTCTTTATCGAATTTATTTCGCCCGCCGTGCTTTTTTGGGTGCCGGGTTTGGGACGCTCAAGTACTACTGACTGGGATGTGGAAGGTAATCATATGGCCGAGCGCTGCGCACTATTTGTAATTATTGCGCTGGGTGAATCGCTGCTGGTGACAGGTGCAACTTTTGCCGATCAGCAATGGAATGCAGACGTTATCGCCGCATTTTTAGTGGCGGTGATTGGTTCGATTGCACTCTGGTGGATTTATTTTGATTCAGGTTTGCAGCGCGCCCATCACCGTATCCTTCATTCGAATGATCCCGGCCGCCAGGCACGCCTTGCCTATACCTATATGCACGCGCCGATAGTGGCGGGCATTATTGTTTGCGCGGTTGCCGATGAATTGGTGCTCGCCCATCCCGCGCATGTAACGGGTGTCGGTATAGTGGCAATTATCGGTGGCCCCGCGCTTTATTTGTTTGGCTGCCTGTTATTTAAATGGGCGACTAATGATCGCCGTTCGCCTCCCTTGTCACATCTCGCGGGTTTGGTGTTACTACTGCTAGCAATTCCGTTGGCAACACACCACCATTTTTCTGCGCTTGCATTGAGTGCAGTCACTACGGTTATTTTGGTTGTGGTAGCCGCCTGGGAGACAATCTCGCTACGGAAGAAATAAAACCTGCGCGTGGGAAATTAAATACAACAAGCAGCCAATACCGCCACCTACAATAGTGCCGTTGATGCGGATATATTGCAGGTCCTTGCCGATATTCAACTCAATCTGGCGCGACATCTCTTTGCTGTCCCAACTTTTCACTGTGTCCCGAATATGGCCGGTCAGGAATTTTGCAAAATCGGGAGCCATTTTTTTGGCCGCCTCTTCCATATGTTCATTCAGCGATTGGCGCAAGCTCGCATCTTCAGCAAGCGTTTTACCCAGCCATTGGCCAGCATCGGTAATTTTTCGGTGCAGTACTGAATTTTCATCCTGGCAATCGCGTTTTAGCCAGTCTTTTAGATCGCGCCACAAAGCTGCCATGTAAGTATTGAAGGTTTCGTCACTTTTCAAATAGCGTTTTATCTCTTCCGCTTTTTCAAAAAATTCCGGGTCAGTTTTTAATTTATCAATAAATTCGCGCGTGTAATTATCAAACTTGATGCGCAGCGGGTGCTGAAAATCCTCATTGATTTCGTTCAATAACCGGCTTGCGGCTTTGATTGCAATGTCGGCTCCCGTGCTACCAACCCAGCTGGAGGGCATAATTTTTTCGGCGACCGGATGCTCTTCTTTAAGCCATTCGACAATGCCCTCGGCAATAAATGCCTGGGTATCTTCCCCGCGTAAAATCAAGGCGAATTGGTTGATGCCCTCATTCAGCAGCGCCTGGTGGCGATTATTTTTGGTCATGACTTCCAATATCATTCCGGCAGAAGAGGACAGGTCGGTTTTATCCAGCATGGCGTGAATGGCTTTGGTCAAGAGTTTTTGTACGGCAGAGTCTTCAATAAAATCGAGCACCCCCGCTATTGTCCGCACTAAGTAAACGCCCATTTTGTCGGTGTTAGCGGGTGCGCTCAGCCAATCGGCGGCTTTTTGCGCGGGATCATGTTTTTGGATCAGCGCCACCAGCGAGTCAGCATCCAGGAATTTATCGCGCACAAACAGCGCGAGATTGTCGGCAATTTTGTCTTTGTTTTTGGGAATAATTTCAGTGTGCGCCGACACAATCGGAATAGGGACACGCTTGAATAGTGCAACTACAGCAAACCAGTCAGCAAGCGCGCCGACCATCGCGGCCTCAGCAATTGCGCGCACTAATCCGACCCACCAGAGGTTAGCGGGTGAAACCTTAGCTGGTATAAAAAGTGTGGTGATAAAAATGAATGTGGCGAATAAAAGAAAATAGAACGCAAGGCGTTTGGATTTTTTAAGTTCTATTTCTTTTGACATTCAGGGCAATCCTCTGTTGGCGAAGTGTATCCGGGAAGATTATCGCCGGTGGAAGGATTGCCCTCAATAGCCGAACAAACTGCGTAACCTAGGCAGGTTCTTCACCGGGCAACATTATCATCCAGCCAATACCAAACTGGTCGGTGACCTGGCCATAGAGTGGCGACCAGAAAGTGTTGGTCAGCGGCATATCTACCTTGCCACCTTCGCTGGCGAGTGCGGCAAAAATACGGCGGGCATCCTCTTCGGTGGTAATGGTTAGGGTGAGGCGGAAGCCGCTGAATTTATCCACATCATTACAGCCGTCCGATGCCATGATAGTGGCATTGCCTAAACGAAATTCAGCATGCATGACTTTGTTTTCGAAACCGGGCTGCAATACACCTTCGGGCATGGGTTCAGGGCTTTCGTTAAAATGGATTAAAGATTTAACCTCAGCGCCTAAATGTTGTTGATAAAATTTCAGGGCTTCGTCGCAGCGGCCAGAGAAAAATAAATAATTGTTCACTTCAGCCTTTTGCATTGCAATCGTATTGCGCAGCCCGGCCTCTTGTTCGCGCACTTTGCCGGTGGGGTCGGCAGCAGCAAAATCCTCCACTTCATAAAAGGTGCGGATTTCAATATCGGAATCTTCATCATCCATAGGCGCCGGGCACTTCTTCACCCATTCGACGGCCTCTTCCAGTGACTTCACATTCCAGATCCAATAGCCCGCAATCAACTCATTGGTTTCGGTAAATGGGCCCGCGGTTACTATCCGCTTATCGCCACTAAAGCGCACACGCAGGCCTTCGCTGCTAGGTTTAAGCCCGTCGCCCGATTCCATAATCCCGGCCTTCACCAGCTCCTCGTTAAAATTCATCATCGCTGACAACAAGGCCTCGGTGGGCGGTTTCCCAGCTTCTGAACCAGGTGAGGCTTTTACTATTACCATGACTTTCATTGTGGTATCTCCTATATAACCATTGTTGAGCATGAGTTTTGTAGCTTGTTAGCTCATAGTCGAATGAGGTTTGGGGAAATCGACAGAGGAGGAAATAATTATTAAATCCCCCTGATTCACGTGAAGCAGCATGAAAGGTGCCTTCCGGGGGTGAAGGTTCCAATAAGATCGTTCGGGGAGCATAGACTTATCCCATTTTCCTGCCTCATTTACTTGCTTTATAAAATTTTCGTTATTTGCCTGTTTGATTACTTACCAGATGACTATCTTTCTGTTTGATAGTGTGGAGCATCTACGTGAGGGATTTTTTAGTTTTACTTATAGATAGATGCGGGATTTACGATTTTATGTCGCGCACTAAATCATCAGGTTTTTGCAATTCTTTATCTGCGCCTAATAAATGCGATAGCTGGCGTGCATTCACCAGGGCCTATAATGGTATTTACTCATCGCCATCGCCAAGCATATCGCCAATACATAATGCATTATAAAAAATTATCCGGATTTTTTCGTCGCTCCCTTATTTTTCTCCTGATCCTGTTTTTTGTCTTGATGCTGAAGCTCACCCGCATCAGCCGCTTTCCCTGAAGGATGTTTGGACGTAGGGCGATTGGGTCGCGGGCCAGTTACAGGCAACGGCGAGTTAAAATCAGGTTCGTTAGTGATTTCTTTAATTTGCGGTACATTGGGAATCATAACAAGTTCCTCATCAAGATAGCCGGGCGGATATCGCCAAGCTCCTGCCAACTATTTTCATGGCTATAAGGTTGACTTGTATTTACTGTAAAAAATTCCCTTATTTTTTCTTTTAAAAGGAAATCCGCTTAATAAATATATTTATGTGGATTTGTATGACTCCGCTTATATAAATCGCGGAGTGTATTTGTTGGTAGCGTGTCAATGGTTGCCAGGCGCTTGATTATTTGTGGTTTGATACACTTGGTCATTAGCTCTGCTTACTGCCTATGTGGCTGACAGATGATTAAGTGCTAATAAATTGTTTTAATTCTTTTGCCGCCTCTGCCAGTGGCTTTTTAAGTGCCTTTTCAAGGCGAATCATATGCTCAACAAGCCAGTCAATCATATCTGGCCAATTTTCCTTGTTGTAACCATCTACTTCGCGACTGAACTGGATTCGGGAAGATTTCTTGTTCGGTAACTCCAGCCACTCTAATGGCTGCCCAAAGCCGGCTTCTATCGTAACTTTTTCGTTATTTAGGTAGCGATAGAGCTGTTTGTTTTCTTGCTGGTTAGTACGAGCGAGCCAAAGATCTACACGAATTTCGTGTTTGCCAAAAATCAGGTTAAAAGGGCAGCCACTTAAACCCGAGCCTGCGCTTAACCAATGGTCTTTGGCGGGGCTGATATTGTTGAAAAGATTACATGGGCTATTGCGGAAAGCATCCAGGGTCATTTGCCAAAATTGCGGGCGCAATGAATGGCTTTCACGCAAGGTTGCTTCGGTATGTTTCTCTTCCGCCTCTTTGGCGCTCATACCGATCATTAAATCCCTGGCTTCCGGTGTAGGAATTATTTGCTCTATATTGAGTAGTAATTGGTTGCTAAAAGCGTAAGGCGTAACTTTAAAACAACTCACGTCAATACCATGCCCCAACAACCAGAGCGCGGTACTGGTTACTTCCTTGCGGAACTTAGCTGCAACAAATATCAAACGCTGGCTGTTGCCAGAGTTTAGTTTCAATTCTTCAAAATCGGTGGACTCTAGAAATTCACACAGTAACTGACGGGCATTTTGGCCTGACTGGTATTTATCCAGATAAGTTTGGAAAATCTCCGCAATCTGGCTACGGGTCAAACTGGCACAGTAGGAAGCATACTTGATCGCTTGCCAGGCCATATCGCGGCCTGAATCATCCAGTTTATTTTCTATTACCACCAAATTGCCGTCTTTATCCAGCGCCAATAAATCCAATCGCTCACGGGTTTCATCAAAGCCATCAAATTCCTTTTGGATAATCAATAATTCCTCTCCCAAAGCGTCCGGCTGGTGCGCAAGCCATTCTTGTAAATGGTGACGTTCGGAAAAACCTAAATCGCTAAAGCGTTTAATGTCGAGCGGGGTTATGCGATTGGTATTGGTATCGATTTTGAACATTTATTTCACTGTTATTGAATTAGGATAAGGTTGATGGTCGTTGAATGGGTGCTCATCATTTGCGTGTTTCTACTGCTCATCATAACCAATGAAATGAAGTCGGGCGCTAATAATATTCATATTCAGCTCCATCCAAAATTGCAAATCTGATTCCCAGGCAGTGCAATACCGTTGTCCTGATCCTCTACAAGCGCTTGATAGTTAGCCGATATTTCTGCAATCGACTATTCGGTTTATCTGGAATGGTCATTTCAATTAATCCCGCATTAAGCGCCGGTTTCAAATAGCGCTCACTAAACGATTTGCGATCTTGCAGCCCCAAGGCAGCTTGTAAATCATCGCGGCTCATCTCACCTTTAAGCGCAATAAGCAACTCTCTGACTTGGGGGGTGACTTGGGGGGTGACTTGGGGGGTGTCTAAAGAGTTGGATGATTCAATGGTGTTCAGAATCATCTGGAGCATAAATTCAATAAACGGCGCGGAATCTGTCTTCTTGGTGCTGAGGTTAATGGCTTGGTAATGCTCGCTTTGGTGCTCATGTACCATGCTTTCCACCGACAAGTTTGCAAACAATGGGTTCCATTGGTTGAGTATCAACGTCTGCCACAGTCGCCCCATGCGGCCATTGCCATCGCTGAACGGATGGATAAATTCAAATTCGTAATGAAAAACAGAGCTGGCAATTAACAGGGGTTCTTCCGTATTGGCAAGCCAACCAAACAAATCACCCATCAAATTTTTAACGCGATTTGCTGGTGGTGCCATATGTACTACTTGGTCACCGTTCATGACACCCACATTGCCTTTGCGATAACTTCCAGCATCATCCACAAGGCCACTCATTAAAACCGCATGGGCTTTCAGCAAATCTTTTTCACTGGTGGCTTTCCAGGTTTCAAATTGTTCATAAGCTTTAATTGCATTACGAACTTCCAGAATTTCTTTTGGTGGGGCTATAACGCGTTTGCCTTCCAGAATTGCGGTAATTTGTTCTTCACTTAATGTGTTGCCTTCAATTGCTAATGAGCCTTGAATGGTGCGGATGCGGTTTGCTCGGCGTAATCGCAGATTTTTTTCATCTTCCAAAACCGACAGACGGCCCACGGCTTCGCTGATGGTTGAGACCAAGCGAAGCATGGTTGGGGTTAGGCTGTGGGGTGGTTGGTAATTGTTAGTCATCAAGCAACCCATTTTTTACCATTAGCTGCAAAATCAACAATCAATTCATAAACTTGGTCCAGTTTTTCCTTAAATTCGGGTTCTTCATAGCTATCGGGCAAATCTTCGTCGAGCACGTCTTCAATAACTTTTTTGACCTTTAAGCGAGTTTCTCCCACTTTCCACCAATCTTGAACTAAAACCTTCGGATGCGCGCTCAGTAGGCGAATAATCAAGTCTTTAGCTGCAAGCTTTACCCTTTGTTCTTCAGCTTTTGTAAGCTTGTCCTTTTTCAAAAGGTCATACAGTTCTAATTCGTCCTCTGTCAGGTCTTCCTTTATGTGACGCTCGTCTTCTTCTTTTAAGCCAGCAGCGAAGGTCATTAGGTCTTCAAAGTAATTTTCGTTAGACGAACCGCCAGCATTATACCTGTCAATAATTTCCTGAAGTTTTTCAGCGAAGTTAACGCGGGTGAAATTTTGCATCATCATCTTTCTAAGTTTATCTTCGATGAATGCCTTTATTTCCGCGATTTCGATATTTTTATATTGAGCCTCCGCGAACTCATCCCTTAATTTTTCAAAGTTTATATTACTTAAATCCCATTTTCGTCCTTTTTGAACAATTTTATATTCAGCTTGATGTTCTTTAACTGCGAAGGTTTCAGCATTATCCACTACTACACTTTCATCGAGTAACTCTGAGATTTTTTGTGTAACTGAATCTATATCTGCTTGAGCGATATGCATATCAATCACGCCGCGCAGATATTGAATAATTGCAATTAATGGTCTTGGTTTCTGGTCAAATACCTCAGGCTTGGAGGCTTCATAGAGAGACGATATCGTATTGTCATATACGTAAAAAGTTTTGCGCCAATCATCCAAGCTTAAAAGGATATTCGCATACTCCTCGAATAATGCTATGTTCTTGAAAGTGTTCTTGTTGTCGATAATTGCTCGTAAGTTGATATTTCGCTCCAGGCACCAGCTGTTCGCTTGTGTAATGGCATCATCCAGCAAGCGGAAAAGTTCAGATTTTTCCTGTACTGGGGTTTCACCACTATCTCCCTCTTGAGATATGTCTCCCTGCCCATAATCACGTAGAGCCTTTTTCATGTTACGAAATACGTTGTAATAATCGACAATTTCACCATTTTTCTTTTCGATAAACTCACCGTTATAGCCTTTGATTCGATGTGCGGCTACACGGTTTGCACGAGCAATAGTTTGCATCAGCGTGTGATCTTTCATCGGCTTATCGAGGTACAGCGTTGATACTGTTGGTGCGTCAAATCCTGTGAGCCACATCGCACAAACAAAAACCAGTTGAAGCGGGTGTTCAGGGTCTTTGAAGTTAGTTTCTATATCGTGACCTTGAGCATCGATTTCTTGTAGCCGTTTAACATGAGGTTTTATATCTAACCCTTTTTTTTCAAACTTCTCTTCATCAGCACTGGGATCGCTAACCACTACAGCCATTTTTACAGTACGCATGTAGTCAATGATTTTTTTAAAGCGTGCTCGCTCAATATCGTTTAGTGTTGATTTGGCTAGGCCTTGCAGGCGCTTGATTTCATCTTTCCAGTGAGCTTGTACCTTGTCGTACATTTTTACGGCGGTGAATTTATCAACCGAAATCACCATGCCTTTGCCAAGGTAACCGCGACGTGGGAAGTGGTAAACAATATCTTTTGCTATGGTGTCTAAGCGGTCATCGCGAACGATGACTTCCATTTCTTGAGCGAATTTCCTTTCCAGTTTTTGTTGTTGGGCATCATCAAGGTTTTCGTCTTCCAGAATTTGGTAAAACTCATCGCTAAGGTCATCGTTTTGAATAAGTACTTCAGGAACACGTTTTTCATAATACAGCGGTACTGTAGCACCATCTTCCATAGCCTGTTGAAAGGTGTATTCCGATACATAATCACCAAACCACTCTTCTGTTTTACCTATAACCGTTTTGTTTTTGTATTTCTTGCCAAGTAATGGTGTTCCAGAAAATGCAATAAAGTTGGCGCCTTTCAAACCAGCGCGCATATTTTCAGCGAGAGATTGATATTGCGTACGATGGGCTTCATCAACGATTACAACAACTTCACGTTTTTCTGCTTGTGGATCAAATAAGCGAGGATATTGTTTGCCTTTTTGATAACCGAATTTTTGAATCAACGTGAACACAAGCTTCTTGTTTTGCCCAAGGAATTTACGCATTTCTTCAGAATTGGCTGGTTGTGCTGCATCGCTCTTTTTGACGGTGTCGGTATCTAAAAAGTTACGATAAATCTGTCCATCCAGATCTTGGCGGTCTGTTACAACAACAAAGCTAAAGTTGCCGGTAACTTTTCGGAATATCTTTCGCACGTAAAAGATCATGGAAAAACTTTTTCCTGAACCCTGTGTATGCCAAAACACACCCAGCTTGCCTTGTAATTGTTTACGATTTAAAAATCGATCAAAAGCCTGATTTACGCCTATGAATTGGTGGTTTTGCGCAATAATTTTTGTGGAGGCTCTATGAAATAATATGAAGTTCTCAACATAGTCTAGAAGCTTGGTGGGGGCGCATAAGCCGTCAATAGCGCGCTGAACGGATAATCCTTCACCACTAATTTTTTTGCGGTCTAAGGCTTCCTTTTCATTGTCTACACGTAACCAATTAAAGAAATGCTCCCATCCTGCGGTAAAGCTGCCCACTTTAGTTTCAATTGCATTCGATAAAATACAAAAAGCATTACAATGAAACAGCTGTGGAATATCGTGTCTGTAACCAGCCAAGTTATCATCATAAGCTGAGCGCAACTTGATGTTGGAATTCTTAAGTTCAAAAAATACGAGAGGTAAGCCGTTTACATACAAAATTACATCCGGGCGGCGGTAAGCACACTTGGGCGCCTGTGCTGTAGCTTTAATCCATAATTGCTTTACTGCCAAATATTTATTTTTGCCATCTTTAATGTTTGGTGAATTGAAGTCTATTAACTTCACTTTTTCTTGTTGTGCAGTGCCATCCTTATCCTCAAATTCTACAGGTACCCCATTGCGGATAAACCCATCAAGCTCCATGTTTGCCTCAATTGCGCTCATGGCGCTACGGCGGTCACAGACTTTGGGTAAGACCTTCGTATCAATCACATCAGCTGGAATATTAGGGTTTAGGCGGATACATGCTTCACGCAGTTGATTAGCTAAAATCACATCGCGTTTATCTGTGCGTTTAGATCCATCATTTAAATCTTCTGGCTTGGCGGTAAAGCAATCTAGCACATCGAAACCATGCACATGCTGTAACTGTTGCAGCAGCGCCTGTTCGATATCATCTTCACTGATAATGTTTTTTACTTTACCGTTTGCCATGGTGATTCCTTTATTAAACTTTAGACTCCGACATGCTAGGCGGAGTCTGGATATTCAGTTCACTGACTAAGAGCTTTCCCGATAGTAATCGAGGTAGTAGCATGTTTTTAGTTTCAGTTAAATTGACATTTTGAAATGCCAGATTTTCTTGTTCTTCAATTATCGGCTTTATTAAATTGGAAAATTTTTCTTGTAATTCTTTTGTTGGTATTTTCAAAGTTTGAAAGTTCAAAAATGCTTCAAATTGATAATTACTGATTCCTGTCGATTGAATTTGATAAATCCCAACAAGATCGAGTTCATAATAGAGCTTTAAAAAATATTTAATAAAGTAAGGTGAAATTATCTCGTCTTTAAAACGTATTTGCTTGCAGAAACTGGCACAAATCACATTATTTTCGTATAAATCCAACAGTCCCTTGGTGATCATAATGTTTCTACCAAGAAGTTGATCTTTTGACCCGCCTGAAACTTCAAATATAAAATCATTTGGCAATATTTTTCGAGAATTGAAGTTCGAAGGTGTGTGGTAACGAAATATTTTATTGGAATAGTCACCAATAGCCAGGGGTGGGATGTCTGTGCCGCGTATTACATACGCACCTTTTGAAAAGGTCGGTGTTTCAATTTCCTCTCCCCAGCCGCCTCCAATATAAAAATCCACAAGCTCTCTAAATGTCTTGGTGAACCATTCTTTAGGGATTCCTTTTTCAAACTTAGTAGTTTTATAACCGGGAAAGCGAAAGCGGACAAACCATTCACGATAAATTTCTTCGGCCATGTTTTCTAATAAAGCAATACGACGATTATTGTTTTCGATTAGATCGTCGTATGCTGAAAGAATTGCTGCAATTTTTTTCTGAATTTCAATAGTGGGGCATCTTACCGGAATTGATTCAAATACTGATTTTGGAACAATTGGGGTATCAATTCCAGAATTATATGAGAAGATGAGTGGTCTATATTGCTGTAGAAGATAATAGACGAACCGATAGTCATGGCTCTGATTGACAATAATAGAGTTAATTTGTTGATTTGTTAAACATGACTCGCTAGTTATGCCCATCTTGCCAAAAGCAAAACTCAAGCTTGTAAACATTATGGAGTTTTTAGGAAGGATCTGATTTTTATGTTTGTCGAATGCTTTATCAGTAATCTTTGTTTCGGTCTCGAAAACATAGAATTGATTCCAATCTAAATCTTTTGGTGATACGAAAGGCTTATCACCATTATCGTAAAATTCATGTTGATCTTTTGGTGGAGTTTTTCCAGTTATGACCTTCCCGAGGTCTGAAATTTTTTTCTCTACCCACACGTTCATTATTGATCAACCATAGATGAAATGTTTTTATTAATAATCTCATGCAGCTTATTTGCTTCGTCATGAAGGGTTTGTAGAAGACTACTTATGTTAGATAGTTCATTAATGAATTCTTCTTCGGTTTTTCCATCTTCTTCAATAACCACTCCCACATACCGGCCGGGATTAAGCGAGTATTCTTGTTCTTCTATTTCCTTTGGCGCGGCTAACTTACAAAGCCCAATTACATCTTCATATTCGGCTTTCGGAAAGCGTTCCTGAAGCCAATGAGTATGTTTAAAGAAGCTTTCGGCTGATTTCACTTCTTTGTGCAATTGTTCCAAGGCTTGCTTAAGCTGCTTTGTCTTTCGATCAACAGTATTGCGTTTAGCATCTTTGCCTGCTTTTAATGCTTCGGCTTTTTCCCTTTCGGTAGCATTTTTTTCATGCTGACGTATAATTTTATCTAATTGTTTCAGGCCTGCATGTAATTGCTCAAAGAATGGCTCAAAAGCTTTTTGTAGTTTATGTTGCGCTTTATTAATTGCATCTACGTTCTTCGCGGCGCGGAATTGTCCTTTAACTTCGGTTTTGTACTGCTCAAATTTCGTGTCCAGCTTACCAAGTGCTTTCCATTGTTTTACCAAATCGCCAACGGCTAATTTACCTTGTTGGTCATCAAGTACTTCTAATAGTTGTTCGCTAACAGGCTCTACTTGATTCTTATTTTCAGCCAGCAGCACCATGCCTTTTTCAAAATAGCTATGGACAAGGCGAACAAACTCACGCCGCTTTCCTTTATGCAGTTTGCTGATTATGGCAATGTTTTGGATTTGCTCTTCGCTAAAGTCGCGGTGAGCGCGATCAATTTGCGTGAAAATATTGCGTGCATCAATAAATAAAACCTTGTCATCTTGTTTGGCTTTATCGAAAAACCAGAGCGTTGCAGGCAAGGTAACCGTATAGAACATATTTGACGGCAAGGTGAGCATGCCGTAAATGAGATTGTTTTCAATCAGCGTTTTGCGGATATCCGCTTCACTGTGGCGTGCATCGCTGGCGGAATTTGCCATTACCAGCGCGGCGCGGCCTTTTTCTTTTAAAGATGTCGTAAATAAATTAATCCAAAGATAATTTGCGTTAGGTACAGTTTCCTTGCCTTTTTCCGCTACTTTGAGTTTTGTTTTATTGCGAGGAAGGCCATAGCTATTAAAGCGCTTATCTTTCTCGACAGTTGCAATCGCAACGTCATCCACATTGAACGGTGGGTTTGCCATTACAAAATCGAATTTGCCAAATGAGCCGTAGGGATCTTCTGCATAGCTATTGGCTTGGCGAATCTCACCGCGAAGCCCATTAACGGCCAGGTTCATTTTTGCAAGTTTTACCGTATCCAGTGTTTTTTCCTGGCCATACACAAACAATTTATCGCCGTCGTGATCTTCTCCAAGCTCTTTGAGTTCGGTGCGATGATCTTCGATAAAACGTTGCGACTGTACAAACATACCACCAGAACCACATGCTGGATCAAACACTGTACCCTTGTAGGGCTCGATAATTTCTACCATCAAGCGAACTACTGACGTCGGGGTAAAGAACTCTCCCCCGCCTTGACCTTCAGCTAACGCAAAGTTACTCAGGAAATACTCATAGATTTTCCCAAGAATATCACCGCTCGCTTTGCGGGGAATATTGGAGAACGCCTTTAATAACGAGGCTGGAATACTATTGTCGGTGCGAACCAACCGCATGTATTCGTCTTTAGGTAAAACGCCGTCTAACTCAGGTTTGTATTTTTCAATATCCTGCATTGCCTCTTTAATTTTCTTGGCAATATTTTCTTCTTCTGGCAGGTTCAGTAAATAATCGTAACGAGCATGGTCAGGCAGATAAAAGCCACATTTCTCGATAGCGACATCACTGATAGGCTTTTGACGGCGGCTACCTTTAAGTTTCGCGTGCTCCGCAATGATTTCATCTTCCGCCAAGGAATATTTATTATCGGCAAATTTTAAGAAAATAAGGCCCAATACCGGTGTTGCATATTCACTGGATTTTAAATCGCTGTTGGCACGCAGATTATCTGCTGCGGCCCAAAGGTCTTTTTCGAGTTGCTTGAGTTGTTCTGCGTTCATAAGTTTCCTGCATCAGTAAGCCATACGAATACATCTAGTAGCTAATCTGAGGTCGATTCTTTAGTGTTTAATTTGTGTGAAATACTAAACGCAAACAAATTATTGCGCTATTACCGGGCATATCGCTTTTATTCATAATTATTGACCGGGGTTCAAATCCCCCCGGCGCAGCTGATCTGCATTGTTTGCAGACGCTTTGTAGTAAAAAAAATCACACATGAGCTGTTGCCGGCGGTTTGATAAGCGATTCAGCAGGAATACCTAACTCTCTATTCAACCTCCAAATCATTTTCAATGTTAATGAGCGCTTGTGGTTAAGCACTTCATAAACCCGATTACTTTTTCCAATCATGGGTTCAAGGTCTTTAACGGTTAACCCTTTGCGTTCCATTTCAAACTTAATAGCTTCGACTGGATCAGGTAAATCCATTGGGAAGTGTTTTGCTTCGTAGGCTTCTATCAGTGTTACCAGTACGTCCAGCTTTTCGCCTTCTGGTGAATCAGGTTCGGCCATCATCAGGCTTTCAATTTCTTTTAATGCCGCTTGGTAATCGGCATCAGTTTTAATGGGTTTGATATTCATATTCAACGCTCTCCTGATGGAGTGCTATTTCATTTTGCTAATGCTCTACCAGATGAAGAGCTGCCTACCCCTGATAACTGCGAGGTGCCAGAGTTAAATCGTTTGTACATCAATCTTGTCGTATTCGGCGTGCGTACCAATAAAGCGTATGTACACAACGCTGAATGCGTAATTGACCCACACCACCAATCGGTATTTATTCCCGGCAATATTAAAAACAACCCGGCCATCTTTGAGGATGCTGGCGTTTCTGAAATCCTGTTTTATATCAGCGGGTGATTTCCATTCGGCATGCAATGCGTGGCGGTACCAGGCCAGAGTTGGCTCCTTGGCATCCAGGTATTCCGGGTGTTCATCCCAAAACGTTTTTAATGTGGATAGGGCTATTATTCGCATGGTTGAATAATAGTCCCATATTGGGACTTGCTCAAGATTAATTATTTTTTTGGCTTGGTGTTTATTTGTATTTATTGTTAATGGAGTGGAGGAGGGATTGTACTCAGCGCCATCCATGGCGCTGCCCCTGCGGGCGCTACGCGGTACAAAATGCTCCCGGCATTTTGTCACTCGGCACATCCATGTGTCTCACCCCTTCGGGGCAGCCTGCGGCTGTGCAAAATTGTTCCTGACAATTTTGTGAACCCAAGGGGCTTCCGCATCCAACCAACTCTACAAACCATAAAAGCAAAGGCCCTGATCATTTCTGATCAGGGCCTTTGCTTTTATGGTTTGGTGGAGCCGGGGGGATTTGAACCCCCGTCCGCCAGCACTCCATCCTCGGCTCTACATGTTTAGATCCGTTTATTGATTTAACGCTTATCAGCCCAACAGGCAGGACGAAAAGCGCGATCCTGTAGAGTTTTAGCAGCGCCGCACCAGGCTTACTTTGCTGCGATCCAGTTCTGTATGACGGGCTTTAACGCGGTACTGGCACCTTGTTATAGACCGTTAGCAGCAATTAAGCTGCTAAAGCGTAAGAATCGTCGTTTGCGACTATTCAAGTACAGCTTTGGATTAACGTGATTGGCTGTCATCACGACATGCACCTTGGGCTTTGTTACCGGCGTCGAATCCAAATCGGCCCCAGTCGCTGGACTGTCTTATCCGAGGGGGATATTAAGTCCAAGCCAGCGAGTGGCGGCATTCTACCTCTATTACCAGCCGATGTCATACCGCTTTTCGCCTTAACTCAAAATGGTGCCCGCTCGCGCAATTGCAAGAGGCGAGCGGTTATTTTTTATACCAAAATCGGCGTGGCGATAAAGTGAAACGGGTGCGCGTTGCGTATAGCGCGAGTAACCCCAGGAGCGCCAGCGATATGAGGCTCGGCTCGGGTACTTGTATGGGCGATGACACTATCTTCAGGTAATCAAAACGCATTTGCATGGCGGATGTGTACATATCGAACCCGGAAATTGGCTCGGATGCGTAGCCTATGCCCATGGAGTCTTTGAGCAGTTCAGGGTCATTGATTAACACATTTAATCCATCCAGGGCGGTGGAGTTAACCCAATTTAAATCGCCGAGCTTGATGCTCAGGGCAATGGATTTGTAACTGCCATCAATCTTGGATGTGCCTGCCGAGAAGATGGCGTAGTCATGGTTGGTAGGTGGATCGGCGTTATCGTAGGTGAAGATATAGCCAGCGGTGCGCTCCACCAGCGCAGCGGGGATGGTCAGGTCGTTGATCATGCCAATTCCGGGGCTATCGAAAGCATAGAAAGCAGATTCGGGTGTAACTGAGGATTCCACTGGGTCGGCGAGTGATAAATCAATGTGCATCGCGCCGGTAATCCTGCTGCCAATTGAATAACCAAAGTGTGCGCTGTCATAGGTGGATTTATAGATCAGACCTGAGTATTCAATGTCGATAAGGGCTGCTTGCGCAGTGAATGGAAATGTAGAAAGACATAAAAAAATTGCGCTATATAAAGCTTTCATATGCACTCTTCTCCTTCTCATGGATGGGTAACGGAAAATAGCGATATTTGTGGCGGGGAAAGGGGATGGGTTTTGCAATTTACATAATTTGTCACCTGATAACGCGGTGCGGGTATTAAGCGGGAAGTTAATAAAACCCCAATAAAAAAGCTGGCGAAAATTGCCAGCTTTTTTTATTTTTTGCGTTTCGGTTTTTATTGAGCCGAAATTTATTTATCGCGATAGGGCGTAATGGTTTGGATGCTACCATCCGCATTGTAATTAAGCGGCGCCATCTTCACCGAACGCAAATGGGTAATGCCTTTGGACAATACTGAGTCGTGATAGAACAAATACCACTGGCCCTGGTATTCCGCGATTGAGTGGTGGGTTGTCCAACCAATTACCGGCTCCAGGATTCGGCCTTGGTAAGTGAAGGGGCCGTAAGGATTATCGCCAGTGGCGTAACACAAAAAGTGTGTATTGCCGGTGGAGTAGGAGAAATAATATTTGCCGTTGTATTTGTGCATCCAGGATGCTTCAAAGAAGCGGCGGTCGTGGTCGCCTGCCAAGAGTGGCTGGCCATTTTCGTCGAGGATTTTAATTTCGCGCGGGGTTTCGGCGAACTCTTTCATGTCATCAGTTAAGCGCGCAACGATGGGGCCTAGTGCCGGTTCGTTGTCGGCGGGTTCGCCACGATTCGCGTCGTATTGGTTGTTGCGATAATTCTGCAACTGGCCGCCCCAGATGCCACCGAAGTACATGTAGTAATTTCCATCCGTGTCTTCAAATACAGCGGGGTCGATGGTGTAACTGCCTTTAATCGCTTCAGGTTCGGCTTTGAATGGGCCTACGGGTGAATCGCCAACGGCTACACCGATTTGGAAAATATTGTCCGCGCGTTTTGCCGGGAAATATAAATAGTATTTGCCGTTTTTATGCGCCGCATCGGGCGCCCACATTTGGCGCTGCGCCCAGGCAACATCTTTTACATGCAGGGCAACACCGTTATCAACCGCAGGGCTTTCGGGTGAATCGAGGGAGATTACGTGGTAATCCTCCATGCCGAAATGGTCGCCGTTATCATTGAAGGGGATACCCGCTTCGATATCATGCGAAGGATAAATATAAATTTTTCCATTAAACACATGCGCTGAGGGATCGGCTGTGTAAATGTGTTCAACCAGCGGTTGGGAAATCGCGCGCGCTTTTAAATCGGCGATGATTTCGGGGGCTAGGGTTTCTTCAGCTGCCATAACAGTGTCTCACTTTTAATTCAAAAAAACGCCAAGCGTTATTTACCTGCCGCTTTGCGGCGCTCATTCAGTTCGGCTTCGATTTGCACTTCCAGTTTTTTGTTGATGGCGTAGAAGAACATACAACCTACGGCCATAAAAAATGGCAGCGATGCAAATACGCTTACACCGGTTTTAATACCTTCAATGGTTTGCGGGTTTTGTTGCGCGAGGCTGGCGTCGTAGCCGTAGTGGGCGAGCAGGCCAGCGACTAATGAACCGCCGATGGTCAGGCCCAGTTTCAAGCCGAGGATCATCGCCGAGAACACCATGGCAGTTGCACGGCGATTGTTTTTCCATTCGGAATAATCGGCTACGTCGGCGATCATCGCCCACAGCAGGGGAATGGTTACACCGTAGAAAAAGCCGTGCAGGATTTGCGATACGAACACAATGCCGATGCTATCGGCTGCATAAAATTTGAAGGCAAATACAAATAGGGTGGAGAGGAACAGGGCGCTGGCAAATACATTGCGTTTGCCAAATTTGTCGGCGAGTTTTTTGGAAAAACCTATGCCCACAATCATCATGATAATGCCGGAGCCGTTAAACAAACTGAACGTCGAGGTGGGGGCATCTTTCGGCCACTGGAATTCTGACAGGCCGACACTGGTGAGCAGATGGTTGAGCCCGGCGATAAATCCGTTGAAACCAATGTCTTGCAGGAACTCCGCCAGTTTGGCTTCGTTCAAATAATTTTCGAAATAATAAATGTACATGCCGCCTTTCAGCGCGAGGGTTACAAATACCAGGATGGTCACGGTGAGCATAACAATCCAGGGCAAGTTTTTAACCAGGTCGGACAGGTCTTGCGCGATGCTATTGCGTGTTTCTATAACGGGCAAAATACGTTCTTTAGTGGTGATAAATGCAATCAAAAAGAAAACGGTACCGGTGATGGAAAACAGCAACATGGTGTTGTGGAAACCAACGGCTTTATTTCCATCGCCGAGGATCAATACCAGCGGCAACAACAACACCTGGATGATGAACTGCGCCACCATCACCGCCACAAAACGGTAGGCCGACAAACTGTTGCGCTCCGCCATATTGCCGGTGAGTACACCGCTCAATGCGGAGTAGGGCAGGTTGTTCGCGGCGTAAATTACTAACAGGGCGATGTAAGTTGCAAAGGCGTAAACCACCTTGCCGCTTTCATCAAAATCCGGCGTGCTGAATGCCAGTAAGGCGACTGCACCGAAGGGGATTGCTGTCCACAACAGCCAGGGGCGGAACTTGCCCCAGCGGGTAGAGGTGCGGTCGGCGATGATGCCCATCACCGGGGTAAAAAAGGCGCCGAACAGACCGCCGGCGGCCATGATCATTGCCGCTTTACCGGCTGAAATGCCGTAGACATCGGTATAGAAAAAGGCGAGGAAGGTGACCAGGGTTTGGAAGATCAGGTTGGCGGCGAGGTCGCCCAGGCTATAGCCAACTTTCTCGACAACGGATAATTTTTGCGCAGGCAGTTGAGTCATTTGGGTCATATCTTCTTATGTGATAGAGCTTTTACTCTAGCGGATGAAACGCAGGTGCGATGGATGCAAACAGGAGCATATTACCGGCATCAGCTAACCAATAGTTATAAGTTTCGGCCTCAGGGTTGGCCGGTACACTTGTCGGCGGCTAGAATCGCCTAACAGGGGCTTATAGTCAAGAAGTATATAACGTGCCGAGGCCAGTCCGAATCCCGCACAAGCTCTTTGGCCGTCAGGAATCCTGAGGTCGCCCCTCCAGATATTCAATTAGACGCTACCCCTTCATGCTGGGCATAGTGGTTCCACTAACCGGGAGGATATGAGATGAACAATGGCGTTTTTATTGTGGGTGGGGCTGTTGCCATAGGGGTCGGTGCAACCCTGGTGATGGATATCTGGGCCATTTTTTTGCAGCGGGTATTCAAGATCAATGCGTTTAATTTTTGTTTACTTGGGCGCTGGCTCAGTTTTATGCAGGAGGGAACTTTTTACCATCACAAAATTACCGCCGCCGAAAAACGGCCGGCGGAATGCGCAATTGGTTGGACTGCCCATTACCTGATTGGAATTGCTTATGCGTTTGTGTTGGTGATCCCTGCCTCCGGACACTGGCTGGCTTATCCATCCTTGTTTCCGGCGTTGGCATTAGGCGCAATCACCCTGGTATTTCCTTTTTTCATGATGCAACCTGCATTAGGCCTTGGTATTGCGGCTGCCAAAACGCCCAATCCCACGCAGGCCAGGATTAAAAGCCTGGTTACGCACAGTGTATTTGGTATCGGCCTGTATCTATCTGCGGTAGCATTTTGTTCTGTAACAAATGGGCTTGTTTAAATTGCTGTTAATCATTGAAGAATAAGGTTGCGGGGCGATGGAGATTTACCAGGTAAAGACATTTGTGGCTATTGCCCGCGAGGGCAGCATTACCCGCGCCTCGGAATTATTGTTTTTGAGCCAGCCTGCGGTGAGCGCGCATATTAAAACCATTGAAGATGAAGTTGGTTTTTTATTATTCGAGCGGAACGCGCGCGGCATGAGTTTGACTGACAAGGGCGCCGCCTTGTTGATCAAAGCGGAACAGCTACTGGCTGCGCATCGTGAATTGATAGATGAAGCGCGGCAACTGAAGCGGCGGGGCGGTGGCAAAATCCGCCTGGGTTCAAACCGCGCGCCCAGCGCACATCTATTGGGAAAACTCTTGACCCATATGGCGGAAAGTTTTCCCGAAATAGAAGTGCAATTGCATTACGGTAGTTCAACTGAAATAGAACAAGCTATTCGCAACCGGGAATTGGATGCCGGTTTTTTTGCCGACTCGGGGGCGGAGTCGCCTGAGCTGATGAAATTGGAAGTGGATAAATTTGGTGTTTATCTGGCGGCGCCGCCAGGGTGGGTAACAGCAGGCGAACAACCTGATTGGCAACAACTGGCAACCATGCCCTGGATTTGCCCTGCATCCAACAGTTGCTGCGGCAAGGTGGCAGAACATGTGTTTAGCACGCACGGCTTCCGGCCACATAAACATGTGAATGTCGATCACGAAAAAGTGACGCACACATTAATTGCAGGCGGCGTTGGTCTGGGTTTTGTCCATGCGGATACGGCACTTGAAGCACAGGCCAAAGGTGAGTTGGTATTGCTTGGCGATGTACAACAATATGTCAGCGTATTTTTTGGGGTACTGCGCGGTCGTGAGCAAGAGCCATTAATCAATTCGGTATTGCAGGTGTTGCAGGAGACATTGCAGTAATAAACAGTGCGATAAAGATATTTTTATATCGCCATACCCGCGTACGCAGATACCCAATATTTTTATATCACCATACTCGCGCATGCAGATATCCAATATTTTTATATCGCCATACCCGCGTACGCAGATATCCAATATTTTTATATCGCCATACTCGCGTACGCAGATATCCAATATTTTTATATCGTCATACCCGCGCACGCGGGTATCCATTGGTAAACCTGTTTAAATTAAACACTCAAATACTTCTGTACCAAATCATCTTGTAAATCAGCAATCGGGCCGGTGGCCACCACGCTGCCTTTTTCCATAATAAAAAAATCATCGGCTACGCGACGGGCGAAAGGCAATTTTTGTTCGACGAGCAATACAGTCAAACCCAATTCACGGTTGAGTTTACGGATCACATCGCCTATGTCACGCACGACATTGGGTTGGATACCTTCGGTGGGTTCATCGAGGATCAATAATTTTGGATCCAGCACCAGCGCGCGCCCAATGGCGAGTTGCTGTTGTTGCCCGCCGGATAAATCGCCCCCACGCCTGTGTTTCATTTCCTTTAATACCGGAAACAATTCGTAAATCAAACCGGGAATAAAGCGGGATTTATCTTTGCGTGCACCCAGGGATATTTTTAAGTTCTCTTCCACAGTCAAGAGTGGAAATATTTCACGGCCTTGAGGTACAAAACCTATGCCACTGCGCGCACGGTTTTCGGTAGAAAGTTTATTGATGTCGTAACCATTTAACTGGATTGCACCATCGCGCACAGGCAATAAGCCGGTGATGCATTTAAGCAGGGTTGTTTTACCCACACCGTTGCGGCCAATCAGACAGCCGCAAGTACCTTCTTTGAGGTTGAGTGATAAATTCCAGAGGATATGGCTCTGGCCGTAGTATTGGTTGATGTTGTTAATTGTCAGCATGATTTATCTACCGGATTCTGATTTGCTCGTTCTTCACCATCTAAGTTCCTCCTGAATTATTCGCCATCCTTCTAATTTATATGGATACCCGCGTTCGCGGGTATGACGAAGATGTATTTTCAGGCGTACCATAACGAAAATATTTTTTCAGACCTATAATAACGAAAATATTTTCCCAGACATTTTATAGCTTGGATGAACTACATATTTTTTAACGTTATTCACCAAGATAAACCTCAATCACTTTTGGATCATTTTGTACTTGGTCCATAGTGCCTTCGGTCAATACCGAGCCCTGGTGTAATACGGTTACCTTGCGCGCAATCGAACGCACAAATTTCATGTCATGCTCAACTACAATCACCGAGTGTTCACCAGCGAGTGACAATAACAGCTCGGCGGTTTTTTCGGTCTCTTCACCAGTCATACCAGCCACAGGTTCATCAACCAGTAATACGCGCGGGTTTTGCATTAACAGCATACCGATTTCTAGCCACTGTTTTTGCCCGTGGGAAAGTGAACCTGCGTTTTTGTACCTGTGTTCCGCCAAACCAATTTGCAGTAAGACTTCATCAATCCGGTATTTTTGTGCGCTATTGAGTTGCTGGGTGAGCGTCCACCACACGCGTTTATCTGCGGCAGTTGCAAGCTCCAGGTTTTCATATACGCACAGTGCTTCAAAAATAGTGGGCTTCTGGAATTTGCGGCCAATGCCGCCGCGCGCAATCTGGTGTTCGGAGAGTTCGAGCAAATTAATTTGTTGGCCGAAATAAACACTGCCAGCATCGGGTTTGGTTTTGCCGGTGATCACATCCATCATGGTGGTTTTGCCCGCACCGTTAGGGCCGATAATGCAGCGCAACTCCCCTTCATCTATATACAAATTCAAATTATTGAGTGCACGGAAACCATCGAAGCTCACCGTAATGCCTTCAACATATAAAATAGGGCCGTGGGTAGTATCCAGTGGCGCACCAAAATTAGGGTCTTTTTTGCCGAGTTTGCGGCGGTCGCGGGCAAAGACATTCATTATGCAGGCTCCTTAACGGCAGCAGTGATGCCAGGGCTTTCAGTAGGAACGGAATTTTCTACAGCTGAATTAACGATGGATTTGGTTGCTACTTCTATAGAGGGGCCTGCTGGCTTATCTGATGGTGTATTCACAGAATTATTTTTGTCCGCCGCTTTTTTATTGCGATTAAATAAGCCAACCAAACCTTTTGGTAGCACCAGAGTGACGATTACAAATAAGGCGCCTAATGCAAACAGCCAGGTTTCCGGTGAATAAGAAGTGAAAATTGTTTTCCCGTAATTCACGGTAAAGGCACCGACAATTGCACCGAATAAAGTACCGCGCCCACCTGTTGCAACCCACACAACCAATTCAATCGAATTGAGCGGCGAAAATTCACCGGGGTTGATAATACCCACTTGCGGAACATACAAGGCACCGGCAATACCGGCGAGAATGGCAGAGAAGACAAACAACCAGAGTTTGTAGGATTCCACTTTGTAACCGCAAAAACGTGTGCGGCTTTCGGCATCGCGGATTGAAACAATAATTTTCCCCATGCGCGAGGTCACAATGTAACGACAGGCGATATAGGCGAGGATCAGCATAAAACCCGATGCCAAAAACAGCGAAATGCGTGTGCCATTGGCTGCGATGGGCGCGCCCAGGATATCTTTAAAATCGGTGAGGCCATTGTTGCCACCAAAACCCATTTCATTACGGAAAAATGCCAGCAATAATGCGTAGGTCAATGCCTGGGTGATAATGGAAAAATACACGCCGGTCACACGCGAGCGGAAGGCGAGCCAACCGAAAATAAAAGCGAGCAATCCGGGAATTACAATCACCATCAGCAGCGCAAACCAGAACATATCAAACCCCTGCCAATACCAGGGTAATTCTTTCCAGTTTAAAAACACCATAAAGTCAGGAAGTAATGGGTCACCGTATTGTCCGCGCGGACCGATTTGACGCATCAAATACATGCCCATCGCATAACCTCCCAGCGCAAAAAAAGCGCCGTGGCCAAGGGATAATATTCCGCAGTAACCCCAGATTAAATCCACCGCAAGTGCGAGTAATGCGTAACACAGAAATTTACCGAGTAGCGTCACTGTAAACGTGGAGATATGCAGCGATGAAGTTTCCGGCACCAGCATATTGCAGATGGGTACCAGTATCATCGCCAGCAACACCAGCCCCAGCACAATCATGCCGCCGCGATCACTGAGTAATAAACGTTGGGTTAACATTTGTTTCTCTCTTTTAAATAAATTTTCCAAAATCATTAACCCCCTCCCAACCTCCCCCTTTGCAAGGGGGAGGGGCAAAAGCGGCGCTCCGATCTCTGAAGGTGGGAGATTAGGTGTAACTCCTCCCCATTTTTAAGGGGGAGGCCGGGTGGGGGTTAATCCGCAGCCCCATTTTTAAGGGGGAGGCCGGGTGGGGGTTAATCCGCCGCCGCACGACCCTTCTGCGGAAATATCCCCTTCGGCCGCTTTTGGATAAACAAAATCAACAGTACCAACACCAAAACCTTCGCAAGCACGGCACCGGCATAGGGTTCCAAAAATTTATTGATGATGCCGAGCCCCATGGCGCCAACCAGCGTGCCCCATAAATTGCCGACACCGCCGAATACCACCACCATAAACGAATCGATAATGTAGGCTTGGCCGAGGTTGGGGCCGACGTTGGTGAGTTGCGATAAGGCAACACCGGCGATACCGGCAATGCCGGAACCCAAACCAAAGGTCATTGCATCTACCCAATTTGCGCGCACACCAACGGCGCGCGCCATGGCGCGGTTTTGCGAGACGGCGCGCACTTTTAATCCGAGTGTAGTTTTTTTCAAAATTGCCAGCAGCGCAAAAAACACCAGCAAACCAAAGATTAAAATATACAAACGGTTGTAGGTAATGGAGAGCACCGGGTTAATCACCAGCGAACCGCTCATCCATTCCGGTAATTCCACGGCGCGATTGAGCGGGGAAAAAATACTGCGTGCGGCCTGCTGCAGAATCAAACTGATACCAAAGGTCGCCAATAAAGTTTCCAGCGGTCGGCCGTATAAAAAGCGAATCACGCCGCGCTCAATCGCAATGCCCACCAAACCGGCAACAATAAATGCAGCGGGAATAGCAATCATCAAACTGTAGGCAATCTGGTTGGGAAAAAGTTGTTGTACCACCCAGGTCACATAGGCGCCGATCATCATGAGTTCGCCGTGCGCCATATTGATTACGCCCATTACGCCGAAGGTAATGGAAAGGCCGATGGCGGAGAGCAATAAAACCGAACCCAGGCTGAGACCAAAGAAAATATTTTCTGCCAAACGATACTGGGAGATTTTGCTATCGATGGCTTTAATTGCCAATTGCGCCTGCACTTTTACTTTTTCGTCGGTGCCATTGGCTGCGACATCCGAAAGTGCTGTGCGCACTTCCTGTTGCAAACTTTCACGCAGGATTTCAATGGCATCCAGTCGCAGCTGTTGTTCGTCACTGTGTAAATTGAATAGTGCGATGGCGCTATCAATGGCCGCACCGACAGCATCATCAGGTTCATTTTTTTGCAACTCTTGTAACAATGATATTGAATCTTCATCGACGCCATCAGCGATCATGCGATTGACCGCTTCCAAACGCACCGCTGGATTTTTATCATTGAGGTTGAGTGTTGCCAGGAGCGTGCGCAATTGGGTACGCAGGCTGTTATTGATAGGAACTCGTTTCAGTTCATCTATATTGTCAGTAATTTTTTCGCCAGTAATGGCATTGGTAAAGGTATCGGCATCGCCCGCAATGGCAACCAGCGGGTCTTCGGCTTTGGTGGCATAGAGTGTCCCTTGTTGCAGGGCTGCAAAAATAGGGGCGACGCGGGTATCGTTAATTTGGGCTAGCTTTTTTGCAGTCTGCGCGCGCTTGGGCAGGCTGCCTTGGGTAATTTCTTTTACCAGGCTATCGAATGTTAGTGTATCGAATTCGGGTTGTGTGGTACTGGCAACAGTTGTAGTAAGAGGGGCTGTTTCTGTAGTGCTTGCAGTGGCTCCTGTATCTTGCGCAAAAATCGGAGCTGAGCAGTACAGTGATAATAAAATTATCAAGTGTGTGTGCCATTTTCCCAGCAGCTGCATTGGTTTTTGCATAATCGAATCTCTATTCAAATTAAATAATGTGTTACTCATCCCAAACGCTGCATTGGTAATGCCTATATCAGATCCGCACTTTTATTTTCCCGGGACATATACGCTCCCAAGCTCTGCTTGGGAGCGTATTTATTACTGCGCCGCAGCACCTAAACATTTTTTGGTTTTGGTGTTGTAGTTACCGCACTTCAATTTGATCCAGTCAGATTCCAGGTCTTTTGAACCTTCGAGGTAGTCAGACCATGCATCGCCAGGAACCAAGCCATCGGTTTGTGAAACGGTGAGGAATTGGCCGTCTTCCTGGATTTCGCCAATCAATACCGGTTTGGTGATGTGGTGGTTCGGCAACATTTTGCTCACGCCGCCAGTCAGGTTGGGCGCTTCAACACCGATGATGGCATCAACCACTTTGTCGGTATCGGTAGTGCCTGCTTTCTCAACCGCTTTAACCCACATATTGAAGCCGATGTAGTGCGCTTCCATTGGATCGTTGGTTACACGCTTTGGATTTTTGATAAAGGCTTTCCACTGTTTGATAAACGCAGCGTTAGCAGGATTATCTTCGCTCATGAAATAGTTCCATGCGGCAAGATGCCCCACCAATGGTTTGGTATCGATACCGGAAAGCTCTTCTTCACCCACAGAGAAGGCAACAACCGGAATATCTTCCGCAGTCACTTTTTGGTTGCCGAGTTCGCGATAGAATGGCACGTTTGCATCACCGTTGATGGTGGATACCACGGCAGTCTTTTTACCGGCTGAACCAAAACGTTTGATATCAGACACAATGTTTTGCCAATCGGAATGACCGAAAGGTGTGTAGTTGATCATGATGTCTTCTTTGGCAACCCCTTTCGCCATTAAATAAGCTTCAAGGATTTTGTTAGTGGTACGTGGATAGACGTAGTCAGTACCGGCCAGTACCCAGCGTTTCACTTTCATTTCTTTCATCAGGTAATCAACAGCGGGGATTGCTTGCTGGTTTGGTGCGGCACCTGTGTAGAACACATTGCGCGAAGATTCTTCACCTTCGTACTGCACGGGATAAAAAAGTACGCCGTTCAATTCTTCAATCACCGGCAATACCGATTTGCGTGAAACAGAGGTCCAGCAACCAAAGATTGCTGCGACTTTATCCTTGGTTAACAGCTCGCGGGTTTTTTCCGCAAACAACGGCCAGTTGGATGCAGGGTCAACAACTACGGCTTCCAGTTTTTTACCGAGCAAACCACCTTTTTTGTTTTGCTCCTCAATCAACATCAGCATGGTGTCTTTCAAGGTTGTTTCTGAAATTGCCATAGTGCCTGACAATGAGTGGAGTACACCCACCTTGATGGTGTCAGCGGCAGCCGCACCAAATGATGCGATGGTGAGGCCGCAGGCGATACCGAGTGCCCCGACATGTTTTGCTATCTTCTTCAGCTTCATGGGATTTTCTCCTGGATGGTTTTAATGACTCAGTGGTATTGAATTTCTGGTATTAACGTAAAACTTTGAAAAATATACTTTCGTCATGCCACGCGAACGTGGGTATCCATAACAATCAATAATCTGGATTCCTGCGTTCGCAGGAATGACGAATGTTTCAATGTTCCATTGTCTGTATAAACACCATTTTTCCGGTAACGCCTTTAACGCTAATTGTGGGTGGCAGGTTTTTCTTCCTTACTCATTTTCATCCGCTATCGCATAAAAAATGTTGCCACTCTGTTTTTAAAACTTTTAATCAATTCGGGTGCTGCTGTTGTGCTTCATAGAGCATATGCAAGGTGATTTTTCGCACTTCGGCCTTGCTTGCCTCGATATGTGTTTTTAAATAGGTTTTTACATCTTCGGCGCGCCGCTCAATAATCGTACGCAAAATTTTTGCGTGCTCATCGTAGGTGGCTTCAATACGGTTGCGCTGGGTAAAATCGATCCGCCGGACTATGCGCAACCGCTCGGTAATATCATGGTGGATGCGCGCCATTTCCATATTGCCGGTTGCTTCAATCAACTGCTCGTGAAAGCGTTCATCCAACGCACAAACACTTGGGCCATCTTGCAAGCGGTCTTCCTGTTTTACTAACCAGATGCGTTTTAAATCTTCCAGGTCGGGGGCGGGCTCCATCTCGCACAATCTTTTTACCGCTGCCAATTCCAGTACGATGCGCACATCGTAAAGCTGTTCAAACTGTTTAAAGTTAAAAGGCTTTACTTGCCAGCCACTGCGAAATGAAACATCGACAAAACCTTCGCGCTGCAAGCGCGCCAGCGCTTCGCGTACAGGTGTGCGGCTGGCCGCGACACGCTCGGCAATTTCGTTTTCACTAAATCTGTCGCCGGGTAAAAGGCGAAAGGAAAAAATATCGTCTTTCAGGGTTTGATAAATCCGCTCCGTTAAATTGGTGCGTGGTTCTTCGGTTTTCTTTTTGGTTTTGTCGGTTTTGATTAATTTCATGGTTTTCACCGTATTTTCACCCCCTCCTAACCTCCCCCTTGTCAGGGGGAGGGACTGGCACAGCGCACCAACTCCTCCCCTTTTTTAAGGGGGAGGCCGGGAGGGAGTTAATCTTCCTCAAGCACCAACAACAAATCCCCCGCATTGACTTGCTTGCCTGGTTCGCAATGGATCGAGCCAATTTTTGCAGCGCGATCCGCATAAACCGAAAATTCCATTTTCATCGCCTCCACAATCAACAGAGGTTGGTCCGGTTCCACTAATTGACCTGGCTCAACCAAAAGCTTCCAAATATTGCCGCTAATATCGGCAGTGATTGCATGTCCATCTACCTCAATTGGGCTGCTGGAAATTTTGACCTGCAATGCTGCATCGACTTGCTTTTCTTCATCGGCTTGCCAGAGCGCCACTTCTTTAGTGAATGCAGCTTGTTGTCGGGCTTTGAATTCGGCAATGCTGGTGGCATTGTCTTGCAGGAATTGTTCGTGTTCAGCGAGGCTGAAATAATCTTCTTCAATGCGCAGGTTTAAACGGCCTTCGCGGAAGGCTTCGCGTTGTGCAGTGAGTTCATCTTCGGTGACTTCGTAATAGCGCACGCGATCAAAGAATTTCAGCAGCCAAGGCTCGCCGTTTTTGAACACCGGGTTCTTGAGGAATTTATTCCAGATGGGCAAGGTGCGGCCGACGAGTTGGTAACCGCCGGGTGAATCCATGCCGTAGATGCACATATACACGCCGCCAATGCCCACTGTGCCTTCGGCGGTATAGGTGCGTGCGGGGTTGTATTTTGATGTGAGTAAACGGTGGCGAGGATCAACCGGTACCGCGCAAGGCGCACCGAGATACACATCGCCCAGCCCCAACACCATGTAGCTGGTTTCAAACAAAATTTGTTTGACTTGTTCGACTGAATCCAAGCCGTTAATGCGCCGCATAAATTCGGTGTTGCTCGGCAGCCAGGGAGCAGTGTCGCGCACGGATTGGCGGTAGCGCGATACTGCATCCAGAGTCGCGGAATCTTCAAATGCCATGGGCATATACACTATACGGCTGGGCACTTTGGTTGTGCGTGCATCGCCGAGGGTTTCTTCAATTACCAATAACTGGTTAATTAAATCCTGTTGGTGGATAACACGGCTGTCGTAATTAATTTGCAGCGAGCGCACACCGGGTGATAATTCAATCACCCCGTTAATGGGCGATTTTTTTAACGCTTCGGTCAGCGCATACACGCGCAAACGCAAACTTAATTCAAGGATATTATCGCCGTATTCGAGCAGGATATATTTGTCGCCGGCTTGGCGATAACTCACCAGCGGGCGGCTGCCTTCTGCGGGCAGGGAGGCAATGATGCAATCCGAAATGGTATTTTCCGGTTTGATAATCGGTGCTGGCAAAACGGGTGGTTGTACGCTCAGGTTTTCAATCGCGCGATCGATGGATAATTCCATCGCGAGTGCGGTATCAAAACTTAAACGTTTAAAGCGGATTCTATCGCCGGGTTTTACTTGCCCGACTTTCCACAACTCCGCTTTTACAATCGTGACGGGGCAAACAAAACCACCCAGGCTGGGGCCATCTTTGGTGAGGATGACGGGCATATCGCCCGTGAAATTAATAGAGCCAACAGCGTATTCTGTATCGTGGATATTGGATGGATGCAAACCGGCTTCACCGCCATCACTGCGGGTCCAGGTTGGTTTGGGACCATTCAGGCGAATTCCCAAACGGTTGGAGTTGTAATGCACTTCCCAGGCCGTTGAAAAAAACATTTCAATGGCATCTTCCGTGAAAAAATCCGGCGCGCCGTGTGGACCATAAAGCACACCAATTTCCCATTCATTTGGCCCTTCGGTTTTTAAAAAGTAGGGCGGAATCATTGCAACCGGCGCAGGCGCAGCTGCATAAGCCGGAGCCGGTGTAGTGCAAGCGGCAATAGCCGGGTTGCTAATCGGCAACATATCGGTTGCGCGTAATGTGCGGCCCGCATGGCCGCCAAATTGGCCGAGCGCAAACGTCGAGCGGCTGCCTAAATAAACCGGCACATCAAAACCGTTACGCACGGCGAGGTAACCGCGGCAACCCTGTTCGGCTTTACCTACTTCCAGAATTTGTCCGGCTTTAATGGCTACCGGTTGCCAGAAAGGAATTAATTCGCCATCAATTTTTGCGGGCGATGTTGCACCTGTGAGTGCAATAGTTGCGTCGTGGTGGAATTTTAATTTCGGCCCGATGATGGTGTATTCCAATGCGGCCGCACTTTCATGGTTGCCGACAATACGGTTGGCCAAACGAAATGCATAATCATCCATCGGGCCTGAAGGCGGAACACCTATGCTCCATAAACCAACGCGGCCGGGATAATCCTGTACGCTGGTATAGGTACCTGGTTGCAATACTTCAACAACGGGTGCCAGATATTCAAAGCTGGCTAATTTGGTGGTGGCTACATCGCCGCTGGTAAAAAAATCTGATCCAATAATCTGGCGCAGGTAATCCAGGTTAGTGGCAATACCTGCTGCGCGGGTTTCGTTGAGTGCGGTTTTCATTTTGCCGATGGCATCGGCGCGATCTTTACCGTACACAATAATTTTTGCGATCATTGGATCGTAATAGGGGGATACTTCGGTGCCGGTTGAAACCCATGTATCAATGCGTGCAGATTCTGAAAACAATACATCGGTTAATACTCCAGGCGATGGTTGGAAATCGCGCACTGGATCTTCCGCGTACAAACGTACTTCTATCGCAGCACCTTTGGGATTGATTTCAATATCCAGTTTGGGCGGTGTGCCCGCCGCGGTCAGGATCATCCACTCAACCAGATCAACGCCGGTGCAGGCTTCGGTGATGGGATGTTCCACCTGCAAGCGGGTATTGACTTCGAGGAAATAAAATTCATCGCGCGCCGCATCGTAAATATATTCAATCGTACCGGCGGAACGGTAACTCACCATTTTGCCCAGGCTGACGGAGGCGGCGAGTAATTTTTCGCGTGTTGCGGCGGGTAAATTGGGTGCGGGAGTTTCTTCAACGACTTTTTGGTTGCGGCGTTGCAGTGAACAATCGCGCTCACCCAAGGCCAGGACATTGCCCTTGCCATCGCCAAAAATTTGCACTTCTACATGGCGTGCGTTATCGACAAAACGTTCGAGGAATACACCGCTGTCACTAAAAAAGTTTTGCCCTAAACGTTTTACGCTTTCATAAGCGGCGATTAATTCCGCTTCGTTGTTGCAGCGAGTTAATCCTATTCCGCCGCCGCCGGCAGTGCTTTTTAACATCACCGGATAGCCGAGTTTTGTCGCAGCAGTAACTGCGTCCTCCAATGAGGCTAATAATCCGGTTCCGGGCGTGAGTGGTACACCGGCTTGTTCGGCAAGTTCGCGCGATGTATGTTTTAAACCAAACTTGCGGATCTGGTCAGGAGTAGGGCCACAAAATGCGATGCCTTCTGCTTCACACTTTTCACAGAAGCCCGCATTCTCCGAGAGAAAACCATAACCAGGAATAATTGCCTGGGCTCCGCTTTCTTTTGCTGCGGCGAGAATTAAATCGGCTTTCAAATAACTTTCAGCTGCCGTATTGCCGCCAATACATATCGCTTGGTCGCAGGCGGTGACATGTGCTGAATTGCGGTCTGCATCGGAATAGACAGCGACTGAGGCAACTCCCATTTTTTTCAGTGTCTTGGCGATGCGCACCGCAATTTCTCCGCGGTTGGCGATAAGTACGGTCTTAAGCATGATTCTTCTCCGACTGTAATTCTGGTTTTTGACCCCCTCCCAACCTCCCCAGCTACGCGCCCCTTTAAGCGGGGCGCGTAGCTGGGAGGGTTGGGGAGGGGTTTTATTTCTGCAGCGACTTTATATAAGCCCGCCATCCACCCAAATGCGTAATATCTTTTGCCCCATTCACTGCAGCGCCTTCACAAATAAAACCTTTGACTTCGCGGCCATCGTTTAAGGTGAGGGTGCCAATGCCGAGTGGAGCAGGAATCAGCGCAACAAAACTGCCGAAGTGCTGCACTGGCACATCCCACAATTCCACAATAATTTCCGCGCCCTCACTTTCGGTGCGGATCAATCCCGGTTTTGGCGGTGTGGTATTGGGTAACGCGAACAAACGATAATTTTTTGCGGTAAATGTGCTCTCAACAAACAACGCCTTACGCTCTTGCAATTGCACATTGAGCGGCATTCCTGTCAGGTGTGCACCCACAACGGCGAGGCGCACATAACCTTTGGGGGATTCAGTCGCGGGAATGAATTCCGGTTTTTTTTTTGCGAGTGCACCCAGGGGAAGTTGGGTCGCTGCATGCCATTTTTTTCCGAAGGCGGCGAGGGCTGCGTCTTGCCATGCCGGTGCAATCAGGGTGATACCAAACGGTAATCCATCTGCGCGCATTACTGAGGGTAATGCGAGTGCAGAACAATCAGCGAGGTTCACGAAATTGGTATAGGTGCCGAGCTGGCTGTTAATGCCGATGGGGTCTGCGGCAACTTCGGCAATTGTGGGGTGGCGCGGTGATGTTGGCACCAGCAGCGCATCGAAACCGCCCATCAGGATCTGGATTAAACGCGCGAGGTCAGCACGTTGGTATTCGGCTTTGAAGCTGTCGATCGCAGAAAAATTAACGGCTTTTTCTACGATTGAACGCACCACATCATTCATATCGTCCGCATGGTTTTTCATAAAGTTGCCGATTGCCGCGTGGCGCTCGGCAACCCAGGCTCCGCCGTACAGCAATTGCGCGAGTGCAAACATGGGCGTGAAATCGATAGCAATTAATTCCACATTGAGTGCGTGCATTTTTTCCAGCGTTGCTTCCCAAGCCGCTTGCGCTTGTTTATCGCCGAACCAATCAGGCGATGCGGGAATTGCAAAACGGGGTGATGCAGAAAAATAAGTTGCTGTTGCAGGTGCTTTGCGCGAATAGCCATCGGCGGGATCAAAACCTTCAACTATAGAAGCAACTAATTCCGCATCATCAACCGTAAGGGAAAAGATCGAAATGCAATCCAGGCTGCGGCAAGCGGGTACTACACCTGTAGTACTGAAACGGCCCTTGGTGGGTTTTAATCCGACGATGTTGTTAAAGCCAGCGGGCACCCGGCCAGAACCGGCGGTGTCCGTACCCAGACTAAAAGGAACGAAACCTTTGGCAACAGTTGTCGCAGAACCGGAACTGGAACCACCGGAAACATATTCAGGTTTAAATGAATTGGGCACTGAACCATAAGGCGATCGCGTGCCTACAAGACCAGTAGCAAATTGATCGAGATTGGTTTTGCCGAGCACAATCGCACCTGCCGCTTTCAAGCGCGCAATGCCGGTCGCATCGGCGTCGGGAATATAAGTAAAGGCAGGGCAGGCCGCCGTAGTGGGAATGCCTGCAACATCAATATTGTCTTTTACTGCAAAAGGTACGCCGTAGAGCGGAAGGTTTTTTGCATCAACGTTAGGGTTGTGGGATAAGAGTGCATCCAACTGCGTATCCAGTTCAGCCGCCGAAATAATGTAAATCCAGGATGCATCTGCTTCATTCAATTGGTTGCGAAGGCTATGCAATGCCGAGCGCACATCCAATCCGCCGGTGCGATACGCCACCAGCCATTCATTAATCGTCCAGCCCGTTGTTTGACTTATTGACTGCGTCATTATGGTTCCCGCCTAACTTTCTTGATTAGCATTGGTCTTAATTTACATTGCTCTTAAATACAATCTTGGATACAAGTTTGTATTCAGCAGAAACTGTGCCAAGTGAAAATTGGCTGTTAATTCCTTGTCGATAAATGACCTAAATATTTGTTTATTCAATGGGTTAAGTGATTTTTACAGGGTCAGATAAGGCATGACATAAGGATGTTTTTGGAGGGATTTAATGCGCTGAATTTGTGCGCTGGTTTTTTAGAAGAGGGCTAAATTGGTGCGATTGGTTCTCATTGGTCTCATCTCAATTTTTGTAAATATTGAGATATATGAGCAGATAAACTATATTTCATCTCAATATTTATAGTTTTTGAGATGAATTGAGATGATTAAGCGGCCTCCTCCCAGAAGTAAGCTACCTAAAGATGCATGGGAATGGATTTATAAACACGAGCCGGACAATATCCTAAATTATGTTCAGTTTTATAACTCTATAGATAATAAAGGTAGATATTTGGCTTTTGATGAGTTTCGTCATCGGGTTTCAAAAGAATTATCTATTGACGCAGCTTGGGCGTTAACCAAAGAAATTAGGCGTCAATCTAATACTAACCTTTTCATCTTGGGAGTACCTCCATCCTTTTGCCCCTACATAGACACTTCACTTATTCAAAAAACTAAAACGCTAGTCGATCAATCTACTACTACAGCAGCATTGGAATGGGCAAACAGAAAAATAGGAGAAGAACAGAATTTTTCTTACATGCTGGAAGATTTAGTCGAAGAGGAGGCAATAAGTAGCAGCCAATTAGAAGGTGCTGCTACAACTACCTTGATTGCAAAGGATATGCTCAAGCGCAAACGCGAGCCGCGCAGCATGGATGAACGCATGATTATTGGTAATTTTAAAATGATGCGTTTTGTATGGGACAAACGCGCGGAGTTTTTAACGATTGATTTAATCAGGGAACTGCATGCGATTGGTGTAACCGGGATAGATGATGAAAAGTACACTCCAGGTGCTTTTCGGTTGAATGATAATGTATTTGTTGGGGATATAGATGGAAATATATTGCATCAGCCGCCACCAGTGGCTGGGCTTGAGGGACGGTTGCAGTCATTGTGTGATTGGATTAACGCAGATCATGATGAAATAGAAAGCCAAAGTTATATTCACTCACTCATAAAGGCCATTTGTGTTCACTTTGCTATAGGTTACGAACATCCATTTAATGATGGTAATGGCAGGGTAGCGCGCGCCCTTTTTTATTGGTTTATGTTTAAGAAAGATTACGGCGCATTTCGTTATATATCTATTAGTAATCTTTTGAAAGAAGCAGCTACGCAATATGGAAAGTCTTATCTGTACACTGAGACAGATGAAATGGATATGACTTATTTTATTGAGTATCAATGTTCGATAATTATGCGGGCGGTCAACGCGTTCAAGCTTCACTGTCAAAAAGCAGTGACCGGGATCGAAGAGTTTAATAAATGGATGTTTAATTCCGGGGTGTATGGAAAATTGTCGGAAAAGCAAAAAATAGTATTTCAAGTCGCAAAGAGCAGCACTAATACTGTTTTTACCGCCCGCTATGTGGAAGAGAAGTTGGGTTGTTCATATAACACCGCTGCAACCGTTTTAAATGGCTTGGTCGATCTTAATCTTTTCGATAAACAAAAAGACGGTAAAGAGTGGATTTATTCATTGCGTGATAAACAAGACATCCAGAAAAACTGGATCGCTTAAAAACTGTTAGGGATTTATGTATGACCATGAACTGGAACCAACTGCTCTGCGCTGACCGTTTGGGAAATCGTAGTGCAAAACACGAGGAAGGGCGCTCGCCCTTCCACTCGGATCACGACAAAATTATTTTCTCTGGAGCATTCCGTCGCCTTGCGCGCAAAACGCAGGTGCATCCGCTGGCGACTAATGACCATATCCACAACCGTATGACACATAGTTTGGAAGTGGCTTGTGTGGGGCGTACGCTCGGCATCCGCGTGGGGCAGGCATTGAAAGATAAAGGCGATTTGCCCGCGCATATTTGGCCAACGGATATCGGCGATATAGTGCAAGCCACATGTCTGGCGCACGATATTGGCAACCCTCCCTTTGGTCATACCGGTGAAGATGCCATCCGCAACTGGTTCCAGAAAGAAGGCGCAGAATTTTTAAAAGATTTGTCGCCCGCTGAGCAAGATGATATCCGCGTATTTGAAGGTAATGCGCAGGGCCTGCGGGTGCTCACGACATCCGAGTATCACCAGTTTCATGATGGAATGCGTTTGACCTACGCAACGCTTGCGTCATCGATTAAATATCCCTGGACTTCCTCGCCAACGGTTTTGGGGCTGCGCCCTAAAGATACCAAATACGGAATTTTCCAGTCGGAGTTGGCGCATGTGCATGAGATCGCCCAAAAAACCGGTTTGATTGAGTTAGGCACTGATTGGTATTGCCGTCACCCGCTAGTGTATTTAATGGAAGCGGCAGATGACTTTTGTTACGGCATTATTGATTTGGAAGATGGTTTGGAAATGGGCATCCTTAACTGGAGTGAAATTTACGAATTGTTGCAGCCGGTGATTGCTGATTCAGCACAGTTGCCAGAATTGGAGCGGCTGCTGAAAAAAGTCAACGATGGGCGCAAGCCAGCGTTGGTGCGTGGCAAAATTATCGATGCATTTATCAATGCTGGCACTGCGGCGTTTATCAAACACCAGGATGCATTTTTGCGCGGCGAAGTGCAGGGGGATTTGATTTCGCTCTGCGATCCAAAAGTAAAAAATGCGGTGCAGGCTGCAAAAGATTTGGCCAAACGAAAAATATTTAACCATTCGCGTCGTGTTGAATTGGAAATTGGTGCCTACACAGTAATAGGTACTTTGTTAAATACCATTTGTTCTGCCGTTTATGCCTCGCTGGGTGACGCGTCGCAAATGACCTATAAAGATAATCGCGTAATGGCGCTGATTGGCGAAAATAATTTTCACCCGGATGTCAGCATGCGTGGTGAGCATTATAAATATTTGGCGTTGATGGCGGTGATCGATTATATCAGTGGTATGACCGATAACTATGCCACTAACCTTGCCAAACAATTTAATGGTATGGGCTACTCTCAATATTGATAGGTAGAGCAGTGCGTATCAATTGTTGTGTGAATAAATAAAAATCCCCGGTTTACTGCCGGGGATTTTTATTTACATCAATTATTTTTTAGCAGGGAATGCAAAAAATACTTTGGTGGCGGCTATGCCTACACCTTTGCCGGGAGCTGCACCTGTTTCATCAAAACCAGTGGTCTCATAAGTGGTGCCGGTTATCACCAGGCCATCGGTAGATATGGCTTGCCAGGCTTGCGCTTCCTGTTCGCGATCCAGTGCGGCCTTTTCCAGTGACAAATCATGGAATTCACTGGTGTAAGTGCTGTTGATCAACGCCGCTTTGAAATAAGGGCAAGGGGTTGTAATACAGACTATGCCAGTGCTGGAGATTTTCAAGTAAGGGCCAACCGGCGTATTTTTGTTTGCACCTACCCAGGCGCCGTTGGCAACGAGTGTTTTAGTGCGGGTAATAACACTGCCAGACGCTGGTGAATTAACAACGGTACCGCGCAATAACGCCTGTTCACTCTGGATTGCAATTTCCAACTCGGCAATTTGTTTTTCGGTCAGGCCGAGGCGTTTGTAATTAATATAGGAAACGTAAATGCTGTTAGGCAGTAATGCCGCATTTTGATAGGCTTCATCTTCCGTTTCCAGTTGCAAGGAATACTGGTTCACCGGTGTTAAAAACCAGCCACCACAAAGTGGAAATGCGCATTTGCGATAATCCGGTTTGACGATATAAGTCGTGCCGGTTGGTTCCGGGCTAATGACTGTTTGCGCTTGTGCGCCCAAACTGCAAAGCGAGGCACATACAGCAACCAGCAGGGCGATGCGGGTAATCGCATTGTTTATAAAGGAAACGAGGGTGTTCATGATAATAAGTCCTGTTAATTAAGTGAACGATAAAATGATAACGACGCCTATGGATCATCATAGGATTGGTGCAGTCCTTTGTCAGCGAGTGCGGCGTTTATACTAAACCTTACTCGCATTTAGTCATTAGCAGTTGCAAAACCAGGCGCCAGCCTTTTGTAATAAATTGTTTTTTTGTGATTGAGCCGTTGCCGAAGGAGATTTTTTTGAAAGCGAGTTTACCGTCCTGGTTGTCTGGATTATTTATCGTGCTAGTGGTGCCATTCTTTTTTATAGGCGGGCCGGATGGACTTTCACCCACGCTAATAAAAAATGCATGGAATTTTGGCCATATCATTTTTTTTACCGTGTTTATGTTGCTTGTTCAATCCTTTCGGCCATTGGCACATTGGCGCTCCTGGGTGTTCATCACATTGCTGGCATTAGGGGTGGGAATGGCGATTGAATTTGTGCAGCGTTTTGTCGGGCGTGAATCCAGTTGGGATGACGTGTTACACAATCTATTTGGCGTATGGCTGGGTTTATTTTGGGGGCAAAAACCTACTCGCCCCATATGGCTGTTGCGCTGCATTAGTTTGTTGTTAGTTGCCCCGGCGTTTTGGTTGGTGGTCTATTCAGCGATGGCCGATATTGTCATGCGCGAGCAGTTTCCCCTGGTAAATAGTTTTGAATCGCGCTTTGAATTGGCACAAGTGCGTGCCAATCCTCGTCAAGTAACAACGCAGCAAGTCAATTCCTTACATACCCATGGAGCTTATGGTTTGCAAGTGGAATTGGGCACCCAGAAATATGCGGGTTTGAATTTGGTTGGCCCTTATGGCGATTGGAGTGGCTATCAATTTTTGCAGATGGATTTTTACAATCCCGATAGTGAGCCACTGGAGCTGGTGTTGAAAATATCGGACTCCAATCATGATCACGGCAAGAATAATTACAACGACCGCTTCAATCGCAAATTGGTTTTAATGCAAGGATGGAATCAAGTGCAGGTCGATTTGAATGATGTGCGCAGCGCACCGCGCAATCGCGCTATGCGGATGGATGAAATCAGCGGTATGGCGATTTTTGTTATGAAGCTATCCAAGCCGCGCGTATTTTATTGGGACAATGTCAGGCTGCAGTAACCACCCGGTTGCGTCCGGAAGTTTTTGCAGTGTAAAGCGCAGTATCTGCCGCTTTAAATAATTGCTCCAGATTTTCATTGGTCTTTAACGTGGCGACGCCAAAACTGGCGGTGATATGGATGTTCTGGTGCAGGGTTTGGTTGGCGACCAGCTCACGCAATTTGTCGGCAATCGTGCAGGCGCTCTCAAGGTCTGTGTCGCGACAGACTAATACAAATTCTTCTCCGCCCCAGCGGGCAAATAAATCCTGGACGCGTGTGTGTTGTTGCACAATATTGGATAAATTGCTCAGGACTAAATCGCCAACGTCATGACCGTGCTGGTCATTCACTTGTTTGAAATGGTCAATATCAATCATCACCACTGACAAAGGCTTGCGATGCTGGTGCCACTCTTGCAGACCCAGGCTGATCGCCTCTTCGATTCCCAAACGATTAAATGCACCGGTGAGCGGATCGGTTTTAGCTTTTATTTCCAGCGCCTTACTGCGGGTATCCAATAATTCATTAATTTCCAACAATTCCGATTCGCGTTTACGCTGGAAGATGACTTCGTCTTTTAAATTGATAATCCGGTAGGCCAAAAAACATAAAATAATGCCGAGCCAGACCACCATGATTGCCAGGTACCAATCCGCTGTGCTTAATGCCTGGCCAATAAATTCAACCTTATGCAAATGGAATTGATGCTTTCCCAGCGGTTTTCCCGAGCCGGTCTGCACCTCAAAAATCGTCACATTATCAAACTGGGGATGGCTTAATTGTGGCGGGATTTTATTTTCCAGCACCCACCAGTTGGCGACAAAAAAATCCTTGAGCGAAAATTCTGCAACACCATTAAGCAAGGTCACATTGAATTCAATCTGGTTGTACTTGGTACTTTGCAGGATTTCTTTTTTGCTATACAGGGGATCAAAATTGCGCAGGGAAATGCGCACTGTCTGGCTGGGGCCGTTGTAGTCCAGCCAGAGGCGGATTTTATTATAGTGACGCAGGTCAATGCCGTGGGTGCGTTCTTTATCAAACAGTACTTCAAAGCCGCAAAAGGGGTAGTCGTAACTATCGCGCAGGATGCAATACCACTGCATGTTTTGCGTATCCTCCAGGTGAATGCTGGAGTTGCCGCCACTCTCGCGATCATCATAAGTGTTGAGCGCCATGCCGCTGGTATTATCGATCACCAAACGCTCTTCAAGGATTTGCTCTTCGCCTGTAATGGCAAAAATCGTGAAGATGACCAACAGGCCAAGGATGATTTCAAAATATAAACGGTTTGGGGGAGAGTGTTGCATACAATCTAGGCTCCAGCGGCGGATGCGTGTGTGCACCCATCAACTATTCTTATTTTCGCTGTATTTGGAAATGTGATCTGGGTGTGGTGTTGATCAAACCCGCCTTGGAGTGTTTGTCTGAAAGCTGCAGATAACGAATATGCATCCAAGCCAACTGGAGCCGATCATAGAAGCTAATTGCATGCACGGCAATAGGGCGGGGCACAGGGATTGGTAAAGATATGAAACGGTGGGCACAAGCGGGATAAAAATCAGCCGCCGATGGTCTGGCGGCTGACAATTTATTATGGGTATTGACCGAATACCTGAAGTTCAGGTTTGTTGCTGGGTGCGAGTCTTTTAGTTATGGCTTTACTTCTACGAGCTTGGACCCTGTGAACTAAAAGTCCAGATCGGAAATATCATCGTAACCCAGTTGATCTTTAATACGGCGACGTTCCAGGCGATCTTCGATTTTGCGGCGCATTTCCAAAGTGTGCTGACTGGCTTCTTTGCCGGTGAGCTTTGGGGTTGCCTCTTCATCATCGGTTTCGATGCTAACATCACTCATCAGATCAGTATCTTGTGACTCTACATCAACTGACATAAGACTACTCCAACATTGACAGAGAGAGGGGTGGCGTCTCTTCCCCTGTGGGGAAATTTGACCCGCGCTATTTACCATAGCCCATTAAAAAACAAAAGAAAAATCGCGCAGGCCAACTAAAATTTTTCTTTTTACCTTGATCCTGAACTGGGGTACAAAGCGCGCCTGTTGCCTGGCCGCCGCAACTTGTATCCGGCCCGGGTGACTCCACTTCCTAACAGCAATCAGCAACCCGAGGGCTACTGGTAATGGCAAACAAACAACCTGAAGTGATCGGTTGGCGCGAGTGGGTAGGGTTGCCGGATTTAGGTATTCCCGCCATCAAGGCCAAGGTCGATACTGGCGCGCGAACCAGCGCACTTCATGCGTACTACGTTACGCCTTTTGATAAAGATGGCAAGCCGTGGGTACGGTTTGGCCTGCATCCCCTGCAAAAAGACAGCCTTACCTGCATTGAATGCGAAGCGCCAGTGAAGGATGTCCGCATGGTCACCGATTCGGGTGGCCATAGAGAGCAGCGGGTAGTGATTGACACCAGTCTATATATTAATGGGGCCCAGATGACCATCGAGGTCACGCTTACCGACCGGGAGAATATGCGCTTCCGGATGTTGCTGGGGCGTAGTGCCCTTAAGCGTGGGTTCTGGGTCGATAGTGGCAAATCATTTTTACTGGGCGGCAACAAAAACCAGCCAGCGATGGCCGGCCTTTAACGGCTAGGCTTTTTCTTTTTTCTCCCGATCAGGTTATTTATGAAAATTGCAATTTTGTCGCGCAACCGTCGCCTCTATTCCACCAGCCGCCTGGTGGAAGCCTGCATCCAGCGGGGCCATGAGGTACGTGTGATCGATATCCTCAAGTGCTATATAGACATAGCCTCCGACAGTCCCGCCATTTGGTATATGGGGGAGCAACTCGAAGATTTTGATGCGGTAATCCCGCGTATTGGCGCTTCGGTAACCCACTATGGCCTGGCGGTGATTCGCCAATTTGAAATGATGGGGGTCTATTGCCTGACCGAATCCATCGCCCTGGGGCGTTCGCGCGACAAACTGCGCGCGTTGCAATTGCTGTCGCGCAAGGGAATAGGCCTGCCCAAAACCAGCTTCGCTTACAACGTGCACGACGCCAAAGAGCTGATCAAGCTGGTCGGCGGTACACCGCTGGTGCTCAAGCTGTGCGAGGGTACCCAGGGGCGCGGCATAGTCCTCGCGGAAACCCAGAAGGCGGCGGAGAGTGTGATCGAAGCTTTCCGCGAGCTGCGCGCCGAGTTTTTGGTGCAGGAATTTATCAAGGAAGCCAACGGCAGCGATATCCGCTGTTTCGTCATTGGCGATAAGGTGGTCGCGGCCATGGAGCGCACCGCGCAAGAGGGCGAATTCCGCTCCAACCTGCATCGCGGCGGCACTGCAAAAGTAACCAAACTCACCCCGACCGAGCGACGCACGGCCATCAAGGCGGCACAGACCATGGGTCTGCAAATCGCTGGTGTGGATTTGTTGCGCTCCAGTCGTGGGCCACTGGTGATGGAAGTAAATTCATCGCCTGGGTTGGAGGGGATTGAAGGTGCGACCCAGAAAGATATTGCCGAAGCAATTGTAATGTTTGTGGAAGAGAATGCGCGCCCCAATGCTAATAAGACCCGGGGTAAGGGTTAAAAGGTTAACGGCTAGGGATAACGGGAAACCGGGGGCTATGCCCCCAGTTTCAGGTGTTGCTCCAAATGGATAATGGTGCCGTCGAAATAAAACCGGCCATTATGGAAATGGTTTTCCAGTTGTTTGGCGGTCATGGGTTTGGCGTAGAGGAACCCTTGTGCCTGATCGCAGCCTTTATCGCGCAGCCATTCGGCCTGGCGCTCGTTTTCCACTCCTTCCGCGACTACCCGCATTTGCATATTGTGGGCGAGGCCGATAATCGATTTGGCGATGGCGGCATCGTTATCGTCGTCGTGGATATCATTGATAAAGCTGCGGTCGATCTTGAGTTTCTGGATCGGGAAGCGCTGCAAATACGCCAGCGATGAATAACCGGTACCGAAGTCGTCAATCGCGAGGAACATGCCCATCTGGTTCAATTGGTTGAGCTGGTTGATCGTCTCACCGGCGTGTTCCATGGCGCAGCTTTCGGTGATCTCCAGTTCCAGGTGTTTTGCTTCCAGGCCAATGTCGTTGAGGATGGCCTCGACCTTGCCGGGGAAGTTCTTTTGGCGGAACTGGCGCGGCGACAGGTTTACTGCAATCTTGCCGACAAACTTGCCTGCATCCAGCCAGAGTTTTTGTTGGCGGCAGGCCTCGCGTAATACCCATTCACCAATCGGCACAATCAAACCTGTCTCTTCGGCGAGCGGGATAAAATGCGCGGGCGATATCAGGCCCCGGTCGGGATGCTGCCAGCGCACCAATGCTTCCACGCCCATCATTTCGCCGGTTTTGAGATCCACCTGCGGTTGGTAGTAGAGCACCAGTTGCTGCTGTTCCACCGCGCGGCGCAAATCATTCTCCAGCAGCAAGTAATTCACGGCGGTGGCATTCATGCCCTTGGCGTAAAACTGGCAATTGTTTTTGCCCGCCTCTTTCGCCTTGTACATGGCGACATCGGCGTTTTTCAGTAACTCATCGGTATCCATGCCATCGTCCGGGAACAGGCTAACGCCGATACTGACGGTGGTGGAGATACTGTGACCGCTGATCTCCAGTGGGCGCGATAAAGTCGTGAGCAGTTTGTTGGCGACAAAGACCACATCGTCAATATCATGGATACCTTCCAAAACCACTACAAACTCATCGCCACCCAGGCGTGCGACTGTATCCATATCACGCACACCTTCGTTGAGGCGCATGGCGATGGCTTTGAGCAATATGTCCCCGGCGTCGTGGCCAAGGCTGTCATTAATGTTCTTGAAGCGGTCGATATCGAGCAGCATCAAGGCGACTTTGGATTCGCTGCGGCGCGCGCGCGCGAGGCCGTGATAAATGCGATCGTAAAAAAGCGAACGGTTAGGCAAGGAGGTGAGGGCGTCGTGGAATGCCATGTAGTTGAGGCGCGATTGCTGTTCGCGCAAGGCATTTTCCGCGAGTTTGCGCTCGGATATATCGGTGCCAATCGTACAAACACCAAATACATTGTTCTCTTTATTGCGCAGCGGGAACTTCACCATCAGATAGGTGTGCTGGCTACCATCTTTATGCATCAAATCCAGTTCGACTTCATAAGTCTGCTGTTTGGTTTTGGCCGCGACATCGATTTCCCACATGGATTGGGCGACATCCTTGGGGTAGACATCAAACACATTTTTGCCAACAAAACCGGTCTCGTCGATGTTGGCCATCTGTTTGAAATGCTCGCTGGCGAGCACCACATTGCCATCAAGGTCTTTAACCGAAATCAGTGCCGGTGAATAACGCAAAATCGCATTCAGGTAGGTTTCGCTGGCCCAGAGTGCCTGCTCGGCGAGGCGGAAGCGTTCGGCTTGCTCCTCGTGGTGCCACATATCAATCACTTGCCGCACGAGCAGCGAGCTGAAGGTCCATACCGTATCCAGTTCATTGACCGCTTTTTGCAGTTGCTCCAGCTCCTGCGCGGACTCCATATAGAAGACGGCGATGGTTTTATTTTTCTCCTGGATCGGATGTAAAAAACAGGAGTGGGTGCCTTTCTGGATAAAGAGTGCGCCAAGTTTGGAGATGGTCTGCTGGTCCAGCGCACAAGCTTGGCCAGAATCAAATACCTGGTGAATGTATTGGTGGGGTAAAAAATTCAGGCGGCTGAGGGATGTTGCGATGCCGTTGACGATGGGCTCATCGATGCCAGAGGAGGCGATGGCTTCAACATAAAGATGACTGTCGCGTTCAACAATTAATACCGCGCGACTAATGGGCTCTTTGGCTATCACCAATTTCACCAGTCGCTCAGCAATTTGTTTGTGATTTAAATCAGTAAAAAGTTGTTGGAACTTTTTAATTAATTCTATGGCAGTATTCTTTGACTGCCCTGCGTCATTGTTTTGCATAATCGCTCAATTTGGGTGATCGTCGCGCCATTTAGTGCATCTCGCCAAGGGATTCATCCCATTAATGGCGGTGGACCACTATCACTAAAAACCTAACCTGTGGCCGCTCTTCCGGGGCCTGCATTTCCCAAATTTCTATATTTAATCAGCACTTTACAACAAAAAAGCCTAGGGGAGCTTTTTTTTATGGTAAATAAACAGGGAATTCGCCGCCGGAATAAAAATCGCCAGTGAACTTTTGATGCACTTTACTCAACAGTGTTTCCAAACTTCCCACAAGGCCGGCGCATTTTCTATAAAAGATGAAATTTGCGCCAATAATATGTTTTCATAAGAATGAGTGAAAAGTGAGCAAGGCAAAAAGGCGTGCGGCTGGGTGAAGGTGCACGTTGGCGCTGGCTCGCTTTTGCCTATGTTTGCACTAAAATTATGTTAACTATTGACGGCATTTCAGAGGTATCGCATGCGCCATCTTGTTCCTTTCGTGGGTGAACGCAAAGTTGTTCGCGCCGATGACGAGCAGGCGCGTATCAAGCGTTCCACTGGCCGTGTTATCGATGAAGTTGTGGGTGATGGCAAGGTAGAAAGCAGTTGGGATGATGTGGTTTCCGGCACTTGGGTCGATAAATCCAAACCCAGACCTGTTGCCGCGCCAACATCCACAAGCGCCAGTACATCGTCCCCTCCCAAATCCCATGTCCCGATTAAAGCGGGGCCTAAAACCAATAGCGCCAGTGCGACTAAAAAAACAGTTCCATCCAGTTCGGGCTCTGCATCGGGTGCGGTTACATTTTCCGATTCGGCCAGTATGGATTGGGTGCGTATTAATAATGGACGCGGCCTGCGGGTGAGTATCCACGGCAATATCGACAATGATTTGCGCAAAGAGTGGAGCCGGTTGCTCAATGACACTGAATCGGCCGATGTCAAAGAGTTTGAATTTAACCTCAACGAAACCCCGGCCTTGAGCCTTACTGGCTTGGGTATGCTGTTGTTATTCAAAGAGCGTAAAGGTTCAGCGCGCGATGCAATCAAGCTGTGCAATTGCAATAAAGATGTAACGCAGCTTTTGCAGTGGACGGGTATGGATAAATATTTTGCGATTGAAAATACGCAAATTTCCGATGTGAAATAAATTCAGGTGCGAATGCGGTAAAAAATTCCATAAAAAAGCCCGAGCAAAAAACTCGGGCTTTTTTATCACGCATGTTTTTTTCAGTGAAAATTACAGTGCTGTTAATGCTTCAATCAGCGCACCCATCTGCTCATCGGTGCCAATAGTAATGCGCAGGAACTGGTTGATGCGTGGTTTGTTGAAATAGCGCACCAGGATTTTCCGGTCACGCAAATACTGCGCAACATCTGCCGCATTTTTACCAACCGGTTCTGCAAATACAAAATTGGCTTGCGATGGCAATACCTTAAAGCCAAGCTTTTCCAATTCACTCACTGTCCAATCGCGGGTGGCGATAATTTTATCGCGGCAGCTTTTGAAATAGGCATCATCTTCAAACGCCACAATAGTTGCCGCTTCGGCAAGGCGATCCAGTGGATAGGAATTGAAAGAGTTTTTCACGCGGTCAAGCGCGTCGATCAAATCTTTGTGGCCAACTGCAAAACCCACGCGCATACCGGCGAGCGAGCGCGATTTGGAAAGTGTTTGCACCACTAAAAGATTGGGATATTTATCGACGAGTTTAATCGCTGTTTCCGCACCAAAATCCACGTAGGCTTCATCCACAACAACAACCGATTCGGTATTGCGTTGCAGCAGCGCTTCAATTTCTGCCAGAGGTGCACCAATCGCTGTAGGCGCATTGGGGTTGGGGAAAATAATCCCGCCGTTGGCGATAGCATTGTCGGTAACATAGTCCGCAAAATTAATCGTGTAATCATCGCGCAGTGGAATGGTTTGCGTATCGATGCCAAATAATTTGCAGTAGACCGGATAAAAGCTGTAGCTGATATCCGGGAACAGCAGCGGTTTATCCTGCTGGAAAAACGCCATAAATAACAGCGCCAGCACTTCATCGGAACCGTTGCCGACAAATACTTGTTCTGCCGTCACGCCGTAATAGCCAGCGATAGTGTTTTTCAGTTTTTTGGAATTGGGATCCGGATAGAGGCGCAAGCGGTCGATAGCGTCATGGGTCATGAGGTCGATCACTTTGGGCGAGGGCGGGTAGGGGCTCTCGTTGGTATTCAGTTTGATCAAACCATCAATTTGCGGTTGCTCGCCGGGCACATAAGGCTCCAGCTCGCGCACCACTTGACTCCAGAACTTCGACATCGCGGATTCGCTCCTCTCATGCGGTAGGGTTTGCTTGAACAAGTAACTTGGGAAAAAGTAACTTGAGAAAAAGAGGAGCGAGTATACCGGTTGGACCTGTTTTTTGGGCCTGTTTTTTTGTGAGGGCTGCCGTTATAGAGGGCGGCCTAGAGTTTTTGCATATTGTCCCAGTGCTCCGCCAATTTGCCATTTTCAATGCGGAACATATCGAACCAGCTGGTGGTGTAGGTTTTGGTGGGGTCTTTTGGATCTTTATATTCTTTGACAAAGGTGATGGTGACCAGATCACCCTCAGCTGTAATAGACACTATGGGGGCAGCGACTTTTTCAAGGATAGGTTGGGGCTTTTTAATCTTGCTGAAAAATTCTATAAAAGCTATCCGACCGGTCGCCACATTGGGGTTATGTTGGATGTAGCTCTCGGCCATGTATTTGGGAGCCAATTCCATATGTCCGGCTTCAAATACCTCGCGCCAGAAGTCATATACCAATTGTTTGTTGGCGGCCAATTGGGGATCTTTGCTGGCGAGCATGGTTTTGTGGTCAGGGTTTGCTTGCACGGGTACTTGTGCAAGAGAGGGTAAAGTGAGGCAGGCGAGCAGAGGTAACAAGGAAACTAGTAAGGTGGTCAGGTTTTTTTTCATCGTAATATCCTTTGGGGGTTTTAGTCATTGCAACCCTAAGGGGTGCGCGGGTGAGTATGTCCCTAAGTCCCGCAGCTGTTAAGTGACAATTAACAAGATTCAGAAGCGGGCCACCGTTTTAACAGGATGCTCGCATTGACCCCGCCAAAACCAAAACCATTGGAGATGGCGTAGTCGATAGCAGCGGGGCGCGCTTCGCCGCTGACGATATCCACACCTGCTGCCGCTTCATCGGGATTTTCCAAATTCAAGGTTGGCGGGATGACTTGGTCGCGCAGTGCCAGCGCAGTAAAAATGGTTTCGATCCCACCGGCGGCACCGAGTAAGTGGCCGGTAGCCGATTTGGTCGAGGTCACGCCGATTTTCCCCTCGTCACCAAACACGCGTTTAATCGCCGCAAGTTCACCTTTATCACCCACGGGCGTAGAGGTCGCGTGGGCATTGAGATGTTGGATTTGCCCGGGTTTTACCCCCGCTTGTTTGATGGCAAGTTCCATCGCGCGTTTTGCACCGTCGCCGTCTTCCGGACCGGATGTGAGGTGATAAGCATCGGCGCTGGTGCCGTAGCCGACAATTTCGGCAATCGGTTGTGCACCGCGCGCCAAAGCATGTTCCAACGATTCAACCACCAGAATCCCCGCGCCTTCACCCATTACAAAACCATCGCGGTCGCGGTCAAACGGGCGCGATGCGCGGGCTGGTTCATCATTAAAGTTCGATGACAGCGCCCGCGCTGCCGCAAAACCACCGAGGCTTACAGTATGGATACAGGCTTCGGCACCGCCGCAAATCGCTACATCCACTTCACCTGCACGGATCATGCGTGCGGCATCGCCGATGGCTTGTACACCTGCGGCACAGGCAGTAACTGGCGCACCCAATGGGCCTTTAAAACCGTATTTGATAGACACATGTCCTGCCGCCAGATTGACCAGGAAGGAGGGGATAGTGAAGGGGGATAATTTGCGGGTGCCGCGTGCGTCTGCAGTGCGTACCGCATCGGCAATGGCCGGAAAACCGCCGACACCAGAAGCGATAATCGTCGCGGTGCGCTCCTGCTGTTCTGCAGTTGCTGGCTGCCATTGCGCTTGTTGCAAGGCTTCGTCAGTAGCAGCGAGTGCAAGCAAGATAAAACGATCCATTTTGCGCTGGTCTTTTGGGGAGACAACAACGTCTGGATCAAGCCCCGCCTCTGGATCTTCCTCAATCGTTGGGACGACTCCGCCGACTTTTGCCGGTAAATCGTTGACCATGTCATCGGGTAGGCGGCGCAGGCCGGATTTTCCCGCCAGCAGCCGCTGCCAAACCGGCTCAACGCCGCAACCGAGCGGAGAGGCTATGCCCATTCCGGTAATCACAATACGGGTTTGCTGGCTCATAGGGCATTCCTCCTGGTGGTTTATAAATGATGGTTATCATGTATAAAATTATATGATGGTCATCATGTATACTGTCAAACACTATTTGGTCATAAACAGATGACAGTTGTAGTGAATATCCACTTGCAGGCAGGAATAACGATGAGAGTAAGCAGAGAGCAAGCAGCGGAAAATCGTGGAAAAATCTTGCACACCGCCGCACAATTATTTCGCGAGAAAGGGTTTGATGGCATTGGCATCGCCGACTTGATGAAAAAGGTGGGATTAACCCACGGTGGTTTTTACGGTCACTTCACCTCCAAAGAGGATTTGATGGCACAGACCTGCGCTTACGCAGTGGATGAACTTCTGGAGCAGGGGCAGGCGGCACGCACGGCAGTGAAAGGATCGAAATACAAAGCGTTTGTCACACGCTATTTATCGACCGAGCATCGCGATAATCCCGGCAGCGGTTGCTTGATGGCTGCTTTGGGTGCGGATGCTGCGCGTCAATCGCCCGCGATTAAACAAGCCTTCACGCAGAGTTTTAATCGCTTGCTCAACGCCATCATGAGTTTGTTGCCTGCAACCAAAACTGAAGCTGCCAAACGCGAACAGGCACTGCTAACACTTGCAACTTTGGTGGGTGCGCAAGTGATTGCACGCGCGGTGGATGACCCGCAACTTTCAGCAGAAATATTGCGGGTCGTGAATAAAAATTTACACTAACAATTCATCGGCAGATTCCACTACTACCGCAAACGCATCGCGCAATTCGGCGAGTGCAGTTTGTTTTACAGTTTCGGCGGGAATGCGCGCGCCTTGGTGATCAAACAAATCGCGGCTGGTAGTGGCATTGGCCACAATAGTTGATTGATAGCCTAAATCCAGTGCCGCACGCGCCGTCGCTGAAACGCAAACATGGGTAGTGCAGCCGGCGATAATTAATTGTTTGCGTCCGGTACGCGCAATAATGTTGTGCAACTCGGTGCCCGCAAATGAATTGGGCAAATGTTTGATTACCACTGGCTCATCTGCGCGCGCTGCTATATCACCCAGCTCTGCATAGTAAGGTCCCTCTGCATTAAATAATAAATTTCCGTCGGGCCCTTTATTGAGCACATGGATTACCGGTGTATTACATTCATGGGCGCGTGCGATTAATTGCGCAGCACCTTGCACCGCATTTTGCAAATCGGGCAAGGGCACAGCGCCATCAAGGTACTCGCGTTGCATATCAATAATAATCACCACGCCTTCGCTCAGTCGAGCGGGTGGATGTTCAAAACCAAATAACTCGGTAAATGTTTTTGTGCTCATTGCCATGCTCCTTGTAGTTTTTTGCAGCGAGGTGTTGGTTTCGCTGCGGTTTAGCGCGTCATTTATCAGGGCATTAATAACCGACAGTAAAACGCTGTTGTGAGTGCGCGGGATTTTCCAATTCATCGATAAGTGCAACGGCAAAATCCTGGTTGGAGATACGGCTCTCACCTTGTTCATTCACTAACAATTGCTCTGTGCCCAAACGAAATTTTCCAGTGCGTTGGCCGGGTTCGATAAACGCCGAAGGCGATAAGTAAGTCCAATCCAGCACTTTTTCTGCGCGCAACAAGTTCAAAAATTCACGCGCTGCCAAAGCAACTGCTTTCCACTCGGCGGGAAATTCCGGGGTATCAACTACTTGCACACCTGGTGCAACCTCCAAACTGCCTGCGCCACCGACGACGATTAAACGCGACACACCAGATGCTTTTACCGCATTGATTAAACCTTGCAGGTCGAGCCCATCGTGATGCAGGGAAATAATCGCCGCTTCATGTCCTGCCAGTGCAGCGGTGACTTGCTCTGCGCTGTGGACATCCAACGCTTTGCTGACAACTTGTGGATGCGCAGCCAGCTTGCTGGTATCGCGTACCAGGGCGGTAACCTGATGTTTGCGATTGATTGCTTCCGTCAAAATGTGTTGGCCGATAAAACCGCTAGCGCCGATTAATGCAACTTTCATGATCTACTCCTCGGGTTGGTGATGTTTCAGTGAGGCCAGTATGCGACGGGATTATTGTGCTGATAAGATGGCCTTATCTTCATTCTGGGTTCACTTAAACTGGACAATTAGGGCGGACGGTTGCCATGGCAAATTTGTTGGATATCAACCTCAACCGGTTGGTGGTGTTTGTGGCGGTTGTGGAAACCGGCTCGATTACCGCGGCAGCCAAACGCTTGGGCTTGGCTAAAACCATGGTCAGTACCCATATGCAAAAGCTGGAGGCGGAGATCGGCAGCAATTTGCTCGTGCGCACCACGCGCCGTTTGCATCTCACTGAGGCGGGAACCCAATTTTATGAGGCCTGCCAGAAAATCTTGCAGGACACTGAAAACGCTATCGCCCAAGCGAGCAGCAATACGCGGCAATTGCGCGGCAAGTTGCGGATTTCCACCTCGATTGATTACGGCGCCTCGGTGATTGCGCCTTTGGCGGCGGAACTCAGCAAACAGTATCCTGAGCTGCGCATTGAAATTATCGCCAGCGACCATCGGGTTGATATGGTGGCAGAAGGAATTGATGTGTCGATCCGCATAGGTCGCTTGGCGGACTCCAGCCACAAGGCAGCGCTAATTGCCCCGTTTGATGAATGGCTCGTGGCTGCGCCGGATTTTTTTCCTCGCGATTTACCCCGACATCCGGAGCAATTGGATAACCAACCGTTTATTGGCTTAAGCGTATTGCCCAATCCTTTGAACTGGACGTTTGCACGGACGGGTTTTGCATCGGTAAGTTTGCGTTTTCGCGCAGCGATCATGACCAACACTTCGCTGGGGGTACAAGCAGCGACGCTGGCTGGAGCGGGGCTTGCGGTATTGCCGGATTACGCACTTAAAAATGATATAGCCGCAGGCAAGCTGGTGCGTTTGCTTCCTGATTGGTCATTGCCCGGAGGAGGAATTTATGCGGTGTTTCCCGCGCTGATACAGAAATCGCAAAAGGTGAGTGTGTTTATCGAGGCATTGAAACAGCGTTATAAATGAAATGGAAAACGTTTAATGCTGGGTTGGTTACCTATTTGCATTCAGTTAAGAGCCCCGCTGCATTTGCTACCACTTATTAATCTTCCGCTATTATGCAATGTGTTGTTGCATAACAATCTTCAAGGAGAGCGCCAATGAAATTTACTCCGCAATTAGTATTATTTGATTTGGATGGAACTCTCTATGTGGGCGACCAGGCTATTCCCGGCGCGATTAATTGCCTTGAACAATTGAGCGAGCGCGGTATTGCGCTGCGCTTCCTCACGAATACCACCACTAAATCCCAACACCAATTGGTTGCGCAATTACGTGCGATGGGATTTCAGCTCGCTGACGATGAACTTATCAGTGCCCCTGTTGCAGCCAAATTGGAATTGCAGTGCTTGCAACAAAGTACAGGGCGCGCATTGCGTATTTGGCCTTTGGTGGCCGATGCGATCACAACGGATTTTGCCGATTTTATTTGGGATGAACAGCAACCCGATTATGTTGTTTTAGGCGATATTGGCGACCGCTGGGATCTGGCATTGGTCAACCGTTTGTTTAATGTCATCCACAGCGGAGCGGAATTAATTGCGCTGCACAAAGGCCGTTTCTGGCAGACCAGCGATGGGCTTAAAGCGGATATCGGATTTTTTGTTGCCGGGCTTGAATATGTGTGCAGTAAAAGCGCGCGCATTATGGGCAAGCCCAATCGCGATTTTTATCAACGGGTATTGGATTCTGCCGGCGTAAGAGCACAGGATGCCATTATGGTGGGCGATGATATCGACAGTGATGTCGGTGGAGCACAATTAATCGAAATAAAAGGCTGTTTGGTTAAAACGGGAAAATTTCGGCAGCAATATTTCGAACAGTCGGAGGTGCGACCCGATTATGTTGTGCAATCCGTTGCCGATTTATTGAGGGAGATTACCTGAACGCCAGAGCTTCGCGTTAATCACTAATGATGGCAACGATGAAAATTGCGCATTTATGCACATTTTTAATCCACAAGTGATTTTAAGTGTGCATTTATTGGATGCCTTCTGGTGCATTTAAAAATTTCTACTAGGCTAAAAAGCAATATGGGAAAACAACACACAACCTAACAATAGATTTTGTTTCTCACGTGCTTGGATTATCCCCGTGCAAAAGCGTGGGCCTCTACCCAAAATTCAGCAGCCGATAGCTGACCATTACCGAATGGCAGCTGATTGGCATGAAAGCCGCATTTATAAGAAAGTTTTATTGATCGAAATTGATTCGGTAATTTCCTGGCAATGGAATAAGAAAATTGCTGTGTCTTGCTGTTGGCTGCCATTTTTCGCCCGGCATTTTTGCGGGAAAAATGCAGGCTTTTTTCAGTGCGTATCAGTTAAGCAACTTTTTCAATGGGCTATCCTTGGGGGTGAGTGATGAATAAAAATCGTCAGCTATCGACGCGAACTCTGTTGATTACATTAGGTGTTGCAGGTTGGGTATTCGGGGCGGCGGCTCCGGGTTATGCGCAACCAGCAGCCGATAACAATATTGAAGAACTCCTCGTTACTGGTTCGCGTATCAAACGGCCTGATTTAACCTCCAACAGCGCCATCGCCATAGTGGATGCGGCCGATCTGCGCATGACTAATACCATCAATCCTGAAGAATTTTTGCGCGATGACCCAAGATTTGTTGCTGCCGTAGGGGGCAATACCAATAACGGCAATGACGGTGCTGCAACGGTTGACCTGCGCAACCTGGGAGAAGAGCGCACCCTGGTGCTGGTGGATGGAAAACGTTTTACACCTTACGATTACCAGGGCTTTGTTGACCTCTCGATGATCCCGACCGCGTTAATTGAGCGGGTGGAAGTTGTCACCGGTGGCGCCTCGGCGGTGTACGGCTCGGATGCGATTGGCGGTGTGGTCAATTTCGTGATGAAAAAAGATTTTAGCGGTGTGGAGCTTGATGTTGCTACATCGTCCAGTTTTGAAGGTGATGCGCAGCGCAATGATTTTAGTTTGACCTTCGGTGGCGATTTGGCCGAGGGAAAAGGCAATGTTGTAGCGAGTCTGTCCTACAGCAAGCAAGATCCACTCTATCAAGGCGACCGGGATTTTTCCGAGTTCTCGCTCGATAATATGCTTGAACCGGGCGGCAGTGAAACCCATCCCAACGGGACGATTTATACCGCCGTTGATATTCCGGCATTTGGGGTAGGCGTTGATAGCGGCGTGCAATTTGATGACAACGGCAACCTCACCGACAACGTAGAATTATTTAATTTTAACCCTTACAACCTGCTGGTCGCGCCGCAAGAAAAATATACCGCCACCGTTATCGGCACCTACGAGATTAATGATGACACCGAATTTTTCTCGCGTTTTTCTTTTGCCAATAACCGCGTTGATACCATTATCGCCCCGACCGGCACATTCTTTTTCCCCTATTCGCTCAATATCGATAACCCCTTTTTAAGTGCGCAAGACCAGGCAATATTTGCCGAGCTTGATGCCGTCGAAGAAGGCGCTGCACAAAATGATGGTTTGGTGGATATCGCCTTTGGCCGCCGGTTAAGTGAATTGGGTACACGCGATTCGCTCTACGAAAATACCACCATGCAATTTTTAGCGGGCCTACGTGGAAAAATGTTTGAAAATTATGATTGGGAAGTCTTTGCACAAAAAGGCCGCACCGCGCGCGCGCAAAACTTCCTCAACGATGTGGATTACAACAAATCGCAACAGGGGATGCTCGCCGAGATAGATCCCGACACTGGCGAAATTGTCTGCCAGGACACCAGCGGTGGTTGTGTCCCTGTGGATTATTTTGGGCCGAATACCATTACGCCCGAAATGGCCAATTACATCCGTTTTAATTTGAATGAAAATAATAAAACCGACCAATTTATTGCAGGTGCGTCGGTATCCGGGCCAACCGGGCTTACTATCCCATCGGCGGTTAATCCCATCGAATTTGCCGCGGGTTTTGAATACCGTGAAGAGGAAGCGCAGAATTTACCGGACCAAAACCTGATTACTGCCAACTCGGTTGGTTATGGCGGCAGCTCACCGGTGGATGCCAGTTTAAATGTCAGTGAACTCTTTGCTGAAATACGTATGCCGGTAGTGGAGGATGTGTCCTTTGCCAAAACCATTGCACTTGAAGCGGCCGTGCGTGTTGCCGATTATGAAAACGAAGTGGTGATTGGCGATACCACTACCAACCAGTTTGATAACACCAGTTATAAATTTGGTGGTGAGTGGGCTGTGAATGATGGCCTGCGTTTCCGCTCATTGTTCCAACATGCGGTGCGCGCGCCTAACCTGGCGGAAATTGGTTTACCGCGCACTCCCTCAACAGGTGACCTTAATGTGGATTATTGTGCAGAAGAGGAGGCACTGAACGATCCATCCCTGGTGACACTCTGCGAACAAACCGGCGTGCCTGCCGGTAAAGTGGGCGGATTTAATAGTATCCAGGCCGGGCAAACCAACAATTACCTGGGGGGCAATCCGGAGCTGACGCCGGAAGAGGCCGACACACTCACGCTTGGTTTTGTGTATAGCGCCGATGTAGTTCCGTTTACTTTTTCATTGGATTATTACGATATTGAAATCGAAAACGTAATCCTTTCCTTGTCTGAACAAAATATTATGGATGGCTGTTATTTGCTGGATAAAGATGCCGACGGCCTGTTTTGCTCGCGCATGCATCGCAGCCCTTTAACGGGAACCTTGTTGTCCGGTGCTGACACCGGGATTGATGCTTCCAAGGTTAATGCCGGTAAACGCAGCACCAAAGGAGTGGACATAATGGCGGATTACAGTTTTGATTTGGCGTCTTATGGCTCGCTGGATTACAACGTGAACGCTGTGAATGTGATGGAAAATATCCAGCAGGATGCGGACCTTTTCCCTTCAGTAGATTGCGTTGGTTTGGTGGGTAAAACCTGTTTGCGTCCCGATCCCGAGTGGCGCATTATCCAAACCCTGAGTTGGACGATGGACGCGCTGACACTCAGTTTGCGCTGGCAATATCTTGATGGTTTAACACAGGATGCGGTTGCACTGGGTGCGGCTGAAGCAAGCGACTACGCGGTGGTGAATATCCCTTCATATAACTATTTTGATTTGTTTGCGAGCTACAACATCACCGAGCAGATTGAAGTGCGTGCGGGGATCAATAACCTGATGGATGAAGAGCCGCCAATTGTAGGTAATGAATACGGCGGCACTGCAGAGAATAGCGGTAATACCTATCCTTCAACTTATGACACTGTGGGGCGTTCCGGCTTTATCGGGCTTAATGCTCATTTTTAAGCAGCACCGTTTTTTACAGCGTGAGACTTTTAACAGCGCGACTTTGTAATGAATGCGATAAGGACCACGCGCAGCGAATATGCGCGTGGTTTTTTTATGCCTGAAAGGCTAGAGTTGCATTATCGTCAAACCAATAAATAAAAGTTATCCATTATGAGCAATACCAGCGGTGAGTTCCTTGGCCATCCCAAAGGCCTGTACGTCTGTTTCGCAACCGAGATGTGGGAGCGGTTTTCTTTTTATGGAATGAAATACATCCTGCTGTTATATCTCACCAAATACCATTTATTTGCCGACGGTGCAGGCCTGGATATCCTCGGCGCCTACGCCGGTTTGGTATACGCATCGCCGATGATTGGCGGCTTGATTGCCGACCGTTATCTGGGTGCAAGGCGCGCCGTTTTATTTGGTGGTGGATTATTGTGTATTGGCCATTTTTTAATGGCGTTCGAAGGGCAGCAAGCAGTGCATTATCCCGTGGGTACGGTGCTGGTTGAGTCCCTCACATTAAAAACGGGTGAAGTGCTTGCCGCAGGGACCGTGCTTGCAACGGAAATTACCAAACAAGATACCGCTGCACTGAAGATTTTTTATTTAGCGATTGCGTTTATTGTTATCGGTGTTGGTTTTTTAAAACCCAATATCTCGGTGATTGTCGGCAAACTTTATCCGGATAATGACCCGCGCCGCGACTCCGGTTTCACATTATTTTATATGGGCATTAATGTCGGCTCACTGCTGGCCATCCTGTCGTGTGGTTGGTTGGGTGAAACCTACGGTTGGAAATACGGTTTTGGTCTTGCCGGTGTCGGTATGATTTGCGGCATGCTGACATTTGCCTATGGCCAGCGGTTTTTGCAAGGCCATGCAGAATCCCCTTGTATCGATTGGCTAAACACAAAACGTCTGGGTATTAAACGTGAGTGGTGGATTTATATCGCGAGTGTGGGCGCGTTGCCGGTATTTTGGTGGTTGGTGCAGAGTGAACCTGTTGTGCATATCACCCAAAATATTTTCTTGTTATTGGGCATTGTCGGCATCCTTGCCTACTCAATGATCCACTCCGAACCCTGGCAATCACAAAAATCTTTTTTATTTTTAACTGCCTTGGTCATTTTAATTGGCATTGGCAGTGTGTTTACGCAAAACCATGTTGTGTCGGTATCGGATGCAGCAACTGAATATTGGCTTTATGCCGCATTGCTGGCGCTGGTGAGTTTTGTCATTTACGGATTTGTTTATCACCGCAGTGTGGAGTTTACACGCACGCTGGTATTAATGGTGATGATTATTTTCACTATTGTATTTTGGTCGCTGTTCGAACAATCAGCAGCCTCTATGACGTTGTATGCGGACCGCGTACTGGATCGCGAAGTATTGGGCACCACCATCGTCACCAGTCAATTTGCTGCGCTCAATCCCGCCTTTATTATGTTGGTGGCAATTCCGTTTGCATTGCTCTGGCCCTGGCTGGATGCACGTGGATTGAATCCATCAACACCGGTTAAATTTTCATTCGGCATTATCCTCGCTGGTTTGGGTTTTGGTGCGTTGGTGTTGGGCGCACAATTTCCGAACGACGCCGGCAAAGTAGCAGCTATCTGGATGGTACTCGCCTACCTGCTTCACAGCACCGGTGAATTGTGTTTGTCGCCCATCGGGTTATCGGCGGTGACCAAATTGTCGATTCCGCGCGTGGTGGGTGTGAGTATGGGCACCTGGTTCGTCGCCACTGCATTATCAGAAACCCTTGCAACACGTTTATCAAAATTAGCGGCGATAGATACATCGGCAAAATCTGACATGACGGCAATGCTTGCCACCTATACGGATTTATTTTTCTATATGACCTGGCTGGGCGTGGGTGCGGGCGTATTGCTGTTGGTGATTTCACCACTGCTTAAACGCGGTATGGGTGGAATAAATTAATAATTAACAGGATAGTGTTATGAAAAAACACATTAATTTGCGTACTATTTTATTCTCCAGTATTGCGTTCTTCTGCTTGGGTGCTTGCAGTAAGGGGCCATCTAATAATGAACAGGCTAGTCGCGAGCAGGCTAACGATGAGCAAGCCAAAAGCCAGCAAACCAGTGCTGCACCCGCCAAATCGGTTGATGCATTTATTGCGGACGTCAATAAAAGGTATCTCGACAATTTCTACGAATACAATGCTGCCCAATGGGTTTATGTCACCTACATCAATGACGATACAGCGCTGCTCGCCACCAAGTCGAATGAAAAATTAATGGCGCTGGAAAAAGAAATGCTGGCAGAAGCGCGTCTCTACAAAGATGCCCCCATGTCTGCTGAAACAAAAAAAGCCTATATAAACCTGACCCAGGGTAAAACTTTATTACCGCCAGATACACCTGAAGCGCGCGCAGAACTTGCAAGTATCGGCACCCATATGGAAGGGGTGTATGGCGCAGGGAAATATTGTAAACCTGAAGGTTCTTCTGGGAAAAATGTTTCTGAAAACAGCACTTCTGAGAAAAACACTGCGGAAAATTGCCGCGATTTAAACCAGCTTTCGGATGTGCTTGCCAAGAGCCGCGACTACAACGAGCTGGTGGATGCCTGGACTGGGTGGCACAGTGTAGCGCGTGCTTATCGCGCCGATTACCAACGCTATGTCGAGATTGCCAATTCAGGCGCGCGCGCTTATGGCTTCCAGGATGTGGGTGCATCCTGGAAGTCAGGATATGACATGCCTGCAAGTGAATTTGAAGCAGATGTAGAGCGCCTGTGGTTGCAAGTGGAGCCTTTATACAAAGCCTTACACTGCAAAGTTCGCGCGGACCTTGCCAAACATTATGGCACCGACAAAGTTCCGCTTGATAAACCCATTCCCGCACATTTGCTGGGTAATATGTGGAGCCAGCAGTGGGACAGTATTTATGATTTGGTGGAGCCCTATCCCGGTGCTGGTGATCTCGATATTACCAAAGCATTGGTTAAACAAAATAAAGATGCGATTGCCATTACCAAAATTGCGGAAAACTTTTTTACCTCTTTAGGTTTGCGCTCGCTGCCAGAAAGTTTTTGGAAAAATTCCATGCTCACCAAACCGCGTGATCGCGAAGTGGTCTGCCATGCAAGCGCCTGGACAATGGATGCTAAAGAAGATGTACGCATTAAAGAATGTATCGAACCAACGGAAGTGGAATTTGAAACTATCCACCACGAGCTTGGCCATATTTATTACAACCTCGCCTATAACGATAAACCATTACTATTCCAGAATGGCGCTAACGATGGTTTCCACGAAGCGATTGGCGATACGATTGTGTTATCAATTACACCCGGCTATTTAAATGCGATAGGGCTGATCAATAATAAGGAAAGCAGTGAAAAAACCGTGATCAACCAACAAATGAAATTGGCGCTTGGGAAAATTGCGTTTTTACCCTTCGGCAAACTCATCGACCAATGGCGCTGGAAGGTATTTTCCGGTGAAATCAAACCGGAAGACTACAACAAAACCTGGTGGGAACTACGTACCCGCTACCAAGGCATCACCCCTCCAGTCGCCCGTACTGAACAGGATTTTGATGCGGGCGCAAAATACCACGTAGCTGCCAACGTACCCTACACCCGCTATTTTATTGCACATATTTTGCAATTCCAGTTCCACAAAGCCTTGTGTGAAGCCGCCGGTTTTAAAGGCCCTTTGCACGAATGTTCCATCTATAACAACAAGGAAGCTGGTGCAAAATTACAAGCCATGCTCGCCGCTGGCGCCAGCAAGCCCTGGCAGGATGTATTGGAAGAGGCGATAGGCACACGCCAAATGGATGCCTCCGCCATCATTGATTATTTTGCACCACTGATGAAATGGCTGGAAAAAGAAAACGAAGGGCAGGTGTGTGGTTGGTAAAAAATTATAAGTAAAAAAATGGCCAACACTTTGTTGGCCGTTTCTTTTCCTTATAGGAAATACATAAATTTATTGTTAATCAAACCTCACCCTCTGCACATGCGGATTCTCCGCCGTAACTTCCAGCATTTTAATATCTTCTAAAACCACCAGTCGCTCAACTCCTTCAATATCCACTTTTATGCATTCAGCGCGATTTTCATCACGCTGTGTGTCCACTGCGATTCCCTCAACCATTTCACCTGATTTTAATGTGAGTTTAATCGGGTAGCGGTACATGCAAACAATTTCGATATAGTCGTGTTGGTTGCAGCTGATCATTTTGTTTATCCCTGCGAGTTAATGTTTTAGCGCCCCTGCGTGTATGCCGAGCAAGCTGAGGGTTTTTGTATCGGGGAAACCGTCGGCGATCATGTTTTGTTGGTGTTGGAATTCGCTGAGGGCGCGGCGGGTTGCCGGGCCCAAGATGCCGTCGGGAGTACCGGTGTTGAAACCTTTGTTGTTAAGTTGTTGTTGCAAGGCGATCACCTGGTCGCGGTGCAAGCGCGGTACATTTTCGGGTGGTGGTTGTAATAATTTTCCACCACCGGCAATTTGGTCAGCGAGCTGGCCAACGGCGATGGCGTAAAATTCAGAGCGGTTCCAGCGCATAATCACATCGAAATTGTCATACACCAAAAATGCCGGGCCTTGATGACCGGAGGGCACTAGCAGTGAAGCGGTGATATTCACTTGTGGCAGTGCGGTGTTATCTGCGCGGGTGACGCCCAGTTTTGTCCATTCGGAAAGGAGCTTGCTGTTTTTTAAGCCCGCCTCAAGGAATGGAAACTCTGTGGGTAATTTCACTTCGCGGCCCCAGCTGCTGCCGTTTTGCCAGCCGAGGTGTTGTAAAAATTTTGCAGCGGATGCCATTGCATCGGGTGTGCTGTTCCATAAATCGCGTTTGTGGTCGCCATCAAAATCAACCGCATTTTGTAAAAATGCGGATGGCATAAATTGCACATGACCCATGGCGCCAGCCCAGGAACCGACCATCTTTTCGGGGGCAATTGCACCTTCATCCAGAATGCGCAATGCATTGATCAATTCGATGGTAAAAAAATTGCTGCGGCGCGCGTCGCAGGCGAGAGTGGAGAGTGAATCAATCACTGGGATATTGCCGAAGTAATTGCCGTAATTGGTTTCCAATCCCCAAAATGCGAGTAGGTAAGGAGCTGGCACGCCGTATTCTCGTTCAACGGCGGTGAGTAAATCGCGATGTTTAATGAGCAGAGCGCGCCCCTGTGCTACACGTTGTTCAGTAACACGGCGATTAAAATAGTCGGCAAAGCTGGTGGTAAATTCCGGTTGCTTGCGATCCAGTTGCAGCACCTGGGTATTGAGTTTTGCCTTGATGAGGCTATTGTTGATTGTTTTTTGTGAAATACCTGCGGTGTAGGCTTTTGCTGTCAATGTAGCCAGGCACGCGGAAAACTCTTCTTGCGTCAACATGGGAGCAACGAGAGGCGGTGTTGGGTTTGCATCGCTGTTGGTTGCTTGCCCACTGTGTGATTGGTTGGCCAGGTTTGGTGTTGCGGGCTGATTTTTTTCAGGTGCATGGCTGCAAGCCGCCAAGCTAAGGCAACAAAGAACGGGAAATAAATTCCATATTTTTTTCATGGTAACTCCAGTATCTGAGCAGCGTTTAATCCTGCTGCTATGGATACCCGCGTTCGCGGGTATGACGGAAACTTTCTTAAGTCTGTACTTTCAAGGATATCCAGGAAAATGTTTTTCTAATGCGCATTGAATCGGGAAGGCCGAAATCTAAACATGCGCAGTGTCAATAAACAGGCTGCACAGCCAAGGCCCACAATCAATGCAGTCCAAAAACCGGGGGCCCCCATGGGCGTATGCAACCAATCGTCAAACGTCAGTACATAACCCAACGGCAAACAAATTCCCCAGAAGGAAACCAGCATAATCAGCATTGGGATTTTGGTGTCTTTATAACCGCGCTGCACATTAATCATGGTGACCTGGATAACATCGGCGATTTGGAAAAAGGCGCCGAGCATAAATAATTGCGTTGCTACCTGTTGTACGGCGATATCGGTAGTGTAAAGGCTCGCCAGCCATTCGCCGCCAAAAAATAAAATGGGGGCATTGATACAGCTAATGCCCAGCGCCAGCAACAATGAACTGCGGGAGAGCAGGCGCGCTTCGTCGTGGTCTTGTGCACCGACTAAAAAACTCACGCGCAACGTCAGCGCCATGCCCAGGCTAAGGGGCATCATAAATAATAATGAAATCACATTGAGTACAATCTGGTGACCCGCCACGGTTGTTGCACCCAGGGGCGCAAGGAACAGGGCGATCATGCAGAACATACTGACTTCAATGAACATGGTAAAACCAATGGGTAAACCGATTTTAAGGATCGTTGCAATTTCATTGCGTACGGGCTTTGCCCAATCGCTAATCAAATGAAATGTTTTGTAATGAACGCTACGATTTAAATATACCAGCAATGCCACTATGGCCACCCAGTTGGAAATGCTTGTTGCCCAGCCACAACCAATTCCGCCCATAGGCGCGAGTGTCCAACCAGCAAATGTGAAACCAAAAATAAATAAATAATTGAGTGGCAAATTCAGCGCTGCACTGAGCAGGAAAAAGGCCATGATCACACGTGTATGCCCCAAGCCATCGGTTAGTCCGCGCAATGCGTTTAACAATAAAAGCGCAGGAACACCCCAGGAAAATGCATTCAGGTAGCCTTGCGCAATCGCGGTGGTTTCACCATCCAATTGCAACAGGCGCAGCACTGGGCTGAGGTTAATTAGTAATAAAACCATCAGCATCGATGCGGCGCTGGCGATATAAATTCCCTGCCAGGTTGCAGGCATGATCTTGTGCAAATTTCCTGCGCCACGATGCCCCGAAATAATCGGTTGCAGTGCATTTAGCGTGCCGGTGAAAAATAGCAGGATCGGCACCCACAGGCTTGTACCAATGCCCACGCCAGCTAAATCTTTGGCGCTCGCATGCCCTGCCATCACCGTATCCACAACGCCATTGGCCATTTGTGCCAACTGCGCAATTAAAATGGGCGAGCCCAATCGTGCGAGTTGTTGCCATTCATGCAATGTACGGGCGACCAGGCTTTCGTTGTGGTCGGGTAGGGGTTGGTGCTGTTCGGAGGTTAGAGGTTCCACAAAATATCCGTTGCTATCGATGTTGAATCACTGGTTTTATTTCAGGCAGTGAAAGAATAGCCAATGCAGGAAAAACTCATGCTATCCAGAAGGATGAGGTGGTAATTTTAGCGGAATTTTATCGAGGGCGATATGAATGGAACCGTCCCTGGTTCCTGAGGGGGAGCTATCAATGACAATAATCAACGATAGCCAGGGGGAAGTGATTCAGGAGTACTTGGGTTTGGTAGGGGCCGTATTATCCCGGGTTTTGGCCTTGAATACTTTGTTGATCAGGTCCAGTGCCGGGCCGGTCATACAGGTGGTTAATACGGCCATGATCACCATCATGGCGAAGATTTCTGCCGAGAGCACACCCAGGTCGTAGCCGATATTCAAGACCACCAACTCCATTAATCCGCGAGTATTCATTAAGGCGCCTATGGATAAGCTGTCCTTCCAGTTTTGACCAACAAATTTAGCGGCTAGTGCGCTACCCGCAAATTTACCCAACACTGCAACGAAAATAATCAGCGCAGTTATTTGCCACAGGTAAGGATCGTTCAGCAGGCCAATCTGGGTGCGCAGACCAGTGAATACAAAGAAGAGCGGCAACAATAAAACCAATGCAACATCCTGCACTTTATCAATAAAGATTTTTCTGAAGTCTTCATTGTCGGGCATGATGGCACCTGCCATAAATGCACCGAACAAGGCGTGGATGCCAATAATTTCGGCAACATAGGCCGATAAAATCAGGATGAGGAAAAAGATCCCAATCACCGGGCGGGTGATTGTGTCTACTGTGTTGTGTGTTTCACTGATGCGTTGCAGGAAGGGACGCACTACACGGATCATCACCATGACATACACAATCGCCATTACGATGGTAAACAGGCCATTGATAAAAGTACCTGCTTTTACAAACGCGATCAGCGCCGCGAGGATACACCAGGCACTCACATCATCTGCTGCTGCGCAGGTCAATGAAATAGTACCGAGTTTGGTTTTGTTAATTCCGCGTTCCTGCACAATTCGTGCAAGCACCGGGAATGCGGTGATGCTCATGGCAACGCCACTGAACAATGCAAATACAGAAAAGGCCACGTTGGCTGGTGCAAATTGTTCATAGAGGAAATACGACAGGCCGACGCCCAATGTGAAGGGAATAAAAATACTGGCGTGGCTGATAATGACCGCATCATAGGCTTTATCTTTCAGTGTTTTTAAACTGATTTCCATTCCCACAATGTACATAAACAAAATCAAACCAATCTGGCTGACGAACTGTAAATTACCGAGGGATTCTTTAGGGAATAAAGCCGCAGAAAATTCAGGGAAGTGCATGCCAACAAAGGATGGCCCAAGCATAATCCCCGCAATCATTTCACCCACTACGACCGGTTGTTTTATTTTGGTACAAACCCAACCAAACACTCGTGCTACAAAAATAATTGTCGCAATCTGGGCGAGCAATACTGCCAGCGGGTGATGCAGGTTATGCAAAATCCCATGGATAAAATTGTCCCACTGGCTGCCATCAGTAGTTGCACTGGCAACAGCAGCATCGGTCTTTTGATCCAATTTTGCTCCCATCACGATGATCCAGTACATGAGTGCAATCAAGCCGCCGGTAATCGTAAGGTAGGAGAAGCTTTGTTTAACTTTTGTCATAGTGTTTATCTCTCTAAAACTCCGGGAGAATCTACAGGGGTGCAAGTTATGTAACCTAACATAACCGGCATAACAGGTTTAGTTTGGACGCATAGTTATTTTTTATTGAGAGGGTGCGGCAATCCATTTAATGATTGGTGTTGCATCGTGGTAGGAATCAATCTCCACGCGCGTGTGGCTTGCGTAATCCACTTGTAGCTGCCGGAATAACCGCGGGTTGCGCCAATCAATACCCAGCAGGTGGGCAATGATAATCCGGATCACGCCACCATGGCAGACAACCAGATGATGGCCAGCATCGGTTTGCTGCAATAGTGTTTCCCAGGCATTGATAACCCGCGCTGCGAAATCTGCAAGTGTTTCACCTTCAGGGGCATGGGCACTGTGCGGCGTTTGCCAGAAGTTTTCCAGAGCCTGCCAATCATTCGCCAATTCATCAAAGGCGATGCCATCCCAAACCCCAAAATTCATTTCCTTTAATGCCGGTTCGATACGCAGGGGAATTTGCTGTTCTTGCGCAAACGCGGTGGCGAGCACAGCGCAACGTATTAATGGCGAGCTGATGATTTGGCTTGCGGGTTCGCGCTCATGCAAGTGTGTGAGTGTGCGGAATAAATCCTGCTGGCCTTGTTCACTTAACTCGATATCGGTGTGGCCATAGAGTGCAGGCTTTCCATTGACCTTGCCGTGACGCACCAGCGTGATTTTTTTATCGCTCACTTGCTGCCCCTTTTACTTTGTTGCATTTTTCAGACAGAGAGGTAAACCGGCCGCGATAAAAAATACCTTGTCCGCTTGTTGTGCAAGCAACTGGTTTAACCGGCCTGCTTCATCTACAAATTGTCGGGTAATTTCCCCGAGCGGGATAATTCCGAGGCCAACTTCATTGGCCACGAAAATAATATTGGCGTTGCTAGAGTTAATTGCAGTGAGTAGCTGATTAAACAGCTCGGGAAAATCCTGTTGGGGATTATTAAATAATTGGTTGTTCAACCAGAGCGTCAAACAATCTACCAAAATGGTGTGCGCTTGTTGCGTTTCTTCTTGCAGTGCTTCTATCAAATCCAGTGGGCATTCGCACACGCGCCATTCAGCCGGTCGGTTCTGTTGATGGTGCGCAATGCGTGCGGCCATTTCCGAATCCGATGCTGTTGCAGTCGCGAGATAAACCACCGGCAGATTGCTATCGATAGCAAGCTGTTGTGCAAATCGCGATTTACCTGAGCGCGCGCCGCCGAGAACTAAAGTCATCATAATGTTTTTAACCGGGGCTTGAACGTAGGTGGATACCCGCGGTCGCGGGTATGACGCAGAGTGTATTTTTAGATGCTCCCGAGTAGCACCAGATAAATTCCGAGTTCACTGATTTGCTGTGCTGCGCCCAGGCAATCACCGGTATAACCGCCGATTTGTTTTTGGAAATACCATTTGGCGCTGTAGCGAATAATCACCAGCGCGGTGATGATGAATAGCGCGCGCTGCCAATGCAGTAAAGCAAATACTGGCAAACAAGTTGCCAATAAAATTATCAAATCCGTTTTGGATTGGTTATTGGCGAGTGGTTTACTTTTACTGCCATCGTCATCGGCAACGTAGCGCATATCAAAAACCAGGCTGGCGGCAACTGTGCGCGATAATGCATAGGCGATTAACAAACTAAGTGCGATTTGCGTGTTTTCAATCAACAGTACATATTTTCCTAGCAATGCCATTACCAATGCAGTTGCACCGTAAGTGCCAATGCGACTGTCTTTCATGATGCTGATTTTTTTCTCGCGCGCAAACGCGCCGCCAAAACCATCGGCGGTATCGGCGAGGCCATCTTCGTGAAATGCACCGGTGAGCAGCAAACTGAATCCCATCGCCAGCCACAGGCTCACTGAGGTGGAAAAAAGATAATTGGCGGTGAGAAAAACCAGCGCGACTAGCCCACCCAACAACCAACCGACCAGCGTAAAATAGCGGCTGGCACGGTTGAGGTTTTCGGGTGAGTATTCAATCCAGCCAGGTATGGGAATACGGCTGAAAAATCCCAGTGCCAGAAAAAATAAATTGAATTGTTGCTTCACACCTTTACGCCTGCACTTTCAAAGGTGGCCATTTGATTATAAAAACTCACTGCGGCCTGGATAATCGGCAGGGCGAGTGCAGCGCCTGTGCCTTCACCTAAACGTAAACCGAGATTGAGCAGCGGTTTTGCATCCAGCATATGCAACATTAATTGATGCCCTGTCTCTTCGGATTGGTGGGCGAAGATCATGTAATCGCGCGCTTGCGGATTTATCTGTACGGCAAGCAGTGCCGCGGCCGTGACAATAAATCCATCCACCACAATCAACCGGCCTGCTTGCGCAGTGGCGAGCATGGCACCGCAGATTTGGGCAATTTCAAAACCGCCCACTTCACACAAAATGTTAAGCGGCGATTTGTCACCAATACGCGCAACTGCTTGCGAGACTAACGCAATTTTTCTGGCGAGTTGTTCGCTATTGATACCAGTGCCCAAGCCAACACAACTTGCTACTGGTGCATTGCTAATGGCTGCGAGTATGGCGGCGGCGGAACTGCTATTGCCAATACCCATTTCGCCAAACGCCAATAAATTGGAACCGGCGGCAATTTCACCTTCGGCAAATTCTTTTCCCAGTGTGAGTGCGCGTTCGGCTTGCGTCATGGTCATCGCCGGTTCTTGGGCAAAGTTGCGTGTCCCCGCGGCAATACGCTGGATGATCAACGCCGAGGGCGCAGGTTTGATTTCGTCTTTAATACCGGCATCGATCACTTTGAGTGGGATGTGGTTGGTGCGGCAGAAACAATTGATTGCTGCACCGCCCGCCAAAAAGTTGCGCACCATTTGCTGGGTCACGCTACTGGGGGCGATGCTAATTCCCTCGTCGGCAATACCGTGGTCGGCAGCGAATACCAGCATCAGTGGCCGCTCAATGCTGAGGCGTTTGCGCTGCTGCACCAGGGCGATTTGCAGGGCGAGCTGTTCAAGCTGGCCGAGTGCACCGGGTGGTTTGGTTTTCTGGTCGATGCGCTCCTGGATCTCCGGGATCAACTCGCGGTTGAGTGGTGCTATTTGCCAGTCGAATGTCATAGCTCGGTTTCCTTTTGTCAGGCCGCGCAACTTATCATATTTGTCCAAATTTAATGGCTTATTTACCCGACTTTAAGCAGCTGGCGCGCTGTTAACCGAATCCCGGCGTATAATCGCGCCCAGTTTTTTGTCGGTCTATTTTTCACCTGCTTTTTATTATTTCATTTGCTAGCTGGATAAGTCTGGAGTTTGCCATGTTTGAATCCCTTCCTCTGTTACCTGCCGATCCCATCCTGGGGTTGAGTATCGCCTACGCCAATGACACTAACCCGAACAAGGTAGATTTGGGGGTAGGTGTGTATAAAAATGATTCGGGTGTAACGCCGATCATGAAAGCGGTGGTTGAGGCGGAAAAGCTGCGCATCGCCCGCGAAAACAGCAAAGCCTATACCCCTCCGGCGGGTTATCCCGGTGCCAATGAAGCGGTTACCCGGCTGGTTTACGGCGCGGATCACCTGGCGGTCGCGGCCAAACGCGTGCGCACCATCCAGACTCCGGGCGGCTGCGGCGCTTTGCGTGTGGCTGCGGAACTGATCCAGCGCGCCAAGCCTGGCGCCAGTTTATGGGTAAGCATCCCGACCTGGGCTAACCATGTACCGCTCCTTGGCAGTGCCGGTTTGACGCTGCGCGAATATCCCTACTACGACTACAGCACCCACAGCATTGATTTTGCGGCCATGCTCGCGACCTTGAATGAAATCCCGCGTGGCGATTTGGTTTTGTTGCACGCCTGCTGCCATAACCCGAGCGGTGCGGATTTATCGCGCGCGCAATGGGACCAGGTTGCCGATGTATTGCAAGCACGCGGTGTGATTCCGTTTATCGACATGGCCTATCAGGGGTTTGGTGAAGGTCTGGAAGAGGATACTTACGGCCTGCGTTTGATGGCCGCGCGCTTGCCGGAAGTGGTGATTGCGACTTCGTTCTCCAAAAACTTTGGTTTGTACCGCGAGCGCGCTGGCAGCCTGAGCCTGGTGTTTGCCGATGAGCAACAAGCCAACGCGGGCAACAGCCAACTGCTGAGTGTGACCCGCGCGTTGTATTCCATGCCGCCAGCACACGGTTCGGCGCTGATCGATATTATTTTACACAGCGATGAGTTGACCAAAGTCTGGAGCGACGAGTTGACGCTGATGCGCGAACGTATCGCCGGTTTGCGTGTGCAACTGGTGCAATCGCTCAACCAATTACAACAGCAGCGCGATTTCAGGTTTATCGCACAAGAGCGCGGCATGTTTTCGTTTTTGGGGTTGAGTGTTGAACAGGTACGCAAACTGAAAAGCGAATACAGCATCTATATGACCGACACCAGTCGCATCAGTGTGGCGGGTCTGACGGTGGAAAAAATGGATTATGTGAGCCGCGCGATAGTGTCGGTGTTGTAGAATTCAACAATAAGAAATCTGCAATGCAAAAGGCTTAGAGGATTGCCTCCAGGCCTTTTTTTTCGATGATATTCAGCAAGCGCAGGGATGATCCATTGGGTTTGTTATCGCCCGATTCCCATTTTTGTAATGCGGAAGTGCTCACGTTGAGCACTGTTGCCATCACTGCTTGGCTCAAATGTTCGCGCAAACGCAGCGCTTTGATTTGTTGCGGGGAAATCTCTTGTACTTCCAAATCGCGCAATAACTCATATTCGTTCATACGACGCGCGCTAATGACACCGGTTTTGTGTAGCCCTTCAGCAGTTGCCTGCAATTCATTTAATAAACGGCTAGTGTGCTCTTTCACAATTTACCTCCAGCAATTCACCGGTATTCAGGGCAATTTTAGTCTTTAAACTGTATCATTGGGTGATATAGTTTTTCAATCTTACTTAATCCATATGCGCTCCTAACGGCGATGCTGCTAAGCTCTCGCCTATGAATGCACTGACTTCTTCCCGACATCTCCTGCGATACGGTATTGGCCTGGCAATTTGGTTGCCGGGCTGGTTGTTGTTGTTGCTATTGGATACCCACCTCGATCTGGCCAGTTTGAGTCTGATCTTGATCCTCACTTCCGCAGTTGCGTCCCTGTGGTTACCGGTGAGCGCTACTTTGCTGGCGAGTGTTATCGCTTTGATGGCTTTTAATTGGGCGTTTGTCCCGCCGCGCGGTACCTTTGCGATCGACCTGCACCAACACACGCTATTGCTGTTAGCCATGTTGGTAGTGAATGTGATTATTGCGGGATTGATGGTGTTTTTGCGCGAGCAATCGCGCCGTGCTCATGCCTTTGCCCAGGCTGCGGAAGAGTTGCGTACCTGGGGTGATAAGTTGCGCGATGCCAATGAGCCACAGGTGTTGTTAGCGGATTTGTATCGGGTGCTGGAGCGGTTGTCGGGCGGAAAAGAGAACAATCACCTGGTGGCGCTGGTCGCGCTGAATGGCCCGCTTCCTCCTGGCAATATTTCTACTTCGTTGGAGAAGATCGGCAACATCAGCGCTGAACAGGAAGAGGCGCTCTGGCACTGCCTGCGTAGCGGCCAGCCCCTGGGGCCGGGCACAGGGCATTATCAGGAATTGGATGCGCTCTACCTTCCATTGCGTGGGCGGAGTATGGCGTCGGGTGCGGTCATGATCAGCGGCATAGCGAATGTCGATGAATTTCCCGCGCTCACCCAGGCCCAGGCATTGTGTGACCAAATGGGTGCGGCCCTGGAGCGTCATCGTATCCAGCAACAGGAGCGGCAGGCGCGCGACCAGGCCCAGGCGCAAACCGTGCGCAATACCTTGCTCGCGGCCATCTCCCACGATTACCGCACCCCACTCGCTACCATCATGGGCGCGGCCTCGTCCCTCGACCAGCAGCATGAACGCCTGTCCGATACCCAGCGCCACCAGTTGGCGCGCAGTATTGTGGATGAAGCGGATCGCCTGCGCCGCCTGACCAGTAATGTGCTGCAACTGGCGCGGCTGGATGCGATTGGCAATAACATCCAGGGCGATTGGGAATCGGCGGAGGAGATTGTCGGCAGTGTGATGCGCCGTATGCGCAGCCAGGATCCGCACCAGCGCCTGGGCGCAAAGCTTGAGCCGGATCTGCCGCTCCTATGGGGCGACTCGCTGCTGCTATCCCAACTGCTGGAAAACCTGATCGACAATGCACTCAAATACAGTCCGCCGGAATCGCCTGTTGTCGTGTTGGCTCACCTGGATAAACACCAACTCGTGTTGGCTGTGCGCGACCAGGGAGCCGGTATTGCGGTGGCGGATTACGAGCAGATCTTTGAAGTCTTCCAGCGCGGTGACCATCGCAAATCCGGCGGTGCGGGCGGAACGGGAATAGGCCTGGCATTGTGCCGCGCTATCGCCCGCGCCCATGGCGGGGAGCTGGAGTTCCGTGCCACTGCTGAGGGTGCCAGTTTTGAATGCCGTTTGCCGCTGCGTACCCAACCCGTCAACCCGGAACCCGGTATATGAGTTTGCGTCTGTTATTGGTGGAAGATGACCGCGAATTGCGCGCGACCTTGCGCGAGGCATTGGTGGTGGAAGGTTATCAGGTACTTACCGCCGCCAGCCTCACCGAGGCGATTGCGATGTATGGGCAAACCCAGGTGGAAGAGTCAGCAAGCCCGGCATTTGATTTGATCCTGCTGGATTTGGGTTTGCCTGATGGTGATGGCAGCGATTTGCTGGTGAAGCTCAGGCGCAAGCAATCTACGCCGGTGATTATCATTTCCGCGCGTGAAGCCGAAGGGCAAAAAATCCGCCTGTTGGATGAGGGGGCCGATGATTACCTCGTCAAACCCTTCAGTATTGGGGAATTGCTGGCGCGGATGCGGGTAGCATTGCGCCGCAGCGGCAATCCGGTGCGCGCGGCAATCACCCGCTACGAGCAGGGTGATGTGGTGGTTGACCTGGTTAATCATCGTGTCAGTCGCAAAAACGATGCAGTGCATCTAACACCCACAGAATTTAATTTGCTGGCGCGGCTGGTGCGCAGTGCAGGACAGGTGGTGACCCATCGCCAACTGCTGGTGGATGTCTGGGGGCAGGAATACCTCGACCACACCCATTACCTGCGCCTTTATATGGGGCAACTGCGTGCCAAGCTGGAAGACAATCCGGCCGAGCCGCAATGGTTACTGACTGAGCCGGGGGTGGGGTACCGCCTGCTGGATACCGAAACCGGCGACCTGTAAACAGGCTTCCGGAATACTTATGCGATCCTGATGCGCGATTGGGGACACTGGTGGTGTATTCACTGCATAGGTAGTTCCCATGACTGCTCCCGATTCCATCCCCCTCGAACCCGGCGCTCCAGAACCATCCTCAGCGCCATCTTCATCACCGGTTCCTTCTCCCTCAACCCCCGCACGCCAGGGTATGGCCGCCCTGACTTTGGCGGCAATCGGTGTTGTTTACGGCGATATTGGTACCAGCCCGCTTTACACGGTGAAAGAGGTGTTTTCCCCGGCGACCGGTATCCGGTTGGATGCGCCCCATATTATCGGTGCGGTATCCGCCATCTTTTGGGCATTGATGCTAGTGGTGATGTTGAAATATGTGATCCTGATCCTGCGCGCTGATAACCGCGGTGAAGGCGGATCTCTGGCGCTCACGGCGCTTGCTGCCAAAACCGCCGGTGCCAATTCGCAGCTGCGCCGTATCATCTTGATGATTGGTTTATGCGGCGCGACCCTGTTTTATGGCGACAGCATTATCACCCCGGCGATTTCCGTATTGGGCGCAATGGAAGGTTTGGAAGTGGCGACACCGGCGCTCAAGCCCTTAGTCGTCCCGATTACGCTGGTGATATTGGTGAGTTTGTTCCTGGTGCAGCGGTTGGGTACTGGCGCCATGGGCAAGGTTTTTGGCCCTATAGTGACTATCTGGTTTTTGATGCTAGCGGTATCGGGGTTTGTCCACATCCTTGCCCAGCCCACCATTCTCGCCGCGCTTAACCCTCTGGAAGCCTGGAATTTCCTCATCGGGCGTGGCTGGTATGTCTTTGCGGCTATAGGTGCAATTGTGCTGGCCTTGACCGGCGCCGAAGCGCTCTACGCCGATATGGGTCACTTTGGGCGTAAACCGATCCAGATCGCCTGGACCTATCTGGTATTGCCATCGCTCGCGCTCAATTACATGGGGCAGGGTGCGCTCCTGTTAACCGATCCTGCGGCTATCGCCAATCCGTTTTACAAACTCTTTCCCCAAACCCTGATTTGGCCTGCGCTGATCATCGCCACTATGGCGGCGATCATTGCCTCGCAAGCGGTGATCTCCGGCGCTTACTCCATGACTCGCCAGGCGATCCAGCTAGGGTTTTTACCGCGTATGACAGTGCAACATACGTCGGCGCGGGAGGCCGGGCAGATATACATGCCCGCCGTGAATTGGGCTCTGTTGATCGGTGTCATTGCGGTAGTGCTGTTTTTTGGCAGTTCATCCGGTTTGGCAGGTGCCTACGGTATTGCAGTGACCGTCACTATGGCGACGACAACCTGCCTGACATTTTTTGTGGTGCGCGGACAATGGAAGTTACCGTTGCCCATCGCAATCAGTGCAACGCTGTTCTTTTTGGTCGTGGATATTTTTCTCGTCGCCGGTTGTGCACTTAAATTTTTGGATGGTGGCTGGTTTTCGCTTCTGGTTGCTGCCTTGTTATTTTTAATCATGAGCACCTGGCAGCGTGGCCGGACAATTTTGATGCAATGTATCCGACGCGATGGTTTGGAGTTGGGCGCTTTTCTGCCCACCTTACGGCCGGAAGAAATCCAGCGCGCTGCGCGTGTAGCCGTATATATGGTGGCCGATGCCTCCACTGTGCCTCAGGCGCTACTGCACAACTTGAAACACAACCAGGTATTACACGAGCGCAATTTAATTTTAACGGTGCAGTTTAAAGATGTGCCCTGGGTGGGTGAAGAAGAGCGAATCCAGCTTGAAGAATTAGGCAATAGTTTCTGGCGAGCGACCATCAGTTTTGGATTTATGGATGTACCCGATGTACCGCGTGCACTGAAACATTGCGAGCGTTATGGATTAGCTATTCCGCATTTCCAAACCAGTTATTTTTTAAGCCGTGAGTCGATTGTTTCTACTCCGGGCAGCGGCATGGCGCGTTGGCGAGAGCGTTTATTTTCAGCGATGACGCGCAATGCGGGCGGTGTGGTTGAATTTTTCCGTTTACCGGATAACGCGGTGATTGAATTGGGTACGCGAGTGCAGATTTAATATGCACGTTCATCTTTAAACATGCATTTTCGTCTTTAACATGCACTTTCGTCTTTAAACATACACTTTCGTCTTTAGCATGCACTTTCGTCATACCCGCGAACGCGGGTATCCATAAAAAATGGCGGACAGGTGTTAAACCTGCCCGCCATTTTTTATTGTTTATTCCGGTGAAATTTTATTTCAATTGTAATTCGATTTTCTTGAAACTAATGTTCATTTCTTTGAAATATTCTGGCGGAGGTGTTGGGCTGGTATCAGTCCAACCGGCAATATCGCTTCTCAAAACGGCTTTGCTGCGAGTCTCACCAACAATCAGAACATTATTGATAACCAAGTCCGCAAACAATGATGCATCGCGAGGGGACGACTGGTAGTTAATGTCTTCGTAATAATGCAAGCTGCTCATTGGAATGGTTACCCGCACCCATTGATCGGCATATAGAGATTGATCAATTTCAATAGCAATCGCTGCGCGAAAGTTGTTGCTGGTTTCGAGTGTTATGCCCAGGTTTACTTTACCGGCATCCATCGTATCGACTACTGATGCATCAGAGAGGTAACTGGAGTAGAGGGCTTTGAGTTCCGCTGGGGTATAGGTTTTGGTTTTGGCACTATTCACTTTTACATCAAAAACCAATTCTTTTATTGTGCCGAACTTCTGACCGAACGACGTTATAGTTCTTCCAAACCCGTTAGAGTGTTGGCGGTGCCAATTGGCTACTTTCTTAACCAGCACCACATTTATTGTGTCGACGTCACTACAACTACTATTCACAGCAGCGCTATTGGGAACATTATAAGTGCTTGGTGCATAAATCAGATTTGCCCACTCATTCGGGATTGGCGGGGTATTGGTGGTGCCGGCATGATTCCAATTATAGAAACTCAGGCTTGAAAGGCTTTGGTTTTGCACTCCACCGTCATAATCAGCAAAGACGTTGAAGGTCTTATCGACAGCGGCGATACCGACACCACAGTTGTCGATTTTAGCAATCGAATAGTCGGTGTAATTCACAGCGGTTTGGGTGCTCTCATTACTGGCGGCAACACTGGATGCAGCATTGCTTGATAAAGCTGCCGAAGAGCTGGACGGAGCAACCGAACTAGCTGGAGTAGAGCTTGGTGCAACTGAGCTGGCTGGAGTAGAGCTAGGTGCAACAGAGCTGGCTGCTTCAGAACTCACTGGCGCTGAACTGGCTGGAGATGAAGATGCGGGTTTACTGCCACCACTTCCGCCGCCACCGCAGGCGGTTAAGCTGAGGAGCACTATAGGGAGGGCGCAGGTCTTGATCAGGGATTGCATAGTAATTCCAATTCTCCATTATTGTTATGGCAAACATTGTTATTGGGCGAGCATCAAGGGGATAGTTGAAAGCGCTAACTTTAGTGTCTATTCGACTGTTATTGGTTTGGCGATAAGCTAGCGCAGGCGACTATATAGAGGGGATTGAAGGTGGTAAATGATTTATGGTTGCGCTAACAAAGATTGCACATAAACACTCGGGCTTAGGGATTAGTTAGGATATTTATTCGCTGTTTAATGATATGTAACAGATATATTGATGTTAAATCATGGTTTATTTGGTTATAACAATAAAAGCTTAAGCCTGTTGTTTGCCCTTGGTGATATCGCTCATCTGCATTTGTTCCCGCGGCAGGCTTGCAAGATCCTCGTCATTTTCAGCGATAGCTTCCACTACCGGGTAATCGATCTTCAATACCGCTTTTTGCAGGATCAGGGTATTGGGATAGGTGATCAAATTACCATCGGGTCGCTGCAAAATCACATGGAACATAGTGATTTCCACAATGACGCCACTCATATTGTCATCTTTGTCGAGGATTCTGATGCGGTCATTCACCTTGTAGGGAAAACCGAAGAAAATAATCATGCTGGCGGTGACATTGCTCAAAATCGACCACTGGGCAAACAGGGCGATGCCGACTACGGCAAAAATGGATGAGAGGAATACGGAAATTTCGCTGTAGCCCAGACCTAAAATCAAACACATCACCACGATACAGCAGAACACCATCCCGATATTCATCAACCGGGTGATATAGAGCACACGCAAATCGCCCAGTGCGCGGCGTACGCTCACATCGTGGATAATCTTGTCCAGCAATTTGGTGGCGAGATAAAACGCCACCAGGCAGACGAGCACAATCAACAATTTTGAAAATACGGAATGGGAAATAATTTCTTCGAGACGGGGAAAGTTATCCACACGGGCACCTGCGTTGATGATTCAAGGAACGACTGCCATACTTCGGCCATTGCTGAAGGCAGTGATAATAATAGAACTGCATTATAACGGCTGAATGACTGGACGAGTGCTATATGAAACCTTTGTTGTGTATTGCCCATCGCGGCGGCCCCCAATTTGCCCAACTCTCTTTGCCGGAAAATAGCCTTGCCGCGATTGCGCGCGCGCTGGAACTTGGTGTCTATGCAATCGAAATAGATATCTTCCAGGTCGAAGGTGAACTGCTTGTCACCCACGACCGCCGCCTGGGACGTGTTGTGTCCGGAGAAGGCATTATCACCGAACAATCCTTGAACTATCTGCACCAGCAGCGCCTGGAAAATGGTGAGCCTATCCCGACGTTGCAACAGGTGCTGGAATTAGTGGGGGATAAAGCCCTGCTCAATATTGAAATCAAAGGTGCAAATTCAGTTCCGGCATTAAAAAGGGTGTTGGATGAATATCTTAATGCGTATCAAGGTAATGACGAGCAGTACGTTATTTCCAGTTTCGACCATCAACAATTATTTCAATGCATGCAGCAATTGCCGCAGATAAAGCGCGGCGTATTAATCGAAGGTATCCCGCTCGATTATGCGGCTTGTTGTGAACCACTTAATGCGTATTCGTTTAATACCCATTTGAGTTTTCTCACCCCCGAATTAATTCAGGATGCACAAAAACATGGCTTGAAAAATTGGGTCTATACCGTCAACCATGAAGATGATTGGAAAACAATGATGTCGCTCGGGGTCGATGCTGTGTTTACAGATAAGCCGGATAGGTTGGTAAAATTTAATCAGGGCTTGTAGGGAAATCGTAAGGCGGGTTTTGCCCGCCATCACTTAATAACCTTCCCAAACAATTAATAAATCTCGCCAAATAATTCCAACTGCGTTAGATACAAACGCAAATCAAATTCATATTGCGCGTAATTAGGCTCCATGTGGCGACAGAGTTGGTAAAACGCTTTGTTGTGTTCCTTCTCTTTGAAATGCGCGAGTTCATGCACCACAATCATTTTCAAAAATGCTTCGGGTGCCGTGCGAAATACACTGGCGATTTTGATCTCGTTCACAGTTTTTAATTTTCCGCCCTGCACCCGGCTGATGTAATGATGTTGGCCCAATGCGTGCTGGATGACTTTGATTTTACTGTCGTAACCCACTCGGCTTAGGGGTTGGGTTTTCCCCATATAATCGCTTTTGATCTTTTGGGTGTATTGATATAACGCGCTATCGGTACGCACATCGTGGATGTGGGGATAGCGTGCGAGCAACACTTCCCGTAAACGTCCTTCATCGAGTACTTGCTGAACCTGGTGCAGGGTTTCGTCGGGATAACCAGTAAGGTATTTCAATTTAGTCATAGTGATGTGGCGCAGATTAGTCGGCGGGCGGGCATTATAAATGTTACACCCGGCCGGTGTAATAATTACCTTGTTGATCCCTCCTGTGCACTTTAACGAGCAGCTTGCGTTAATTTGGGGCGCCTTGCTGGTTATGGGCCATTGGTGGCTTGCATTAAGCAGTACGACTTTCAGAACTATCAGGTTCGATATTTTTTTTGGCGTTTATTTTGATATTTTTTTGAAATTTTTAGCGCAAAACAGACTGAAAATCTGCTGCAATTATTTTTTGGCCTGAAAAATGCTTTATACCTTGCGAAAGTTTAGTGAAGCAGCAAATTGCTGGTGTACTTTAGTAACTCGCATGGAGATAGCAATGAGCGAATCAACTGTTGAAGGGGCTTTGGTCAGCCCTGTCACCCTTTCCAATGAACCACCTGTTGTCCGTTTTCACCATTCGAAAATCCTTGCGCTTTTTCGCGCATTAGACAGTGCCCTGATTGTTTTGATGTTGTGGGGTGCGCTGAATATGTTGGGATTGGAATGGACCAACATTTACACGGCGTTTGCGATAAGCGCGGTGATTATTTTTGGTTTTTTTGCTGAAAGTAATGAAGTGTATTATCTCTGGCGCGGCCATTCCATGGCGGATTTGGCGATACGTTTATTGCTCGCCTGGTTTGCCACTTTGCTGTTTATGATGTTGGCGGTGGTGGCGGTTTATCCTTTTACCAATGTGGGATTATTCGCTATTAGTAGCTGGCTGGTAACAACACCGGCGGTGATGGTTTCCATGCATATCGGGCGCCGTGTACTGCTTGCAAAATTGCGCGCAAAACCAACTGAGCCGCGTCGCGTTGCGATTGTCGGTGCCAATGAATTGGGTTTGCGTTTAATTAATTCCATGTCCGATATGCCTTGGTTGGGATACAGGGTCATGGGTTTTTATGATGACCGTGCGCCCAACAATGATGTAGGCCGTCGTTTGTTTGGAAAAAATATTGAAGTGAAAGGCGGGCTTGAACAACTCTACCAGGATGCCCACGATGGCAAGCTGGATATAGTGTTTGTTGCATTGCCCATGCGCGCTGAATTGCGTATGCATTCGGTGATTGATCGCCTCGCCGATACCACTGTATCCCCTTATGTTATTCCCGATGTTTTCAGTTTTGATTTACTGCATTCGCGTTTGACGTGTTTGCAGGGAATTCCTGCGCTCAGCATTTATGATTCACCGCTGGTGGATAATGGCTGGGCGAAACGCCTCGAAGATTTGGTGTTGGGTTTAGGTATCCTTGCAGTGTTGGCAATTCCAATGTTGCTGATTGCACTCGGTGTGAAATTGACATCATCCGGCCCGGTGTTTTTTAAACAAAGCCGTTATGGAATGGGTGGCGAACGCATCAAAGTGTGGAAATTCCGCTCTATGACCGTGTGTGAAGATGGACCCAATGTCGCCCAGGCAAAACGTGAAGATCCACGCGTTACACCTTACGGGAATTTTTTACGGCGCACATCGCTGGATGAATTACCGCAATTGTTTAATGTAATTTCTGGCAGCATGTCATTGGTGGGGCCGCGTCCACACGCGGTTGCACACAATGAATTTTATCGCGGTCAAATCAAGGGCTATATGTTGCGCCATAAAGTGAAGCCCGGTATTACCGGTTTGGCGCAAGTGAATGGCTTTCGCGGTGAAACGGAAACGCTCGATAAAATGTCTGGCCGTATCGCTTATGATTTGGAATACATCCGCAATTGGTCAGTCATCCTGGATATTAAAATTTTGTGGAAAACAATTTTTAAAGGTTTTGTCGGACAGCATGTCTATTAACAAATGGATAGTGCAAGTAAATCCGTGTGTGTTAGTGCCGCTGTGGTTGCTTTGTGCGACTGCAGCGGCACAAGATCGTTTTACCCTGGGGATAGGTGTGCAAGAGCATTGGGATAGTAACTTTGCGCGCAATCCCGATGTGGATTCAGAGCGCTATACCGTTGCGGCAATATCGTTCGCGGCCAACCAGAGTTTTAGTAAGCAGCAATTGGCGTTGAGTGTGCGTGGCAACCAATATGCCTACGACCAACGCGATGATCTTGATGCAGATTTTTACGAAGGCGCAGCCAGTTGGCGTAGCGATTGGAACACCCGGCTAAAAACCGCGCTGACCTGGAACCGCGATGCCTATCCTGTCGATCAGTTGGAGTTTACCGGTAACGATGTCGTTGCGCGCGACGACGCCAAAGCCAAGGTGACCTTGGGTACCAGCAAACATTTCAGTATCGGTGGCGGGGTGAGCCAAGCCTTGCAGACCCATTCCAACTCCCTGCGCCAGAGCCTGGAGTTTGATGAAGACGAAGCCTTTGTCGAAGCCTCTTACCACACCAGCAATGATTCCAGTTTGACTCTCCGCCTGCGCGATGGTGAACGTGTCTATCCCTATCCTGACCCGAATGAACCCCTGTCGCGGGATTTTGATTTCCAGCAGCGCGAGTTCGAAATTATGTGGACCCCAACGGCCAAAACCCGCTTGACCGGGACGCTGGGACGCTTTGAACGCGAAGGTGAAATCAACGCCGGGGTAGGCACCCAGTCACTATTGGACGCGAGCTGGGCAATCACTGAAAAAGTGGAGTTATCGCTCGGTTATAGCCACAGCGAACCGGCGGTAGGGGAAACCTCTGACTCGCCTTCGGATGTACGTGGCGGTTACCTGAAGATGGCTTGGGAACCTGGCAGTAAATGGCTGGTTAGCATGGAGGGACGCTATACCGAGCAGGAATACGTAGAGCGTGGCTTGGAACCGGCGCGCGATGAAACCATCACCAGTATTAGCCCGCTTTCACTGACCTACCACTTTTCCGAATCCCTGGCGATCCGTATCGACAGCCAGTGGGTTGACCGCAAATCACCACTCCCGTATCGCGATTATGACTACGCCTTGGCCAGCCTTGGTGTGGGTTTGAAATTTTAAGGAGAGTGTATGTTTAAACGACTGGCTGCCTATTGGGATTCATCCTCTGAACTGAAACCCCGCTTGCCCTTTCCCTATGTGGATCTCTACAACTGGATGCCCAAAGACGGAAGTGTGAATTTTGGCGATCACCTATCTGAGATAGTCACCCGCCAGGTGCTGGCGCTCCAGGGGTTGAGCCTGGATCAGGAGGTCAGTCAGGGCGCACGCCTGTTGGCGATTGGTTCGATTTTGCAAAACAGTGTCGATGGCGACCATGTCTGGGGCAGTGGCTGGAACGGCAAGGTACCTGAGTCCATGTTTAAATCCCGACAGCTCCATGTGCACGCCGTACGCGGGCCCCTGACCGGGGAGTTTTTGCGCAGCCGCGGTTTCGCGGTACCTGAAGCCTATGGTGATCCGGCTTTGCTGGTGCCGCATTTGTTCAAGGGGCGTTTTACCCCTGATCCCCAGCGCGACTATGTGTTTGTACCCAATCTGCACGATCTGTCGATCCTGCCTCCAGGCACACCCAATGTGATCTCGCCGCTACAGGGCTGGAACCGGGTGATTGAACAGATCCTGCAAGCCAAACTGGTGCTGGCGAGTTCGTTGCACGGCCTGATTATCGCTGAGGCCTACGGTATTCCCGCACGCTATGTACGACTGTCGCAAACCGAAGATCCCTTCAAGTACAAGGATTATTACCTGGGTAGCGGCAGGACTGAGGCGGAACTGCAATTTGCCAGTTCAATTGAGGAGGGTAGGGAGATGGGCGGTATGACCGGCCTGCGCTTTGACCATCGCCCGCTGCTGGATGCTTTTCCGCTTGAGCTTTGGCGTTGAAGTTATCCTTTTGATTTACCCTTCGTCACTTCTGCACTTATCACTCGTAACTTCTGTTCTTATCGCCCGTCACTCCCGCGAACGCGGGAGTCCAGTGTTTTCCTGTCATTCATGATTACGCCAGGCGCAATAACCGCTGCACATAGTTGATCACCGGCTTGGCCTTGGCCGGTGCCATGGCGGCGCTTTCGCCGAGGAAATGCTTGGTCTCCTGCCGGAAAATGCAGGACATGATCGCGACGTAACTTAACGCTCCCAAACCTGCCAATAACAGCAAGCGCACGCCTAGGCCAATATCTCCGGGCAGGGTGTATTTAGCGAGCAGCACTATGCCGAGCATCATCAGCGAAGCGGCAAATGTCGGTGCCACTGTGCGCAATTGCTGGCCGATGCCCACCCCAAATGCCTGTTTGAAAAAATACATGTTGAAGAAAATGCTGAGGTAAGAGCGCAACGCAAAACCGGCGGCTGCCGCAACTATTCCGTAGGGCACTAGAAGGAAACCGAGCAGGCAGTTGAGCGCAAACGTGATGCTCGCAAGCACCATCACCCGCTGCGAATGCCCGCTCGCGGTCAACGCCGCGTTGACCTGGTAGCCGATCACCAGCGGTGCGATACCCAGTGCCAGGAATGTCATTACCTGGCCACTTTGTTCCCATTTATCGGTAAAGGCGAGCAGGATAAATTCCGGCCCCAAAGCCGCCGCGCCAAAAAAAATCGGGAAGGTAAAGTAGGCGCTCATGCGTATCACCCGCAATGTGCCCTGGGCGCGTTGTTCTTTCTCACTCATACGTGCCAGTGCGGGTAGCAGGGTCTGTTCAAAGGGTTTCAGCACAATTTCCTGCAGGATAAACAGCGCCCGTCCTCCCACCCGGAAAACCCCCAGTGCCGCTGGCCCCAGCAGCAAACCGACCAGCAGTTCGTAGACCTTGGAGGCGAAGTTGCTGATGACCTGCGCGACTGTGAGCGGTGTGGAAAAAGCCAGGAGTGCGCGGGCGTGGGCAAATGAAAACTGCAAGCCGGGTAGCCACCGGGCGCTTTTCAGGGTCACCAGGGTAACCACCAGTTGGTTAAGCAGTTGTTGCCACACCAGTGCCCAGACCCCATAGCCCTGGAATGCCAGCACCACCCCGACAATCCCGGCGAGCAAGCTGCCCACGACTGTACGCAGGGCGATGGCGCGGAAGTTAAATTCGCGTTTGAGTTTGCCCTCATGTATCGCTTTCACGCCTTCCAGTAAAAACACTATCGATAGGACTTGTACCAGCAGTTCGGCACGCGGGTCGTAATGCTGTGCAATCAGCGGAGCACCAACAAAAACCACCAGCAGGGTCACCAGGGCGGCGAGCAGCAGGTTGAGGTAAAAGCTGGTTGCGGAATAGCTTTCATCCCAATCGGCGTGGCGCACTATGGCTTGAGGGAGGCCAGCACTGACCAGGATTTTGCCCAGTTCCACCACTATCAGGGCAAAGGCCACCAGGCCTATCTCCTCCGGTGCCAGCAGGCGCGAGAGGATAATAAAAATAACAAAGCTGATCAGGCTGTTACCGCTCGCGGCAGCGCTCATCCACAGGGTACTTTTGCCAAAACTTTGCTTCAGGCTCATAGGTTACTGTCGTTTATCGTGGTTGCTGGTATGGGTTGTTGGCGATGTCAGGTGTCGGCACTGGCTGCCTGTCCGCGGGTCTTGCCGGGGGGTGCTGTGAGCTGGCGATAAAATGCCAGGGTGCTGGCGGCGAGCTTGTCCCAGTTGTAGTTGTCGAGCGGACAGGTGGATTGGCGGGTACCGTTCTCCAGCGCGGTGAGCGCGTGTTGCAGGCAACTGGAGGTCAAGTCGCCGGCGTAACCGTAAATCCATTGCATACCGAGGTTTTTTTGCAGATCAACCACCCCGCCCATATGGGGCGCAATCACCGGGCGGTTGTAGGAGAGCGCCAATAACAGGGCGCCAGAATTGAGGATGGCCTTGTAGGGCAGGATCACTACATCCGCTGCACTCATATACAGGTTCAGCTCGCTGTCGGGGATAAAGCGCAAAAATAGGCGGGTATTGGCATCTTTCAGCGCTTCCAGCTCTGCACGCAAGGCATCGCTTTCGGGTGCCCCTGCGATAACCAGTTGGTAGTCCCCAAGTTTGGCATCATTAAACGCCTGCATCAGGCCGGGGATGTTTTTGTAGGGTTTGACCATGCCCACAAACAGCAATATTTTCTTGTCGACATCGAGCGCCAGCAATTGCTTTGCGGTGGTCCGGGTAATTTCCGGCGGATAACAGCTCCGGTAGTGGCCGTGGGGAATGATCGCGTAGCGGATATTTTCCGGAGGTTGGTAGCGTTGGTAAAAGGAACTTTTGTTGGCCTCGCTCATAAAGATAAAACCATTGCAGCGGCGGATAAACCAGCCCATAAACCACTGTGACAGGCGTGGATAGAGCGCATCGTGCGGGCTGGTGTTGTGCACCGTCCACACCAGTTTGCTGCCTTTGAGTTTGAGCAGGCACACGATGGCTGCCAGCAGCAGTATGCGCTGCCAGGTTTTTACCAGGCCGCCATTGGGGCTGATATACCCATCGGGCCAGTGGAAATGAACCAGGTCAGTTTGCTCCCGCAGGGCCTTGGCATGGCCATACTCACCAACGTCAACTCCCAGTTTTTGCAGCTCGCGGTAGAGCAAAGTGTTGTAGGGATTGACCTTTTCGTTACTGAACGCGGGTGCAGCAAGAATACGCATAACATTAACCTTCGCTAGGGCCAGAGTAGGTGCGCTTGCCAGTGCGCAAGCAGAGGGCGAGGAACAGGGCGATATCCAGGGTGTAGCGGCGTGCGAGGCGGGCAGGCTCCAGGCACAGGCGATAGAACCATTCCAGCCGCAGGCGCCGGACCCAATCGGGCGCGCGCGGTTTATCGCCCGCGAGGAAGTCCAGCAATGCCCCGACCCCCAAAAGCAAATCCACATCCAGGTGCTGGCGCTGCTGCAATATCCAGCGCTCCTGTAAGGGATTACCCATAGCTACCAGCAGCACATTGGCGCCGCTGTTATTGATCTGCTCGACCAGTGCCTGGGTGTCTTGGCCCTGGCTGTAACCATCGCTGGTGCCAACCACATTGACTCCGAATTCGGTGCGCAGGGTATGTGCTGCACGCAGGGCGATGCCGGGTTTGCCGCCGAACAGGTATACCCGCCCCCGCTGCCGGATACTGCACAAAAATGTCGGGATAAAATCCGTGCCGTTGAGGTTTTCCGGGAAGCGGGCGCGGTGTACCAGCCAGGTGCCTATATCCACGCCTATGCCGTCATTTATCACTAACGTGCCCCGTTCCATTTCTTGCTGTAGCCCCTGACACTGCACAATAAAATTGGTGTTGGCGAAAAACAGCGCCGTTTGCTCGCCCTGTTGCAGGCGGCGTTGCAATTGCTGTTCAAGTTCGCTGCCGGTGGTGCGCAGTAGCCTGAATCCGCCCAGGGCAAGGCTATCTTTCTGGCTCATAGCACCAACTCCGTATCAGCAAAGGCAGTAGGGCTGAGCATGCGCTCGGTCACTTGCCCCCAGTTGAGCACCGGTTGGTTGCGGATCGGCTGGGCCGGATGGAGTGCGTGGCTAATGGCCTGGGCGATGGATTCCTCATTGCCCAACTCATAGCCAAAGCGGTTACTGTAATCGGCGGCGATGAAATGCGGGCAGATCGCGGGTAACCCGAAAAAGGCATATTGGATCAATTTCAGCGAGGTATCGCGCAGGTATACCGGTAAATTGACGCTGGAATAGGGCGCTATCCCCAACTGCGCGTGCTTGATGTAAGGCAGCGTTTTGGCAAACGGCATCTCACCGTAGATATGCACGTTGGGGCCATAATCCGGGTGGCGCGGATGCCCCGAACCTATCACATGGAACTGGATCTCGGGAAAGCGGCGCGAAGCGAGCACAAAGAATTGTGGATCAAACAACATCGACCCTACGGATACTGCGTGAATCCCCTCACCATAGGGTGAGGGATCTGCCTGCTCGGCCATTGAGTGGTCGATACCCTGGGGTATAAACGCAAGGTTATGGCGGCTGGGAATGCCATCGGCCAAGGCTTTTGAAGGCAGGGCGATGGTGTTGATCTGCGGTGCGGCGCGCGCAAATGCCTGGTTCACATACTCGGCGACATTGATGGTATCGAGTGCATCTGAGGCGCGGTAGAGCACCCTGGCGCTGGGGTTTAGCTGTTTGATCAGGTCGAAGAAGATCGGCGCTACACCGCTTTCCAGCAAGATTACATCTGCTTCGCTGATCCAGCGGCGCAACACCGGGTTACGCCCTTGGCTATACCAGCTGTACATCAGGTTTTCGATCAGACGCAACCAGGGACGACGAGTATTAAAGGGATGGAAAAGGGTCTTCCACAGGTAGCATTCCACTCCGTAGTAAAAGCCGATCTGGTTGGCCTCGCTGTCGAGCGACAAGCGCGGGTCATGGGTATAGCGCGAGAGGTTGCTGTAGCGCAGCGAGAAAAACCGGGCGGTGCCCATCTTGGCCAGTTCGCGCGTAATGAAGTGGATGCTGGCCTGGCGTGGTGAGCGGTAATCATGGGCAGAGAGCACCAGAAAGACCGGTTTGGCTGTGCTCTTGTCGCTTGCAACTGTATGGCCTGCGGCGGGCAGTGGTTCAGGCTGGTTCATGGGCAACTCCTTCGGGTGATCAGGGGCAGTCATTGGCTGGCATCCACAGGTGCTAAGGGAGGGCTAACGGCTTGCGGACGGTAAAAATAGGTTTTCAGGTAAGCCCATTGCGGTGATGGCGCGGTGGCATTGGTATTCAGGGCAAAGGGATAGTCACCCCACCAACCGCCGCCGGCCCAATAAGTCCAGCCTTTCCACTCGCTGCCTTTCATCAATTGCAGGAAGTGCTCCAGGGTGTCCAGGCAGGGGGGCGTCGCCGCCATGCCGAATTCCCCCAGGAATAACTGCAACTGGTTGTCCTTCGCCCATTCGCCAATACGTACAAACTTGGAGTCGAAATGTTCGGGGGGGTAGCAATCCTGCCCAGTGCCCGAGTAGTAGCTATCGGCGTATTGGTGCACTTCGATAACCACGCGTTTGAGCGGGTCATCCAGGTCGGCAAACGACTTGGCGTTGGAGTTGCCATCTTTCTCGCTAAACCAGCTATGCAGGCCATTCCATCCGCCGCCGCCAATGACGATCAGGTTTTTCGCCCCCGCCCCGCGCAATGCTGCCAGGGTACGTTTGGCCAGTGCTGCCCATTCCACCATGGGGATATGGGCGGGTTCGTTCATCAGCCCCAAGGCCACTGATTCGCTGGTTCCGAGCTGTGCCGCCAGCGCCAGCCAGAGTGCGACAAAGCCATCCTTCAATTCTGGTGTGGTAATGGGATCACCGCGGTAGGTGGCGTAATTGTGCACATCCAGCAATACACACAGGCCTTGGGCCTGGGCTTGGGTGATGGTGTTTTGGAGGCGCTTCAATTCGCCCGGATCCAGTGCCCCGTTGAGTTCATATTGGATACGCTCCCAGCGGAATGGCAGGCGGATCACATTGGCACCTTGGGCGGCGATATAGGTCAACTCGGCAGTGGTGGGAAATGTGTAATCCTTGAACGGGATTCCGGGGATTTTCTTGCTATTGAATTCGGCACCGGCCATGTTCACACCGGTGAGGCGTGGTGTATCCAGGCAGTGGGCGCGGGCGTTGGTGGCGGCAACCCCCAGGCTGATGAGCAACAGGGCAATGAGTAGCAGGTGGGTAACATGGATAGGATTCATGATCGGCTCCCCAATTTGGCATAGAGCGCGAGATAGCGGTCAGCGACCTGCGGCCAGGCATAGCGTTGGGCAAATACCATAGTGGCCGCCCGCCGCGCCTGATAGGCAAATTCGCCTTGTCCGTGTAAGTGCAGCAGCGGGTTGATCGCTGTATCCGGAGTAGCGCCCAAGGGTGTGAGAAAGCCCAGGCCGGAATCCTCAACTAACCGGCGAAAAGGGGGGATATCGCTCAATACTGGTGTCAGACCGGCGCTCATGGCTTCAATGGGCGCTATCCCAAAACCTTCATGGCGGGACAAGCAGAGGAAATAACTCGCCTGGTTGATTAACAAGCGTATTTCTTCGTCGCTGGGATTGGGCGCCAATGTCACTGCATCCTGCAATTGCAATGCATTTACCTGTTGCTGCAGCTCGGCGCAGCTGTGGTCGTACTCGCGTCCGGCGATAATCAGGCGCCACTGTGGCTGCTGGCGGTGCAACTGCGCAAACATCTCCAGCGCGGGCAGCAGGCCCTTGTTGGACGACCAGCGGCCAAAGTAGATCAAGGTCGGTTGCAGGCTGGGTGAGGCCTGGTTGGCGTACTTTTCAATATCTACCCCGTTTTCAATCACCTCCAATTTGGCCGGGTTCATGATCCGCCCGAACAATTGACCATCATTGGCGCTGGTGGCTACTACCTGGTTGTAGGCACTGGAAGACAGACGGGTCACGGTATTGAAATAGGCCAACTTGCTACGCGAGGCAAAACTGGTGTGGAAAAACCCACCGTGGGTGGAGAGTAGCAGTGGGCGCTTGTGCAGCCACTTGGTGGCGGCGAGGAAATCGTAGAAAAAATCCACACCATGCACGTGGATCAGGTCGCTTCCATCCAGATGCTTGAGCACGGATGGGCACAGGGGGTAGCGGGTTGAGCCTCGATAGGGCAGGCGGATTATCTCTACACCATCGATAGAATCGCGCGCGGGCAGTTGTTCATCGGTGTTGCGGAACAGCCGGTCGAGGGTGATGATCCGTGTCGCTTTATGCCCTTGGCGCACCTGGTGGCGGGCGATATTACGCACCACCTCCTCCATTCCACCAATTGAAGGTAAGTACTGGCGCACCACATGAGTAACGTTAATAGGCATGGTTTCCCTCGGGACGGCTATAAAGGGGGCGCTTGGGGGCGGGATTTTGCAGCAGGCAACCGAGCAGGCACCAGAGCACCGCCGAGGTTTTGAAAGCAAACAACGAGGCGCCGCTAACCCCCAGGATCAGGGCCATATAAAGCGAAATGAACGCGCGAAAGCGCTGGGCGCGGGCATCTGGCAGGGGAAGAAGCCACAGGCTGAACCAGAGCAGGAGCGTAAGTGGCAAGCCGAGTCCCGCCAGTACATAGGCATAGCCCATATCGCCGAAATAGGGTGGCACCGTGAGGGCAAACAACATATCGACATCAAATTCCAACAACGACCAACCACTGGTGGCGAGGCGGCCAATCAGGTTGTCGCCATATTCATTGGTTGTCGCGCCGATAAAAAGCACCATCGATACGGCGACAAAAGGTGTAAGCAGCGCGAGGTAAAGCGCATTTCCAGTTAGCAGCAGGCGCACAGCCAATATCAGCGGGATCAGCATGAGGGCAAAGCGGGAGTCGCACAGGATAATCATCATCACCGCAGTGCCGACAAAAAATGCGCCTTTGCGCCAGTCGTGCTTGTCGCGGCAAATACCCCAGGCGGCGATCATTGTGGCGAAGTTACCCAGGGAAACGGGCTCCAGGAATACCGAGGAGACGCGGTGATTGCCCAGTAAGCCGGGCAGCAGGGTCCGGCCAATGCCCTCCGGGCGAGTGCCGTTGAGCTGCAATTTGCTCTCGTGCACGTAGTCAGTGATGGGTGCGAGGTTCCCGGTGCTGACGTAGTAGCTGAAAATATCGAAAAACCGCGTGTAGGTATCGAGCATCAATAACTCAAATAAGCCGAGGCTGATGACCATAGCGATCACATATATCAGCGCACGGTCGAGCAATTCTGGTCGCCCGAGGTTGCAACCCAGCCAGAAAAAACACAGGGGGATCGCCAGGTCGCGAAAGGTTTTGGGGTTGAGCTGGCCGCTGATAAGCGCCGCCAGACAAAAGTAAGCACCTGCTATCAGTGCAATAACAATTACTCCGGGGAGCAGGCGCCGCGCGAGTAGCGGCAGGCAAGCAAGCATAATCAGCGCCTCGGCCAGCCCGACAATAGCCACGGAGGTGTGGATGCCGAAGGTATTGATCAGGCACAACAACGCCTGATAGCCAACGGCGGCCAGCAGTATGGCGGTAATCCACTTCTGGTCATGGTCAATGCCAGTTGTGGCGCTGGCGTGGGACTGTGCCAAAGGGCCAGGGGCTGTGGAGTAGACCTCACCGTAACTCATCCGTACCTCTCTCTATTACCGGATAGCTCTGCATGATCAGATAGCTCTGCCCATCGATACGCAGGGTCCATTACCCTTGCAGGCTCGCGCCAACCAGACGCACGCCCAATTCGCGCAGGCGGGTACTGATCGCCGCCAGCGATTTGGTATGGGTGACATGGGCGCGGGCGAGCAGCAGGGCAGCGCCCGCTTGGGCGGCTACCAACTGGGCATCGCGGTTGGAGTCCATGGGTGCAGTGCTAATCAGGGTGACATCAAAGCGCAGCGCCAAAGCCCCGATCCGCTCCTGGTAGTGTTTGCTCGCCAGCAGTTCCTGCGGGTTGGGTGCGCGCGTACCGGCGGGCAATACACCCAGGTTGCGCACCGCCTCAATCGCTGTGGGGACAACGGCGGTGCGCTCGGCCAACCAGTCGGATAAACCGGGCGCGTGTTCATGTAAATCAAACAGGGCATTGAGTTGGGGCGCACGCAGGTTGCTGTCGATCAGCAAGGTGCGCAGGCCGAGCTGGGCAAAACTGATCGCCAGGTTGGCGGCCGTAAGGGCACTGCCTGCGGCATCTTCGGCGCTTACCAGTGCCAGGGCGCGGTGCGGCTGCGGGTTGAAATAACGCAGCAGCAGTTCGCTGCGCAGGCTGCGCAAGGCCTCGGCTTGCAAACTATCGGGCTGGAAGAGGGCGCTCAGGCGATGGTCGAGTTTGCTCGATGCCCCCGGGGTGCGGGTATAGGCAAATTGTTCAGCCAGGATAGCGTCGATGTCTTCAGTACTCACTAGCCCCAGCTTGAGGGCGGCCTCGCCAAAACGCAGGCCATGTTTTTTTTGGGCTGCCAGGACCATGCTCAGATCCTTGGGGCTGAGTTTGCCCATAGCCACCAACATAGGTCCCATTTTGGTCGAGCTGGCGAGCAGGCTGTCACTACTACCCAGCGCCTGGGCGAGATCGTTCATACCTTGGCCTCCTTATGTGTAGCGGGTATCTCGGCCGGGATATAGGTGAGCACCGCCAGCCCCAACCCCTGTTCCAGATCCAGCACACTGCGGATGCGCTGATCCAGCCACTCCCAACAGAGGGCAATGGCGATGCCTGCTAACAACCCGGCGATACAGGCGAGCACCAGGGTCATCAAGGGCTTGGGCGATGTGGGGCGCGAGGGCACCAGCGCACTGTTGAGCACGGCCACATCGGTGGAGGCGATCTGGCTCTCCAGGCGCGATTGGGCGGTGCGCACCAGGGCGGCATCGTAAGCAGCCTGGGCGTTATCAGCTTCCTGCCGGAGCAGGGTGATTTCATTGCGGTTACGGCTGAGTTGTAGCACCAGGTCTTTTTGGCGTGCCAGTTCGGTTTTGAGCTGTTCCTCACGCGCTTGCGACAGCTCAACCGAAGATTGCAAGCTGCCGCTGATCAACTCCAGCATACGGTTCATTTGTTTCTTGAGCGTGTCTACTTCGCTCTGTGCCTGGCGGTATTGGGGATGGTTTTCACCCACCTGGGTTGCAACGTCAGTCAGGCGCGCCTGTGCTTGCGCCAGGTCGGTAGCCAGTTTTTGCACTTGCGGGTTGTCCAGTGCACGGGTTTCCAGTTGGCCTCGTTTGGTTTTGGCAATCTGGTCGCTGCGGCTCTGGGAGTTCAATCGCTCGTTTTGCACGGCAATCAGCAGCGACGAGAGTTCCTCCAACTTCGCCGACTCAAGGTCGAGCCGGTCGGAAGTAGCGATGATGTTGTGCTCTTCCTGATAAGTGGATAGCGCGTTTTGCTTGTCGATCAGGTCGGTGCGCAGCCCGGTCAATTGTTGGTTGTACCACTGGGTGGTCTGCTTGGCAGGCTCAATTCGCAGTTCGAGGTTGGTGTACATATACGCCTGGGCAAAGGCATCGGCGAGCTGCGCGGCAAGCGCCGGGTCTCTTGCCTGGAAGGCAATGGTGAGCACACTGCTGTCGCGCTTGGGGGTGACAATCAATCCCTGGGCGAGAAACCCGAGCATACGGCGTTGGTCAAGCTTGGCATCGCCAGTCAGTTTTGCTGCCTTGATCACCGCCGGGTTAGTGGCCAGCCCCAGGGAGCTGATCACTTTGGTGGCGACATTGCGGCTGCGGATGATATCGGCCTGGGTGGAAAGGTAGGCGCCAGTCAGGCGAGTGGGTTGGGATTGACCGCTCACAGGATCGAGTCCGCGGCTGTCAACCAGCAGGTCGGTGGCCGCTGTATAGGATTTGGGCGTCAGCAAGCTCAGAATGAGGGCTGCCAAAATAGCCGTTCCCGTGGTCGCTATAATCGCCCATCTGCGCGCCAGCAAAATACCTATCAATGTAGTCAGATTCATCTGTCGCTCCTGTTAAAAAATACTTTCCTTCACAACCAGGACATCACCATCCATCACCCGCTCATCGGGTTTGGCGCGCAATTCTTTTACCGAGCCATCTGCTTGCTGGCGAAAAAGTTTGACGCTGTTTTCGCTGGCACGCGCAGTGGGGCCGCCACCGGCGCTGAGTGCCTGCATCACATTCAGGGGTCTATCGAGCGGATACATACCCGGTGCATGTACCTCACCGTTGACATAAAAACGCCCGGCATTGGGCACGTAGAGGGTGTCGCCATCCTGGAGCCACACGGTTTGCAGTTCATCGGCGTCGTAATTGAGCAGTTTTTGCAGGTCGTATTCAGTGCGTTCCTGGCGGCCATTTTTCGCGGTGCGAGTCAGGATCAACCGCTCGCTCCCGTTGGCGGATATGCCGCCCGCCCATGCCAGCGCCTGGGTCAGGCTGGTGGGACCTTCCAGTACCAGCCGGCCGGGATTGTTGACCTTCCCAAGGATCGCTACCACCTGGCTGCGGTATTTGGTGACAAGCAAATTTACCTGGGCGTTTTTGAGGAAGTTGCCCTGCTGGTAGCGCTCGGCGATCAGGTAGGCGGCTTCGGCGCTGCTTTTACCTGCAATCGATAAATTCCCCAGCAATGGCACCACTATCATGCCGGAGGAACTCACCTGGCCATCTGCCGTCAGCTCCGGTTGCCCGTACACCGTAATATGAACTTCATCGCCCGCACCTATGGCATAGCTCTGATTTCCTGCGCCGGCTTGTGCTTGTACATAAGTGGCAAGCACCACCACACTTAAACAAAGACCTTGTACCCATCTGCGAAAACCAAGCATCACTTGAATCCTTCATGACCAATAACAACCTGTCGGCGAGTATAAAAACCCAGGTTTGCCTTTGCTGTAGCAAAAGCGAGGCCTATTTGGCAGGATTTAATAAAAATCCGATAAAAATGGGAGCTGTCTCTTTTTGCCGTAGCAAATTGTCGTCTTTTGTGGTTTTTCCCACGGGACAAAACCGGTATTTCCCACGTGCAATGCCTGCTTTTCATCAGTTTTGCGCTTTCTTGGTGCGGCTTTGTTGGGGACAACACAGGGAGAAGGTGGCTCCATGAATGGAATTGGTGTCCTGCATGAGTTTTTTGCGTGGAAGCTTTTTGAGTGCCTGGTGTACAATGCGCGCCTAAATTTTCCCCCTTCCCATCCATACCCTCGGCCAACTGTTGCGGCCTACAGGTCAACTCAGGACTTACCTTATGTTTGATAAAAACCAAACTATTGCTTCTTTTGATCCCGAAATCTGGGCGTCCATCCAGAGCGAAGGCCAGCGCCAGGAAGAACACATCGAGTTGATTGCCTCGGAAAACTACACCAGCCCGATGGTGATTGCGGCCCAAGGCACCAAGTTGACCAACAAGTACGCAGAAGGCTATCCGGGCAAGCGTTACTACGGCGGCTGCGAGTATGTGGACGTGACTGAAGCCCTGGCGATTGCCCGTGCGAAAGAACTGTTCGGTGCTGATTACGCCAACGTTCAACCTCACTCAGGTTCACAGGCTAACAACGCGGTATACGCAGCACTTTGCGCCCCGGGCGATACCGTCCTGGGTATGAGCCTGGCACACGGCGGCCACCTGACTCACGGTGCCAAAGTGAACTTCTCTGGTAAAGTTTACAATGCTGTGCAATATGGTCTAAACCCTGAAACCGGTCTGGTAGATTACGACGAAGTTGAGCGTCTGGCCCTGGAGCACAAACCCAAAATGATCGTGGCCGGTTTCTCGGCTTACTCGCAAGTGATGGATTGGCAGCGTTTCCGCGATATCGCCGATAAAGTAGGTGCCTACCTGTTTGTTGACATGGCTCACGTCGCCGGTCTGGTTGCTGCGGGTGTATACCCCAACCCGGTACAAATCGCCGATGTAACCACCTCTACCACCCATAAAACCCTGCGTGGTCCACGCGGCGGTATCATCCTCGCCAAAGCCAATGAAGAGATCGAGAAAAAACTGAACTCGGCCGTATTCCCTGGCGGCCAGGGTGGTCCTTTGATGCATGTAATCGCGGCTAAAGCGGTGAGCTTCAAAGAAGCCATGACTCCTGAGTACAAGGCGTACCAGAAGCAAGTTGTGGTAAACGCTAAAGCGATGGCGAAGACCTTCCTTGAGCGCGGTATCAAAATCGTTTCTGGCGGTACTGAAAACCACCTGATGCTGGTTGATCTGATCGGCAAGTCATACAGCGGTAAAGATGCTGACGAAGCCTTGGGCAAAGCGCACATCACAGTGAACAAAAATGCCGTTCCTAACGACCCGCGTTCACCCTTTGTAACCTCTGGTATCCGCGTGGGCACTCCGGCAATCACCACCCGCGGTTTTGGTGAAGCCGAGTGCGTACAACTGACCAACTGGATTTGCGATATTTTTGATGCATTGGAAGCAGGCACTGCCGACGCAGTTATCGCCAGCGTGAAAGCCAAAGTATCCGAGCTGTGCAAGAAGTTCCCGGTTTACGCCGAATAATCTGCAAGTTTTGAATTCGCGGTAACTAAGGGAGCGTTTTTCCCTTATAAACAAAAAGGCAACCATTGGGTTGCCTTTTTGTTTTTGGATTGGTTGTATCGTTTACAGTGGCTAAAAAACTTTTTTCTCATAATCGCTGTATTATTTTTTATAACTTAATTTTTATTTAAATTAAAAATTAGACTTTGTTTTCACAAAGAGTAATTAAAACTCGATTTTTCGACCCCTTTGGCTTATTTTTAATCAACTTAAATGGCTAGTTGGTCTCTTTCAATGGCGCTTTCTTCCTCGGGCAACAGCAAGCGGATTTACTTGGCGGTGACGGTCGTATTGGCCATTGTTGTGGTATATCAAATCACCCGCGAAGACGTGTTATTGCAACCTGACCAGCGCTTGCAGCAGATGCTGGATACGCAGCCACAACTGATCGCCGACCCAACCCTGCTGGCAGATGCCAATGGCCAACTGGAGCGGGCGCAACAAGCGATGAATCTCCCTGTTGTGAAACCGGCTCCCAAGGCTGAAATTCGCGAAACTGCCAGTACCCCCGATGCCTGGCGTATGGCGGATACAACTAGCCCCGCACCCTCCATGCCTGTGCCCGGTGGTGTCGTAGTCTATGAACCAGTGTCTGTTGATATGGAAAACCCTGCTTATCCCCAAGCCGGGGAAAGGCTCAGCATCACTATGCCCGGCGGGGAGCGTTTGCAGGTAAACGTCGAGACCAGTAGCACCAATCCCAATGGGGATTACACCTGGCGCGGTCATTTGGATGGCCATGGCGATGAGTATCCCGTAGTAATGACCTATGGTGGGAGTTCGGTTTTTGCCACAGTGACCACCCCGAAAGGCAGTTACACCCTGGAGTCGGTGAATGGCAGTGGATGGATTTATAAAAACCCGTCCGAGTTTGAATTATCAAATCCTGATGCGAAGGATTACCTTGAGATCCCGCAGGATCCGCAATAATTTTTTAATCGGGCCACTTATTTTTTAACACGAGGAATTGTTATGAGCGGTTAGGAAAATAAAAAGTTGGGCTTTAATGGAAACGCGCAAATTTTTAGATAGGTATCTGAATTTTTGTCAATCACGGAGGGTTTTAAGTAAAGTCAACTGGGAATATGTTTATGAAAACATCTATACAAAAACTCGCTCGTATTTTTACCCTGCTATTAATGGCTACCGCTGCATTACCGGCGTTAGCAGCCTCCACTGCAATTGATGTCCTGGTGGTGTATACCAAAGGTGTTGCCACTTTATACGGTGGTGATCCCACTACACGTATCAACCAACTTTTTCAAATTACCAATCAAATCTATGCCGATAGTGGTGTGGATCTGGAGATTCGTGTCGCCGGTACTCTGCAAGTGGATTACACCGATGACAATAACGCTGAAACCGCATTAAACAATATCACCTTTAACCAAAATGCTGCGTTTAATGGTGTTGCAGCTGCACGCGAACAAGCCAAGGCCGATATGGTTGTTTTTTATCGCCCCTATATGAATTCGCACGGCAGTTGTGGTGTTGCCTGGGTTGGCGGTAGTGGTTCCAACGGTGTGTTTGGTGCAAACCAAAAACCTTATATGTTTGCCCACGTGGCAATTAATTCATGTGGTGATTTTGTGACTGCCCATGAGTTGGGCCATAACATGGGTTTAAAACATTCTCGCAAACAAGATGGCACGGGCGGTACTTTTCACTATGCCTTGGGTTACGGTGTAGTTAATTCTTTTACCACCATCATGGCTTATCAAAATGTATTTAACGTCGATTACTGGACTGGCAAAGTCTATAAATTTTCCAACCCCGATCTGATGACATGCAAAAGCCAACGCTGTGGTGTCGATCGCAACAACACCTCCACCGGAGCTGATGCGCGCTTTGCGTTGAATATCACTACGCCGCAAATTGCCAATTTTTACGTGGGCACTCCGGCAACTGGTAGCTCATCATCAAGCTCCAGCTCCAAACCAAGCTCCAGTGCGGCATCTTTATCCAGTAAATCATCCAGCAGTGTTGGCAGCGTAAGTTTGACCGAGTTGGCGGCCAGGGTAGAAAAAGCCCGTTTGGCCCATGAAGCGGCAGTGGCAGCGCTGAATAAGAATAAAGCGGTGATTCTTGAAAAAACAACAGCTGAAAAGGCGGCCAAAAGCGAATTGGCAACCGCTACCAAAAATTTAGCAACAGCGACCAAAACCTATGAAAAAGGAGTGGCCAAATATAATGCTCTGGTAACCAAGGTTAATGCCATGGCGCCCCAGTTGAATACGGCGTTATCTGCTTATTACGCGGCTCCAACATCCACTGCCAGAACGGCCAAATTGACTGCCTATAACAATCTGGTAAACAAATACAACGGCTTGTTGGGGCAGGCAACCACGACCTATAACGAAGCAATAACTGCACAGAAGCTGATTGCGCCCGCGACGGCGGCGGTGCAATCTGCGACTGCAAAATATGCAGCGGCAGTGGCAGCCACCGTGGCAGAAAAGGCCAAAACAGCCGGTTTAACCGCTGCTGTTACGGCTGCCCTGGCGACCTATAAAAATTTGCAGGCGCAGTACAAGGCTGCACAAAAAGCTGCGCCCAAATAAAAAATTGTTGCCGTATGTTTCATGTTGTCTTCACCCGGCTTAGGCCGGGTTTTTTATTTAACGAATAGGGCTATTCATTTATTTAAAAGCTACCATAGGATGCATTACATAAAAAACACGCGACCTGACAAACAATAATTACCTTGGATAGCGTTGGTCTAAAGTTACCAATGCTTTAGTGTTTGGATTTTTTTATAGGAATTATTTCAATGAAAGTATCATTTTTCTCTCATCATCCCGACTTCAATGGCGCTAGCGCATGCACCTTTATCCTGTTGTTTTGCTCATTAATCGGCTGCGCTACTCATTCCATTACATCCTCCACCGATACTCAATCAGTCGCTGCTATCGCCAACCGCGCCGCCGATTGGCAACTTGCGCATATGGAATCTTTTGATTACGTGCGCACCTTTCGCGACCACACAGAAAATCCGCACGGCTGGATTCAGGGCGCGTTCTTTGTCGGATTAAATCGCTGGGCAGAACAGACCAACAATCCTCTGTATTTGCAGGCACTGGTTGCAAAAGGTGAGAGCAATAAATGGAAGCTCGGCGATAAAAGCTGGCATGCGGATGACCAGGTAATTGGTTTCTCTTATGCCGCTGTTGCTGCGCGCACCAATAACCTTGTGTTGATTGCGCCTACGCAAAAAGTGTTTAAACAAATTTTGGCAAACCGCGCAACGTCCAGCCTGGAATACAAACCTGATCCAACCGGCCAAGGCGAAGCGACTTGCCAACATCGCTGGTGTTGGTGCGATGCATTATTTATGGCACCGCCGGTTTGGGCCGCGGTAGGGAAATTAACTGGTGACCCTGCGTACCTGAATTATGTGGATGAAGAGTATCAAGCCACTATCGATTATTTGTTTGATAAAGAGGAACATCTTTTCTATCGCGACGGCCGTTTTTTTGAGCGCCGTAGTAAAAACAATAAAAAGATATTCTGGAGCCGCGGTAATGGATGGGTATTCGCCGGTTTGCCTTTGTTGATTGAGCAAATTCCGGCGAATGATCCACGCAAACAAAAATATGAACAACTATTTAAAACCATGGCCGCCAAACTTATCCAGCTACAACAACCTAATGGCTTCTGGCCATCATCACTCCTGGATAAAGATGAATTCAATGTCCCCGAAACCAGCGGCACCGGTTTTATGACCTTCGGCCTTGCGTGGGGAATTAATAGTGGCTTATTGCCGCGCAAGGATTATTTACCGGCTGTGACTGCTGGCTGGAATGGGTTGGCGAGTGCAGTAGATAAAAATGGCAAATTAGGTTGGGTACAGCAGGTAGGCGCATCGCCAGAAAAAATATTACCGGAAGATACGCAGTTATATGGTGTTGGTGCACTTTTGTTGGCGGCTTCGGAGGTAAGCGACCTTAAATAATCGACCAAGTGCTTAACAAGAGAAGCGCATATGCGACAATTTTTATCCAGAAGTGATTTCCCCTATCGACAAGGTTTTTAATCCATAAAAACTAACCGGTTACATGGATGTTAAATCTGCTTCATAAAATGATTTTTTATTATCTTGTTGGTTTATTCACTTTCTCTTGGCTGTTGATGGCGATTTAATGCTCATGCCTGTTTTCAGGAAAATTATAACAATTAGAAAAAACGAATGGCATAACAGTCGCGTCCGCCCATGGAACACTGAGCGTGGCGATCACATCCGCATACACAATTTTTGTAATGGCTGGTTCAGTTCGCGTAATCCCACTGCAATTCGCGGCCTTACTAATGTCTCTGTGCAATTTAATGCGGGCTACAACCGCGTGGTATTGCAACGCGCATCGGGCTACGCCGAAATTGATTATGTGCAGTTATTGGTAGAGACAGAATAAGGATTTAATCCTGAATTAAAGGACACTTCTTTCATGGCGTCGAAGTCGCCACCTTGCCCCCTTGGTCTCTCCAACAAGGGGGCTTTTTTTACAAATCTACATCGACACCTGTTTCTTAAGGTGACCATCAATTCTGTTCAACACATGCACAATACTGTTGATCGCCCGCTGCGGTAATTTTATCCGCTCATTAATTTGGCTAAACAATAGCTCCAGCACACACGCCTGACACCACAACTGATAAATCGCATCATCATCTGTTTTGCTTGGCAATGGTTTCGCAATTGCAGTAAGGAGTTTTCCCTCGGGCGAATGAATTTCCAGTCGCGATTGTTGGAACAGGTCGAATTGGAGTTGATTGAGTTTGATTACGCTGTAGGAGGGTAGAGCAAGGGGAGAGGTAACATTATCCATAATAAAAAACTCATAGCTAGTTTTATGAACCGCCCCATGAGGTAGTAATTCATGGGGGCGGACTGAACAGGGTTACTACCACCGGTCTAGCTACTCCGGCCCGCCCGAAGGCGGCCCCGTCCAGCCGCCATAACAACAGGCAAAGCTGTACGAGGACACGGATTGTGTTTAAAAAACACAATGTGCCAGCCAGAATCGGGGGTAGTAATCCCGACTGCGGGATTTACCGCAGCGCGGGCAGGTTAGGGGATGAGGGTAGGGTTGTCAACGTGAGGTGGTAATGGGGTGTAATTCATACTGGCGCTGAATAGGGCGATAGTCTTTAATTGGTATGATTTCTCGCTTCGGTGGGCGGAATGGGGGCGTCGCATTTAATCCCAAAAGTCATTTCTAATAAGCTACTATGCCTACAATTTTAGGCTAGACATTGGTGTGAAATGAAAATTTTTCATTTGCTTATGTTGTTGCTAATTAACGAATGTTTGCAATAAGCATAGGATGGAAGGATATATTTTATTTATAAAGGGTTATGATGGTTATGGTTGAAATTTCTGCTGCTGAAAAAAAGGCTCATAAGGTTGCGCTAAAAAGAATAAGTGAGTGTGAAAGAAGTGGGTCAAAAACTTTAGATTTAGTTGGTTTAGGTTTGAGTTCTATTCCTTCAGAAATAGGTGTTCTTTCGAACTTAGAAGTTCTCCGTGCTTCATATAACGCTTTAACTAATATTCCAAGTGAGATTGAATGCCTCAATAATTTGGTTGACTTGAGTTTGTCTCACAATAATTTTTTTGAATTGCCCAGGTCTTTGCCAAAGTTAAAAAATTTGAAGAAATTAAATTTAGAAGGTAATCCGCTAGTATTTCTGTCTTCCGATATAGGGTCGATGAAAAATCTTGAATACTTAGATTTTCAACTTTGTGAGCTGGTTAGTATTCCTTCGGAATTTGGTGATCTTGAATCTTTAAGCTTTGTTAATTTAAGCTCTAATAAATTCACTTCCTTTCCCGATGTTTTATTTAAGTTAAAAAATATAAAAGAAATTATTTTTGAGGGTAATTCAATAGCTGAAATTCCTAAAGGGATTGGTTCTCTTAATGGCTTGCGCGTATTGGATGTCAGTGATAATAACCTTAAATGCTTACCCTCAGATTTTGATCAATTGACAAGTTTGAATGTTCTTTCATTGCATAATAATAAATTTGAAGTATTTCCCTTGGAGCTTTGCAGTATTTCCAGTTTGGAAAAATTATATATTGGTTCTAATGAAATTGAGTTTATCCCTGCGGGTATAGATAAATTAAGCAATCTTATTGATCTATATGCATTTAATAATAGGCTTAATAATTTGCCTCCTGAGCTCTTTAGGGTTAATGCTCTACAGCACCTACATTTGGGAGGTAATAAAATTGTTGAGGTGGGTTCTGGCATCGGTAGACTAAGTAATTTGCGAGAGTTATTTTTAGGTGACAATAAAATTTCTGAGTTACCTAGCCAGTTGGGAATGCTAAAAAATCTTGAGATGTTAAGTATTGATAAAAACAATATAAGTGCTCTTCCTTCTGAGATTGCGTCACTAAATAAGTTAGTTGAAATTGATGCATCAGATAACGTACTTGTTAGTATTCCTGATTATTTTGAAAATCTTAGTTTTCTAAGAAAAATTAATTTTAACAATAATCATTTAACTAGTTTGCCAGATGGAATAGGAAAAATTGATGGTTTGTCGGAGTTATATCTCCATGAAAATAATCTAATTAACTTGCCTGCTAGTTTAAGGGGAGTGTCGAATTTACGATATTTGACTCTGCATGGCAATCCAGCGCTAAAACTTTCTCCAAATATCCTTGGTCCTCATCCATCTCGGGCAAATCAAGAAAATTTGGTCTCTGCCAAATCTGTATTGGATTATTATTTTGAGGCGATGCGTGGCAATACTCGCCCATTAAATGAAGTTAAGCTAATTCTAGTTGGTCGTGGTGGTGCGGGTAAGACAAGCACTGTACAGGCTTTGCAGGGATTGGAATTTAATGAGGGAGAGGAGAGTACTCCAGGTATTGCACTTTGTGATTGGACGATGGCTGGATGTAAAGGTGCACCGATCACTGCTCATATTTGGGATTTTGCAGGTCAAGTTATTACTCATTCATTGCATCAGTTTTTTTTCAGTGTTCGTAGCGTTTACGTGATAGTTTTGACTGGTCGAGAAAATAGTGAAAGAGATGATGCTGAGTATTGGTTGCGTCTAATTCAGGCATTTGGTACTGATGATTTGGGGAATAGTCCATCCGTTGTTGTTGCATTGAATAAGTGGGATAAAGTCGGTTGCCGTCCTAGTATTGATCGGGAAGCATTACAGGAACGCTATCCTTTTATTCAGGGTTTTGTAGAGGTTGATTGTAAGACAAAAAAAGGAGTGTCAAAGTTGCGGACAGCATTGTGCCGCGCAGTAGAAAAATTGCCATGGGTGCGCGAACCGTTTCCTGCGCGCTGGGATGATGTTCGCCGTGAATTGGGAAAGAAAACCAAAGGGAAAGTGCGGGCACACTTAACTTATTCTGAATACAGGGCTTTATGTGAAAAATTTGATGTGAGCGATTCAGGTGAACAGGATTCTCTTGCTGAAATATTGCATAATCTTGGGGCCGCTCTAAATTATCGTAATGATCCCCGCCTTCGTGAAGCTACTGTTCTGCAGCCGGAATGGCTAACCAAAAACGTTTATTCATTGATAAGACGAGCAGAGAGAAAAGCAGGAGTGTTGTTACAAAGCGATGTGGACATCGTTTTACGAACAGAAAAGGATTTGGAGATGCGTACATATTTGCTTCAAATCATGGAACGATTTGAAATTGCATATGCAATACGTGCTGAAAATAATATTGTTGAACGATGGCTAGTTCCTCAAGCATTGCCCGATAGGCAACCTAAAGGAGTTGCAGACTTCGCTGCAACAATAGATGCGACCCGTCTTCGTTATTCCTATGCGGCGTTACCAGAAGGTCTGGTGGCACGAGCAGTTGTTCGTTTGCATGATTTAATTGAAGTGTCAAATGACGCATTGCTGCAATGGGCCAGCGGCGTGATCTTAACGCGAGAAGGCGCCCGAGCGCTTCTAAGGGCGGAGCCTCAGGACAGGCAGGTAACCATTACAGTTACCGGCCCAATAAAAGCTCGTCAACAGTTGGCTGGTTTGTGCCAGTTAGAAATGAGAGAGATTCATTCTGAAATACGTGGTTTAGATCCTTTAGAGGAAACTATGTATTCAGGTGAGTGGGTTGCTGTTAATGCTCTTGAGGAGGATGAGCGACAAGGTAGAAAAACAGGTATTCCCACTCGAACAAAAGGAACTATTGTCGTTGATCCGACAGAAATAAATAATGCCTACTCGGAAAAATCTTCTAGAGACGATTTTCTGTGGAAACCAACGGTTTTCATTTGCTATTCAAAAAGCAACCTCCGCCAAAGGCAACAATTGGAAATACAGTTGAAGCTTCTAAAAAATGAAGGGCTTTTAGATGGTGCTTGGCATGATCGAATGATTGATCCGGGTGACCACTGGGATGGAAAAATTCAATCCGAACTTAATGGGTCAGATATATTCATATTTTTAGCTAGTGCTGATGCATTAGCTACAGATTATATAATTCAGTACGAGTTACCGCGTGCTTTGGAGCTCCAAGCCTCAGGAAAGACGATACTCATTCCGATTGTTATTGAAACTTGCCGATGGAAAACTTGGAATAAGGGAGCTTTAGGTGCATTGAATGCGTTACCTGAAAAAGCGAAGCCCATAAATAAATGGAAGCCTCATTCTGATGCGTGGAGTAGTATTGCAGATGGGTTGGAAGTAGTATGTAGGAAGTTGGTTGATAAAAAGCATTAAATCGCCAATCCAATGTACTTAAAAAAATGGTTCGGCTCTATCAGCCAAAAGCTCAAACTGATTCCCACTCAATAATCGGGTAATCCAAAATGCAACTATTTTTCAATTGAATATCAAGCAGTGTTTCAGCTTTTGTTTTTTGATCAGAAAACCCTCGGTGGCAATGGTTATATCTACTTTCTGCACTTGCCCAAATTACTGAAGCAGCTATTAATTTATTAGGGAAGTTAAATGTCCTCCACTAAACAAAGATCCTTAAAAAGCGAATTTCCTGGTCATTTTAGAAATGGCGATGAGATAATAGGTGCAGCATGGAAAACGCACACATTTGTTTTTGATACCAACATATTGCTGAACTTTTTTCGTTACTCTGAGGCAACGAGAAAGGACTTTGAAACGGTTCTAGAAAATATCAAGGATAGAGTGTGGATACCACACCGAGTTGCTCAGGAGTATTTTAACCGCAGGACAACAGTTATTTCTGGTGAAATTGGCCAGTATGACAAAGCCAAAACCACAATTGCCGGCTTAATTGACAGCCTCGAAGCCAATCGGCAGCACCCACATGTGTCGCCAGCTACACTCACTAAAGTAAAAAGCATACTTGGAGAGTTAACCGCAGAGTTGGAGTCTAACTCAAATGCGCTTGCTGATGGCTTGCATATAGATTCTGTTAGTGAATTTTTTAATGAAATTTTTAGTGGAAAAATTGGGGTTAAATTAACGAAGGAAGAAGAAGTGGCTCTCATGGATGAGGGTGCAAAAAGATTTGAGGAAAAAATACCTCCGGCATTTAATGATGCGCATAAAGCAAAAGACGCAAAAACACATGAAGAAAAGCTTTCACCTTTTGGTGATCTAATAATTTGGAAGGCTATTACGGAATATGCAAAACAAGAGTCACAGGGCATCATTTTTATCACTGATGATGGAAAGTCAGATTGGTGGAGCATAGCTCACGGTCGAACCCTTGGGCCAAGACCAGAACTTATAAAAGAATTTAAAGAATCTACATCAAAATCTATTTATTTTTATAATGCGCATAGATTTTTAGAGTATTCGCGTTCATCGTTAAGTCAAAAAATAAGCGATTCGTCAATGAAAGAAGTAAAAGAAGTTGGTGAAAAAACTATCAATACAATGTCGTTTTACACAAAAATCGCTAAGAAAAAATATGACCTAATAAAATCAGGATTACTTGATGAATATTACAAACTAATTGAATTTAAAACGGATGAATTAGAGCTTATTGCGCGAGATATTTACAATAATGACATGGAAAAAAAATCGATCGAAGAAGAATTGAGCAATAATTCAGATTTGCACCGAGAGTTAATATTAAAAACCAGGCTTATAAGAATTGATGTAAACAAAGCAAATTTGGAAGATCGCTATAGAAAGGTGAAAAACGAAATTGCATCAACCAATGAAAAAATTGTAGGGTTGAATGCATCAGTCGACGACGACTAAATTTTTATTAACAAATTTTATTGTCCTTAAATTCCACTTCTTGGCCGGAAATTGTAACCGGCCTGAAGATGGACTCCCGCCAAACATTGCTCTAACGATAAGAACTTTTCTTAATTCAAAAAGGGCGATTCATCTGTTATAAACTCTCTTTGGCAGAAGACTAATGGAGCTTATAGCACCGGCACCCCCCGCATCACAAACCCCCACCCACCAAAATTTTCAGTTAACTGCAAAAGAATTTCGTTTTCCCCTTCATCCAAATCAAGATAAATCGCATCGTTGTAGCCGACCAAACCATTAAACTGCGGCTCGCGGGAATGGAAGCTGGCCTTTCCCGAATAGATGGCATTCCTATTGTGGAAGATTGTTATATTGTCGCTATAGCCAAACTCAAGTTTAATTCTTTTTTTGCTTTTGGATTTTATAACCGTTTTCGCGTACACCAAACTTGGTTGATTGTTCACGAGCGGTAGGTAACGCGATAGATTCACAAGCCCGGAGGGCTCAGCTTCAACTAGTCTCCATTTATTATTTTTCGCATTCAATGACGATAAATTTTTCCCCGCCGGATCATCGACCGCGAAGGGTTTGGATATATACCAACTTAACGAACCATCATTGAGCTTTGGTTCAGCAGCGGTTTCCGGGAAGTGTAAGTCCGATGTTTTTTTCATGCGGAAATTTCCCAGGTAAACACCTTTGCCTCCGTCGCTAATTAAAATCCTCCCGGGACCTGGCTTGCCTTTTAAGTTGGGGATGAGTAATACCGGCGAGTTCATATCATTGAGGAAAACGCGCGCTTTGGAATCTTTCACCTCAATACGCAGTTTCATCCACTGGTTACCGGGGATGTTTAGGCTGGCTGTGTAGCCTTCGCCGTAATATAGCTGCCAGCATGTTTGTTTATTATAGATTGGCGCGTATTGAATCGCGTCCTGCTGGCCCGAATGGTGTGGGCGCAGGTAAATAGTTTCGCCATTTCCGGCCGCATCGTCGCGAAAGGTCACGCCGGGAAATGCACGTGTACCATCGGTTTTTAGCTCCATTTCAATAATGCCATTTTCAAAGGTGGCTCCGGTCAGCACGGCCTCACCGGTGATGGCTTGGCGCCCGTCGATGTTTTCCACCTTCGCTTTTCCAAGATCCCAAAAGTCGGCAGTAAACGGAATCACCTTTTCTTCACCGGTGACTTCCGTATGAGCGACTTCCGCATGCGCTGCCGCTGCAACCATATACAAAAACAGTAATGCAAGATTTTGTAGATTCATCGTTTTCTTCCTTTGCAAAGATGAAGTATCTTATTCAGAACAGCAAAAATAAACTTTCACTCTTTTCCCAAAAGCTTGCACTAAGATCCCAGGTTGTCATCAAGGACTTGTGCATTAACTGACATTCATTGCTATGGATACCAGCGAGCTCTCTCCCATCAATAAAGAATTGCGCCACGTGAAAGTCAACATCCTCAAAGGCAGCGAGCCTATGCCGTTCGTTGCTCGCAAATATGACAGAGGGGCGCATTTTCCTGAGTGTGTCCATCAGCATCCAGAGGCGGAAGTCTGTTTTATGCCTTGGGATAATGGGGTTATGTTGGTGGATGGAATGGCTCATCCTTTTTGTCCGGGCGATATGTTTTTAATACCGGGCAATACCTACCATCATCCGGTTTTTGATAACAAAAATAATCGGGGGCTCATAGTCGTCTATTTTTCCCCGCTCATTATTGAACAGATACCCCCAGCCTGGTTTGATTTGAAATCCCTGCTGGAATCGCCGGGGGAAATGGTAAAACTTGAGGGAAGCCTGGAGGCAGCGAAATTGTTGCTGGAGATGGAGGGGTTACTCCAATCCTCTGAAGCGGGAAGCGATACAATTTGCCAGGGTGTTTTTTTACATTTGATGTCGCACTTTGCAGTGCAGCTTAAGTCAGGAAACCGATATCTAAACCAGAAAAAGAATGTTTTGATAAGAAAGTTTTCCAAAACCCTGGACTATATCCATTCCAATCTATCCTCCAACATCGACATACCCGACTTGCATCTTCAGGCAGGCCTATCGCGATCCAGGTTCTCCGAGCAATTTAAAACTTGTTTCGGAATTACCGTAACCCAATACATCCAACATGCGCGTTTGGAGAAATCAAAATACCTGCTTCGCTCTACACCTTTGTCAGTTAGCGAAATTGCCTATGCTTGTGGATACAACTGGCCAAGTTTCTTCAACAGGACCTTCAAAAAAAGTACCGGTGTTTCTCCATCTGAATATCGCCACAACCAATAAGCTGGGATTGACATTATGTTAATCCGCTCTTGGTCGTTATCTGAAGTAATGGTGATGCAGTTCGACTTAACTTATATGAAGGTTGTCTCAGTGTCCGTAGTAGCGTATAAACTGGCAGCTTAAAAGTTGAGGTCGTATATCTCAGGCTTTAGTTAACCGGATATCTCCAGCATTGGTTATGTTGTCTATTTTTTATGGGTAAAACTACCGCATTTTCAAAGGAATTAATAAATGAATGTGTTCCGTATTTTTTTGGTCAATTGTTTATTCATGTCTAGTGTGGCGTGCGTCGCGGAGCCTCACAAAGAAAGTTTTAATGTGGAGAAAACCGCTGGCTATAACCCTGTGATCCCTGCATTGGAATCCTATCTTGTAGCGCAAGACGCGACTAAGGGGCAGCACCATCTTTGCGTAATTGGTTATGCTGAACCGATTAGTGATGGCACAGGGAAAAATAATATAGCTTGGGTGTTTTGGCGTGAAGGCAATCGTCTAACGCTGTGGGAGCCTGCTGCCGAGGGTTTTGAACCTAAGGACTCACTCAAACATTCCCGTCGTGATTTGGACATTGCGAAAGATGTAACAGCCAAGGCAGAAGACGTTGGTAGTAGCACCTATAAAGAATCTATTGGGTGGGTTGAGGATGTAAAAAATGATTGTCAAAAACGTGGCAACTCTTACGAAATATCAATTGATTAAACTTTCATTTAAAGGACTTTATTGTGGCAACTTTCCAAACGATGACGGGCGCTAAATTACCTCTGCAATTGACGCTATTTGTAGGCAATGTTTTAAAAATTAAGATTGTGCCAGGGCCGGGTGAACTCGTTCCTTTTAAGCTGAGTTTTTCCCCTGATAAATCATTATTGTTAATCAACGACGATATCCGGACGAAAGCCAATTTTGAGGTATATGAACTTAAAGCAAATGGTCCGGGATTTGTGCGCTTCCAGGCGCAGAACGCGAAAGGTACAAAAGCTGGTCCAATCTCCGTCACCATTAAACAACCCTTGACCTTGCCTACCGCCGACGCCGATCAGCTCGCACTTATAAAGCTTTTATTAGCGGAAGCGCCTTCACCTTTTTCAGCTAATTATGATGCATCAACATCGAAAACCGGGTTGCAGTGGATGCGTCTTGTTGTGCAAAACCGATTGGATATGAAGTCGGGACTTGTCGGATCGAAAGGTGCGACATCGATGATTGATGTAATTAAATCGCCCGGGCAGTTCAAGGGGTTTGAGCAATATCCGGTGATTGGTAGTAAGCAAAAGGGAAATATCGAGGATATTTTAACTATTGCAAATGATGGAACCCATGCAAAGCAGCAACTTTTTTATAATCACGTTTCTGCTGCTATTGCTGCTGCTACCGAACCTGCAATTGTAGATCCGTGCCCTACAAAATTACTATCCTGGCGTACGGCGGGTTCAGATTCTCCTGGCGGAAATTTTAAGTTTTACAAAAGCTTTTCAGGCCAGGATTTCTATACGATTCCAAAGTAGGTTGCCCGACAAAAAATATTGCTGAAGTGTCAGATCAGATCGCGATTGGTAGGTCGGGCAGAACTGCCCAACCTACCAATCCGAATTTTCCTGTATTAAAAAATCAAACCAACTTCCCCTCAATAATCGTGTAATCCGCAATCAGTTTAATATCCAACAACCTATCCGCTTTAATTTTTCCACCGCCACCGCCACCATCACCCTCATCGCGGACACATCCGCCAAGGCAGTGACATCGTCATGGTGGTATTTTTGGCTTTGCCGGTGGAGGGCGCTTTTTACCATCGCTACCGGGAGCCATGGATCATGGGGCGAAACCCCCATATTTCGTGCTAGTATGCGCCCACTTTATCAATCGCTGGGGCCGATGATCATGCATTGTCCGTTTTGTAGTGCGGAAGATACCAAAGTTATAGATTCACGCCTGGTGGCTGAGGGCGACCAGGTGCGCCGTCGCCGCGAGTGTTTGTCCTGCCATGAACGCTTCACTACCTTTGAGGTGGCCGAGCTGGTGATGCCGCGCATCATCAAACAAAACGGTACCCGCGAACCCTTCGATGAAAACAAACTGCGCGCCGGTTTATTGCGCGCGCTGGAAAAACGCCCGGTGAGTATCGAGGCGATTGAATCGGCGATTAACCATATCAAACACTTTTTGCAGGCCACCGGTGAGCGCGAAGTCAAAGCCTTGCTGGTCGGTGAAAAGGTGATGGAGCAGCTGAAAAAGCTCGATGAAGTGGCCTATGTGCGCTTCGCCTCTGTCTATCGCCGCTTTAAGGATTTGAACGAGTTTCGCCAGGAAATTGATCGCCTCGAACAACAACCTGAAAGCGAACAGCAGCCTTAAAACCAACACTAACTCCAGAACAATTGACGCCTTCATGACCATCACTGCGGTTGATTTTGAATTTATGGCGCATGCCTTCCGTCTGGCGGAGCGCGGCCTCTATACCACCATGCCCAATCCACGTGTGGGCTGTGTATTGGTGAAAGACGGGCAGGTCATCGCTGAGGGCTGGCACATTCGCGCTGGTGAAGCCCATGCAGAAATTAATGCGCTGCGTGCTGCGGGTGACAATGCGCGCGGTGCGACTGCTTACGTGAGCCTCGAACCCTGTAGCCACACTGGAAAAACCGGCCCCTGTTCACAGGCGCTGGTTGAGGCCGGTATCGCGCGGCTCGTGTATGGGATGGAAGATCCCAATCCGTTGGTTTCCGGCAATGGTATCGCCATGGTTCGCGCTGCCGGTATCCAGGTTGATGGCCCGGTACTGGAAGATGATGCGCGCGCGCTTAATCCCGGATTTGTTCGTCGCATGGAGCGCAAGCTGCCCTGGGTGCGCTGCAAAATGGCGATGAGCATCGATGGCCGCACGGCCATGGCATCGGGCGAAAGCAAGTGGATCACTGGCCCCAAAGCGCGTGCCGATGTGCAGCGTCTGCGCGCCCGCTCCTGTGCAATTATTTCCGGTGTCGATTCGATCCTGCAGGACAACGCATCGCTCACCGTACGTGTGGATGAATTGGGTTTGCCCAATTCCGAAGAGGCTGCCGCCAAACAACCGCTGCGGGTGATCCTCGATTCACAATTGCGCACGCCGCGCACGGCGCTGATGTTTAAACAAGCTACCCCAGTCTTGCTGGTACACAACGGCGCAGTTGATGAGGCGCAATTAAAAGAGTGGCCGGATTTTGTCGAACTCATTGCGCTACCGGGAAAAGACGGGCGCATCGATTTAAATGCGCTCTTGCGTGAGCTCGCCAAACGCAACTGCAATGAAGTTTTGGTGGAAGCTGGTGCAACGCTTTCCGGCAGTTTTTTACGCCGTGGCTTGCTCGATGAAATCATTATGTACATGGCGCCCAAGCTGCTGGGCAGCAATGCGCTGCCGCTGTTTGGTTTGCCGCTAGACACTATGTCCGCCGCGCTCTCGCTGAAAATCAAAGACATCCGCGCTGTCGGCCGGGATTGGCGGATCACTGCCGTACCCGACACTGAATACTAGTAATAGGTAAACCTTTGAACGATCAAATCCCGCCCTCTGATTTCCAATCCGGTCCGCCTGCTCCCCAGGTGGATAACACTGCATCGCTTGGCAAACGTTTTTTGGCATTTTTCCTCGATGGTTTTTTTATGGTTATGGCACTGCTCATGGTGATGCAATCCATGGGCTTGCTTGAACCCACCACCACCCAGGATGTACAGGCGGCGCAAGCGGAATTGCTGAAACGTCTGGCCACTTTATCGGATGGCCAGAAGTTTATGCTGGCAATATCCCCGATCCTGATCTTTTTTGTGTTGCACGGTTTCCTGTTGCAGCAATTCGGTCAGACCCTGGGTAAACGTATTATGGGGATTGCGATTGTGACTATGGATAACCAGCGTCCGGCGTTCATCCAGCTTATTGTGTGGCGCTATATCTCCCAGTGGCTTGCCGGGCAGGTGCCAGGGGTGGGCGTTTTTTTGCGCTTGGTCGATATACTGGCGATATTCCGCCCCGGCCACCGTTGTATCCATGATCATCTGGCCAAAACCAAAGTGATTGATCTTAAAATTCCGGTCGCTGCTGTTGAAGGCAAGCCGACCAGTATCATTGTGTAGACAGTGCGGCAGACGACCCCGAGGTAACCCTATGTTCACCGGTATTATCGAAGCCATTGGCGAAGTGGTGGCATTGCAACCGAAAAATGGCGACCTGCGCCTGCGCATCAAAACCAACAACCTCGATCTTGGGGATGTCCGTTTGGGCGACTCCATCGCCACCAACGGCGTCTGCCTGACGGTGGTGGATCTGCCGGGCGACGGCTACTGGGCAGATGTATCGCGCGAAACTCTGGATAACACCAGCTTGCCTGATTGGAAAGTCGGCCAGCGCGTCAACCTGGAAAAGGCCCTGACTCCGCAAACCCGTCTGGGTGGGCATATTGTCAGTGGCCATGTGGATGGTGTGGGTGAAGTCGTCAGCCGTCATCCCGATGCCCGCTCTGAGCGTTTCCGTATCCGCGCGCCCAAGTCATTGGCAAAATATATCGCCCACAAAGGGTCAATTACGGTGGATGGGACTAGTCTTACCGTTAATAAGGTGGATGGCGCCGAGTTTGAACTCAATATCGTCCCACACACCTTGCAAATGACCATCATGGGCAGCTACAAAACCGGTAGTCGCATCAACCTGGAAGTCGATGTACTCGCCCGTTACCTGGAGCGGTTGATGTTGGGCGATAAGGCCGCCGAGGGCGAAGGGCAGGGTGGCATTACCTTGGAATTTTTGGCGAAGAATGGATTTATGTAAGCAAAACACAGTTTTGCATTGGCTATATCGAGACGAATTATGCAATTAAATACCGTTGAAGAACTGATTGATGATCTACGTCAGGGCAAGATGATTGTGCTCATGGATGATGAAGATCGCGAGAATGAAGGCGATTTGATTATGATCGCGGAGCTGGTGCGCCCGGAAGATATCAACTTTATGGCGACCCATGCGCGTGGCCTGATCTGTCTGCCGTTGACAGCCGAGCGCTGTGAATTGTTGGATTTGCCACTGATGGTGCGCGATAACAAATCCTCCTTTACGACCAATTTCACTGTGTCCATCGAAGCGGCGACTGGCGTGACTACCGGTATTTCCGCCGCCGACCGCGCCCGCACCATCCACGCTGCCGTGCGCCGCGATGCCAAGGCGGCCGATATTGTGCAGCCGGGCCATATCTTCCCGCTGATCTCCCAACCCGGTGGTGTGCTGAGCCGCGCGGGCCACACTGAAGCCGCCTGTGATCTGGCAAAACTGGCCGGTTTTTCTGCGGCGGGCGTGCTGGTTGAAATCATGAATGAAGACGGCACCATGGCGCGCCGCCAGGACCTGGAAAAATTTGCTGTTAAACATGGCCTGAAAATCGGTACCATTGCCGACCTTATCCACTACCGCACCATCAAGGAAAAGACGGTTGAATGCATCAACAGCCGTAAGGTGGAGACCATCTACGGCGACTTTGAATTGCGTACCTACCGCGATATGGCGCGCGGCGACCTGCATTTTGTAATGGTCAAAGGCGAGATAGATGGCGAGCCAACCCTGGTGCGTGTGCATGTGATGGACATCGCCCGCGATGTGTTGAGCTTGAAGCGCACCTCATCCACCGGCGGTAAAAGCTGGACCTACCAGGATGCATTGCGCGCAGTCAGTGAAGCGGGTAAAGGAGTGGTGTTGCTGATATGCCACGACGAATCCACCGCTGAAGTGGAAAGCAGCATTGACTGGTTACTGTCCGGCAAACAAATCCAGCGCAGTTCCGAAGTGCTCTACAAACAAGTTGGCACCGGCTCGCAAATCCTGCGCGATCTTGGTGTACGCAAAATGCGGGTAATGTCGGCGCCTATGCGCTTTTCGGCATTGTCCGGTTTTGATCTGGAAGTGGTTGAATACGTTTGTCCTGATGAATAGCTAACCCCTCCCCAGTCCTCCCCTTGAAAAAGGAAGGGGGCAAAGCGCGCTCCGAATTAAGTCGGGAGTGAGGCTCCTCCCCCTTGCAAAGGGGGAGATGGGCGCCCGGCTAGGGGAGGGGGTAAACGAATTTAAAATTTAAAGAGAAAAGAGCATGAGCAATATCAAGGTAATTGAAGGTGATTTTTCCGCATCAGCGGGTAAGTACGCATTGATTGTTAGTCGCTGGAACAGCTTTGTGGTTGAGAGCTTGAAAGACGGTGCATTGGATACCCTGCGTCGCCACGGCATTAAAGATGAAAACATTACCATTTATTACGCACCCGGCGCGTTTGAATTCCCGCTGACCGCGCAAAAAATTGCAGCGAAAAAAGAGTTCGATGCAATCATTGCTTTAGGTGCTGTTATTCGCGGCGGCACGCCACACTTTGATTATGTTGCCGGTGAGTGCACCAAAGGTCTCGCGCAAGTTTCCCTGCAATACGGTGTTCCTGTGACTTTTGGTGTGTTGACTGTCGATTCAATCGAACAGGCAATTGAGCGTTCAGGCACCAAAGCGGGTAACAAAGGTGTTGAAGCTGCATCAACCGCGCTGGAAATGGTTTCGTTGTTCGGCAAGATTTAATTAATGTTCTTTACCAGGTAATTGTTCATGACTACTCCTTCAGGTCAGCCCGGAAACGCCAATTCATCCGTGCAGAAAGGCCACACCGCTGCTACCCGCCGTATGGCTCGTCACTACGCGATGCAAGCGCTGTATCAATGGCATATGACCGGCAATTCGCTCAATTCAATCGAAGCGGAATTCCGCACCGATAACGATATGGGCAAAGTGGATGTGGAATACTTCCACGATATCCTCCATGGTGTGCCTGAGCATTTAAGTGATATAGATGCTATCTACGAGCCTTTTTTGGTTGATCGCTCATTGGCAGAGCTGGACCCAATTACGCGCGCGCTTTTACGTCTCGCTACCTATGAATTTAAATTCCGTATGGACGTCCCCTACAAAGTTGTCATCAACGAAGCAGTTGCCTTGGCAAAAAAGTTTGGTGCAGAAGATAGCCACAAATTTATCAACGGTGTGTTGGATAAAACAGCCGTGGTATTGCGTGCACCAGAAGTCAATGCCGAGCGCAAAGGCCGTTAATGTTCGGGCGACTAATGGGGTCGCCCTTCGCTTCAAAAATTTCCACTCTTCTAAAACGACTTAACTTTTTTAAACGACTTAAAAGTGCCCAGTGAATTCCAATTGATCCAGCAATTCTTCCAGCGCGAGCAAGCCGAGCAGCCTGCTGCAGGAGTGTTGCTGGGTATTGGTGATGATTGCGCGCTCTTGCAAATCCCGGACGGAAAACAATTGGCGGTCACTGTGGATACACTGGTTGCTGATGTCCATTTTCCCGTAGATGCCGATCCTGAATTAATCGCCGAGCGCGCACTGCGTACCAATTTAAGTGACCTTGCTGCGATGGGCGTCGATCCGTTGTGGTTTACGCTTGCGTTGACCCTGCCCGAGGCCAATGAAGAATGGCTGCGCAGTTTTAGTCGCGGCTTATTTAAATGTGCACGTGAATACGGCATTGCCCTTGTCGGCGGTGATACCACATCTGGCCCGTTAACAATTACGATCCAGGCGATGGGGGCAACCCAGACACATCAAACATTGCGCCGCGATGGTGCCAATGTGGGCGATTTTATCCTGGTGACCAATACCCTGGGTGATGGTGCTGCGGCTTTGGCTTTTATCCAGCACAAGCGCAATTTTAGTGAGGAGCACGCTGACTATTTATTGCAGCGTTTTTATCGCCCGGTGCCGCGTTTATCCGAGTCGGTGTTGATTCGTGAAATCGCCAGCAGTGCGCTGGATATCTCCGATGGTTTGGTGGCCGATCTGCAGCATATTTGCGATGCGAGTGATCTGGGGGCGGTGATTGATGTTGAAAATTTACCACTATCGGCAGCAATCAATTCACTGGATGATTCAGCACAAGCCTATCAATGGGCATTAGCCGGTGGCGATGATTACGAATTGTGTTTCACTGTGCCACCGGAAAATATGGCAGATGTAGCCATGTTAATTGCGCAGGGGAAACTCCAGGCTACTGTGATCGGTGAAATGATTCCCGGCAATAAAGTTATTTGTGAATATGAAGGCGAGCCTTTTGCGTTAACCACAACCGGATATCAACATTTCACCCAATGAAAACGCCTGGTTTCAAAGAATTACTCGCCAATCCCAACCATTTATTTGCGTTTGGATTTGGCAGTGGCCTCGCAAAAAAAGCGCCGGGTACTTTTGGCACACTGGCAGCGGTTCCATTTTTTTTGCTGCTGCAACATTTAACCTGGCCAATTTATTTGAGCTGGTTGTTGGTGACTTTTGCCTTGGGCGTATTCTGGTGTGATCGCTCATCAAAAGCTCTGGGTGTGCACGATCACGGTGGCATTGTGTGGGATGAATTTGTCGGCTTCTGGATCACTATGTTTATGGCACCTGCCGGCTGGTTGTGGATTGTGGTTGGATTTGTGTTATTTCGCGTGTTTGATATTTTGAAACCTTGGCCAATTAGTTGGCTGGATAAAAAAGTGCACGGTGGCTTTGGCATCATGATCGATGATGCGCTCGCCGGAGTTTATGCGCTTTTGGTACTCCAGCTGATTGCGTTTTCTGTGAGGCTCCTGTGACCATTACTTATGTAGAATCATCCAAGTTGCCAACCCCCTGGGGCATTTTTGTCATGCATGGTTTTTGCGATGAGGAAAATTTCAAAGAGCATGTGGTACTCACCATGGGCGATATCAGCGGCGATGAACCGCTGCTCGCGCGTATCCACTCCGAATGTCTAACCGGCGATGCACTGTTTAGTTTGCGCTGTGATTGTGGTCCGCAATTGCAAGCGGCGATGCACAAGGTTGCACTCGCCGGGCGCGGCGTGATTTTTTATTTGCGTCAAGAGGGGCGCGGTATTGGTTTGCTGAATAAAATCAAAGCCTATCATTTGCAGGATCAAGGCGCGGATACAGTAGAGGCTAATGAGCAATTGGGTTTTGGTGCAGATATGCGCGACTATTCAATCCTCAAGCCGATGCTGGAACATTTAAAGATCAAAGCCTTGAAGTTGTTGACCAATAATCCGCGCAAGGTAAAAGCATTGCAGGATATGGGCATTAATGTAGTGGAGCGCATCCCGCACCAGACTGGCCGCAACCCGCACAACGCCAAATACCTGGAAACTAAAAAAGGGAAACTTGGCCACTTGTTTAACAGTGACGATGATGAATAATTTTTGGAACAATTTTTTGCAATCATCTTTTATTGCAGCCATCTTTTATTGAGAGTAAGACAATGACACGAATTGCGATCGCCGGTGCTGCAGGCCGTATGGGCAAAGCGCTGATTGAAGCCACACAAAAAAATCCGCATACCACATTGGGCACAGCAACCGTGCGTGCCGGTAGTTCACTGGTCGGAGCCGATGCAGGTGAGTTGGGGAATGTCGGAAAACTCGGTGTGCTCTTGGTTGATAATATCGCCGATGTTCTCGACCAGTTTGATGTGTTGATCGATTTCAGTTCACCATTGGCAACTTTGGGTCACGTAAAAATTTGCGCGGCGCACAACAAACCTATCGTCATTGGCACTACCGGATTTAGCGCAGCCGAAAAAGCCGAACTGCTCTCCTATCAAACACAAATCCCTTTGCTGCTTTCCGCGAATTTTTCTACCGGCGTAAACCTGTGTTTTAAATTGCTCGATCTCGCAGCGCGTGTATTAGGCGATGAGTACGATGTGGAAGTCTACGAGGCGCATCATCGCCACAAAGTAGATTCACCCTCAGGTACTGCAATGCGCATGGGCGAAGTGCTGGCAAATGCGCTGGAGCGCGATCTGGATAAGGTCGCTGTCTATGGCCGCGAAGGCCAAATCGGTGCGCGTCCGCGCGACACTATCGGTTTTGCCACTGTGCGCGGCGGTGATGTAGTCGGTGATCACACAGTAATGTTTATGGCCGATGGCGAGCGCGTGGAAATTACCCACAAAGCATCGAGCCGTTTGGCTTTTGCCAATGGCGCGGTGCGCGCGGCTGTCTGGTTGCAGCAACAAAAGCCTGGCTTGTTTGATATGCAAGATGTTTTGGGGTTGCGTTAATTACAACAATGAACCCTTATTAAATAGTCGGTAAAGGAAAAGATTATGGCGGGTGCCAGCTTACTTACATTGCTCGACGATATAGCAACCGTGCTTGATGACGTGGCGGTAATGACTAAAGTCGCCGCTAAAAAAACGGCGGGTGTTTTGGGTGATGACCTGGCGCTTAACGCGCAGCAGGTGTCGGGTATCCGCGCTGAACGCGAGTTGCCCGTAGTCTGGGCAGTAGCCAAAGGCTCCATGCTCAATAAAGCCATCCTGGTTCCTGCCGCGCTGTTAATCAGTGCGTTTATTCCCTGGCTGATTGTTCCTTTGTTAATGGTGGGTGGTGCCTATTTGTGTTTTGAGGGTTTTGAAAAACTCGCACATAAATATTTACACTCCAAACAGGAGGATGATCAACATCATCAGGAATTAATTCAGGCAGTTGCCAATCCCGAAGTAGATATGGTTGCCTTCGAAAAGGAAAAAATCAAAGGTGCGGTGCGCACCGACTTTATCCTCTCCGCTGAAATTATTGTTATCGCCCTCGGTTCGGTAGCTGCAGCGACTTTTGCAAAACAAGCCGCAGTGGTAGTGAGTATTGCGGTGTTAATGACCGTGGGTGTCTACGGTTTTGTCGCCCTGATTGTGAAGCTGGACGATATAGGTATGCACCTGTGCAAAAAGCCCAATGCTGTCGCCCAATTTTTTGGTAAGGCTTTTTTGGCTGCCGCCCCCCGGCTGATGAAATTCTTATCTGTGCTGGGTACAGCTGCCATGTTTATGGTGGGTGGTGGGATTGTGACCCATAACACTCCGATCCTTCATCATTGGATCGAAAGTGCCGAAGGTGTGACGGAACCTGTAGGTTGGCTGACTTCATCCATATTAAATGGAGTGGCCGGAGTGATTATCGGAGCTTTGGTGTTATTACTGGTAAGTCTTATCGGAAAGTTGTTCCGTAAAAACTGATACTGACCCTAATCAGGGCAATATCCATTGGACAGGCGAGGGCGACTCCCGTAGAATTCGCAGCCAGATTGTGGCCGCCTCAAATGGCTCAGCACAAAGAATACAAAACGGTTCGCACAAGAACATAAAAAGGCGAGATGAGATTTGGGTTTCATCTCGCTTTTTTACAACCAGACGTTTTACAGCCGGAATAAATTTGCCTTTTAACTCAATAACTTATCGCGATGCCCACTTCTTAAGTGTCAATGCGATTGTTTTTTTGAGCCCGAAAAAACTGAACGTCTGTGCGATTTGGATGACGAACCTACAACGATTTATTAGCTTGCTTTAAGGGTATCCCGCAGGGTTAGTAACTGCAGGTGTTCTCCAAGCCAAAACCCCAACCAGCTCAGGAGGTTGTTTTGACTACTCAGGAATCCCTTCCTGCCCCGACCAAGGCCATATTGGTCCTTGCCGATGGTAGTGTGTTCCGTGGTACCGCAATTGGTGCCGAAGGCTTATCTGTTGGTGAAGTGGTGTTCAATACCGCAATCACCGGTTATCAGGAAATCCTTACCGATCCCTCCTATGCCCAGCAAATTGTTACCCTGACTTATCCCCACATCGGCAATACTGGCACCAATAGCGAAGACGAAGAGTGTCAGCGTATTTGGGCAACTGGTCTGGTTATCCGTGACCTTCCCCTGTTGGCCAGTAACTTCCGCAACCAGGAAAGCCTTTCTGATTACCTTAAAGCGCGCAACGTGATCGGCATTGCCGATATCGATACCCGCCGCTTGACCCGTATCCTGCGCGACAAAGGTGCGCAAAACGGTTGCCTCATGGCAGGCAATGATCTGGATGAAGCCAAGGCATTGGCTGCCGCTAAAGCCTTCGGTGGTTTGAAAGGTCTTGATCTGGCAAAAGAAGTAACCGTGAGCGAGCCCTACACCTGGAACAACACCAGTTGGGAATTGGGTGCAGGCCATGGCACTGGCGATGCGAAGAAATTCAAAGTGGTTGCCTACGACTACGGCGTTAAGCGCAACATTTTGCGCATGCTGGTGGATCGCGGTTGTGACCTGACTGTGGTTCCGGCCAAAACGACTGCCGCAGAAGTGCTGGCATTGAATCCGGACGGCGTATTCCTCTCCAATGGCCCTGGTGATCCTGAGCCGTGCACTTATGCCATTGAAGCGATCAAAGATATTCTGGAAACCGACGTGCCGGTATTTGGTATTTGCCTCGGTCACCAATTGCTGGCGCTGGCATCCGGTGCCAAGACTATCAAGATGAAATTCGGCCATCACGGCGGCAACCATCCAGTGCAAGATCTGGATTCCAAGCGCGTGATGATCACCGCGCAAAACCACGGTTTTGCGGTTGAAGAAAACAGTTTGCCTGCGAATCTGCGCGCGACGCACAAGTCGCTGTTTGACGGTTCGCTGCAAGGTATCCATCGTACTGATAAAGCCGCGTTCAGCTTCCAGGGGCACCCTGAAGCGAGCCCCGGCCCGCACGAAGCCGATACCCTGTTTGACCACTTTATTGAATTGATGCACGCCCGTAAGGGCTAAACCAACCCCCACCTAACCTCCCCCTTGAAAAGCGGGGAGGGACTGACTCCACTTCGTAGGCGGCAGGATTTAACTCCTCCCCTTTTTGAAGGGGGAGGCTGGGAGGGGGGTTAAAGAACCGGAGCAGACATGCCAAAACGTACCGACATAAACAGTATTTTGATTCTCGGCGCTGGCCCGATTGTTATCGGCCAGGCCTGTGAGTTCGACTACTCCGGAGCCCAAGCCTGTAAAGCCCTGCGCGAAGAGGGTTACCGGGTAATTCTGGTTAACTCCAACCCTGCAACCATCATGACTGACCCCGCGATGGCGGATGCAACTTACATCGAGCCGATTGAGTGGCAGACAGTTGCGAAGATCATTGAGAAAGAGCGCCCCGATGTAATCCTGCCAACCATGGGTGGCCAGACTGCATTGAACTGTGCGCTGGCACTTGCCAAAAATGGTGTGCTGGAAAAATTCAATGTGGAATTGATCGGCGCGAAAGAAGAAGCCATCAACATGGCAGAAGATCGCAACCTGTTTGATCAGGCGATGAAGCGTATTGGTCTTTCTTGTGCGCGCGCGAAAATTGTTCACACCTTGGAAGAAGCCAAAGAAGCGCCGAAAGAATTCGGCTTCCCGTGCATTATTCGCCCGTCTTTTACTATGGGCGGTTCCGGTGGCGGCATCGCGTACAACTGGGACGAGTTTGAAGAAATTTGTACGCGCGGTTTGGATTTATCGCCCACTAACGAATTGTTGATCGACGAATCGCTACTCGGTTGGAAAGAGTACGAGATGGAAGTGGTGCGCGATAAAAACGATAACTGCATTATCGTGTGCTCCATCGAAAACTTTGATCCGATGGGCGTTCACACTGGCGACTCGATTACTGTTGCACCAGCGCAAACCCTTACCGATAAGGAATACCAAATCATGCGTAATGCATCGATTGCGGTGTTGCGTGAAATCGGTGTGGAAACTGGTGGTTCTAACGTGCAATTTGCGGTGAACCCGGTTGATGGCCGTATGGTAGTGATCGAGATGAACCCGCGTGTATCGCGTTCATCCGCACTCGCATCAAAAGCGACGGGTTTCCCGATTGCAAAAATCGCTGCGAAACTCGCGGTAGGTTACACCCTCGACGAATTGAAAAATGACATCACTGGCGGTGCAACGCCAGCGTCATTCGAACCATCAATCGATTATGTTGTTACCAAAGTGCCGCGCTTCACCTTTGAAAAATTTGGTGATGCGGATGCGCGTTTGACTACGCAAATGAAATCTGTTGGTGAAGTCATGGCGATTGGCCGTACTTTCCAGGAATCCCTGCAAAAAGCACTGCGCGGTTTGGAAGTTGGTTCAGCCGGTTTTGAATCAAAAGTGGATTACACCACTGAAGAAGGCGCGGCAAAAGTTCGTCGCGAATTGACTACCGCTGGCGCTGAGCGCATCTGGTATGTCGGCGATGCATTCCGCATGGGGTTGAGCGTTAACGATGCCTTCAATCTCTCCAAAATCGATCCATGGTTTTTGGTGCAAGTAAAAGAGTTGATTGATATCGAGCAATCGCTGCGCGGCAAATCATTGAATGATTTGAATGCAAAGAAAATTTTCCAACTCAAGCGCAAAGGTTTCTCTGACAAGCGTCTGGCGTTGTTGTTGGGTGAAACTGAAAAGGCTGTGCGTCACTATCGCCAGGGTTTGAATATCCGCCCGGCGTACAAGCGTGTTGATACTTGCGCGGCTGAATTTTCTACCTCGACTGCTTACATGTATTCAACTTACGAAGAAGAGTGTGAAGCTAATCCGAGCGATAAGAAAAAGATTTTGGTGATCGGTGGTGGCCCTAACCGTATCGGCCAGGGTATCGAATTCGATTACTGCTGTGTACACGCTGCTTTGGCGATGCGTGAAGATGGTTACGAAACCATTATGGTTAACTGTAACCCTGAAACGGTTTCTACTGACTACGATACTTCTGATCGCTTGTTCTTCGAACCTGTGACCCTGGAAGATGTGTTGGAAATCGTCCACAAAGAAAAACCGGTTGGTGTAATTGTGCAGTTCGGTGGACAAACTCCGCTGAAATTAGCGCGTGCACTTGAAGCGGAAGGCGTACCTATTATTGGTACCAGCCCGGATGCAATCGATAAAGCAGAAGATCGCGAGCGTTTCCAACAAATGATCAACAAGCTTGGTCTGTTGCAGCCGCCAAATGCGATTGTTCGTTCGCTCGAAGAAGCGCTATTGGCTGCGGATAAAGTTGGCTATCCATTGGTAGTTCGTCCGTCTTATGTATTAGGTGGCCGCGCGATGGAAATCGTCTACAAAGAAGATGAGCTGCGCACGTATATGCGCACTGCGGTACAAGTTTCTGAAGACGCGCCAGTGTTACTCGATCACTTTCTGAATAACGCGATTGAAGTGGATATCGATTCTGTATCCGATGGTCAGCAAGTGGTGATCGGCGGAATCATGCAACACATTGAACAATGTGGTGTCCACTCAGGTGACTCTGCCTGTTCGCTGCCACCTTACTCGCTGCCTGCTGATGTGCAGGATGAAATGCGCGAGCAAGTAAAACAAATGGCGATTGAATTGGGCGTGATCGGGTTGATGAACACCCAGCTCGCTTATCAGGACGGCAAGATTTATGTTATCGAAGTAAATCCACGTGCATCGCGCACTGTGCCGTTTGTGTCCAAATGTATTGGCGTGTCGCTGGCGAAAGTGGCTGCGCGTTGTCAGGCGGGTACATCGCTGGCCGACCAGGGCTTTACCAAAGAAATTATCCCGACCTATTTCAGTGTGAAAGAAGCGGTATTCCCGTTCAATAAATTCCCGGCCGTTGACCCGATTCTCGGGCCAGAAATGAAATCGACCGGTGAAGTGATGGGTGTTGGTGATACTTTCGGCGAGGCTTACGGTAAATCGCAATTGGGCGCTAGCAACCGCATTCCTGCGACCGGCACTGCGTTCCTGAGTGTTCGCGATATGGATAAAGATGGTATTGTCGGCGTTGGTATCGATTTGGCAGCGCTTGGTTTCAAACTGGTTGCGACTCGCGGCACTGCTGAAGTGCTGAAAGCTGCTGGTCTGGAAGTACAAGTTGTCAATAAAGTGCAAGAAGGCCGCCCGCACATTGTGGATATGATCAAGAACGACGAGATCGATTTGATCCTTAATACCGTAGAAGGTCGCCAGGCAACGCGTGATTCCTCATCGATTCGTCGCAGTGCGGAAAATCACCGTGTGTATTACAACACCACACTTGCTGCGAGCCAGGCAGTTTGCATGGCATTGAAGCAAGGTCAACATATTGAAGTTCGCCGCCTGCAAGATTTGCATCTGCGGCTCAATAAATAAGGATCGTCCATGAGCACCAAGTTCCCAATGACTAACCAGGGCGCTGAGCGATTAGCGCTTGAATTGGAAGACCTGAAAAAAGTACAGCGCCCGCGCATCGTTAACGCGATTGCCGAAGCGCGCGCCCATGGCGATCTGAAAGAAAATGCCGAATATTCTGCTGCGCGTGAGCAGCAGAGTTTTTGCGAAGGCCGCATCCAGGAGATCGAAGGCAAGCTCAGCAATGCGCAAATCATTGATGTGACTAAGATCCCCCATACCGGTAAAGTAATTTTCGGCACTACAGTGACGATCATCAATTTAGATACAGATCAATCAGTTACCTACCAGATAGTGGGTGATGATGAGGCTGATGTAAAAGCCAACAAAATCTCTGTTAACTCACCCATTGCGCGTGCGTTGGTGGGAAAAGAAGAGGGGGACGTGGTCGTTGTCAGGGCGCCAGGTGGCGATGTGGACTATGAAATTGATAAGGTAGAGCATATCTAGATCTATCTTGTTGGTAATTTTACCAATAAAAAAACCGCCCTCAGTGGCGGTTTTTTATTGCGATATGGTTGGGTCATCGCTGCACATTAGAAAGTTTTGGATTGGCTCTTTTATTATGACGATAGAGTAATACTACTTTGCCTATTTCCTGGATCAGTTCAATATTGGGGAGGGCCTCAAGTTCAGCTACAACTTCCTTGCGCTCATCGCGTTCGGCAATTGCCAGTTTGACCTTGATCAGTTCATGATCATCTAGTGCCCGATTGAGTTCGGCGAGCACGCCTTCACTTAATCCATTACCAGCAATGGTCACAATGGGATTAAGCTTGTGGCCAATAGTACGAAATTGTTTTTTGCGCTCGGGGCTAATCGGCATAAACTTACCTTAAGATTGGAAGAAATAATGGCTGGCATTCTACTCTATTCTGCTCTCCGGGGTTTGGATCTTGCCTTGTTTCATGAACACCAATGCAGCTTTATGAATCAAGATAGCGAGATTTGCACGTCAGGGCTTGCAATTTGAGTACTAAGCCCCCAAATGACGGCCATAGATACGTTTTTCTTGGAGCTTGCCTGCGGTATTCTGGCGAGTCATTTTCAAGGGTGATAAATGTCCTTTGAAAAGCCTGATTTAGCGTTAAAAAGACGTTAAGCTATGAAAAATTCGACGATTTCAGCTGATAAATATGCAAATATCTACATATCTGTAGTTTGTGCATTAGGCATTAGTTACCAGCCATTAATTAATTCGATGTAACTGTGAGGAATTTTCCTTGAACGATATAACCAAGAATCTCGTGCTCTGGTTGGTAATTGCCGTAGTTCTCTTTAGTGTATTTGAGGGCTTCAACAAGCAATCTGCCGGAAACACACTCAACTATTCCGATTTTATCTCTAGTGTGCGCGATGATCGTGTACAGGAGGTAACCATTGATGGCTTGGTTATTGAGGGAATCTATAAGGATAATACGACTTTCAAGTCGATTCGCCCCAATCTGCAAGACCCTAAATTGATTGACGATCTTTATAACCACAACGTGGTGATTAAAGGGCGTGAAGTTGAGCAGCCAAGCTTGTTGAATCAATTGCTGGTCGCAAGTTTCCCTATTTTGATTATTATCGCCGTGTTCTGGTTTTTTATGCGTCAGATGCAGGGGGGGGCGGGTGGAAAAGGCGGCCCGATGAGCTTTGGTAAGAGTAAAGCGCGTCTGTTGGGTGAAGATCAAATTAAAACAACCTTTGCCGATGTGGCGGGTGTTGATGAAGCTAAAGAAGAGGTGCAGGAACTGGTGCAATACCTGCGCGACCCCACAAAATTCCAGCGTCTAGGCGGACAGATTCCCCGCGGCGTATTGATGGTTGGTCCTCCAGGTACAGGTAAGACTTTGCTTGCGAAAGCGATTGCGGGTGAAGCTAAAGTTCCCTTTTTCTCAATCTCCGGCTCTGACTTTGTCGAGATGTTTGTCGGTGTGGGTGCAAGCCGTGTGCGCGACATGTTTGAACAGGCAAAGAAGCAGGCGCCGTGCATTATCTTTATTGATGAAATTGATGCTGTAGGTCGCCATCGTGGCGGTGGTCATGGCGGTGGTCACGATGAGCGCGAACAAACCCTTAACCAATTGCTGGTTGAAATGGACGGTTTTGAAGGTAACGATGGCGTCATAATTATCGCGGCGACCAACCGTGCCGATGTGTTGGATAAAGCGCTTTTGCGCCCCGGCCGTTTTGACCGCCAGGTGTATGTTGGTTTGCCGGATATCCGTGGACGTGAGCAAATCCTGAAAGTGCATATGCGAAAAGTTCCCTTGGAGGAGCGTGTCAGCGCTTCTGTTATCGCCCGTGGTACACCGGGATTTTCGGGGGCTGAGTTGGCGAACCTGGTTAATGAGGCAGCTTTGATGGCGGCGCGTGGTAATAAGCGTCTCGTTACCATGGAGGATTTTGAAAAGGCGCGCGATAAAATCATGATGGGCGCAGAGCGCAAATCCATGGTGATGAGTGAGAAAGAAAAAGAGAACACTGCTTATCATGAGGCTGGTCATGCCATTATTGGCTGTGTGGTACCAGAGCATGATCCGGTACATAAAGTAACTATTATTCCGCGTGGTCGTGCACTGGGTGTAACCCAATATCTGCCAGAAGAAGACAAATACAGCTATAGCAAGCGCTCACTGGAGTCGCGTTTGTGCACTCTTTTTGGTGGACGTATTGCCGAGGAAATGACACTGGGTATTGATGGAGTTACTACTGGTGCATCGAATGATATCGAGCGTGCTACACAGCTCGCCCGCAATATGGTGACCAAGTGGGGCCTGTCAGCTAAGTTGGGACCATTGCATTACGGTGAGGAAGAGGGGGCATATCCAGGTATGGCCACCCAGCAATACTCGGATGACACGTCGCGTAGTATTGATGAAGAAGTGCGTCGGATTATTGATGATTGCTATGCACGTGCAACCAAAATCCTTGAAGACAATCGCGATATCCTTGAAGCAATGAAGGACGCATTGATGGAATATGAAACTATTGATGCGGAACAAGTTGCGGATTTGATGGCTCGTCGTAAGGTACGTCCTCCTCGTGAATGGAATGACGATGACTTTAATAGCCATTTACGTGATAAAGACTCATCTAATGAGGGTTCGGCTGGTCCAATTGGTGGTCCTGCCAATACCCATTAATTTGCAGTATCAAGAACAACAAGAACCCCGAGCTTGCTCGGGGTTCTTGTTTTATCCTTGGTGCATTTTAGTAAGGCAGATAATGCAGGCTTCACATGCAGTCTTTTCCCGCTAGATCCAATCTCATATGTGGCAAGCATATATTGGATATTTCACAGCCTGTGGTAATGGGTATCCTCAATACTACGCCAGACTCATTTTCAGATGGCGGAAGCTACTATTCGGGGAATATTTTTTCTCTGGATATGGCTTTACGCCGTGCAGAGCAAATGTTGGCAGAGGGGGCGGTGATAATTGATGTTGGTGGTGAGTCTACCCGACCAGGTGCCGCCAGCGTATCTGGGCAGGAAGAGTTGGATCGCGTTATTCCTGTGGTAGAAGCATTGGTTGGAAAGCTGGGTGCTTTGGTGTCGGTTGATACCAGTACTGCCGATGTAATAATTGAATCTGCAAAGAAAGGCGCAAGCCTGATTAATGATGTGCGTGCACTGCAGCGTGAGGGTGCTCTGGCAGCAGTAGCAGCTACCGGTTTGCCTGTCTGTTTAATGCATATGCAGGGGCAGCCAGATAGCATGCAGCAAAATCCGCAATACGCTGATGTGGTTGAGGAAGTGACCGATTTTTTGCTGGGACGGATCACGGCATGTCAGGCGCAGGGCATTCCCTCAGGACGAATTATTCTTGATCCCGGATTTGGCTTTGGCAAAACACTCGCGCATAATCTCGCGCTTTTGCAGCGGCTGTCTGAATTAGGTGAGTTGGGCTATCCCTTGCTCGTAGGGATGTCACGCAAATCAATGGTGGCGCAATTGCTTGGCCGTCCTCCGGGAGAGCGTTTACCAGGTAGTTTGGCTCTGGCAATGCTTGCTGCTGAACGGGGCGCTAGCATTATCCGCGTGCATGATGTTGCTGCCACGGTCGATGTATTAAAGGTTCTCGCCGCTGTGGGTGAATAGTCCCGGTGCATTTTTGTTAGTGGAGTAAGGACGTATGTCTCGCAAGTATTTCGGTACCGATGGAATCCGTGGTCTGGTTGGTGAGTTCCCAATCACCCCGGATTTTATGCTCAAATTAGGTTGGGCCGCTGGTTGTGTGCTCAAAGATCGTTTTGATGGTCAGAACATGATTTTGATTGGTAAGGATACGCGTATTTCTGGTTATATGTTCGAGTCTGCATTGCAGGCCGGGCTGATTAATGCCGGGGTTGACGTAGGATTGCTTGGGCCAATGCCTACGCCAGGTGTTGCTTACCTCTCTCGCACATTTAAAGCTCAGGCAGGTATAGTAATCAGCGCGTCACACAATAGTTATGTCGATAACGGGATTAAATTTTTTGGAGGCAATGGCAGCAAGCTTCCCGATGAATTAGAGACTCTGATAGAGGCTCAACTTGAAAAGCCAATGTTCACTGGAGAGAAGTTGGGTAAAGCACGCCGGATTGCCGATGCATCAGGTCGCTATATTGAGTTCTGCAAAGGTACTATGCCTTGGGGGTTTAATCTCAAGGGGATGCATATAGTGCTGGATTGCGCCAATGGCGCCACTTATAACATCGCTCCGGATGTATTCACGGAATTGGGAGCCCATGTGACCTCCCTGTTTGTTGAACCTAATGGCACTAATATCAATCGCAGTTGTGGTTCGACCAAGCCTGAAGCCTTACAGGAGAAGGTGATCGAATTAGGCGCGGATATAGGGATAGCCTTTGATGGCGATGGTGATCGGGTAGTCTTCGTGGATCACAAGGGGGAGTTGGTGGACGGCGATGAGCTGCTCTACATTATCGCTGCCTATCAACAAGAATATGCCGGTGGTTGCGACGGTGTGGTGGGAACTTTGATGAGTAATTTTGGTTTTGAGTTGGGTCTCAAAAAGCTTAATATCCCTTTCGCCCGTGCCAAGGTGGGAGACCGCTATGTCATTGAGATGATGCGTAATAATGGCTGGCGCTTGGGGGGGGAAAACTCGGGACATATTGTTTGCAGCAATGTAACTACTACGGGGGATGGCATAATCTCGGCGCTGCAAGTATTGCTGGCGATTACTACTATGGGAGATTCGTTGTATCGCATTAAAAAAGCGATGAATAAATTGCCGCAAGTGATGATCAATGTACATATGGCCAAGCGTGTTGATTTGGCCAGTAATGACACCGTGCAAAAAGCCGTAAAACTTACTGAGGAAAAGCTTGCTGGAAGTGGGCGCGTACTCTTGCGTCCTTCGGGGACCGAACCTGTTGTAAGGGTAATGGTTGAGGGGGAGGATAAAAAGCAGGTAAAGGAGCTTGCCCAGGAATTGGCTGCGATAGTAGAAGATGCTCTTAGTTAACTTCAATCTATATCCGGGTTTTTCCTGCACTGAAGTAATAATGATGGTGGGGTTCAAAAAGTGGTCAACGTGCAGGTTTTGCATTCAAATGTTTGATAGCTGGGTTTTGCTTACTGGCTACCATGCAAAAAAATAGATAAAAACCAGGGTGTAAGCGAAGATTTGGTTGTATGTTCAAATCATCTTAGCTACCATTGGCGCCCGCTTTGGGGGAGGTATTGCTGTTGAGCAAGGCAAATAACGCCAAGCGTCGCCAACTGGTGGTTGGCAACTGGAAAATGAATGGAAAACTGCATGAAAATGCAGAGTTGTTGGCCAAGATTGTGGCTGGTTGGCAAGGTGAGCACAATGCTGATGTGGTGATCTGCCCACCTTTCCCCTACTTAATGTCTACTAATGTTTTGTTGTCTGGCTCGGTAATTATATTGGGCGCACAAACTGTAAACGAGCATGAGAAGGGTGCCTATACTGGCGAAGTTTCTGCCCCAATGCTTGCAAATTTGGATTGCAAATTTGTAATAATTGGTCACAATGAGCGCCGCCGAATACAAGGTGAAACTGATGAGCAGGTTGCTCGTCAATTTGCCGCTGTGCAGCAGGCTGGTTTAATACCAATACTTTGCGTAGGCGAATCCCTGGTGGATCGTGAGCAAGGGCGCCAGCTGGAAACTATCGGAAGACAACTTAATGCAGTCTTTACTCATACGGGTAAAGATGTTTTTAAAAATGCTGTGCTTGCCTATGAGCCTGTATGGGCTGTAGGGACTGGCAAAACTGCAACGCCTGAGCAAGCAGCAGAAGTTCATCGTTTTATGCGAGCACAACTCGGTGGGTTGGCTGAAGAAGTAAGAATTTTGTACGGAGGCAGTGTCAAGGCACACAATGCACAGCAGTTATTTGCATTGCCTGATATAGATGGTGCCTTACTTGGTGGTGCATCACTTGATGCTGACGAATTTTTAGCAATCTGTAGGGCTGCTGACTAATGCCAGTAACCCAACATCAAGCGCTCAAGAGAGCTTTGCAATGGAAAAACTTGTACTTATTATTCATTCACTTGCTGCACTGGCTATTATTGGTTTGATTTTGTTGCAGCAAGGTAAAGGTGCGGCAGCTGGTGCTTCATTTGGTGCTGGTGCTTCCCAGACTGTATTTGGAAGTGAGGGTAGTGGTAATTTCTTCACTCGCGCTACTTGGATAATCGCAACTATATTTTTCTGCACTAGTTTTGGTTTGGCAATCATTGCTAAAAATCATTCAAAAGTAGCAACACAAGGCTTGGTTGTTCCAGCAGCAGTGCAACAACAGGAAGTGCCTTCTGCTTCTGATGTGCCTGCCAGTGATGTTCCTGCAGCTGCTCCAGTGTCTAATGATGCAGCTGCTCAACCAGAAGAAAAGAAAGAGTAAAACAAGGTTTAATGCCCCGGTGGTGAAATTGGTAGACACGCTATGTTGAGGTCGTAGTGGCGAATGCTGTGCCGGTTCGAGTCCGGCCCAGGGCACCAAATTAAAAGCGCTCATATGAGCGCTTTTTTTTCGCCTCTAGGTTGTTGGATTTTTATGGCTAATTCTTTATATGGGGGATAGATGAGCAGCGAATTTCCCAATCAATATCTACGTTTGCGTGCGCAGCGGCTGGCAGAGTCTACACGTGCATTTCTTGCTCGGGGAAAATCGGTAGTGCGCTGTGAATATTGTCAGCTTGCAATATTTGCCTGTATTTGTCCTTGGCGGCCAGAGCTGACAAGCAATTGTGAATTTGTGTTGTTAATGCATCGCGATGAAGTGTTTAAGCCTACTAACACCGGGCGTTTGATCGCGGATGTATTGCCACGACAAACTCATGTTTTTTGTTGGAGTCGCACCGAGCCTGTGCCTGAGTTATTGGCTTTGTTGAATGATCCTTTACGTCGCTGCGTCATTGTATTTCCTGCGGATGCAAACGAAACTGGCTCCAAGTCTCGTACCTTAGTGACTGAGTTTCCTGCGGATGGGGCAGTTGTGACTTTTATTTTATTAGATGGAACCTGGAAGCAAAGCGGCCGAATGTTCCATTTAAGTCGATGGTTGGAAGCAGTCCCTTGTGCGGTCTTGCCAGATGCATTGGTCCGTGGCTATGCAGTGCGAAAATCACATCAGGAGCATTATTTATCGACTGCCGAGGCGGCAGGTCTCTGCTTGGAAATGGTGGGAGAGGCTCGGGCGGCATGTGTGTTACAGGACTATTTCGAATTATTTAATCTGCATTATCTGGCCACACGTGGTTCCTATACCCCTGTGCCTGGCTCAGTGCATGAGCGTATGTTGGCTTATAAAGGTTGATGTAACTAATTGATTTGTATAAGAAATATTTTCTATCATCGAACGTGTAGCAAATTTTGCGATATTGCTGCTTGAAAATACGTCAAACACCACTGTGTTCTCTGGCTGATTTCCTACAAATTTCAGTGAAGTTTGCGACTATACGCACATGGCCCTTTGCCTGAAAATGGCTTCTAACAAGGAGGTCGTCAGGGAAGGTAGGTTGACCAAGCAAGGTCAAGGGAAGCGCCTAATTCACATCACTTATTCACTCGGTTCATGTCTGTGCAAGAGGGAGATTGCTAATGGTTGCAAAGGATAGGTAGCTGTTAGTTAATCAATAGGTATAAAAAACGGGGTCAGCCATAAGCTGATCCCGTTTTTTATGCCTATTGGTTTTGCTTGTCTTGTTTGTCATTTTTAGACGCCTTTCCCTCTGTGCCGCCAGCTTGTTGCTGCATAAAACCTCGCACCCTTCCCAGCACATAGCTCTGGTGATCCTGCTCCGTTAATTTTGACTGGCTATCCATTAATAAGGCGTGGTAATTGGTTACTTTCTTTCGCATGGCAATAGCTTTGTGTAGATCGCGGGATGCTATTTGTTCAGGAGTTTCAGGTAAAAAAAACATATCCAATATGGGTAATTGTGGTGTAGCAAAAACCCCTTCCAGTTCTGCTTTGCTGATAGGTTCCTGATTTTGCAGGTTGGTAATTACTAAGGCTTGAAACGGCCCCTCCATGATAGTTGGGTCGCGAGCGTTCAATTGAATTTGTGGTGTCAGGGTCTGCAATGCCAGATACACCGAGCTGTTATCTGCCAATACCACAGCATTAAGTTGGCCTTTTTCCTTGAGAAACCCAAATGCTGCATTGGTATAGGCTTGGATTAATAGGTCGCGTGCTACGGAAGATGATGCAGCTGAGGAGGAACTTGATGGGCTGGGGTTAGAGGAAGCGGATTCAGTACTGGTAGGGGCGGTTTCTGCTGGTTCTGGAGCGGTTTCTGTAATCACGCTGGATGTAGCTACGCTAGCTGATGACGAACTCGGTCTGGCTGGGATAGCTGCTGGATATTTTTGCGGAAGGCTTATCGCCAGTGTTTCCCAGCCGTAGCGTGGCAAAGAGGCGCGCAAATTTTCCAGTAGTGGTGGCCAGGTTTGAGGATTCTCGGCCGCATGAAATAAGACTAGTACACCATGCGTAGTTTTTGCTTCGGTGGGGCGATAGAGGGCAAGGATTTTTCCGTACTCGGTGTCCAACCATTGCGCCTCATCATCCATAACATCGGCAATCAAACTTTTATCGCGTATATCGCGCGAAGGATAAAGTGGCGCTTCGGAAGATCGGCTGCTGGAACTGATTTCGGTAACTGCTGAGGAGTCTGTATTTTCGGTTGGCCCCTGTGCCAGGCTCTGATGCGGGCACATGTAGAGCAGCAGCGCCCCCCATAAAAAGCTGTTGGTAAAATTAACCAATCTTGTTAGCCAAAGATGAATGATTACCGGCATGGTTCAACTCTAAAGTGGGTTTTGATGGCCAACCTTATCACGTAGAATGCCGCTGGCCATTTATCAATATCGGGATATCTATGCAAAACTTTAAGCGGGATTACAAAATAGCACCTTCAATTCTCTCGGCGGACTTTGCACGCTTGGGTTCAGAGGTGGATGCGGTGCTCGCTGCCGGTGCCGATATTATCCACTTTGATGTAATGGATAACCATTATGTGCCTAACCTGACCGTCGGTCCTATGGTATGCAAGGCGCTGCGTAAATATGGCGTTACTGCTCCCATTGATGTGCATTTGATGGTTGAGCCAGTTGATGATTTGATTGTGCAGTTTGCGGATGCTGGTGCGACTTATATTACTTTCCATCCGGAGGCATCTCGCCATGTAGACCGCTCGCTGCAACTTATCAAAGATAAGGGCTGTAAGGCCGGTTTAGTGTTGACTCCGGCCAGCTCGCTTGACCACATTAAATATGTCATAGGAAAGCTGGATATGCTGTTGTTGATGTCGGTCAATCCTGGCTTTGGTGGGCAGGCATTTATTCCTTATGTGCTCGATAAATTGCGCGAAGCACGCGCATTGATTGATGCCAGCGGTTTTTCGATTCGTCTCGAAATAGATGGGGGGGTTGGTTTGGCCAATATCCGTGAAATCGCCGAAGCGGGGGCCGATACTTTCGTTGCTGGCTCGGCCATCTTTAATGCACCGGATTATGCTGCTGTTATCGCCCGGATGCGGGAGCAATTGGCACTGGTTTAAATTGTCTGCTTGTTTACAGGCGTGGGATGGCTTAAGGGTAGGCATTGGCAATTTATTTCAGTACACTTGTTCTTAGCTCAAACAGGAATCATCCTCGTGAAACACGCAATCTTTTTTACAGAGTATGCCGCCCCTCCCGTCGCCCGATGGCGTCGCTAGTTCATCTTGCTTTGCCTAACCTTTGGTTATGCGCTAAGCCCACCTTTCCTTGTTTGCGTATTGAATAGCTATTAATTACTTCCGGTTAATAGGTCTGCGCAAATACAATATTGATAAAGATAAAGGCTTGCTCATTTGTCTGGCGAGCATAAAGGTAATGTCATGAATTCCGACCCGTTTATTGATCACGAAAAGTTTGCCCAATTGGCCGCTCAGGGCTACAACCGTATTCCCGTCATGCGCGAAGTATTGGCCGATTTGGATACACCGCTTTCCTCTTATCTCAAGTTGGCTGCAGGCCCTTATTCCTATTTATTTGAGTCTGTGCAGGGAGGTGAAAAGTGGGGGCGTTATTCCATGATTGGTTTACCCGCCCGCACTGTGCTGAAAGCTTTCGGTGATGTAATTCAAATCGAACGCGATGGTGCGGTCGTGGAAACTCATACCTGTGCTGATGCACTGACATTTGTAGAAGAATTCAAGCAACGTTACCACGCTCCGGAACTGCCTGGATTGCCGCGTTTTACCGGTGGTTTGGTCGGTTATTTTGGTTACGATTGTGTGCGTTATGTAGAGCCTCACCTAAAAGCCAGTACACCTAAAGATGTAATAGGTACACCGGATATTTTATTGAGTGTATCGGATGAGGTTTTGGTATTTGACAACCTTGCCGGCAAATTGATTTTTGTTATTCACGCTAATCCAGAGGTCGAAAACGCGTTTATAAAAGCGAATGCGCGTCTGGATGAATTGGAGCAAAAATTGCGAGGTGAAATTCCTGCAACGCCGAGTTTATCGTTGGGAAATAACGGCCACAGCGAACCGCTGTTTACATCCAATTGCGGTGAAGAAAATTTCCATCGCTACGTTGATAAAATCAAAGAATACATTTTGGCCGGCGACACCATGCAGGTTGTTGTCTCCCAGCGTCTGTCGATTGATTTTAACCAGGAGCCGATCAATCTTTATCGTGCCTTGCGTAATTTAAATCCATCCCCTTATATGTATTTTATGGATTTGGGCGATCACCACGTCGTCGGCTCCAGCCCGGAAATTTTGGCGCGTCTGGAAGACGGTGAAGTGACAGTACGCCCGATTGCGGGTACCCGTCGCCGCGGTCGCACAGCGGAAGAAGATAAAGCACTGGAAATTGAATTGGTGAATGACCCCAAAGAAATTGCCGAGCATTTAATGTTGATTGATTTGGGGCGTAATGATGTGGGGCGGGTAGCCAAAGTCGGTAGCGTAAAGCTGACTGATAAAATGGTGGTAGAGCGCTATTCTCATGTAATGCATATTACCTCCAACGTCACTGGCAAATTAAAAGAAAATCTACATGCTATGGACGTATTGCGTGCGGCGTTGCCGGCGGGAACCTTAAGTGGCGCCCCCAAAATTCGTGCGATGGAAATTATCGACGAACTGGAAACCGAAAAGCGCGGTATCTATGGTGGTGCGGTTGGTTATATCTCCTGGAATGGCAATATGGATACTGCTATTGCGATCCGTACGGCGGTAATTAAAAACGGCACACTTTATGTTCAAGCCGGTGCAGGTGTTGTGGCCGATTCAGTGCCCGCATTGGAGTGGAAAGAAACCATGAATAAAGCGCGCGCGATTTTTAAAGCCGTTGATATGGTCGGTACTACTGCAGTAAAAGGGGATGCAAAATGATTTTAATGATTGATAACTACGATTCATTCACCTACAACCTGGTGCAATATTTTGGTGAGTTGGGGGCTGATATCAAAGTTGTACGCAACGATGAAATCACCATCGAAGAAATTGCAGCGTTAGCACCGGAAAAAATTGTTATTTCCCCGGGCCCCTGTACACCCACCGAGGCTGGAGTATCAGTTGACACTATTAAAACCTTTGCTGGCAAAATTCCATTGCTTGGTGTGTGCCTTGGGCACCAAAGTATTGGTCAGGCGTTGGGAGGGAAGGTGATTCGAGCTCCTTTTGTCATGCATGGTAAAACTTCACCTGTATATCACAACAACACAGGTGTATTTGCAGGTTTGAAAAACCCATTTCAAGCTACGCGTTATCACTCGTTGGTCATTGAAAAGGAATCGATCCCCGATTGTCTGGAGATTACTGCCTGGACGCAAAATGAAGATGGCAACATGGCGGAGATTATGGGAGTAAAACATAAGACCCTGGCTTTGGAAGGCGTGCAATTTCACCCTGAATCGATCTTGACTGAGCATGGTCACGATATGTTGCGCAATTTTTTAACGGCGTATTAATTTCTTGCCGCGATAAATTTAGCTTACTTACAACAAACAAGTGCACTGGTTATGGCTGGGGCACTTACTCATAAAAGGTAATGGCAATGGATATCAAACAGGCGTTAACAAAATTGGTGGCGCGCATCGACCTGAGTACAGAGGAAATGATTTCTGTGATGCGAGTGGTTATGACTGGTGGTGCAACTCCTGCACAAATCGGTGGTTTTCTGGTGGCTTTGCGCATGAAAGGTGAAACCCTGGATGAAATCACCGGTGCAGCAATGGTGATGCGTGAGTTGGCAACGCCGGTAGATATTGATGTGAATTATTTGGTCGATACCTGCGGTACAGGTGGGGATGGTGCAAACCTGTTTAATGTTTCAACTGCTAGCGCCTTTGTTGTAGCTGCTGCGGGTGGGCGTGTAGCCAAACATGGTAACCGTTCTGTTTCCAGTTCCACAGGTAGTGCGGATGTATTGGAGGCGGCAGGAATTAAACTGGATATCACTTCTGAACAAGTTGCGCGTTGTGTGCGTGAAATTGGTGTTGGTTTCATGTTTGCGCCAGCGCATCATAGCGCTATGCGCCATGCAATTGGACCGCGTAAAGAATTGGGTATGCGTACCATTTTCAATATGCTTGGCCCAATGACTAATCCAGCCAATGTAAAACGCCAAGTGATCGGTGTATTTAATGGTGAGTTGTGTAAACCTATGGCCGAAGTATTGGGTCGTTTAGGTAGTGAACACGTGATGGTTGTGCATGCAAGGGACGGTTTGGATGAAATTAGTTTGTCTACAGAAACACAAATCGCCGAATTAAAGAACGGTGAAATCCGCGAGTACGTTATCAAGCCGGAAGATTTTGGTATGCAATCCAAAAGCTTGATTGGGTTGAGTGTTACAAATGCAGAGGATTCATTGTTATTGATTCGCGATGCATTGGGTAATCGCCGGGGGCAATACGCGGAAAAAGCTGCTGATATTATTGCACTCAATGCTGGTGCTGCGATTTACGTCAGCGGTGTTGCCAGTTCCTTGGCTGATGGAGTAGAGATGGCACGGGATGCCATTGGCAGTAGCCTCGCCGGGGAAAAAATTCGCGAATTAGCTGCCTTCACGCAATATTTGCAATAAATTTGTAAAATATTTTTGGAAAATGTCCATGTCTGATACACCAACAGTACTGCGTAAGATTATCGCGCGCAAATGGGAAGAAATTGCTGAGCGCAAAGCGCAGGTTTCTTTGACACAATTAAAAGAGTGTGCAGCTCAACAAGCGCCTGCGCGTGGCTTTGTAAAAGCAATCGAAAGTAAAATTGAACAGGGCAAGGCAGGTGTAATTGCCGAGATAAAAAAAGCATCACCCAGCAAAGGGGTGATTCGTGAGCATTTTGTTCCCGCTGAACTGGCGCGCTCCTACGAACAAGGTGGTGCTGCTTGTTTATCAGTTTTGACCGATGTGGATTTTTTCCAAGGTGCGGATGCCTATTTACAGCAAGCGCGTGCAGCGGTGAGTTTGCCGGTGATCCGCAAGGATTTTCTTGTCGATGAATATCAAATTTACGAAGCTCGTGCCATGAATGCTGATTGTGTGCTGTTGATTGTAGCGGCACTTTCTGCAGAAAAATTAAAAGAACTTAATATGCTAGCTCAATCTATTGGTTTGGATGTGTTGGTGGAAGTTCACGATGAAGCTGAATTGGATATTGCACTTGAGCTGCCCAATAAGTTAATCGGCATCAACAACCGCAATTTGCATACGTTTGATGTAACCTTGGAAACCACCTATAAACTGCTGGATAAAATCGGCAGTGATCGCATTGTTGTAACGGAAAGCGGAATTCTCGCTCCGGCAGATGTGCAAGCAATGCGCAGCAAAAATGTAAATGCATTTTTGGTCGGGGAAGCATTTATGCGGGCAGATGATCCAGGTGTAGCGCTCGCAGAATTTTTCGCACACTAAAAGTATTTCTTAAGTGTCATCTGTTTGTGATAAACATAAAAAATAAAGCCCGCATTAAGCGGGCTTTATTTTTGGCGCTAAACCAAAATGCTAGCGTGTACCGTAAACTACCATGGTTTTACCTTTCACCATGACCAAGCCTTGTTCTTCAAGGGTCTTAAGCACGCGACCAACCATTTCACGGGAACAACCAACAATACGGCCAATTTCCTGACGGGTAATTTTGATCTGCATTCCATCTGGATGGGTCATTGCATCCGGCTCTTTGCAGAGTTCAAGTAAAGTGCGTGCTACACGGCCAGTCACATCAAGGAATGCCAGGTCGCCCACCTTGCGTGTTGTGGCACGCAGGCGACGCGCCATTTGGCTGCCTAGGGCGAATAAAAATTCGGGATGGGATTCTGAAATTTCCTGGAATTTGGCATAGCTGATTTCAGCTACTTCACATTCCGATTTCGCGCGCACCCAAGCGCTACGAGAATCTTTTTCGTCGAACAAGCCCATTTCACCGAAGAAGTCGCCATCATTCAGATAGGCAACAATCATTTCGTGGCCTTCATCATCTTCGATCAGTACTGTGACCGAGCCTTTCACAATGTAGTATAAGGAATCACTTTTATCGCCCGCATAAATAATGGTGCTTTTAGCGGGATAACGGCGACGGTGACAATGAATTAAAAACTCTTCCACATTCTTAATGTGCGGTGTAAGCGAGACAGCGACCAAGGTGTGGCTCCTGTTGATAGTTTTTTATATTACTAATTCAAATATGAAATTTATTATGACGACAAGGCCATCACACTGCTATAGATATGCCATGACAAGCTAAAAATTTGTGATGCAGTTATAAGCTTAGAGAATTGAATTGTCTACAAAAAGTCACCTTTTATATCATAAGTGTTGAGTTTAGCGACATTTTCGGTATTTTAGTTCTTTGTGTTACCCTAGCGCCCTATTTTTAAGCACAATTTTTACAACAGGTATGATTATGCAAGCAGTAGTGAAATGGGTCGATGGTGCGCAATTTTTAGGTGAATCAGGCAGTGGTCATGCTGTATTGATGGATGGCCCGCCCGACCATGGTGGTCGCAATACCGGCGTTCGTCCAATGGAAATGTTGCTGATTGGCTTGGGGGGGTGTTCTTCATTCGATGTGATGAGTATTTTGACTAAAGCACGTCAGCAAGTGACTGATTGCCGTTGCGAGTTGGATGCTGAGCGCGCTGAAGGTGTACCTTCCCCATTTACCAAAATTCATATGAAGTTTCTTGTGACCGGCAAAGAGCTAAAAGAAGCGCAGGTAAAGCGTGCAGTAGAATTGTCGGCAACCAAGTACTGTTCTGCATCGATTATGTTGGAAGCGGGTGGAGTAGAGATTACCCACTCTTATGAGATTCGTGAAGCCTGAATCTACATGGATTTTGTGAAATAAAAATGCCCGCGGAATGCGGGCATTTTTTTACTTGAATGGCTTTATCCTTAGATGCGATAACTGGTTTTGGTCATTACTTTGGACACCAGTGTCATTAGCCCTTTTACAGGTGTGGGAAAGTTGTAACCACCTGCACTCAATGCCATATCGGCGTGGCGTGCTTCATCTTCCAGCATTTGTTCAACAATCGCACGGCTGCGGGCATCATGTTCTGGTAATTCATGCAAATGCTCTTGCAAATGTTTGCAGACTTGGTCCTCTGTGGCAGCAACAAATCCCAAACTTACTTTGTCACTGACTAATCCCGCTCCGGCACCAATCGCAAATGAAAGTCCGTACCATACTGGATTCAAATAACTGGTGTGGCTGCCGAGGGCATCAATACGCTCCTGGCACCAAACTAAATGGTCAATTTCCTCTTCGGCGGCCTGTTCCATTTCTGCGCGCACATCAGGCAGTTTGGCGGTGAGTGCCTGGCCCTGGTAAAGCGCTTGTGCGCAGACTTCGCCGGTGTGGTTAACACGCATTAATGCCGCCGATTTTTTACGTTCAGTTTCACTGAGTTCTGCTTCATCCAATGGACGGGCCGGCGATGGGCGCTCGCAGGTCATGTCATTACCTGCTGCCAGTGTGCGCAGGGCGCGGTCGGCATTGATAATGAAATTGTCGATTAGGCTTAAACGAGTGCCGGGCATGATGGGTTCCCCTTAAGATGATGCGCTATTTAAACAGAAATTCGGCAGGGGCTTAACCCTAATTTACTTGTATGCAAGTAAATCCCTATTTATAGTCATATAAACAATAACAATCTTGACTACTGGTCTATCGGGGAAGTTCACTATGGGGTTTATTCGCTTACTGTCACTGCTGTTACTGGGCGGTTGCTCGTCATTGTGTTTTTCCGAACAACCTGTAAGCGCTGCACGCACACCGATTTACCAGGATTCCACGCGCAGTTTTGAAATGCGGGCGGCCGATTTAGTAGCGCGCATGACCTTGGAAGAAAAAGTCAGTCAGATGCTAAATGACGCTCCTGCCATTCCGCGATTGGGTATTCCCAAATACGAGTGGTGGAACGAAGCCCTGCACGGTGTAGCGCGGGCGGGGGATGCAACCGTATTTCCTCAGGCAATTGGTTTGGCAGCAACTTTTGATCCTGATTTGGTCGGTAAGGTTGCGCGCGTGATTAGCGACGAAGGCCGTGCAAAACATCACGAATTTGCCAAACGTGATCAACGGCTGCGCTATCAAGGGCTGACTTTCTGGTCACCCAATATCAATATTTTTCGCGATCCGCGTTGGGGGCGCGGCCAGGAAACCTACGGCGAAGATCCCTATCTCACCAGCCGTATGGGTGTTGCGTTTGTAAAAGGTTTGCAAGGTGATTATGCCGATGCACCCACGCACAAATATCGCAAAACCGATGCAACCGCCAAACACTTTGCGGTGCACAGTGGCCCTGAGGCTGATCGTCATCGTTTTGATGTTTACCCGAGTGAGCGCGATTTATACGAAACTTATTTGCCAGCATTTAAGGCCCTGGTGCAAGAGGCAAATGTTGCTTCGGTGATGGGCGCTTACAATCGTGTTAATGGGGAATCGGCATCGGCAAGCCAGCGTTTATTGCTTGATGTGCTGCGTAAGGAGTGGGGGTTTACTGGCTATGTAGTCTCCGATTGCGATTCAATTGAAGATATTTTCCTGCATCACAAGATTATGAAAACGGCTGAAGAAGCTGCTGCGCTAGGTGTTAAAAAAGGCACCGAATTAAATTGCGGAAAAACCTATCAGGCCCTGGTCAATGCAGTAAAACAAGGTTTGATTACAGAAGTGGAATTGGATGATTCACTACGCCGTTTATTTTTAACCCGTTTCCGCTTGGGCATGTTCGATCCTGAAAGCGAGGTACCTTGGGCACAAATTCCCTACTCGATAAACCAATCCGCTGAGCATGACCAACTCGCGCGCAAGGCTGCGCAATCGTCGGTTGTGCTATTAAAAAATAATGGCATTTTGCCGTTGAAAAAATCGCTTAAGAAAATTGCAGTGATTGGTCCCACGGCAGATGAAGTCATGTCATTGCTCGGCAATTATTACGGCACACCCGCCGCGCCTGTCACAATATTGCAGGGTATACGCGCCGCTGTTTCGCCCGACACACAAGTAAATTATGCGCGCGGTGTAGATTTGGTGGAGGGGAGGGAGGACCCGCGTGCGGCTCCCGTGATTGATCCCGCTTATTTGCGCCCCTCGGCAAACTCTACCGAGCAAGGTTTACGCGGTGAATATTTTAACGGTGTTGATCTGGCCGGAGCACCCTTGTTAACGCGTATCGATGCACGAATCGCATTTCGTTGGGATCGCGGTGCGCCGACAGATTCGCTAGTTGCACGCGGTGAGGTTGCGGTGGGTGCTGGTTTGCCGAGCGATAATTACAGCGTGCGCTGGACGGGACAATTGCTGCCGCCGGTATCGGGCATGTATGAACTAAATGTGAGCGCCAACGATGGTGTTCGGTTAAAAATAAATGGTAAAACCCTGATCGATTCATGGCAATTGGCCGAGCGTCTGCGCAGCCACAACGTGCAGATCGAATTGGAAGCCGGTAAAGCCTATGACATAACCCTGGAATATTTTGAAGATATTCGCGATGCCGAGGTGCGTTTGGGGTGGCGCTTGCCCGGTGCCAAGGCGCCGTTTGATGAGGCAATCGAAATTGCACAAAATGCCGAGGTAATTATTTTTGCCGGTGGTTTAACCGGCGATGTAGAAGGGGAAGAAATGAAAGTGAATTACCCCGGTTTTGCCGGTGGTGACCGCACGGATATTCGCCTGCCTGCCATCCAGCAAAAGTTACTGGAAGCCCTGCATAAAACCGGTAAGCCGGTGGTGATGGTACTAACGGGTGGCGCGGCACTGGCGATTGATTGGGCCGATCAAAACCTGCCTGCGATTGTGATGGGCTGGTATCCCGGCCAGCGCGGAGGTAATGCAATGGCGGAGGTGTTGTTTGGCGATGTAAATCCCGCAGGCCGTTTGCCCGTTACCTTTTATAAGACCGACGAAAAGCTGCCCGCGTTTGACGATTACTCCATGAATAATCGCACCTATCGCTATTTTACTGGTGAAGCGCTATATCCTTTTGGTTATGGTTTGTCCTATACCAGGTTTGCGTATTCCAAATTAGCAGTGGATCAAAAAACTTTTGCTCCTGATGAACTAATTCATCTGCGCATGCGACTAAAAAATACTGGTAAATCTGCGGGTGATGAAGTGGTGCAGGTGTACATCAAACCTATTGAGCCACAGCGTCCACGCGCGCAGAAAGAGCTGCGTGCAGTCCAGCGGGTGCATCTGCGAAAAGGTGCGCAACGCGAACTGAGTTTTACCCTCGTTCCCAATAAGGACATACTGGTGTACGACGATCAGAAAAAAGCTTATGTGGTGGATGCCGGCCGCTATGAAATCCAGGTGGGAGCTTCCAGTGGTGATATCCGCTTGCGTCAGGTGATTGAGATCAGCGCCCCTTGATGGTGGTAAAACTTCCATAAAAAACTATTGCAAGCATGCAGCACCCGCTGCATGCTGAGCTCCTGAGCCAACATAATTATTCATTGGGCCAAAAGGAGATAAGTGTGCAAGACGTTGACGAAATAAAACTATTACTCGATTCCCGCATCCCGCTGTTAGTGATTGAAACCTTCGAAGAAAAAAAAGCACTGGATATATTGCTTAAAGTCGCCAACAAACATGGTAAGGATTTGCATCGCTGGTCGATTACCGACGGCCTTGGGCGTTTGAATTTTGGCCCGCAACTGGTGCCCAAAGGTAGCGAATTGAATGAGCCGGAAGAAATGTTGCGCTACATCAAACAACAGCAACAACCGGCGATGTTTGCGCTCTGCGATATGCATCCTTTCCTCACTGACCAGCCACAAGTTGTACGCTTGTTAAAAGATATTGCACTCAATCATTTTGCAGTGCCGCACACGCTTGTCCTGCTCAGTTTTCAATTGCGTTTGCCGCCCGAACTGACACGTTACAGCGCATCCTATTCGCTGGCTTTACCTGACGACGACAAGATCATGGAGATTATTCGCGAGGAAGCGAAAGACTGGTCTGATCGCCATGCGGGTGGCCGTGTCAAAACTGACAATATTACACTCAAAAAAGTAGTGAACAATTTGCAGGGTATGAGTGTGAGTGATGCGCGCCGTTTGGTACGCGCCGCTATCTGGAATGATGGTTCCCTGGGCGAAGATGATTTGCCGCGTATCAATAAAGCCAAGTTTGCATTGTTGGATATGGAAGGCGTAGTCAGCTTTGAGCAGCAGACTGAAGATTTTTCCAATGTGGGCGGTTTGCATAATTTGAAGCGCTGGTTGTTAACCCGGCGCGATGCATTTAACGATGACGATTCCACGCTTGATCGCCCCAAGGGAATTTTGTTGCTCGGCGTGCAAGGGGGCGGCAAAAGCCTTGCGGCCAAGGCGGTCGCCGGATTATGGGGCTTGCCGCTGATGCGTATGGATATGGGTGCGCTCTACAATAAATTCCATGGCGAAACCGAACGCAATTTGCGCGAGGCGTTGAAGCTGGCTGATGCTATGTCGCCCTGTGTTTTGTGGCTGGATGAAATTGAAAAAGGTATGGCCCAGGACGGAAACGATAATGGTGTATCACAGCGGTTGCTCGGTACCTTGTTGACCTGGATGGCAGAGCGGCGGACGCAAGTCTTTATTGTTGCTACCAGTAATGATATTTCGCGGTTGCCGCCGGAATTAATCCGCAAGGGGCGCTTGGACGAAATCTTTTTTGTCGATTTGCCCGATCAAACTGTGCGCAAAGACATCTTTACCATCCATTTGCGTAAACGCAATTGTCCGTTGGCCAATTTTAATCTCGACCAATTGACTGAAACGACCGAGGGTTTTTCGGGTTCAGAAATTGAACAGGCTATTATCGCTGCACTTTATACTGCCAGCGCGGAAGGCAAACCTCTCTCGACGGAAATTTTATTGCATGAAATTGCGGCTACCAGCCCACTCTCGGTGGTGATGGCGGAGCAAATAACACAGTTGCGTTTGTGGGCAGAAGACCGGACTATTCCCGCCTAAGATCCCGATGGTTTTGTTCCCAAGCCCTGCTTGGGAACCTCCTTTACCCGCGCGGTGCAACAAATGACAGAAAATACAGTACATATTAATGATGGCTGGATTGAAGGGGCTGAACCGTGTTTATCCCCCAATTTCAATCAACGCCCTGACAATACTGCTATCAGCTTGCTCGTTATCCATAACATCAGCTTGCCACCGGGGGATTTTGGTGGTGGCTACGTGCAGCAATTTTTTCAAAATAAACTGGACGCGAGTGTGCATCCCTATTTTGCAACTATCGCTGAATTGAAGGTTTCCGCGCATTTATTCATCGAGCGTGACGGCAAAATCACCCAGTTTGTTCCTTTTGACTCGCGCGCCTGGCATGCGGGCAGCTCCAGTTTTGCTGGCGTCGCCAATTGCAACGATTACAGTATAGGTATTGAGCTGGAGGGGGCCGATGATATTCCCTACACAGATGCACAATATACTGCGCTGGAGAAAGTTTCTCGCCAGTTGCTGCTGACTTATCCTAAACTAACGCCTGAGCGTATTACCGGCCATTCAGATATTGCCCCTGGTCGTAAAACTGACCCTGGTCCGGCTTTTGATTGGCAGCGTTATCGCAATGTGCTTCGCTGATACCATTTTTCCTTTTATTGACTGACGGGTGATTAAACAAAAATGATTTTTCTCAGCCTGGTTGCCGTACTTGCTATCGTCTATTGGCTTGGCTCGGCCAGCATTCTCCAGTATGACGGCTGGTTCAAATGGTTGACCAACCACCTGCAAAAAATCCCCGGCCTTTCTGCCGCACCTGCATTGCCCTTGGTAGTGGCGCTGCTGGTTCCATTGGCTGTGCTGGTGATTTTGTTTTTATTTGTGCATCAGTTTGCCGGTAAACAATGGTTATTTTTCCTGTACGTGCCGGTGTTGCTCTACAGCCTCGGGCGCGGGAATATTTTGGTGGATGCACAGGAGTACATCGCGCTTGCTACGCGTGGCGACAGCGTTGCGGCAGCGCAGTTGCTTGACCGTTTACGCACCACAGATGCAGTAGCGGATGTGAGCGATTGGCGCGGGCTGCATACCGAAGCTTTGAAAGTGTTTGCCTATCGTGGTTTTGAACGTATGTTTGCAGTGCTTTTCTGGTTTTTTATTGCCGGACCTTTTGGCGCTTTATTGTATCGCTTGAGTGTGTTGTATCGCGACTTTTCCGAAGAAGGTAGTGAAACCTTGGCGACTGCCAATAAATGGCTGTGGCTATTGGAATTGCCTGCTGTGCGTTTGATGGGAGTTACCTGGGCGTTTGTCGGTAATTTTGAAACCTGTCCGTTGCGTAAAAATTTATTGGATGTGCAGAGTCCATCAGATTATGTATTGAATGAATGTTTGCGTGGAGCCTTGGGCGCAGCTACCGAGTGTTCTACTGCGGCCATGGCAGAAATGGCTCCGAATGAAAAAACTGAATTACAGGAATCAATGAAAGAGGAGAGTCAGGATATTATTGAAGACCTGACCGGTGATGTGATTACCACTCACTCTGAGCCTGCCTATTCATTTGCATTGGTTAAATCGAGTTTGCCGCTGTATACCCGCTCGTTATTGTTCTGGATTTGTGCGATTGCGTTTGCAACGCTGATTGTTTAAAAGCCGCGATATTAATAATCGTTGTAGTGATTTCATTTTGTTGAAAGAGGTTAGTTATGCCATCGTTTGATGTGGTTTCAGAAGTTGATAAACACGCGCTGACCAATTCGGTAGACCAGGCGCAACGCTTGATTACCAATCGTTTTGATTTTAAAGGCGTGAACGCAAGTTTCGAACTTAAGGAGTATGAGATTACCCTTACCTCTGATGTTGAAATGCAACTTGATCAAATGCTGGATTTACTCAGGCCCGCCATGGCAAAAAACGGCATTGATGTGAGCTGCCTGGAGATCGGCCAGATCAAAAGTGCTGGCAAGCAAGTGAAGCGCGATGTCACCGTGCGCACCGGTATCGATAAAGACCTGGCCAAAAAAATCGTTGCTTTGGTGAAAGACAAAAAGCTGAAAGTGCAGGCCAGTATCCAGGGCGAACAAGTGCGTGTGACCGGCAAAAAGCGTGACGACTTGCAAGAATGTATTGCCGCCTTGCGCGCGGCAGAATTGGGTATGCCAATGCAGTTTGAAAACTTTCGCGATTAATATTTTATTCATGCTTGCGACAAAAAAACTGGCATCAAAATTTAAAGCCCTGTTCAATCAACAGGGCTTTTTTATGAGTAGCCCGTAAGGAGTGAAACGTATTACGGGATTTTCTTGATATTCTCGTATTATGTTTTCATCGCGTTCCCGTATTGCGCAAGCTCCATACGGGCTACTTAAACTAATCAGTTTTTTGCAGCCGCTTCCACAGCCAGGCCAGAATAAGTAGAGTGGGTATTACGGACAAACTGCTAAAAATATAAAACCAGGAATAGCTGGTCGCCTCGACAATATACCCGGATAACCCCCCGATAAATTTACCGGGCAAATTGGCCAGCGACGCAAGTAATGCATATTGTGTCGCCGTAAAATTCTGGTTAGTCAAGCTGGACATAAATGCAACCAGCACCACACCGGCAAAGCCCTGTGAAATGTTGTCAGCACTGATGGTTGCAAAAAATGCCCAGCTCTCTCCCGGATTACTGGCCATCAGTAAATAGGCAATATTGGATATTGATACTATGACGGTGGCAACAAACAACATGCTGCGCATACTGAATGCAGCAATACAAATCCCGCCTATAAATGCACCGGCGATTCCCACCCAAACGCCAAATAATTTAGAGACAGTGGCGATGTCAGCTTTGGTATAACCTGAGTCCAAATAAAAAGGCCCCGCCATAACGCCAATCATTTGATCGGGCAATTTAAATAAACCGACAAACACCAATAATGCCAATGCCAGTAATACCCCGTTGCGTGAAAAAAAATCCTGAAAGGGTTTGATAAACGCATCCACAATATGAACATCGCGCACGGCCAGTGCCCGTTCAGTTTGTGGTTCTTTGGAAACTACGGCGGCAATTAATGGAATGAGCAGGCAGAGCGCCATGATCAGATAAGTATTGCTCCAACCCAGTAATTCTGCGAGATAAAGTGCAATCGCGCCGGAGACAATCAAGGCAATGCGATAACCTAAAATATAGGTCGCGGCCAGTGCAGCCTGAAATTCTATGGGGGCAATTTCAATGCGGTAGGCATCAACCACGGTATCTAAAGTTGCACCCGCAAAGGCAGCTAGTCCTACTAAAATAATAAATAAACTGAGCGATGATTCAGGTCCCAGTAGTGCGATTGAAATTAATGCGGCAATTAACAGGATTTGCGATACCACCAGCCAGCCTTTGCGGCGCCCTAAAAATGGCAGGCTATATTTATCGATCAACGGTGCCCATAAAAATTTGAGCACATAAAAAAATCCGGCGAAGCTGATTAAGCCAATCACACTTAACTCAAAACCAATATCACGCAGCCAGGTTGACAATGTCATGCCGCCCACTAATAAAAATGGCAAGCCTGAGCCAAAGCCAAGGCAAAACATCGTGAGTGCAGAAGGGGTGGCAAATGCGCGCTTGATCCCGCGCCAGCCTTTGTAATTATCGTGTTCCGGCAGATCTTGCGAAGATGATGTCATAAAGTGTATTGCCAATTATTTATTGCCGCCAGAGTGGGGCTGATTAGTTATTGTAACCGTAAATGCGTAAGCTGATTTTTCCATTTTTTATTTCTATGCCTTCTGCTTTCAAACGCTGCAGTTGTTTTTTATACGACGCTGAATCGATGGGCAGGGATATTTTCCCTTGCGAATTAATTACCCGGTGCCAGGGCAGTTCCGTTTTTTCCGGTAAAGTGCTCAAGGTGCTTCCCGCCAAGCGTGCGGCACCGGGCAATCCCGCCAGTGAGGCTAGTTGTCCATAGGTAATGACCTTGCCCGCGGGAACGGACATCAATGCCAGATAAATGGCCTCTCTGTTTGTCGCCACTGAAGTGGTAGAGGGTGGTTCCATGGTGACTTTACTCATAAATGTTGCGGTCACTGTAATTGACTTGTAGGCGTTGATAAACCCGAAAAGAGTATTTCTGTTGCAAGTTGATATTCACTAACATTGAGCGCAATCGACCAGGAAGGACGAATAAATGCATGTGTCGCTGGGTGCAAGTGACTAGTGATAAACTGGCTGTCTCTTTGACCTTGGATTTTACTGATGCGCTTACCTTTGCTTCCGATCTTTTTATTACCGGTGCTTGAACTCTGGCTGATGATTGAAGTCGGCGGTGAAGTAGGGGCTTTGGCAGTGATCGCCTGGTTGGTGGCCATGATTATTGTGGGTATTAATGTGCTTCGCTACCTCGGTGCATCGAGCATGTTGCGCGCCGCACAGGGTATGCGCGGTGGTGCTTTGCCAGGTCGCAGCATGGCTGATGGGCTATTTAAAGCCATTGGCGCGGTGCTATTGATTATTCCCGGTTTTATCACGGATTTTATAGCATTGCTCTGTTTCATCCCGTTTGTGCGCGGGCTATTGCTTAAGCGCTGGCTCGCCAAATTGGCCGTGAGCGCCAGTGCGCGCGGCTTTAATACTGCCGGTTTTGGTGCAAATCCCTTTAAGGCGGAACCCTTTAATTCATCGACTGGAACCGTCTATGAACATCAGGGGGCCCAGCCAAAAGAGGGCGATAGTGCAAAATCCGGTGCACTTATTGAACAACAACCCGAATCACCTACTTCTAAAGCCCCCAAAAACCAATAAAAGCGACCTTCTTTCGATAATTTTCATCCTTCTTCCGTTGAAATCTCCAAAACTGGCCCCAGATAGTTGTCACCGCTTTTAGGTCACCGCTTTTAGGTCACTATTTAGGGGCTAGCCCCTATAAAATCGGTGGCCTTAATGGACGGCCTTGAAACTTGTCAGGCTGTCCCTATATGTCATCACGCGGAGCCCCCATGCTCATACCTGAGTCCGGCTCCAGGCACGTTAAACCTGTTTTGTTAGGAGACAAAGTTCCATGAAAATTCGTCCGTTACATGATCGCGTTGTTGTTCGTCGCAAAGAAGAAGAAACCAAAACTGCCGGTGGCATCATCCTGTCTGGTGCTGCAAAAGAGAAACCGAACCAGGGCGAAGTGCTCGCGGTAGGCAATGGCCGCGTACTGGCTAGCGGTGAATTGCGTCCGTTGGACGTAAAAGTGGGCGATGTTGTAGTGTTCGGTAAGTATGCAGGCAGCGATACCATCAATATTGATGGTGAAGAGCTGGTGATCCTGAGCGAGTCCGATATCAAAGCTGTTTTGGTGTAAGCCAGGCGCGACAAGAATTGAATGTGAAGTTGCATTGCGTCAGCTTCGCGGATTAACAAAAGTTTTTAGGAATTGAGAATATGTCAGCTAAAGAAGTGAAATTTGGTGATAGCGCGCGTCAACGTATGTTGGCCGGTGTAAACATCCTGGCCGATGCGGTTAAAGCGACCCTTGGTCCAAAAGGCCGTAACGTAGTGTTGGAAAAATCCTTCGGTGCACCAACCATCACTAAAGACGGTGTGTCTGTTGCGAAAGAAATCAGCCTGAAAGACAAGTTCGAAAACATGGGCGCGCAAATGCTGAAAGAAGTTGCGTCCAAAGCATCTGATGACGCGGGTGACGGTACTACTACCGCTACCGTATTGGCGCAAGCGATTGTAAACGAAGGTTTGAAATCGGTTGCTGCTGGCATGAACCCGATGGATCTGAAACGCGGTATTGATAAAGCCATCGCTGCTGCGGTTAAGCATGTTCAATCTATCGCCCAGCCATGTGTTGATACCAAATCTATCTCTCAAGTAGGTAGCATCTCTGCAAACAGCGATACCTCTGTCGGTGAGTTGATTGCCGAGGCGATGGAAAAAGTAGGTAAAGAAGGTGTTATCACCGTTGAAGAAGGTACCAGCCTCGAAAACGAGCTGGACGTAGTAGAAGGTATGCAGTTTGACCGCGGTTACCTTTCTCCGTACTTCATCAACAATCAGGACAACATGAGCGTTGAGCACGATCATCCGTTCATCCTGTTGGTTGACAAAAAAATCTCCAACATCCGCGAATTGCTGCCAGTGTTGGAAGGTGTTGCCAAATCAGGCAAGCCGTTGGTAATCGTTGCTGAAGACGTTGAAGGCGAAGCTCTGGCAACTCTGGTGGTAAACAACATCCGCGGCATCGTAAAAGTAGCTGCTGTTAAGGCGCCTGGTTTCGGCGATCGTCGTAAAGCGATGTTGCAAGATATCGCTGTATTGACTGGCGGTACTGTAATTTCTGAAGAAGTAGGCCTGGATCTGGAAAGCGCGACTATCGAGCATTTGGGTACTGCAAAACGCGTAACCATGAACAAAGACAACACCACTATCGTTGATGGTGCCGGTAACGCAGAAGAAATCAAAACCCGTGTGCAACAAATCCGTGTTCAAATCGAAGAAACTTCATCTGACTACGACCGTGAAAAACTGCAAGAGCGCGTAGCGAAATTGGCTGGTGGTGTTGCAGTAATCAAAGTGGGAGCAGCAACTGAAGTTGAAATGAAAGAGAAAAAAGCCCGCGTTGAAGACGCCCTGCACGCTACCCGTGCTGCGGTAGAAGAGGGCGTGGTCCCTGGAGGTGGTACTGCATTGCTGCGCGCTGTTGCGGCAATCGCTGACCTGAAAGGTGACAACGAAGACCAAAACGCGGGTATCGGTATCGCGCGCCGTGCGATGGAAGCGCCATTGCGCCAGATCGTTGCCAATGCCGGTGATGAGCCATCAGTTGTCGCGGACCAGGTTAAGAAAGGCACTGGCAACTTCGGTTACAACGCAGCGACCGGTGTATACGGCGATATGATCGAAATGGGTATCCTTGACCCGGCCAAAGTAACCCGCTCTGCATTGCAAGCGGCTGGTTCTATCGCTGGCCTGATGATCACTACCGAAGCGATGGTTGCTGATTTGCCAGAAGACAAACCTGCTGCTGGTGGCCATGGCCACGATATGGGCGGCATGGGTGGTATGGGCGGCATGATGTAAGCCGACCCCGCAAACGTTACGGCCCCTAGTGGGCCGTAATTGTTTCTGGCCTGGGTAATTATTTTTAGTAATGGCTTCGAGCAATTGATAGCCCTCAATTTTCGCGATAGCGAATTTTTAATAATGCCAATTTCATTTAGTTGTTATTATTCGCTACCGATTTGAACCAAGATCAAGACAGAACCTAAACAACCGTGAACTAGGAGAAACATCATGGCTTTTGAATTACCTGCATTGCCTTACGCAAAAGATGCATTGGCTCCCCACATTTCTGCTGAGACCCTGGAATTCCACCACGGTAAGCATCACAAAACTTATGTTGATAAGTTGAACGGTTTGATCCCCGGTACCGAATTTGAAGGCAAAAGCCTGGAAGATATCATCAAGACTTCATCCGGCGGTGTGTTCAACAATGCGGCACAAATCTGGAACCACACTTTCTATTGGCACTGCCTGAGCCCTAACGGTGGCGGCGCAGCAACTGGCGCAGTAGCTGAAGCAATTAACAAAGCATTCGGTTCATTCGATAAATTCAAAGAAGACTTTACCAACTCTGCGATCAACAACTTTGGTTCAAGCTGGACCTGGTTGGTGAAAAAGGCGGATGGTTCTGTGGCAATTGTTAACACCAGCAATGCTGCTACTCCTTTGACCGATGCATCAGTTACTCCGATCCTGACTGTGGATCTGTGGGAACACGCTTACTACATCGATTACCGCAATGCGCGTCCAACTTACATGAACGCTTTCTGGGCGTTGGTAAACTGGGAATTCGTAAACTCCAACTACAGTAAGTAAGGGGTTTGGCGGTACAAAAAACGGGCCTCGCGCCCGTTTTTTATTGTGCGAAATAAAATACCTGGCCTATGTTTGTACTGGCCGCTGCTATAAAATGCGCGCACACTTGTTACTCATCTCGATCACTGTCTTATCGTTAAGGTATTTGTTGTTATGGAACGCAGAGAACCCACATTATCTACTGGCGGAATGTCTGAGCCGCCGGAATCCGCATCGCGCCGTCAACAACCCCAAGCACATGACCAAGACGACGATTTACCTCCTGCGCGGCCTGCGCGCAAACCGACTCCACAATCGACACCTGCCTATGCTCCGGCACCGGCCCAAACCAGTAGCGTACCCGCCATTGCGCTGGTAATTGCACTGGTTGCCGCTGGTGGTGCAGGTTTTCTGGGCTGGCAATTATTCCAGGCACAGGCCAAGTTACAACAGGCGGATACGCGTATTCAGGGGTTGGAACAGCAACTGAGTTTGACCTCAGAGGAATCCAGCGCATCAGTCGTGACCTTGCAATCCAACTTGAAAAAGCTGGATGCCGAAGCTCGTCGCATTGCTACCTTGGCGGAAGAGAACCGCAAAGCTATTGCGGCTAATGTTGAAAAGACAGCAGCTGTTGGGCGCGATGCCGCCAATGCCCAGAAACTGGGAACAGATGCAAAAACGGGTTTAGGTTCGCTCAAGCAGGAAGTTGGTGCGAATAAAACCGAAGCCGATGCTGCCGCGGCAAAAATTGATGGTATGAGCACGAGCGTAAGCAAGCAAACCCAAAGCGTGCAAAATATGAAAGAGCAGTTGGATAAAATGGAATTGGAATTAACCGCACTGGATAGTCTGGCGGCACGCATACGCTCCAATGAGGATGCAATTTCCGCAATCGATGAATTCCGTCGCAGCACCAACCGCGAAATTTTACAAATCAAGCAACAAATGGGCACCGCGCCTAAATGATGATTGCTGATTAACGTTGCAGTTGTTCATCAAAAAAAGGGGGTCGATTATCAATCGATCCCCTTTTTCTTTTTAGCGCAGTCGATGATTTTTGGGCTGCACAAACACTAACAACGTAATTGCGATAAATGCTTATCTATATCCTGGGTGATTTTGTCGACGTTGCCGCTTGCCGAATAAATGTTATTTGAGAGCTGCTCCAACTCCCGGGTGGCATCACCTATTGCAGAAATATTGCGGTTAATTTCCTCAGTCACCTGATTTTGCTCCTCGGCTGCGGCAGCAACTTGATAGGAACTACCAATGATGGCGTTAATTCCTTCTGTTGCTGTTGTTAATCGTTTATAGGCATGTTCTGCTTCAATGAGTGTGTCGCCAACACGCTGGGTATTGTGATTAATTTGCACAACGGATTGATCTACCTGTTGCTGCAAAGCAAGAATCAAATTTTTAATTTCTTCCGTTGATTGTTGCGTGCGCGCTGCCAGTGAGCGGACTTCATCCGCAACTACCGCAAACCCTCGTCCTTGTTCGCCTGCGCGCGCTGCTTCAATGGCAGCGTTAAGTGCTAGCAGGTTTGTCTGCGCCGCAATACCCTGGATGACGTCAGTAATACCGCTAATTTTGCTGCTGCTCTCGGCTACCAGTTGGATTTTTTTACTGGAGTCAGAAAAATCAGTTGCCACACCTTGGAATTCTTTAAGCGTACTTTGAAATAAACCCCGAGCTTCATTAATAGACTTGACGGATATTTCAGAATCGTTGGATGTGTTGCTTGCCAGCTTGGCGACTTCATTGGCGGTCGCTGACATTTCGTGAATGGCAGTCATAATATTTTGAATTTGCTCGACCTGGATCTCAGTTGCCGAACGTGTGTTTTTTGAGGTGCTGGTTAGATTGTTGCTCTGTTGTTTCAGTTTTTCAGAATCCTGTTTGATGGCGATAATCATGTCGCGCAACTTTTCCGTGAAGCTATTAAAGCCACTAGCCATATCAATTAATTCTTTGTCATTGGAGGGAATTAATTTTTGCGTGAGGTCGCCGTCGGAGCTGGCGAGTTCGCGCATCATGTCACTCATGCGCACAATGGGTTTGGTTGCCGTTTTGATCCAGAGTGAGACTACGACAACAAAGACCACCAACAAAATCAACGCAAGGCCAATCATATGGCTAGCGGTTTTAACACTGCTGTCCTGGAGCGACGCGGAAAGGTCATTGACTACGCCATACGCCAGCGCGCGCGGTGTGGCGATTACTATTTTCCATTGGTTTTGCACGGCATCAATAATGATGGGTTTAACGGTAATAATCTGGTCATTGTAAACAAACTGGCTTTGGCTGTTTTGTGCCAGGGCTTGGGCCAGTGCGCTATCGCCTTGTTCTAGCGGTTTGCCCAACAGCTCGGGATGTTGGTTGCTGGCTACGACAAGGTTCTTGCTGCTTAGCAGGTACAAGCTGGCTTTGCCCGCGTAGAGTGCTTCTGCCTGAGCCAGCAATTGCTCTTGCAGTACGGGTAAGTTGATATCAATTCCGCTTACACCGCGAAACTTACCATTGACGAGCACAGGGGCAACCAGCGATGTCATTAGCATCTGGTTGCCGGGGCTGATTTCATAAAGATAGGGCTCCATCAAACAGGTTTTCAAACTGTCTTTACTGCACAGATACCATTCAGATTTACGTTGGCCGTTCGCATCCCGACTGGTGTCAGTTTGGGTTGAATAGTTAACGCGGTTGAATTCTGCCGAGCCGTTATTGGCAACCCAGTAGAGCGCCATAGAGCCAATTTCAGAGCTGTAAAGACGATCATTAGCAAATTCGGCATCACGCCCATCGTAGCCATTAGGATCAAACTGGGCGTAGATGGCTGAAGCTGAGGGTGAGGCAAGTAACACATCCTGGGTGAGCTGTTTGACCTGCGCGCGCGAGTAGTTTGGCGCGCTGCCGCCAAGCGCGGTGCTGCTGAGAATACTGGCTAGATGCAGTGCAGTATCGGCATTGCGGTTGAGCAGGCTGCTGGTTTTTAGCGCACTGGTTTGGGCTATATCGCGCAGGCGGCTATCAATCGTTTCCTGCATGGAGCTGGAGCTATGCGCGATGGAGGTGGCGGCATTTTGAGACATCGAACGCCAAGCTACAAAGCTTAGGCTCCCCATACTGAATGCGAGAATAAGGGCGACACTTAAGCTCAGCTTAAAGCGTAGTGATAGTGCGTTCATAACAGATTGATTCCTTTGAGTTGTTACTCAGTTCAGTCTAGTAATTCGTGGTGTATTTGCACGTCATGGGGCAATTAAGATGCCGTGCCTTTTTGTGTCTGAAACTATCGGGGCTGATGGTGTAGAATTAGCGCCACTTTTTTACCCGTTCCGCTTTACGACCTAACAATCGAGAAGTCCACTATGCCAACCGTGATTCGCCAACAAGATTTGATCGACAGCGTCGCCGATGCGCTGCAATTTATTTCCTATTACCACCCCGTTGATTTTATTCAGGCTGTACATCAGGCCTATGAGCGCGAGCAGAGCAAGGCGGCGAAAGATGCCATGGCGCAAATCCTGATCAACTCACGCATGTGTGCGATGGGCCATCGTCCTATCTGTCAGGACACCGGTATCGTCACGGTATTTGTGACTGTAGGCATGGATGTGCAGTGGGACGCACAAATGAGCCTCACCGATATGGTCAATGAAGGGGTACGCCGCGCCTATATGAATCCCGATAACGTATTGCGTGCATCGATCCTGGCTGATCCGGATGGTGCGCGCAAAAACACCGGCGATAACACACCCGCTGTTATTCACTACAACATAGTCCCCGGCAATACCGTTGATGTACATGTAGCGGCTAAAGGCGGCGGATCTGAAGCAAAAACAAAATTTGCGATGCTGAATCCATCTGATTCGGTAGTGGACTGGGTGTTGGAACAAGTGCCCAAGATGGGGGCGGGCTGGTGCCCACCGGGAATGCTCGGTATAGGTATCGGTGGTACCGCGGAAAAAGCCATGTTGCTGGCGAAAGAAGCGCTGCTTGATCCCGTGGATATCCAGGAACTGCAAGCGCGTGGTGCAAAAGATCGCTATGAGGAATTGCGTATCGAGCTGTACGAGAAAGTAAATCGCCTGGGTATTGGCGCCCAGGGGCTGGGTGGTTTGACTACCGTGCTCGATGTAAAAATCAAAGATTATCCCACTCACGCGGCCAACAAAGCGGTTGCCATCATCCCTAACTGTGCGGCCACGCGCCATGCACACTTTGTGTTGGATGGCTCAGGCCCGGCGCTGCAAACGCCGCCCTCGTTGGAAGACTATCCGGAAATTAGCTGGGACGTGGGCGACAGCGTGCGCCGCGTAAATCTGGACACCGTCACTCCTGCCGATGTGCTGGAATGGAAAACCGGTGAGACAGTATTACTCTCCGGCAAAATGCTGACTGGTCGCGATGCGGCGCATAAGAAGATGACGGATATGCTGGCCAAGGGCGAAGAGCTACCGGTGAGCATGAAAGGTCGCTTCATTTATTACGTAGGCCCGGTTGATCCGATCCGCGATGAAGTAGTCGGACCGGCGGGCCCGACCACCGCAACCCGTATGGACAAATTCACTCGTACCATGCTGGAGCAAACGGGCTTGCTTGGCATGATCGGCAAATCCGAACGCGGTCCGGCGGCGATTGAAGCGATTCGCGATAATAAATCTGTCTACCTGATGGCAGTGGGTGGCGCCGCATATCTGGTTGCGCAGGCGATTAAATCCGCCAAGGTACTCGGCTTCCCTGAGTTGGGAATGGAAGCAATTTATGAATTTGACGTCAAAGATATGCCCGTCACTGTTGCGGTAGATTCGCGTGGCGAATCAGTACACAACACTGGCCCGCAAATCTGGAAAGCCAAAATAGAAGAAGGGACATTGGAAGTTCAATAATATTTCCTGTTTCGCCTCACAAAAAAGCCGGCAACGAATAATTGCCGGCTTTTTTTATTTCTAAAAATTAGAATAATTCGCGATAAAGAAATTAATAATTAGCGCTTTACCCTCGATTATCTTCGATTAAATCAAACAATCCTTACTTCGCTTATTAAAGACTCCCTCAATCTTTTTGTGGGCAAAGCAAACGGAAATAAACCTGCTACTTTTAAATAATCGTTTTTATCTCCCTTGGTGAATGGGGGCTAAGCATGCATGGCTGGTCATGGACTCAATGGAGTTGGATGCACTTATGCAAGTGAAATTACTTTTGCTAATTGCTATCGCTTTGCTTGGCGGGTGCTTGTCAGGAGTATTCCTTCATCCTGTCCTTGGTTCTGTATTCGCGTCGTCGGTGCTTGGCTACGCATTATTTTCCACTGCAAACAAACAATCTGTGCCTGCTGCATTGGATTCTATCGATAACGCAACTCCACCTTCTGCAGTTATAAATCAAACCGGTGCAATTATTAATGACGTTGTGCAAGAGGGGATGCACAACCTCGCCGCACAGATAGGTATTCAATCTGATGCAGCCAATACCCTCACTATGTCCTTCCAAAAAATCAAAGAATTATTGGAGGAGCAACAGCAAAGTGTAAAAGCCTTGTTGTATGAGGTCCATGACGAAAACTCGAATGGTTCCATTTCCGAGCACATGAGCAATTTTGCCGATAGCACTTATGAGCTGTTGAATCGCTTTGTCGATACTACCGTTCATATGAGTTCATCATTTATGGAGCTGGTTGAGAAGGTGGGGTTTATATCAGAACAGATGCCGCGCGCATTGAAGGCCTTGCAGGATATAGATCAGATTGCATCGCAAACCAATTTGCTGGCGCTTAATGCAGCAATAGAGGCCGCACGGGCGGGAGATAGTGGTAGGGGATTTGCGGTTGTGGCGGATGAAGTGCGTGCACTATCAAATCGCTCGGCAGGATTTAGTATGGCAATTCAAACCCAATTGCGTGAAATAGCGCGGGGAATTGACGATTTGAAAACCACTGTCAGTGACGCTGCATCGCAAGATATGACCTATGTCTTGCAAGTTAAAGCGGAAATGAAATTGGTGAGCGACAATTTAATCCGGCGTGCGGAGCGTGATCAGCAAGTCACCAAAGAAATGGAACCTATTGTAGGGGCGCTAGTAGAACAGTTGCACAATGCTATGCGCGCGTTGCAGTTTGAGGATATGTCTACCCAAAACATACGCCACACCATTCAGCGCCTTGAAGAGTTAATTCCCATTGCCAGCTCTTTATCGGTAGCGGGAAGCAATTTTTCGCAACTGGCCGACGAATTGTCCAGCTATCAATCAGCTGGTTTACGCCAACGACACAATCCTGTTTCCTCAAGCTCAGTAACAAGTGGTTCGGTAGATCTTTTCTAACGTCATGAATGGAGATTCTTATGCCCAATACAGCAACAATCAGAATGCCCAAGCGATTCGATTATTCATCCAGTGCAGAATTCAATTTAAAAATTACTGCTGCCCTGGAAAATCCGGGTGCTATTACTCTGGATTGCAGTGACCTGGAATATATTGATAGTGCAGGTATAGGGTTGCTGGTGATGTCGCAAAAAAAAGTCCAGGCCAATCATGCAAAACTGATTATTACTAATTTAAAGTCAGCTCCAAGGGAAATATTACAGCTTGCTAATTTACAGAAAATTATTGAAATTAACTAAGGTAAACTCTGAATTAATCGTCATTCCTGCGAAAGCAGGAGCCGTAGACCAGCGCAGCTAATCCATGTTGTTGAATTTTATGGATACCCGCGTGCGCGGGTATGACGATAAATAAATATTTCAGAGCCTCCTAAGGTAAACACGTAAAGGACTCTTAAGCATAGTTAATCATTATGAGCGACTTCTCCAATACACCACCATATATCCTGGTTGTCGATGATGATGAATCGCTCAATGGTCTTTTTTGCCAATTTTTACTCACCAAAGGGTTTGAAACACTCTCTGCCTATAACCTCGTTGGTGCAGTCGGATTTATTAATAGGGGGATAAATATTGATTTGATTTTGCTGGACTACCAGCTTCCCGATGGCAATGGACTGGAATTATTGGGAATGATCAATACGGATGTCGCATGGCAAAATCCGCCTATTATCATGATTAGCGCCAAGGAGGATCCCGTTTTTCTGGAAAATTGTTTTGCGTGCGGTGTGGCTGATTACATTATCAAACCGGTGAATTTATCGCTGCTGGCGTTAAAGGTCAGCGCCTTGATTAAATCGGCCGCCATGCAACGTGTTATCAGTTTGCAAAATAGTGAGTTGGAGCGATTTAAAAAAGAGGCAGAGCGCGAAGAGTCGATAGCAAAATTTACCTACGAATATTTTTTGAAACAAAACAGCCAGACGATTGATGGCGTATCCACTTGGTTAAAGTCGTCCTCTTCATTTAGTGGTGATATTGCACTGGCCAAAATTTCCCCCGTTGGGGATCTGTATTTTTTATTGGCCGACGCTACGGGGCATGGTTTGTCAGCAGCCATTACCATTATGCCTGTAGCTTCCGTGTTTAATAGCATGGTCGCAAAAGGCTTTCATCTTCATGCCATAGTGACCGAAATCAATAAAAAATTAATTCGCGATACACCGCAGGATCGTTTTGTAGCTGCCATCCTGATTCAGTTGCATCAGGAGGAAAAAAAAATTGATGTATGGAACGGCGGCATGCCAACGGCTTATTGGGTAGATGGGGGTGACGTATTGCACATGTTCAGTTCCCGGCATATGGCGCTGGGAATATTGGATGAGGATATGTTTGATGCGGATGTTATCACCTGTAATTTTTCCAATAGGGGAACCATCATAGCCTATAGCGATGGGTTGATAGAGGAATTGAATGCAGATGGTGTTTCTTTTTCATCGGCAAGGGTTGCTGAGTTGATGAAAAAAGAAAGTGACGATTTACAAGGTGTTTTGGTTAATGCATTGCGTGAATATACGGCGCGCGATCAGTATAAAGATGATGTGTCTATTTGTATGTTGGATCTGCGGAAAATATTTTATAACGGTGAAGAGCGGCGCAAGAAAATTTAATTATCACTCAGGGTAATTGATATGAGTAAGCATGTGTTAATTGTGGATGATTCTGTATCTGTACGGCAAATGGTGGAAGTAACACTCAAGTCGGCAGGCTATACAGTGACTGCCGCTAAAGATGGATTGGAAGCATTTAATTTATGTAAAACCAAAACCTATGATTTTGTTCTCACCGACCAAAATATGCCCAATATGGACGGACTTACGCTGATTAAATCCTTGCGTGGTTTACCCGCCCATATCCGCACACCGATTGTTGTGTTAACCACTGAAGCGAGTGATTCAATGAAAGCGCAGGGGCGGGCTGCGGGTGCTACCGGCTGGATGGTAAAACCGTTTGATCCCAGCAAATTACTGGAAATTGCCAAGAAAGTAATGGGCTAATTGCGACAATAATTGTTGGCAGTGCAACTCTGTACGCAAAGGGTTTTGGTTATGTCGATTGACATGAAGCAATTTCACGCTGTTTTTTTCGAGGAGAGCCAGGAGCACCTTGAGGAAATGGAACAGCTATTACTGGATCTGGATGTAAGTAATCCGGATGCGGAAATGCTGAACAGTATTTTCCGGGCCGCGCATTCCATTAAAGGCGGCAGTGGAATTTTTGGTTTTGATGCACTGGCCAGCGTAACTCACATTATGGAGAGCCTGCTGGATAAAATCCGCCAGGGAAAAATGGCAATTACTGCGGGCATGGTCGATTTATTTTTAAGTTCCGTTGATCAACTCAAGGAAATTCTGCGCTGTTATCGCGCCAATGAAGACCTGGATTGGGGGCACGTTCAGGAGTTAACCAAAAAATTGGAGTTGGTTACCGCAGGAGATGTTTCATCTACACCAGCAAATACTGGCAATGATGCTTATGGATTTTTTACCGACGATAAAGTTGGGGAAGACGCCTACGGATTTTTTGATGAGCCTGTAACTGAAGATGCATTTGGCTTTTTTGAGGATATTCCTGATCCTGCATCGGCACCAACAGCGACCATCGCTCCCGTTGCTACAGAATCATTTGGTTTTTTTGAAGAGATAACTCCACAGGAAGCACCTGAAAAACCAGCATTGGAAAAAACAGCTCCGGCGACACCTATATCCCCCCCATCACCTGTCAGTGAACCTGTTGCTGCACAGGCAAAAGGAAAAAATAATGAACCGGTGCATGTTGAAAGTTCATCTATCCGCGTTGATGTCGCTAAGGTTGACCAACTGATCAACCTGGTTGGCGAAATAGTAATTACTCAATCCATGATGAGTCTGCTGGGGAAAAGCTTGGAAGGTGCATTGGGAGAAAAATTCCAAACAGTTGCCAATGAATTGGAGCGCAATACCCGTGAAATCCAGGAGGCAGTCATGTCCATTCGCATGTTGCCTGTGTCGTTTGTGTTCAATCGTTTTCCACGAGTGGTGCGTGATTTGTCTACCAAGTTGGGCAAAAAAATTGATTTGGTTATCGAAGGTGGCGAAACTGAATTGGATAAAGGATTAACTGAAAAACTGGTCGATCCTTTAACGCATCTGGTACGCAACAGTATTGACCACGGCATTGAATCAGCAGTGATTCGCAGTGAGCGCGGCAAAAATCCCACGGGTACTGTGGTGCTGCGTGCAGCGCAACAGGGTGGCAATATTGTTATCAGTATCAGTGACGATGGTGGTGGTTTGAACCGCGAGCGTATCCTGGAAAAAGCGCGCGAAAATAATATTCCCATTGGTGAAAATCCCAAAGATGAAGATGTCTGGCAATTAATTTTTGCACCGGGTTTTTCAACGGCCGCTACAGTTACCGATGTATCCGGGCGTGGTGTGGGTATGGATGTTGTGAAACGCAATGTGCAAAGCCTGGGTGGACGTATTGATATTGAATCCCGCGCAGGACAGGGCGCCACCTTTACTATTCATTTACCCCTCACGCTCGCCATTGTTGACGGTATGTGTGTTTCCGTTGGTGAGCAGACATTTATTGTACCGCTGGTGCATATCGTTGAATCCATGCAGCCTGCGGCGAAGGATATAAAAACCCTGGCGGGTGATGATCAATTACTGCATGTACGCAATGAATACTGGCCGATTCTGTCGCTCTATAAAGTCATGCAATTGGAGCCGCAATTTACCGATATCAGCAAAGGTATCGCTGTGTTGGTTGAAACCAATAAATACCGCTTTGCGTTATTTGTGGATGCGCTGGTTGGACAACAACAAGTGGTAATTAAAAGCCTGGAACAACATTACAAGCGTGTGCAGGGAATTGCAGGCGCAACGATTATGGGTGATGGCAGTGTCGCATTGATCCTGGATGTTGAATCCCTGGCGTTAAGTGTTAATCACAATGTGAATTTGGCCACGGCCGTGTAGCCGCGAATTTGAACTAGCTGTTATTAAAGGTAGGCATTATGGACGCAACAGGGGCAAGCACCCAAGGCGCACAAGAGTTTCTGACTTTTACGCTGGGTGATGAAAACTATGCGATTGATATTCTTACTGTAAAAGAAATTCGCGGTTATGAATCGGTTACCAAAATTGCCAATGCGCCACCTTTTATTAAGGGCGTTATCAATCTGCGCGGTGACATAGTCCCTATTGTCGATCTGCGTATTAAATTTGATGTGGGAAATGTTACTTACGATGAATTCACGATTGTGATAGTTCTGCATATCCATAATCGAATCGTGGGCATAGTGGTGGATGGAGTGTCTGATGTGGTGAGTTTAAGCAAAGAGCAGTTGCGACCTCCACCGGATTTTGGTGTGGCATTTAACAGCCGCTATTTATTGGGGCTGGCAACTGTTAACGAACAAATGATTATTTTGGTGGACATTAACGAGCTTATATCAAGCGAAGAACTGGGCTTGTTTGATACACCTGAAGCAACCGGCGCTAGTGCATAAGGAGAAACCATAATGAGTATCATCAGTTTTTTTAACGCCAATTCCGCTAGCCGACAAATCAAGGTTGATGAGCGTGAATTTGAAAACATGCGTGGGCAATTAGCAGCGATTAACCGCGTGCAAGCTGTTATTGAATTTGCGCTGGATGGAACAATCCTCACCGCAAACCAGAATTTCCTTGCGGTGATGGGCTATAACCTCGATGAAATAAAAGGTCGCCACCACAGCATGTTTGTCGATGCGGATTATCGCGCAAGCAATGAATACCGTAGTTTTTGGGAGCGGTTGGGGCGCGGTGATTTTGAGGCAGGACAATATAAGCGCATTGGCCGGGGCGGTAAGGAGGTATGGATCCAAGCCAGTTATAATCCTATTCTCGGACCGGATGCCCGCCCATTTAAGGTGGTGAAATATGCAACTGATATCACTGTCGATGCAATAAAAAAACTCCATATAGAGCGTACCATGCAGCAAATTGTGGGGGCCCTGGATTCAACCTCATCGAATGTAATGGTTGCTGATCCTGATCGAAATATTATTTATATGAATCGCGCTGTTGAAAAAATGTTGCGCGATGTAGAGCCGGACCTGCGCAAGGCACTGCCACACTTTTCTGTGGATAAAATCATGGGCAGTAATATTGACATTTTCCATAAAAATCCCGCCCACCAGATGCAATTGTTGGCAAATTTACGTGATACCTACACGAGCGAGATTACAGTGGCCGGTATTGTATTTCGTCTTGTAGTCAATCCGATTTTTTCGGAAACCAAAGAGCGCCTGGGCACGGTAGTTGAATGGATTGATCGCACCAAAGAAGTGGCAGCGGCACATCAAATGAGCCGTATCCTTGGAGCGCTGAATTCCACTTCATCCAATGTCATGGTAGCTGATCCAGGCCGCACCATTATTTATTTGAACAAAGCCGTGGAAAGAATGTTGCGTGCGGCAGAACCTGAACTGCGCAAGGCCTTGCCGCATTTTGCTGTGGATAAAGTTCTTGGCAGTAATATCGATATTTTTCATCGCAACCCATCACACCAGATGCAATTGCTGGCGAATTTGCGCGATACCTACACGAGCGAAATCACTGTGGCAGGTATCGTATTCCGTTTGATTGTAAATCCCATTTTTTCTGATTCCGGTGAGCGGCTCGGTACGGTGGTTGAGTGGATTGATCGAACTAAAGAGGTTGCTGCTGAACATGAGATGAGCCGTATTTTAGGTGCCTTGGAAACCACCACAACCAATGTGATGATTGCTGATCCTGACCGAAAAATTATTTACATGAATAAATCGGTAGAAAAAATGCTGCGCGTAGCGGAAGCGGATATTCGCTCAGTACTACCGCATTTTTCAGTCGATAAAATTGTGGGCAGCAATATGGATATATTCCATAAAAATCCGGCTCATCAAATGAAATTACTGGAAAACCTGACCACAACCTATACCTCCAATATTGTGGTGGGTAAACGCCACTTCCGTTTGGTTGCCAATCCGATATTTTCCAAGGACGGAACCCGTCTTGGATCTGTTGTTGAATGGTTGGACAGGACCCTTGAAGTAGGGGTCGAAATGGAAGTGAATACGCTGGTTGAAGCCGCCGCTGCCGGTAATTTTAATGAGCGAATTAAAATTGAAGGTAAGGATGGCTTCTTCCTGAAGCTGGCGGATGGTTTGAATACCCTGGTTACTACTGCTGAAAAAGGCCTGAACGATGTGGCGCGGGTATTGGGTGCAATTGCGAAAGGTGACCTGACTGAAAGAATCAACGCCGATTATTCGGGCACCTTTGGTGAATTGAAAAATTACTGCAACGAAACTACTGGCAGCCTTACCACTATGCTGGGTGAAATCCGCAGCGCGGCCGATACTATTTTTACCGCATCCAGTGAAATTGCCCAGGGTAATGCCGATCTCTCCAGCCGCACCGAACAGCAAGCGGCGAATCTGGAAGAGACGGCTTCTTCCATGGAAGAGTTAACTTCTACAGTGAAACTCAATGCTGATAATGCCAAGCAGGCGAATGTGTTGGCCGAGCAGGCATCGACAGTGGCGATTGATGGAGGTGCATTGATCCAGCAAGTGGTAACCACCATGAATGCGATCAATGAATCGGCGCGCAAAATTTCCGACATTATCGGTGTGATAGATGGCATTGCTTTCCAAACCAATATCCTGGCATTGAACGCGGCGGTAGAAGCGGCACGCGCCGGTGACCAAGGGCGCGGATTTGCCGTGGTTGCTTCTGAGGTGCGTACACTTGCACAACGTTCAGCCAATGCCGCAAAAGATATCAAGGCGTTGATTTCGGATTCGGTGCAGAAAATCGATAACGGCAACCAATTGGTTGGCAAGTCCGGCGATACCATGAAAGAAATTGTCAATGCGATTAAACGCGTGAACGATATCATGGCTGAAATTGCGGCCGCCTCTGCAGAACAATCGACTGGCATTGAAGAAGTGTCTACCGCTGTTTCGCAAATGGATGAAATGACGCAGCAAAATGCGGCTCTGGTTGAGGAGGCCGCTGCAGCCGCAGAAAGTATGCAATCGCAGGCGGATCAATTGACCCGGAGTGTTGCGCAGTTCCGTCTGTCTGATGACCAGGTGCGCAGCCCTGCATCGTCACAGCGTTTGGCTGCCCCGCCAAAACCAGTTGCAAAAAAAGCACCCGCCGCCAGTAAAAAATTAACACCACCGGCGTCGTCGCAAGATGATGAATGGGAACAATTCTAATTATTTTTTTATTGGAGCGGCTGTGTAGGCAGCCGCTGTTGTCCAATAGTTACCAGCGTGGATGGCGTTAGTGAATAATAATCCGGAACGTGAGTTTGATTATGACAGTGCCGACTTTGCACGGATCAAGGCTATTATTTATCGCAAGGCCGGCATTAGTCTGGGAGATAGTAAAAAACAGTTGGTATACAGCCGGTTGGCGCGACGCTTACGGGTGTTGCAATTAAATAATTTTGATGAATACCTCGCTTATCTCGACCAGAATAAAAATGAGCAACAAGAATTTATTAACGCGCTCACTACTAATCTCACCGCTTTTTTTCGCGAGCCACATCATTTTTCAATTCTTGCCGATTATGTCCATCGCAAAAAAAACCTTGATGGAAAGTTGCGTGTCTGGTGCGCTGCATCCAGTACAGGGGAAGAGCCTTATTCTATAGCGATGACGCTGGTGCAGGCTTATGGTTCTTATTCTCCGTCGGTAGAAATTATTGCGTCCGATATTGATAGTGCGGTATTGCAGTTTGCTGCTGAGGGGGTTTATCAATTAGAACGGTTGGACGCTTTGAGCCTTGTGCAAAAGAAACAATTTTTTTTGCGCGGCAATGGCAGCAATAAAGGCAAGGCCAAGGTGATTGACAAATTGCGTCAGTTGATCGACTTCCGGCAAATTAATTTACTTGATCGGAATTGGCAGCTAGATGCCGGTTTTGATGTGATTTTTTGCCGTAATGTGATGATTTATTTTGATAAACCTACGCAATTAAAATTGCTGGAACGTATGGTGCGCCTGCTAAAACCGGATGGATTATACATCGCCGGACATTCAGAAAGTTTTTCCCATGCATCCCACTTGGTCAAACTAGTGGGTAAGACTACCTATCAATCAATCACCCAGGCGAATGACAATGAACTTCGATAACAATGTTCATCTCGCCCCGACGACTTATTATGATCGCCACTTTGAGCGGCAGGCAGTAAAGATATTGCCCGGTGAATATTTTGTTACCAATGGCGATAAAATGATTGTGACAGTGCTCGGCTCCTGTGTCGCGGTATGCCTGCGCGACAAAGCAATTGGCATTGGCGGCATGAACCATTTTTTATTGCCGAATGATGCTTCAAATGAAACGGGATTATTAACCGAGTCAGCCCGTTATGGTGTCTATGCGATGGAATTATTGATTAACCATTTATTAAAAATGGGCGCAAATCGCGCGCGTATGGAGGCCAAAGTATTCGGCGGGGGAAATGTATTGCGCGGCCTTACGGTGAATAATGTTGGCCAGCGTAATGCCGAGTTTGTATTGGATTATTTGCATAATGAAGCTATCCCTGTGGTGGCTAAAGACTTGCTGGATGAGTTTCCCCGTAAAGTTTATTTTTTTCCTGATACGGGCAACGTGTTGGTTAAGAAAATTAAATCCCTGCATAACACGACAATTGTCGATCGGGAAAGTGAATATCGTATGCGTGTTAAATTCACACCTAAAAGTGGCGATGTGGAATTGTTTGATGACTAATGATGTGATAACTGATTATGTGGTGAATGGCGATGTGATGGTACTAATGGGGATAATTCATGGCGATTAAAGTGCTGGTTGTAGATGATTCCGCATTGGTGCGTAGTTTACTCGCAGAAATTATCCGCACTACACCTGATCTCACTCTAGTGGGTGCTGCTCCCGATGCCTATGTGGCGCGGGATATGGTGAAAGAGTTTTCACCCGATGTTATCACTCTGGATATTGAAATGCCGCGCATGGATGGCTTGGCATTTTTAGAAAAATTGATGCATGCCCGCCCCACACCGGTACTGATGATTTCTACTCTGACTGAAGCGGGTGCAGAGGCAACCCTCCGTGCATTGGAACTGGGTGCAGTGGATTTTATTCCCAAACCAAAATTAGGTATTAGCACTGGTATTCGCGAATACGCAGAATTGATTGTCGAAAAAATTCGCGCTGCGGCCGGGGTGCGGGTCAATGCTATTGTTCATAAAAAACAACCGGATATTGTTGCAGGGCAGAAGGTAGCGATTCCTGATCGTTTGCAAAGCACGGAAAAAATTATTGCCATAGGTGCTTCCACCGGTGGTACAGAAGCAATCCGCGAGTTGTTGATGCAATTGCCAACTGCCGTTCCCGGCATTGTCATGACCCAACACATGCCGGCGGGATTTACCCGCACCTTTGCCGAGCGTCTGGATAAATCAACACGATTGCATGTGGTTGAAGCAAAAGGAGGTGAGCGTATTTTACCTGGCCATGCATTCCTGGCACCGGGAGGTCATCACCTGATTGTGGTGCGCTCAGGTGCGGATTATCTGGTGAAGTTATCGGACGTCGAACCTGTGCATCGCCATAGACCGGCAGTAGATGTGATGATGGAGTCAGTTGCGCTGGCGGGAGGCAAAAATGTATTGGGCGTATTGCTTACCGGTATGGGAAAAGATGGTGCAAAAGGAATGTTGGATATCCGCAACCACGGCGGTTATACCATCGCGCAGGATGAAGCCAGTTGTGTTGTATATGGTATGCCGAAAGAAGCTGTCGCTATGGGCGGCGTGGACCAGATCCTTTCCCTGGATAAAATAGGTGCGGCGCTACTGGAAAAAATCAAGGTGATGGGCAGTGGCAACCGCTTGTAAATCATTACACCATCAAACAAATTGCTTAACTGCTTGTTGGAATTCAACGACAAAATAATAGTCGTCCGCCTTGGTTTCAAAATGAATTTTCCCATGCATTTTTTCAATAATCTCTTTGGCAATCGCCAAACCCAAATCGCCTTCGGCATATTGTCCATGGTTAATGGGGATATTATGTTGCCCAAAATAATCGGCTAAATTTTTGCGTGTGTGTTCAGTAAGTATTTTACCTGCGATGCCAATCGCTATTCTTATCTTGCTGCGCTCTTCGTTAATACGTATCTGGATTTCATGTTTAGGTTCGGAAAACTTCAATGCATATTGCAGTAGTTGCCCCAATGCCTGGTAAAAGCGGGCAGTATCTATGTGTACGGTGAGGTTGGTTGCAACGGCTTTTATCGAGACCGGGCATTGGTAAATATCGCTATAAGCTTTATTGCGCTGCAGGACTTCCTCCACCAAAGGCAATGCCAGTTGGGTTTCAAATTTAAAAGGTGCATCGCCATTGGAGAGGTTTTGCATTTCAATCAAATCGCTCATTAATTTTTGCAACTTGACGCTGTTATGCTGGGCTATATCTACCGCATGGTGCAAGGGCTCCGGCAGGGATTCCCGGGCGCTGGATTGCAGGCGATTAATTGCTTCCGCAATAATATTCAACGGCCCTAGAATTTCCTTGCTGGCGGCAGTAATAAATTGGCTACGTAAATCATCGATGCGCCTTTTTTCGGTAATGTCGCGGACAATGCCAATAAATAGCGGCTCACCATTTTGGTATACCCGCGATACCATCAAATCCATCGGGAATTCATTGCCATTACGGCGCAAACCGATAACTTCCCGGCCGATGCCGAGAATATTTCTTTTGCCTGTCTTTACATGATTTTTTATATATTCATCATGCTTTGACTTATGGGGCTCGGGCATGAGTTCGCTGACATTTTTGCCAATAATTTGTTTGGCGCGATAGCCAAAAATCGTTTCTGCTGCGTGATTGAAGCTTTGGATAATGCCATCTTTATTGATAGTAATAATGCCGTCGGCAATGTCATTGAGGATGGTTTGGGTATGTTGCGTGCTGGCCTCGAGCGCGGCCTTGTCGTATTCATGTTGCTGTTCATGATTCATGGTTTGCACAAACTGCGCGATGCTTTTAAGGATCGGTTCCAGTTCATCGGCGGTTTGGCTGCTGTAGCCGATAGCTGAGTTGGCCAGTCCGAGTATGGCAATTTGTTCCCTGCCGCTAAAAATAGGAATGCCGATAAAATTATTGAGGGGTGGATGACCTGAGGGGAGGGGGCCAGCGCGCATGTCGCGTGCAAAGTTAAGGCTGATAACGGGTTTGTCCGATTGCATGATCATACCGAACAGGTGATCCAGGTTGTGATACTCACCATTGTCCGGCAGGTTGGTTGCGCGGAAATTTTCCATCATCCGGTCATCTTTTTTCAGGCTGCCAAAGACCAACGCGCGCATAAAGGGTTTTTGTTCACTGTCTTTTTCGACTTGTCCAATAAAGCCCAATTCACTGCGGCACAGCGGAAGTGTTTCGTTTAACAGGGTGTTTAAGGCGGATTTGATGTCGCCTTCGCCAATGTAAATGGATTGGGCGTTGTTGATGATTTTTTCCAGCTTTTGTTTGTAGTTCAGTTTTTCGCTGAGTTGCAGTAGGCGAAAATTTTTATTCAGCTGCTCCTCCATGTTGTTCCGTGCACGGGTACTGCTGGCGATCACAAAAAAAATAAACAGCAATGTCATGCTGCTCATGGCGAGGGCAGTGGGGCCATTTTCGAGATAGATGACAATGCTCAGGGGGGAAATGGCAAGGATCACAAAGCCAAGCGATGAATATTTATCGACTGTCAGGGACGTCATTGAGCCACTGGCAACACCGGCCAGCGAAAAAGAAAGTAATGCCTGATAGACGGTATCTTCGTGCGCAAATAATAACAATGCTGTTGCACCCCATGCCGCACCCGTCAACCAAACGCCGAGGCGAAAGCAACTCAGCCAAAAAAAGGTAGAATAGAGTTGTTGTACGTTATGCCAAAAAATCCACAAAATCAGGCGTGCGAGCAGTGTGCCACCCAATAATAAATTCCACAGGATAATCTCTGCCTGGCCAATAACTTTCCAGTGGGAGATGCTGAGAATCAACGCAATAATGATAGAAGATAAGAGTGATACAGGCAGGCTATTGTAGAGCGAACGCATTTGTTCATCAGCCAAGGTGAACTGGCTGAGTGATTCTTCATCTAAATGTTTGTGCAAGAGCGAATTCTCCGGCATTTAATATTCCATTAGTGATTTGAAAGATAAGTGGGGGATTTTGCCGAGGCGAACGGTAACAGATCGGCATAAGCTGCTGTGAGTATAGAACAGCTTATGCTGCTTTCTAGTTGAGCCTTGGCTGCATGTTATAGGATCTGGCACGTGAGACCCATTACAAGTAATTACCGATTTTTTTATAATCTTTTGCATCGGCTTTGCATTAATTCACACCAAAATGTTTTGTTGCCTGAAAAGGTTTATTAACAGGAGGCCACACATGGGTAACCTAAGCGAAAAAAACTGCGACGTATGTCGCGCTGACGCGCCCCAGCTCAGCGATGCTGAATTACAAGAATCGCTCGCACAATTACCGGATTGGAGATTGGATGTTGTTGACGGCGTGAAGCAGGTCGTACGTGAATATCGTTTTAAAAATTTTGCGCAGGCCCTGGTATTTACCCAGGCGGTAGGGGCGCTGGCGGAAGAATATGGCCACCACCCGGCGCTGTTAACCGAGTGGGGCAAGGTAAAGGTGAGTTGGTGGACGCATAAGATCCATGGCGTGCATGAAAACGATGTGATTATGGCGGCTAAAACTGAACAGCTATTTCGTGCGCAGTTCGCCTCTTAAATAGAGGCGATTTCTAGTAAAGGTGACTTTTAATAAAGACGGCTTTTAGTAAAGACGGTATTGCTCGGGAATTTGTTCAATAGAGTCTATCGGCGGTGTCAGCTTATGCAAGATACCGTCGTGAATGTCGTAAATCCAGCCGTGAATGGTTAATTCCTGTCCGCGTGACCAGGCATTTTGCACGATGTTACTGCGCGAAATATTATCGACTTGCTGGATCACATTGAGTTCGCACAAGCGATTTACGCGCTCATCTATATCGGTCAATTGATCGACAACGTCTTTGTTGTTGTAATACACATCGCGAATATTGCGCAGCCAATAATCAATCAATCCCAGCTTGCGGTTTTCCAGTGCCGCCCTTACGCCACCGCAACCATAATGGCCAGTGACCATCACGTGCTTCACTTTCAAAAACTCTACCGCGTAATTCAATACTGTCATGCAATTCAGGTCGGTGTGGATCACCACGTTCGCTACATTGCGGTGCACGAAAATTTCACCGGGTGCCAGGTTGAGAATCTGGTTGGCCGGTACACGGCTGTCGGAACAACCTATCCATAAATATTCCGGAGCCTGCTGTTTGGCCAAATTGGAAAAAAATTCGGGGTCGTCCCGCTTAATGTCTTCTGCCCATTTCACATTGGCGGCAAACAGACTATCTAAATCACTCATTACGGGCTCCAGTTGATAGTGGGGCTAGTGGAAAATCAGTGCGGTGGTCGCACTTGGGGAGGCAAAAATCAGGCCGTAGTATAGGGTAAAGCGACAATCGAGTGTTACATTGCACGTTTTACCTACTCCCATCCAGGCGCTTTAAGGGATAAAAACAATGAAGCCAGCCGCACAAAACACCCTCTATTGGCATGATTACGAGACCTGGGGCGAAGTGCCTGCGGTTGATAAACCCTCACAATTTGCCGGTGTCCGCACTGACGAGGAATTAAATATCCTCGGCGAACCCTTGATGATCTACTGCAAGCCAGCGTCCGATTTATTGCCCAAACCAGAAGCCTGTTTGATTACCGGCTTACTACCGCAAGTGGCCGCAGAGCGCGGTTTGCCGGAGTATGAATTTATCGCAGCGATCCACGCGGAGCTTGCCCGCCCGGGTACCTGTGGTGTGGGTTACAACTCGATCCGCTTCGATGATGAAGTAACGCGCTATACGCTCTATCGCAATTTTTATGATCCCTATGAGCGCGAGTGGCGTAACGGTAATTCGCGCTGGGATATTATCGATATGGTGCGCATGACCCGCGCCCTGCGCCCCGAGGGGATAGAGTGGCCCAATTACGAGGATGGCCGCCCCTGTTTCAAATTGGAGATGCTAAGTAAAGCCAATAACCTCAAACATGAGGCGGCGCATGATGCCCTCTCGGATGTCTACGCCACTATTGCGGTAGCGAGGCTGATCAAAACCCGGCAGCCCAAACTTTACGATTACGCCTATCGCCTGCGCGACAAACGGTTTGTGGCCAGTTTGATCGATATTGATAGCCATAAACCGCTGCTGCATATCTCATCGCGTTTCCCTGCTGAAAATGGCAATGCGGCGCTGGTGTTGCCGCTTGCAATGCATCCTACCAACAAAAACTCAATTATCGCGTTTAACCTCGGCACCGACCCGAAAGCGCTGTTGACCTTGCCGGTTGATGAGCTCAAGTTGCGTTTGTTCACCCGCACAGAGGATTTGCCGGAAGGCGTCGAACGCCTGGCGCTCAAGGAAATCCACCTCAATAAAACTCCAATGGTATTGCCCCCGTCGATGCTGGATGACCCAACGGCGCAGCGCTTGGCAATCGACAAACAAGCCTGCGAAAGGCATTGGCAGGTTCTACGCAATCTCAGCCTGAATGAGCAACAAGTCTTGCAGCAGAAGCTTTATCAACTGTATAGCAGCCAGGAATTTGCCGAAAAAACTGACCCCGAGCAAATGCTCTACAGCGGCTTTTTTGACGAGCAGGACAAGCGCTTGATGACGCGCGTACGCCAGTCCACTCCGGAGCAGCTTGCGGAAGAAAATTTTGGTTTTCGCGATCCCCGTTTAAAAGAAATGTTGTTTCGCTACCGGGCACGCAATTTCCCGACTAGTCTCAATGAGGTGGAGCAGCAGCGCTGGCGGGAGTTCTGTCGTTGGCGCCTGACCGCCAATGAAGCACAGGCAAGTTTGACCCTGGATGAGTTTTATACCCGCCTGCAGCTATTAATGACGGATGCGAATACGACGGAAATCGGGCATGAACTGCTAAAGCAATTGGCAACCTATGCCGATAAGCTAAAGCAGGAACTATAAGAATGGATAGGCTTAACTACTAATAGTCATAACAACAATCACAACGGCAACCACGAAAACAATAACCAAGATAGCAATGGCCAGAATCATAAAATAAGGAAAGGGGCTGGCCGGTATTAATACATTCTTTCCATTAATAACAATATTTTCCATCTGCTTCCGGGATGGAGCATTACGTCGGAGGTCAAACAATGTCGGCTCGCTGGTCACTACGCAAAAAAATAAGCGCATCGGTTGCAGTATCACTTTTACTCGTTGGTTGTGCAGTTTCCTACCTCTCTTACTCGTCTGCGATGAAAGCAATGGAGGTTAATATCAACCGCCAGGTCGCGGGCATTTCAGCCACGTTTAGCAAATATGTTAGCGATTGGTTTGCGCTCAAAGGTAAGGCGCTTGAAGGCTTTCCGGCGAGTGCAACTGAGGAGTCTTATAACGCCCATCTCACCCAGGTAAAAATATCGGCCGATGTGGACAACAGCTTCTTGGCTTTTGCCGATGGCAAACTCTATAACGCCAACAATCTGGTAATGGCAAAGGGCAATGACGATCCACGGGTATGGGGCTGGTATATCGCTGCCACCAAAAATCCGCGCGAGACGTATATCGATAATCCTTCTGTGGCATCCGCAACCGGTAAAAATGTGGTGTCGCTCGGGCGTGCGGTAATCAATAGCGATGGCAGTATCAAAGCGATCCTCGGCGTTGACGTTGTTATCGATGCAATTGTCCAGCAGCTGCGCGATATTGATTTGCCCGGCAATGGTTATATGTTTATCGCCCGCTCCGGCAAGGTGTTTGCCCACGCCGATAAGAATTTATTGAGCAAACCCCTGCTCGATATTTCCGCTGATCTGACCAACAGCAAAGTTGAGCAGTTGCTGCGTGCTAAAGATGACCTTTATCTGGTCGAATTGAATGGCAAAACCATGCAAATCTTTGCCGATGCCATCCCCGGCACGGATCTGATTTTGATGATGGTATTGGAGCGTGAATTGTTAGTCGGTCCGGTGCAGTCCACCCTGTTGGGGCAACTGGCGGTGATCCTGGTGTTGCTGGTTGCTACGGTCCTTGCGCTCAATTGGTTTAATGGTGTGCTCCTGTTGCCGCTGCACAATGTATCCCAGTCCTTGTCGGATATTGCCTCGGGCGGCGGCGACCTGTCGCGTCGCCTGCCGGTGACGTCGAACGATGAAGTTGGTTTGCTGGCGGCCAACTTCAACTCGTTTGTCGATCACATGAATGACTTAGTCATGCATATCCGGACCCAGGCGACTGATTTGCAGGATAACGCTCGTTCAATGGCGGATTCGGCAGTGAGTTCGGTGCGTGAGCTGGGTACTCAGCAACAGCAAATCGGCATGGTTGTGCAGGCCATGAATGAGATGACCAATGCCACCCAGGAGATCGCCCACCACGCCGAGCACACCGCTGATTCGGTGCGTGAGTCGGTCAATAGCGCGAGTGAAGGCAAGCAGCAAGTCGATAAAACCCGCGACTCTATCGTGGTGCTCGCTGAAAAAGTGGAGCAGGCGGGCACTGTCATTTCGACCCTCAACAGCAATGCAAAAAACATCAGCGGCATCCTTGCCACCATCCAGGGTATTGCCGAGCAGACCAACTTGCTTGCACTCAATGCTGCAATTGAAGCGGCGCGTGCAGGTGAGCAGGGCAGGGGGTTTGCGGTAGTGGCCGATGAGGTGCGGGTGTTATCGCAGCGCACCCATGCCAGCACGGAAGAAATCCAGTCCATGATTGGCTCGCTGCAAGCGACTGCGCAAAACGCGGTATCGATTATGGAAGACAGTCGTCGTCTGGCTACCGGCAGTGTGGACAATGCCGATAACGCGTCCAGCTCTCTGGATAAAATCAATACGTCCGTCGGTGCAATAAGCGGTATGGCGGTGCAAATTGCGACGGCGGCGGAAGAGCAAAGCCATGTGGTGAAAGAGGTGTTGAATAACATCAACGCGATTAAACAGGTGGCTGACAATTCCGCTAATGTTGCCCATCAAGGTGACGCACGCGCAAAAAGCCTGCAGGATTTGGCGCGCGCCCTCCACGATAAGGTATCCACTTTTCGCTTGTAATTAGCCCGCTTTTTAGCCGAAAAACAAAAGCAGCCTGAGCGCTGCTTTTGTTTTTGGTTTAAGGGTTGGCTAGTGGTTGAGAGTCATTTTTATTTAACGTTAAAAGCCGCTAATTACCCCTTGCAAGTGTGGGAATTTGGCTGGCTTGCGAGTACAATCCCGCGCCCAAGTAGGTACTGGTCTGAGGCTTGTGGATCGTGCCCTGTGAATTGTCAACGAGTTATAGCGGGAGCTTCCCATGTCATCTATCAAAAAAGTCGTGTTGGCCTATTCCGGTGGCCTCGACACCTCAGTAATCGTCAAATGGCTGCAAGAAAACTACAACTGCGAAGTTATCACCTTTACCGCTGATATCGGCCAGGGTGAAGAGGTAGAGCCAGCCCGCGCTAAAGCCGAGGCACTCGGTGTTAAACAAATTTATATCGATGACCTGCGTGAAGAGTTTGTGCGCGATTTCGTGTTCCCTATGTTCCGCGCTAACACCATCTATGAAGGCGAATACCTGCTCGGTACTTCTATCGCCCGCCCATTGATCGCCAAGCGTTTGATTGAAATCGCCAACGAAGTGGGTGCAGATGCGATCTCCCACGGTGCTACTGGTAAAGGTAACGACCAGGTACGTTTCGAACTGGGTGCCTATGCGTTGAAGCCTGGTATCAAAGTAATCGCTCCATGGCGTGAGTGGGATCTGACATCCCGCGAAACCCTGATGGAATACTGCGAGAAGCACAATATCCCGGTTGACTACACCAAAAAGAAAAAATCCCCTTACTCTATGGATGCCAACCTGCTTCACATCTCTTATGAAGGCAAGGTTCTGGAGAACCCATGGGCTGAAGCTGAAGAAGATATGTGGCGCTGGACTGTTGCCCCTGAAGCTGCGCCGGACAAGGCGACTTATCTTGAACTGACCTATGAGAAAGGCGATATCGTTGCGATTGACGGCAAGCCAATGTCTCCCGCTACCGTGCTGGCTTACTTGAACAAAGTCGGTGGTGAGAACGGTGTTGGTCGTCTGGATATCGTAGAAAACCGCTATGTAGGCATGAAGTCCCGCGGCTGCTACGAAACTCCTGGCGGCACCATCATGATGCGCGCGCACCGCGCAATTGAATCTATTACCTTGGATCGTGAAGTTGCCCACTTGAAGGACAGCTTGATTCCCAAGTACGCAGACATGATTTACAACGGCTACTGGTGGAGCCCTGAGCGTCTGATGATGCAGGCGATGATCGATGAGTCACAAGTGCATGTGAACGGTGATGTGCGCGTTAAACTGTACAAAGGTTCTGTGAGTGTTGTCGGTCGTCGCTCACCCGACAGCCTGTTTGATGAAAAAATTGCGACTTTTGAAGACGATGCCGGTGCATATAATCAGAAGGATGCGGAAGGCTTCATCAAGCTGAACGCCCTGCGTATGCGTATTGCTGCAAATAAAGGACGCACCCTTAAGTAAAAAGGGCGTACCCCTTAAGTACCCTTAAGTAACAACAACGAATGCCGAAACACCGGTTTGTACAGAAAATATCCAGAGATGGGCTATTCTTCAAACCGGTTAAACGCGCAGAAATAATTTGATAAATATCAATCCCGATACCACTTGAGTGAGACAAATTGCCACACATAAGGCAAAATGCCGCACCGAAAGTAGGGGTATACAGGCTTGGTGATTGCCGTTAGTTCTGAGAGACAAGTTTGGTGCTGTCAGAGACAAAAAGTTTTTATTTCTCTTAAGTTATAGGAAAGTCCTATGGGTAGTCATGCAACAGTTGCTGGGGATCCACCAGCATACGACTTCGATATAGTGCGCAAATTTTCCATTATGACCATTGTCTGGGGCATATTTGGAATGGGAGTTGGCGTTCTTATCGCATCTCAATTGGTTTGGCCGGGTCTGAACGATCTGCTCCAGCCTTATACCAGCTTCGGCCGCTTGCGTCCGCTGCACACCAATGCGGTGATCTTTGCCTTCGGTGGCTGTGCATTGTTTGCAACTTCTTATTATGTTGTACAGCGTACCTGCCAGGCTCCACTGTTTGGTGGCTGGTTGGTTCCTTTCACGTTCTGGGGTTGGCAAGCGGTTATTGTCCTTGCTGCTATTACTTTGCCTCAAGGTATTACTTCAGCCAAAGAATACGCCGAGCTGGAGTGGCCAATTGATATCCTCTTGGCATTGGTCTGGATTTCATACGCGGTGGTGTTCTTCGGCACCATCATCAAGCGCAGGACCTCGCACATCTATGTAGCTAACTGGTTCTACGGTGGTTTTATCGTTACCGTTGCGGTGTTGCATATCGTCAACAGTGCGGCAATTCCTGTCACTTTCACAAAATCCTATTCCGCTTACGCAGGTGCTGCCGATGCAATGGTGCAATGGTGGTATGGTCACAACGCGGTAGGTTTCTTCCTGACTGCGGGCTTCCTCGGCATGATGTACTACTTTGTACCCAAGCAAGCCGGCCGCCCTGTTTACTCTTACCAATTGTCGATCGTGCACTTCTGGGCGTTGATCTCCCTGTACATCTGGGCTGGTTCACACCATTTGCATTACTCCGCATTGCCGGATTGGACCCAGTCTTTGGGTATGGTGATGTCATTGATCCTGCTTGCGCCAAGCTGGGGCGGTATGATCAACGGTATTATGACCCTGTCAGGCGCTTGGCATAAATTGCGCACTGACCCTACCTTGCGTTTCCTTGTTGTTGCTCTGTCGTTCTACGGTATGTCTACATTTGAAGGCCCGATGATGGCGATCAAAAACGTAAACGCACTGTCGCACAACACCGACTGGACTGTAGGTCACGTTCACTCAGGTGCCCTGGGTTGGGTGGCGATGATTTCTATCGGTGCGCTTTACCACATGCTGCCTAAATTGTTTAACCGCGAAGAGATGCACAGCGTAAAACTGATCAACCTGCACTTCTGGTTGGCGACCGTGGGAACTGTGTTGTATGTAGTGGCCATGTGGATCAATGGTATTGGCCAAGGTCTGATGTGGCGTGCATTTAACCCGGACGGTTCATTGACCTACAGCTTCATCGAAACTGTTGTGTTCAGTAAAGGTGGTTATGTTATGCGCGCAATCGGCGGTGCCTTCTTCCTGACTGGCATGCTGATCATGGCATACAACACTTATCGCACGGCCAGCGCTGCTAAAAAAGCTGCCGAGAGTGCAAATCAGCCTGCTCAGGCACCAGCTGTTTAAGGGGAACGCCATGAAAGGCCATGAAATAGTAGAAAAGAATATCGGCTTGATGACTGTGTTTATGGTTATCGCTATCAGCTTCGGCGGTTTGGTAGAAATTGTTCCGCAATTTTTCCTCAAGCAAACCACCACACCGGTTGAGGGGTTGAAACCGCTCAATGCTGTCCAATTGGAAGGCCGAGATATTTATATCCGTGAAGGCTGCCATGTATGCCATACCCAGATGGTGCGTCCATTGCGTGCGGAAGTTGAGCGCTATGGCCATTACTCGGTAGCGGGTGAGTCGGTATATGAGCATCCATTCCTGTGGGGTTCCAAGCGTACCGGTCCTGATCTGGCCCGTGTTGGTGGCCGTTATTCGGATGACTGGCACAAGGTGCATTTGTTCAACCCGCGTATCGTAGTTCCCGAGTCAATCATGCCTGCTTATCCACACCTGTATGACAACAAGCTGGATGGCAAACACACCGCAGACAAAATGCGCGCTTTGGCCAAAGTAGGTGTGCCATACACTGAAGAGGATTTCGCCGGAGCCAAAAAGGCGGTGCATGGTGTAACTGAAATGGATGCACTGGTGGCTTACCTGCAAAACCTTGGCATATTGCTGAAAGAGAAGCGCTAATGGACGCAGGTACTGTCGGTGCAATCTCAACGGTGTTGGTAACCATCGCTTTCTTCGGAGTGTGCTTTTGGGCGTTCTCGCCCAAGCTGAAAAAGCGCTTTGAAGAGGATGCGAAGTTACCTTTTGCCGATGACGAAAAGCAAAAGCCGACGGCGACTCAGGCAGAAAACAACCGGGCAGAAAACAACCAGACAGATGATCGCAAGTAATCATCGATTAGGGCGGATTTAACTATGAGTACTTTTTGGAGCCTTTGGATCATTATCCTGACATCCACCAACCTGGTGCTGTTGTTGTGGATTCTCTTCGCTAATCGCAGGAAAGCGGTGGCTGGCGAAGAAAGCACGGAAGCGAAAACCACCGGTCATGAATATGACGGTATTGAGGAATACGATAATCCTCTGCCGCGCTGGTGGTTTTTTATGTTTATATTGACCTTCATCTTTGCGTTCTTCTACCTGATTATTTATCCGGGTTACGGTTCGTATGAGGGTTTGAAATTTAAAGATAGCCCTGCCTGGACATCGGTAGGCGAGTTGCGTGGACATCAGGCAGAGGCGGAGAAAATCTATGCTGAAACCTATGGTGTTTACTCCAAGATGCCAATTGAAGAAGTAGCGAAGAACCCGGATGCACTCAAAATGGGTTTCCGTCTGTTTTCTAACAACTGTGCAGTTTGCCACGGCGCAGATGGCGGCGGTAATCCCGGCTTCCCGAACCTGACCGATAAAGACTGGCTCTATGGCGGCACCACTGAAAAAATCCACGAAACTATCGTAGGTGGCCGTAAAGCGGCGATGCCAGCTTGGGGTGGAATCCTGGGTGAAGAAGGTGTAGCGGATGTTGCGGAATACGTATTGCAACTTTCAGGTAACGAACATGATGCAGCCAAAGCAGAGGCGGGCGCCAAGTTGTTTGCCACCAACTGTGTTGCATGCCACGGCGCTGATGGCAAGGGTAGTCAACTGGTTGGTGCCCCTAACCTGACCGACAAAACCTGGTTGTATGGCGGTGAGCCAGCGACGATCCGCCAAACAGTGCGCGATGGCCGCAATGGCGTAATGCCGGCACAACAAGAGCTGTTGAAGGAAGACCGGATCCATTTGCTCGCTGCATACGTTTACAGTTTGTCATTGGAAGAGTAAGAAACCACTCTTCCTGCAAGGAAGGCAGGCTCAGGCCTGCCTTTTTTTTTGCACTCAATTAATGTTCCTGTCGATAACAGTCATATTGGCGGGAGTAGTGAGGTAATGCCCTTGAGTGAAAAGTCGTCTTCAGAAAAATCGTCGAAGCCAGCGTCCTCATCAACGGATACAGGTATCCGTTATGTGAATCTCTACGAGGCAGATGACAAGATATACACCCGCCGTATTACCGGTTTCTACCAACGTTTGCGCCGTTATACCGGCATCCCTTTAATGCTGGGCTTTTTGCTCATGCCCTGGCTGATGATCGATGGTCGTCCGGCAATTTTGTTCGATTTACCTGCCCGCAAATTTCATATCCTCTGGCTAACCTTCTGGCCTCAGGATGCGATCTACCTTGCCTGGCTGCTGGTCATTGCAGCATTCCTGTTATTTACGGTGACCGTATTAGTCGGTCGTGTCTGGTGCGGGTTTACCTGTCCGCAAACGGTCTGGACGCAAATGTTTATCTGGGCGGAACACTTATGCGAAGGTGACCGCAATAAGCGGATGAAGTTGGATGCGCAGCCCTGGAACCTCGAAAAGGTTTGGCGCAAGGGCGCAACCCAATCCATCTGGATTGCCATCTCGCTGGTGACATCCCTCACCTTTATTGGTTACTTCGTGCCTATCCGCAGTTTGATCGTTAATTTTTTCACGTTTAACCTTGATTTGATGACCGCGTTTTGGGTGCTGTTTTATCTCGGCGCCACGTATATGAACGCCGGTTTTATGCGCGAGCAATTCTGTAAGTACATCTGCCCTTACGCTCGTTTCCAGGCGGTAATGTACGATCACGATACGCTGACGGTTTCCTACAATCCCGTGCGCGGCGAGAAACGCGGTCCGCGTAAGTTGACTGACGATTACAAGGCCCAGGGCTTGGGTGACTGTATCGATTGCTCCTGGTGTGTACAGGTGTGTCCAGTTGATATCGATATTCGCGATGGGCTGCAAGCTGAATGTATCGACTGCGGTTTGTGCGTCGACGCCTGCAATACCGTCATGGATAAGATGGGTTATCCGCGTGGCTTGATTAGCTTCACCACCGAAGATGCGATCAAGAACGGTAAAACCAAAATCTTGCGCCCGCGTTTGTTTGGCTATGGATTTATGTTGCTGGTCATGATTTCGCTGTTTATTTACTCCATTGCCACACGCGTGCCGGTGGGTTTGGAAGCGCAGCGCGACCGCGGTGTCCGCATGTATCGCGAAGTGGAAGATACCATCCAGAATGTATACACCTTGAAAATCAGCAATATGGATCGTAGTACCCATGTATACGACATAGAGGTGGAGGGTGATTACCAATTCGATGTCCAGGGGTATAAAGCCGTTCCTGCGATTGAGGGTGAAGTACTGACCATTCCGGTGCGGGTCGCGGTTAAAAAGTCGGAGTTAAAGAGCAAAAAATCGGAAATCAATTTCCGTGTGCGCGCACGTGAAAACCCCGAGATCACCGCAACCAACACCACTACTTTTATTGGCCCTTAGATATTTGTGTTGGCCCTTAAATAGGGGTTCCTAAGGTGTTTGTATGGCCATTACGCAGAAAAGTGTTTCCCTGAAAGTGTTTCGCAGAGAGAGTTCATGAACGATTCAACCGATGAAATTGTATTGCCCTGGTATCGCCAATTCTGGTTCTGGTTCGTTTTTGGCCCATTGATTTTCATCATCATCATGTGTGGATTTACGGTGTCGATTGCGCTCAAGGGCGCTGATGATGTGATTATCGATAACTACTACAAAGAAGGGCGCATGATTAACCAAACGCTGGAGCAGGATAGGCGTGCGCAAGCATTGGGACTGAGCGGGGATTTAACTTTTGATCGCACCACAGGTGAGATTTCGTTAAGCATTGCCAATGCCCCCTCTGACGCCACCCTCATGCCCGAGCAGTTGTTGCTGATGATGGGGCACCCGGTCAAGGCCGCCAAAGACCAGTTAATCACGCTCACGGCGATTGCGCCCGGGAAATACCGTGGCGAATTGCAAGCCGAACCTGATTACTCCTGGTATCTGACCCTTTATCCGATAAAAGACCTGGCTGAGCGCAATCAGGCTGCTTGGACGATAAGTGGTGAAATCAATTTCCGTGTCGCCGACAAGACCTTGCTGGCGCCGCGGGTCAAGTAGTTGGGCAGTTGATGACGTCCTCCGCGTCTCCGCTTAATACCACCGGGCTGGCCTGTTATCACTGTGGCCTGCCGGTACCTCCGGCAAGTTATTACCCCGTCAATATCCAGGGAAAAGAACAGTTGATGTGCTGCCCCGGCTGCCAGGCTGTAGCCATGGCCATTGTTGATGGCGGCCTGGAAAACTTTTACCAGTTCCGCACCGCCAGCAATGAGCGCCCTGATCTGGCGGGGCAAGATTCGCAGCGCTGGGATATCTACGATCTCGCGGAGGTTCAGGCCGAATTTGTGATTCCCTTTACCGGTGAACTCAAACAGGCGAACCTTTTGTTGGAAGGCATTAGTTGTGCGGCCTGCAGTTGGCTAATCGAAACCCATCTCAAGAAAAATCCGGCGATCCAATCGGTTACTGTCAATCTCAGTACCCATCGCTGTGCGATTGTGTGGGATGCGCAGTATCCGCTCAGTGCGATTTTCCAATCCCTCGCCGCTATCGGCTATCTGCCACGTCCGGCCACTGACGACCAACAACAGCAGCTCATTAAAAAAGAAAACCGTATCGCCCTGTTCCGTATTGGTGTTGCCGGTTTTGGCACCATGCAGGCGATGATGGTGGCGGTGGGGATGTATACCGGCGCAACGGATTTCTGGCTGGGTTTCCTGCGCTGGCTGTCCATGCTGGTGGCAACGCCAGTGGTGTTTTTTTCTGCCTGGCCATTTTTCCAGGCGGCTTGGCGCAGCATCCGTATGCGCCACCTGGTGATGGATGTACCGGTTGCCATGGCGATTGGGCTGGCCTATAGCGCCAGTGTCTGGGCGACAATGTCGGGTACTGGCGAGGTCTATTTTGAGTCCGTATCCATGTTTACCCTGTTCTTGCTGGTGGGGCGCTATGTGGAGTTGCGTGCGCGTCACCGCAATCGCTTGGCATTTGGCAATCTCGCGCAATTGATGCCGCTTACCGCCTGCTGCCTGCGTGAGGAAAACGGCTGCGAAATTGAGCAGTCCATGCCGATTAAAACCCTCCAGTTGGGCGACCTGATTCTGGTCAAGGCCGGCGAGACCTTCCCCTGTGATGGCCGGGTAGTGGCGGGTGAAAGTGCAGTGGTAGAGGCGCTGCTCACGGGTGAGTCCCGCCCGATGGGCAAAAAACCGGGCGATACGGTAATCGCCGGTACGCTCAATAATCACAGTCCACTAAAGGTTGAAGTCACCGCCCTGGGGGCCGCAACCCAGCTTTCGGCCATTGAGCGTTTGGCAACCCAAGCGGCCGATGAAAAACCACAGCAAGTGCTGGCCGCTGATCGCATTGCACGCTTTTTTATCGCCCGCCTGCTCATTGTATGTAGTGCTGTATTCGCCTTCTGGCTCTGGTATCGCCCTGAGCAGGCGCTTTGGGTCACGCTGTCAGTGTTGGTAGTCACTTGCCCCTGTGCGCTGGCGCTGGCTATGCCTGCGGCTTTATCGGCGGCAACGGCCAATTTGCGCAAGCGTGGATTTCTGGTGGCGCGCGGCCATGTCGTTGAAGTGCTCAACAGTGTTAACCGGGTGATCTTTGATAAAACCGGCACCCTCACCAAGGGCCAGTTTGTGGTTGGGCAGGTCAAACCCGTTAGCGGGGGCGATTACTCTGAGGAGCAACTGCTAGGGTTGGCTGCGGCACTGGAGGCAGGTTCAAACCATCCGTTGGCGGCGGCTTTCCTGCATTGGCAAGACAGCTATAAGGCGACGGATATCAAACAGGTTACCGCCGCGGGAGTAGAAGGCCGAATCCAGGATGTGGCCTATCGTTTGGGAACGGCAGAGTTCGCCAGCGGCTTCAGGGCAGGATCACTCCTATCACCCGAACTGCCGGATAACCTGCACACATGGCTGTTGCTTGCCAGTGAACACATGCCACTCGCGTGGATTGCATTGGTCGATGAGGTACGCATTGATGCGGCGAGCTTGATCCAGCAGCTTAAGCAGCGTGGTATCGCGGTCGAACTTCTCAGTGGTGACCAATCCGGCGCCGTGGCGCAATTGGCCCAGCAGTTGGGTATAGAAGATTTCATTGCCGGTGCAAAACCAGGCGACAAATTGTCGCACCTGAGCCAGCGTCAGGCAGCAGGTGATAAAGTGTTGATGATTGGTGATGGCATTAACGATGTCCCGGTGCTGGCGGGGGCGGATGTCTCTGTGGCGATGGCGTCCGCATCAGATCTGGCGCAAACCCGCGCCGACTCGGTGTTGCTGAATGATCGCCTGGAAGTCATTGCCGAGGCATTGGATATCGCCCGGCGCACCAAAGGCATCATCACCCAGAACCTGCGCTTTTCGTTGGTCTACAATCTACTCGCCTTGCCGCTCGCGGCAGCTGGTATGATTCCACCTTGGTTGGCAGCCATAGGTATGACGGCCAGTTCGCTAATCGTAATTTTTAACGCACTGCGTTTAACCCAGTAATTCATTATCGTGAGCCATTAATGGAAAGCCTGTATTTTCTTGTCCCCTGTGCCCTGATATTTATTGGTCTGGCGATCAAGGTGCTGTTCTGGGCTATCCACAACGGGCAGTACGATAACCTCGATACCGAGGCCCATCGCATCCTGTTTGATGCCGAAAAATCCACAAAAGACAAAACTGCTATCCCCACCGATTCCACTGACGATACTCCTGAAAGTAAGCACCCCCGCACATGATGATTGAATGGTCTTCCCTTAGCGCCGCGTTTTTGCTCGGCCTCTTTAGTAGCGCCCACTGTGTGGGAATGTGCGGTGGCATTATGGGTGCCTTGAGCATGGCGGTACCGGCCAATGCCAGGGCGCGTCGCTGGGTAATCCTGCTCAGCTATAACCTCGGACGCATTTTTAGTTACGCACTCATGGGGGCAATAGTCGGGGCTTTTTCCCGCCAGATTACCGAAGCGGGTGGGGCAGAGTGGTTGCGTTGGCTGGCTGGGGTGCTGCTGATTGCGATGGGGCTTTATCTCGCCAACTGGTGGAAGGGGCTGACTTACCTGGAAGCGGGCGGGCGTTATCTCTGGGCCTATTTGCAACCCATAGGTAAGGCGCTGATGCCGGTCGATAATGCAGCCAAGGCAGTTGCCCTCGGTGGAATCTGGGGCTGGCTGCCCTGCGGCCTGGTGTATTCCGCACTGGCCTATGCCATGGCCCAAGGTCACTCAACGGGTGGGGGATTAGTCATGCTTGCCTTTGGCCTGGGTACTTTGCCATCGGTACTGGCAACCGGTTTTGTCGCCCAGCAATTGGGGCGTTTGTTACAGCGCCGCCAAATCCGTTGGAGCTTCGCGCTGCTGGTTATTCTCTTCGGTTTGTGGACTATTTGGGGAGGGGGCCACGGCAGCCATCAGCACCACCATGATGCCCATCAACAACCGGGGGCGATGGATCATTCCACTATGAATCACTCCGGCATGGATCATTCGGGAATGAACCATTCGGGTATGGATCACTCGACTATGGACCATTCGACTATGGATCACTCAGGAATGGATCACTCTGCCACGCACCATGGGCAGGAAAATGATAAGGATTTGGTGCGGGAACAGACAGATGCCCACCAACATCATTCCCTATCCTCAACGGGCGATTCACACTAATCCCCAGGTTGATGAATCCGTAACCGTGTTGCGCTAGGCGAACTAATTTCGCCATGTTAAGGTGCGCGGCTGCTAAGCTTGAAACTGAGTAGATACTTTTTTGTCCAAGTTTTTGTGAATGGTTTTCTTGTTTGTTGTTGAGCAAGCGTTTGAGACAATCCTATGACCAATGCCCCGCGTATCGGGTTTTGCTGTGCTTCCGGCTTTTTAAAGGCGAGTGCCTTGGGAGTGCAGATTATTTTAGCGGCCGCGGCAAATGCCGAAACAGCAATCCCCACGGAAGTGGACAGCAGCTGTGAAAATTTTTATGGTTATCTTGAACAAGTAGATAAGTCCAAAAGCACGCGTATCGATTCCCATTTGTTTGATAACCTGGAAGGCAAACAAATCCGCAATATCCAATTCAATAGCCTTTCCATTTTTGATAAGGACAATCCCAAAGAAAATAATTCGCTTTATATGTTGATGAATAAACTCCACATCAACACTCGCTCCAAGGTTATTCGCGCGCAATTATTATTTCACGAAGGTGAGCCGCTCAACGTACAACAAATACAAGAGAGTGAGCGTATCCTGCGTCAGCGTGACTACCTTACCAACGCCTACATTGTTCCCGTTACTGTTTGTGCAGACCATGTTGATGTAATGGTGGTGACCCAGGATGCCTGGGCGCTAGAGCCGCAGATTTCGCTGAGCAAAGAGTCAGAGGGAACCAAGTCCGGCTTTGCGATTGCAGATGGTAATATTTTGGGTACTGGCAATAGTTTAACCATTGGCTATGAACAAAATACCGAGCGCAACCTGATCAGTTACGATTTCAGTAATCCGCATATTTTTAACTCGCAAATTGCAACGCGAATTTATTACGCCGATACCAGCGATGGTCGCGATACTATTGTAGATATATCGCATCCCTTTTATTCGTTGGAAACACCATGGGCCGCGGGCTTCTATACACAGGATGTCACTCAGGTAGAAGCTATTCGCCATATGGATGAAAAAATTAATGAATTCCGTCACCAGGCTATGAATAACCGGGTGTATGTAGGTGTTGCGACCGATGTGAATTCGGAATATACCCAGCGTTGGCTGGTGGGTATTTCCAATGAAGAAGATAATTTTTTAGCAACCGATAAAACCCAGCAGGGAATTCCCGAAGAGCGCAAAGCGGCTTATCCCTGGATTGAATACCAGTACCTGGAAAATCGTTACGGTGTATTTAAAAACGTTAACCAGATACAGCGTGCGGAAGATATTGCCCTCGGCCAAAATATCAGTTTCCGTTTGGGTTATGCAGGTACTCAATTTGATAATCCTGATGATGTGGTCCGCTATATTGGCAGTTACACCAATATTATTGATTTTGATAAACAGCATATATTTGAATCCAGTGTCACCCTGGATGGCCGCCATCACTCCAGCTTGGAAAATATTGACACTACCCTGGTAGAGATCGACCTTGCCTATAATTATTTCCAGGATGCAAAGCGGCGCTGGTATGTGGGTTACAGCTACGATGTGGGACAGGATCTCGCCCAGTACGAAGAATTAACGGTGGGTGATGTTACCGGCCTGCGCGGTTATCCTACGGATTACCAACGCGGTGATGAGCGCTATGTCTTTACGGTAGAGCGTCGTTATTTCTCTGATCTCCATATATTTAACCTGTTACGCGTGGGTGCTGTGGTATTTTTTGATATGGGTAAAGCCTGGGGGCTGGAGCAATACGGCGCGAGCCCGCTCTTAAGTGATGTTGGTTTTGGTTTGCGTCTGAGCTCCAGCAAGGTGCGGATTGGTAACGTAGTGCATATCGATATTGCCACCCCGACATCGTCCCGGAACGCACCCGGTGTGAGCCAATACCAATTGACTATAGGTGCCCAAACCCGCTTTTAATTTTCTCCTCGCACCTGTGTTTTGGGTGCGCATAAATTCCACACCCGAGACGGGCGATAGCGTGCCCGGTAGCTATGATCACAGAACTTAATCAATTGCGTTTTGATAATCGCCTGGTGCGCGAATTGCCTGCCGACCCCGAAGCGGAAAATTACCGTCGCCAGGTGACCGGCGCAGTTTATTCACGCGTAAATCCTACCCCGGTAAAAAATCCACAACTGGTTGCGGGTGCGCAAGAAGTTGCAGCGCTACTGGATTTACCGGAATCAATTTTTACCCAAACAGAATTTGCGCAAGTATTTGGTGGCAACCAATTGCTGGATGGTATGGAGCCTCATGCCTGTTGTTATGGCGGCCATCAATTTGGCAACTGGGCTGGGCAATTGGGCGATGGCCGTGCAATTAACCTTGGTGAAGTGCGTAATCATCAGGGCGATTATTGGACGCTGCAATTAAAAGGTGCAGGCCCCACTCCCTATTCGCGCACGGCCGATGGCCTTGCTGTATTGCGCTCTTCGGTGCGTGAATTTTTATGCAGTGAAGCTATGTTTCATTTAGGTGTGCCCACCACCCGCGCTTTAAGTCTGGTGACTACCGGTGAATGGGTGCGGCGCGATATGTTTTACGATGGCAATCCGCAATTGGAACCGGGTGCAGTGGTGTGTCGCGTTGCCCCTAATTTTACCCGCTTTGGCAATTTTGAAATTTTTTCGGCGCGCGGTGAAATTGATGTATTAAAACAACTGGCTGATTTCACTATACGCAGTGATTTTGCGCATTTGCTGGATGATAAATCCGCTGACATTTCTGTCGCTACATACCTGCAATGGTTTAATGAAATTTGCTTGAGCACTGCACAGCTAATGGCGCACTGGATGCGCGTGGGTTTTGTGCACGGGGTGATGAATACCGACAATATGTCTATCCTTGGTTTGACTATTGATTACGGCCCTTATGGTTGGCTGGAAGGTTACGATCCCGACTGGACTCCCAATACAACCGATGCCCAGGGGCGTCGCTACCGCTACGGCACCCAGCCGCGCGTGGCGCTCTGGAATCTTGCACAGCTCGCCAATGCAATTTACCCGTTAGTTAATGCTGTCGAGCCATTGCAGCAGGCGCTGGAAAATTATCGTATTGAATATGAACGTTGCGCGCAGCGTGATATGGCCAATAAATTGGGCCTCAGCCAATTCGATCCGGCGCAAGACCAAACCCTCACCGAAAATTTGCTGCAAGTCCTGCAATCTGCGGAGATTGATATGACTATTTTCTATCGCAATCTTGCGCAGCTCTCACTCGATGACATTCATCAATACACGGACCAGCAGTGGGTTGATATTGTGCGCGCTGCTTATTATTCGCCACCGGATGCCAAAGCTGAAAGTACCATGGCTGGCTGGATGCGCAGCTACGCGCAGCGCCTGCAACAAGATTACGTATTAAATGGCAATGACGACCAGCAGCGTCGCCTGCGCATGAATGCGGTAAACCCCAAATATGTGTTGCGCAATTATCTGGCGCAACAAGCCATAGATAAAGCGACCCAGGGCGATCATTCAGAAGTTAAAAAACTGTTGCAAATACTCCGTAAACCTTATGATGAGCAACCTGAGTATGAGGATTATTTTGCGAAACGCCCCGAGTGGGCGCGCCACAAAGCGGGCTGCTCAATGTTGTCGTGCAGTTCATAATTGACCACTATCGACTTTTATATTTTTTAAATCGTTAAGAGAACAATATGATCGGAAAGGTGTTGGGTTTTATTGCAGGTATTTTCGTGGGAGGTCCTTTCGGTGCGATTATCGGTGCGCTCTTGGGGCATTTCCTGATTGATCGGAAACGACGCTTTGCCCCGAAGATGTCGGATGAACAATTGCACGCTGTGCAGGCCAACTTTTTTACCACTGTGTTTTTATTGTTGGGGCATTTGGCCAAAGCCGATGGGCGCGTAAGTGAGACGGAAATCCAACTCACTGAATCGCTGATGGAAAAAATGGGTTTAACACCGGAACATCGCCGCGAAGCGATTCGATTGTTTAAATCAGGTGCGGCAGAGAATTTTAACCTCGATGCGGTAATGGGCGAGTTTAAACAGCACTGTGGTGCCAGCCCCAATTTAATCAATATGCTGTTGGTCAATCTCGTCAACCTGGCGATGGCCGATGGAGTATTGGATGACCAGGAGGCGCATGTATTGCGCCAGGTTGCTGAACGCCTCGGTTTTTCGCGCTTCGCATTTGAGCAATTGCTGCGGATGCTCAATGCACAAAATGCATTTCGTCCGGGGCAAGACCAGGGACAATCCCAAGGGGGCTACCAATATAGTCCTCGTCCCGATGAATTAGCATTGGCATACGAAGCGTTGGGGGTAGAAAAAACGGCGACCGATGCTGAACTGAAAAAAGCCTATCGCAAATTAATGAGTGAATATCATCCCGATAAATTGATCGGGCAGGGTATGCCGGATGACATGATCAAAGCCGCGACTGAGCGCTCGCAAGAAATCCAGGCGGCCTATGACCTGATAAAAAAATCTCGTTAGTTCCTCTGTTAACAATGAAAGGGTAGTGAGTAAGCAAGCTCACTACCGAGCAACTTTCGTCGAAATCCTTATAGCAATTTTTTGTTCCCCCGCTTTCATCCGCTGTAATTACGACAAAATGTTTATAAGTGAGCACCTACATTTGGCGCTCTATTCCCTGCGCCAATATCCTATCGCCCAAACAAAAAGTGTGAAGCTTGAAACATTTTTGTGACAATGTGTTGACAACGTTGTCCTGTAGGGTGTACTTTCACTCCAGTCTTGCTGGTTTACATATATTTACAACAATAAAAAACGATTTTTCAGATCAGTGTGCCAGTGAAGATTGCTTTCCCCATGCTGGAATTATTCTGGTTGTTCATGGAATTTTCTTGATCAGGACATTGCTTCCACCTTGTTTCGGCAAGGGCGCGTGTGCTTTTGTTTTCCAACTTCAATTCTCGACATTTTCTTGGGTAATAACTCAGGGCTTACTATTGCCCGGAATTTTTATCGCCCCAAAAATGCGGATGAAGTTTGTCTGGCGGATAAAAAAATAACGAATGGAATTAAGGAGGGAAATGAGCCGCAAGGCTTGGTAAATGAGTCTGGGAGACTCCTGGTTATGTGCAACAGGGTTTGCAATAAGCGGGGGTGTGATGAAAAAAATAGTCGAGGAAAATCCAATGAAATCCCTTAATGTTTTAAAGTTTTTATCAACAGTCGGTCTGTTATCAACTGCAGGTTTGGTGGCGACCCAAGCGCAAGCCTACAACTGTACCGGTGTTGCCAATTATCAACAGGGCACCTACGCCACTGGTGCAATAGTGCAAAATGCCGGTACTGCATATTCGTGTACAGTCGGTGGCTGGTGTACGGTTGGCGGGCCCTATGAGCCAGGTGTAGGTTGGGCCTGGACTAATGCATGGGCAAGCCTTGGTGCCTGCTCTACGACTTCAGCTAATTCCTCATCGGCGGCGAGTGTTACATCGGTCGCCAGTTCAGTAAAAAGTTCAGTGCAAAGTTCGGTCGTGGCTTCATCAGCTACATCGGTTGTTGGTTGTAATGGCGTGGCTGCCTGGACAAGTACAGCGGTTTACACTGGTGGCAACCAGGCGAGCCGCAACGGTGTGCTCTATCAAGCCAAATGGTGGACGCAAGGGCAGGATCCTGTCACCAACTCCGGCCCTGATGGTGTCTGGGCTAGCAAAGGCGCATGCGGCACTTCATCCGTGGCCAGTTCGGTTGCTTCTTCCGTTGCCAGCTCAATCAAGAGTTCAGTTGCCAGCTCGGTAGCAAGCTCAATCGCCTCCAGCAAAAGCTCCAGTTCAGTAGCTTCAACTGGCAATAAGAGAGTTGTTGGTTACTTCGCTCAATGGGGTACCTACGCTCGTAATTATCATGTGAAAAATATCGCGACTAGTGGTTCAGCAGCCCAGTTGACCCACATCCTCTATGCCTTCGGTAACGTGCAGAATGGCCAATGTGTGATTGGTGATTCCTATGCCGATTACGAGCGTGCCTACACTGCTGACCAAAGTGTCGATGGTGTTGCGGATACCTGGGATCAGCCACTGCGCGGCAGCTTCAACCAACTGCGTAAACTGAAAAAAGCCTATCCCAATATCAAGGTTATCTGGTCATTCGGTGGCTGGACCTGGTCCGGTGGTTTTGGCCAGGCAGCGGCTAACCCGACTGCATTCGCCAACTCCTGCTACAACCTCGTGGAAGATTCACGTTGGGCAGATGTATTTGACGGTATCGATATTGACTGGGAATATCCAAATGACTGCGGTTTGAGCTGCGACACCAGTGGTTTCTCGGCTTACAAAAATCTGATCCAGGCCCTGCGTACCCGTTTTGGTAGTGGCGCCCTGGTGACTTCAGCAATTGGCGCTGCCCCATCAAAAATCAACGCTGCTGACTATGCCGGTGCTGCCCAATACCTGGACTTTATCATGCCAATGACCTACGACTATTTCGGCGCATTTGCTGCCCAGGGACCAACCGCTCCACATTCACCACTTTATGGTTACGCGGGTATCCCAACTGCTGAGTTCTACTCGGATGCAGCCGTACAATTGCTGAAAGCCAAGGGTATCCCTGCCAGCAAAATCCTGTTGGGTGTTGGCTTCTATGGCCGTGGCTGGACTGGTGTAAGCCAGGCGGCGCCTGGTGGTGCAGCGGGTGGTGCAGCCCAGGGCAGTTATGAGCCTGGTATCGAGGACTATAAAGTATTGAAAACCAAGTGCCCTGCAACTGGTACTGTGGGTGGGACTGCATATGCTTACTGCGGCAATAACTGGTGGAGTTACGACACCCCACAAACCCTGGTAGGCAAAATGGACTATGTACACCAACAAAGCCTGGGCGGTACTTTCTTCTGGGAATTGAGCGGTGATACCAGCAATGGTGAGTTGATCAAAGTAATTGGCGATTCCATGCACTAATCACTGAATGATATGAATCAGGAAATGGAATTTCTGTGTGGGAGAAAAAATCCGGCAAGTGATTCGCTTGCCGGATTTTTTATTGGCGCAAAAAAGAGTTGGGTTTATAGCAGCATGAAAGCCGCGCGCAATTGCGGATACTGATGAAAACAGGTTGATATGGATTACACTGCACATCATTTTTATTATGCGATGGGAGTCATGCTATGAGTGTGCTTGAAAATTATCCAATCAATGAACTGGTTGTTGGCCAGAGCGCCAGCTACCGCAAAACGCTGACCCAGCAAGATGTCATCCTGTTCGCCGCTTGTTCCGGCGATGTAAACCCGGTGCATCTGGATAAGGAATACGCTGCAACCACTACATTTGGTGAGCCCATTGGCCATGGTATGTGGACTGGCGCCTTGGTTTCGGCTGCTATTGCAACCTGTTTACCGGGGCCGGGTTCTGTCTATCGCAGCCAAAGCCTCAATTTTAAACATCCGGTAAAAATTGGCGATACAGTCACCATTACCCTGGTTATCAGCGAGATTAAAGAGCGCGTGAAATTGGTGACAATTGAATGTGAGGCGCACAATCAGGATGGAAAATTAATTGCCAAAGGTGTGGCGGAAGTAATTGCACCAGCGGAAAAATTGAGCATTAATGCGGGTGAAGTGCCGACGATAACACTTGGTTAAATGAGCGGCCGGGCTATAAAAAGTTATCGCGCAGATAAAAGTTTTTATGGCCTGGTTGTTACTCTTGCAGGTTCAAATAGGCAGCCGACTTCCCGAGTTTTTTGACCACCAATCTATACGAATTATCAATCATCCGTTTCACCTCACCATCGGGAATTGAACCGTTAATGACCACTGTATTCCAGTGTTTTTTATTCATGTGGTAGCCGGGCAGCACCGCATCAAACACCATGCGTAGTTGTTCTGCTTCGATGGGATCACATTTCAAGTTGATTCGCGTTTCGTTATTTTCCATGCCGACCAAGGCAAACATTTTATCGCGTACTTTATAAACGGCGACCTCGGGGCCGAAAGGAAAATCCTCGACGGCCTCGGGTTTGTTGAGCAGGTATCTTTTCAGGTTAAAGGCCATTGGGTGACCACGCAGAAAATAATTATTTACTCGGTTTCTTCATCGCTGTAATCGTCTTCGGCTACCCAGCCGCCCAATTCTTTCCAACGATTCACTATTACGCAAAACAATTCCGCTGTTTTTTCAGCATCGTACGCGGCTGAGTGGGCGGCGCTGTTGCTGAATTCCAATCCCGCCACCTGGCAAGCTTTGGCGAGCACGGTTTGGCCGAAGGCGAGACCGGCGAGGGTTGCGGTATCGAATACAGAAAAGGGATGGAACGGGCTGCGCTTAATATTGCAGCGGTCGATCACAGCATTTACGAAATTCAAATCGAAATGGGCGTTGTGGCCGACAATTACGGCGCGGGTGCAGCCATTCTCCTTTACCGCACGACGTACTGCGCCGAGCAGGTCGGTCATTACCATAAGTTCCGGTTCTGCCATGCGGTCGGGGCAGTCGAGATCGATACCGGTGAAATCCAGCGCGGCTTGTTCGATGTTGGCACCCTCAAACGGCTCTACATGGAACGAAAAGGTTTCGTGGCGATGCAAATAGCCGTCCTGGTCCATACGGATAGTGACAGCAGCTATCTCCAGCAGGGCATCGGTCTGTGCATTAAAACCGCCAGTTTCCACATCGACGATAACGGGCAGAAAGCCGCGAAAGCGTTGCGCCATGGGTGAATCGGGATCGCGGGAATTTTCAGGTGGATTCACAGGTTCGCCTTAAGCAGTTTGCAACTGCCAACGTAGAATTTCACCAGCGCGCAAAGGCACCAGCGGTTGGTCGCCCAAGGTCAAAGTGTCAGGCACTTGCCAGTCTTTTTTGAGCAGGGTGATGGTATCGGTATTGCGTGGCAAGCCATAAAAATCAGCACCGAAATGGCTGGCGAAGGCTTCGAGTTTATCGAGCGCACCGGCATCTTCAAAGGCTTCGGCATACAGCTCGATGGCTGCATAAGCAGTGTAACTGCCAGCGCAACCGCAGGCGGCTTCTTTTTTGTCTTTGGCATGGGGGGCGGAATCTGTCCCCAAAAAGAATTTCGGGCTGCCGCTGGTTGCCGCTTTGATCAATGCTTGCTGGTGTGTGCCGCGTTTCAGGATTGGCAGGCAGTAATAATGCGGGCGAATGCCACCGGCGAGCATATGGTTGCGGTTGTACAGCAGGTGATGCGCGGTAATGGTGGCGGCGACATTGGTTGGCGCCTCGGCGACAAACTGGGCGGCATCGGCCGTGGTGATATGTTCCAGTACCATTTTTAACGCGGGGAAATCTTTCACCACCTGGCTGAAGGTGCGGTCGAGGAAGGCTTTTTCGCGATCAAAGATATCAATCGCACTGTCAGTCACTTCGCCGTGCAACAAAAAATGCATACCCGCATCTTGCATGGCTGCCAGCACTGGATAGATTTTTTTCAGGTCAGTCACACCTGAGGCGGAGTTGGTGGTTGCACCGGCAGGGTAGAGTTTGCAGGCGGTAATTCCCGCCGCCTTGGCGATGGCGATTTCGGCCGGGTCGGTATTGTCGGTGAGGTAAAGCACCATCAAGGGTTCAAATGGGTTGCCTGCCGGGCGCACTGCCAGGATGCGCGCCTTATAAGCCAGCGCCTGCTCAGTATTCATCACCGGGGGAACCAGATTGGGCATCACAATCGCGCGGGCAAATTGTTGGGCGGCATCGCCCACTGTGCGGGTGAGGGATGCGCCATCGCGCAGATGGATGTGCCAATCGTCAGGGCGGGTAAGGGTCAGCTGTTGAGTCATGGTGCGGATGATTCCGTAAATAATCGGCTAAAAGTCGCGGCATGCTACCAAAATTGGCCTTTATCCGCAGCCTAATTCCTGATTCCGCAATGGCCAGCATTCTCCAGTGTGCTGGCTATACTCGGTAGATCGTTGTTTATACCCGATTGGAATCCTGCATGCGCCCGCCTGTTTTTTACACAAAATCTGTAGTGTTGCTCGTCCTCACCCTTGTCCAGGGCGCATTGCTCCATGCCCAAACCTACAGCGCCAGCTTTGATGAATCTGCCTGGACGGCAAAGACAGGGGCGTTCGCCTGTAGTTTGAGCCACACCATTCCCGGTTATGGCACAGCGCAGTTTGTGCGTAAGACGGGTGGTAGCGAATTCCTGGAATTGAAACCCGCCAGTGCGGTTATGCTTCGGGGAGTGGTGAAAATCGAGGCGGTACCACCGGTGTGGCGTGTTGATGCTGCGGTTGCCCCACTTGGCCAGATACAGGTTATCCAAGGGCAGGCATTGCGGGTGCCTGCCACCCAGATAAGTCCGATTAGCACCACCCTGGAGCAGGGCACCAACGTAGTATTTGGCAGTGCCCAGATGAATGCCAATGGCAACAGCCTGCGGGTGACGCTGGAGGCGCACAACTTCAATCCGGCATTTGGCCGCTATCGGAAATGCGTTTCTGCCTTGATCCCTTATACCTTTGATCAGATAGCGCGCATGCTTATCAACTATGCTCCCGATGCCACCGAGTTGGGTACATCGGCGAAGGCCCAGTTGAATAAAGTCGTGCGCTACAGCAAGGCGGATCCTGGCGTCATAGGTATCCTGGTGGACGCCCACAGCGATAAATTGAAGACACCCGAAGACGGGATGGCGGCATCACAGCGGCAAGCAGAACTGGTCACTGCCTATCTTGTCGAGAAAGGATTGTCGGTCGATATGATCACTACCCGCTGGCACGGCGATAAATTTCCCCTCGCCAATAACCAGAATAAAGCGGGCCAGGCGAAAAACCGCCGGGTGACGGTACGCATGGAAAATGAAGCAACCCGCAAGGAAATGGAAAAGAAAATAGCAGCAATTATTGCTGCGGAAGAAAAAGCAACTGAACAAAAAGCAGCAGCGGAAAACACTGCAAAAGAGAAATCTTCTGAAGTGCCTGCTGCATTGCCAGCAAGCCTCCAACAGCTGGAAGAAATGGTTGAACAACAGGATCTCACCAGCGGCAAACAACTCAAATCAACACCAGCGGAATAACGTTGGGGATCTGTTTTCACTTGCATTTTTTTATCACAATTTCCAAAACATTCTTAACCTGGAATTTTCATCCGGGGTGGAATTATTTTTAAACTGGCCAGTCTCAGGTTGCGAGTGCAGTTGATAGTGATATGCATGGCTATCGGCTGTTGTCATTTCCTAAGGAGCCTTGTATGTACAAAATGACTGCCAGATGGGCGAGTCTTATCGCAGTAATTACCCTGATCATATTGCCTGCAACCAGTTTTGCCGCAGAGCTGCCGGACTTTACCAAGCTGATCGAACAACATTCTCCCGCCGTGGTGAAAATCACCGCTGTTTCCAAAGGTGAAATTGCCCAGGGGCCGCAACAGTTGCCGCCGAATATGGAAGGGCTGCCGGATATTTTCCGCGAGTTGCTGGAGCGCCGCCAAATACCACGTGACCGCGGCTCACTCGGTTCCGGTTTTATTATTTCCAGCGATGGTTATGTGCTGACCAATGACCACGTGGTCGATCAAATGGATACCATTACTGTGATCCTCAACGACCAACGTGAATACACCGCCAAATTAATTGGCAGCGATGAACGCTCGGATTTGGCGTTATTAAAAGTGGATGCCAAAGATTTACCGACACTCACCTTGGCTAAAAATGAAACCCTGAAAGTGGGGCAGTGGGTGATCGCAATAGGTTCACCTTTTGGTTTGGATTATTCTGCCAGTGCGGGCATTGTCAGCGCCATTGGTCGCAGCATTCCGTCGGCGCGCAGTGAGAGTAATTATGTTCCTTTTATCCAGACTGACGTGGCTATTAATCCCGGCAATTCCGGAGGCCCGCTATTTAATATGGATGGCGAAGTAGTAGGAATTAACTCGCAAATTTATTCACCCAGTGGTGGTTCGGTTGGTCTTTCATTTGCGATTCCTTCATCGCTTGCATTGGATGTGGTAGACCAGCTTAAAGATAAGGGGCGTGTTGATCGTGGTTGGTTGGGAGTGATGATCCAGGACGTGGATAAAAACCTCGCCAGCTCGCTCGGGCTGGACAAACCAATGGGTGCATTGATCAGTGAATTGGATGATGAAGGCCCGGCGGCAAAATCCGGTTTGAAAGCGGGGGATTTGATTATTAAATTCAACGGCAATGAAGTGCATACGTCGAGCGACCTTCCTTATCTGGTTGGACGTACTGCACCAAAATCCAAAGTGCCAGTGGTGATTATGCGCAAAGGCAAAGAGCAAAACCTGGCAGTGACAGTGGGGATTTTGCCGATATCGCCCGCTGAGGCTGCGACACGTCCGGCAGCGGCACCGATAAATAATTCAGTTGATGCGTTGGGTCTTGTGGTCAGTACCTTGGAGCAGACGCAACGCGATGGTGCTGATGCCGGTGTAGTCGTGAATGATGTAAAACCTGGCAGTCCTGCGGCAGAAGCGGGAATACAAGCGGGCGATGTTATTACCCAATTGGCCTTTACCGATATTCAATCGCCAGCGGACTACGCAAAAATTGTAAAAGGTTTACCCAAAAATGAACCCCAGGCGATTCGTTTTTATCGCCAGGGACGCCCGGTGTTTCGTTCGATTGTGATTAAATAATTTTTTCCCATCTATAAAAACGCCAGCACTGCTGGCGTTTTTATTTAGTGGTAGTTTTTTAGAGCGAATCCCCTCGACCCCTTTGGAACGGGGCGCGTAGCCAAGGGGGTCAGGGGGATTAAAGGGTCAAGTTGGAACTGTCATCCTCCCTGACAACAGTTCCTGGGGCCGTTAAAAAATCAGTTGTACTGCGTCCTCACCTGGTCAATTTTAAATTGCAGCCGCTCCGGACACTCTTCTGTTTCCATCATGTAATCCAGGCTATCAAAACCATACTGCGCGCTCTTTAGCAAAAACTGATCCTGTGCTTGCTTGAATTTTGTAAATTCTGCTGCGCGTTCTGCATCGTTTCCTTCATTTTTAATTTTCATTGCCTCAATCGCGACCTGCCATTGTTGCAAGTCAGCTTTTGCTTGCACTAATTTTTGTTGTTGTGCCAGCGCCAACTGCTTTAGTTCACGTAAATGCTGCGCCAAACCGGGTGCTTTTAAATCCTGGATGCGGCAGGCAAGGCCGTAGATTTTTTTTGGTGGCTCCTGGCTTGGTGGTGTGGGCTCTGGTTTTGCGGGCGCTGGTTCTTCCTCTGCAGAAATTTCTTCGGGTGGCAATTCTTCTACAGGAATTTCCTGGTCCTCTTCAGGTATAGGCTGAGGCTCCTCTTTTTGTGGTTCCTGGGCTTGCGGCTCCTGGATTGGTGATGGCGATTTTTCACAAAACACCAGGCGATCATGGATGCTGATATATTCTTTCCTGAGTTTATCGTGCTGTGGCTCCAGCTCTGCTAATTGATCAGCAACACCGGCGATAATACCTAAATCCTTGCCAAATTTTTCGGCTGCCAAATAAGCTTCACCGTAGGTTTTCCCCAATGCAATAGCCTGATTTTGCCCGAGTAGTACTAATGCACCTACAGCGGGTTTCGCTATTGCTTGAAAGTCATCCGGATTTTTTTGCGCTTCTTTAATGTCATCGTAGAGATTGATCAGATCCCAAGCGGTGCCAGTAATCTCAAGTGCTTTGGCATTGACGATAACGTGCTGGCTTAAATGAATGCCTTTTTTTGCGGCAAAGGCGACTTGCTGAGTTTCACCGAAGGACAGGGTGTTGATAATAGATTCTCCGGTCTTGATCGCCATGTCCTGTGTGGTTTTGGAAATTTCTGTTCCTGCGCGCTGAAATTCACTGTCGCCAGTTAAGCCCGTAATACGTTTAACAATGGCATCGGTACGCTGTTTCAGCTCTTCTTTTTTTGTGCGCAGTTTTTCTTGCACATCATCATCGCAACGCACAATTTCAATCGGAATGGGTTCGCCAATTTTGCTGCCGCACAAGGTTTTTGGCTGGAGCAAGGTTTTGCCGGTTTTAATTGGTTGGATTTGCAAGTTGCTGGAGGTGTTAACGACGCTCGCAAGCGTGTCCTGCTCCAGTGTCATTTGCACAAAACCATCAGCTGGATTGAGCTGTAGCGGGAAGCTGTAGAGCGTCTGGATTTTTTTGCCATCGGCATCATACAAACCTAATTTGGGTAGGGCATTGCCAGCATTAATACTGACCAGCTCCACGACGCTGCCTGCAAGGCTGGTGCTGGCTGTTTTGCCGCTACGGGTATATTCAACGGTGACATCACCTTTGCCCGGCGTTTTTCCCAGAATGCTGGCTGTATTTTTTTGCTGGCGAGAAATATTTAATACATCGGGTGGGGTAGCTGAAAACTGGTATTCACCGCCTTCGGGTGAACCGGTTGCGATAATTTCGCGGGTTTCATTTTTGGCGAGATGCAAACAGGCATCCAGTGTAACAGTTGGATCTTCCGCACCGGATTTGTAACGTAAATTGACTGTGCCACGTTTGAGTTCCCCACCCATGCACATAGGTGCTATGCCAACGACGGTTCCATCGAAGTGGTAGGTTTTGTTAAATCCTTTTTGTAAGTCTTCCAGTGTAATATCCAGTGCGGGGCTAAGTGAATTGTATAAACCAGTGTGGATGCTCGCCATTATATTCGGGTATTCAAAATTCATTCCCGTTGAATTGACTTTGCAGTCTCCCAAGTCGTTTGCACTGAAAATAAATGCAGGGGAATGCACCGCTGCATTTTTGGTAAGGCTGGTGGTGAGTTGAATGGCATTGGAGTTTTTGTTATTGACCTGTGCGGTCATAACGACCTTGCCGTCATTATCGCGGCAAATGACTTTGGTGCTGTTAAATTTCACCGGCGGAATAGCGCGCTGCCCCGGATGGCTGGTATCAAATGCGGTATAGCTGATCAATAAATCTGCCAGCGGGCCGCCCTCAACATGCACAGGGCCTTTCCAGTTTAAACTCCAGTCGCCACCTTCACAGTTTTCTCCTCCATAAGGCATACCTTCCATTTCAACATTGGCGTAAACGGGTTCTGGTTCTGAATCATCAGCTTGCGCAATGTTTGACAGAAGCGCGGCGGCTAAAAGCAGTGAAATATAAAATCCATGTGGGTTCATTTTCATTCCTGTGACTTTTTTAATTTGGCAGTGACTTGCTCATGAATTCCGTAATGCTTATCGAGACCATCTGAGACAGGGATGTCGAAGATGAGCCTACAGGGATGTATTTACGGCGTGTCTCGATGGGCATTACGGAGTTCATGCTGCACGGTTTGTCTATGATTTCGTCAGCTAAAGTCCCAGTTCTTCTTCCAACTCATCAGACTCTTTTTGATAAGCTTCACTGTTACTGTTCTTTTGTTGCTCCAGCATTTGCTTTTGCATTTCCTGGGCCTGCTTTTGTAACTCCTGGATTTTCTTTGGATCGCTATACATTTTTTGCATTTCAGCCAGCTGCGCCGCTGAACCTGCTTGCGCGTCTTGTGCTAACTGATCCGTTTGTGCATCCAGTTTGGTGCGAGCCTGTTGTTCTTTATCGTCATCCCCGATAAGTGAATAGAATTTGCTGGCGCGTTCATATTGACCTGCTGCCATTGCCTGGTCGGCATAGCTTGCGGCTTTTTGTTTTGCTGCATTAAGTTGCGATGTCTTGTCATATTGGGTGTAAAACCCAATGGCACTTTCCATGAACTCCACAGTGCCAGGATAATTTTTCAGCATGCGATCTGCATGTGCCAAACGCGCCTGCGCAATTTTGTCTACTAGTTGCTCTGCTTCTTTGTAATCGCGGATTTGTTGTGTCCAGCTATGGGCTTCATCGAAAGCTTTACGGGCATCGTCAATGCGGTCTGTCTTCCATTGTTGCTGGAAACTGGTGGCTTGTTGCTGGATATTTATCATGCCTGCCACATCACCTGGTTTTAATGCATCTTTCAGTTGCCCAAGCTTGGTAAATGCTTGTAAATAGGCATCGGGCAATAATGTCTGGTAACTAGCCAGCAACCGCTCAATATTGGTGGGCGGCAAGCTGCGCACATAGGTGTCGTAATTTTTATCCAGTTGATAACCACCGCTGGCCGCAATGGCTGATTTATTATTCGCTGCAAAATAATCTTCGCCGCGCACTTTAAAATGCTCCTGGGCAACGGCGGAAATTTGTATGTTGCGAGGATCTTTTTTTAATGCAGCTATCAGGGCGCGATCTGCAGCACTATATTGCGAACCCTTTTCATACCATTGAAATGCACCGACCGGTTTGCCATCTTTATAAAAATTCCCTTTTTGCTCTTCCAGTTTTCCCTGTTGGCTGCCCAATGCTATAGCTTTATCCAATGCTTGTTTGGCCATGGGGTTGCCACCGTCATCGCAGACATAACCTCGCGCCGCATCGTATTTCAAGAGCGCATCCCAGAGCTTGCCTGCGGTTTCCAGTTGGGTTGCTTCCTGATAGATCCGACGTGCATCGGCTGCATTTATATCGGCGACACAATCAGCCAGGCTGGTGTGGGCAATGAATCCAAGCGCAATTGCGCCGGTGAATCTAGTAAAAATCGATTTCATAATGTGTATTCCTTTATATCCAATCCCTGATTAGTGCGGTTTAAAATTTTTCATCATGTCGCCCATGTTTGGCATGGGGTGATAACCTTCGGGCAATTCAAAGAGCGCTGCATCCTGTGGTCCTATCTTGAGATCTTTTATGGTCATGGTGATGCGATTTTTTTCTTTCCCTTCCTTGCTGATGAAATCCATTTTGAGGGCGATGTTTTCAGGGGATAACCAGATAAAACCGCCTGCACTTTTATCTTTCAGCAATAATTTGTATTTGGTGGTGTTGATACCATCCAGCATTTCATTGCCCACTTTTTCAATGGTGACATCATCTGGCGCATTGCCGGTCATTTGATTGGCGGAAGATAGTCCCACCTCCATATACATTTTTTGCATCGGCATTAATTGCCACGCGAGTTTTTTGTCCGGGCGATAGATAACTGCCATGCTCATGCCTTGCATCTGCATTTCACTGCGCTCTTTGCCGTGCGAGTGATGGACTGTTTGCACAAAGCTGCCTTGGGCGGTAACAACTTGTTTGAGTGCGGAGTATTCGGTATTGGGTACAGGGATGCTATCAGCAAAACTGGTTTGGGCATGGAGCAGGCCGATGGTCATGCAAAAGAAAAGTGTGAGTGCGTGGGTGAGTTGTTTCATAATAAAAATCCATTTGCGTGATGTTGAAAAGAGGAATGTCCTGACTTAAAAATGTGGTCGGGCAGCTATATTGTTAAGGTGATCCAGGTACTCTTGGAGAGCGGTTGAGGAGCAGGCCTTTATCAATGAGACTGCCAATGAAATTGCCAATAAGAGTGTAGATGATAGTTGTGCAGGGAATATATGCGGATTGGGGTGGTTCATAGCAGCCTCAGGTTCCATTGAGTGGGTGGTTTGCGATGGGGTTGTTCCCCAAAACCGGTATCCATGGGTCAACCCCGCCATAGTGTCGCAACCCTTGGGCAGATTCTGTAAAAAATTGTGATTAAACCCTGTGGGCGGCCCCGTTCGGCCATGGGTTAGCCTGTAAGCTGCTCATGGCACGCCCACATCAAATAGGCTAGAATGCCGCCCACAATTTCCGCCCCCCATTCCGGGGACTTTTTCCAACTTCCTAAAGTAGTTAAGCGCCTGTGACTGACCTGAGCCATATCCGTAACTTTTCCATCATCGCCCATATTGACCACGGTAAATCCACCATCGCCGACCGCTTCATCCAGATGTGCGGCGGCCTGAGTGACCGTGAAATGGAAGCGCAAGTGCTTGATTCCATGGACTTGGAGCGTGAACGCGGTATCACCATCAAGGCCCACAGCGTGACCCTGCATTACAACGCACGCGATGGTAAAACCTATCAGCTCAACTTTATTGATACCCCTGGTCACGTGGACTTCACCTATGAGGTATCCCGTTCGCTGGCTGCGTGTGAAGGTGCATTGTTGGTAGTGGATGCGGGGCAGGGCGTGGAGGCCCAGTCAGTTGCCAACTGCTATACCGCGATCGAGCAGGGTCTGGAAGTAATCCCGGTCTTGAACAAAATGGACTTGCCTCAGGCAGAGCCAGACCGCGTTGCGAAAGAAATTGAAGATATCATCGGCATTGATGCTACCGAAGCGGTGCGCTGTTCGGCCAAGTCCGGCTTGGGTATGGAGGATGTACTGGAGGAACTGGTGCGTCTGGTTCCGCCACCGGTCGGTGATGTGGATGCACCGCTGCAAGCGCTGATTATCGATTCCTGGTTCGACAACTATCTGGGTGTTGTATCGCTGGTGCGTGTGAAGCAAGGTACTTTGCGCTTGAAAGACAAAATCATCACCAAAACCATCGGCAAAGCGCAGCTGGTTGACGGTGTGGGTGTATTCAGTCCGAAACCAACCCAACTAAAAGAACTCAAAGCCGGCGAAGTGGGCTTTGTAGTCGCCGGTATTAAAGACATTCACGGTGCGCCCGTGGGCGATACCATCACCCACGCGCAAACCCCGGATGTTGAGGCGCTGGAAGGTTTCCAGAAAATTAAACCGCAAGTTTACGCCGGTATGTTCCCGATCAGTTCCGATGACTTCGAAGACTTCCGCGAAGCGCTGGCCAAATTGACCCTGAATGATGCTTCCCTGTTCTATGAACCGGAAAGTTCAGACGCATTGGGTTTTGGTTTCCGTGTTGGTTTCCTTGGCATGTTGCACATGGAAATCATCCAGGAACGTTTGGAGCGTGAATACGATCTCGACCTGATCACCACTGCTCCAACAGTAGTATTTGAGGTGGTTAAGCGCGGTGGTGAAGTTATCTTTGTTGATAACCCGTCCAAACTTCCTGATCCGGGCTCCATTGAAGAAATGCGTGAGCCGATTGTTGAAGCCAACATCCTCGTACCCCAAGAGCATCTCGGCAACGTGATTACACTCTGTATCGAGAAGCGCGGCGTGCAGAAAGACCTGCAATTTACCGGTTCACAGGTGTCTGTGAAGTACGAATTGCCGATGAACGAAGTGGTGACCGATTTCTTTGATCGCCTCAAATCCGTAAGTCGTGGTTTTGCATCGCTGGACTACAGTTTTATCCGCTTCCAGCAGGCGAACCTGGTGCGCCTGGATGTATTGATCAACAGCGAAAAAGTGGATGCACTTGCGATTATTGTGCACCGCGACAAAGCCCATGGCATGGGGCGTTCACTTACGGAAAAAATGAAAGAACTGATCCCTCGCCAGATGTACGATGTGGCGATCCAGGCCGCGATTGGTGGTCAAATTGTTGCGCGCTCCACGGTAAAAGCCTTGCGTAAAGATGTAACTGCAAAATGTTATGGTGGCGATGCAACGCGTAAGAAAAAGCTGCTGGAAAAACAAAAAGCCGGTAAAAAGCGCATGAAGCAAGTGGGTAGTGTTGAGATCCCGCAAGCAGCCTTCTTTGCTGTATTGAAAATTGATAGCTAACAACTTGTTAATAAACAACTCGCTAAGGAATCTTGATGAGCAGTATTAATCTTCCGCTGATACTCACACTTGCTGTATTGGTTACTGGTCTGGTGTGGTTGTTTGATGCATTGGTATTGGCACGTCCACGCAGTGTTAAAGTCGCTGCGGTGGAAAAACAATTTAGCGGTATGGCCCTGGTAACCGAGCAGCAAAAAGATGCCTTCGAGGAAGCCAAATCGGTGGCCACCAGAGAGCCACTGCTGGTGGAATACTCCAAGTCTTTTTTCCCGGTCCTGTTTATCGTTTTCTTTCTGCGTTCATTTTTGGTTGAGCCATTCCAGATTCCATCTGGCTCCATGATCCCGACACTGGAAGTAGGCGATTTTATCCTGGTAAATAAATTTGCTTATGGCATACGTACCCCGGTATTGAATAACACCCTCATCCCTACCGGTAAACCGCAGCGCGGCGATGTAATGGTGTTTTTCCCTCCCCATGCTCCGGATACTTACTACATTAAGCGTGTGATCGGTGTGCCGGGTGACCATATCTCCTACAACAATCATGTGCTTACCTTAAATGGAAAAGTGATTGAGGAAAAACTGGTTGCCGAATTGCCAGCAGGTGCACCCATGTTGCGTATGGTCACCGAGAATATTGACGGTAAAGAGTTCACCGCCTATAAACACATACAACCCAGCCGTTTAAGTATGCACGGTTCCTGGGTTGTGCCAGAAGGCCATTATTTTATGATGGGCGATAACCGCGATAACAGTTTGGATAGTCGCGAGTGGGGCTTTGTTGCGGAAGATGCGATTGTCGGCAAGGCCTTTGCGGTCTGGATGCACTGGGAGAAATTCCTGAGCGTTCCGTCTTTTGATCATGTTGGCGTTATTAAATAAGTGCTTGTGTTACGTTGAATGCCAGCCAATTATTTCCTGGAGTCAAATACAATGAAAACTCAGCACCTCAAGTTGCTCAAGCACCAACGTGGATTGGGTATGTTGCAATGGGCCCTGGTGATTTCAATTGCAGGTTTCTTTTTACTATTTGCATTTAAGGTAGTCCCGCTCTATGCCGAGAATCGCTATGTCGAATCTGCCTTGCGTGCATTGGAAACTGGTGGTGAAAAACTGGACCAAATGACGGATGCTGAAATCATTAAAAAGCTTAGTAACTTTTACCTGATCAACAATGTGCGCAGTGAAGGGCCGACCCAGAATATCAAGATTGAACGCGAAAGTGAAAAAGCGGTGGTCACTGTCGATTATGAAACTCGTGTCCCGCTTTTTTACAATATTGATCTGGTATTGAGTTTCAAAAACCATCTCGACAGCACCCGTCCTGGCCAATGCTGCAAACCACCTGCTACCCTGAAGTCCAAGTAATTTGTGTTAACACTTAAATACCAGCGCCTTGAACAACGTCTCGGCTATCACTTTGAAGATCAACGCCAGTTACAGCTGGCGTTAACCCACCGCAGCCATGGCGCCACCAATAATGAGCGGCTTGAGTTTCTCGGCGATTCGATTTTAAATTTTATTGTTGGCGAAGCGCTATTCAAACGTTTTCCCGAGGTGCGTGAGGGGCAATTGAGTCGCTTGCGCTCGCAATTGGTAAAGGGTGACACCCTCGCTGAACTTGCACGTGAATTTGAATTGGGTGAATGCCTGGTCCTGGGTGAAGGCGAGATGAAATCCGGTGGGCACAGGCGCGATTCCATCCTTGCCGACAGTGTTGAAGCTATTATCGGAGCTATTTATCTTGCCAGTGGTTTAGAGGTCTGTCGTGAGCGTGTGTTGACCTGGTTTGCACCGCGTCTGGATATGCTAGGCCTTAATACCAGCGCCAAGGATTCCAAATCGCGTTTGCAAGAATATATGCAGGCTCAGCGCCAACCGCTCCCCGAATATGTTGTTGCCGAAGTTGGTGGCGAAGGTCATGCACAGGTGTTTACCATCGAGTGCCGCGTCGCTTTGGCCAAACAATCCACTCGCGCGACTGCATCAAGCCGTCGCGAAGCAGAAAAACAAGCCGCTGCCTTGATGCTTGCGCAGTTAAAAATCGATTAGCGTGCTCGGCTAGATCGAGATCGCCTCAACTTCCTATTTTCATTTCCAGTATTTTTTATGACTTTTGATTCAGATACAGACCAGCCAGAAACCACCGCTAGCCGCTGTGGTTATGTCGCTATAGTAGGGCGCCCCAATGTGGGCAAGTCCACATTGCTCAATCATATCCTCGGGCAAAAAATCAGTATTACTTCGCGCAAACCGCAAACGACACGCAATGCGGTTGTGGGTATTAAAACGGAAGGCGATGTACAAATTATTTTTGTCGATACTCCCGGTATGCACCTCGGCCAGCAAAAGGCCATCAATCGCTACATGAATAAAGCGGCTACCAGCGCGATGAAAGATGTGGACGTGGTGGTATTTGTAATCGATCGTTTTATCTGGACCGAAGAAGATGAAGCCGTTGCTGAAAAATTACAGCACCTGAATTGTCCGGTTATTTTAGCGGTGAATAAGGTCGATCAAATCGACGATAAAGAAACACTGCTGCCGCATTTGCAGTCCCTGTCAGAAAAATTAAACGTCGCTGAAATTGTACCTATGTCAGCGCTGCGCAATACCAATCTGGATCGTCTGGAGCAGCTTATTACTGAAAGATTGCCTGAAGGCATTCACATGTATCCGGAAGACCAGATTACTGATCGCAGCTCTCGCTTTATGGCTGCAGAAATTGTGCGTGAAAAAATTACCCGCCAACTGGGTGATGAGTTGCCTTACGAAATGGCAGTGGAAATTGAAGAGTTTAAACAGGAAGGAAATCTGCTGAATATTTCTGCGCTAATCCTGGTTGAACGCGACGGCCAGAAAAAAATCCTGATTGGCGATAAAGGCAGCCGTATCAAATTAATTGGCACTGAAGCACGCGGTGATATGGAAAAACTGTTTGAGATGAAAATCATGCTCAAACTCTGGGTCAAAGTAAAATCCGGTTGGTCCGATGACGAGCGCGCGCTGCGCAGTCTCGGTTACAACGAATTCTAATCCACCCCTATGCGTGTTGATCTCCAGCCCGCTTATATCCTTCATACCCGTCCTTATCGCGATACCAGTTTGTTGATTGATTTTCTCACGCCCGACTTCGGGCGTGTCACTGCGGTTGCGCGCGGTGTGCGTAAAAATAAAACCCCAAAGCGCCAATTATTAAATCCTTTCAGTCGCCTGTTAATTTGTTGGCAGGGCAAAACCGATATGAAACTGCTCACCAGTTTTGAATCGGACAATCACTTTCTCACCCTCACAGCGAACCATTTATATTCCGGTTTCTATCTGAATGAATTGCTGGTGCGCCTCTTGCCTGAAATGGACCGGCACAATGGGCTTTATTTCGCCTACGAGCAGAGTCTGGATGCATTGCAGAAGAGGAGTGATATCGAACCCTTATTGCGCGAGTTTGAATTCCGCTTGTTGGCAGAGTTGGGCTATGGTCTGGACTTCTGCACCGATGCGCGCAGCGATTGCGCAATAGAGACGCAGGGATTCTATGAGTGCCATGTGCAGGAAGGTTTTTTTAGCGCAGAGCCTGATGTACCAGAACAATTTTTATTAAAAGGCGAGTGGCTATTGGCGATAGCGGCGGGAGATTATTCCGATCCCGCCACTCGTGTAGCGGCAAAGCATTTATCCAGGCGCTTGTTAAAACCCTTGCTTGGCAGCCGCCCACTTAACAGCAGGCAGTTGTTTGTATCGACAAAATAGTTGAAGTTTGAAAATACATTTTTTGTGCTGCCTGCAAGCGAGGATGCCCAGAAAAAATGGTTTATCAGGCGTCGGCTTTTTCCAAACCAAAGAGTGGATTTATCTCTTTGTTTCGACCCCAATTAATTAAATCATCGAGTGCATGGTTCAATGCGGGCATTGCATCACGCGCCTGATCATATTGCTTGCTTTGGAAAAGCTTATCGAGCAGGCCGCTGATATGTTTTAAGCGCGGAACACCACAATAACAACTGCTGCCATATAAGCGATGTACCAATTCCCCCAGTTCTTCAAACGCCCCGTTTTCCTGTGCGGCATTGATTTGTTGCTTTTCGCTTTCCAATCCATCGAGCAGCATGCTGAGCATGTCGCGCGCCAAGGCAGGTTTGTTGTTGGCGAGTTTCAGGCAGAGCTGGATATCGACCGAACCGGTAAGGTCTTCGGTGGGTAGTGGATCGCGGACAATACCATTCTGTGGTTTTTCTTCTATCTGGATAACAACTTCTTTTTTACCTGACAAACTTGCCCAGCGATTAATAATATGCGCCAGTTGTGCTTCATTAACCGGTTTACTAATGCAGTCATCCATACCTGCAATTAATAATTCAGCTTTTTGTTCGGTAATCGTATGTGCCGTCAACGCGATAATAGGTGTGCGGCGTTTGCCTTGTTCCAGTGCTCGTATGTGGCGTGTGGTCTCCATGCCATCCATGCCGGGCATTTGGATATCCATAAAGATCACATCAAATTCGTTATTGTTGCAGGCCTCAATAGCTTGTGCGCCACTGCTTGCTTGTACCACCTGGGTATTTAAACCGCGCAACAATTCCGAGGCGAGTTGCAAGTTGGCGAGGTTGTCATCTACCAATAATACCGACACACTTGGGCGTAGCGCCTCTTCTTCATCGTGTTCGCGCATATCTTTGATATGCAAATCCAGCTGCCGTCCGAGTGTCTGCAAAAGTGCTTCATAGGCAATGGGTTTGTTGATAAACAATACCTGCGATTTTTCGCTGTGGGCACGGAACAAGCGCTGGTGCGCTGGCGTGCAACAGGCGATAAGGGTGCAATTAAATTCTGCGTTTAATTGTTCGGCGAGATTGTTAAGCAGCACCGGCGGGATCTTGCGTTCATTGGGGGCAATATCCAGGATCAATAAATCAAAATTGTTATTGTTGTTGCGCGCATTGCGCAAAATAGGAAAACAATCGTGGATCACCGGAATACTTTGGGTGTTGCCGTTCCATTCGCGCAATAAATTATCGAGCTGTTTAATGGATGCGGGGTTTTCACCGCAAAGCAAAATACGATAGTCACTCAGGTTGGCCAACTGGCTTAGCAATGGTTGGCGTTTATCGATCCCCAGGCGCGCAGTAAACCAAAATGTGGACCCTTGCTCGGGTTCGCTCACAACACCGATTTCGCCGTGCATGCGTTCCACCAACCCTTTACAAATAGCCAGGCCGAGGCCTGTGCCTTCGTGTTCGCGCGTGCTGGATGTATCTGCCTGGTTGAACGGGCTGAACAATTGATCTTGTTCTTCGCGGGTTAAACCAATGCCTTCATCGCTTACGCAAACTTTGAGGGTAATTTGGGTCTCTTGTTGTTGCAGGATGCTGACATCAATCAGAATATTACCGCTACTGCTGTATTTAATCGCGTTGCCCACAAGGTTGGAAAGCACTTGCTTGAAGCGCAGCGCATCACCCAGCAGGTTTTTGGGGATGCCGGCTTCAACATAATTAATCAGCTCCAGATGTTTTTCATGGGCATCAGGAGCCAGGATGTGGAGTACTTCATCAATGCAATTGCGGATGGGAACAGGTGCGTAGTCGAGTGTGAGTTTGCCCGATTCAATTTTGGAAAAATCGAGAATACCGTTGATAACCGTAAGCAGGTTTTGTGCGGAGTCGCGAATAGTTTCCAGATATTCGCGCTGCTGCTCATTGAGTTCGGTTTTGAGTGCGAGATTGAGAAAGCCGAGGATACCGTTTAACGGTGTGCGAATTTCATGACTGGTATTGGCGAGGAATTCGGATTTAACACGGCTTGCTTCCAGCGCTTCTTTGCGCGCCATATCTAATTCCACGTTTTGGATTTCAATCGTTTCAAGTGTCTCGCGCAAATCTTCAATAGCGTGGTCAATGTGGGATTGCATATCCGCTTGTGCGGCTTCCATGTAATCCGCCATGGTATTGATCGATTCGGCCAACCCTAAAAATTCGCTGGAATTTTGTTTTTCTACTCGCTCATTCAAACGACCACGCGCCAGTGCATGGACAATATTTTTAATGTGATCGAGCGGGTCGGTAATGCGGTAGTAAAGTGAAATTGCAAAATAGGCACCAATAATCAAACACAAGAGTGTGAGTGCGATGGTTAGCACTATGGCTTCATAGCGCACTACGGCATAGGGCGCAGACATTAACTCAAGCTCCACCCAGCCAATCGGGTTTTTATTTTCGAGATCTACCAGCGGATGCGAAAAGCGCAGGGTGCGATAGGTGCTTCGCTCTAGTGGCTGTTGTAAATTGGGTTCGCCTGCATCCTCGGTCGGCATAAATTGCGGGCCACTGTGGAAATTCTGGTCGGCATTGATGTAATAGGCATGCACTGCGCGGATATAGGGTTCTTCGATGGAGGCATCGAGAATGTATTGCACCAGTTCGCGGTTATTTTCCACTATCGGTTTGTGCAATAAATGCGCAGTCTTTTGGGCGAGGACGCTGCCGCGCAAATCAATAAATTTATTGATTTGTGAAATACACAAATAGGTGAGGCTGACTGCAATCAGGACAATAATGCTTATGGAGGGAATAAAAATCAGGCGCCAGACATCGGATTTAATGCTGCTACGTTTATTATTCATGGGTTCAACCTTAATTACGATACCGGCGTGCACTGCACTTGCAGGAGTTTCATCGCAAGGTGTTCGCAGGGTGGATGATCACAGGTAGAATAGCCGCCCCACGCGCGCCTGCGCAACCGGCGATTTACCTGAATTATCAGCCCTGAGGTCAGTATGGATTTTCCCACCATAGAAGCATTTGTCGGCAATACACCACTGGTGCGATTGCAGCGATTACCTGGTGTATCGAGCAATACCCTACTGGTGAAACTGGAAGGCAATAATCCCGCTGGTTCTGTGAAGGATCGCCCTGCATTATCCATGATCAGCCGCGCTGAATTGCGCGGCGATATCAAACCCGGTGACACCCTGATTGAAGCAACCAGTGGCAATACCGGAATTGCCCTGGCAATGGTCGCGGCGATAAAAGGTTATCGCATGATTTTGATTATGCCCGACAACGCGACTGACGAACGCAAGGCATCCATGGTGGCCTACGGGGCTGAATTGATTTTGGTCAGTAAGGAAGCCGGTATGGAAGGCGCGCGCGATTTGGCGCTGCAAATGCAAGCCGAAGGCAAGGGCATAGTCCTGGACCAATTCGGCAACCCGGATAATCCCCTCGCGCACTACACAACGACCGGCCCGGAAATTTGGCAGCAGACCGGCGGCACTATCACCCATTTTGTCAGCTCCATGGGTACCACAGGTACGATCATGGGCACTTCGCGTTATTTGAAAGAAAAAAATCCGGCGATCCAGATTATCGGCCTGCAACCTTCGGAAGGTGCGCAAATTCCCGGTATCCGCCGTTGGCCGGAAGCTTATTTGCCAAAAATATATGAGCGCGACCGGGTTGATGGCCTTGTCAATATGCCGCAACAGCTCGCTGAAAATACGATGCGCGATCTTGCGCGTAAAGAGGGAATTTTTTGTGGCGTTTCTTCCGGCGGAGCGGTAGCAGCAGCGCTGGAATTAAGCCAGCAAGTCGAACAGGCAGTGATTGTGGCCGTTATTTGCGACCGTGGTGATCGCTATTTGTCGTCGGGGCTGTTTAATTAATATCAACGTATCGATATTAATGGTGCCGGTGTGATGTTGGGTGGATTTACTAAACAATAACTAATCAGGATGTTTATATGTCGGCAATGATTCGCAGTGCAATTATCGTATTGGTCGTGTTGCTACAGGCGTGTGGTGGCGGTTCAGGCTCAAAAAATCCCGGCGGAATTTCTTCCTCCAGTATTAGTTCCAGTAGCTCCAGTGTGGCGGCGAGTTTGCCTGCTGATTTCCCCACCGGTACTGTTGAGTCGCTACCAGTCCTGAATATTACCACCGAGGGCAATGCGCCCATCCTTTCCAAAGAAACCTATGTCAATGCCAGCTTTACCCTGACAGGTGATGGGATCACCGCAGTGGAAGGTGATACAGAAATCCGTGGGCGCGGCAATTCAACCTGGGCCTGGGATAAAAAACCCTATCGATTAAAACTGTCCAGTTCTACCGAAATATTGGGGATGCCCGCGAGCAAACATTGGGTGCTATTGGCAAATTACGCTGACAAAACCTTAATGCGCAACGACATCGCTTTTATGTTCAGCCGCAGCCTGGGGATGGATACACACCCGCCAACCGCTACGTAGAATTAAAACTGAACGGTTCCTACCAGGGTGTTTATCAATTGGTTGAACATATCCGCGTGGCTAAAGACCGGGTCAATATTCCGGAGATGAAAGTAACGGATACAGATGCAGAAAAAATTACCGGCGGCTATTTAATGGAAATTGATTTCCGCATGGATAAGGATTATTGCAAAGGTGATGCGTCCACTTGGGAATCGTTTTGCATGAACGGCGTCAACATGGATCGGGAAGCAACCTTCTGTGTGGATTCAAAACATGGCATGAATCCCTTTTGCATGGCGAGCCCGGAAACACTCCTGGACCCTGCCTGGTCAGCGCAGCGCGACTATATCGAAAAATATTTTATCGATACCGAAGCGGCATTATTCGGTGATAGCTTTGCTGACCCTGTGATCGGTTATGCGGCCTATCTCGATGTGGATTCGGTCATTAACTATTACCTGATCAATGAACTGTTCAAGAATGTGGATGGCACTGTATCGAGTGCGTTTGTGTATAAAAAGCGCAATGGCAAATTATTCTTTGGCCCGATTTGGGATTTCGACTTGTCCATGGGCAACGCCGGTTATAATGATGTCGATAAAACCTATGGCTGGCATATCCGTCCATCGCCCTGGTTTAACCGCTTATTCCAGGACCCCGCTTTCAAAAGTAAAGTGGCTGAACGCTGGAACAGTTTAAAGGCGGAGGGAAAACTGGAATACATTTTCCAATACGCCGAAGCGCGCGCTACCTGGTTGGATAAGCAACAACAGAAAAACTACCAGCTTTGGTCGATCACCGATGTTGCGTCCTGGGTTATGCATGGTACCCATGGCGGCACCGGCAGTTACGCCGCGGAAGTAAAAGAATTGGTTCGCTGGCAACGCGAACGTTATAAGTGGATGGACACCCAGCTCAACCAATAAACCTGATGGCGGCGTGTGTAAGTGCGCCGCCAATGTCTGCAACACCGGGAATCCTGAATGTCCAATCGCAGTGGTAAAAATAGCGGCTCATCCAAAGGCAGTTCTGCAAAAGGCGGCAGCTTGCTGGGTAAAAAACCGCGCCCTAAAAAATCCGATGGCAGTGTCTATGTGCGCGATGATGCGCCGCGCCGCAACCAGGCGCGCGTGGAAGAACAACGAATTCCCCAAACCAATAAACGCCTCGGTGAATTTACGATTGACCGCTTGAGTCATGATGGCCGCGGTGTTGCCAGTCTGGATGGTAAAACGCTCTTTATTGATGGCGCTTTGGTGGGGGAAAAAGTGACCGCACGTTTGGTGGAAGACCATGCGCGTTTTATCGACGCGCGTGTTGACCAGATTATCAGCAGCTCCGCTGACCGCGTTGTACCACCTTGTGAACATTTCGCCAGTTGCGGTGGTTGCCAGTTGCAATATATGCAGCCGGCCGCGCAGGTGGCGATGAAACAACAAGCGCTGTTGGAACAACTGCAGCGCTGGGGTGGGGTAGTGCCAAAACGCCTGTTGCCAGCAGTTAGCCTAGGCGATACCGGCTACCGCAATCGCGCACGCCTGGGGGTTTGGTATGAAGCCGATGGCGGCGTCACGCTTGGTTTTCGCCAGCGCTACAGCAATGCCATTACACCTATCAACCAATGCCTGGTATTGGCACCCGAATTAAATGCCCTGCTTGCCCCCTTGCACAACTGGTTGACAGAACTGCGTGCAACCAAGGCCGTGACCCATATCGAATTGGTTAAAGGGCAAGAGGATATCGCGCTGGTTTTGCGCCACACCAAAAAGCTGGCAGAGGCAGACCTGGCCGCGCTCGCACAACTGGCGGAACAGGCCCGGTGCAAGGTCTGGTTGGAACCTAATGGTAATAATGGATTGACTGACCTGGCGGGGCAGCCTTGTGATCCGCGTCTTGGCTATCAGCTTGAAGGATCGGGTCTTGAAGGATTGGATCTTGCCTTTCATCCGCAGGATTTCACCCAGGTCAATCCGCAGGTTAACCAGCAGATGGTCACCCAGGCACTGGCATTGCTGGATTTGAAACCGTCTGATCGAGTATTGGATTTATTTTGCGGTATCGGTAACTTCACCCTGCCCATCGCCCGGCGATGCGCAGAAGTGGTGGGTATTGAAGCAGTGGAATCCATGGTGTTGCGCGGGCGTGAAAACGCCGCACGACTGCAAATTACCAACGCCAAATTTATTGCCGCGAACCTGGCTGATATGACCCATACTCAGTTGCAGCGTTTGGGCGGTGCTAATAAAGACCAAGAAATCAACGCGATTTTGCTCGATCCACCACGCGATGGTGCAAAAGATATTATCGCCAGTATCCAGCGTTGGGTTGCAGGCAAGCAACTTTCCCCCAAGCGGATAGTCTATGTCAGTTGCAACCCGGCAACTCTGGCGCGGGATTCTGCATTGTTGGCAGAAGCGGGATATTATCTGGATACACTGGGCGTGCTGGATATGTTCCCCCACACCAGCCACATTGAATCCGTGGCGCTGTTTTTGCCTGCAAGATAAAACCTTGGCTACACATAATTTTGGGCCTGATGATGCCTACATTGAGTGGGTCTTCAGTGAAGAATAAACAAGCCCCTTTTTTTGACGCTTTTCTTGAAGTGCATGCGTATGGTTAAAGTCAGAGCAGATCATCCCATTGCGGCGGATGGTCAGGTTGATATAGATGCCTGGATTGATCGCCTCAACCAGAGTTATTCCCAATCGGAAACCAGCCGTACCGAGTTGCGCCGCGCCGCAGAGCTGAGTTTGTCAGTGGTTGCTATCCAAACTGATGACGACCATAACTGGGGCGAGGATTTTTCCTGTTTCCGCATCGGCCTGGAAATGGCCGAAATCCTCGCCGACCTGCAGCTCGACCAGGATGCCCTGGTGGCCGCCATCCTTTATCGTGCGGTCCGTGAACACAAAATTACCCTTGCCGATGTGCAGGCTCGCTTTGGCGATACCGTTGGCAAACTGGTAAAAGGCGTGCTGCGCATGGCTGCCATCAGCTACCAGCGCAATGAAGAAGAGCGGATACTCGGCTCCCAGGCGACTGAACAAGCCGAAAAAATCCGCAAGATGCTGATATCCATGGTGGATGATGTGCGGGTCGCCCTGATCAAACTGGCCGAGCGCACCTGCGCCATCCGCTCGGTAAAAAATGCTGAACCGGATCGCCGCCGCCAGGTATCGCGCGAAGTGGCGGATATCTATGCCCCCTTGGCCCACCGCCTCGGTATTGGCCATATCAAATGGGAGTTGGAAGATTTGTCCTTCCGCTACCTGCAACCTGACGATTACAAACGCATCGCCAAACTCCTTGATGAGCGTCGCCTGGCGCGCCAGGAATACATCAATAACCTGCTCAATCTGATCCGCAGTGAACTGAAAAAAGCAGGTATCGACGGCACTGTGGGCGGGCGTGCCAAACACATCTACAGCATTTGGCGCAAAATGCAGCGCAAAGGCATTCCCTTTTCGCAGGTATATGACATACGCGCTGTGCGCATCCTCGTGCCCAGCGTGCGCGATTGCTACTCGGTGCTCGGTATAGTGCACAGCCTCTGGCGCAACATCCCCAACGAGTTCGATGATTACATCGCTTCACCCAAGGAAAACGGTTATCGCTCCTTGCATACCGCAGTGTGGGGGCCGGAAAACAAGGTGCTGGAAATCCAGATCCGCACCCAGGAAATGCATGAGGAATCCGAGCTGGGGGTTTGTGCCCACTGGCGCTACAAGGGCACGGATACCAAGGCTAGCCAGGACGGTTACGAACAGAAAATCGCCTGGCTGCGCCAGGTGCTTGAATGGCATGAAGAGCTGGGCGGTGATTCCGGGCACCTGCAAGATGACTTGCGCTCGGATAACCAGATCCGTATCTATGTATTTACCCCCGAAGGCCATGTGGTGGATTTGCCCCGCACGGCAACACCGCTCGATTTTGCCTACAAGATCCACACTGATGTCGGCCATCGCTGCCGCGGTGCCAAGGTCAATAACCGCATAGTACCGCTCAATTACCAACTGACCAATGCGGACCAGGTGGAAATCCTCACCGGCAAACTGGAGTCACCCAGCCGCGATTGGCTCAACGCGGCACTCGGTTATGTGAATACGCCGCGCGCGCGCGCCAAGATCCAGCATTGGTTCAAGCAACAGGCGCGCGATAAAAACATCGCCGAAGGCCAGGCGCTGCTCGACCGCGAATTCAAGCGCCTCGCCCTGCTGGACCTGGATTTTGAAGAACTGGCGAAAAAACTGCGCTTCAATAATCTCGATGACCTCTACGCCGCAGTAGGCGCGAGCGATATTGGTGTCGGTCAGGTATTAAATGCCGCGCAAAAACAATTGGATGAGGCTGATCCGCAGCAGCCATTGATTCCGTTTAAAACCAAATCTCCGCGGCAGAAAAAAGATTCGGATTTCTACATTGAAGGTGTGGGCAACTTGCTCACCCAGATCGCCAATTGCTGTAACCCGGTACCGGGCGATGCGATTACCGGCTATATCACCTTGGGTAAAGGGGTTTCCATCCATCGCCAGGATTGTTCCAATATTTTGCAACTGCAAACCGACGAACCCCAGCGCATTATCAAAGTGGAGTGGGGTGATACGCCGCAGAGTTTCTATTCGGTCGATGTCGTAATTGAAGCTTACGACCGTTATGGCTTGCTCAAGGACATCACTGTGTTGCTGGATACCGAGCGCATCAATATTGTTGCCATGCAAACCCTGTCGGATAAACGCAAAAATACGGTGGATATGCAGGTGACGGTGGAGATTCGTAGTTTCGATGAATTGAGCCGCATACTCACCAAACTCAACCAGTTACCCAATATCGCCTCGGCGCGCCGCAAACACTAATGTTGGATACGCTTGTGAACCAATACACTATCGATGACCTGCTTTATTTGATGGCGCGTTTGCGTGATCCGGAATCCGGCTGCCCTTGGGATATCACCCAGGATTACGCCAGCATTGCACCTTCCACCCTTGAGGAGGCCTATGAGGTGGTCGATGCGATTGAGAAACAGGATTTTGTCCACCTCAAAGAAGAATTGGGCGATTTGTTATTCCAGGTAATTTTTTACAGCCAGCTTGGCAAAGAGCAGGACCGGTTTGAATTCGCAAGTGTAGTATCCGATCTGGTTGCCAAACTGATCCGCCGCCATCCGCATGTTTTCCCCGAGGGAACACTGCTCAGCCGGGTGGAAAATCGCCACACCCTGCCGGGTGATGTCAAAGCTCGCTGGGAAGCCATCAAACAACAGGAGCGCGCGGACAAAGGTGCCAAAGGGCTACTTGCTGATGTCCCCTTGAACCTGCCCTCGCTAAGTCGTGCGGCCAAGCTGCAAAAGCGCGCCGCCAGCGTGGGGTTTGATTGGGACGACGTCTATGGCCCCATTGCCAAGGTGCGCGAGGAATTAATGGAAGTGGAAGCCGAGCTGGATTCAGGCGATACGGCTGCACTGGAAGAAGAATTGGGGGATTTGTTGTTTGCGGTAGTGAATATCGCGCGCTACCAAAAAATCGATCCGGAGCAGGCGTTGCGTATCGCCAACCAAAAATTTGAACGGCGTTTCCACTATATTGAAACCCACTCCCACCAGCCCTTGGCGGACACTTCTATCGATGAAATGAATCGCCTCTGGGATAAAGCCAAGCAGCAGTGACCAGGTAGCCCCCGCGTTTTGTGGTCAATATCAAACTTTCCCCGTCCAATATGTACCAGGCCCAACCCTTTCAGAGCTGGGCTTTTATTCCGATTTCAGGCAAATTTAGCGGATTGACGCTAAAATCATCATGCAAGCATAAAAACCAGGTCTGCTCATAGTTTTTTGTTACATGTGACCGGTTTCAAAAGCAGCTATCATTCACAGGTAGCAAGCAACAGCCCCCCTGATGTAAAAAATAAAAGCCCAAAAAGTGAGGTTCCTTTGGATCGGCGTGAAGTAAAGCCGGGCTATGTGGATAAGCAGCTAAGCACCATTAAAATCCACATCTCAGAGCTAAAAATAGGCATGTTTGTGTCAAAGCTCGATCGCGACTGGCAAGAAACCCCGTTTCTTATGCAAGGTTTTATGATCGAGAGTCTCGATGATATCGATGTTGTAGCCCAATACTCAGAATATATCTGGATAGATGCGGTGCGAGAGCAGTGGATTTCTCCTGAAGAGCGCGGCGTGTCTGGTCCGGCAATCCCCAAAGTAACAACCTACATCAACAAGATTGAGGCCCAGAAAGAGCATGCCGCAGCCATAGGCGTTTTTCGCGAAGCCAAGAAACTGACCAAAACCCTGCTGGACGATGTGCGCCTGGGTGGAGTTGTGGATACTGAACAAGCGAAAGCGACTGTAAAAGATTGCGTCAGTAGTATCTTGCGTAATGTCGATGCGCTTATTTGGATGTCGCGCATGCGCAATGAGGATGAATACACAGCTGAGCATTGCCTGAATGTATGTATCCTCGCTATCGCCTTCGGTCGTCACCTGGGCATGAGCGAACCGGAACTGGAGCAATTGGGGCTCTGTGGCCTGTTGCACGATGTGGGCAAAATGCGGGTGCCCAGTGCAATCCTCAATAAACGTGAAGAGCTGACACCCAAAGAATTCAATATCCTCAAGGCGCACACAGTGCATGGACGCAACCTGTTGATGTCATCGCCTGGTGTACCCAGCGCATCTGTGGATGTCGCCTACAGCCATCATGAACGGGTAGATGGCACTGGATATCCTCGCAAACTAAAGGCCGCAGGTATTTCGGATTTTTCGCGCATCATTTGTATTGTGGATGCTTACGATGCAATGACGGGCGACCGCTGCTATTCGCGTGCTATATCCAGTACAGATGCACTCAAGCGTATATTCCAGGATCGCGGCACCCATTTTGATGAACGGCTGGCGCTCGAATTTATCAAGTGTATTGGCTTGTATCCACCTGGCAGCATTGTTGAATTGACCAATGGCCTGGTGGGAATAGTGCTGGAATCCAACCATCGCTATCGCCATTTGCCCAAAATTATTACGGTTAAGGATTTAAACAAACCGCTCGAAAAAGAGCAGATTATTAATTTGAATGAAGTGGAACAAAAAAAGCTGGATAAGAGTTTTTTGATTAAACGTTCGCTGTGTGATGGCAGCTACGGCATTCGTATCTGCGATTATCGCGAGAGAGGCTTAACCTTCACCTTTGCCTAGATAGTGTGATGATGGCCAATAAGGCGCTCAGGGGAGCGCCTTATTTCTTTTTACTGGCGGACAACATCTTTTCACTAGGGATCGGATATTTTTTTCGGTTTGGGTTTTTGGATCACCAGTGTTTTGGTTGCCGGTTTTGCAACCGGTTTAGGCTGCTGCCGGGGGCGCTGGTTGTTTTGTGATACACCACTTTTGGCAGTTGCCGGGGCGCCATTAACGTTGCTTGGCTTGCCCTTTTCGAATGTGTTTGTTCCCTGTGGTTTGCCTGCCGGTCTCCCGTTATTGTGACGATTTTTAGCGCGCGGGTTAGTCGCCATCGATTTGGGTGGCTGCACAGTTTCAGTTTTGTATTTTCCCTGTTCTATCCCTTCCAGTGTCCAATTACCAATCTTGACGCGCACCAAACGCAGGGTAGGGTGACCTACTGCGGCCGTCATACGGCGCACCTGGCGATTGCGTCCCTCGGTAATCACTAATTCAAGCCACTGGGTGGGAATATTGGCGCGTTCGCGGATTGGCGGGACCCGCTCCCAGAGTTTGGGGGTGGGAATCAGGCGCACTTCGGCCGGTTGGGTCATGCCATCATTGAGTTCGACACCCTGGCGCAGCTTGGTCAGGGCGTAGCTATTGGGTGCCCCTTCCACTTGCACCCAATAGGTTTTGGGCTGCTTGTGTGCCGGATGGCTGATGTGGTGTTGCAAATCACCGTCATCGGTGAGTAGCAACAAGCCTTCCGAATCATGGTCGAGACGGCCGGCAGGATACACATTGGGCAGCTTGATATATTGCGCCAAAGTGGGGCGGTTTTCGCCATCAGTAAACTGCGACAAAACGCCAAAGGGTTTATTAAATAAAACTAAAGTAGCCATAACTCACTTGTCATAATCTAGATAGATGAATACAACGGGATGAGAACATCTCCGAATGCCAAAAGTTTACAGCACTGCTATACTGCGCGCGCTTTTATAGGCCTACATGGCCAACATTTTCTTGTACGAGGGTGCCGTGTCGGCGTTTTCCGTTGGCGGGTTTCCTTGGTTCTAGCCGCCTGCCTTAACGGAGTAAACGTAAAAAATGACTGATTCCAAAATTATCTACACCCAAACCGACGAAGCCCCAGCCTTAGCCACTTACTCCTTACTCCCCATCGTTCAATCCTTTACCAAATCCTCCGGCATCGCCATCGAAACCCGCGATATTTCACTTTCCGGCCGTATTATTTCCGCGTTCCCCGAATTCTTGACCGATGCCCAGCGCATAGGTGATCACTTGGCTGAATTGGGTAAATTGGCGACGACACCGGAAGCCAACATCATTAAGCTGCCCAACATCAGCGCCTCTATCCCGCAATTGAAAGCGGCAATTAAAGAGTTGCAATCACAAGGTTACAAGCTTCCTGATTACCCGGAAAACCCAACCAACGATGCTGAAAAAGATGCAAAAGCACGTTACGACAAAATCAAAGGTTCGGCGGTAAACCCGGTATTGCGCGAAGGTAACTCAGATCGCCGCGCGCCTTTGTCAGTCAAAAACTACGCGCGCAAGAACCCGCACAAAATGGGCGCTTGGGCAACTGATTCCAAATCCCACGTTGCGCATATGAGTGGTGGTGATTTCTATGGCAGTGAAAAATCAGCACTGATCGCCGATGCAGGCAATTTGAAAATCGAATTGGTTGCTAAAGATGGCACCACCAAAGTGCTGAAAGAGACGGTAAAAGTCTTGGCCGGTGAAATTATCGATGCTTCAGTATTGAGCAAAAAAGCCCTGCGCACCTACATCACCGAACAAATTGACGATGCGAAAAATAAGGGGGTACTCCTCTCTGTGCATCTGAAAGCGACCATGATGAAAGTATCTGACCCGATTATTTTCGGTCACTTTGTCTCTGTATTTTATGGTCCGGTCTTGGAAAAGCACGCTGCCATCTTGAATGAACTGGCAGTTGACCTGAACAACGGTATTGGCGACCTCTACGCCAAAATCAAATCCTTGCCCGCGGAAAAACAAGCGGAAATCGAAGCTGATATTAAAGCGCTTTACGCTACCCGTCCTGAGCTGGCAATGGTTAACTCTGACAAAGGTATCACCAACCTGCATGTTCCAAGCGATGTGATCGTTGATGCCTCCATGCCTGCGATGATTCGCGACTCTGGCAAAATGTGGAATACCGCAGGCAAGCTGCAAGATACCAAGGCCTGCATTCCCGACCGCTGCTACGCCGGCATTTACCAGGTGGTTATCGACGATTGCAAAAAGAACGGTGCTTTCAACCCAACCACTATGGGCAGCGTGCCTAACGTAGGTTTGATGGCACAAGCAGCCGAAGAATACGGCTCACATGACAAGACTTTCCAAATCGCTGCTGACGGTGTGGTACGTGTAGTAGATGCGGGTGGTAAAGTGCTGATCGAACAGGCCGTTGAACAAGGCGATATTTTCCGCGCCTGCCAGGTAAAAGATGCTCCAATCCAGGATTGGGTGAAGCTCGCGGTTAATCGCGCCCGTGCGTCAGCGACTCCAGCGGTGTTCTGGCTGGATCCAAAGCGTGCTCATGACGCGCAATTAATCACCAAGGTAAACACCTACCTGAAAGATCACGATACCAGCGGCCTTGAGATTTACATCAAAACCCCGGAAGAGGCGATCCAGTTCTCGCTTGACCGTATCCGCGCTGGCAAAGACACCATTTCTGTAACAGGTAACGTACTGCGCGATTATCTCACTGACTTGTTCCCGATTATGGAGTTGGGTACTTCGGCAAAAATGCTGTCGATTGTGCCACTGATGAATGGTGGCGGTTTGTTTGAAACGGGTGCTGGCGGTTCTGCTCCCAAGCATGTTCAGCAATTCGTGGAAGAAGGTCATCTGCGTTGGGATTCATTAGGTGAATTCCTGGCGTTGGCTGAGTCCCTGGATCATTTTGGTAATGTTGCCCATAACGCCAAAGCCAAAGTGTTTGCCAAGACCCTGGATCAGGCCAATGGCAAGTTCCTGGATGAGAACAAGTCTCCAGGCCGTGCTGCCGGTGAATTGGACAACCGTGGTAGCCATTTTTATCTGGCTCTCTACTGGGCACAGGCTCTGGCTGCACAAACTGAAGACGCTGCATTACAGGCTCAATTTGCACCTGTGGCCAAGTCATTAATTGAAAACGAAGCCAAGATTGTAGGTGAGCTCAAAGCTGCTTCAGGCAAGCCTATCGATTTAGGTGGTTACTACCGTCCGGATTTCGCCAAGGCATCTGCTGCCCTACGTCCAAGTGCAACGTTTAATGCAGTATTGGCAAGCCTGAACTAAGTTTCCGGATTCCAGCAAACGCCAAAAGCCCCCTGTAGTGATACAGGGGGCTTTTTTATTGGGAGATGTCTCGCCTGGGTTAGGCGGGAACCGCGCTCGTTCGGCTGATATGTGGTTGCATGCTTGCTTCATTGGCTGGTGCAGTGATATTGACTGCGTGCAGCCCCTTATCACCTTTGGTAACCTCAAAAGTTACCTGTTGGCCAGCTTTGAGGGTTTTGTATCCCTCCATAGTGATGGCGGAGTAGTGCGCAAACAGGTCTTCACCGCCTTCATCCGCAAGGATAAAACCGTAACCTTTTGCATTATTGAACCATTTGACTGTGCCAGTTGGCATGATTGGAGTCCTTCTGCCCAAGTGATGCCCTTGAAAAACACCACTGTCGTTATTATTGTCCCAAGTACAGCAATTGCTCGGGGTTGGACGAGATGTCTATTTTGATACTGCTGAGTGCCTTACGTTGAGTCTTGGTGCTTTTATTTGAACTAAATGCCGCATTTGTGTGCAGTTGCGCTCTTTTTTTATCCAACAATTGACCCAAAGTCAAGCATTTATCCGTATTAGGTGGCATTAGGGCTTGTTATGCCGATGGGTTACAATGCCGCCGGGTAACTAATCATTTTTATTTTGTATTGAATCTCTATGGGCAATCTCCAAAACCTTCAACTAACCTTAGCTAAAGACGACGACAGTTCTACCGATGATTCTGAAGGTGGCCTTGCTGTCCTGACGTCCAAGCCAAAACTGAAACGGCCACCTATGTATAAGGTGATGCTGTTGAATGACGACTACACACCGATGGATTTTGTGGTGGAAATACTGGAAGTGTTTTTTTCCATGTCGCGCGAAAAAGCCACCCATGTAATGTTAACGGTACATGTTCACGGCAAAGCGGTTTGTGGTATCTATACTCGTGATATAGCTGAAACTAAAGCGGCGCAAGTGAATCAATATGCAAGAGAGAATCAACACCCGCTGTTATGCGAAATAGAAGCGGTTGACGATGGTGAGTAATAGCAATTTGTAGTGAGTGGTTTTTACATTTGTTGGTTAGAAGAGGGTAAGCGCGATGTTAAGTAAAGATCTTGAAGTAACCTTAAATCTTGCTTTCAAAGGTGCGCGTTCCAAGCGACACGAATTTATGACCGTTGAGCACTTGCTGTTAGCGCTTATCGACAATGATTCGGCAGCCAATGTGTTGCGCGCTTGTGGTGCTGATTTAATGAGTTTGCGCAAAGAGTTAATCGAGTTTGTCGATTCCACAACCCCGCTCATTCCTGAAAATGACTCCGAACGTGAAACCCAGCCAACCTTGGGTTTCCAACGCGTATTGCAGCGCGCTGTATTTCATGTGCAATCATCCGGTAAGCAAGAAGTCACTGGCGCAAACGTGCTGGTTGCTATTTTTAGCGAACAGGAAAGCCAGGCTGTTTATTATCTTAAACAACAAAGTATTGCCCGTATCGACGTGGTCAATTACATCACCCATGGGATCCACAAGGTATCCGGTCATACCGATCACAGTCATGACCATCACGCTCCACAAGAGAATCAGGATGAAGATGCGTCATCCGGTGAATCATCCTCACAAAGCCCGTTGGAAAACTTTGCAGCAAACCTGAATGAAGCGGCGATGCAAGGGCGTATTGATCCCTTGGTGGGACGCGAGTTTGAGGTAGAGCGCGTGTGCCAGATTTTGTCGCGTCGCCGTAAAAATAATCCACTCTTGGTAGGTGAATCTGGTGTGGGTAAAACTGCTATTGCAGAGGGGCTTGCCAAACGCATTGTTGATGGCGATGTGCCTGAAACCCTGGCGGACAGCGTGGTCTATTCCCTGGATATGGGCGCGCTTCTGGCGGGTACTAAATATCGCGGTGATTTTGAAAAACGTTTTAAAAGTTTACTTGGCGAATTGAAAAAACAAAAAAATTCAATTTTGTTTATTGACGAAATCCACACCATTATTGGTGCCGGTGCAGCTTCTGGCGGTGTAATGGATGCATCCAATTTATTAAAACCGCTGTTGTCATCTGGTGAAATCCGCTGCATGGGTTCAACAACTTATCAGGAATATCGCGGTATTTTTGATAAAGATCGCGCCCTTTCCCGTCGCTTCCAAAAAGTGGATGTGAATGAGCCGACTGTGGAGGAGACTTATCAAATCCTCAAAGGGTTGAAGAGCCGTTTTGAAAAACATCACAATTTGCGTTACACCGATGCAGCCTTGCGTGCAGCTGCAGAGCTGGCCGAGCGTTACATCAATGATCGTTTCCTGCCCGATAAGGCAATCGATGTAATTGACGAGGCGGGTGCGTATCAGCAATTGCAAACTGCGAGCAAGCGCAAGAAAACCATTGGTGTTACCGATGTGGAAAATGTGGTCGCAAAAATTGCGCGCATTCCTCCAAAGAGCGTGTCTTCATCTGATAAAGAGCAATTGCGCAAACTGGATCAGAATTTGAAGATGACCGTATTTGGTCAGGACGAGGCAATTGATACGCTTGCCACCGCGATCAAATTGTCGCGTGCCGGTTTGGGTGCGGTAGAGAAACCAATAGGTTCCTTCCTGTTTGCTGGCCCGACAGGTGTTGGTAAAACAGAAGTTTGCCGTCAACTTGCCCAATGTATGGGGATGGAGCTGGTACGTTTTGATATGTCCGAATACATGGAGCGCCATACCGTATCCCGTTTAATTGGTGCGCCTCCTGGTTATGTTGGCTTTGACCAAGGCGGTTTATTGACGGATGCCATCACCAAGCAGCCGCACTGCGTGCTCTTGCTCGATGAAATCGAAAAAGCGCACCCCGAAGTATTCAACTTGCTGTTACAGGTCATGGATCATGGCAGTTTGACGGATAACAATGGTCGCAAAGCCGACTTCCGCAACGTGATCCTGATTATGACTACCAATGCGGGTGCTGAGGTAATGAGTCGTGCATCCATCGGGTTCACCCATCAGGATCACACCACCGATGGTATGGAAGCAATCAAGAAAATGTTTACCCCCGAGTTCCGCAACCGTCTGGATGCCATTGTCCAATTCGCGTCGTTGACACTCAACACCATCAAAACTGTGGTTGATAAATTCCTTATGGAGTTGCAAACCCAGTTGGATGACAAACATGTCACTCTGGAAATCAGTGATGCAGCACGTGAGTGGCTCGCCATCCATGGTTACGATGTGAAAATGGGGGCGCGCCCGATGGCTCGTTTGATTCAGGATAAGCTGAAAAAACCACTGGCTGAAGAGATCCTCTTTGGATCACTTTCCCAAGGCGGAGGTACTGTCGCGGTGGATGTCGATACGATTGAGGATAAATTGGTTATCGATGTTAAAGCCAGGCATGCACAGCCTGCATAACGATCCAGCATATTGGATAGTGAGTGGTTCTAAAAAACAAAAGCCGCATTGCGGCTTTTGTTTTTTGTGCTGGCGTTAAAAAGTGTATTAACGAGCGCGGTAGGTAATGCGGCCTTTGGTCAGGTCATAGGGAGTCATCTCAACCTTGACCTTGTCACCCGTCAGAATGCGGATGTAGTTTTTGCGCATCTTGCCGGAGATGTGGGCAATCACCACATGTCCATTTTCCAGTTTTACGCGAAAGGTAGTGTTGGGCAGGGTATCAACCACTTCGCCATCAAATTCAATGCAATCGTCTTTTGCCATGCGGCAGTTTCCTCAGGTTTTTCAAGGGTTTTATCCATCGCGTCAGGGCGATAGGAGGGGGGTAAAAAAATAGGCGTGAATTGTGCCTTAATTAACCAGCGACGCCAAGGGGAAAGCGGATAAAAGCGGGCACTACGACAATTTATCGCTCAGATTCGCTGCAAATCTGTGCAACCCGAAGCCAGGTTCTTCAGTTGAGGCGCATCCATCGACGGTTTACGAGCAGCTCCAGAGGGCGATATTGGATTTTATAGTTCATTTTTTCGCACTCTTTAATCCAGTAGCCAAGATATAGGTAATCCAGCCCGAGGCTTTTGGCTTTTTCGATTTGGGCGAGTATGGCGAATTTGCCCAAGCTGCGGTTTTCCTCGGTAGGGTCATAAAAGGTGTAAACCGCTGACAGGCCATCACCCAGGTGGTCACATACTGAAACGCCAATCAAGCGACCGTCCAGCCGAAACTCTATGTATTGGGTAATTCCCCATTCACTGGTGAGGAAGGCTTTGTATTGATCTTCAGATGGAGGGTACATATCCCCATCCTGATGGCGGCTTTCTATGTAGTGTGAATAAAGCTCATAGTGTTCAAGGGTGTTGATATTTTTGGCGATATGCAGCGATAAATCGTGATTACGTTGCAAACAGCGGCGTTGGCTGCGATTGGGTTTGAAGAGTTTAATCGGGATTCTGCAGGATACACAGGCTTGGCAACGCAGGCATTGGGGGCGATACAAATGAGCGCCACTGCGGCGAAAACCTAATTGCGATAATTGGGTATACAGCGTTGGATCGATATTAGCTTCGGGATCGACAAATACCGTTGTCGCTTCCTGCCCATCAAGATAGCTGCAAGGGTGGGGTTGGGTCGCAAACAATTTGAGGGTGGAGAGGTCGGACATGATTGCCTCGCGCAAATCCGGTTATTCCCAGGCCTTGATATTCAGGGTTGACCAAGGCAAGGAATAGACATCAGGCTTATGAACAAAGTTTACCAGCATTCCCTGGAACTCTTCACGCGGGATTTCAACCGCACCCAAACTAAATAAATGGTCATTTGCCACCTGGCAATCAATTAATTGGAAATTCCATTCACGCAATTGTCGTACTAAATGCGCAAAGCCAACTTTGGACGCATTATCGGCGCGGCTAAACATGGATTCGCCAAAAAAAATTTGCCCCAGCGCCATCCCATAGAGTCCGCCAACCAACTCGTCATCGCACCAGACTTCCACTGAGTGGGCAAAGCCGCGTTCATGTAAAGCACAGTAACCGGCAATAATGTCTTCGCTAATCCATGTCCCCTCAGCATAGGCGCGAGGTGCGGCACATGCAGTCATAACAGCGCGAAAACAATTATCAAAAGTAACGCGATAAATACCTTGGCGCAGGGTTTTACGCAGGCTTTTGGATATGTGCAATTGTTCCGGATACACCACAGTGCGTGGGCTTGGGCTCCACCACAAAATGGGGTCACCCGGATTGAACCAGGGGAATATCCCGCGATAGTAGGCGGCGAGAATTCGTTCAGGAGATAAATCGCCACCAATAGCCAATAATCCATCAGGATCATCGAGTGCTGAGGAAGGATCGGGAAATTCATAGTTATTGTGGCTTAGCCAAGGGATGGAAATCATGTAATCAGTGTCGATAGATTATGTGTATAAGGAAGCGAAATTTATTGTGTGCAGCTATAGTAGGATTTAACACCAATTTTTATGTAAATCTCATTACTTGGCGCGCTTTTTGAGTGTAAAAGTGTATCGAGAAATCAGTCAATAATTTGTTATTCCCTTTAATGCTTGAGAATTTTAGGGCTATGCTTAGGAGTACCAGTTAATAGTGAATTTTTCATAGCTTGTTATTGCCGAAATCGTTTACTGTCTTAGTAATCTGTCGTTTGCCGCTTTAGTCGCTAACCCGAGGTAGATTATGAGTATTTTCAGTCATTACCGCGAGCGTTTTGAAACTACCCAGCAGGAAGAGTTGACGATTAAGGAGTATCTCGAACTCTGTAAAAAAGATCCCAGCGTCTATGCTTCCGCCGCCGAGCGCATGCTTATGGCGATTGGCGAACCTGAGATGGTTGATACTTCTCAGGACGCGCGCCTCAGTCGAATTTTTTCCAACAAAATTATGAAGCGCTATAAAGTTTTTAACGAATTTTATGGCATGGAAGAGTGCATCCAGCAAATAGTGTCGTTTTTCAAACACGCTGCGCAAGGGCTGGAGGAAAAGAAACAAATTCTGTATTTGCTTGGCCCTGTGGGTGGCGGTAAGTCCTCACTCGCCGAGATGTTGAAATCCTTAATGGAAAAAATGCCGATTTATTGCATTAAAGGCTCCCCGGTTTTTGAATCGCCTCTGGGATTGTTTAATCCCGATGAAGACGGAAAAATCCTTGAAGAGGATTACGGTATTCCACGCCGTTACATCAAAACCATTATGTCGCCTTGGGCCGCCAAGCGTCTGCACGAATTTCGCGGTGATATTACCCAGTTCAAAGTAGTAAAGATGTACCCGTCAATTCTCAACCAAATTGCGATTACCAAAACTGAACCGGGCGATGAAAACAACCAGGATATTTCTTCCCTGGTCGGTAAGGTCGATATTCGCCAATTAGAGGAGTTTCCCCAAAACGATCCCGATGCATACAGTTTCAGCGGTGGCTTGTGCCGCGCTAACCAGGGGTTGATGGAATTTGTGGAGATGTTCAAGGCTCCGATTAAAGTATTGCACCCGCTCCTGACCGCGACCCAAGAGGGTAATTTCAATAGCACTGAAGGTTTGGGGGCAATTCCATTTGATGGGATTATCCTCGCGCATTCCAATGAATCTGAATGGCAAAACTTCCGCAATAATAAAAACAATGAGGCATTTATCGACCGTGTTTACATTGTCAAAGTGCCCTATTGTTTGCGTGTTGTTGAAGAGATGAAAATTTACGAAAAATTGTTACAAAATTCATCGCTCTCCAGGGCTCCCTGCGCACCGGATACCTTGCGCATGCTGGCCCAGTTTTCAGTGTTGTCGCGTATTAAAGAGCCGGAAAACTCCAATGTCTTTTCCAAGATGCGTGTCTACGATGGTGAAAACCTCAAAGATACAGACCCGCGAGCAAAATCCTTGCAGGAATATCGGGATGCTGCGGGTGTGGATGAGGGGATGAATGGTTTGTCCACCCGGTTTGCGTTCAAAATTTTATCCAAGGTATTCAATTTTGATCCCACTGAAATTGCGGCTAACCCGGTGCACCTGATGTATGTGCTGGAACAGCAAATCGAGCAGGAGCAATTCCCCAAAGAGGTGCAAGAAAAATATCTCAATGCATTAAAAGAATTCATTTCACCAAAATATGTTGATTTTATTGGCAAGGAAATCCAGACCGCATATCTGGAGTCCTATGCAGAATACGGGCAAAACATTTTTGATCGTTATGTTACCTATGCGGATTTCTGGATCCAGGATCAAGAATATCGCGACCCGGAGACAGGTGAGATTCTCAATCGTTCATCACTTAATGATGAGTTGGAAAAAATTGAGAAACCAGCCGGAATTAGCAACCCCAAAGATTTCCGCAACGAAATTGTCAATTTTGTGCTGCGTGCTAAAGCAAACAATGCGGGTAGAAATCCGGATTGGCGCGGTTATGAAAAATTGCGCATCGTGATTGAGAAGAAAATGTTCTCTAATACCGAAGATCTTTTGCCTGTTATTTCCTTTAATGCCAAAGCTTCAGTGCAAGACAAAAAGAAACATCACGATTTTGTACAGCGCATGGTGGAGCGTGGGTATACAGAAAAACAAGTGCGCTTGTTGTCTGAGTGGTACCTGAGGGTCAGGAAATCGCAGTAGCTTTTTTTGATGTCCTATATGGTTTTCTCTTACGGGCCTCTCCTGCGTTGTCAAACGTTAAGGTTGAAGTATGAGTTACATTATTGATCGACGCCTCAATGCCAAAAACAAAAGCGCCGTAAATCGCCAACGCTTTTTGCGGCGCTATCGCCACCAGATTCAAAAGGCCGTCTCCGATGCGGTAAGCGAAAGGTCAATTACCGATATCGATAAGGGCGGCAAAGTCAGTATTCCCACTCGTGATATTAGTGAGCCAACTATTTATCATGGTCAGGGTGGTTACAACACCCGGGTTCTGCCAGGCAATAAACATTTTTCTGAAGGTGACAAAATTGCGCGGCCGGAAGGTGGGGGCGGGCAGGGCGGTGGTGGTAATGCGAGCAATACTGGCGAAGGTATGGACGATTTTTCATTCACACTTTCGCAGGAAGAATTCCTGGATTTTATGTTCGATGGATTGGAGTTGCCCAATCTGATCAAGCGGCAATTATCCGGGCTGGAAGAATTTAAAACTGTGCGCGCAGGTATTGCCAACGAAGGACAACCGGGGCGCATTAATATCGTCCGGTCATTGCGCTCAGCCAACATGCGTCGCATTGCTCTGGTATCGGGCAAGCGCCGTCAGTTAGCGGAACTGCAAGAAGCGTTGTTGGCCCTGGAGTTGGCCCCCGAAGCAGGGCGCGATCCTGTGCGGTTGGAAGAACTGCGCAATTCAATTGCCAAACTTGAAAAGGCTATTGGTAGAGTTCCCTGGTTGGATACATTTGACCTCAAATATAACCTGCATATCAAACAGCCTATTCCTCGTTCCAAAGCGGTGATGTTTTGTATTATGGATGTGTCCGGTTCTATGGATCAGGCAACCAAAGATATCGCCAAGCGATTTTTTATTTTGTTGTATTTGTTTTTACAGCGGAATTATGAAAAAACGGAAATTGTTTTTATTCGCCACCACACCAGTGCCAAAGAAGTGGATGAAGATGAATTTTTCCATTCGCGCGAAACCGGCGGAACTGTTGTGTCGAGCGCATTGAGGTTGATGCAGGAAATTATTGAGGAGCGCTACTCACCTGTACAATGGAATATTTATGGTGCCCAAGCGTCGGATGGTGATAACTGGGGTGAGGATTCCGATGTGTGTCGCGATATTCTCGTTGATGAACTCCTGCCCAATTGCCAATATTTCTCTTACATCGAAATTACCAACAATGAACATCAGGCGTTGTGGGCAACTTACGAAACGATTCGCGATGATTATCCTGATTATTTTGCATTGCAGCATATCCGCGAAGTAAGTGATATCTACCCCGTATTTCGTGAACTCTTTCATAAGAAGGTTGCATGAATAAACCACTGTTTGTCACGTCCGAATGGAACTTTGATTTGATTCGGGAGTGCGACCAGATTCTTGGCGAACTTGCCAAAGAATTTGGTTTGGATACCTACCCTAATCAAATCGAAGTGATCAGCTCAGAACAAATGATGGATGCCTATTCATCTGTGGGTATGCCGATTGGTTACAGCCATTGGTCTTACGGTAAGCAATTGCTTAGTACTGAGCATTCGTATAAGCGCGGGCAAATGGGGCTGGCCTATGAGATTGTGATTAATTCCAATCCTTGCATTGCGTATTTAATGGAAGAAAACACCATGACCATGCAGGCACTCGTGATTGCCCATGCCTGTTATGGTCACAATTCTTTTTTTAAAGGCAATTATTTATTCCGCACCTGGACCGATGCCAGTTCTATTATCGATTATCTGGTGTTTGCCAAAAACTACATCAGCAAATGTGAAGAGCGTTACGGTATTGCAGCAGTGGAAGATATCCTGGATTCTTGCCATGCTTTGATGAATTATGGTGTTGATCGTTATAAACGACCCTATCCGATTTCCGCTCACGAAGAGGAGCGACGCCAGAGCGAGCGTGAAGAATATTTGCGTAAACACGTCAATGATTTATGGCGAACTATCCCAAAATCCGTCGTGGATGATCCGCAAAAAAATGTGCCGCGTTTTCCTGCGGAACCCCAGGAAAATATTTTGTATTTCCTGGAAAAAAATTCACCCTTGCTGGAACCCTGGCAACGCGAAGTAATTCGTATAGTGCGTAAAATAGCCCAGTATTTTTACCCGCAGCGCCAAACCCAGGTGATGAATGAAGGCTGGGCCACTTTCTGGCATTACACACTGTTAAACGAGTTGCATGCCCGCGGTTATGTTAGTGATGGTTTTATGCTGGAATTTTTACAATCCCACACCAGTGTGGTAGCACAGCCGGCTTACGATAGTCCCTATTTCAGCGGTATCAATCCCTACACCTTGGGATTTTCGATGATGACGGATATCCGCCGTATATGCGAAAACCCTACTGCAGAAGATCGAACCTGGTTTCCGGAAATTGCCGGTTCCAATTGGAAAGAAACTCTGCAATTTGCGATGAAAAATTTTAAAGATGAAAGTTTCATTCTGCAGTTTTTATCGCCAAAAGTAATGCGTGATTTAAAATTATTTAGCATTGTCGATGATGACCAACAAGATAAAATCAATGTGAATGCCATTCACAACGAAACCGGTTTTAAACGGCTGCGCGAAACTTTGGCAGGGCAATATAATCTCGGCAATCGAGAACCCAATATCCAGGTTTACAATGTGGAGGTGCGTGGCGATAGATCGTTGACCTTGCATCATTACATGCATAATCGTCGCCCCTTGGGTGATTCTACACAGGAAGTGTTAAAACATTTACACCGGCTCTGGGGATTTGATGTACACCTGCATTCGCTCGATGGTAATGAGATTAAGCAAAGTTATCATTGCGCGCAGCACAAAATAAGTTAATCTCCTTTTATTTTCTCTTCTATTTTAATCATTTGTAGATAAGCTTTGGCCGATATTGTTCGGTCGGAGCTTGTCTTTATTTCCGTTTTAGTGATATGACCCTGTTGAACTTTCTTATTTTGATAGGGCCAGTAAAATCTGTGTATGAGGAAGAATTATCTGCGTTTAAGCTGCCCTTGTCTGACTGGGGGGATGGCTGCGATTCCGCTTAAAAAGTAATTGCGCCTGAAAACTCAAAAATGTGAACTTACATATACTGGTTGATAATTAGGGTGCAGCGATAATATCGCTGCACTATTCCACCTCAGCGTGTTAATTCATACACACACATATTCACCGCTGAGGCCAGATTCAGCGACTCAATCGCACCGCAACCGGCGATGGTAAACGGTTGCGCGTTCATTGTTTGTAATGCATCGCGAGGTACTCCGCGCGCTTCGTTGCCAAATACATAACATGCGAAATCTTTAAAGCTGCTATCACTTAATGCTTTGCCATTCATATCCAGTGTTGCGATGGAATTGAAGCGTGTCGTTATTGAATCAAGTGGTACATCCAATTCAATCGGCACATGGAAGATGGCTCCCATGCTGGATCGCACTACTTTGGGATTGTAAGGGTCAACCGAACCAGTGCTGAGCAGACAGCGAAAATTACCGAACCAGGCGAGGCTGCGCAGGATGGTGCCCAGATTGCCGGGATCCTGAATTTCATAGAGATATATTATTTTTTCATCGGCTTTTGCGTTTGTATTTGCTGACAGCAACGGAGCGACTGCCACTATACCTTGCGGGGTTTTTGTGTCCGATATTTGTGCCATGTGTTTTTCACTGACCAGATGTTTATTAAAACGGCTGGGGAAATCTTTATAGTTTTCGGTTACGTAAAGTTCGCAATTACCCAATGCGGGATTATTTGTTGCCGCTTTTTCCAATTCCAGAATCAGGTGTTCGCCCTCCACCAAAAAGTGGCCGAATTCGGTGCGGTATTTTTTTTGGTGCAGCTTTTTAATGTCGTCGAGTTTCATAACAATTGGCTTTTTACGGATTCAATACATCTGTGGATGGCAATTGTACCATCACGTCCGGTGCCAAACAAAAATAGGGGGAGGTGTAATTAATAAGGAAAAATGAAGCAGGATGCAGATAGGTGAGATGCTGGCGGGATAAAATCCAGTGGGAACTGTGCAAGCTCCCACTGGCAGGGTTCGATTATTTCGCGGTTATGACAACATCATCCACGAACAAATCAATGCCTCCGGCGGGGCCTTCAGCGTAAATAATAAAATCATTGATCACACAATCTGCAGGAATTGTCAGGTCGCCGGTCAATGTGCTCCAGGTGTTTTCAGTGACTGCAGCAGTATTGGCTACCCAGCTATAGGTTGTATCACTACCACAGGTGAGTTTACGGGTGATATTCACGGGTGCTGTAGCAGCGCCACGGATAGTGACGCCCATATTGACCGAATAGGTTTTGCCCGCAGTGAGCAGTGGTTTCAAATTATTGTAAACCGCCGGGCCGTTACCGCTGCGACCACTTAATTTCAAACTGTAGCTGCCGGATTGTGCAATATCGGTTGTTGCCGATACCGTGCCAGCCCATGATGACCAGCCATTGACATTGCCCAATTCAAAATCGCCATTGCTCACCAGGTTGGCGGTGACGATTTCGCGCACGGATACATCGTCCAGGTAAATATCAATTCCACCTGCTGGACCTTCTGCGTAAATCAGCAAATCAGTTAAGTCGCATTGCGGCACATTTAATTGGCCAGATAATTCAACCCAACCCAGGGCATTGACAGTGACCGGACTTACTAACCAGCTGTAAGAATCAGTACCGGCACAACCAATTTTGCTGGTGATATTGACATTGGCTGAATCGGCGCCCGCGATGCTCGCCCAGAGTTTTACTACATATTTTCCACCGGGTTTTACCAGCGATTTCAGACTGTATGCCGCTGGGCCATTGCCGCTACGATTTCCAAGTTTTAGTGCGTAGCTGCCGTTGTGCGGATTAAGTGTGTCGGCGGTGATGGTACCGCCCCAGCTAAACCAGCCACTGGTATTGCCGCTTTCAAAATTGCCATTGCCAATCAGGTTAGGGCCAAAGCCTACACCTGCATCAGGAGCATGGAATTTAACTGAGTCGATATTGGCAACGCCGAATACATTATTGAATTTAATGTAAACATCATGTTCGCCGCTGACGGCAGGCCAGGGAATGGTCAATGTTTTTGCTGTACTCCAACCACCACTAGGTTCGAGATTGTGTTCAGCCAAGGGTGCTGCATCCAAACTATCCAGATGGACGGATATTGAACCTACATCGGTATTACCTTTGAGCCAGGTAACGCTGAGTTGATCCCAAGTAGTTTGGAAATTAACTTTTTTGAACGCGATCCAATCGCCATTATCGGTGTAAGACACCACGTCGCCGGAAGCGATAATGCCTTTACCTTCATCATATTCTTCCGCTTGCAAGGTAAGACCAGTAGCATCACCTGTCCAGCCTGTAGGGATATAATTCGGTACTGCACAATTGGTGCCGCCTGCTGCGTAGCAGAGCATCCATTCAAAGCCTGGGCGCAGGGTTTTATTGGAACGGATTAAATAACCCTGCTCCCGCCAGGTATAACCTTGTAAGTGACCCCAATGGGTGACACCAACAACTGAGGGGTTATCCCAGAAAATAGTAAACAGATCGCGTATACGGTTTGCGTGTTGCGCATCGTTTTTGAAATTCAAATCAAATTCGGAGATGTAAATTGGCAAACCGGTTGCAGCGAGTGTTTCCAGGTTTTTCTTCACTACATCATTTTCGGCGCGTTCTAAAAAGTGCGATTGCAAACCTATGCCGTCAATCAAATCACGTTCTTGTAACAAGGTAATCAGTTTCAGGTAATCCTGGGTGAAGGATTCCATAATTAAAATCTGGTAATCGTTCAGGATTAATTGTGAATTGGGGAAATGTGCCCGGGCCATTTCAAAGGATTTGATCATCCAATCCCAGCCGGTTACGCCGGCGCCGCCCAATGCATTTCTATACGCTGGTGGTGCATGCAGTGGTTCGTTAACCACATCGATCATTTCCAGATCGGGATAACGCTGTGCAACAGCGGCCATCCACTCATTAATTTCGGCGAGCTGTTCTTCTGCGGTTAAATTATTTATCCAACTGGGTGCTTGCTGGCCCCAAATTAACGTGTGCATTTTGAACGGCATGCCGTTGGCTTTGGCAAAGTTGTAGGCGTAATCCAATGCATCCCACTTCATCACATTGCGCGTTGCTTCAACACTGCCCCATTTGCCGGCATTGCCCGGTGTTAGTTGGTTGAAATAGGTGGGTAAGTCAGCAAATTCCGCCTGTGCATCTACCGCAGAGCCGAGGAAACGATTGCCAATCGCGGTGAAGACGCGCACTTCTTTTGAGCTGGTTTTATTGCCGCTGGGGTCATAAGCCGTGGCGGTATAAATGTGGCGGCCATTATCGCTGCTGGTCACCGGAAGGGTCAGGTTGAACGGGGCTTTGGTGATTTTGCCAATCACTTTGCCATCCTGTTCAAATACCACTTTACGTACGGCCACATTGTCGGTTGCTTGTGCACTGAGGGTGATATTGGCGTTGCCGGTAAATAATTTTTTGTTTGCGCTCAGGCTGATAACAGGAATTTCGGTATCGCAATTTTTGCCATTGATCGAAATTACATAGCCAGTCGCACCGGTATAGGCGCCTGTGCCTATGTAACCAAAACGATACTCTTTGCCTTTGGCAATTTTCTGGTTCTGCAACCAGGAAGGTGAATTGACAAAATAACCAGCTTCCGCAGGGCTATAGTCGGCCTGGTAGCCATCGCGGATAATGGTATTACCCAGGTCCAGTAAAATTTTAAAACTGGTGGCAACTTCGCCGGTTTTATTTACTACTGCGGACCAACCCTGATAGGAAGTGGGGTTGGGCCAAGTGGCGTAAAGCCCGGAATTGACACTGTAGCCGCAGTCGCCGGAGCTGGCGGTTTGAGCCTGTAATTGTGAAGCAAAAATGAGTGTACCCGCTGCGCATGCGAGCGGTAGTAGCTTGAGGGACATGGAGGTTCTCCGCTGTTATTAATTATTGCGTTGGAGCCAGGGTTATTTCCTTTTAGCGTCCGGGGGCCAGGTTCCGTAGACGTAAAGACAGCACAAATAACCTTATGGTCATTCATACTAGTAGGCAAGTGCTATTGAAATCAATAGCACTCATAGTACTTGTAGGATTAAAAAATCAGGCGACAGGTTATAAAGATCCCCTATGGTTTGAGAATATGCCTTAAGGATGTAGGTCTGCCAGCATTGCCTTGGCAACGGCCTCAGCGACTTTAATGCCATCGACCCCAGCTGACAAAATCCCTCCCGCATAGCCCGCCCCTTCACCGGCAGGGTACAAACCGCGGGTATTTAAACTCTGTAGCGATTCATGGTCACGAGTAATCCGCACGGGTGATGAGGTGCGGGTTTCAATACCGGTCAGGATGGCATCGGCGCGATCAAAACCGCGAATCTGTTTGCCGAATTCAGGCAGGGCTTCGCGGATCGCTTCGATAACATAATCAGGTAATGACGGTGCCAAATCGCCGAGCAGTACGCCGGGTTTATAAGAAGGCTCAACTTCTCCCAGTTTGGTTGATGCCTTTCCGCGAATAAAATCGCCCACCAATTGCCCCGGTGCACAGTAATCTTTGCCGCCTAATTCAAACGCGTGGGATTCGAGTTTTTCTTGCAGTTCGACACCGGCAAGTGGACCACCGGGGAAATCCTCTGCCGGATTAATACCCACCACAATTCCCGCATTGGCATTGCGTTCGTTGCGCGAGTATTGACTCATGCCGTTGGTGACGACGCGATTAGGTTCGGATGTTGCGGCAACGACAGTTCCGCCCGGGCACATACAAAAACTGTAAACCGCGCGGCCATTTTTTGCGTGATAGACAAGTTTGTAATCAGCGGCACCAAGTTCAGGATGGCCCGCGTATTTACCGAGGCGGGCGTGATCGATAATGGATTGCGGATGTTCGATACGGAAACCTACAGCAAAAGGTTTTGCTTCAACAAATACACCGCGCTCATGCAATTTACGGAAGGTATCACGCGAACTGTGGCCAAGTGCGAGTACTACATAACGACTGCGTAGTGTTTCACCATCCGCGAGAGTGACACCTTCAATGCGGCCATTTTCGATAATAAAATCACTTACTTTATTTTCAAAACGCACTTCGCCGCCGAGCGTTTTAATTTCTTCACGCATTGCCGCGACTACACCGGTCAAACGGAAGGTGCCTATATGTGGTTTGCTCACATACATAATTTCTTCCGGTGCCCCGGCGCGCACAAATTCGTGCATCACTTTGCGGCCGTAGAACTTTGGATCTTTAATTTGGCTGTAGAGTTTGCCATCGGAAAACAAACCTGCACCGCCTTCTCCAAATTGCACATTGGATTCGGGTGTTAACACCTTATTGCGCCAGAGCGCCCAGGTATCTTTGGTGCGGCGACGGACATCTTTGCCGCGTTCCAGCACAATCGGTTTAAAACCCATTTGCGCAAGTGTGAGTGCCGCGAATAAACCACAGGGGCCAAAACCTATCACCAGTGGGCGCTCGGTGAGGTCAGCGGGCGCTTCTGCGACGGGATAATAATTGGTGTCTGGCGCGGGACGGATATTTTTATCATCGGCAAAACGCCCGAGAATTTTTTCTTCGTTATTTGCTTGCAGGTCGATGATGTAGACAAACGTAATTTCGCTGTTTTTTTTGCGTGCATCATAACTGCGTTTAAATACGGTGAAATCGAGCAGGTCGGTATCGTTGATTTTCAGGCGTTTAACAATCGCGGTGCGCAAGGCTTCAGCAGGATGATCCAACGGCAGTTGGAGTTCGGTAATACGAATCATAATGGCTCCTGGCCGGTGATTGTCCGGCAAAGGGATGGGCAAAAAGAGGATAGAACAATGGGATGGCGCATTTTACGCTGGTTTGGCTGCCCAGGTCACGGTTATCCCTGTTAGGTGTGGGCGCTCGCTCCTATTGTCGATGCTTTACTTGTCTTGACTTTGGTATTACGTATAATACCAAAAATGATTCCATCAATTGTTATAGATACCAATGTGTTGGTTGCCGCCCTTAAATCCCGCTTGGGCGCCTCTTTCAAGTTACTTATGGCATTGCCTTCCGGCCGCTATAACCCCTGTTTATCTGCGCCACTCTTTGTTGAATATGAGTCGGTATTAAAACGGGCTGAATTACTACCGCACTTATCCGCCGAAGATATTGATGGGGTGTTGAGCTATCTATTGGGGCGCGCCAGTATTCATGAGATTTTCTTTTTATGGCGCCCGTTTCTCAAGGATCCAAAAGATGATTTGGTGCTGGAAGCGGCAGTGGCTTCGCAGAGTCAATATTTGGTTACTTTTAATGTGCGCGACTTTGCCGATGTTGAGAAACACTTTGGGATTAAAGTGGTTACCCCCGGCCAGTTTTTAATAGAGCAGAGGTTGTTATGAGTACGCTCAGTTTGCGTTTGCCAGATTCTGTCCATGAGCAGATTAAACTGCTAGCCAAGAAAGATGGTATATCCATTAACCAGTTTGCCGCTTCGGCGATTGCAGAAAAAATGGCTGCCTATCTCACCGAAGAATATTTAAAAAAACGTGCTGCTACTGGCAGTGAACAGGCATTTTTAACTGCAATGGCAAAAGTTCCCGCCACTGAACCTACCGCTGACGATAAACTGCCCTGATTCAGGTTTGTATATATGCCCGCGTCGGGCAAATTATTTTCTGGTTTTTTATATGGCTAGATCCAAAAGTAGTAATCGTTGGTTGGAAGAACATGTCAACGATCCTTATGTCAAAAAAGCACAGGTTGATGGTTATCGTGCGCGCGCAGCTTATAAGCTGATTGAGCTGAATGAAAAAGATAAATTAATCCGCCCCGGCATGATGGTGGTGGACCTGGGTTCGGCGCCGGGCAGTTGGTCGCAAATTGCGGGGCGGTTGGTCGGGGTAAAGGGGCGGGTTATTGCATCAGATATTTTGCCGATGGATTCGCTTGAACATGTGGATTTTATCCAGGGCGATTTCACTGAAGAATCGGTGTTCAACCAAATCATGGATAAGCTCGGTGGCGCCCGCGCTGATGTGGTCATCTCTGATATGGCGCCCAACATTAGCGGAGTTGATGCCGTTGACCAGGCTTCATCTATGTACCTCGTTGAACTCGCCCTGGATATGGCGCGCAGCGTACTCAAACCCAAAGGCGATTTTGTTGCAAAAGTTTTTCATGGCGAAGGTTACGACGATTACGTGAAAGATGTGCGTACTTCATTTGAAAAAGTCGTTATTCGCAAACCCGATGCATCGCGCCCGCGCTCGCGTGAAGTCTATGTGGTGGGTAAGGGATTTAAAGGGTAAATACAACCTGTAAAACGGCTGCGAATATCAAAAAGCGTATGGAGAAATCCATACGCTTTTTTACATTATTGGGTCAAAGTTTTATGGGGCTCGGCCGATAACAAAGAGAATCTATGGAGGATAACCCATGCAAGTTACTGCAACCCAGCTGCTCCCGGCCTCATTGGCAATAACCGATCTCACTGTTAAACCTGTAGAAGAAACCATTCCAGTACAACAACCTGCACCCGATCTAGTTGCTGCCGATAAGGTGACGATTAGCCAAACGCGCGACCAACCGACTAGTTATGATAATACGCCGGTGTATATCAGTGGCTTGCGCGATACGAAAGCAAAGGGGGCTATTGCGACGGCGATTGACCGCAATCTGGTGAGTTCGCTCAATAGTTTTGCCGCTGCAAAAGCGCCGTTTACAGTGAGCAATTTTTTTAGCCAGATAGGTGCGCTCAGTGGCGAAACCCTGGAGTATCGTAATGACGCTCGCCGTTCACAGGTTACCCAAGAGCAAGCGGTAAAAAATCCCGTCCCGAATTTTAGTTTGCAACCCACAGCGGATAAAGCCAGTGCGCACCTGAGTGTGCGCACCAAAGAAGGCGACACTATCCAGATTGAATTGAAGCACAAGGCGATTGGCGTTAATCACACTACACTTGAGTTTTCATTTGTGGTGGATGGTTCACTGTCAGCGGCAGAGCAAAAAGCGCTGGGTGAATTAGCAGCAAAATTGGGTGAAATGGGCGATGAATTTTTTCGCACCGACACAACAGAGCTGCGCAATTTAAAAGGTATAGATACCAGCGTTATCAGCCATTTCAGTTTTAGCCTGCAACGCCCCGATGCCAACAAGATCATGGTCGAACAGAGCTACGAATTCAGTGTTGATGAACAAACACAAACGCAGACCCTGAAGGCCAGCGACGTGCGCGGTTATTCGGTGGATATCACCACCCACTTGCAAACCTTAACGCAAGGTAATGGTACCGATGCGGAAATGTTGCAGCCCTACATAGAATTGATTCGGCAAGCGACTGATGATGCGGATGTGAATAACAAATCGCACCGTTTTATTCAGGATGCATTTGAATCAATGTTTGCTCAGTTTATCGACGCTCCGGTGACCGAAGCAGCTGAAGATAATACCGAGGCGGCGCTCGCCGCGTTTGATACAGGGCTGCCGGATTTTAAGGCCAGCATCACATCTGAAGTAAAACACAACCGGAATTTTTACTCCCAGGCCGCAGTGCTCTCATTAACATTGGAACAGCAAACACAGTTTGAAACAGTGGGCGATTCCCTGTTAATCAAACAGGAGTCGCGCTATGAGTTAATCAATAACCGGTTCGAACCTTTGGTTGGTTTGATGGAGCGCGCAGATTTGGAAAATGGTGATTATCGTTACGTCACTGAACACCTTGAAGGCTCAACCAGTCGTATCCTCTCTATGACCGGTGATAAGGTGAATAATTTACTGGTGGAAAAAACCTCCAGCCGCGACAAGGAAATCAGTGAGTTTCGCAATTATAAATTTGTTGATAAACAAAAAGAAAATACTGCTGACCGGAAGTTACAACAATTTACCGATGCGTTGGAATTGCTCAATGCCAACAAACAATACCTGGCTATTAATGAAATGCTCGATGTGAGTAAAGCGGACCTGTTTCTGGAAAACTAGTAATGGTTATGGATGCGTTTTTCCTGGTGGGTGCTCGTTAAACCAATCCACAATCGCAGGCATATGCTGTTCAAAATTTCCCGGGATGGAAAAATTCAATGCGCCCGTGCGAGTGTCACTGCGGTTTTCGAAATCGTGCGTAGTGCCCCCCGGTGCTATGACAAAACTGCCTTTGGATGCATCAATCCATTGGTCACCGATTAAAAAACTCATAGTCCCTTCCAATACATAAAACACATCATCTTCGGGGTGCGAATGTGCGCCTGGCCCAGTGCTGAATGGCTCCAGCCACCACTCGGAAATCGAGTAGCGGCCGGCGGTTTCATTTCCATCGGCTTTAAAGAGCGCGAAAATACTGCCCATTGAATAACGGCGCCCTTCACCAGGGGCAAGAATGACGGGGGAGCGTTGTGATATTTCCTGATCGTTCATGCAACCCCCCCGTTATCGATTTGCGCGGATTATTTTTTTGCCTGTTGCTCTTTTACGTATTTCATAATGGTGACAAAAGAATCTGTCCAATAAATGTTTTTATTATCGGCCAGGTATTTCACCAATTCTTCATGGGCTTCTTTGGACACGCTCAGGTGATCGCCACCCACACCGTGAAACGTGAAATTCGCCATGGTGCCTTTGGCTGCCGCTTCTTTTACAACGGCAATTAATTGCGCGCCGGTGACGTTGGTGGGGAAATCAACGCCGACACGATAAGGATCAAGTGTTTTCATATCGGGGGTTACCCCGCCGCCCATCGCCTTGAAAGCGACAAATTCACTTTTTAATCCATCGACATAATTAGCACCACTCGCATTTAAATCAATACAGGGCGGGGTATAGGTGCGTTCGGTTTTGCCGTCGATTGCATGCAGGAAGGCATTGGCGACTTTTACCTGGTCTTGCATCTGGATCACGCTGACTTTATCCAGGTCGCGGTCGATGGGAACCCATTCACGCCCAACACCGCTTTTGGCACATTGGTGGAAAATACTGTGGTTGCCCAGCTCATGGCCTTTTTGGGCGGCCGTACGCCACTCATCCAGGCGCGTCACCAGGGTGGGACTGACCACATTCAAGTAAAAGGTACCTTTAATGCCGTATTTATTTAATGCCGGAACGACATTGTCCAACTGGCTATCAAGCGCATCGTCATAGGCGAGGTTGACGGCAGCTTTTGCGCCATTGGGCCAAGTAAAGGGCTTGTCTGCTGCCAGAGTCGTTTGGGCAGCCAGTGTTAACCCCAAGCTGATGAACAGGGTGTGGATTTTTATTGTCATTAGGATCGTCTCTTGTTGACTGTGTTAAGAACCAGATAAAGATAGCAGCTGTAGCCAGATTACCTAGCGGTTTTACACTTCCCCACAGAGGGATGGAAGCTAATCAATCTTGCGATTTTCATATAAAGCTGATTAATCATTAGAAAAAGATATTAGTAGTTGTTAAACAGTTCTCAGAATTCGCAATCGATAAAAATGAGAATGACAGCGCTGTCTTAATGAGTCAGACAAATAACAATAATAGCATTAATGCGTTTTTAAGCGACAACACACTCTCCGATACTGAAAATCATCCACGTCTCGATTTGCCCTGCGAAATCGAGCATCAACTTATTCAGGCACCATTGTTTTTACAGCGAATGTGAATGGATCACAGGTGTAGTTGCGGGTTTTGGCGTGCAGCTGTGCTTTTGTTTGCCGAACGGCAGGCGACAGGAGTGTGTGGTATTGAATCGCCCTTCCTGAAGGGTAAATCAACAATAACGAGGGTTCTCAACCCTTATCCTCAAAATTATCAAGGAGACAATACATGATTACTCCGCCCAAAAAAGGCCTGAGCCTGCTCGCAGTGCTGAGTCTTTGCACTATGGCAGTGGGTTACAGCAGTGCGGCCTCAGCTGCTTGTTCTTACAATATCGATAACGAATGGAATACTGGCGCGACCGGTACTATTACTATCACTAACTCAACGTCTGCCACGATCAATGGCTGGTCAGTAAATTGGCAATACACCACCAACCGTTTGAGCAGTTCGTGGAACGCAACTGTATCGGGCAGCAATCCCTATACTGCAACCAACCTTGGTTGGAACGGTACTCTGCAACCAGGTCAATCAACGAGTTTTGGCTTCCAGTTGAATAAGAATGGCGGCGCGCTTGAGCGTCCTACTCTGAATGGCACTGTTTGCAGTGGCAATGGTTCATCTGTAGCTTCATCAATATTTTCTGCTGCATCGTCGGTGCCTGTATCTTCATCATCAAGACCATCGTCAGTCAGTTCTTCTTCTGTCAGCAGCGCTAGCTGTGTACAACAATGTAACTGGTACGGCACTGTGTACCCATTGTGCGTCACTACTACCAGCGGTTGGGGTTATGAGAATAATAAGAGCTGTATTTCCCGGGCAACTTGTACCAGCCAGCCAGCACCTTTTGGTGTGACTGCCAACTGCGGGGTTTCATCAAGTGCAGTGAGTTCAAGTGTAGTGAGTTCAAGTGCACCGTCTTCAGTTCCGGTGAGCAGTTCACGTCCAAGCAGTAGTGCGATCAGCAGCAGCGTAGTCAGTTCTGTGCGTTCCAGTGTAAGCAGTTCTGTGCGTTCCAGTGTGACCAGCTCGGTAACCTCAAGTGTTTCCAGCGTTGTTGGTGGTGTGTTCAGTGTGGATTCAACCGGTAATATCACCAAAAACGGTGAGGTTTTCCCGGTTCGTTGTGGAAACTGGTTTGGTCTTGAAGGTCAGCATGAACCAAAAGATGCGGCCAACAATGCTGACGGTGCACCAATGGAGTTGTACGTAGGCAACATGTGGTGGGCCAATACCGGTCGTACCATCCAGCAAACCATGACTGAAATCAAGGCGCAGGGTATCAACGTTATCCGTCTGCCAATCGCACCACAAACCCTGGATCCAAATGATCCACAAGGTAAGGGTGATATCCAGGCTGGCGGTGTGTTGAAAAACCACGCATCGGTTCGTCAAACCAACGCGCGTCAAGCTCTGGAAGATTTCATCAAACTGGCTGATAAGAACGATATCGAAGTGTTGATCGATATCCACTCCTGCTCTAACTATGTGGGCTGGAGAAAAGGCCGTCTGGATGCACGTCCACCTTATGTTGACGCTACTCGTGAAAACTATGACTTCAAACGCGAAGGTTATTCGTGCGCTCCAGTTAGCACTCCTGGTGTAATTGTTCACGAATACAACGAAGCTAAATGGTTGGCCAACCTGAAAGAAATTGCAGGCTTGCCAGCAAAACTTGGCGTGGACAACCTGATCGGTATCGATATTTTCAATGAGCCATGGGATTACACCTGGTCCGATTGGAAGCGTCTGTCTGAAAATGCTTACACCGCTATCAACAGCGTTAACCCTAACGTATTGATTTTCGTGGAAGGTATTTCTGCTTCTGCCGATAACCAGGACGGTACTCCAGACACTATCACCAAGGTTCCACATGGTTCCGAGACGATCAATCCAAACTGGGGTGAAAACCTGTTTGAAGCTGGTCTGGCGCCACTCAACATTCCAAAAAGCCGTTTGGTTTACTCTCCACACACCTATGGTCCATCCGTATTCGTACAGAAACACTTTATGGATCCAACCCAAACCGCGTGTGATGGTCTCGAAGGTGATTCAGCAGCCGATGCCGATTGCCGCATCGTAATCGACGCACCGAAATTGAGAACCGGTTGGGAAGAGCACTTCGGTTACCTGCGTGCACAGGGTTATGCAATGGTTGTGGGCGAGTTCGGCGGTAACATGGACTGGCCACAAAAAGGCAGCATCTCTGACCGCAGCAAGTGGAACCACATCACCACCAACGTGGATCAACAATGGCAACAAGCGTTTGTTGGTTACATGAAAGAGAAGAACATCCAGGCTTGCTACTGGTCTATCAACCCTGAATCGGGTGATACCCATGGTTGGTATGGACACTCTTACGATCCAGTTAGCAATGAATCCGGCTGGGGAACCTGGCAGAGTTTTGATGCACGTAAAACTACTCTGTTGAAAGACCTGTGGGGCTTTTAATTATTAGGTTGATATAACTAATTATTAATTGAGCCAATGATAAAACCCGGAGTCGATGCAAATCGGCTCCGGGTTTTTTTATTCTTGTTAAGAGTTGTAACTGTTCGTTGACTCGCTGCAATTTCAATGACAAAATTTTGCTTGTTTATTCCGCCCATATTATTCAATTTTTTTCAATCACTAACAGGAGCCTCAATTATGACTGCCTTTGATATTGCTCTCCTGTCGGCTGCCTGATTATCCGCGTACATTGTTGTTTTCGGATGTCCTAATGGCCGCGTAATCGCGCGCTGACTTTCACTTCGTTTTTTACTGTCGCTCAGTTGTCGTAACTGACAATCGCGATGCATTTGCTCGTGCCTGCGAGCTTAACGAAATTGGAAGTTTTTTATCATGATCGAAATCGATTTTGAATCGCTGCGTGCTATTGGCCTTACTCCTTATATCGCGCAACAATTATTGCAATTGAATAGCAACACAACTTCAATGTTTCCTGCGCGTATTATTGAAATCCAGCGTGAGTGGATGCAGTTGCATAATGGCAAGGAAATACTCCGTGCCCGTGCGTTACCATCGTTAGCAATGGAGCTCGCGGTGGGTGATTGGGTAATCGTGGAATTGCGCCCTAATAATGAATATTGGATTAGCCAGCGCATGGAGCCAGTTACGCAGATTGCGCGCCGTTCGCACGGCGGGCATCGGCAACTATTGGTGACAAATATCGATACTGCATTGTTGGTGATGGGGTTGGGCCAGGATTTTAATTTGCGCCGCATGGAACGTTACCTTGCGATAGTGCAGGCCGCGCAGGTGATGCCGGTAATCGTGCTAACCAAACAAGATATTGCTGTGGATGTTGCGGAAAAATTGGAGCAAATAAAACAACGGCTTCCGGCGCAAATACCGATACTTGCAGTGAATGCACTCAGCGAAAGCACGGCAATAATGTTGGAGCAATGGTTGGGCTTCGGTCAAACACTTGTGTTACTCGGTTCATCGGGTGCCGGTAAATCTACGCTGACAAATACGCTTGCATCCAGCACACAACAAACGGGAGATGTACGCAAAGGCGATAGTAGGGGACGACATACAACTACTGCGCGTTCACTCCATCAATGCACAAATGGTGCCTGCATTATAGATACTCCTGGTTTGCGCACTTGGAGCCCGGATGCTGACGAAGAATCATTGGGAATTGCGTTCGACGATATTGGCACCTTGGCGATGCATTGTCGCTTTCGCAATTGCGAACACAAAGATGAACCCGGCTGTGCCGTACGCGATGTGATTGATGCCGATCGTCTGCAGAATTATCAAAAATTATTGCGCGAGGTCAGGCGTACTCAACAGACAGCACTGGAGCGTATTGATGAGCGGGCCAGGTGGAAAGTGTTACATAAAGCTGCTGCGGCGCGTGCACGGGAAAAACGGGGTGATTATTAATTTTTCAATGAGTAGTAGATGAAATTCGGGAAGCGGCATAATTTTTATGCCGCTCTCCTTATTAACAAGTGCATTTATTTTTTGATCAAAATGTATCAGGCATTTTTTATCCATTGCGTCACATAATCTGGTGTAGGAATTGTTCCGTTATCGGCAGGGATTGGTTCGTTATGTTTTACGGCCATGGGTAAAACACCCGCCCACACCGGCAACTGCATATCCTCTTCATCATCGCCGGGTGCACCATTGCTGATTTTGCAGGCAGCTTCGGCTAGCGAAATTCGCAGTACACTGGTGGCGGCCAGTTCTTTAGCATTCCCCGGGCGCGCCTCGTGTTTACGTCCGGTAGCGATTTTATCCATCAAGGCATCCATAGCGGCGATTTTGGCTTGTTTGTCTTCCACTAATTCAAATGTCCCGTAAATCACGGCGGAGCGATAGTGCATGCTGTGATTAAAAGCGGAGCGCGCCAATACCAATCCATCGAGATGGGTAATCGCAATGGATACCTGGGTTCCCGCCAGGAGTATTTTGGTGAGGCGGCCGCCATTGGAGCCGTGTACATAAAGCGCATCGCCAATGCGCCAGCAAGCGGTGGGAATACAATGTGTGCTGCTGCCGTCATTGAATGCGATGTTGCACAGGTAGGCTTCATCAATTACCGCATAAAGTGTTTGTTGTTCGTAGATGGCCTTTTCAGACAGGCGGCGAACGCGGGTGCGTGGTGAAGGGGCGCTGGAGGTGGGTTTGTTCATTCTGTTCCTTTTTGATCGGGCTTGTATGGATGATGATGGGCTAGGCATTTAGATTAACTTGCTGCTGGCTCTATAATAAGATCCACATTTGATCAAACTTTTAGGGCCACATGGATTACCAATTTCTCTTCGAACAATACAACGCAAAACAAACTGGCATTAAACAATCGCAACAGCGCCGGTTATACCATTGCCTGCGCGAGGCAATTTTGCGTGGGCAATGTAAAGCGGGCAGCGCATTGCCGGGCAGTCGCTCGTTAGCGGCCGAGCTGAAAGTCGCGCGCAATACTGTGCTCTATGCCTATGAACAATTGATCACGGAAGGGCTGTTGTTATCGACGGGGCGCACAACGGTAGTAGCAACAAATTTGCCGATGGTAATGCCCTCTGCCGCTGATACAGACATCGCTAAATCTTGGCCGCTTTCTGCGCGCGCGCAATTAACACCCTGGCCGTCTGATCCACACGGTGCATTTACCGCGTTTATGTCGGGTGTGCCGGCGTTATCCCATTTCCCTGTCGCCAGTTGGCGCCGGTGCCTGGAGCGTGTCTGGCGGGAAATCAATTTTCATCAACTCGATTATGCGAATGCTGCGGGCGAGCCTGTATTGCGCGCGGCTATTGCAGAGCATCTCACCAGCACGCGCGGTGTTGTGTGTAGTGCGGCCCACATTTTTATTACCGATGGCACCCAACAGAGTTTGGGGATTTGTGCACATGCACTGGCCAGTGCAGGTGATAGTGTCTGGATCGAAAATCCCGGTTATGGCGGTGCTTTCCAAGCATTAAAAGCGGCTGAATTGACGGTGCGTGGTATCGCTGTGGATGCAGAGGGTATATCGCCGACGCAATACGAGTGGGAACAATTTACGCCGAAATTAATTTACACCACACCTTCACACCAATTTCCGCTCGGTAGTGTGATGAGTATTGCGCGTCGGTTTGAGTTGATTGAGGCCGCAAGAAAATACGGCGCATTAATTATCGAAGATGATTACGACAGCGAATTTCGCCGCGATGGTCCACCACTGCCTGCCTTGCAAGGGTTAGTCGCGGATGCACCGGTAATTTATCTCGGCACTTTTAGCAAAACATTATTTCCCGCGCTACGTATAGGCTATATGGTCGTGCCTAAAGGATTGGCTGAACCTTTTTCACGCATGTTAAAGCTCGGCCATTTACGCGGGCGCAGCGCCGACCAGTTGGCGCTGGCGGAATTTTTGCGCGCAGGCCACTTTGCATCCCACCTTAAAAAAATGCGCCGTTTATACGCCGTGCGCCGCGATGCACTAGTGGCGGCAATTAATAAACATCTTGGTCATATTGCGACAATTCATGGCGGCTCATCGGGCATTCATTTAACCATTATGCTGCCCGCATCGCTCGATGATGTGCGCATCAGCGATGCGGCATTGGCACAAGGTATTTACACCCAGCCGCTAAGTCGCGTGGCAACTGGAAGTGTATTGTGCAATGGTTTAATGCTCGGCTATGCGCAAGTGCCTGAAGGGGAGATGGAGAAATATATCCGGATATTGGCGAATGTAATTGCTGCCATTAAAAAATGAACGCAAGCAGAGCGCGCTCATTTTTAATGGCAGCAATTGTTAATTTGCCAACTGAACAATCATTCGGGCGGTGGCTTATAGAGCAACAACAGGCGCCGCCATTAGCGATGAAATTAGCATCAATGAAACCACCAGTGATGGTAATACCACTGATGAAACTACCATGGTGGATACCATGGGTGATGAAAGTAATGCGAGTAAAGTTCCTGTTATATCTCTTAACGATTTCATAGCGTTTCTCCTTAAATTGCTACCCGGATTTCATTGCTTCCGAGAATTTCAGATTACGCTGGGCACGTGATATTTGATGTGAGGAATGAACACAGGGCTTTGTGAGATATTCACACACTTTTGTGTGCGAAAGTGTTCCTGAAACACCTATTGTTTGCATTTGTGATATCGGCTTTACTCTGGTGTGTAGTTTTGTTGTAGTCTTGCCAACATAAAAATAATGCAGAGCCAATAACTTTAACGCTCGTTAAAAACTCTCTCCAATAATTATCAACCCTTTGAGATCCCTTGTTTATTTTGATGACGAAAACAATGGGGGATTGATCCGTACCATTACAGAAAACCCGCTGTGTATCGCCTTTGGCTGTGCGTTTGTTTTCTGTTGCCTGAACATTTTATTTCTCGTGGAGGAATGGTTTATGAAACTACTTTCGGGATGGGGTAAGCCGTTGCTGCTGGGCTGTTGTGCGGCGGTTATGGGTTTGTATGGCAGTGGGGCATCCGCTGCCAAATGTGAATATAAAGTAGCGAATGATTGGGGCAGTGGTTTTACCGCTAGTATCCGCATAACCAATGATGGCTCGGCGCCCATTACCACCTGGTCGGTGGGCTGGAGCTACACCGATGGTTCGCGGGTAACCAGTAGCTGGAATGCAACCCTGTCTGGCTCGAATCCTTATACGGCTGTACCGCTAAATTGGAACGGTAATATTCCCGTTGGCTCCAGTGTGGAATTTGGTGTGCAGGGTACAAATGGCGCTAGTAAAGCGCAGGTGCCAAGTATATCGGGTGCGGTTTGTAGCGGTGGCGTCACCTCCAGTGTTGCACCTGCAAGTTCGAGTATTGCGCCCAGTTCAAGTGTGCGGTCCAGTTCCAGTATTGCCAGCCTGAGTCCATCTTCGGTTCCTGTTTCCAGCTCGCGTTCATCGTCCAGTGTGACTGTAGTTTCATCCTCACGCAGCTCAAGTGTTGCTTCTGTCTCCGGCCAAATGTGTAATTGGTACGGCACTTTGACGCCCCTATGCGCCACTACCACCAGTGGTTGGGGATATGAAAATGGTAAAAGCTGCGTTGCTGTCGCTACTTGTAGTGCGCAACCGGCGCCTTATGGTGTGGTGGGCGCAACATCCAGTGCGCGCTCTTCAGTAGTTCCATCCTCCAGTGTGGCCAGCCTGGCCAGTTCATCGCGCAATTCATCAGTGGCGAGTAGCGCAGCCAGCAGTGTTCCACCCATCGTTGGTGGTTGTGATGGTTATGCAACACGCTATTGGGATTGCTGTAAGCCCCACTGCGGTTGGTCGGGGAATGTTCCGTCACTGGTCGCGCCCCTGCAAAGTTGCGCGGTAAACAATACTCGCCTGAGTGATTTGACGGCAGCCAGCAGCTGCGATGGCGGTAATGCCCATATGTGTTGGGGCATGGCACCCTTTGCGGTGAGCGATACCCTGGCTTATGGGTTTGCCGCTACCTCCAGTGGTGACGTGTGTGGCCGCTGTTATCAATTGCAATTTACCGGTACGTCCCACAACTCTCCGGGGGATCCTGGATCGGCTGCATTGGTGGGTAAAACCATGATCGTGCAGGCGACTAATATCGGCTACGATGTGGGCGGCGGCCAATTCGATATCCTGGTACCTGGTGGTGGTGTAGGTGCGTTTAATGCCTGCTCGGCGCAATGGGGTGTTTCCAATTCTGAGCTGGGTGCGCAGTACGGTGGTTTATTGGCGGCTTGTAAGCAGGAACTGGGATATAACGCCAGCCTCGCGCAATACAAATCCTGTTTGATAAATCGCTGTAACAGTGTTTTTGGTACGCGCGGTTTAACGGAATTGCAGAAGGCATGTACCTGGTATGCGGACTGGTTCCAAGCGGCGGATAATCCCGCACTTAAATACAAAGAAGTGGCTTGCCCGGCAGAGTTAACATCCCGCTCGGGTATGAACCGTGGTGCATTAAACGATATCAAAACCAGCTGTAATTAATCTGCTATCGCATGATTTATTCACTTGCTGTGGAGGAATTAAAACACAGCAAGTGATAAAAGATGTGTAATAAAACAGTACGATAAAAAAATAATGTGCGTGTAATAGCGCACATTGTTTTTTCATATTCCCCCTTTCCAACTCTGGGCTACACTGACAAAGAGAAATAAGCAATCCTGCATTTTTTCGACTTGGAAGAGGCCGTTGTCATGATATTAAAAGAGCTTGTTGCCCAATGGGAATCCCATGCCCATGGCGTGCTGACTAAAGATACCTACGCGGTACATTTGTTGGTGGAGGATGCGGCAAAAATCGATGCGTTGGCGGAGATGTATCCCAAACGCACCAAAGAGCAATTGATTAGCGAGTTGTTATCTGCGGCACTGGGGCAATTGGAAGCCAGTTTTCCCTATGAGCAAGGGACAAAAGTAGTGGCCACCGACGAAATGGGTGATGCGATTTATGAAGATGTAGGCCCAACCCCGCGTTTTATGGCGCTGACCAAAAAACACCTCGTGCAACATAAAAACCGGGACAATGAATAATCCGGATATTTAGTAAATACTTTTTCTCAGCGGGAGGAAATAAACTCCCAGGCAAACTGCCCGCACAATTACATACACAATAAATGCAATCCACAATCCCTGGTTGCCTGCTATAGGCACCAGCAGCCAGGCCGCTGCTAAAAAAATCAACAGCGAAATCAATGAGGCATCGCGCATAGCGCGGCTGCGTGTTGCGCCAATAAAAATACCATCCAATTGAAATGCCGCAAACGATAAAAACACATAGAGAGCTGCATACACCAGATAATGTTGCGCTTCCTGTTGGATGCTCATTAATGGAGTAAGGGCATTAATAGCTGCTGATCCAAAAAGCAAAATCAATCCCGCCAAACCCAATGCGCAAATGGCGGCGATTTGTGTTGAAACTATAATCGCGCGATCAAATAAGGGGCGATTGCGTGCGCCCAGGGTTTTGCCAACCAGTGATTCCAATGCGAATGCAAAACCATCGAGAAAAAATGCCGAGAAGGAAACAAATTGTAGCAGTATGTGATTGGCGGCCAGTGTGGTATCGCCAAATTGCGCGCCCTGGTTGGCAAACCAGCCAAAGCCGGTTAATAAAAACAGCGTGCGCCACATAATATCGGTGTTGGTTTTTAAGGTGTTGAGCAGGGCGGGGCGATGCAGGATTTTTTGCCACACGAAAAAAGTATCGCTGCTTGATCGTTGGGGGCGCAATAATGTAAATAACAATACACAGCCCGCAATAAAACTTATCCACTCTGCAATTAATGTCCCCAGGGCTATGCCGCGAACGCCCCAATCCAACAGCATGACAAACACAACATCCAATAATAAATTAATTCCGTTGAGCAATAATTGTAACCATAATAATTTGCGCGTTTGCCCAAGGCCAATAAGTGTGCCGACAATGGCGTAGGTTCCGAGTGTCGCCGGTGCGCCCCAGATGCGTATTGCCATATAGTCTTGCGCGCTTTGCTCAACGGCGGCACTGCCATCTAATAACCAGAATGCCAACGCGCCCAGTGGGTATTGGGAAATGACCAATACCAAACCAATCGCAATTCCGAGCATAAGGGCGCGGATAAATGCACTGCGCACTTCCATTTGGTCGCCAGCACCCGCCGCCTGCGCAGTGAAACCACTGGTGCCCATGCGCAAAAAACCAAAACCCCAATACACAAAACTGAAAATCAGCGAGCCCAGGGCAATCGCTCCCAGATTGGCGGCATCACCGGTATGGCCAATTACGGCGGTATCCACCAATCCCAATAAAGGTACTGCTGCATTGGCGAGGATAATGGGAATTGCCATTTGGATAATGGCGCGGTGGCTGGTGGGGATAAGGGCAGGAGTGGTCACAATAGGTTCGTTCGTATTTAGCGTAACGGTGCGAGTATAAATACAAACAACAATATCTGCGCGAAAATAAAAACCCCGGCTAGCTGCCAATGCTGTTCACTTAAGGTTATTTCAACCTTGTTAGTCGTCATCCTCGCGAAAGCGGGGATCCATAAACTGCAAATTTTGCCTCAAAAAAACTGGACTCCCGCTTTCGCGGGAGTGACGACAAATCCTTAAGTGAACAGCATTGCGGCTAGCTGCCGGGTTCTGTTACAAATCCTAATTTTAAAATTCCGGATCGCTGCACCGCTGCCATGGTTTTGATGACGTGTTCGTAATCCACCGTCCTGTCGCCGCGGATATGAACCTCCGGCTGTGGTTGCTTATTGGCTTCTGCCGCCAAACGCGACTCCAGTTCTTCCATGGTTACCTGGGTTTCATTCCAAAAAATATTGCCATCTGCATTGACTGCAAGGTTAACGGTTTCCGGTTTTAATTCATTGGGTGTGTTGTCTGCGCGTGGCAAATCCACTTTTACTGAATGCGTTAACACCGGCACAGTGATAATAAAAATAATCAGCAACACCAACATGACATCCACCAAGGGGGTCATATTGATTTCATTCATTACCTCTGTGTCGTCGTCGAGTCCACCGCCGAAGGCCATGGCTTATACCTCTTTGCGGGGAGAAAGTTTGGTGATGACGCCTTTGTTTTGCATTGGGCTGCCAGTAATGAAGTAGGCATGTAATTGGTGTGCAAAACGGTTGAGTTTGTTGAGTACACCTTTATTTGCGCGGGTGAGGGCGTTGTAACCCAGCACCGCAGGAATCGCCACTGCCAAACCAAATGCGGTCATGATTAGCGCTTCACCTACTGGACCCGCAACTTTATCAATGCTCGCCTGGCCGGAAATGCCAATACCAACGAGGGCGTGATAAATGCCCCACACCGTGCCGAATAATCCAACAAACGGTGCTGTTGATCCCACCGAGGCAAGGATTGCCAACCCGCGCTGCAAACGCTCGGCGCTTTCATCGATAGAGCCGCGCAAACAGGCGGTGAGCCATTCAGCGAGTGGCAAGTGACCGTGCAAGTCATCTTTGTGGTTGCTGTGGTGATCGAGTGCTGCCTGGCCTTCTTCTGCCAAATGGCGAAAAGGTGTGGTGCGATCATCACCAAGAGTGCGCAAACCTTCCGCAAAACTTTGTGCGTGCCAGAAATCATTCAGCCCTTGTGATGGGCGACGCAAACGCAACAGCCCCCAGGCGCGTACGGCAATTACGCACCAACTGGCGATAGACATAGCCAGCAAAATAATTGCAACGGTTTTGATTAATATATCGCCCTGTTGCCAGATGGAAGCAATACCGTAAGGTGAATCCATAAAAACCTCGAAGTACAAAAGAATAAAAAGTACAAAAAAGAATAAAAATACAAAAATTAGAAGTACAAAAAATCAGTGCAAATTAAATTCAACGGGTTGTTCATACCAAAAGTCGATTTTTTTATCGCCTTGGGTCGCTGGCTGGTAACGCCAATGCTTCACTGCATTTACCGCCGTTGTATCCAAACGTTTAAAACCGCTGGAGCTTTTTATTTTGATCTCGCCTACGGTGCCGTCAGCTTTGATCAGAATTTCCAATACCACTGTTCCTTCTTCGCGCAGGCGGCGCGATAAGCTCGGGTAAACCGGTGCCGGGTTACTCAACTGGCCTGCCTCGGCGCGCGGTGGTGACACTGGCGCCGGCGTTGGTTCTGCGGGCTTTGGCTCCGCAGGTTGTTGCACGGGTGGCGGTGGTTCTGGCTCAGGTGCTTTTACCGCGCGCTCTGACGGCGGCGCTTTGGGCAGCGGTTTAGGTGCGGGCTTGGGCTCCGGCTTTTTTTCCGGCGGGGGAGGTGGCGGAGGCTCAGGTGGTGGTGGCGTTTCTTCAGGCGCTGCTACCAATACCCCCTGGATGGTGGGCATAACAATCTCGACCGGTTTGGGTTCGGCTGGCGTCAATAGTACGGCCGCCAATACCCCTGCATGGGCGCCGATCACAAGCAAAAGGGAGACTATTAATGAGGAGTGTTTGGATTGCATCGGCAGCGGCTGCGAGAAAATATCGGAAATGTTAATAATAAGATGGCGCTAATGATAATATTTCTCATCGAATAAGGCAATGAAATCAGTGCCGGATATGGATGTACTTCCCCACGGATGTAAATACAGATGCAAATCACCCTGTCCCGTTTTAAGTTCGGTCTCTTATAACAAAAAGGGTAATGCTGGCGTTGATCTTGGGTGCCGATGTTATACTCGGCCTCCCGCGCTCATGCGCCCTGCCAGTAGGCTTCCATGGAAATCTTTATTTTGCTTGGCCTGATCATCCTGAACGGCCTGTTTGCGATGTCAGAAATCGCTATTGTCACCGCAAAAAAATCCCGCCTGATGGCCCTCGCCGCCAAGGGCAATAGCGCCGCGCAAGCCGCTTTGAAATTGGCTGAAGATCCCACCCAGTTTTTATCGACCGTGCAAATCGGTATTACCTCGATTGGTATCATGAACGGTATTTTTGGCGAGTCCATCCTCGCCGAACCTTTTGCTCTCTGGTTGCAAACCTTTGGTGTGCCGGTGCACTTTAGCGATAATTTCGCTACGATTTTGGTGGTAGTGGTGGTGACCTATTTATCCATTGTGGTCGGTGAGTTGGTGCCCAAGCGCATTGGCCAAGTCAGCGCTGAGCGCATCGCCTGTTATGTCGCCAAGCCAATGCAATTGCTCGCACTCCTGACCAAACCTTTCGTTTATTTTTTATCGGGTTCAACTTTGGCGCTGATGCGTGTATTGGGTTTTCATCAAACCCAGAATTCACAAGTTACCCAGGAAGATATCCATGCAATTCTCGACGAGGGTTCCAGTTCGGGAGTTATCGAGCAGCAAGAACACGCCATGGTAAAAAATGTGCTGCGCTTGGAAGCGCGCAGCATTGTCTCCTTGATGGTGCCGCGCTCGGATATTATTTATTTGGATACCGCATTATCGCTCGACGAAAATTACCAGCGCGTTATGCAGTCACCGCATTCCCGTTTCCCGGTGTGCAATAAACAAAGCGATAATTTGATCGGCGTTATTAATGCCAAGGAATTATTGGCCGCCGCCATTCGCGGCAGTCAGGTTGATCTGCAATCCATGGCGCAGCCTTGCCATGTGGTACCGGAATCGCTAACAGGAATGGAGCTGCTGGATTTTTTCCGTTCATCCCACAGCCAAATGGTTTTTGTTGTCGATGAATACGGCGATCTCAAAGGCATAGTGACACTGCAAGATTTATTAGAGGCGCTCACCGGCGAATTTATTATGGGCGAGGGCGAGGATGCCTACGTCATTCGTCGCGATGATGGTTCCTTATTGCTGGATGGCATGCTGGCCGTTTTCGATTTAAAAGATTGCCTGCAGATTGATGATTTACCGGCGGAGGGGGATTATCAAACCCTCAATGGTTTGATCATGTTGTTGATGGGGCGCATCCCCGCGACGGGCGATAAAGTTGTTGTGCAGCAGTGGCAATTGGAAATTGTCGATATGGATGGCCGGCGTATCGATAAAGTGCTCGCCTATAAACTGGATGACATCCAGCAAGGTTGATTCATCAACTGACTTGATAGTTTCCGCATACGTATTCATTCCCTACCCGGTGCAGTTCTTCTTGGCATAAGCGTAACCAATGGGCTTTACTAATAAGCCCATTCTTATAAAAACGCCATTAGCCTACTTATAAAAACGGCATTAGCCTATGGAGCCTGCGCATGAAATCCCTGCCGCTATTTCTATTTATCCTCGTTTTCCTGGTGGGTTGTTCTGAACCGGCAACAGTACCCGACTCCCGAACCAACTCCATTTCCTCCGATAACATCACTGGCGATTATCGTTCCCTGGTGATTAATGAACAGAATATTCAATGGTGGAACAGCGCCGTTTTTTATGAAATCTGGCCGCGTTCATTCCAGGATTCTGACGGCGATGGCAGTGGCGATTTTAATGGCATGAGCAACAAGCTCGATTATTTACAAACGCTGGGAATTAAAGGAGTTTGGTTGACGCCGGTGTTTGAAGCTCCCTCTTACCACGGCTACGATTTCCAGGATTTTTATAAGGTGGATGCTGATTACGGCACCATGGCGGATTTTGAAAACTTTGTTGCGCAAGCACATAAACGCAATATCAAAGTGATCCTTGATTTGGTGTTGAATCATCTCTCGGATAAACACGAATGGTTTATTAAATCTGCCCGTAAAGAAGCGGGATATGAAGATTATTTTATCTGGCGCGACCAACGCCCCACCAGCGGTTGGGGGCAACCCTGGTCGGCAGAATCCAATCCTGCTGCAGTCTGGCATTGGAATGAAACACGTAAGGCTTATTATTACGGTGCATTTGGCAGTAGCCAGCCGGATTTGAATCTCACCAAACCAGTTGTTATTGCAGAGCTGAATAAACTCGCCAGTTTTTGGCTCGCCAAAGGTGTGGATGGTTTCCGATTGGATGCAGTGCGTTACGCGGTGGAAGAGGGGGGCTATCCATTGCAAGCCGATACACAAGGTACTATCGATTACTGGACGACGTTTTCACAACATGTCAAATCGGTAAATCCAAATGCCCTGTTAGTGGCGGAGGCCTGGGCAGATTTAACGACTATCGGGAAATACCGCAATAACGGCGAGGGATTGGATTCGTCGTTCGATTTTGATTTTGGCTCGGTGGTAATTGATATTTTAAACCCCGCTGTAAAACAAACGGCGGATTTTGGCACTATGAGTAAAAACAATTTGCAACAGGGACGCGAAAGTTTATGGGCCAATTTAACCGCCCGGAAATCGGCGGCGCCTGTGCATTATTTTTCGCCCTTTCTAACCAATCACGACCAAACCCGCATTATGTATGCGTTGGAAAACGATACAGCCAAAGCGAAAATTGCCGCGAGTTTATTAATGACTACGCCGGGCACGGTGTATGTGTATTACGGTGAAGAGATTGGGCTTTCACAATATAAAACCGGCGATGACCAATACCGTCGCGCGATTATGCAATGGAGTGATGAAGATAGTGCAGGGTTTAATACGACCGGCGAATTCTGGCTCGATCAGGCCAAGTGGTTTCCGTGGATGCAAAATCATCAAGGTTGGTGGGGTAATTATTGGCAAACCCTGAAGGGCAAAGGTAAGTCAGTTGCGGCGCAACAACAAGATCCTCACTCGCTGCTTAATCATTACCAGCGTCTGATTAAAGTGCGTAATGAAAATCCTGTATTGCAATTACCGCAAGAAGTGCGTTACTACCCGGTGGATAATAAAAATGTGTGGTTGGTAGAAAATATCGCCGGGGGTAAAAGTGTATGGGTGTTGATTAATCTGGATTCAACAGCGAGTGCCGGATTTACTGTGCCGAAAAAATTGCAAGGTGTTCATAAAGAGTTATTAACCGAGGAGGAAATTAATGTGGTTGAGAGTATGAGTTTGTCGCCAGCGGGGATAGTGATTATTTCGTGGTAGATCTGTGTTGGGCATCGCTACGCTCAGCCTGCGCGGCCCGACCTGCGCGGCCCGACCTACGCGGCCCGGCCTACGCGGCCCGACCTACGCGGCCCGACCCCACCGACAATGAAGGCCATGCATACATAAATTATGCATGGCCTGATAATAAAATAATTATTCTAAGTTTAATTCTTTGACTAAGTGATCGGCTTTGTAAACATATTGCAAGGCTGCTGCAATTGCAGCCGGGTGTACCGAGACTGCGCGATTGACTGACTCATCAAAAAAGTAAGCCCCGCCCAATGATTGGATATTGCCATCAAACGCCAGGCCAACTAATTCACCCTTGACGTTGATCAATGGGCTGCCTGAATTTCCTCCCACAATATCGTTCGTGGATACCTGGTTAAAGCGGATTTTTTTATCCAGTTTCTTCTCGGCTGCAATCCAGGAATTGGCCAGCTTGAAAGGATCGTAATCGGTGGCGCGGTCAAACAGGCCGCCGATATCGGTAAAAGGTTTGATTGTTTTACCCTTTTCCTCCCAGCCGCGAATCACCCCGTGCGATAAACGTAGGGAAAAAGTTGCATCGGGATACACACGGGTTCCCTGATAGGCGAAGCGCGCTTTGGCTAATTGATTCGCTGCGGCTTTTTGTATCGGTTCAATATCCTGGTCGTAGACAGTGCGCACCTGGCGTGCGTACTCATCAATTAAATAAGCTAATTTAATGGCGGGGTCATCGCTATCTTTTACCGTAGCACTACCGCCTTCCCAGAGTTTTTTGCGCAGCGCGACATCGCCCAACTTGCTGTTGGCTACAATTTCTTCGGCCAGGGCTTCGGGGGATTGTTTGCCCAAAATACGTTTTACAGCCGGATTATCCACACCGAGTTTTTCGCGCAATTTACTTAATGACCAAGCCAACTTCGTGCGTTCAAAACAGGGTATAAAGGTGATTCGGCAAACAAGCCAGCTTGCACGGCAGGCAAGCTGGCATCGGAAAATTCGCGCAAGCGTTGGTTATCCGGTTTGGCTTTTTCTGCTGTGCCGCGCACCAGTGTACGCGCCCAGGTTACATGTTGGGACATGGCACCAAAGCCGATCTCAACCATTACATAATCGACGTAGAGATTGCGCCAGGCAATTTGTGCATCCCCCAGGGTTTTCCAGGGATCGCCGTAGGTTTTTGCACGTGCGGGATCGCTGTTGACCCAGTTGCGAAACGCATTTTCCTGTTCGCGTTTTTGCTGCATTACTGCCGGAGGCAAGAGTGACTGGAACATGCCAGTGCGAGCTTTAATACCGTTTTCCACAGTGGTCAGTTCTGTTTGCGCGATGCGTGCGTGCTCGCCACTTTGCGTTGAGTACTGCAACAACAAACCGCGATATTCCGATGCTAGCATTAAGCGAAATGGCAACACCAAATCGCGCTGTGTTTCCAATTCCGCCATGGTCAACAAACGTTGGGTTGAACCCGGGTGGCCCAGTGTCATGACCAATTCATTTTCCTGGGCGCCTTTAGGATTAATGGGAAACCAGTCAGCATTTGCCAGGGGTTTTCCTGCGGTGTCGTAGACGCGCAGCAAACTCATATCCAGGTTGTAGCGGGGGAAATTAAAATTGTCGGGATCGCCACCAAAAAATCCCGCGGCATATTCCGGTGAAAATACCAGGCGCACATCCTGGTAGCGCGTATATTGGTAGACATGATATTGGCCGCCACCATAGAGTTCGACAATATCGCAGCGACGTTGCTCACCCGCTTCGCCCACACATTCTTTTTCGATAAGTGATTGCTCGGTTTTTTTTGCGTCGCTGAATGCTTTGCCCGACAAACCATCAAGCGCCTTTTGCATGCGTGCAGTGACATCGGTGATTTTTTCCAGACGATTCACTTCCATACCCGGACATTTTTTTTCTTCGCCATGGGTTTTGGCCAGGAAGCCATTGTTCATCAGATCCTGTGCCTGACTGGATAAATCTTCCACACAATTGATGATGCAGTGATTATTAGTTAGTACCAGCCCCTGCGCCGATACAAAGGAGCCTGAGCAGCCACCGGCCAAGCGCACAGAGCTGTGCATGGATTTTTCCAGCCAGGCGGGTGTGGGTTTAAAGCCATAGGTTTTTTCCAAACTTTCTTGCGGAATATTATCCAGCGTCCACATACCTTCTGCTGCCAGACCGGGCAGTGCGATCAGTGAACTGCTGGCAAGTAGTAACGCCTTTGTTATTAACCGTACCCTTGGGTGCATAAATACTCTCCTGAAAGTTGAACAATGGTTAACGCATTCTGCGTCTGTCAATCGTGCTTGATGAACATATAGAGTGGTTGAAGTGTAAACGTCGTACTCATGAATATCCATTTTCAACAAGGGGCAGGGCTGCTATTTTTTATCTGCCGGGTTATTTGCTTGCTGCGGTTTCTGCTTGTATGCTGCATTGCCCTGACTGCCAATGGCAGGAATTAATTTGTTGTTATTTGCGCGTTGTGATTTGCACATAAAAAATCCTGATAGGAAATGTTCATGAAAAATTGGCTGCTCGTTGTCATTCTTTTTGCGTGTTCGGTTTATACCCAGGCGGATTCCCGTGCAGATGATCCGGCTTCAGCCAGTTATTCCTCGGCGGCCAATGAATATGCCCAGACCAGCCCCGATGGCCGCGTGGCAGTTGCCAGCGTAAACCCTTACGCAAGTTCTATTGCGATGGGTGTAGTTGCGCGCGGTGGCAACGCGATTGATGCTGCAATTGCAGCAGCGTTTACCCTTGGTGTTGTGGATGGCCACAACTCCGGTATTGGCGGTGGTTGTTTTATTCTGGTACGTATGGCGGACGGTCGTATCCTGGCGATTGATGGACGCGAAATGGCACCTGCGGCTGCATCGCGCGATATGTTTGTTGTGAATGGCAAAGCCGATCCTGAATTAAGTCGCACGGGGGCACTGGCCGCAGGTATTCCCGGTTCTGTTGCAGCGTTTGATAAATTGCAAAAACTGGGCGGTAAATTGAAATTCCGCGATGTGATTTTACCTGCTGCTGATTTAGCCGAAAAAGGTTTTCCTATTTCTCCTGCATTAGCTGAGCGCTTGGCGGCAACAGCCGACAATCTGGCAAAATTTCCGGCTAGCGCTGCAATTTATCTGGATAAAAATAATAAACCATTGCCAGCATTTGCAGTGTTGCAACAGAAAGACCTTGCGACAACTTATCGCGCTATTGCTAAACAAGGTCCGCGTTATTTTTACAAAGGTGATTTTGCGAAAAAAACTGGACGCTGGATGGAGGCTAATGGCGGGCTGATTACCTATAAAGATTTTGCGAATTACGAAGTCAAGATGCGCAAGCCGATAGAATCTGAATTTGCGGGTTATACACTTTATGGTTTTCCTCCACCGAGTTCGGGCGGTGTCCACGTTGCGCAAATTTTAAATATCCTGGAACAATTTGATCTGGATAAGTTGGCACCCGCAGAGCGTTATCATTTAATTGCCGAAGCAATGAAGTTTGCGTTTGCCGACCGGGCCCATTGGTTGGGCGATAGCGATTTTACCCAGGTGCCATTGAACCTCACCGATAAACGCTACGCACAAACCATCGCACAAAAAATCAGTTTGGAAAAAACAACAGCTGATATCGGCCCCGGCAACCCCGATGTGGATATCCAGCATTTAATGAATAAACACACTACGCATATTGCTGCTGCGGACAAGGATGGAAATTGGGTGGCAATCACTTCAACTGTAAATACCAGCTTTGGTAGCAAGGTTGTGATTCCGGGAACCGGTGTGGTATTGAATAACCAGATGGATGATTTTTCTGCGCAAGTCGGTGCGGCCAATGCATTTGGTTTGGTGGGTTCGGATGCAAATGCAATTGCAGCGCGCAAACGGCCATTGTCCAGTATGAGCCCGACCCTGGTCTTTAAAAATGGTGCACCGGTGATGGCGCTCGGCGCAGCGGGTGGCCCGACAATTATTTCGCAAGTTGTACAAACCCTGTTGTACTCACTCAATGATTCAATGCCGGTAGAGCAAGCGATGGCGCAAGCGCGGATCCATCAGCAATGGAATCCGAATGTATTATTTGTGGAGGCTGCAATGCCACTTGAAATCCAGCAGGCGTTACAGAAAAAAGGCCACGAACTGAAAATCTGGCCAACGATGGGAGCATCACAGGCAATCCAGTTGCGCGATGGCAAGCTTGTTCCTGTTGCGGAACCGCGCGTGATTTTGCAAAACCAGCGGAAAAATTGAAGCAGGTTTGATGAGTGGATTGCATCTGGTCAATCCACTCTATTGTGTTTAATGGTGCTTACTTTTATAAACCAAATCCGCCGTCGATATTCCAGCTTGCGCCGGTGACATAAGCAGCATCATCGCTTGCAAGATAGGAAACCAATCCGGCAATTTCTTCCGCTTTTCCGTAGCGTGGTAAGGCCATTATGCCGCGCAGGGTATCGGCAAAATCACCATCAGCTGGATTCATATCGGTATCTACCGGGCCGGGTTGAATATTATTGGCAGTAATTCCGCGTGCGCCCAAATCCCGTGCAAGGCCGCGAGTGAAAGTCGCAATCGCGCCTTTACTCAGGCTGTACACCGACATACCGGGGAAGGGCACAATCTCCGCATTAATACTGCCGATATTAATGATGCGCCCGCCGGATTTCATATGGCGTAGCGCTTCTTGTACCGCAATAAATACTCCTTTCACATTTACGGCGAGCAGATGATCAAAATCCGCTTCGGCGAAATCGTCGATGGGTGCCATGGTGGCGACACCGGCGTTGTTAACGAGGATATCCAGCCCGCCTAATTGACGAGCGGTTTCGGCAACTGCGTGTTTGATGTCTTCGGTCCTGGCGCTATTGGCCTGGATTGCGATGGCCTTACCGCCTGCGTTGCGAATACTGCTCACCACGTCTTCTGCACTGGCGCTATTGCTGGCATAAGTAATGGCGATGGCAGCGCCTTGGCTGGCGAGGCGTTTGGCAATCGCAGCGCCTATACCGCGCGATCCACCTGTAACCAGCGCAACTTTGCCTGCCAGTGTTTGGTTGGTGTTGTTAGTTTGGGTTTGGGTATTTGATTGAGTGCTCATGATCTTTGCTCCGGTAAGTTGGTTGGGAAACGCTTTATGACGGAGCTAGTGTGCTGCTTTTATTGCTTTACAAGTAGCGGGTAGTTTGTAGAATCATTTTCAACTAATGGTTGAAGGTAAAGAGGATACAAAATGGAAACCCTGGCCAGTATCGAATCCTTTGTGCGCAGTGCAGAGACAGACAGCTTTTCCGCTGCGGCGCGTCTGCTGGGCTTAACGCCAGCGGCGGTAAGTAAAAATGTCGCCACGCTGGAAGCGAAATTGGGTGTGCGCTTATTCCAACGCAGCACGCGCCGGTTGACCTTAACGGAAGCAGGGGAATCTTTTTTACTGGAGGTGAGCGGTGGTTTGGATAGGGTGCAATCAGCCGTGGCCAATGCGAGCCGCAACCGTGGGCATCCTTCAGGCACGCTTAAGGTCAGCCTCGCGTTTGCATTCGGGCAACAATATATTTTGCCGCTGTTGGCCGATTTTATGGACCGCTATCCTCACATCCAACCGGATTGGCGTTTTGAAAATCGGCAGGTGGATTTAATCAACGAAGGAATCGATGTGGCGATCGGCGGTGGTATCGAATTATCCCCCGGTGTTGTCGCTCGTGAATTGGCGCGGCCTTATATGGTGTTGGTTGCATCGCCCGCATTTCTTGCCGATAAAAAAATGCCGAAAGTTCTCGCCGATGCATCAACCTGGGATGCCATAGTGCGGCGCTCATCCAATACCGGTCGCATCCAGCCCTGGCAATTGCGTAATAAAAATAACGACCAAGGCATCATTGAACCAAGGGTGAGGGTGATCCTCAATGATCCTGAGGCGATTTGCAATGCAGCATTGATGCATTTGGGGGTGGCATTAGTACCCTTGCCGCATGCATTGGGTTATTTGCAGGATGGCAGCCTTATACGTTTGTTACCCAAGTGGTATAGCGATGCAGGCCCGTTGGCAATTTATTTTGCCAGCTCTAAATTGTTGCCCGCAAAAACGCGTGTGTTTGTTGATTTTATTGTGGAGCATTTTCGGCATGCAGAACTCGCTAAAAAGTTTTCACCATTTTAGAAGCAACAACATTTTTCATCGTTTGCTTTTCTATTGTTCTATTTTTTTTCTGGTGTTGAATCAGCGCAATAATGTGATGCTCCATACGCAACAATTGCGTATGGGGCATCACATGGTTTGCTAATTCATTTGCCCTGCGTCATTTCACTTTACGGTATAACCCTTGCCTTCAAGGCAGGCGCCAAATCCTTTATTGAAAAATGAGGCTTGTTCTTGAATGGCGGCTTGTTGTTGTTGCGCAGCCTGCTGTTCTGCATCTTTTCTTTGCCTGCGTTTTTCTGCCCCGCCTTTTAATACACCAGCAGCGGCGCCTATCTCAGCGCCTTTACCTGCGTCATCATCAGCTACTTCACCAATGATTGCACCTGCCGCCGCACCTCGCGCCGCGCCGCGAAGCCGTTGCCCACCTTGTTCTGGCGGTGGGGTGACTTGTGGAGCTGATGCTGATGGATTCATCGGATCAAAACCAGTTTGTGTTTTAGACCAATTGAAACATTCGCCTTCATCCTGGCTTTGTTTTTCCGCAGTTTGGCCTTTTGCCGGGAACACGGCGACACCAAGGGACGCCGACAGCGATTTTGTAGTAGAAGTCTGCGCGGACGCGCTGCAAGCAAATGCGATAATTGCAGTTGCTGTGACAAGTTTTAAAACACTATGCATGAAGGGCTCCTTGGATCACTTGTGAAATAATTCTTTTTCAATTATCGCGAGCAATTTGCGATAACCAGGGCTCAGGGTCTTGCGCACTTCGCGTGCATCTATATAAAACGCTGCACGCTTACCATGATACTCCACGGGCGGGCCAATTTGGGTAGAGTGGATGCCGACAAAATTCAAGCTGCGTGCAAGGCGTGGTTCCATCATCACGAAAATATGTACGCGCCGGGTTTTGTAGCACATGGCAACAGCGGACATATATAAGCTGATGGCGATATAAGGGAAAAAACGCAATTCATGAGTGGAAAATACCTGCTCGTTGATTGCACCTGTAGCAACTCCGGTGAACTGGTCCACTTGTCTTTTGCGAAAGGCGAGCGGCACAGCCAGACGGGATATCTCGCATATTTGGTGTGGTAAAAAACCACGCGGCCTTAATGTTTCGTTGGTAATCGCCTGTGGGCAGAATTTTTCCATCGGCAACAATTCATCATTGTTGCGGGTTGATATCAACCGCAGGGTACCGGCGAGGGTGTCGGAACTTAAATGGCGAATAAAACAATGGATGGAACGCTCATCAAATTCGTCTTGCTCAATATGGGCTGGATTAACTTCTTCATAATGCAGCTCTTCACAATAGACTTGATAGCGCAATTCATAAACCCTTTGCTTTAACGCTTCACTCTGTGCGAGTTGAGGTTTTAAAAAACTGGCAAAGTGCTTTGCAATAGCTTCGGCTTCGTCGCTCGCGAGCATCGATGCCGTTTTTGGTGGTTCGGTTTTGGGTAATTCAAGTTCTGGTGATTCACTTCTTGGTGATTGAATGTTTGGTGATTGAGGAGTAACGATAGTTTCAGTGGAAGTGCGCTTGAGTGATTTCATAAATCCTTGCATCCCTTTCCAGTAGTACCGATTGTTATTGTAGTTGCCAGGCGGCTCTTTCGACACAATTAAATAATTCTATATATGGATCAGTATTATTCAATTTTCAAAAAAAATTTATCAGCTAATTTTTTATGGCAATAAAAAGCCTGCATTGTTATAAACAATGCAGGCTTTTTAATTTTCCACTGGTGAATTTTTAATGTTCTACTGCCGGGCTTGTTACGCGTGGTTTACCGCTGATTTTTTCCGCAGCGCCTTGTACCAGGTAGTAAAGCACGGGCACCATAAATATCGCGAGCAGGGTTGCGGCCAACATCCCGCCAAATACGGATAACCCTAGTGTGACACGGGAGCCTGCGCCCGCGCCGGATGCTAGCACCAAGGGTACTACGCCGAGGATAAAGGCAAACGAGGTCATCAGGATTGGCCGCAGCCGCAACTCAGCGGCTTCAAGGGCTGCATCGCGCAGGGATTTGCCCTGCTCATATTTCATCTTGGCGAACTCAACAATCAGGATGGCATTTTTCGCGGCGAGGCCGATGACCAATATCAAACCGATTTGGGTGTAGACCGAGCCGGAGGCCCCTGAAACCCACAGGGCAAACATTGCGCCGAATATTCCGAAGGGAAGTGAAAACAACACCGCGAAGGGCACTGCCCAACTTTCATAGAGGGCCGCCAGAAAGAGGAAAACCACCAATAGTGCCAGCGCCAATATAGGGCCAGTCTGGCCTGCGCTTTCCTGCTCCTGGCGTGATAATCCGGACCATTCATAGCCATATCCTTCAGGCAAATTCTCGGCGGCCACGGCGGCTAATGCAGCTAATGCTTCGCCCGAGGCATAGCCCTCGGCAGGTTTGCCACCAATCTCGGCGGCAGAATAGCCGTTGAAGCGTTTGAGTATGGTGGGTGTGCCGGTTTTTTCAGTGCTGACCAGGGTAGAGAGCGGCACCATATGGCCTTTGTCGCTGCGCACAAATAGCAGGCCCAATGCGCCTATGTAATCGCGGAATTCACTCTCGGCTTGCATGGTTACCTTGTAGGTGCGGCCAAAGCGGGAGAAATCATTCACCTGCAAACCACCGAGCATGGTTTGCAAGGTGGAGAAAACCTCTGACAAAGGCACCCCCAGTTTCTTGGCTTTTTCGCGATCGATATTGATGCGGATAGCCGGGGTAGTGGTTTGCAGTTTGGAAAAGATCGAACCCAGTTCGGGGCGTGCGCGGGCGGCGGTAACGAAATTGTCGGCGACTTCTTGCAGGGCTTTGGTGCCTTTACCCGACTTGTCCTGGATCATCATGGTAAAACCGCCCGTCGCCGATAATCCGGGAATCGGGGGAGGATTAAAGGACAGAACCTGTGCTTCGGAGATGCTTTGTACCTGCCGCTGGAAATTGCCGATGATGCTGCGCAGTGACGTTTCTGGTGTGGTTCGCTCCGACCAATCTTTCAGGCGCACTACCAACAGGGCGGTATTGGATTGCGGGGCGCCTACCAACAGGTTGACCCCGGAGACCCCGATGGTTTTTTCTACCCCCGGAATTTGCAACGCCAGCGCTTCTACATGGCGCATTGTCTCCTGGGTGCGCGCCAGGGTAGCCGCTTCGGGCAGGGAGACGGCGGCCAGGAAGTAGCCTTGATCCTCGTCGGGTACAAAGGTGGTGGGTACATGTTTGAAGAGTCCTCCTATCGCGAAAACCAGGGCTACCAGGGTGAGAACCATGAGCAGACTGCGCCGGATGCACAGGGATACAGCGCGTCCATAGCGTTGGGTGATGGCTTCAAACTGGCGGTTAAATCCATCAAAAAAACGCTGGATCAGGCCATGGTTATCGGGATTCTTGTGGCGTAATAACAGGGCGCAGAGCGCCGGAGTGAGGGTCAGGGCTACGAAGGCCGAGATGAGCACCGAAACGGCAACGGTAAGGCCAAACTGGCGGAACATAACTCCAGAGATCCCACCTAGCAACGCCACTGGCACAAACACCGCGCAGAGCACCAGGGCAATCGCAATCACCGGGCCGGATACTTCGCTCATGGCCTGGATAGTGGCATCGCGTGCGCTCATTTTGCCGTTCTGCATGTGGTGTTCAACGGCTTCGACAACCACTATCGCATCGTCCACCACTATCCCAATGGCCAGTACCAGGGCAAACAGGGTGAGGGTGTTGATGGAAAAACCCAGGGCGACAAACATCGCCAGGGTACCAATTAAACTGACGGGCACCGCCAGCATGGGAATAAGGGTGGCGCGCCAGCTTTGCAGGAACAGGGTCACTACAATCAGCACCAATAACATTGCCTCGGCCAGGGTTTTAAGGACTTCATGCATGGACTCGGTAACGAAGATGGTGTTGTCCGTCACTACGTCCAGCTCCAGGTCGGGCGGGAAGTCGCCCCTTACCCGTTCGATCTCGCTTTGGATCTGCTTTGCTACATCCAGCGCATTGGCATCGGGAGTCAGGTTGATCGAGTAAATGGCGGCGGGTTTGCCTTTGAATGAGCCAAAATAGAGAAAATCCTTGGCGGTCATCTCGCAGCGGGCGACATCTTCCAGCCGCACAAATCCACCTTTACCATCACTTTTCAACACGATTTGGCAAAACTGCTCCGGCTGTACCAGGCGCCCTTGTACCAGGATGGAATATTGCGAACTCTGGGTTGCCGGGGCAGGGTACTGTCCAAAAGTACCGGCGGGTACCTGCATATTTTGTTCTTTTAGCGCTTGGCTAATATCGTTGGCTGTTACGCCATGTTGGGACATTAATGGCGGATTGAGCCAGATCCGCATCCCGAAATCGGCACCGTATTCGTTGACATTCCCCACACCCACCACACGCTTTAGCACATCGGTAATGTAGATACTGCCGTAGTTTTTCAAAAACAGCTGGTCGTAGGTGCCTTTGGGGGAATGGAGTGCGTAGTACATCAGCACATCCGGGGTTTGTTTGCGGATGGTCACGCCACTTTGGTTCACTTCGCTGGGCAAACTGGGGGTAGCGGTAGCCGATCGGTTTTGGGTGAGTACCGCTGCCATATCGGCGTTGCGCTCCAATCCAAAGGTGACATTGAGCGAGTAGAGTCCACTGCCGTTGGATTGCGAATCCATATAGAGCATGCCTTCCACTCCATTGACCTTGTCCTCAATGACCTGCGCAACACTTTCCAGCACTACCTCGGCATTGGCCCCTATGTATTGGGTGCCGACATTAATGGTTGGCAGGGTAATTTGGGGGTATTGGGCGATAGGTAAAACCTTGATCGCCAAGGCACCGCAGAGGGTGATGAACAATGACAGGACTATCGCAAACACTGGCCGGTCAATAAAAAAGTGCGCCATGATCAGCCCTCCTTGGGAGCAGCAGATGCGGCTGCAGCCGCTGCGTCAATGGAGACGGCTTTGACCTGTGAGCCTGGCCGCGCCTTGTGGTGCCCCTCAATGATCACATCTTCGTTATCTTCCAGGCCGGAGATAACCTGTACAAAGCCCTTGGATTGCGAGCCCAGTTTGACCTCTTTACGCTCAACTTTGCCGGTGCTATCCACCACGCTGATAAAGTTTCTATCGAGAACCTCCTGGATCGCCCGTGTAGGTAGAAAGAGGGCGTTATCCAACCGTGCAACGACCACCCGGACCCGCCCGAACATGCCAGGGCGCAAGACTTCATGGGGGTTGGCGAAAGTGGCGGCTACCGCAAAGGTGCCGGTATCACTTGAAATCGTGCGGTCAGAAAAAGTGATCAAGCCGGTTTCGGGGTAGAGGCTGCCGTCAGTGAGCAGCAGCTTGACGGGAATAAGCGGGCGCCGCTGACCGGACTCAAGCACTGGCCGCACCAGCTCCAGATAATCCCGCTCACTTAACGCAAAATCGACCCGTACACTTTCGGTGGTTGATACTGTTGCCATCAGGGTTTGGTTGGCGCTGACCAGTTCGCCGATCTTGACTTGGGCGCGGCCGATGCGGCCATTGTAAGGGGAGAGGATTGCCGACTCTTGCATCATCACTTGTGCCTGCCCTTGTTGGGCTTTGGCAGTATCCAAGGCGGCTTTGGCTTGCGCTACCTTATAGATAACTTCCTCGTAGGATTGGCGGGAGATGGTGCCTTTTTCTACCAGGATCGTGTAGCGTTTTTCATCCGCCAGGATCTTGGTCAAATTGGCCTCGGATTTAGTGACCTCAGCGTTGGCTTCATTGAGCGCGGCTAACAAGCTATCACTGTCAATACGAAAAAGCGGCTGCCCTTGGGTGACGAGGCTTCCCTCTTTGAACTCTACCGAAAGCACCCGGCCATTGACCTTGGAGCGGATCTCGGCCTCCTCAACTGCCGCTATCTCGCCAATAAAATCCCGTTCAACATCGGTCGAACGCCGCTCGGGTTTTTGAACGGTTACCTGGGCAGGGCTGGGGCCAGCGGGTGGCTGCTTATCGCAAGCAAATAAGGATAGGCAAAAGAGGAGGGCGAAAAGTCGGCGAGCGTACATCGTAAAGCTCCTTTAATGATGGGTTCACTGCAGCGATCAACTTCTTAGCCTAGTCCATAGTTGCGACTTTGGCCTTTGCATTGGCAGTGCCCAAACAAGCCGGGCGAACCCGGCTGTAGGGGGGAGCTTGGTAGAGAGGGGATTACATCGGGTAAACACCGCCCAGTGCCAAATGCAAATTCACGCGTTGGATTAAACGTTCATTGTGCAGCCGCAACAAAGCCAATTGATTGCTCGCCAGGCTCATTTGCTGTTGGTAAAGCTGGTATTGGTTGCTGTTGCCCACTTTTACCTGGATACGTTCCAGATCCACGATGCGCTGTTGGTCGGCAACCTGCGCTTGCACAAGGGTATAACGGTCAGAAAGTTTCTGTTCGTTATAAAGTCCGCCTTCCACTTCATTCAACGCATCCAGCATCGTTTTTGCGTAGAGCACGGCACTCTCTTTTTGTTGCTGGGTTTTGATTTCAACCTGGGAATCCAATGCGCCGTTGGTAAAGATGGGCGCAAGGAAACTGCCGGTCAGGCCCCACACAGGGTTTTCAAGCGAGTCTTGCAGCTCCAGCAGTTCATTATCGAGCATCGCTACACCACCGGTGAGGGAGATCGAAGGCAACTTCGCCTTTTTCGCGACTTCCACCTGGTAAAAGGCGGCATTGAAACGATTTTCTGCTGCGCGGACATCCGGGCGACGCTCAACAAGATCCGATGGCAAGCCTGCAGGGATTGGCGTTGGCACTGAGGGTAAATTGCTGGCCACCGCAATCTCGGCACTGGGATAGCGACCCAGCAATAATTCCAGCGCGCGCTGCGCGGAATTACTGGCTTGCTCGCTTTGCAGGATTTGGTTGCGATAGTTTTTAACGGCGAGTTGGTTCAGCAATATCTCTTGTTGGGAATTGCGTCCTACTTTTTGCCCTACTTGCATCAAGGCCAGTTGCTGTTCGGCAAAATTCACCAGACTGCGGCTGATTGCAATTTGGCGCTGTGCTTCAACCGCCGCCAGCCAAGACTTTACAACCGCTGCTGCAAGTGACTGGCGCGCGTATAAGGCATCGAGTTCAGCAGCGAGGCTGTTGGCTTTTGCAGCCGCTTCCCCGCTGCGTGTTTTACCCCACAGATCGAGCTCCCAATTTGCCACCAGCGCCAGGCCATCAACACTGAGGGATGAGGTAGGCATGGGCGATGCCCCTGCTTGTCCACCTATACCAATCATTGGCAGAAGGGATGCGCCAGCGGCAGTCAGGGCGGCCTGTGCCTGGGCAACACGGGCGGCAGTGATGCGCAAATCCGGGTTGTGTTCCTGTGCCTCTTTAATCAGCCCGATGAGTTCGGGCGGCAAATTAAAACCCAGGGCTTCCGCATCAAAATCGCCCGCTGTTTTTGCAAAGCGCCAATTGGCGGGTTGCGTAACATTGGTTAATGCTTGCTCCGCCAATTCGGCCTGGCTCGGGGCATTGGATACTGCACAACCGGAGAGTGCCAGGGCGATCGCCAGGGCAACACCGGTTTTGTTAGGAAAATCGCGAATCGGAAACATATTCATATTTCCTTAATGCAGTTTCAGGACAAGGTAATTCATGATGGATTGTGCCCTGATCATCACCATCCGCAATATGTGCAAAGGCGCCAATTTATCCGTATAAACTGCCGCACCACCACGCGCACCCATTGGAATAGCCAATGCAGGGTGATCTTCATCCACACGCTGTACTAAACGCACTGCATATTTCTGGGCGGGTACCACGCTGTGTTCAGCCGGAGCGTGAGGCACCAGACCGCTTTGCAAATACTGGCCTTGTGAGCTGGCCCAGATGATTGTCTCAACTTTGGCGCGAACCAGCTCGCCCGGTAGGGCTTTCAAGGCAATTTCAGCCCTGTCGCCTGGTTTGATGTAGCGCAGTTCGTTCTGGTCAAAGAATGCAATGAGCTTTTGTTCATGTTCGACAAAACTCATCGCTGGACGAAATGGCATAGCCACAAGGTAATTGCCGGGGCGCACCATCACGTTGACAGCATAACCATCGGCGGGTGCGCGGATCACAGTTGATTCCAGGTCATATTTCGCCAATTCAAGCTGGGCTTTGATTTGTGCAACGCTTGCGATATCGGGGCCAACCACCGCTTCCAATTTCGTCATCACTTTGGATTCAGCGGTTTTAGCACTTGCCAGGGTGGCTTCGGCTTTTTTCACTTCGGTTGCAAAACTTTCAACATCGAACTGGGTGCCTGCACCTGCATTGGAAAGCTCTTGTGTTTGGGCGAGGCGTTTTTTCATTAAATCCAGTTGTGCTTGCGCTGACGCTGTTGTGCTTTTAGCGCTATCCAGATCTTGCCACAGGGTTTTTGCACTTGCTGTCACATCGGCAACCTGTGCCTCAAGTTGTTTGACTTTCAATGCATAAGGTGTGGGGTCTATTTCTAAAAGGATCTCGCCTTTTTTTACAAGCTGGTTACCTTCAACGGCCACTTTGGTGACAGTGCCGTTAACCCGTGGGACGATTTCGGCAACAAAGTTAATTGCGCGTACGTCGTTTGATGATGGTGTCACCACGTTGATTGTAAGAATAATCGAGGCGCCGAGTGCGAGGCCTCCTGTTGCAGCACCAACCTGGGTTTTGATATTCCAGGGAATGACTTTTAACTTAATGCACAGTAACCAAACTATAAAAGCGTAACCACCTAAAATTATCTCAAGCATTTTCTGCCCCTATCGCATTGCCTTGCTGTTTGGAAAGGATCAGCTCGCGTTTTTTATTCAAGCCATCCATTTTTTCCTGGAGTAATAACAGTTCGTCATCCACTATCGCCAAATCCATCGGCTTGGCATTGTGTTCACCATCGGGCTTGAGAAAATAATCATCGTGTTTGTCGGTGCCGTAAGCCATTTTGTATTTCACCGGTTTGGTATAGGCCCACAACCAGGCAATTGGCCAGAGTAAACCACCAAAAAACAGGGACAAAAGGCATAACACCTGGATGGCGTCTTTTTGTGGATGGTGTTTTTTCTCGGCAATGATTTCCGGAAGTATGTGCACTTGCCAAAACAGGTAGAGTGCACCAACGGGAACCATGATGATGACAACCCACACCAGTACATCGGCAAGGCTTTCAGCTACACCGGCGGGCATGGCCCAGGCGGAAGTGGGAAGTGTTGCGATCAATAGCGCCACAAGGGAATGTGGAATCGAGGCAAGCGGGAAAGCTTTCAAGCGTTTCATTTTGTACCTTCCAATGTAATTGAATTTGAATATGGAGCCTATGCGGCCACCCTTTTGCCGGGGATTAGTGGTGATGTGTGTACAGGGAACCTCTGGATATTAACTAGTGTGCTGGAATTTTTTTGGCTAATGCATTGGCGGCAATTTTGGATGCTTCAGCCATATTGAGTTCGCTCTCATCCGAGCGCAACAATTTACTGACACCTCCTTCCCACAGCAGGTTGCTGGTTTTGGCGGAGCGCATACTCAGGGTGACTACCCCGTGCTTGAGCATGTCGCCAGTGCCTTGCGGATTTTCCCAGCCAGTGAAGTAGAAGCTGCCGCGGTTATCGCTGGTCCAATGGGGGGAATAATGGGGACCATCTTCGCCCGGAGTGGTGAGAACCGAGATGCGGTAATCCACCAATATCTCCGCCTTATCAGCGGCTTTGACATACCCTTTTTTAGCCAGGTCCGCTTCAATCGCAGTCCTGAAATTGGTATCGAATTCTACCGCCCGGATCCCGTATTTATTTGTTACCGCAGGTGTTTCCCAGCGATAGGTGGTCAACGGCTGGAGCTCGGCAGCGACGGGTTGGATTTCGTGATATTTGATGGAGGTACAACTGGTCAGGGTAAAAGGAACTAGGAGTGAAAGCGTAAATGCAGCGGCAAATCGAGAGGCTTGTGGTAATGGGATACGCATAAAACAATTCCATTTTTTTCCGAAGATGGCGTCGATTATAGCCAGTAAAATTGAAAGGGCGAAAGTGAAATCTGCCAATCGAATAAAGTAGGTCCTATTTCCGTTAGGGGGCGATAAATTACCCGACACACGGCAGGTAATTCGTTATTTTGTGTTGATAAATGTGCCATTGTTGTGTGCTGTTGCTATGGTTGGATTTGGTGGTTTCTCCTGTTTTGGTGATTAACCATATTAGCTTCTATACTGCGCAACATAAAATTCATAATGTTGCGGTATTAATCATGTTGATGTTTGTAGCCCGAAACCTCCAGCGAGCAGGATTTATTATTCTGTTGTGTTGCTGTGGGGGAAAGTTAGCATGGGCGAATCCGACGGACAGCAACGTAATTACGATTCGCCAATCTAGTACCGTCGATATCAATAATGAAGATTATTACTTCTATCGCCTGCTGGAATTGGCCCTGCATAAAACCGATACACCGCCCACTGTAACCCGCATAGAACAGTTGCCCTATCGCTTGGAGGATAAGCGTTTGCGCAGCGGTTTGGTGAAGGGAATGGTTGACGTACTTTGGTCGCCGACCAGCGCGGAGTTTGAACAGCAGATGTTACCGGTGCGGGTGTCGCTGCTAAAAAATCTCAATAATTACCGCATATTGTTAATCCGCAAAAATGAACAGCCTATCTTTTCTGCGATTCATAACCTCGATGATTTGCGCCAGCTAAAAGGCGGGATGAGCTCGCAGTGGACCGATGCGAAAATAATGGAATACAACAAGTTGCCCCTGGTGAAAGCAGTGGGGTATGGAAAATTATTCAAGATGTTGGCGGCAAAGCGGTTTGATTATTTTTCCCGCGGGCTTTACCAGGTCCAGTCAGAAGTTAATTTTTATCCTGAGTTGGAATTGCAAATCGAACAGGAGTTAATGCTGAGTTATCCCAATGAGGTGTATTTTTTTGTCAACCGCAATAATTCTGCATTAGCAAAGAGGCTTGAGAAGGGGTTGAATATTGCGTTGAGCGATGGCAGTTTTGACCAATTGTTTAACAGCATTCCGCGCTACCAATGGGGCATTGCATTATTGGCCAAACATCAGCGGCGGATCATTACACTCCAGCCGCTGCCGCTCGGATATCCTGCGTTTGATCAACACTCATCATCTGACTTGTTTGATCAATAATATTTTCCTTCCCTTCTGTTCGCTTAAAAATTACCGCTAATTCCCAATGCAAATGAACGGGCTGGTAGTGGCGCTTTATCCTTGAGGAATGAGGAGTGGACGCGCGCGTATTCGTCGGTGAGGTTGTGGCCTTTGAGGTAAATTTTCAACCCATCATTTATTTGGTAACTCACTTGTGCATCGATAAGCGTGTAGCCCGCGGTGCTGGTTTCCAGCGGAGCGGTTTGGTCCTGTTCAAAATAATGTTGCCCGCTTAATTCAGCGCGCCAGTTGCCGATTTCATACTCACCGCGCGCGCCGATCCGCAGTGGTGGAATGCGCGGTAAATTATCGCCTTCCTCCAATTGCGCGCGGATGTAATCGCTGGTGAGGCTGAGTTTGAAGGGTGCACTTAATTGCCAGATAAATTCACCTTCAAATCCGTAGAGATTGGCATCGCGCGCCTGGTAAATAAATATCGGCAAATCGCTGTCATGTTCGGCTTCTTCCCCATCGTCATGGTGATGTGCGGTTTCGCTGGTCATACCTGTATCAACGAGGTAGTAATAATTGTCGATGCTGTTGTAAAACGCGTTGAGGATAAAACCAACATCGCCAGAAAATTTACGCAAGGAAATATCAATATTGTTGGATGTTTCCAATTCCGGGTCGGTTTCTGCCAATGCAAAATGCAATTCGCCTGGCTCGTCTTCTACCGGTTGGAAGAGGGCACCAATTTCGTATAAGCCCGAACCTATATGTGGGCCGAATGATAATAATTCTGCAGCAGAAGGTGCGCGTTCGGCATGAGTGTAAGAGAGCCCGATGTTGTAACCGGGTGTAAAATTCCATACCAATCCAGCTGAAGCGCTGAAAGGTGTGGATTTATTGTCGAGGGAGGATGTACCCAATTGTTCTTCTGCGTGATCATCTTCTTCATCTCCATGCTCATGCAAACCGGTTTGAATAGTATCGGCCGATAATTTCACCTGTTCGATGCGTGCACCGAGTTGCACAAGCACATCGCCAAAGTGACGCTCTTCCATTAATGCCAGCGCGAGGGTTCCGGTATCGCTCGGCGGGGTAAATGCTTCTTCACCGAGCGCAGAAAAATCAGCGTGTTTGTAATGCAAACTGATTGCGCCTTGCCAATCGGCGATGGGGTGATGGAATAAATCGAGGCGCGCTTCCTGGCTTTCATTGTTGAAGGTAGTTCCAACCGCGCCATTTTCGATTTCACTGTGCTCATAATCGGTAAAACCAAAGCGCGTGTTGATTGCACTGAACCATTCATCATCGAGTGAAAGCTCACTCAGGAGCTGTACCCGGTCCTGGGTCAGGTCGGCGTAGACCTCCGGGGCTTCATCGCCGTGGCTGTGGCCGGGAATACCATAGGTGCGCTCCAGGTGGCCGTAGGAGAGCCCGACAAATCCATTCTCCTGGATATAACTGCTGCCCAGGTTAAACCCCTTGGCCTGTGCGTACGAGTTGGCGAGGCGGTCTTCATCGTGTTCCGCATGGCCTTCTGCTTCGTGCTCTTCATGGGTTTCCAGCTCGGCGGCACCGGGGATTTTGTAGTCATCGGCATCGCGCCAGAAACCATCCAGATGCACACCAAAAAGACCGATACCGGTATTGCCACTGGCTGAAACGAGTTTGTCTTCTGCGACAGAATCCTGTTCGAGGCGCCACTCGCCGTAGGTATCGAGCCCTTGGGGGACACGGTCATCCACCACGTTCACCACGCCGCCAATCGCACCGCTGCCGTAAAACAAGGTGGCGGGGCCGCGCAGGATTTCTATCTGGCGCGCGGTTGAGGCTTCGGTTGCCACCGCATGGTCGGGGCCAACGCGCGAGGCGTCGCCGGCATCCAGCCCGTTTTGGCTGATCAATACCCGGGGGCCTTCGAGGCCGCGGATAATCGGGCTGCTCGCCACTGGCCCGTAATAGCTGGAATGTACGCCCACTTCATTTTTCAACGTCTCGCCCAGAGTGGATGCCTGGCGGTCGCGCAATTGTTCGCCGCTGACCACCGTGACTGGTTGGGCTGACTCTATGTTAGTTGCGCGCCAAGGCAGGCCGATTACCTTGATGACTTCTATGGCAGGGCTGTCGGGGTCATTGGCAATTTGATCGGCAGCTTGATCAGTTTGCGCATGGGATACCTGACTCAGGGCAGTTATCGCAAGGCACAACAGCGACTTGTGCATGCATCGCCAGGTATGTCCTGTTTTTTTCCGGGTATTCACTATTTTTTTCTGGGAACTCACGAGCTTCTCTCCGCATTCAATAACAGGTCTGCCAGCCCGGATTGGGTGGCGTTTGAAATTTTGTGTGATGTTATACTATAACAACAATAAATAACAATCGTTATCAAGGGTGATAAGGTGGTAGTGGGAATTAAAAACAACAAAGCCATCACAAGTGATGGCTTTGTAGGGGGGGCAAAATTTCAGCAGAGTTAGGCGTGCGGGCTGCCGAGCGGGGATTCTGTGGTTGCATCAACTGGGGCGGCCACACTCTCCTTAGCTATTTCCGCTTGGCGAGAGGTTGCATTCACTACTCCGGCAATCAAGGCGAGAGCAGCCATTAACAACAGGCCATTCACCAACAAACTGGCCCCGGCAAATGATGCAGCGCCAAAATGGCCGATATGGATCAGCAGCAATAATGTAATCAAACCGATTAGCAGCAGGCGCAAGCCCAGTGATACCTGATGGCGGCTACTGGCAGCCAAGGCAGCAATCGCCAATACCAGGCTGGTAAGCCAGAAGATCCACACAGATGCGCCCGGCCACCAGAAATCGGTAATGGCAGTCAAGGCAACTGCACAGGGGAAACCCCAAATCGCAGACAACCACAGGCGTTCGGTTTTAGGGCGTTCCGCTCCGGCCTGCTGCTGGCGACGGAACCAGATATTCATACCCGTCGCACACATAAAACACAGCCCGAGCCCAAGCAGCGTGTAGATAATCTTGACCGGCAGGCCGCCAAAATGGCCAAAGTGCAGGCGATAGGTGGAGGCGTAAATTTGCATACCCGCATCGCCATCCGACCAGCCCAAGCGTTTAGTCTCTTCACCTGCGGCGTTGTACTGGAAAGCTTCATACCATACCAGTCGATTGGGAAGGTAAGCGCCGATTTCCACTGTCTGCGCCGTTGTGGCCGGGTAATGGATGCTGAGGTAAAAAGCCTGTAATTGCGGATAATCGCGTTGGAACTTTTCCATAATTGGCGTTACATCCACCACAAACGGGGCGGCGACTTTGGTGGGTTCCGGGTGCGGCATATAGAGCTGGTTGGTGATGGCGGTGGTATCGCCTTTATGGAATCCGGTGGCAAAGGTCAATAACAAGACTTGTCCCAAGCCGATCAAGGCACCGGTCAGAGCAATCGCCAGGATAAACGGGGTAGACCAGACGCCAATGCGGTTGTGCATATCCACCTGTTGCTGGCGTTGGCCGCGATTGATGCGCAGGGAAAATGCATTTTTGAACAGGTTGGGATGCGCCAATATCCCGCTGATGACCATCGCCACCAGCACCATGCCGATTACGCCAACCAGCGTCATACCCCAGATACCCGGGATGGTCAGGGCGTAGTGCAGATTGGTAATAAAGTGAGTCCACTCGTGGTCAACCTTTGCTCCGAGGGAGCCATCGGCGTTGACATGGAATTCCAGGGATTCATGTTCTTCACCTTCTTCCGGCGCTGCGGCGGCACCGACGGTAAAGCGCGGCATGTCAGCACCGGGCAAGCCTACCCAGATATCGTCAAGCGGCTTGGCTTCATGCCCCTTGTCGGCCTCTTCTTTCTGGTAATGGGCGTAGATATTTGCTAGCGCAGATTGCACCTGTCTGGCATCTACCTGGACAGTGTCCATGATGTTGGCTTGTTCCCACTGCTCAATATCCGGATAGTAAATGCAGATAACGCCGGTCACACACACCAGATAGAGCAGGGCGGCAATAAATAAGCCCAGGCCGGAGTGCGCTTTGAGGTTGGCGCGCACAGTGTCGGATGAGAGTTTGAAAGATCTGGCCACGGTTGGATCCCACTGGTTATTCAGGGTGATTTTATTTAAAAAAATCAGTAGTTAAAAATCACTAATTAAAAAGTGCTGGTGTAAACAGCCAGCCACCAAGGCTCAGGCCGATAAACCAGAGTGCCGGTTTCACCAGCGATGCTTTGGTGCGACCCCATACCATCAAGATGGGCCAAGCCAACAAGGCGACAATCGCGGCGGTAACCGTGCGGTTTACCACACTCGCATCCAGCAATGCATAGGTTGCCAGTGCAATACCCAGAGCCGCTGACAGTGACAGTACACCTATCACCAGGATTTGCAGTAACACTATCGACAGCTGTTTGTACCAGGAGGTCGATATGCCGGCGGGGGAAGCTGTTTTTGCCATCCGGCGCTCGCTGTGGTTCCAGTCGCGCCAGGGAGTAAGCCCGATTATCAGCAAGAGTGCACCCAGCCCCGGCAGCATAGCCGCCAGAGCCCAGCCGCGATCAATCCCCATCGCCATAAACCAGGGCCAATGTGCCAATACCAATAACCCCCAGCCAAGGCTAATCAGAGGCCAGTGGCGATGGGGCTGCCGCCAGGCGCGATAAAGCACCCAGACACCCGCGATCAGGAGTACCAATGCCAGTAGCACTGGCCATGGGTTAACGGTGGATAAAAACCAGGAGGCCATCTTAGAATTTCACCACAAGTGAGGCGCTGGCGTTGCGCGGTTCGGCGTAATAGGCTTGGTCGTACTCAAAGCTGTTGTAGTAGGTTTCGTCGGTGATATTACTCAGGTTCACCGCGAGTGAAACGTAATCGTTGAACTCGTAGCGCGCGAAGGCATCCAGCAATGTCAGTGCATCCTGGGCGACCACAGTGCCGCGTTGGTAAGTGTCCGCGCGGTATTCCACGAAGCTACCCATAGTTAAGGCCGGTTGCCAGGACGGGTTGTAGTTCAGGGTGAGTTTTACCGATTGTTTGGGGGTGAAGGTGCGGGCAACTTCGCCTTTATTGTCGTCGATAGTGAGGTTGGTGTAACCCAGCACCATATTCATCTGCTCACTTAACTGGCCGGCAACTTCCACTTCAAAACCCTGCGACTGGTAATCGGCGCCGCCGTAATAGAATTTGCCGGTTGTTTCGTTAAAACCTTCCTGTTGCGCAAGGTTTTGCTGTTCTGTGTCAAACACCGCTACCGAGGTATTGAGCTTGCCTTCAAAAAACTCGCCTTTAACACCAATTTCAGTGTTGGTGCCCGTAGCCGGTTCGAGCCTTACCTTGTTGAGGTTTTGCTCGGTTTGCGGGGTAAAGGTTTCGGTGTAACTGGTGTAGGCCGTGAATTGCTGGTTGATGTCGTAAGTCAGGCCCAGGTAGGGCACGATCACATCGTCATTGATGCTTTGGTTCACCCCATAATCACTACCTTCACTGGTATAGCGCGCCGCGCGGGCACCGGTCAGGAGTTTCAGGTCGTCGCTCAGGCTGAATTGCCCGGCCAGGTAAAAACCGGTTTGTTTATCGGTGATATCTGAGCCCGGCTCTTCATCGCTGAAGGTCGGGTGCGGGGTGCTGCCGGTCCATTCGGCCATGTTCTTAATTTCCGGGAAACCGTTGCCGGTGGTGTAATCATAAAGGGCTCGCTCCAGTAAATCGCCTTCGGCCTGGCTAAAACCAACCACAAATTTATGCTCAAGCGCACCGGTGGAAAAATTGCCGCTGGTGGAGATATCGAATAACTCATCATCGGTATCGCGGTCAAATTTACCCGCCCAGCCGCCCAACCCCGACATATCCTCTTTCAGCGTGCCGTAAATGTAGAGCAGTTCCTGGGCACCGCGGGTTTTGGTGCGGGTATAGGTCGCTTTGGTATTCCAGCCATTGGCATGGATGTGGTCCAGCTCGACAAAACTCTTGGTGGTTTGCACATCCCAGTAGGCCCAATCTGCCGAGCTGCTGAGCGAGCGGTCAAAGCTGGTTGGATGGCTGGTACCGTCATCGGCGACATAGGTCAGTGTCAATGCGCCCCACATAGGGCTATCGGCCTCACTTTTCTGGCGGCTGATACCGGCGGACAACAGGGTGTTGGTACCCAGATCCGCTTCAATCACGCCGTAACTGGTGGATAGGTCTTTGTGGTAATCCTGCAAGTAGGAATCCTTGCTTTGGTCGCTCACCACCGCGCGGGCGCGGATTGTCTCGGTCAGGGCGCCAGCAGCATCGACAACCACGCGGGTATCATCCCAGCGCGCCTGGGTCAGGCTCACACTGGCCTGGAGTTCGGCAGTGGGGCGTTTGCGCACCAGGTTGATAGTGGCGGCGGGGCTGCCCAGGCCGGACATCAAACCCGATGCCCCACGAATAATTTCCACGCGGTCATAGAGCGCCATATCGATATCGCCTTCCAGCAAATCCCAGTGCAGGGGAGTACCGACACCATCCACCTGGAAATTGTTGATATCAAAGCCGCGCGCTTCAAAGTAAGTGCGGTCGGTTTCCGAGCGTTTCACATTCACGCCGGTTGCTATATCCAGCGCTTCATTAATGGTGGTGATATTGAGGTCTTCGATCTGTGCACTGGTAATGACTGATACCGATTGCGGGGTTTCACGCGGGGTCAAATCCAGCTTGGTGGCAGTGCTCATGGTGCCGGTGGTATAGGCATCCGTTTGCTCGGTGGTTTCGCCCAGTGCATCAGCTTCTACTTTTACGCTCTTGAGTTTGACCGCCGCATCGTCCGAGGCGTAAGTGGCCAGCGGGGATACAAGCAGCCCTGCAATCAGGCTGGCCAACAGGGATTTGGGGTATTTCATGGTGGTAAAAGCTCTGCTCAATGGTCGATTGATGTGCACTTTACTACCAAATGATAATATTTATCAAATGTTAAATTATTATCGAATGGATTATTTTGGCGACAGGCAAAACCAGGTTTCGGGGACTACCCTCTCCACACAATAAAAATGGCTCCCTCAAGCCCAAGAAGCCTGAGGGAGCCATTTTTATTGAGAAATCACTTCCCTGTGATTTAGGTTGCGGACAACTAGGATTGCACCCGTTGCCTTTTTGCAAACCCAACAAACACTCCACTCATCCCCAGCAAGAACAACAGGTCAAGCCAATTCATCGAACCACCCCCTGATTTTTTAGGCGGTGTTTGGGCTCCATCGGTAACTACTACCGAGCTTGCGCTACTGCTTGCAATACTTTTGTTTGATGATGCGACGCTCGATGACGCCTCGCTCGAAGTCATCGCACTTGACGATGTTGGGCTTGACGATGGCGTCGGTGAACCAGCGGGTTTACTTGACGTTGAGCTTGATGTCGATGCAATAGAGGCAACCTCTGAACTTGAAGCTTCCGAGCTTGACCCTATAACCACAGGGCTGGATGTTGCTGCGCTAGAGGTTATAGAACTCACGGCGACAGAAGCTTGTGATGATGCGCTTGACGAGCTCACCACAACAGAGCTGCTGCTGGAGCTTACCAGGCCAGGTGTGCTGCTAATGGCGGAGCTGCTCATTTCAGAACTGCTCATTTCAGAACTACTCATTTCAGAACTACTGGTGGCAGAACTACTGCTACCCGCTGCTCCACAGGTGGGAGTCGCAGCTGCCGTATCGGCTTCATCATCAGTATGTTTTATACGGAAACCAAAGGCCGGAACCGCCAATGCCATGCCGTCAGAAAAAGTGACCAGGGTTTCCGTGCAGGTGAAGTTGTAAGCGATATAGGTGGTAACACTGTCTTTGGTAAAGGCTACCGCCGATGGGCTATCTGCCGTCAAGGCGCCTGTTCCTGTAGCTAAATGCCCAAGTTCTTTCAATGTATAAATCCATTGATAGGTATGCGCCTTGGTTTCACCCGCTTCCGGCTCATAGTTAAAACCGTAGCTTTGCATATCATCAACGGCGGCTTGGCCATCAGTCATCGACCATATATTCCACCACACATCACGCCATTGATCATTGATTAAACCCGATGGTTTACCATTGCTGGATTCCGTCATGCCTAACGCAACATAGTTTTCCAGGTAATCCGCATGCTGGCCAATGTGAAATACCAGCGGGCTTAACGGCAGGCCCTGGATTCCTAAAATATGTGCGTATGCACCGCTGAACCAGGTCGCAAACACATGGCCATTGCCCCAAATAATCGAGGTGGTCATTTTCGGGTAAGCCGCATCAAAGTTATCGTAATCGCCCGTTAAACCTTGGAATCGATCATAGTTATTCCAGTATTCCCAATAAGCGGATGTTGATGATGCGTGTAAATACATACCGCGCTCGGTAATGGCATTGTTCCCAGTGATTTGGCCGTACAGCACCATGGCGCCATAGGCATTCGCTGCTTCAGAGGTAGATTCGTTATTATTCCCCAATACAAAATTCGCGTGACCTGATGCCCAGGAGAAACCGTAAGCAGGGTCAAAGTTGCGCAAATAAGGGAACATATCATCGTCCCGATCAGCGGCGTAATCGCGAATTAACAATTCAACCATGGGGCCATAATTTGAGGAGCTACACCAGTTGCCATCAACACGGCAAATTTCAGCTGCCGCACGTACAAAATATCCGTAGTGAAAATGGTGATCGTTAAGCTGTTGTTGCGAACCATAGGACTCATCATAGCCAAGCAAGGTGTTCCAATTGCTGTCATATGAAAAGTATTTGCTGGTATCCAATCCACCGTTGGTATTGGCTTTAAACCAATTTTCAAGCTCTGCCTTCAACCAATCAATCAACTGATCTGCCTCGGTATTCATACCGATTGAGCGAGCGATTGCCGCAAGCTCGGCAACCTTGCCGTAATTTTTACCTGACCAATAGGTATCCGTGACCGTACTCCAATTGGCCTGACCTTTGTTCATAAATTCGGTCACTAATGCCTTCAACTGATCTACATCATAACTGCCAATATTTTCGGGCAGATACGGCAAAACACCCACAAAGGGGATGCTGTAACTAAAACCATTGGTAGCTGCAAATTTGATTACGCCGCGCGCGCTGCGCACTTTATAAGACGTAACCGCTTGCGATGAATTTTTCCATTGCAGTGGCAGCAAGCCAGTCATGGTGGTGACGGGTGCACCGTTGAATTGATAGTCGTGCGTAACAGTCACTGTGTTGGTGAGTCTATCCACCGCGTAGCTGATGTTCACTTTATCAACAGGCTGGGCAGCATATTGCGCAAAGTCTTGGATCATCGTTGCACTGGGGGTGCCAGTGGTCTGCGGTAAAAGCGTAACAGTGATGCGTTTGCTGGTATTGGCAATGCCAATAGAGGCGGTAGTTATATTGCTAAATACAGTGGCATCGTGACCGGTAATCAAGAAGTTATTGCGGTTGCCAGCGACATCGGTCCACACACCTAAAGAATTGCCTGCTTGATAAAAAGTCCCTTTTTCGCCGCTATCTGCTCTCAAGGTACGCACTACCAACTCACCTGCGAACACTGTGAAGTAGGCATTAGGTGAGCCATGTACGAAGGTGGCCTCCATAACAACGGTGCCGCCACTTTTCCACTGAACGGTGACTGATCCGTCGCTGTAATCTTTTAAGTAGGCATCCATATTGGCGTAAATGGAGTTGCCAATGGCAAGGCCATCAAACACTTCGCTAAAGGGATCGGGGATATTGTATTGGGTGTTGGTAGGTGATGACCGTAAACCACCGGGGATGCCCATAATCCGTACACCGCGATCGGTAATACGTGCAGTCATAGGATCGGGGGTGATGTAACCAGCATCGTTAACATTGCCCACTCGCATCTCACCTTTAAATGAAATCGAGCCCCACCAGCGGTGAGTCATTGTCGGCTTGCTCGCTGCAGGCTCCACCAGTTGTGGGTAAATAGGTGTGGGTACGCCAATCGGGTTACAACTACTCACACCGGGGTTCACAATTCCCGCGCTGTAAATCCAGTTGCCATGATCTACCGCGCATTTGTAACCGGCTGGGTTTGCGCTATCGCTGATATTACCTGCGCCATAAGACGTCAATGCTGAATGGGCTGCGGGCGCAAATACAAGCGCACAGAACAGCAGATAAGTTGCTCTCATCGTGAATTACCCTTCTTATTTTTAAATGGCAGTTTATTTATTCTGTTGGCATTTTTTTAAATGCGTTTTCGATGATGGGTTAAGCGTCAGCAGCATTCGTCCCAGATTGATAGTAAAAGCTAATGTGGGATGGCCCATGTTATAGCGGATGCGTGGCACGAGAGATTGGCGTAACCCGGAACCCTGGCTGCCATTGCGTGTTTCAAGATGAATTGATTGACTTGTATGGCGCGTACATTTACCTTGCGCGCCCGAGGTGTCTGATGGGTGTTACATTCGTTAGCGAATGTGAGCCAGGATCAGAGTCAATGGGAAGTCGGTGCGCAATTGCTTGTTATCAGCGTTGCAATCCCGACACTGCCCCCGCAACGGTGAATCGCCATCCTTTATAGGGTTTCTTGTAAAGGCGGTGATGAGTCCGATACCAGCCTCAAATCCGGAGCTATGGCTCTACTTGTTCACGATGTCGCGGAGGGCAACATCGGTGGAAATCCGTATGATTTTGGGCTTGCTCCCATTACATCTTTTCCGCTTTCCCTCCCTCATCCCTTATCCAGGATTGAGGAATCTCATGTCTAGCAAATCAACCATCCCAACCAACGGCTTTTTACTTACTGGCCTCAGCGCTGCCATTATTTCTGTGGTTGCTCCTGCGTCGTTCGCCGCTGAAACAAAATTACAAACTGTTTATGTCAGTGCAACGCGCAGCGAAACTGCATCTTTACCCGTTGCGACACAAATTGACGTTATTACCGCCGAAGAAATTCGCGTGAGCGGTGCAAAATTATTGTCGGAAGTCTTGCGCACGCAAGCGGGTATCCAGTTAACCGATTCCGATGGCAGCGGCGCGCGCAATGTGACTGCGTCTATGCGCGGTTTGTCCGGTGTAAATAATGTGCTGGTGTTGGTAGATGGGCGTAAATTAAATAACCCATCGATCGCCGGGCCTGCATTAAATACGGTTGCCTTAAAAGATGTTGAGCGAATTGAAATTGTGCAGGGCAGTGCCGGTGTGCTTTATGGTGATCAAGCCGTTGGTGGTGTGATTAACGTCATCACCCGTCGCGCCGTTGTCGGTGAAGTGAATGGTTCTGTCAGTGCCACCAGCGGCACAGACAATCTTGAAGATTACACCGCAAGTGTGAACCAGGGTTTTGAAAATGGTTTGAGTTACAGCTTGTCGGCACAAAAACGCAATGCGGATAATTACCGCGTTAACAACCAGAACGCCTATGAAAATGTGTTGGCGAATTTGCGTTACGATTTTGCAAAAGGGTTTGTATTTGTTGAAGGTCAGCAGGTTGATGATGAGTTGCGTTTGCCAGGTTCCCTCACCGATGCCGAAGCACTGGTTGACCGTCGCGCTACCAATACGCCCAATGATTACAGCAATCAAACAACCGATATCGCCCGTGGTGGTTTTGGTGTTGATTTGAGCCCTGCCTGGAGCTTGTTGGCGGAGTATTCTGATCGCAACGAAGAAAGTGATTATTACAATTGGGGTTTTACTGCTTCATCGATGCGCGTAAAAAGTTTGACACCGCGTTTGATCGGCGAGTTTGCTACCCAGCATGGGCAGTCCATCGTCACTATTGGTTATGACGATGTTGACAGCGTTTACGAAAGCAATAATACCTATTCCCCGCACGACTCCCAACAGCAACAGCAAAGCTACTATGCACAAGCGGTATACCCGGTTGTTGCACATTTAACCCTGACTGCCGGTGCGCGCTTTGCCCAGGTTGAAGACAAAAATTATTTGCAATCACTGGCGCAAGATGACGATCTTCACGCTACTGAACTGGGCTTGAGTTACGATGCGGGCAATAATTGGCGTGTGTTTGGCCGCTATGCAGAAAGCTTCCGTTTTGCCAATCCAGATGAAAACAATCTGGTTGCGCAGGATGTCGTGTTCCTTGATCCACAAACGGGTGAATCATTCGAACTGGGTACCGAGTGGCAGAGCCCGGTCGGTAATGTGACTTACTCGATTTATAGCATGACGCTCAATGATGAAATCGTTTATGACGGCAGCGTGCCCAATAATCAATTTTATAATGGTGCAAACATCAATTTGCCTGATTCCGAGCGCAAAGGTTTTATGCTGAACACTGATACCACGCTCAGCAAAGAGTTGTCATTGCGTTTCAACTATACCTATACCGATGCGGACGTGGTCGATGGTATATATGACGGTAAAGTAGTGCCTTTTGTTGCTGAAAACTCGGCTGCTGCCAATATTGTGTTTACTCCGCTGGATGCACTGAATATTTCTCTGGAAAGTATTTATACCGGAACCCGTTATAAATCCAACGACGATGCCAATGCCGGACCAAAACTACCGGCGCTTGTTGTATTTAACCTGGGTGCCCTTTATACCTACAAGCAATTGGAATTCAGTGGCCGGATCAACAACCTCACTAATGAATTGTATGCAGGTTTGCATGCGACCTGGGGGCAATACCCGCAACCAGAGCGCAATTATGAAGCGAGTATTACCTATCGTTTTTAAGCAGACGTTGCATGCTGATTGCATCGTCACTCCTGCGTAAGCAGGAGTCCAATGGTTGTATTTATGGATGCCCGCTTTCGCGGGCATGACGAAACCTGTATTTTTAGAGCTTCCTTAATCGATAAACGAGAATTGCCATGAGTGACGACAAAGCCAAACGCCATCAGGAACGTATGCAACAACGCAAAGAGATTGTCGATGCCGCTATTGCGCGCGCCGATGAAGAACGCGGTGTGGTAATTGTATTGACTGGTGATGGCAAGGGTAAAAGCTCATCCGGTTTTGGTACGGCGCTGCGTTGCCTCGGCCATGGTTACAAAGTGGCCATAGTGCAATTTATTAAAGGTACATGGGAGTGCGGCGAAAAAAACTTTTTAACCGAAAGTATTTTTCGCGGCGCCAGCCCGCAACTGGAATATTTTGTAATGGGCACTGGCTTTACCTGGGAAACCCAAAATGCGGAGCAGGATAAAGCCGCTGCTGAAAAAGTATGGGCGGAGTGTGAGCATGTATTCCGCGATCAGGAAATCCATCTGGTATTGCTCGACGAAATAACCTATATGCTGAATTACCATTATCTGGATAAAGATAAGGTTGTTGCAGCAATCCAGAACCGCCCGCGCAACCAAAATGTGATCATTACCGGGCGCGGCGCCAAAAAATATCTGGAAGACCTGGCCGATACGTTCAGTGAGGTTAAATCCATCAAGCATGCATTTAATGCCGGGGTGAAAGCGCAAAAAGGCATTGAGTGGTAAGCAATCCCTCCGTCAATGTTCATTTCGGTTTGCGCAGAGTATCCAGGACGAGTTGGGTTAATGTTTGGTAGTTGCCATCAAAGTGGTGATCACCCGGTAAATATACCAACTGCTGCTGGTTGGGTTTATGCGCAATGTTTTCCTGGATTTCTTCGCACAAACTTTCAGTTGGCTCACTGTATGCACAGAGTGTGGGCCACTGGTTCCAGTCTTTCATTTCGGGATATAACAAATGCGCCGCAGGCCCCGAATTGCCGAGCCAGCCGCTGACATGGAAAACAAAATCAACACTGGTCGATGGGTTTAATAAACTGACGCTGGCTATTTTTGCTTTAGTGGCGACATTCAAACGGTTCGCCATAAATGGCATCACATCCGCACCCATAGAAAACCCGATAAGCAATACACGCTTTTTATTCCATAGCGGCAAATAGTGGTCAATCACCGCTTGCAGGTCTTTGCCCGCAATATCAGGCGATTTTTCCTCCCAGAAATAATCCAGCGAATTCCACCCCAGCACCGCAATTCCCTGTTGGGCTAATTGGTTGGCAATGTCTTTATCGATATTCGCCCAGCCGCCATCGCCGGAAATAATAATCGCGAGGAGATCATTGTTGTCGCCCGTCTGGCTTGTGGGGAGTTCAATCAAGGGCAAGCTGGCGATGCTGCTTTTATTGTTGTTTTCTTGCTGATCCAATTCCAACAAAAAGGATTCCCGATCGCGCTGCCAGTTTTCCAGTATGGGAAAATGTGGCATCCACTCATGGATCAGGTTGTTCGTATTAAATAGTTTCCATGGCGTGGCGGGCAGGCGAGTGATATCCAACAGCAATTTTTTCTGTTGTGGAATCCATTGTACTTGATCGCTGTTTTTGCAGGGCGCGATGGGCATGTTGATTTTATTGTGCCATTCAACACTGTAAGCACCGCGATAAATACCTTTGGGCAATTGCTCCAGCATGGCAAATACATAACTACCCGCACGGCCAAAACCGGTAATAAACGGTTGGCTGAAATGTTGGAATTGATGGTGTTGCTGGATATCCTGCGCATAGACTGACAGCGGTGTTGCTGCATCAAAACAACTGACATCGCGCCGGGCGATTTCGGCCAGATAATTATCCATATTCAATACAGCCGTTAATTTACCTTGCCAACTGAGCTGCGTTGCAAATTGCTGTGCCTGTTGTTGATGTTCAGTGTCGGTGAGGATCAGTTCAACTCCGCCCGTGCCGCCTGCATAAATCCAGGTGTCGGCAAAATCGCCCCAGCGAAATACTTCCGGTTGGTATTGCGCCTGGCAGTGGAGGGAGAGGATCAGGCTAAAACCTAACAAATAGCGCATCATTTTCCGAAGCTTCCGCGAATGCCACCCGAGATAGCATTAGTAATAGTAAAAATCACACGCGCTAAATGCCCGCCGCGCGGTAATGCCAGATAAACAGGGTTCCACTGCGGATGGAATTTTTCTTTGTAGTGGTGCAAGCCTTTGAAATCGTAAAACTCGTTACCCATACGGAAAATAGATGAGCCGAGCCGGTGCCAGAAAGGGGCCAACTCATCGTCATCAAGCCCGGCCAGGGGTGCCATACCCAAATTGAATTTATGGTAGCGCTCTTCCTTGGCCCACAACATGATGTTGGTGAGCAAATAATCCATAGCGCCTTTGGGGGCGCTGTCGCCATAGCGCATAAGGTCAATAGAAATTTCGTTGGGTTGATGGGTGTGCAATAAATTGGCAAAGGCCACTATCTGTTCATCTTTGCGAACTACCGCAACATCAAAAAAACGCATATAGGCATCATCAAAAAAGCCGAGTGAAAAACCTTTCTCGCGGGATTTTTTATGGTTCAACCATTGATCCGAGATTTGTTTTAAGGCAGGTAATACCGGCTCGTTATCGGCAGCGCGAATAATCTGGAAGCTGAAACCTTCTTTATTAATTTTGTTGAGGGTGTTGCGGAACGAGGTCCAGGTATTTCCTTTGAGTGTAAAATTACTTAAATCGACATGCGCCTCTTCACCCAGTTTGATCAGGTTTAAACCTAAATCCACATAGAGCGGCAAATGCTCGGTGGTGATCCGGTAAAACACCGGTTTTGCACCGTGCCAATCTGCGCGAGTGCGGAATTCCTTTACCAATGCTTTAAAACTGGCCGGGTTTCCGCAAGGGTCATTTAAGGCAATCCAGTATTTTTTAGTAGTGATATAGGCGATAAACGCATCGCGTTCTTCATTCCAGAATAAATATTTATCGCCACTTAAACTAATGTAATGCTCGGTATTTTTTTGTGCGCCGATAATTGCTTCAGCTTCACGCAATTCTTCGATGGTGGGCAGTTGCGGTTTGTATTGGCTGCGCGATAACAGATAATGAAAGAGCCAGCCGCACAGGATGATACTGATGAGCAATGTCGCACGCAGGAAGCGCGATACGTTTGCGTCCAGTTCAAATTGCCACCACAACTCATGGGCATATTCCACCTCGCGGTAGGCGATAAAACCGATCAGGATACTTAGGCCAACAATCGCAATAATCAATCCAATCCATTTTGGGGTGAGCCAATAGGTATCCACATTGGATTTGCGGTAAAAATAGCGTTTGCAAGGAATAAACAGCAACAATAAAACACCCAGGAAGATTGCCTCTTCATAATCCAGGCCTTTGGTGAGGGAAAATACAATACCTGCACCCAGCAATAACAAAGTGAGTGGGTAGGCGGTATTAATGCGCAATAAAATGGCGCGCGCGAGGATGATCAAAAATATCCCGATCACGCTGCCCAATAAATGCGATAGCTCGATCAAGGGTAAATTAATAATGTCGGTTAATTGCTCAAGCCGTTCCGGTAGGCCGGGTGTACTGCCGGATACCAATAAAATCGCACCGGCAATGACTAATAATAAAGACAGTAGCGACGGCAAACTTTTATGCAAAAAGAGGGAGAGGGTTTTAAGCATATTCTGCACCGGCAATACCCCCGGAATTTTATTCCAGCTCTCATGCAGCGCGGTGCGGTGATACACGACAAAAACAACAGTAGCAACCAACAGCGGCAATAAAAAATACATCAGGCGATAGGTTAAGAGCGCCATGATAATAATCTGGTTATCGTAATTATCATCCACGAGATAGAGGAAGGTCGCTTCAAAAACGCCAATGCCGCCCGGTACCTGGCTAAATAAACCGGTGAGTTGGGCAACAATGTAAATGGTAAAAAACCACATGAAATGCATCTGGGTGGATGGGTATAACAAGCAGTAGAGGATTACACCGGCTAATAACAAATCGCAAACGCCGGCCGCACTTTGCAGGGCGGTAATCCGCGCTGGTGGTATCACCAGGTTCAGTTTTCGCCATTGGATTCTGTTGCGCCCCATAGCAATGAGCAACCAATAGATTCCGAGCAGCAACATCACCGCCCATATGAGCCATGAAAAATGTCCGCCTAATAATTGCGGGTTGTGCAATTCCTGTTCGGGAATAAAAAAATAAGCGATACACAACAAGCTGGCGGCGCCCAATAAATAAGTGACGCTGGAAAAGAGGATTATTTTTCCTATCTCGAACGCACCCAAGCCCCAGCCGGAATAAAAGCGATAGCGGATTGAGCCACCCGTTACCATCGCATGTCCGGTATTATTGCTGACGGCAAAACTGATAAAGCTCACCAGCAGGGTTTTATGCCAATCGATTTTATAATTCAGGTGATGGGCGGCGAGTAAGTCGTAAGTGGCTAATACGCTATAACCCAGGATGGTTGCCAACAGCGCCAACAGCAGTGGTTGGCCGTGAAAATCCTGCAGGATTTCACCCGCGCTTGCCCAGGTCAGGTGATAAGTGGTTATTTCCCGTCCAACCATATAAAAAGCGGCAACTGCCGCCAGTAAGGAAATGCCATTTACCAGGATACGCGAATTAATCAATGTCGCACCTACGCTTGTGAGTCAGATGAGTGGATTCTAATCGGGGGAGAGAGCGGGAATTGCTGTTTGATATTTAAATGCCCGCCCCTAGACACTGGATAAGTGATTCGGTTTCTTTGTTTTGTGAGTTTAGTCGATCTTTTTTATTATTTTTTTACAGGTTGTTGCGGGTATGTTTGAGTCCAGAACCTTAATGGTGCAGGGCACCACCTCCGATGCAGGCAAATCCACATTAGTGGCGGCGCTGTGCCGCATCCTGAAAAACCGTGGAATTTCGGTGGTGCCTTTTAAGCCCCAGAATATGGCTCTCAATTCTGCCGTGACTATTGATGGTGGCGAAATTGGCCGCGCGCAAGCACTGCAAGCGCAGGCCGCAGGCTTGCCACCGCATACCGATATGAATCCCATCCTGATAAAACCCACCAGCGACACGCGCGCACAAATTATTGTGCAGGGGCGGGCAGTGACCGATATGGATGCCACCGTTTATCACGATTACAAAGCCCAAGCCATGGGTTATGTATTGGATTCTTACGCGCGCCTGCAACAGCAATACAATGTGATTCTGGTGGAAGGTGCGGGCAGCCCGGCAGAAATTAATTTGCGTGAGCGCGATATCGCCAATATGGGTTTTGCCGAGGCAGTGGATTGCCCGGTAATTTTAATTGCCGATATCGATCGCGGCGGTGTATTTGCGCATTTGGTCGGTACGCTGGAATTATTGAGTGAGTCTGAACAACAACGGGTAATCGGATTTGTGATTAATCGCTTTCGCGGCGATATAGGTTTATTGCAATCGGGTCTTGATTGGCTGGAGCAAAAAACCGGTAAACCGGTATTGGGGGTAATCCCCTATTTGCAGGGGTTGTATCTGGATGCAGAAGATGCGCTGACCGCCAATGCCCCCAAACCGGATGCACAATGTCGCGTTGCAGTAGTGGCGCTGCCGCGAATTTCCAATCACACCGATTTTGATGCGCTGCGTTTGCATCCGCAAATTGATTTCCACTGGGTTGGCCCTAACCAGACAATTCCGCCCTGCGATCTGGTGATTATTCCCGGTAGTAAAAACACCCGCGCCGATTTGCAGTTTTTGCGTGAGCAGGGGTGGGATAAACAAATCCAAAAACATTTGCGCTACGGCGGAAAGCTCATCGGCATCTGCGGCGGTTTCCAAATGCTGGGTGAGATGATCCACGATCCGCAGGGGTTGGAATCTGCATCAGGTGGTAGTTCAGCAGGCTTGGGTATATTTGCGCTGCATACGACCCTTGAGCCGCATAAAATATTGCAGCAGCGCAGCGGTTTTTTGTGGGATAAAAATAGTGTGCTGCAAGGTTATGAAATTCATTGTGGTATCAGCACGGGCGATGCATTGAATTCCCCTGCATGTTATTTGCAGGGTGATAATGGTTTGGAACCCGAAGGTGCAATCAGTGAAGATGGATTGGTATTGGGTACTTATCTCCACGGTTTATTTGATCAGCCCGAAGCATTGGACGCATTGCTGAAATGGACGGGTGTGGCAAGTGTGTCGCCGCTTGATATCAACCATGAACGTGAAGTATCAATTGAGCGTTTGGCACAAGCGACTGAAGCTGCATTGTCGCAGGCGTTCCTGGAGCAATTGTTCACGGGAAAAGTGTCCACGGGAAAAGTGTCCAGTTGATTGGACCGTCCCTCACTCAGGCAAGATTATTTTTTAATCCTATACTCTCCTTATCTCCCGTCGTATTTGCTAACTCCCTTATATCAAAAGTAAGTTAAGGAGCATCTTTATGCGCTGGATTTGGTTAGTGACAATACTTATTGGCTGCAACGCCCTGGCGCAAGTTACCGATGATAAGGATCCCGCTCCTGCGCCTGACGCCTTAACGATCAACTTGGCCACCAATATTTCTTCCGCATTTACCTCTGATTTACCGAGTGGCAGCTCGCAAAATTTATTGCCCCACCTGCAATGTATTTTTAAGCAAATGAAACGTGATTACAGCGTACAGGTCATGCCTTGGCGGCGCGCTTACCAGGATGTGAAGAGTAATCGCATCGACGGTTTTTTTACTGCTGTGCCCATGCGCCAGGTTGATCCCTATGCGGTTTTGTCATCCCCCCTTGTGCTGGAAAATTGGTATTGGTTTTGGCGGATGGATACTATCGCCCCCGAGTCCTGGCGCGAGGGCTACCGGCTCGGGTCTATCCTGGGTAGCCAGCAGGAAACCTGGCTGGGGGAGGCGGGCTATAAAGTGGATATGAGTGCAAATAATTTGCCGCAGTTAATTAAGTTGTTACAGGGAAAACGTATCGATGTGATCCTGGCTGACCGCGAAAACTTTATGCAGGCAGCTAAAGAATTGAAAATTGATGCCAATAATTTTCAGGCACGGTTTTTTCGCTATGTCCCCTTGGGCGTATATTTTAATGAGCAATTCCTTAACCAGAACCCGGAGTTTTTATCGGAATTCAACCAGCAGATTACTGGCTGCGCGACTGAGCATTTTGCAGTGTCTGAGTACGAGCGCCAACAAATCAAGGAATTGTTGATCCGTAAAATCGAGCGCTGGAAACGCCTGCCGAAATTGGAATCCTTGCTGATTGAACGCAATCTAAAAACGCGTCGTTTTAGCAAACAGGAAATTGCAGAGCGCGATAAAAAATGGACCCAGGCATTTATGCGGAACGATTTTTCTTATTCAATCGAGCTGGTCGATCAGGAGATGTCGGCACAGTTGCGTGAAATAAAAAAACAATCACAGGATGTGGTGACTGAAATTATTATTACCGATGCGCGCGGATTAAATTTTGCCATTAGCGATATGACCTCAGACTACTGGCAAGGGGACGAAGCAAAATTTACCGAGGTATTTTCCAAACCAGCTAACACCATGCATTTTGGCGATATCAATTACGACGAATCCACCAAGCGCTTCCAATTGCAATTGAGTGTCCCGCTCTACACCGAAGAAAAATTCGAACCTTTGGGGGTTATGGTATTTGGAATAGACGTGGAGAAAGTATTGTCCCAGGCACAATAGCTGATGTGCTATCCCACAATTTCTTTCAAGGCTGCTACATGTCCGATAAAAGCCTTACGTCCTTTAGACGATAGCGATAACCAGGTTCGCTGCCGTCCCTCGCTGGTTTTTTTATTAACAACCACATAGTTTGCATCTACAAGCGATTTAATATGTTTGGATAATACCGAATCACTCACTTCCAGTTGTTCACATAGCACTACAAATTCCAGGGATGTGACCGGGGCTAAGAGCGCACAAATTTTTAAACGGTTAGGTGCGTGAATTAAATCATCAAAACTGGCATTACTCATTATTTCCCTCCTTTTTGTTTGTATTCAGCAAGCGACCGAATTGCAAACTGAACGCCAGGGTCAACGTATTAAGGATGCCCGCTATACAAGGAAATAATATAGAACCTGTTTGCAGGTAAATTACTCGGGATGAAATAAGTAATGCGCAAATAAGGAGCGCAGAGATAATTCCCTTGTTCGTTATGTTTACATCAGCAATTTTTATCGTTATTCCTTTAATGCGTAGTGCAATGATCCAGGAAACAACACAGAGGCAACAAAGGATATAGGAACTCCATTGAATACTATTCCACAGGTTGTCGTTAATCATCAGCCCCATAGCGGTAGTCTTTATACCAAGGGATGCGGAGCACAATAGTATTAACCATAGTGGTGGCCGCATACTATGAACAGTGATTTGGTTCGCCACTGCTAATGATTCAAGTGCTGACTTCGCTTCGTCAGTGGTAATGTGATGGTTACCCTTATTCATGGTCCGGTTTCCTTTAGTTTCCAATATGGAAACTAATATAGCTATGACTTTCCATTGTGGCAAGCAATAACTTTCCATGATGGAAAGTTTAAAGGTTGTTTTTGATATTGTGACAAGCAATGTGACTAAAAATCCGGATTTAATTGGTGGGTCAAAATTTCTTATGCGAAGACAGGTAAAAACAAAAGGCCGCTCATTGGAGCAATGCTGTTCACTTAAGGTTATTTCAACCTTGTTGGTCGTCATCCTCGCGAAAGCGGGGATCCAGAAACTGCGAATTTTGCCACGAAAACTGGACTCCCGCTTTCGCGGGAGTGACGACAAATCCTTAAGTGAACAGCATTGCGCTCATTGGAGCGGCCTTTTTATTGCCAGGTTTTTTGGTTTCCAGATTTTAGGTTTTGAGCGGTTTGTACTTCATGCGTTTCGGTTGTGAATCCTGGCCTTTGCGCTTCACAAAATCTTCGTGGTATTCGGTGTAGTTGCCTTCGAAGAAAACAATATCCGAATCACCTTCGTACGCGAGTATGTGGGTTGCGATACGGTCGAGGAACCAGCGGTCATGCGAGATCACCAGTACACAGCCGGGGAAGGCGAGGATTGCATCTTCCAATGCGCGCAGGGTTTCGATATCCAAATCGTTTGACGGTTCGTCGAGTAACAAAACGTTCGCGCCTTGTTTGAGGGTGTTGGCCAGATGCAAACGGCCGCGCTCACCACCGGAGAGTTCGCCCACGCGTTTTTGTTGGTCGCCGCCTTTGAAGTTGAAGCGTCCGAGATAGGAGCGCGAGCTGACTTCGTAGTTGCCGATTTTCAAAATATCCAAACCGTCGGACACGGCTTCCCAAACGGATTTTTTATCGTCCAGGTTTTCGCGGCTTTGTTCAACGTAAGCCACTTTTACGGTGTCGCCCAGGGTGACAGTACCGCTATCGGGTTTTTCAGTGCCGGAGATCATGCGGAACAGCGTTGATTTACCCGCGCCGTTACCACCGACTATACCCACCACTGCGCCTTTAGGAATGCTCAGCGACAAATTGTCGATCAACAGGCGGTCGCCATAACCTTTGCTCACATTTTCCAACACGATCACTTTATCGCCCAGGCGCTCGCCCGGCGGAATGTAGATCTCGTTGGTTTCGTTGCGCGCCTGGAATTCTTGCGATTGCAGTTCATCGAAGCGGGCGAGACGCGCCTTGCTCTTGGCTTGGCGGCCTTTAGGATTCTGGCGCACCCATTCCAATTCGGTTTTCAATGCTTTCTGGTGTGCAGCTTCGGTGCGTTGTTCTTGCTCCAGACGGGCGTCTTTTTGTTCCAGCCAACTGGTGTAGTTGCCTTCGTACGGAATGCCGTGGCCGCGGTCGAGTTCGAGGATCCAGCCGGCGGCATTATCGAGGAAGTAGCGGTCGTGGGTGATTGCCACTACGGTGCCGGCAAAGCTGTGGAGGAATTGTTCCAGCCAGTAAACGGACTCGGCGTCCAGGTGGTTGGTGGGTTCGTCGAGCAACAACATGTCGGGGCGCGACAGCAGTAAGCGGCAGAGCGCAACGCGGCGGCGCTCACCACCGGAGAGTACAGTTACGTCGGCATCCCACGGCGGCAGGCGCAAAGCATCAGCGGCGACTTCCAGGGTGTGTTGCAGGTTGTGTGCATCCCAGGCCTGGATGATGTCTTCGCACTTGGCTTGTTTTTTTGCCAGTTCGTCAAAATCCGCATCGGGTTCGGCGTAAGCGGCGTAGATCTGATCCAATTCGGCCAGCGCATCTACCGCTTCACGTACACCATCTTGCACATTGCCTAGTACATCCTTGGCGGGATCGAGTTGCGGTTCTTGTGGCAGATAGCCGATTTTCAGGTTCGGCATGGGGCGGGCTTCGCCGTTAAAATCCTGGTCGACACCGGCCATGATGCGCAGCAGGGTGGATTTACCCGAGCCGTTCAAACCGAGCACACCGATCTTGGCGCCAGGGAAGAAGGAGAGGGAGATGTCTTTCAGGATTTCACGCTTGGGCGGCACAATCTTGCCAAGCCTGTGCATGCTAAATACGTATTGGGCCATGGGGCTTAACCTCGTGGGGCAGGCGGTAGGAATGGATCGACATACCGCCAGTGACAGGGAATTTTTTCAGCGGGCGTACTATAAAGAAAGCGTCTTGTTAGTGAAAGCATTCTTGGTGCAAGCGCCCTTGGTGAAAGCATCTGCCGGGAGCCTTGGATTGCTGTTATCGCAACGGCTCATCGGGATAAGCGTTTTGCCGCCATCACTCCCCATACGATAAAAAGCAGCAATACGATGGCTTGCGTAATAAGAAAGGGAGGTTCCGATTGAGTGGGAGCCAGTGCCTGTAGTGGGGGGAATTTCAGAAACAACTGCACTACGGCGACAAACACATTGAAGTAGAGCGCAATGGTGGCGCCTGCTACATAAGCCGGGCGCCATTTTCCCGCTAGCTTGCGCACATAAAGCGCATAAGCAGCGATTGCCAATGCTAGCAAGGTAAGCAAGCCGACAATATGCGACGGCAAGAGTTTATCGGCGGGTAGTGCATAACCGGTCAGGCAGGTGGCGGCGGTGGTGATAAAAAAGAGTTGGGTCCAGCGCGATAGTATGTGCAGGCCGATCATGACATAGAGCACAACTGCACCGGCGGCTATCGCTAACAAACTGAGTAATACATGTACCAAGGTTAGGCTACTCATAACTTGCTCCCTGATTGGATATCAATGACGATGGGCTGTTGCGCAATATCTCTTTTACCCTATTTGGGGTAAATACGACACTCTCATAATATAACTTTAATGACTATCTCTTTATTATCGTGAGAAGAGTAACCCGTCCCACATTCCAACACACAAGCTGAAACAAGCCGCGTTGTACAAAGCCTCCAGCATGGGACGAAGCCCCGGGAGCATGGCTGTACGTTATCTGGCGTCTCAAATATCGGTAATGTTTTTTTACACTTCCCTACAGTTGGCTGCTATATACTTTGCGCACTTTCTGATCTGGCCGTTATGTTTATGCATCCATTTCCGCAGGGATATCACAAGGTTGATGATGGTGATCTCATTTGTGCGGGAGACCTTGCGTTGGGCAAGGTTACCTCCAGCTGCGGCCAGAATAGTTACGGTTGGGCGAATGTAGCCCCGCATTTGATTGGGCAGGAATATTTTGAAGGTGCCTTCGAACTTGGGCATCCAATGTTATTGATCAGGAAAAATGAGGACAATTAATTACATTGTCTAATTGTATTGTCCCCCAGGAATTTTTCATCACCTTATTGTTACAGATGTAAGTAAATAATTATGGATAAAGAACGGATACTCCAGGAACTGAAAAAAGGCGCTAATTCCTGGAATAATTGGCGTAAACGCCAAACTATCGGCGAGATAAACCTCGATGGCGTTAAATTGGAAGGCATCAATTTTGATGAATATGATTTATCGAAAATATCCCTGCGCAATTCTCGTATTACCAAATGCAGTTTCAAATATGCCGACCTGATTTTGGTCAACCTGCAACATTCAGATCTGCAACACAATGATTTTTCCAACGCAAAATTAATTGCCGCCAATCTCTCCCATTGCGACCTCAGCAATTCAGTATTATTCCTCGCCAATATGCTCACGGCGAATACGCGTAATGCGCGTCTGGAAAATATTGATTTTCGCGGGCACGATATCAGTGGCTTGATCCTGCGCGATATTTCACTGGCGGGCAGTAATCTGGAAGGCCAGCAATTAGCGCGGGTCGATTTCACTAACACCGATTTGCACGGCGCCAATTTACAAGGTGCAGATTTAACCGGCACCCTGTTTACCAATGCGAACCTCACCAAGGCCGATTTGCGCGGTGCAAGTTTGTCGGGTGCTATTTTCAAATCGGCTAATTTAAGCCGTGTCGATTTAAACGGGATGGATTTGCACAAGGCCGATTTCACTGCTGCCAATTTATCCGATTGCGATTTACGCAACGCCAACCTCTCAAAAACAAAAATGACCGGCGCCACTATTACCGGCGCCAGGTTGTGGAAGATCACCACTGTAGGTTGGAGTATCGCCAACATTGCATGTGCCCATGCCTATTGGGATAAAGGTGGAAAAGAAAAAACCGTTTATCGCAACCATGAATTCGAACGCATTTTTGCCGAAGCCATCACCATTGAGCTGCGCTATCCCTACCGTTTGGCCGATCACGAATTGGCAACCTTGCCGATTTTTATTGAGCACCTGGCGGCAGTGCATTGGGGTACCATTTTACGTTTGAAATCGATCAGCGATGTCGCCGGGGGTGCACTGGTAAAATTTGTGGTGGAAGAAGTGGGTAGCCACAATCCAACCGAGTTAAAAAACCAGTTGCAATCCGAGGCGGAACGCATCCAGCTCGCACAATTGATGCTGCGTACCAATACCCAATTGCACTCACAGCTGAAAGAAAAAATCGGCACCATTCGCGAAGAATTTTGGCCGCGTTTATTGGAATTGGCGGCTGACCATGAAAAAGACCAGGTGCGCAACCTCACTATTTTATTTATGGATTTAAAAGGCTTTTCCAAATGGCGCGATGATGAGTTGTCAGAAAAGTTGTCATTATTTCGGGGCCTGGTAAAACCCATCCTCAAGAAATGGACCGCTGGTCATCCCAATATGGAAGGCGATTCCCTGCGCGTGACGTTCAGAAATGCCACCGCCGGTTTGTCCTGCGCCTGTATGATGCGCAACGTTTTACGGGCTGCCGGATTTGAATTGCGAATTGGTGTGGAATTGGGCGAGGTAGCGGTTGTCCACAATGAAGTGACTGATATTGCCGATTTGGAAGGTGTCGCCGTCAGCATGGCGGCGCGTATGGAAGCCGCCGCAGAACCAGGGGAAGTACTAGTCAGTCACAAGGTGCGCCATTACGCGGAGCGCAGCGATTTATTTACTTTTACCCCGCGCCGGGTGCCACTCAAAAAATCCATAGGCGCAATAGAGCAGGGCGAATATATTGAATGCTTCGCGGTGGAGACGACAAAGAATTTGCAGGATGCATTGGTGTAAATAGATAGTTGTAAATAAAATTGGTTGATAAAAAAAATCACCGCACTGCGGTGATTTTTTTTCGTCTCCTGAAATTTACAGCCAGCCCGATTTTTTAAACCGATAATATAAATACGAGCAGATGACGGCCACAACCCCGAGCGATACCGGATAGCCGTATTTCCATTTTAATTCCGGCATATGTTCAAAGTTCATTCCCCAAATACCGACAAAAGCGGTTGCTATCGCAAATATCGCCGCCCAAGCCGCGAGGCGTTTGTTCACTTCGCTTTCATCAATGCTCACCATGGATAGATTTACCTGGATTGCAGTGCCAATGGTGTCGCGAATGGAATCGATAGAGGTGTTGATGCGGTAGAGATGGTCATGTACATCGCGGAAATAATCCTTGGTATCAGCGACGATCGGCGGCACGCGACCACCGTCCAGTCTGCCCACGGCTTCCAATAAAGGACCAACCGCATGTTTAAGCGTAGTGACCTTACGTTTTAATTCATAGAGCCGTTCAATATTGGAGCGCTGGGATCCCTTGGTGAATATTTGGTCCTCAATAATTTCCAGCTCCGTTTCCAGTGCAACCACGACAGGAAAATAACGGTCAACCACCGCATCCATCAATGCATAAAATACAAACGCCGAACCCTGCATTAAATGGTGGGGCTCCCGCTCACAGCGAGCGCGTACACCGAGGAATCCTTGCTGGCAGCGATTGCGGGTGGAGAGTACATAATTTTCACCCACAAAAATATCTACCTCGCCGACGTTGAGCTCATTATCAAGTAATTCAACTGTATGTATAACAGCAAAAAGTGAATCGCCATATTCTTCAATCTTGGGGCGCTGATGGCCAGTGTGGGCATCCTCTACTGCCAGTTCATGCAAGGAAAATTCCTGTTGCATCTGTTCAAGTTCGCCCGGCTCTGCATCTTTCAGTGCGACCCAGACAAAACAATTTTCGCGCTTGAGATAATCGCTTATCTCTTCTACGGGAATATTGTTTAATTTTTTGCCTTCTTGATAGGCAACACAATTAATCAGCATGTAAAAATCTCCAGAGCAAAAATACGCATTCGCGTGCCGGTTTTGCTGTCGCTGTTTCTGGATGGGTGAATATTACGACTCACCCTATCCAGGTTGTATGGAGCAGGTGGGCATCATTCTAGTCGCCTGTTAACTATAGCTCTATAAAAGAATGCACTATAAAAGAAAGCGCTATGGGTGGAATTTATCCGGCCATTATTAACACTTTATGATGGCGCAGAGAGGCGCCTCCCGGAGGACAGCCTCCGAAGGATCGCCTTTTTGGGGCGGGAAAGGTAATATCCGCCGCTCTAATCACAACGGATGCGGAGCAGTGAGTGGCCAATAACAATGAATATGAATGCATAGGTTTTCACGATGCCCTACCTAAAGGTAAAGCCTCGGGTAGGCTGCTGACTGACCCGCAGGGAATTGTTTTTCAAATCCAGCAAGAGCGGATCCGTTTGCCTCTGCAAAATTTGCAGGTCTCTTTAGGTGGGGCGAGCAATCGCCTGGTATTCTTCGAACATCCATTAGTAAAAGGCTGGAGTTTTTATACTAGCGACTTGGGCGTGCTGGGCGATTCGCATCTGCGCAGCCACCCTGCGATAGCCGCATTGCTTGGTCAGGCACAACGCAGGCGCGCAATCGGCTGGGGGATATTCGCCAGTGTTGCTACACTGATGCTGGTCTTGCCACTGCTGTTGGTACTGCGGATGGATTTGCTCACCGGCATGATTGCTAAAAAAATTCCTGCAAGTTGGGAACAGCAACTCGGTGAATCCACTCTCGCCCAATACCAACTGGGCAAGACAGTGATGGATAAAAAAGTATCCGACGCGCTTATTGCCCCCTTAACCAACCCGCTCATTTCTGCACTAGACAATAGCCCCTACCAATATCAATTCCGTATTGTGAATGACGGCAGTTTAAATGCATTTGCATTGCCTGGTGGTGAAGTGGTCATCCATTCGGCGTTGATTTTGCGCGCGGAATCCGCAGAGGAATTATTGGGTGTTCTTGCCCATGAAATTACCCACGTTGAACAGCAACATGGTTTGCGCAATGTCATAGGTGCGGCGGGGATTTATATGGTCGCCAGCGCCGTGTTTGGTGATGTCAGCGGCATTATGGCAACCTTGACCAGTGCAGCGCCCCTACTGCTTAACCAAAGCTATTCGCGCCGCTTTGAAACCGAATCTGACCTTAAAGGTTTTGCACTCCTGCAAAAAGCCAGGATTAACCCATCGGGTTTGGCGAGCTTTTTTGAAAAAATGATTGAAGAAGAAAAGAAACAACTGGAAAAAATTGAAGATGAAGACAATCGTGCCCTGGTGAAAGGGGCGTTGCAGTTTTTATCCACCCATCCTGCCAGTGAGGACCGCATCCAAAAATTAAATGAACTGGGGGGGAGGCTGAATAAGGAGCAGGTTGATTACCAACATCTCGACACAGAATTTTCTGCACTGCAAACCGCTGTTAAACAATTTGTAACTGACAATGAGGGAGAAGCACACAATGAAGAGTGAGATCAAAGGTGGACAAGCCTTTTCTTTTGTCGACATCCAATTAGCACCGGGTGAATCCATTATTACCGAGTCTGATGCGATGTCGAGTATGGATGCAGCACTGGATTTAACGGCAAAATTTAATGGCGGCTTTTTTAAAGGGTTGTTGCGTAAATACCTGGGCGGGGAATCCCTGTTTATTAATCATTTTACCAACAATACCAATCGCGATTGCCGGATGACTGTTGTACAGGGCACGCCGGGTGAAGTGCGTTGCCGCAGCATGAATAATGATGTTTTTTATGTACAGCCGGGTGCATTTCTGGCGCGTACTCCCGGCGTCACTATGGACCTTGAGTGGGCTGGATTGGTCTCTTTTATTGCCCGTGAAGGTTTATTCCGTTTAAAAATGGGTGGTACAGGCGAGGTGTTTTACGGTGCTTATGGTGCACTTCTGGAGCGGGAGGTTGATGGTGAATATATTGTTGACTCCAGCCACCTGGTTGCATATGAGCCGGGAATTAAATTGAAGTTGCAATTGGCGGGCGGGATTTTTTCCAGTTTTTTCGGCGGTGAAGGTTTGGTAACTCGCGTGCAAGGGAAGGGAAAAATTGTGATTCAAACACGTAGCATAACCGGCCTCGCGGGCTGGCTGAATCCCAAATTCTGGTAAGGAGCAAGCATAATGAAAGTTGAATTAATTAATCGCCCCGGCAACACGGCTGCAAAAATTACCTTGCAACCCGGCGAGCATTGCACTGCTGAAGCAGGCGCAATGATTGCAATGAGTGGCAATATGAATATCACCACCAGTACCCATAAAAAAAATTCCGGTGGCATTTTGAAAGCAGCAAAGCGCTTGCTTTCCGGTGAATCATTTTTCCTCAACCATTTTGATCCGGTGGGTAAATCAGGTGAAGTCTGGTTGGGTTCCAATCTGGCGGGCGATATGCTCACGCTTGATCTGGACAACGAAAATCTGATTGTACAAAGCGGTTCTTTCCTTGCCTGCGAAGAATCCATTGCGATGGATATGGGTTGGCAAGGTTTTAAATCCCTGCTCTCGGGCGAGAGTATGTTTTGGTTGAATTTAAAAGGTCGCGGAAAAGTAGTGCTGTCGTCTTTCGGGGCGATTTACCCGATTGAAGTGAATGGTGATTATATTGTCGATACCGGCCATATAGTTGCGTTTAATGAAACCCTGAATTTCACTATTACCAAAGCGGGCAGCAGTTGGTTGCAATCCATGTTGGGTGGTGAGGGCTTGGTCTGTAAATTTAGCGGCCGCGGAACTGTGTGGTGCCAATCGCATAACCCCAATAGTTTTGGGCATGCACTCACCCCAAGTTTACGTGTACGCAAAGCATAATTCAGGAGGCTAACCATGCAGGACAATACTTACAATCTCATACTAACTGGGCAATTGCGCGAAGGTGTTGATTTGGCAAGCGCGACCATTGCTTTTGCAACCCTTTTTAAAATCAGTGAAGAAAAAACACAGCAAACCCTGGCCAAAGCGCCGGTAAGTGTGAAAAGCAATGTGGATGCAGCGACTGCGGAAAAATTTAAAGCGGCAATTGAGAAAACCGGTTTTATTTGCGAAATAAAACCGGTAAATGATGAAGTGACAGCGGTTCCTGCGCAAACGACCGCGCCAGCCGATCAAGTATCTGTTGTAGCTAAACCCGTCGCTAATCCCGCAACTTTTAAAGGGCTGACTTACAAAATCGAAGGACGTCCGGATTACAGTTTTTTAACCGTGCAAATTCCTGCTAACCAAACGCTCAAGGTTGAATCTTCGGCCATGGCGACTATGGATACGCATCTGGTGATGAAAACCAAACTCAAAGGCGGATTTGGACGTTTCCTTACGGGTGAAAATTTATTTCTTAACGAATTTACCGCAGAGCGTGCGGCAGGTGAAATCGGTTTGGCTCCGGGAACCCCTGGCGATTTATTTCACCAGTATCTCGATGGCCAAACAATCTTTTTGCAGAACTCCGCATTTGTTGCAGCGACTATGGATGTCACTTTGGAGACCAAGTGGCAGGGCATGTTAAAAGGGTTTTTCTCCGGCGAAAGTTTTTTCCTGATTCGTTGCAGTGGTAAAGGCGACCTTTGGTTTAATTCCTACGGCGCTATTATTGAAATTGATGTGGAAGATGATTACGTAGTAGATACCAGCAATATTGTTGCCTTCACCGAAGGGTTGGAATACAACATCACAAGAGTTGGTGGCTACAAATCCTTATTCTTTTCGGGCGAGGGTTTTGTCTGCCGTTTTACTGGCAAGGGTAAAGTCTGGATTCAAACACGCAGTGCACAGGCGTTTACATCATGGGCGCATTTTTTTCGCCCTGTATCCAGTTCGTAGTTCAGTGCAAAAAAGAGCCGAAAGGCTCTTTTTGTTTTTTTAGGGTTACTTCTTTTTAGTGTTACGTCAGGAGTGTGAAAATAATGGTTCACAGTAAAACCAAAACCAGTTTCTATCGCCGTATTTATGTTGCCTGGTTAATCCAGCAGGGAATTAATACTGTCCCTAAAATTATTGAGGCTACGGGTATGCCGCGCCGTACGGCGCAGGATACGCTGGCCGCAATCCATGAATTGGCTATTGAAATGGAGAATACCAATGGCACCTATCGTATTACCAGTTGGGGAGCTGTCAGTCAGCCGTGGGTTGAAGATAATATTCCACACCTGAAAGCGGTATTGGAATATCCTTAATAGAATACCGGAGAGCGATTATGACTACCGATCACCTGGGGCGCACCAGTAGCTATCTTCAAAAAGAACAGGGCTACCGCGAAAAAGCACTAAAAATGTACCCCTGGATTTGTGGGCGCTGTGCGCGCGAATTCAACTCTAAAAATATCCGCGAACTCACTGTGCACCACCGCGACCATAACCACGATAATAATCCTGCCGATGGCAGTAACTGGGAATTACTCTGCCTATATTGCCATGATCATGAACATACAAAATTCCATGAACACGTTTTGTATGGTTCAACCACAGAAAAGAAAATCGCTCCTGCAACACACAACCCCTTCGCAAATTTGAAGGGTTTGCTGGATAAAAAGTGATGGTGTTACTTTTTTTTGGTTTGCTGGAGCATTTTTTTCGCTCGGGATTCAAAAATGAGGTAGATGACGCAGGCGATAGCCATGGGGAGCAGGAAATACAGTATCCGGTAGCCAATTAATGCGGCCAGAATACTGCCTTTGGATAATTGGTGATGCAGCATGGTAATAAAAATAGTTTCCAATACCCCAAGCCCGGCCGGGATGTGTGCGATAACACCGGCGATGCTACTGATTAATAATATTCCCAGTACGGTTTGATAGCTGACTTTATCCGGCATAAGCGTATATATCAGCAGCCCCATTAGCATCCAATTGGTAATTGCCAACCCTGCCTGGGCAAATGCGAGTTTTATATTGGGTAAGTGGATTTTATGTGCACGAATATGAAACGAGCGGCGCTTGGAAAAGCGGCAAGCCCAAAAATAAATCGCCGCTACTGCCAGCAAAACGAAGCCTAATAATTGTAGTGCAGCAATCCCGATTGTTGCTTCTTCTGGCAAATCTACCAACCGGCCTGCAAAGAGTATCCCCGCGAGGATTATGTAACCTAGCCAATTGGTAATGAGGCTCATACTCAGGATTTTCGTAATGGTTGCCGCATCCAGCCCCAATCGTGAATACAAACGGAAACGCAGCGCAATACCACCCACCCAGGTAGTCAGATTCAAAGTGAAGGCATAGCACACAAATGCCAGTGGTAGAACCTGGCGTGCGGGTAATTTGTGGCCAGTGTAGTTGCGTCCAATCAAATCATAACTTGCAAACACCAAAAAACTGGTGAGGGCTATTCCTGCCCCTATGAATAATGTTTTTGCATCGTAAGCGCGCAGTGCAGTTCCCACTTCTGCCCAATCAATATGTTTAACCAACATAAACAGAAGTACAGGAACAAGAATAAAAAATGTAATGGTTAATAGTCGTTTAACCTTATGCCATTTTTTATTGGTGGGGTGATGGTTTTCCCTGGTGTGTGAGTCGCGGTCAGGAGATGAAATGGAGTGGCTCATAAAGTGGATGCCTTTTCAAAAGCATTTTTGTTTTTGCTGTCGCTTTTTTTTGGAGGAGTGATGGTGTTATTTTCCTCCGCTGATACCGCACTTTCATCTGACGAGCTTTCAATCGGTGTCACTAATTTTAATTCATGGGTGTGAGCGGGCAGCCAACCCATAATGGTTGGAAATTTACGCAGGAAGTGAAAGCTCAGGAAGATTAATGGAGTGCGCCACCAATAGCCGCGCTGGGCCGCTTTTAAATTGAGTTGTTGGCAATCATGCTCTACCAGGTGGATTAGATGATCATGCAGTTGTTGGTTAAATCCTTGATCTTCTATAACAACATTGGCCTCCAAATTTAACGATAGGCTCAATGGATCGAGATTGCTTGAACCCACCGTGGACCATTTGTCATCCATAAGCGCCACTTTGCCGTGCAATGGACGTTTGCGATACTCATAAATTTTTACACCTGAGCGCAATAAATATTCATAAAGTAAACGCGACAATGCCGTGACCCATGGCATATCCGGCTGTCCTTGCAAAATCAACGTCACGGCAACATCGCGCCGCGCTGCGCGCCTGAATTCTCGCAGTAGTCGATACCCTGGAAAAAAATAAGCGTTGGCAATAACCAACCGCTTTTGTGCCAGACGCGCAGCAAGTAAATATTGCCGCTCAATATCGTGGGCGTGATTGCTGTTATCGCGCTCCACCATCAGCACCCGCATATTTCCTGCTGCTGCCTGTTCGGGTGCGCGGGCGTTGCGAATATAATTGCGCCGCTCCCTGCGGCTGCTGGCACGCAATAATAAAAGCATACAGGTTTGGTGAATATCAGCGACTACCGGCCCCTGTATTTCTACCGCATAATCTTGCTTGCCTTCGGGTCCTGAGCTGATTAGGTGATCGCAACAAAAATTAATGCCACCGATAAACGCGAGCTGCCGATCAATGACAACAATTTTGCGATGCAAGCGGCGAAATAAATTCAGCCGCACGCCCCAGAGTTTTGGTTGGGGATCAAAAATATGCAACCTGACTCCCGCTGTGGTAAGCGCATCAGTGAACTCGTCACTCAAATCCCATGTGCCATAATCGTCTACGGTGATATCAATGCTGACGCCGCGCGCTGCTGCGGCAATCAGTTCCTGCTGGAGTTTGAAGCCTATTTCATCTTCTTCAACAATAAAGGTTTCCAGCAGAATTTCTGTTTTTGCGTTGCGAATAGATTCAAACACCCGTGGATAAAATTCTTCGCCATTGATGAGGAGTTTTACATTGTTATCATCGCGCCAATTGTCCTTCATAGGTAAACCTCCACTGCCAATGGAACATGATCAGAAAGATGGGTCCAGGGTCGTTGGAACAGAACCTGGGGGTTGTAGGTGGTGGCATTGCGTACATATACCCGGTCCAGGCAAAGTAACGGCCAACGCGCCGGAAAACTTTTTGCCGGTTTTCCAAATTCATTCACAAAAGCTTCGCGCATATTGCAATTTGCAAGGAGCTTATCCGCCCGTTTTCTCCAGTCATTAAAGTCGCCTGCAATAATAACGGGGGCACGTGGCTGCAAGCTTTCAAGTAAATTGCACAGCAATAAAAGTTGTTGTTTGCGATGGCTTTCGCGCAGGCCCAAATGTACGCATATCGCATGCACTTCATCATGGCCTGGAACTTTTAATACACTATGTAAAAGCCCACGTTGTTCAATTGTGCCGATGGAAATATCAAGATTCTGAAAACGGGTGATGGGATATTTTGAAAGTAACGCATTGCCATGATCGCCATTGGGATAGACAGCGTTGCGCCCATAAGAAAATTCCGGCCAGATACTATCGGCTAAAAATTCATACTGCGATGTGGTTGGCCAATTCTGGTGGCGCAACGCATGCTGTCTATGGCTGCCGTGCACTTCTTGTAAAAATACCATTTCGGTGGAAAGCGAGCGGATTGCCTCGCGCAATTCAGGCAGAACAAATTGGCGATTAAATAGTGAAAAACCCTTATGCATGTTAAGGGTAAGAATCCGCAATTTATGAACGGCAGGTTTGATTTGTTTGAGCTCAAACGGTTGGGCTTTCTCTTGTGATTGCCCGGTTTCGATTATATCCACCGTGGAGCTCAAACCATCATTCATAGAGTGACCGCATTTGGGTGTGATAAAAGGGTACAAATATTTTTATCACCGCAGTCAAGGATGTTCTGTCTGTTTGCGCACATAACTTCCCGTAGGTGTTAGTGCGATTCCAGTGCGTGTAAATATACCTCCGGATGAGAAGATAAAGATTGGTGAATCTGTTGGGTTGGTTCATCCGCAAGTACCTGATGGGCATTTTGCTCGAGGCCATCAAAGGTGCGCTTTACCACAAGGTCGGGAGCAATTTTGGGTACATCAAAATTACTGGCTAAATCCGTATCGATATAACCCACATGAAGGCCGAGTACATGGGTGTGCTGTGCTTTCAATTCCTGGCGCAGGGCATTGGTCATCGACCAGGCGGCTGATTTTGTTGCTGAGTAGGTGGCGAGCAATGAGCCGGTAATCCAGCTCGCAATGGAGAGCACATTGATAATTCCACCGCCGCCATTGTTTGCCAGCACCGGGGCGAAACTGCGTGAAAGCCTGAGCGGGCCAAACAGATTGGTTTCCAATTGGCGACGCAGCATGCCTTCTGCATCGTCACTTAAAAAACTTCCTATTTCAGCGACACCGGCGTTATTGATTAGCAGTGTTACATCTGTACAGTCGCGTGCAACCCTGGCGACATCTTCGGGATTATTCACATCCAGTTTTACTGCAATAACCCCCTCCAGGGGAATGCTTGCCGGGTTGCGTGCTGCTGCATATACCTTGCGTGCACCACGTGCCAGGGCTTCCTGTGCGAATGCCAAACCCAAACCGCGGTTGGCGCCGGTAACCAGAACAACTGCATTTTCAAGTTTCATAGTAAATATCCTTAACTGATTGGGTGGGGAAGGGGATTAGCACGCGCAGTTGCAAAAATAACACGGAAAAATCCAGTTGCCAGTAGAAAAGCCCGCCGCAAGTGGTGCCGGGTAATTAGCCCCTTGATATATCAGGGCAATAATATGTTTATATTTGTAATATTTATCGCAATAGTGATCTTGTTGATGAAAAATACCGACAGCCTTGAGACCCAAAGGGCCAAGCTTGGCAGATCCAACCCCCCCCAGAATATCTATAACAACACAGGAGAACAGAATGACTCACCCCCGCTTACTATCGGTGGCTTGTCTGTCGGCGGCTTGTCTGTTTGTCGCGAGCATTACTCATGCCGAGACTTACACGGTGCAATCCCCCAATACCCGCGTCCAGGTCGCAGTGACTAACGATGCGAAAGGCTTGAATTACACCGTCACGCTCGATGGTAATAAAGTCATCAGTGATTCAGCGCTGGGTCTGATTATTAATGATCTGCCGCTGGGAAATAATGAGCTGGATTTTGTCGGCAAAACCCAGGGTAAAGTAAAAGACTCATTTGAACTGGTTGCAGGCCGCAGCAAAAAAGTCCTCGATCACTACAATACTGTTACGTTGAAATTTGCGGGCAAAGATGAGCGCAAACTCAATGTAAATGTAATCCTGCGCGTCTATGATGAAGGCGTGGCGATCCGCTATTTATTGCCCGAACAATCCGGCTTGAAAAATTTCGCTATTCAAAACGAATTGACTCGTTTTGGTTTTGCCAGTGATTACACCTGTTTTGGTTTAAACCTCGGCAAGTTTGCCAACAGCCACGAAGGTGAATTTGATCCGGTTAAGGCATCCGCTATTCGTGAACACAATCTTTACGACAATCCACTTGTGTGTAAAACCGGCGTAGGACAAACAACGTTTGCACTTGCAGAATCCGACGTGCGTGATTATTCCGGCAGTTGGTTTACGGGTCGCGGTGATGGTGGTTTGGGTGTGGATATTAAATTGACTCCGCGTTTTGATAGTCGCGCAGATGGTTTGGAAAAAGCGGCGGTGCGCGCGACTATGACAGCAGCGGGTATTAAATCGCCCTGGCGCGTCATCATGCTCGGCGATACTCCCGGTGCGCTCACGGCATCTTCATTAATTGCGACCTTGGGTGAACCAACAAAAATAAACGATACACGCTGGATCAAACCAGGAAAAACAGCTTGGGATTGGTGGAACGACAATCAGGTCGTGTTGGAAAATACCAGTGTAAAACCCGGGATGAATACCGAGACCTACAAAGCCTATATCGATTTTGCGGCAACACTCGGCCTTGAATATATTTTAATTGATGCCGGTTGGCATCAAGGTGCGGCTTGGACGAGCACACCTGGTTCCGATGTATTAAAACCTATCGCCGCGATGGATATGCCCGAGATTTTGCGTTATGCAAAAAGTAAAAATGTTGGCGTCTGGGTGTGGTTGCAATGGAAGCAATTGGATTGGCAAATGGAGGAGGCGCTGAGCACTTATGAAAACTGGGGTATCAAAGGAATCAAGGTCGATTTTATGGATCGCTCGGATCAGGAAATGGTGGATTACTATCACAAGCTGCTCACTATGACGGCGAAATACCACATCATGGTTGATCTGCACGGCGCTTACCCACCCAACGGTTTAGTCAGAACTTATCCACATTATTTAACGCAGGAAGGTGTGATGGGGGCGGAGTACAACAAATGGAGTGCGCGCGTAACGGCAACGCATAATGTAACGCTGCCTTTTACCCGAATGATCCTTGGCCCCATCGATTACACCCCGGGTGGCTTCCGTCATGCGACTAAAGAGGAATTTGTTGATCTGCGCCGTAATACCTTGCCCTATGTAAAAACCACACGCGGCCAGGCACTTGCCATGTATGTCGTTTTTGATAGTCCGTTACAGATGTTGGCCGACTCGCCCATTACCTACAGCAAAACCAATGGCAAATGGCCGCAACCACAAAGTGAATGGGAAGAGGGGCTGGAATTTATCAAAGATGTTCCGGTCACTTGGGATGAAACCAGGATCCTGCAAGGTGATATAGGTGAATACATTGTCTCTGCGCGCCGTAAAGGTAAGGATTGGTATGTAGGTGCGATGACTAACGAGTCTGGCCGAACCATTAGCGTTCCGCTCAGCTTTTTGGAGACGGGCAATTACAGCGCACACATTTGGCAGGATGGGAAAACAATTTCTACGCTAAGCAAAAGTGAATCTACGCAAACAGCAGCACAATCAATGACTCTGGTATTGGCACCTGCGGGTGGTGCGGTGGTGTTGCTTAAAAAGAAATAGGTGGGTTTGTATGTAAAAAGGCAGCCTGGTTAACCAAGCTGCCTTTTTTTGGATGGCGGGTGTTTACATCAATCGTAAATTTGCTTTTTCTTCCACTTATCATTTTCTTCGTCGAAGTGTTTCCACTCTTTACTGGATGAGCCTTCAGTTGCTGCCGCAGGATTAACCTGGGTTGCAGGTGCGGGCACATCGGCACCTTCCGGTAGCGTATTGGCTTTTTCTTGCAGCTTGGCAATGATCGAATCCAGTTGGGCAATTTGTTTATCAAAACCATGACCCGCGTTTTCGGCGGCGAGTGCTTTGCGCGCAAGGGTGTAATAGTGGACGGCCAGGCGCACCTTGCCGACTTGTTGGGACTGGCGTGCATTGAATACATGGCCATCTACAGACAGTTGTAGTACCAATCGATTGATCTGGTCGAGATAAGCATCGGTCTGTACTTGGTTAATCAGATGCAATGTCGCCTGCTGTGCAACAAACTTGTGAAGCTCATGCAATAAGCTGTGTGCTTCTTTGATTTGTTGGGGGTTATCCAGGCGCACGCGTGTTTGCGGTGAGTTCTCTTTTTGTGCGGCAAGCAGATTGGTGTAGAGATTGAGTTGCTCGGCATGGGTTGGATCTTTGGGCTCCAGACGTGAGAGCTGCTCACAGCAATCAATCAGTGCGCGGTAAAGCAGAGTAGTTAAATCGCTGGATAAAAAGCCTGCCGGAAAACCTGTGGCGAGATCGCGGAAAGAATTGCGCCGGGCGCGCAAGGCGGTAATCAGGCGCTGACGTTGTGCGCGCCGTTTTTCAATTGAATTGGATAAAAATAAATACCCGGCCAGCAAAACCAGCAAGAGGAATATAGAGGTTAGAACATAGGCAGACATGATGGTTTATAAGCCTTGTTGGTTAATTGCCGGGCATATTGTTGGCTCAAGTATAGCACTGAAAAAAATGACGCCAGAGTTTGTGTTTTCTCCAAGGCATAAAGCGCTAAGTGCTTGTTTCCACTCTGATAAAAAAAGAATTAAAAGTGTTGACACAAGCGGCACCTGTCCCTAGAATGCGCCCCACTTCTGACGCAGACATTAGCTTGAAAGAGCAGGTAAGTGTTGGATGGTCCGGGTCCCCTTCGTCTAGTGGCCTAGGACACCGCCCTTTCACGGCGGTAACAGGGGTTCGAGTCCCCTAGGGGACGCCACATTTAGCGGGAATAGCTCAGTTGGTAGAGCATAACCTTGCCAAGGTTAGGGTCGCGAGTTCGAGTCTCGTTTCCCGCTCCAACTTCCTTCACCAAGGGAAGTTAATAAAATTAGTATCCGATGTAACTGTTAGTGAAGTACGTTTTATCGTTGTCACCTAGGCAACTTTCAAATGTCCCCTTCGTCTAGTGGCCTAGGACACCGCCCTTTCACGGCGGTAACAGGGGTT
>CAZIWB010000003.1:448310-504455 GCA_964542655.1 uncultured Cellvibrionaceae bacterium
GAGCATAACCTTGCCAAGGTTAGGGTCGCGAGTTCGAGTCTCGTTTCCCGCTCCAGTTTTACAAAGCCCATCTTTATTTAGTCTCTTTCCCTTAATATCCATTGCCCGTTTGGGCATGCACAATCCTTTGCGTTCCTTCTGTTTAATGCATTCCCATCAATTTTGCGCGAGCTTCCTTGTAACTGAATGGCAGTTGCAGTTGTTTGGCTTCTTCGCGTTGTTCGTCCAGCTGTTGGAAAATGGCGATTTCTTCATCGGGCATAAAATGCAGGCAATCTCCGCCAAAAAACCATAGCAGATCGCGATAGAGGAGTGGCATCAGGTGCGAATAGCTGCTTACCAAGCGGCACATCAAGGTTTGCCCCTGTTCTAAAAATTGGGTTCCCTGGGGTTGCTCCTGTAATTCTATAAGGGCGGCGATAAATTCCCGGTCGTCCTCACGGGGGGACGCGTTAAAGGGTGGTTGCTGCTGGATTTGGGCGCTGAAAGCGGCGAGTAACTCCAGGTGATATGTGTAATACTCTTGATCGTAAATAGATTGTTCTAAACTTGAAATCGACATACTGCGCCCTGATCTGGTGGTAAATTTTCTGACCTTCATTCATTTCTGCGAGGGGTTATGACTCCGGCACTCTCACTAAGAAGCCTACGTAAAGTTTACAACGAAAAATTCGAAGCCCTAAAAGATATTTCACTGGATGTAATGCCCGGTGATTTTTTTGCCATGCTTGGTCCTAATGGTGCTGGTAAATCCACCACTATTGGCATTATCAGTTCCCTTGTGCGCAAAACCTCGGGTACTGTTGAGGTTTTTGGTAAAAATATTGATACCGATTTTTCTATCGCCAAAAAATATCTCGGCGTGGTTCCGCAAGAATTTAATTTCAGTATGTTCGAAAAGGTGGAGGACATAGTCCTCCAACAGGCGGGCTACTATGGTTTGCCACGCAAACAGGCGTTGGTACAAACCGAAAAATATTTAAAGCAATTGAGCTTGTGGGATAAGCGCCACACTGCTGCACGTATGCTGTCAGGTGGTATGAAGCGGCGCTTGATGATTGCGCGCGCGCTGGTGCATGAGCCGCAATTATTGATTCTTGATGAGCCCACAGCTGGTGTTGATATAGAACTGCGTCGTTCCATGTGGGAGTTTTTGCGCGAGATCAATGCCGCAGGCACCACAATTATCCTCACTACCCATTATTTGGAAGAAGCTGAGAGCCTGTGCCGCAATGTGGCAATTATTGACCAGGGAGTGATTGTCAAAAATACCAGCGTGAAAAGTTTATTGCAGCAGCTCAATAAAGAAGTTTTTATTTTTGATGTACTGGGTAATTTGCAGTCACTGCCAAGCTTGAATGGCCATCATGTCGCAAAAATTGATGAGCACTCGTTTGAAGTGGAAGTGGATAAGGGGCAATCGCTCAATGCCGTGTTTACCCAGTTGACAGCCCAGGGGTTTGAAATTGTCAGTATGCGCAATAAAGCCAACCGGTTGGAGGAATTATTTGTCGCCATGGTTAATGCAAATAAAGATCTGGTAGCTACTGCGCAAAAAGAGGTGCAATCATGAGTTTACAGGAGCAGTGGATTGCGTTTCTGACCATCCTGCATAAAGAAATAAAACGGTTTACCCGGATCTGGATTCAAACCCTGTTGCCGCCCGCGATTACCATGGTGCTGTACTTTGTGATTTTTGGAAAGTTGATTGGCAGTCGCATCGGTGATATGGGTGGTTTTAGCTATATCGAGTTCGTTGCGCCGGGATTGATTATGATGGCCGTGCTGACCAACTCTTATGCCAATGTGTCCTCATCGTTTTTCAGCGCAAAATTCCAGCGCAGTGTCGAAGAGATTTTGGTGTCCCCCACACCTAATTACATTATTTTATTGGGTTATGTAATGGGTGGTGTGGCGCGCGGTATGGCAGTTGGATTGATTGTGACGCTCATGTCGTTATGCTTTACCGATTTGCATATCCATCACTGGTTCATTACGGTTTTTATTGTGTTAATGACCTCTGTCCTGTTTTCGTTGGCGGGATTTATCAACGCTGTTTATGCCAATAATTTTGATGATATTTCCATAGTGCCTACGTTTATTTTGACTCCGCTAACCTATTTTGGCGGTGTATTTTATTCGATCAATTTATTGCCCTCGTTCTGGCAACATGTGTCGGTGTTTAATCCTATTCTGCACATGGTAAATGCTTTCCGCTATGGCATGCTCGGGATTACGGATGTGCATATTGGGTTGGCTTTTGTCGGCCTGACTGCCTGTGTTGTTGTGCTCTTTGGCGTTGGCATGCATTTGTTAAAAACGGGCAAGCGTCTGCGCGCTTGATCCTGCGGGTTTGGAATTATTTTGGGAGTTGTTTATGAATCATAATCCCCTCGGTCGGCAGACAGATTACGTATCCGTATACGCCCCGCATTTGTTGTTTCCTATTTCTCGCGCTGAATCGCGCGAGTTATTGGGGTTGGGGAATGCGCTACCTTTTTATGGTGTGGATATTTGGACTGGTTATGAACTTTCCTGGTTGGATAAGCTGGGCAAACCCGTTGTTGCTGTTGCAGAATTTTTTATCCCCTGCACAAGCGAATTTATTGTGGAATCGAAATCATTCAAACTTTATTTGAATTCACTTAACCAAACCCGTTGCGAAAATGTGGCTGAAGTTGAGGCCCTGATTGCTAAAGATCTTGCACGCATCACCAATGCAGAGGTTCGGGTCAATATCACTCCACTGACTTCGGTGCGTTCAACCTCGCATTTGGCTGAAATCGCTGAAGTAAAAGGGGAGTTGTTGGATGAGCTGGCAGTGGCAGTTGATACTTACCATCCAGCGCCAGAATTGCTTGCCACTGAAACGGAAATGGTTGAAGAGTGTTTGGTGAGTCATTTGTTAAAAACCAACTGCCCGGTGACGGGGCAGCCCGATTGGGCGAGTCTTGTGATTCGTTATAAGGGAAATAAAATCCAACGCGAAAATTTACTGCGCTACATCATTTCATTTCGCGAGCATCAGGATTTTCATGAGCATTGTGTCGAGCGGATTTTCAGCGATATTGCGCGAGTATGTAAGCCGGAAGTATTAACTGTGTATGCACGTTATACGCGGCGGGGTGGGCTGGATATTAATCCGTTTCGCTCCAGCAATCCGGATGAACAACCGGAGCTGTTACGTTTGATTCGCCAGTAGTGCGTTATGCACTACCGGTAAACTTTATACGATGACTTTGTCTTTCAGGCGGCTTGCTGCTTTTTCAAGTGATTCGATTACTTTCTGCTTATCGTAATTGCGTACTTTCTCCATATCCAGATACATAGAGAAACCTTCTGCGCGATCTTCAAAGTAACTTTGATTTTTACCCATCTCTTTACGTAAATCAGCTACTTGATACACCTTCACCGGGAGGGAGAAGCCTTTTACCTGGATTTCGCCTTTATCGCGGCACATGACGGTGTCTTTTACCAGTGACCAGGTTTCATGGGAGATTAAAATTTCATCGGGTTCGGCGGCGGACTCAAGGCGGCTGGCAAGGTTAACCTGGGTGCCAAGGACGGTGTAGTCCAAATGATTTGATGTACCAAAGGTGCCCACAGTGCAGTAACCCGTATTGATGCCCATGCGTACTTGCAACGGCTTTTTAATCCCTTGGTTAAACCATTCAACCTGCATTGATTTGATACGTTTTTTCATGGCAATCGCCATAGCAACACAGCGGGTAGCATCATCTTTTACGCCTTTGCTGTTGCTATCGCCAAACAGCACCATAATGCCGTCGCCCATAAATTTATCGATGGTGCCCCCAAAGTGGGCCACTATTTTCGACATTTCGGTGAGGTAATGATTGAGCAGCTCGGTTAATGCTTCTGCTTCAATTTCTTCCGAGAGTTGGCTGAAATCTTTGATATCTGAAAAAAATACACTGATGCGTTTGCGTTCTGCTTGCAAGTTTTTATCGTCGCCGCGATTAATGGCTTGCCACACGGTAGGTGGTAAATAGCGCGATAATTTATACGCGCGGATCTTATGCCATTTTTGTTCGTTTTCGAGTTGTTTCTGGCTAATCATTAGCTTGTGAAAACGTTGGTGCATATAAATGGCATAGACTAAAAAATAGGTTGCAACACCAATCAAACTGGCCGCACTGATTTCAATGCTGCTGGAAAGAACCAACTGGGGCTTATGGATAATCAGGCTCAGTATTACCCCAACTGCAAAGGCGCTGTTGTCCTCCATCAATTTACGTACGCCGCCGCTAATGAGTGCGTTAAATTGAATCATGGTCAGAAACATCACGCAGGGCAGGATGCTGAAGTCGGTGAGGCTCAAAACTACTCCAATCAGCGCGGCATCGACGTGGGAGAGCCAGCGGTTAATGCGGCTCATCTGTTCGGGAATAAGTTTGCGCGTGAAATGGTAGGTGGCATACGCGTAGATCAATAAAAATACAATCACGCCCATATGGACGAGGCTGGGATGGTTCCAGTTAATAAAGGAAGCAAGGGTGCCGGAAGCGGCAAAGCAAATAAGTGCGCGAAAGTAATATTGTTGTATAGGCGATTCGGTATGCAGCTGCTGACTGTCAGTCTTGCTGTTCATTGGATTAAAACCTTGTTGTTATTTAATCAGTAAGTTAATCCCTACGAAGGAGCACTCGCGCTTACCCAAGCCAGTGAATTAAACGGGTTTTTGCTGGAAATGTCTACTTGTTGGTGGGGATCTATAGGACTTTTACGGTTGCTTATTATTTAAACTTCAATTCCAGGTATTTTTCTTCCAATTCGGTATATTGCTTGCGTAATTCAGCAAATTCCGTCTGGATTTGCTGCAGATTTGCCGGGTTGCCCGCTGCGTCTGTACCACTGTTCCCCAGGCCATTTTTGAGCTGGTTGTTTTCCTGTTCAAGCTCCTCCAGATTGCCTAACAACTCTTTACTTTCCTGGGTAAAGTTTTCCAGTGTTTCTTTGATGCGTTGATTCTCCTCTTCCAGGTGGTGATCGTGTTCTATGATTTCCTCTTGTTCGGCGATTTTCTCATTGGCTTTATTCAGTTCATCTTCGAGCAATTGGACGCAGGTGTCTGATTCTTGCACAAAGCGCACTTGCCGTTGCAGTTGGTGCTCAAGCTCCTTAATGACAAGATCCTTTTCTTCCGATGTTACTGCCGCCTCTAATTTGCGTTGCAGGTTGCCGATAATCCGGTATTGGTCAGCTGCGACATTGCGCAACTTCATAATTTCTTCTGCCGCGCGTGGATCCTGGCGGATGATGTTAATGGTCTTGTTTTCAGGTGGCTGGCCATTAAGGGCTGCGTGAGTCGAATGCATGTATTGGGTTATCTCGTTATAGCTATTGCCGTATTGTCCCAGCAGCATTTCGTATCGCTCGCGATCCTCAATGCCATCGGACATGGCAAAGAGCTCGTTGTAATAGCCCTGTGCATTGGCTTGTGCTTCGTTCCAGCGTTTCTCCAGATCAAAAAACAGCTTTTTGAATTTCTCCAGGTTTTCAACCCGCTTTTTATACATCTCCAATTCTTCATTGCTGGTAGGCTCAAGTGAAGAATCTAAAGGGATATCAATATTGTTCTCTGTAGCTGATGGCTGGAGCAGTGGTTCCAGAGCTTGCCGGAAGACGTTCCAGTAGCCTTCGCTACCAGGCACTTCGGTAGTGCCCAGTTCTTCAGCGCGCAAAAAAGCGTGGCGCAGGGCAACAATGCGTTGATTGATGGGCGAGTCAGCGGGTTGTGCTTCGGTGATATCGCTGCGTGGGGCAACCAGGGCAAAGCGATCCTGGGTTAAATCCAGTTGTTCGTTGACCAACTGTTTGTAAGATTTTCCTGGTGGTGCACTGGGTGAGTTGGTGGTTTTAATGGTTTCAATCAGCTCGCGCAGTTTTTCCTGCTGGCGCCGAATCAGCTTCTTTTGTTTGATCGCATAAAAAATCAACACAACGGCCGCGATCAGCAACACGAGATATATTTCTATAGCTATCGCAAGGACGAGTGGTGGTATTTGCATATTATTTATCGATGGCAAGGAAATTGGGTATGAGTGGATTTGCAGCAACCTTCTTGCGTTGATCAACTCTATAATCGCTGGTTGGTGCATCTGTCCGAAAGTATGGTACAGATTCGGCCAATATTCGACTTGGCTATACCTTAGAGGTCGCTTGGTCTGCGTGTTGGATAACTTATTAATGAGGTTTTCAGTTCTATGGATGCAATTACGGCATTACATCAGCGAGTATCGACCCCCAGGCTTACCGCACCGGCACCTACGCCTGCGCAGTTGGATGTGTTGTTCAGGGCGGCGCTACGTGCAGCTGACCACGGCAATATGCATCCATGGCGTTGTTTAATTGTGGAGGGAGAAGGGCTTGCTCGGCTCGGTGAATTGTTTGCCCGTGTTGCTGCGGCCAAAAATCCTGACATCACCCAGGCAGAAGTGGAACGCTGCCATGCCATGCCACAACGTGCACCTATGATTATCGTCTCCATCGCCAAATGCCAGCCCAACCCCAAAGTGCCACAAGTCGAACAAATCATTTCTGCTGGGGCTGCGACCCAGAATCTCCTGAATGCTGCCTTTGCAACGGGAGTAGGTGCTGTTTGGCGCACAGGTGATATGGCCTATGATCCGGCAGTGAAACAGGCGTTGGGATTAATAGAAGGTGAGGAAATACTTGGCTTTATTTATGTGGGCACCCCCACAATTCCCCCTCATGCACCACGCGAACAAAATCCAGCGGATTTTTTTACTGTGTGGTCGCAGGAATAAGATTGCGTTTACAAGCTTGCTTGTGTACATTAGCGCGCCTTCGCAGGGGGTAGTGAAACTACTCGACGCGATAAAACGGTGAGATGTCCGAGTGGCCGAAGGAGCACGCCTGGAAAGTGTGTATACCGCAAGGTATCGAGGGTTCGACTCCCTCTCTCACCGCCATTTTTTAGTAAGCCTTTACTGTACAGTTACGCGCATAACAGCATTTGGAGTGCTCTTTGTACAGGTTGATCGAATTTTGTATTTCATTGATTTATAAAGCATTAATTTGAAAGTTTCGCAAAAGAAAATCAAATAAATGCTTGACTCACTGAGCCTCGATCAATAAAATGCGCGCCTCAACAACGCACTCATAGCTCAGCTGGATAGAGTACTCGGCTACGAACCGAGCGGTCGGAGGTTCGAATCCTCCTGAGTGCACCATAAGCAGTACTGAAACCCCTGATTATCCTAGAGATTTTCAGGGGTTTTTGCTTTTCAGGGTTTGCAGTGTCGATAGAGTGTCGAAAAATTTTATCCGTCCACCGCAGGTCTGTATTTAACTACATCCAATAAATGATCTGGCGACAGGTGTGCATAGCGCATGGTCAGGTTAATCGAGCTAGGTGTCAAAAAAAAGAAGCCCCCAACTATTGAGCAGCTTTGGCAAGCAAATATCAGTGCAGGTAAGCCGGCAAATTCTGGCATCAAATGGAATTTGATTGAGTCTGAGGAATTAGTGGTACTACATGGCGAAAAGAAATCTATGAAAGAGTTGGCAATTCAGCTCGAACGTACTGAAGTTGCCATTATGGCTCAGCTTGAGAAACTAAGTCCAAGTAAGGTGGCTGATTTGGGTAAGGTAATTTTAAATAGCACTAGCTATACATTAAAAGACAGCAATTAACTTAGTTATTATAAAGCTACCAAATAAATAAGATCATTTATGGAAAAACACCCCCCTAATTCTCTTTATAAATTTTATTCATTTTCAGAATATTCGCTTGAGGCAATGTGTAATAACTCTTTGTGGTTCGGTAAGCCAGAATCATTTAATGATCCGTATGACTGTTCCATAACTATGCTCATTGACAAAAAAGAATACATTGATGCGATAACTGAAAGTATAAATTCAAAATCACCAAGAGAAACATTGGGTAGAGTTTGGATTGGTGATAGAGATGTTCTAGCGAGTAGAGGTAAAGAGCTAATTGAAACTCTAAAAAATATAGGAATATGTTGTTTTACGAATGATCCGCGCAATATGACAATGTGGGCGCATTACGGCGATCAGCATAAAGGCTTTTGTGTGGAATATGACTGTTCCGAAAAAACAGAGCTTAGACGATTAATTGGTCGTGTAAAATATTCTAAAACAAGAGCGTGCATACCAAGAGGCATATGTCCCACTTCCGAGTCTATAAGTGATTGCTGGCTAATTAAGGCAAATTGCTGGAGGCAGGAAAAGGAATGGAGAGCAGTGTTGGATGAGGGAGGGAGATTATATGAAAATTTATCTGAGGTGAAGTCGATTATTTTTGGTGCTAGGGCTAGTCATCGAAATATTAATATTCTAACAAGGTGTATGCGCCATAATGAAAAAATTAAATATAAAAAAATATCACTGGCTGCTGATGATTTTAATCTGAAAATAAATGCTTTGTAGCTAATTTTTTGTGCTGAAACATCTTTGGAGATAAGGATATTTATCTTTTCATTAAGCCCCCTGGTAAGGGGGCTTAATATTAATTTAACTTGAATCTTTGGGTTTGTGTACCTTGTGAATTAGTAAATGCCAAGCCTCTGGAAGCATTAATCCTTGTCGATTAGGGCTGGCCTCCATAAACATAAATTTCCCTTTTTTCCCATTGTATAAAATGAATTCTGCATACAATTCTTCAGCTGACTTTTCAGAAATAACATAGTATGCATGCGGCATATCAAAGCGCCAAGTATTCACATTTGGCATATCAGTAAAAGCTTTAGAGATTTCTTCTCTTGTGCCGACATTGTCATCATAAATGAATAAATAAGCTTTTTTCATTCTCTCTCCTCCACATCTTTACGTGAAAGAGTTTTTGCTGCTGGATTTTCTATTGTAATACTATCGCGTATATCAAGAGGCAATGGATCACCCTTACTTTGAGCATATTCAATTGTTCGCTTTCTCAGTTGATAATCTTCAGACTGTAATTTATCTCGATCAAAAACCAATAAAAAAACAAAACCAAATAGCGCTGCAACCACAGGAGCACAGCCTATAATACTTACCCACACAGGCAAATTGGGATTCCATGAACCCGCAATAAGAGTTGGAATAGTTATTATACCTGACAGCCACAGCATTGGATTTAAGGCGCTTTTAACTGTTAAGCGCCCGCCAGACTCGACAGCTCTATTTAATAATTGATCTCTCATTGTTCGGGAAGCCTTAGTTTTATTGTGGCTCGAAAAAATAACAGATGATAATCAGCACGGCATAATGTCACATGCGTAAATCATACAAACCGATAAACATCGGCTTGTATGGGCGAGCAAAAAATCAACTAAACAGGGATATCATAGCCGAACTTATCCTGTATCAGCTCGTAAACTTGTTTATGCGTTGAATTGTAAATATCCCCTCTCTGACAAGATGCTATCAGGAAATCTAGGACTTTTTGTTTATTCGGCCCATAATGGCCAGCAACTTGGTTCCGTTCGTATTCTTGCTTACAGTTGAACATCAAATCATCTTTCGCTTTATCCCTTGGCATTTTTACCTCCAAATTAGGGTTTCGCCCAGAAGTTGGGCAAAATTTATATTGCGATAGGCGTTACATTTTCAATCCTTCATGTAAAAATAATTTAAACGTCGAAAAGGTGTCGAAGTCGATGAGGGATTTTGCTGATTATAGTGGGCTTGGATTCAACTTTACCCAGTATTTATGCGGCTTAGAGGGGAGTAGTGGTGTAATGAGGGGCTAGGGAAGGAGGTTCGAATCCTCCTGAGCACCTGTCCCGTTAGAAATGACGGGCCTTTTTCATTTTTTGGATGTTATTTTCTTCAACGCGCCTTTATCAAATATTGTCCACCCAACAATGTTTCATCAACGACATTGCCGACGCTGTGGGATGGGTAGGTTTCGGTTAGGTGGATATATCCGCTGCGCTTGATTAAACGGGTATCGAAGCGTTGATATTCTCCGCTAATCGGTTGGTGTACTAGCTGATAAATATCCAGGGTGTCGCCACGGTGCAGTCCGCTATTGGCGCCACTTTGGATAACAACCTGCTGTTGGCCAGGGGAGGATTCAACCCGTGCCACGTAGGGTTGGCAGTTAATGGCTTGGGCCAGGTCATCGCTCGCTTTGGCGACGAGATGTTGTATTTGTTCACCGTAATTTGTCTTCCAGAACCGGGATGAGCCAAAGCGCACATCGGCTTCCGGTGCGGGTTTCCATTTACCTATGGTCCGGTACTGGTTAGTGAAAACGATCTGTCCGGTAAAACCATCGCGTACTTCAACTTTAAAACTAAATGCGCGGCTGCGTTTATCCAGTGGAGTGTTGATGTGGAGCAAGTTGTGCGTACCACTGACAAACTGTGTGTAGTAACTGGGATTTTCCACGCTGCTGGGAAAATCCATAGTCATATCATCTACTTCACCGCTGACAAAAAATTGTACGCGGTGTTGCTGCGCTAAAATTTGTACTTGTACTGCCGCTTCTGCTTCTCCGCGAATATTGGTGCTGATAAAACCCTCGCGCAAATAAAGGGGGGCGAGTACCGCATGGCGATTGGTTAAGTTGGCGCCGATTAAGAGAGGAAGTTGTTGCTCAACCTCGTGCAGTGCACCAAGGCGGCTGGTGATTGGTACGGTTCTGGGAAAGCTTACAAAGGCGACTGATTTTTTATAGTGGTTGCTGGCAGGTTCTGGGCACACAGGTTGATTCTGGTTATTGCCTGTTGCGGCGGTATTGGTGATGGGCACCTGAGTATTTGTTTGAGCGGTTTGGGGGGCGGTGTAGGTGACCGATGCTTGAGCGACTGGCTGGTCGATAATGGTATAGCTGGGTTGTTCGCCATTGGTTCCAAGTGGATAACTATTGGCTGCTGATGCAGTAGTAACAGGCTTGCTTGCTGCATTGCTGGCAGGTGCAGTCACAGAAGTGCTTGTCGTATCGCTAACCGGTGCAGATATGGAATCGGAGCCGTTCAAATAGATGGTTTCGCCACTGCTGATAACCGTATCTTGGGTTGATTCCTTGGCTGGCTCACACAGGTAGCTACAACCTGTAATACCAAAAAGTACCGCGCAGGTCAGGAGTGAAAGTGGTCTGATATTGCCAGTGGCGCGGCAAGGCCTGCGGCTGTGATCTGTTAACATTTTCTCATTCCTGTGTTTTGCAGGTATGCCAGGTCGATGGTTGACCGGGCATTGGTGATAGCGGATACGAAATCTGTATCAGGTTATCGACCGGCTTTTATAAAGCTTTAAATCAAGGAGGGGATTGAGGCTAATTGATTGTCTGGATTAGGTTTTTTCGATCCTTGCAATATGGTTGGTACTTTTTGTAAATGCTTTTTGCCAGTATCAGGAGGATCTTATGCGATCCATTATTGGTGAATTTCCCTGTCGTGTTTGATATCGAACTTGTTGCTATCTCATCATCCTTTGCTATACCCAATTCAAGTAAAGCGTTTTTGTTCGTGTTGACAGATGTCTTTAATAAGAGAGGGTATCGTGGATTTAAAAAATTTAATCGATAACGCGCAGAAGTTGCCAAATATCCCCAAAGTGGTACAGGAGTTGATAGAGAGTTTTGGCGACGAAAGTATTAAGAATGACGAGATAGCCAAGAAAATCAGTGCAGATCAGGTACTTACGGCAAAAGTATTGCGTGCAGCCAACTCGGCGCATTATGGAGGTAACCGGAAAGTAGGTTCAGTTAGCGATGCAGTGTTTTTGTTGGGCTTTAATGCGGTGCGTACCTTGGTGTTGGCCTCGGGTATGACTGGCGCGTTCAAGGCTCCGGAAGGTTTTGATTTGCCTGCTTTTTGGCATAATAGTTTTGCGGTCGCGAGCACCTGTAAATGGCTGGCAAAGTTTTCCAAAGATGATGCGGAAACTGCGTTTACTTGCGGCATGATCCACAACATTGGTGAATTACTGATCCACATTATCCTGCCGGACGAGTGCAAGGAGATCCAGAAAATCGTGGATCGCGGCGGGCGCAATTCTGATATCGAAAAGAATGTGCTCGGTTTTAATTTTCCGGAAGCGGGTGCTGAATTGGCCCATCGCTGGAAGTTTCCCGATGTCATTGTTGCCGGCATCCGGCACCAGCTTAATCCATTGGCTGCACCTGAATTCTCGCGCTTTGCGGCGTTGATCAACATCGCAGATTACATCGTGCATGAGAATGAAAAAGATGGTGGCGCAACTATCGTGGAGAAATTCCCCAACGACTTGGCGACTAAACTGGGTATAAACCTGGTGAAGTTGATGGAACGAATTGACGAAACTAATGATTTGATTGGCGGTTTTGACGAACTATTGCACTAAAAACCAGAGTGACCATGAAGATGGTGAGAGAGCAAAGCCCGTGTTAAGCACGGGCTTTTTTATGGAAGCAAAGCTAATCGGGAACGGGTGAGTGGCAGGCTTGCAGTGCCTCGGCAAAACAGGCATCGATTTCCGGTGGTGTGGTTTTACGTTTGATCGCTTCAAAAAATGTTGTTGCTTGCGGATACTCGCGGCTTAAATACATCAGCCATTGCTTTACGCGATTACCGCAGTTGCGCTCACAATAAAGTGGAGTGGTCAGCTTGTAATAGTCATAGAGCATGGTGCAGATCTGGCTCCAAGTGAGCGGTATGTAATCTTCGCCATTGATATGCGCTTTAATCTGGCGGGCGAGATCCGGGCAGGCGAGCAGGCCACGCCCGAGCATCACATCGGCACCATTCGATTGTTCGCGGCAGCGCAGGTAATCGGCTACTGACCAGATCTCGCCATTAGCAATAATGGGGATTTTCAGCTCTGCGCGGATATCCGCAATATAGTTCCAGTAGGCTGGTGGTTTGTAACCATCCACTTTTGAGCGGGCGTGAACCGTCAGTTCATCAGCACCAGCAGCTTCGACGGCGCGGGCGTTATCCATATAGCTGCTGCGATCCTCATAACCCAGGCGAATTTTGGCGGTAACAGGAATGTCGCGCGGCACTGCATCGCGCACGGCTTTAATAATGGAGTAAACGCGATCAGGTGTACGCAACAGGCAGGCGCCACCTTCATGGGAATTGACGGTTTTTGCCGGGCATCCAAAATTCAGGTCGATTGCCTTAGCACCATAGCGGACTAGCTCTAGTGCATTGATCGCCATAGGCTCGGGTTTGCTGCCAAGCAATTGCACCCTTACTGGTGTTCCGTTCGGGGTTTTGCAGTCGCTTTCCAGTTCCTGTGCAAACTTATAAAAGACTTTGTAGGGCAGCTTTTGGTCGGTGACGCGGATAAACTCGGTCACACAACCATCCAATCCACCAATACGCGATAGGATGTCACGTACATGATGCTCAACAACGCCCTCCATCGGGGCCAACATAATGCGCATAGATTTGCCAAGGTTCGTTCAAAGGCCGGCATTTTAGCCGGTTTTGGTTGATAATTTGTTCAACCCTGCGTAGATTGCGCGGCCTTTTGCGGGTAAAACCCATCTTTTTTACTGATTATCGAGGTTCTTAATGACTCAGCCTGTTTTTCACGACCTGATTAGCGATAGCCAATTGCGCAAGGCGATTGATGTATTGGGTTACGAACAGCCCACTCCGGTCCAGCTCAAAGCGATTCCGGCAGCGGTAGCAGGCCAGAACCTCATTGTCAGTTCCAAAACCGGCAGCGGCAAAACAGCGGCATTTTTGCTGCCTGCGATTCAGGCGATTCTTGCCAGGCCGCCGGTAAACCCGAGCTCGACCCGCATCCTGATTTTGACACCCACCCGCGAGCTGGCTCGCCAGATCGTGAAAAACGCCGAGCAGTTGCTCAAATTCACCAGTTTGAAGGTGGGCATGATCTGTGGCGGTGAAGAGTTGAAATACCAGAAGGCGATGCTGCGCAAGAACCCGGAAATTGTAGTGGGGACGCCGGGGCGTTTGGCTGAGCATGTCGCCCATAAATCGACAGAATTTTCTGGCCTTGAGTTTTTGGTGTTGGACGAAGCGGATCGCATGCTTGACATGGGCTTGAGCGAAGATGTACTGAAAATCACCAACACCTGCCGCACTGAGCGCCAGACCTTTTTGTTCTCGGCGACTATGGAACAAAAAGGCCTGCGTCATTTGATCAAGCAAGTGATTCCTGGCGAAGCTCAGGAAATTTATATCGACGAAAAACCCAATGCCATTATCCAGCAAATGCTATTGGCCGATGATTACAAGCACAAAGAAAAATTGCTGATTGCGCTCCTGCAAAAATCGACGTTTGAAAAAGCGATTATCTTCACGAACACCAAAGTCAAAGCGACCCAACTGGATAATTTATTGCGCTACAACAAATTCCGCGTTGGGACCTTGCATGGCGATATCACCCAGGACCAACGCAAGATTACCCTCGATCATTTTCGCCAAGGCAGGACAACAGTGTTGGTTGCAACGGATGTGGCAGCGCGGGGGTTGGATATTCCCGGTGTTGAGTTGGTCGTCAATATGGATATGGCATATTCGGGCGATGAGTATTTACATCGCATCGGCCGGACTGGTCGCGCCGATAACGAGGGCAGGGCGGTGTCTTTGGTGGATGCGAAAGAGTGGAATCTCACCAAAGGGATCGAACGTTACCTGGGGGCAACATTCGAGACAATTACTATGCCGGGTTTGAAGGGTAAATATCAAGGCCCGGATAAAACCAAATCATCCGGTAAATCTGTCGGGACGAAAAAGAAAACCACCGCAAAAGATAAAAAAGCTGATGCACCCAAAGTAAAAGTGCGCGAGCGGGATAAGAAAAATATTGGCAATCGCCGTGTGCCTACAGCTCTTAAGACAGCGGCAGTGGTTGATGGTTTTGCCCCGCCGAAAAAGAAAATCAGCAAACAAATTGAGGATAATGATGAATAAGTGAGGCGCATTTGTGCCCGGCTTCATGCGTCCTGGCATGTCAATTTTATTTCAATTAGATGATTGACCCTGTTTTAAAATAAGCCTAGTATCAGGTCAAGGGTGGTGAATTAACCAGTAACTGCCCAATAATATATAAATAATTTTCTGGCGCATGCCAGTATCATCTATCTGTCACAAACTTTTGTTTTATTAAAAGTGTTTTACTCGATTTGTTTTATTGTTTTTTATCAGTGAGTTACCGATTGGCGAATCATCGACTGATCAATGAGTAATAAAAGGGGGTAAACGACACAGACACCATTCCATAGAAAATTGCGTTCTCGGGTAATTTCACGATATTGGGCCTTTGCAAAATCGCCCGTATTATATTCAGACCTGAAGGGGATTATTCTTTATGGCAAGAAAAACGCATGCCAGACGTAGTGCAAACCATCATTCGTACGACGATACCAGCTACCCAGCGTCGCGACATAAATCGCGAAAGAATCAACGAAGTGATGACAACATTGTCGAAATTAAATCCCGCTCGCAGCAAGTCGAAACAGCTTACTCACCTCCTCGCTCCCCCCAGCCGCTCCGCGCTAAAAACAAATCCCAGCAACAGTACATCAATGCTATCAATAGCCATATGCTGACTTTCGGTATTGGCCCGGCCGGTACGGGTAAAAGTTATTGTGCCGGTGCATTGGCAGCAGAGGCGCTGGAATCTGGCCGTATCGAGCGCATTATCCTTACGCGCCCGGCAGTGGAGTCTGGTGAGAATCTCGGTTTTTTACCGGGTGATCTCGACGAAAAATTTTCTGTGTATATCGATGCCTTCCGCGATATTTTGAATGAGCGCCTCGGTGCAGGTACGGTTGATTATTGTTTGCGCCATGGCCGTATTGTGGCAGCACCGCTCGCGTTTATGCGCGGTAAAACCTTTAACAGCAAAACCTTTGTGATTCTCGACGAAGCGCAAAATACTACTCCGGCGCAAATGAAAATGTTCCTTACCCGGATTGGTGAAGATTGTAAGGTCGTCATTAATGGCGATATTAAACAAAGCGATATTCGCGGCCCCAATGGCTTGGAGGATGCCGTAAACCTGTTGGATGGTTTGGCGAATGTGTATGTGCATGAGTTTGAGCGTGAAGATATTGTGCGCAGTGGTTTGGTGCGCGATATCATTGATCGCTACGAAGTACCTGAAGAAAGTTAACCCGTTTCAGGGCACATAACCTCTCATCAACAGGTTGTGTGCCCTTATCGTTTTATCTGGCTTGCTAAATAAGTAGTGAGTCGGCATCCTGCGCGCTTCTTTTTTCTCATCCTTTATCTCGATACCTATATCCAAAAATATTCATTTCTATGAAAGAGTTGCGCTGCCCACTTTGCCATCAACCGTTGCTACCCAATGCACAAGGTCTTGCTTGTGCGAACCGGCATCAATTTGATCGCGCCAAAGAAGGCTATTTCAATTTGTTGCCAGTGCAAAATAAACATTCGCGTGAACCAGGTGATGCCAAAGAACAACTGCAAGCGCGCCGTCAATTTTTGCAGGCGGGATTTTTTGCGCCGCTTAAAGAGCAGTTGCAGATGCTCATGCCAACAACCGTTGAAACCTTGCTGGACATAGGTTGTGGCGAAGGTTATTTCACGTCAGGATTTTCTACCGCTTTACCTGCTGCCCGCGTTTACGGGATTGATATTGCCAAAGCCGGAGTACGGCTTGCTGCGAAAGCGACCAAGGATAAAATTGCACCGACTTATTGCGTGGCATCGAGTTTTGATTTGCCCTTTGCCGATGAATCCATGGATGTGGTGACACGCATTTATGCACCGAGTAAAGATGAGGAGTTATGGCGTGTAATAAAGTCGGGGGGCAGTTTGGTTATAGTTGCGCCCGGCGAGAATCACCTGCTGGGTTTGCGCTCGCGTATTTATCGCGACGTGCGCCCGCATCAACCGCCAATGACACCGCAGGGATTTACTTTGGCGGGACAGCATCGATTGAGCAGTGAGTTAGTGGTGCATGAGCGTGAGATGTGCGCGGCCTTGCTGGCGATGACGCCTTTTGCCTGGCGTTTGGCGCCCGAGCTGCGCGAGGCAATATTGGTGAGTGAATTACGCGATAGCCTGGATTTTACGATTAGCACTTATAGCAAAATCTAAGGCATTACCGGTTATTGATGGCTTTTCAAATACCTAATGGAATTAAAAAGTGTGATTTGAATCACACTTACAAATTCTGTTGTGGCATAAATCATCACTGAGTTATGATGAAAACATCAAATTGGATGTTTTTTGTGCCATAACTGTGATTGTGAGTCTAAAAACACTTTTTTTATACCCAGCATTATCTACTATAAGTTATGCCCGGTTTTCTGGATTACGTGGTCCCGATACAGGTGGTTTGGCTTCTGCAATAGGGATTTTCTCGCCTTCCTATGTTCATTTATAAGCGTGGTTCATTTATACGCGCACTTGCTATGAACATCTTCCTGTAAGCGACAGGTTACTTTTATAAGATTTTCTGTTTTTTCAAACTTGTCTTGTTTTTAATTTTGTATTTCTTGATGGTTTTTTTCGCACTCCTTTTTTGGTGTTGTTTCGGTATTGATTGTTGATATTGATTGTTTGTATTGATTATTTGTATTGATTGTTACGTGCAATTCATATGGAAAAATTCTAATGGCACTTTCTTTTTTTAACCGTACCTCCCTGTTTCCTCATTCTTTAGCATTACTTTCACTATTTGTTTTTAGCGGTCAGGTTGCAGCGCAATCAGTTGCTGCAAACAACGTAAAAGATGCTGCGTTGCAAGCGATCGAATCCAACCCGGATGTGCAAGCGAGCTGGCACGAATTTACCGCAGCAGCAGAAGATGTGCGTATTGCACGCGCGGGTTATTTACCCTCTGTGGATGCAGGTGCATCAACCGGAAAAACTAACCGCGATTATGATGGTCGTGCGAGTTACACCAATAATCAGGCACAGCTAACACTCAGCCAGATGTTGTTTAATGGTTTCCGTACCTCAGGTGAAGTTGAGCAGTTTGATAGCGCGCGCCTGGTGCGTTACTACGAGTTGTTAAGCTCAGTTGAAACGACAGCCCTTGAAGCTGTGCGCGCTTATGAAGACGTCAAACGCAATCGCGATCTGGTTGAGTTGGCGCGTAATAATTACGCGAAACACCGTGAAGTTTATAGCCAAATCGAAGAGCGTTCGGCTTCCGGTGTAGGGCGCCGCGTTGACCTGGAGCAGGTTGCAGGTCGTTTGGCATTGGCTGAGTCGAACTTGCTAACAGAGGCATCTAATTTGCACGATGTTACCGCGCGCTATTTGCGTGTGGTTGGCAACCTGCCTGCCGAAAATCTGGTAGCTACTGAGCTCGTCCAGCAAAAATTACCCGAGAATATTCGCTCGGCATTGATACTTGCTTACCAGGGCAATCCTGGTTTCCATGCAGCAATCAAGAATATCAGCGCTGCGCAAGCAGCCGTTAAAGTAGAGCGCTCTGGTTATTATCCCAAAGCGGAATTGCGTGCGCGTCAGGTGACCAGCCGCAATCAGGACGGTTTTGATAATCGCACCGATCCAAGCAGTTATGGCGATGAAAGTGCGGTTGAATTGGCGCTGACCTATAACTTGTACAGTGGCGGCGCCAATCGTGCGGCAGTGCGCCGTTCGTTGGAGTTGGTGAACCAGGCAAAAGATTTGCGCGATCAGGCGTGCGTCGATTTACGTCAGGACACCCAAATCGCTTACAACGATGCCCAGCGAATTAATGAGCAACTCACCTCCTTACAACAACATCGTTTGTCGAGCGACAAAGTGCGCATCGCCTATGCGGAACAATTCAATATTGGTCAGCGTACCTTGCTCGATTTGCTCGATGCCGAAAACGAATATTTCCAGGCAAGCCGCGCCCTGATTATTGCTACTGGCGATTTGGAAATTGCCCATGCCCGTTCCCTTGCGGCTATGGGAAGCTTATTGCCTGCACTGGGAATTATGCGCGATGGTTTGGGTGTATTGCATGAAACTAAAGTGGAAGATTCACTCAATATTTCTGAATCTGCCTGCCCTGATATCGCTCCCGTTGCAATGGGGCGCGACGATTTGATCAGTGAATTAACCCCACTTTCAGGTGATACATTATTTGATGTGGGCAACTCGCAATTAAAATCAGGAGCAACACAAAAACTGGATCAACTGATTGCCGGAATCAAGGCTACTCCCAATGTTGTGGAGATTCGTATTGAAGGGCATACGGATAACACCGGACCTGATGCGTTGAATCTTTCTTTATCGAAAGCCCGTGCACAGCGCGTGCGCGATTATTTTGTGTTGAACGGTTTGGAAGCTATCCCCATGATTGTTGAAGGTTTGGGGGCGACTCGCCCAGTGGCGGATAACACAACTGAGGTGGGTAAAACTGCTAATCGCCGTGTTGATGTCACAGTCACGCGCAGCGAATAAAACGGATAAAGAAAATCCACACTATTAAGTTGTGTGCCAACCAGGCGCGAGCCGGTGATGGTTGCCGATAACGGAAGACGCATCAAATGTCACGGTTTTTGCCATGGGTTTGATGCGTTTTTTTATGCCTGTTTTTTTCGGGCCTGATAGATGGATCAAGGGCAAGGAAATTGCGCGTGATTCAATGGCCATCTATATTACAAAGGCTTTTGGTTTATCGGCAGATAGCCATTTGTTGTCAGTTTGTTTTGCCTGCTTGCCGCTCCCGGAGCCACGATGACCCTTGATGTCCAATTCACAACCAATGTATCCCAGGCAGCCAACACCGGTGGGCCGCTGCTTGAATGCTTATTGCTGATTGCACGCGCGCATCAGATCACCAGTACACGCGAAACCCTGTTGGCTGGTTTGCCGCTGGATGCACATCAACTAACGCCTTCTTTATTTACTCGTGCGGCCAAACGTGCGGGGCTTACCAGCAAAATCGTGCAGCGCGACTTAGCGCATCTCAATAGCGCACTTTTTCCTGCGGTACTTTTATTGAATGACAACCAGGCCTGTGTGTTGCTGGCGATAAATGCACAGGGTGCGCAACTGATTTATCCAGAGTTGGGTGATGCGGTGGTGGATGCGTCGCTGGAGGAGTTGTCAGGCACCTACACTGGTCGTGCGATTTATGTCCGTCCGCTGGAACGTTTTGATGCGCGCACAGCCGAGATTGGTAAAACAGCGAATGCAAAAAATCCGGACGCCCACTGGTTTTGGAGTGTCATTGCTGACCATAAATATTTATACCGTGATGTATTGTTGACGGCGTTGCTGATTAATTTTTTTGCATTGGTATCGCCACTATTTGTGATGAATGTGTACGACCGCGTGGTACCCAACCACGCGACCGATACGCTCTGGGTCTTGTCGATTGGAATGTTAATTGCCATCAGCGCCGATTTGGTATTGCGTATGATGCGCGCCTGGTTTGTTGACCTCGCGGCGAGCCGCGTGGATGTCACGCTCTCTGCCAGTATTATGGAGCGGGTATTGGGGATGAAATTATCCGAGCGGCCTGCATCGGTAGGCTCTTTTACCGCGGGCCTGCAATCGTTTGAAGCTATCCGTAGTTTTATTTCGTCGGCAACTATTTTGGCGTTGGTAGATTTACCCTTTGTACTCTTGTTTTTAATTGCGGTGTTATTCATTTCCTGGCCGCTGGTATTTCCCATCCTTGTTGGTGTTGCACTGGTGATGATTTACACCGCCGCGGTACAACACAAAATGCATTTGTTATCAGAAAATTCCATGCAGGCATCCGCGCAACGTAACGCAACTTTGGTGGAAAGTTTAAGTGCATTGGAAACCGTAAAAACCCTCGGTGCAGAAGGGCGTATGCAGGCCGTTTGGGAAAAAACCACACTGCTGGTATCGCGCGTGGGCGTCAAAATGCGCTTGCTGTCCGGCTCGGTTGGCACCAGTACCCTGTGGGTCCAGCAGGCGGTGTCGGTGGTGATTATTATCGTTGGTGTTTATCAAATTATTGAGGGCAATTTAAGCCAGGGCGGATTAATTGCCGCTTATATGTTGTCATCGCGCATTATGGGGCCGGTAGGGCAAACAGCGGGATTATTGATGCAGTACCACGGGGCTGCTACTGCCCTGACTGCCTTGGACACGATTATGGCAAAACCGGTGGAGCGCCCGGTAGATGCGAACTGGATCAGCCGTCCGCGCTTGCAAGGTGGAATTGAATTTAAAAAGGTTGCTTTTAAATATCCGCAGGACGAGCGCGAAGTATTGCGCGATGTTTCCTTCAAAATAAATCCCGGTGAACATGTCGCGATCCTCGGGCGCAATGGCTCAGGAAAAACCACACTCGAAAAATTAATCGCCGGTTTATATGAACCGGTGGCGGGGACAGTATTGTTGGATGGTATTGATATCCGCCAACTCGACCCTGCTGAGCTGCGCCGCAATATGGGTTATGTCGCGCAAGATGTGAATTTATTTTTTGGCTCGCTGCGCGACAACATTTCTATGGGCGCGCCCCACGCAAGTGATGAGGCAATTCTGGATGCGGTGCGCATGAGTGGGCTTACGGATTTTGTCAATCAACACCCTATGGGCCTGGCGATGCCAGTGGGTGAGCAGGGGCAATTATTGTCGGGTGGGCAGCGGCAGTCGGTGAGTATCGCGCGCGCGCTCTTAAGTGATCCTTCTATCTTATTGATGGATGAACCAACAGGATCTATGGATCACACCAGTGAAGAAGAATTCAAACGCAACCTGGCGCAATTTGCACAGCACAAAACCCTGGTGGTAATTACTCATCGCACCTCGCTGCTGGAATTGGTCAATCGTATTATCGTGATTGACGGTGGAAAAATTGTGGCCGACGGGCCGAAAGAACAAGTAGTGGAAGCATTGCGCCAGGGTCGAATCGGGAGGGCCTCATAATGATGGCCACACGCGATAAAATCTGGTTCGAACGCGTTGGCCGCTGGTTGGATAAATTGGGGTTGCCTGCGACCCGTTATATCGATAAAGCCTACGCGCGCTGGCTTGATCCTTTGCATGAGCAACCCAAAGATTGGGTGACGGATTCGGATTGGGCTAAGTTGCAACAAGAACCGGTGCGTGCCCGCGCGCTGCTGCGCGTAATTGCATTGATTGTATTTTTATTATTGGTGTGGGCCGCATTCGCACAATTGGATGAAGTGGCGCGCGGTGAAGGTAAGGTAATTCCTTCATCACAATTGCAAGTGATCCAATCGTTTGATGGCGGTGTCGTGCAGGAAGTGTTAGTGCGCGAAGGGCAAGTGGTTGAAAAAGGTGATTTGTTATTGCGTATAGATCCCACCCGCTTTATTTCAACCTTTCGCGAAAATCGCGCTGAATATGTATCGCTGCAAGCCCGTGCGGCACGCTTGCAAGCGTTAACGTCGAATAGCGCGTTGGTATTTGCCGATGAGTTGGTAGCTGATGCGCCGGAGATAGTGAATCACGAACGCAATCTCTATGAATCCAATCGCAAGGAACTGGATGAGCAATTAAGTATTGCGCGCAGCCAGTTGGATCAGCGCTCGGAAGAATTGAATGAAGTGCGGGCGAAATTAACACAAGTTACGCGCGCACTTGAGTTGGCCTCGCAAGAATTAAAAGTGACCAAACCCTTGCTTGTCAGTGGTGCTATTTCGGAAGTGGAAATTTTGCGTTTGGAAGGTGAAGTTTCCAACGCACGCGGTGAACGCGAACAGGCTTTATCGCAGGAGTCGCGTTTGGTGTTAGCTGTGCAGGAATCCGAAGGAAAATTGCGCGAAACCGAATTGCTTGCCAGCAATAAATGGCGCAATGAATTATCGGAAGTGTTAAGCAAAATTGCATCGCTTTCCGAAACCAGCACCGGCCTTGCCGATAAAATCAAATACGCGGAAATTCGCTCGCCTGTACGCGGCACTGTGCAGCGAGTATTTACCAATACTGTCGGTGGTGTGGTGCAACCAGGGCATGAAGTGGTAGAGATGGTGCCTCTCGATGATCAATTGCTGGTTGAGGCAAAAGTATCGCCCAAAGATATTGCGTTTTTGCATCCGGGGCAGGAGGCGATAGTCAAATTCACCGCCTATGATTTTGTGATCTATGGTGGCCTGCGCGGAATAGTGGAACATATCAGTCCGGATACCATCACCGATGAAAAAGAGCGCACATTTTATATTGTGCGGGTGCGCACCGAGCGTGCCGGGTTTGATCCGACACTGCCGATTATGCCGGGTATGATGACCCAGGTAGATATACTGACGGGCAAGAAAACGGTACTTGCCTATTTGTTAAAACCGGTGCTGCGCGCCCAACAAAATGCCATGACTGAACGATGATATCGCACCTGTTTTTTTCACCCTCCGACATAAGTTCACCGCGTTGGTTGCAGGCTTTTCCTGAAGCCCGGATTAGTGCTGCCGCACCGGTGGCAGGCGTGAATGATTGTGTGTGGTTGCTCCTGCGCGATGAGCTGAGTTATGTGCAAATCCAGAGTTTGGGCGCTGCTGGTGCACGGGTGATTGCCATGACGATGGTTGAAAATCCGCACGAGGCGCGCCTCGCACTGGAGGCGGGGGCCAGCGGGTATGTGCATTATCTGGCGCTGCCAGCAGTGCTTGTCCAGGTTGCCCAGGTAGTGGCTGCTGGCGGTATGTGGTTGGGTGCCGATTTAATGCGGCAACTGGTCATGGCGACAGCGCGTGTCCTGCCTCCTGCAAATGGAACCAGCGTCGATTTATCCCTCCTTACCAGTCGTGAAAAAGCGGTGGCTGAATTGGTTGCCGCCGGTAAAAGCAATAAAGAAGTCGCGCGCGATCTGGATATCACTGAGCGAACCGTAAAAGCCCATTTGGGTGCTGCGTTTGAAAAGCTGCAAGTACGTGATCGCCTGCAGTTGGTGCTGGTGATGTCCAGGGTATCTGGCATTTAAATCTTTTTTATCGAAAATCCCCATATCCTATTCCTTATTCTTTTATAGAAATAAAAAGTTGCTGCTCATTGTCCTTTGGTCCAATGGCGTATTTTTCATCGGCTCCTAAACTCCTCATATTGCACTCACTCCCGGAGTGATGCCCATTTTTACGTACCCAATTTTTACATACCAATGGAGTCATCTATGAGTAACGCCGTTGCCAAAGTTTCATTCCTACAAGGACAAGCCTGGGCCAAAACTGCTGATGGTAATTGGCGCGCCCTGACCGTGGGCAGCACACTGAACGATGACGAGATATTGGTAACCGCAAAAGGCGCCCGGGTTGAGTTGGATACCGGTAATGGCGATCCTCTGGTGATCAATGGTGGTTTGACGGTGGGGATGAGTCGCGATTTGCTCGCCCAAACTGCTACTGAGACTGATGAGGCGTTGTTGAGCGATGCAAGCGTACAAGAAGCGCTGACCGTGCTGGAGCAGGGCGGTGATTTACTCGAAGAGTTGGAAGAAACGGCTGCCGGCAATACGGGTGGTGGTTCGAGTGAAGGGCACAGTTTTGTCCAGCTAACACGTCTGATCGAAACCACTGACTCCCAATCCTTTGATTTTGCGTCAGCTAATCCGCTTGATCGGGCTGCGGGGATTAGTGACGGTGAGTACACCAACCGCACGCCCCTGGTTACCGACCAGGTAATTGCCTCTAGTGAAGATGAATCAGTTACCGGCCAGGTGATCGCTGAAGATACTGAAGGCGATGCCATCACCTTCACCCTCACAACACCTCCGGCGAATGGCGTTGTAACACTCGACCCGGTGACCGGCCAATTTACCTTTACGCCCAATGCCAATTACAACGGTTCTGACAGTTTTGTCGTCACTGTGACCGATAGCCACGGCAACTCCGCCGATACCATTATCAACCTGAATATTGCACCAGTTAATGACGCTCCGACCACGGCTGGCTTGAGTTTGACGACGGATGAAGATGCGCCTGTTAGCGGCCAGGTGATTGCTGAGGATATTGAAGGCGATTCGCTCAGCTATACAGTTTCCGGCCAGCCTGCCAATGGCACCGTTGTGCTTGACCCGGTGACCGGCACTTTTGTTTATACACCGAACGCCAACTACAACGGCAGTGATAGTTTTGTCGTCACCATTAGCGATGGTAATGGCGGCACAACAACCAGCACTATCACTGTGGGTGTTACACCCGTAAACGACCTGCCCGTGAGCGGCGACCAAAACCTGACCACACTGGAAGATACCCCCATCGCTGGTCAAATCACCGCTACCGACGTGGATGGCGACACACTGGGTTATACAGTTTCCGGCCAACCCGCCAACGGCACAGTTGTGCTCAATGTTGCTACTGGTAGCTTCACCTACACCCCGAACGCCAACTACAACGGTAGCGACAGCTTTGTGGTCACCATCAGCGATGGTAAGGGTGGTACAACGACCAGCACCATCACTATTGGTGTCGCGCCAGTAAATGATGTCCCGGTATCCAGCAATTTGAACTTGGCTACCCCGGAAGATACGCCAGTCAGCGGCCAGGTAAGCACTTCTGACCTGGAGGGTGACAACCTGGGTTTCAGCGTTTCTGGCAATCCGGCAAATGGCTCGGTGGTGATTAATGCCACAACTGGCAGCTTCACCTATACCCCGAACGCCAACTACAACGGCAGCGATAGCTTTGTTGTTACCATCAGCGACGGCAAGGGTGGTTCTACGACAAGTACCATCACTATTGGGGTTACACCAGTAAATGACCTGCCGGTCAGCAGCAATCAAAACCTGAGCACACCGGAAGACACACCTATCAATGGCCAAGTCACCGCTACCGACGTGGACGGCGACACACGGGCTTATACAGTTTCCGGCCAACCCGCCAACGGCACAGTCGTGCTCAATGTTGCTACTGGCAGCTTCACCTACACCCCGAATGCCAACTACAACGGTAGCGATAGCTTTGTGGTCACCATCAGCGATGGCAAAGGCGGTACCACGACCAGCACCATCACTATTGGTGTCACGCCGGCGAACGATGCCCCAGTGGCCAACAACCTGAACCTGGAGACTTCGGAAGATACCCCGGTCAGCGGCCAGGTCAGTGCTTCTGATCCTGAGGGCGACAGCCTGAGTTTCAGCGTTTCCGGCAAGCCGACCAATGGCACTGTTGTGCTTGACCCGGCGACTGGCACTTTTGTTTATTCACCGAATGCCAACTACAACGGCAGCGACAGCTTTGTCGTTACCATTAGCGATGGCAAAGGTGGTACTACCACTAGCACAGTGAATATTGGCGTTAGCCCGGTCAACGACGGCCCTGTTGCCCTCGACGATACCGCGACGACCAATGAGGACACCGCCGTTGTTATCGGCGTGCGCGGCAACGATACCGATGCGGACGGCGATAGCCTCACCGTCACCGGTGTCACCCAGGGCGCTAACGGTTCAGTGGTGATAGATGCCCTCACCGGGAATCCTATCTATACCCCCAATGCCGGATTCTCAGGCAGCGACACGTTTACCTATACCGTCGATGACGATCACGGTGGCACTGCTACTGCGACCGTCACTGTGACGGTGAATGCCGTGAATCACGCGCCGGTTACTGTGGCGGAGACAATTACTGTGGCCGAAGGCGGCACCGTGACCACCCTGAATGGCGAGGCTACCAGCTTGCTGGCGAACGATACCGATGCCGACCTGGATTCGCTGGTGGCAGTATTAGTGACCGGCCCGACCCACGGCACCCTGGTGCTCAACCCCAACGGCACTTTCAGCTATGTCCATGATGGCAGCGAAACCACTAACGACAGCTTCACCTACAAAACCAACGACGGCACAGTCGATGGCAATGAAGTCACCGTCAACATCAAAGTCACCCCGGTCAACGATGCCCCGGTGGGTGTTGCTGACCACATTGATGTAGCCGAAGGCGGCACCGCGACCATCCTCGCCAGCGGTGCCATCAGCCTGCTGGCCAATGACAGCGATGCGGAAAGCAACACATTGAGTGCGATACTGGTATCCAACCCCAGCCATGGCACCTTGACCCTGAATGCCAACGGTACTTTCAGCTACACCCACGATGGCAGCGAAACGACCAGCGACAGCTTTACCTATCGCGCCAATGACGGCACTGCCAACGGCAATCTGGTGACCGTCACCATTGCTGTAACGGCCAAGAATGACGCGCCCATCGCCCTTGACGATACGGCAACTACCGACGAAAACACAGCCGTCACCATTGCTGTGCGCGGCAATGACACAGACGCAGAAGGCGATAGCCTCGCCGTCACCGAAGTCACCCAGGGCGCTAACGGTTCGGTGGTGATTGATGCTGTAACCGGCAACCCTGTCTATACCCCCAATGCCGGATTCTCAGGCAGCGACACGTTTACCTATACCGTCGATGACGATCACGGTGGCACTGCTACTGCGACCGTCACTGTGACCGTGAATATGGTTAACGTCGCCCCGGTGACTGTGGCCGATGCGATTACCGTGGCTGAAGGTGGCACTGCGACTACCCTCAATGGCGGCGCTACCAACCTGCTCGCGAATGATACCGATGCAGACCTGGATCCGCTGGTAGCCGTGCTGGTGACTGGCCCGACTCATGGCTCCCTGGTACTCAACCCCAATGGGACTTTCAGCTATGTCCACGATGGTAGTGAAACCACTGTCGACAGCTTCACCTACAAAACCAACGACGGCACCGTGGATGGCAATGAGGTCACCGTCAATATCACCGTCACCCCGGTCAACGATGCACCGGTGGGTGTTGCCGACCACATTGATGTAGCCGAGGGCGGCACCGCGACTATCCTCGCCAGCGGCGCCAATAACCTGTTGGCCAATGACAGCGATGCGGAAAGCAACACGTTGAGTGCGGTGCTGGTATCTAACCCCAGCCATGGCACCTTGACCCTGAATGCCAACGGCACTTTCAGCTACACCCACGACGGCAGTGAAACGACCAGCGACAGCTTTACCTATCGCGCCAATGATGGCACCACCAATGGCAATCTCGTTACAGTCACTATTGCTGTAACGCCGGTGAATGATGCCCCGCAGACCAATGCTGTAACGGTGACTGGTGATGAAGACACCCTGGTCACTATCAATCTGGCTGGTACTGATGTCGATGGCACCGTGACCGGGTTTGTGATCAAGAGCCTGCCTGCCAACGGCGTGCTTTACAGTGACAACCTGATGACATCTGCAATCGCGGTGGGCGATGTTGTGAGCGGCCCGGTTTACTTCAAGCCAACCACCAACTGGAATGGGTCCACCAGCCTGACTTATGCGGCCAACGATAACCTGAACCTTGAAGATGCAACGCCCGCAACGGTCAGCATTACCATTAACCCGGTTGCTGACGCGGCGGTATTGGGGTCAGGTTCCGGCACAGTCAAAGAAGATACCCCGGCGCAAACCAGCGCCAGCGGCGTACTCAGTATTGTCGATCCGGACGCAGGCCAGGCGGCATTCCAGGCCCAGACCAATACCCCAGGCACCTACGGTAGTTTTTCTATCACCGCAGGCGGCAACTGGATTTACACCATCGACAACAGCAAACCGGTTGTACAGGCGTTGAAAGAGGGTGAGACCAAAACCGAAACCTTCACCGTTAGCAGTATTGACGGTACTACCAGTTCGGTAGTCATCACCGTTGTTGGTACGAATGAAGCTCCCGTTGCCAATGCCGATACAGCTATGTCTACGGCGGCGAGCAATATTGGTTTGGTGTCGGAATACTTTGGTTATAGCGATACCCTGAATGGCCCGAACCTCAGCAGCGTTGAGCAGGTGTATTCGTTTATCAATGGCCGGACGGCAGATGCTACCTTTATCGCCAAAACCTTCGATTACGGCGCTAGCTCGACCTTCAGCAATAACCTCGGCAATGGCACTAACCTGCAATCGTTTTTGGGTAGCGATGCGACGAGCCTGAGTACCGACCCGGCGACGACCTCCGATGCCATTATCCGTATGCGCGGTTTTGTCGAGCTGGGTGCAGGTACTTACAACTTTAAAGTGACGGCTGACGACGGCTTCCAGATCCGTGTCGATGGTGTGGTGGTTGCCCAGGTGAATCAGAACCAATCGTCGAACACCACTACGCATGCTTCATTTACCTTAGCGACGGGCGGGTTGCATACCGTTGAGGTTGTCTATTGGGATCAGGGGGCCTATGCAAGGCTCAAGCTGGAGCTGAGTGATGATGCGGGTACCAGCTATAAATTGCTGTCTTCAGTACCGTCTTATCAAAATACAATTTTCTCCGCTGTTGAAGACACTGCACTCTCAATCCCCGCGAGTTCGCTGCTGGCGAATGACACAGATGCCAATGGCGATACCCTGAGTATCCAGAGTGTGCAGGGCGCGGTAAATGGTACGGTGAGCCTGGTGGCGGGCAGTGTGGTATTTACCCCGGCAGCCAATTACAACGGTCCGGCCAGTTTCACCTATACCATCAGCGATGGTAATGGCGGTACTGCCACTGCGACAGTGAATTTGTCTGTGGCGCCCGTGAATGATGCCCCGGTTGCCGTCAGCAATTCGGCGACGGTCGCGCCCAATGCAACCCTGAATATTCCGGTCACCACCTTGCTGGCCAATGACACCGATGTTGATGGCGACAAGTTATCGATTGTGAGTGTGCAAAATCCGGTGAATGGCAGCGTCAGCATCTCGGGTAACAATGTTGTATTTGTGCCAACGAGCAACTATGAAGGTCCTGCCAGTTTTACCTATACAGCGCGCGATCCAATGGGTGCTACCAGCACAGCAACGGTGAATGTCAGTGTCGGTGCAGCCACTGCGCCTTCCCTGGTAGTGATGAAAACGCTCCTGGCGGTTGCCCATGGCACCGCTGGCATCAGCGTCAAGTTCCCGATTGTAACAGCCCTCGTGGATACCGACGGCTCGGAAACCCTGACAGTCAAGATCAGCAACGTGCCCACTAGCGCAACCTTCAATGCCGGTACCAATTTGGGCTTGGGTGTTTGGTTGATACAGGAAAGTGACCTGCCCAATCTCACATTGAACCTGCCGGGCGGTTTCTCCCAGTCAGGTTCGAGCATGACGGTACAGGTCATCTCAACCGAGGCCAATGGCGGCGGTACGGCGAGTGTTTCCAATACAGTGATGCTGCATGCGACCTATACCACCGTGGATAAAACAACCACGACTTCGGGTAATTTGACTGGTACCAACGCGAATGAATACATCACCGGCGGCGATGGCGATAACGTTATTACTGGTGGCAATGGCAATGATGTGATTAATGGCGGCGCGGGTAACGATACCCTTTCAGCGTCCTCTGGCTCGGATATGTTCTACGGTGGCACGGGCAATGACCTGATCACCGGCAGCACCGGTATTGACCGTATCAGTGGGGGTGCCGATAACGACACCATGAGCGGGGGAGTTGATACTTCAGTGGATGTATTTGCCTGGACCCTCGGTGACCAGGGTAATGCAGGTGCGCCAGCAGTGGATACCATCAATAATTTCGTCACCTCTCAAGCAGGTAGTAACCACACCGGTGGCGATGTACTGGATTTGCGTGACCTGCTGGTTGGTGAGCATGTCGGTGCCAATAATGCGGCAGGCAATTTGGCGGATTATCTGCACTTTGAAGTTGCGGGGGGTACTACCACTATCCATATCAGCCATACCGGTGGTTTTGCTGCCGATTCACATTCTGTGAGTGCGGCTTATACCAGCTCAGCAGAAACGCAAAAAATTGTACTGAACAATGTTGATTTGCAGAGTGTGTACAGCGGTGCTACAACAGATCAACAAATTATTACCCAACTGCTTAACAACAATAAGTTGATTACGGATTAATTTGCGATTGTTGTGAAGGAAAAACGCAGTTGTGCGTAATGCTGTTCACTTAAGGCTTACTCAGCCTTCTTAGTCGTCATCCTCGCGAAAGCGGGGATCCATAAGCAGCGATTTTTATCGCAAAAGCTGGACTCCCGCTTACGCGAGAGTGACGATATATCCGTAAGCGAAAAGTATTGCGTCTTTGTGCGGGATTTTTTTCCGGATCAGGTTGGATTTTGACGAGGGCGAGTATGTATATCAAACGCAATGCCGCAGGCGAATTAATTGCGGTCAGTAAAATTGCCGAAGACGGTTTTATCGAAGCAGAAGCGACTGATGCAGCAGGGCTGTTGGCATTTATCCAGCAGGAAAAAACGGCGGAACAATTAGCGCTGGAACAAACTGACCAGACAATGGCGCGGGTGTTGGAAGATGTGGTGAATTTGCTGGTGGAGCAGGGCGTGATCCGCTTTACCGATCTGCCCGATGCGGCACAACACAAGTTGCTTAATCGCCGCGAGTTGCGCGGCAAACGCCAGGGGATTTACCTGCTGGATGACGGCGATAATTTGCCTTTGTAATGCATCCTTGTCGTCATGCCCGCGGCGCACACAGGTGATGATCTTATCGACAACATAGCCGTCATGCCTGCGCACACAGGCATCCATAAATTTATCCAGTACTGCGAAAGTTTTTTAATGCATCAGGCCCGCGCACACAGGTAATGATTATCGGCCACACCGCCGTCATGCCCGCGAACGCGGGCATCCATAAAAAACAATGTTCAATCAAGTGATGTGCGGACCAGTAAGGCCATCAGCGCCAATTTTTATCAGTGTTTGTTGTTCTTCACTATTAATCACGCCCTCTGCAATCATCACAATGCCCAGAGAATGGCCCAGTGTGCAGAGGCTTTGCACAAATGTCTGATTGCCAGTGTTGGAATGGATATTGCGAATAATCGCGCTGTCGATTTTTAAATAGCCCAGGCCCATATCCTGCAAGTTTCCGAACTGGGTAAATTCCAGCCCCACATGTTCCAAACCAACCCGGCAACCGAAGCTGCGCAGCCGCGCGGCAAATGTGCGCAATTCTTCCAGATGGCGCAGCACACAAACTTCGGGAAATTCCAGCCATAAATGTTGCGCACTTAACAAGTCGCTTTGCAGGAGCGTAATAATCTGCTCGCGAAAACTGGTGCTGCACAGGGTAGTGGCAGAAAGGTTGACGGCCAGCGGACCGGGCGCACGCTTGAGCTGGGTGAGCGCCAATTTAAGCACGGCCAAATCGATATCCGGCAGCAGCCCCAGGCGTGCAGCCCAAGGAATAAAATAACCGGCGGATTTCAGCTCGTCATCCAGCTCCAGGCGCACAGCAGATTCATAGTGGAGCAATTCCCCCGTGGCTGTGCGCACGGGAAATTTCGCCAATGCAATGCCCTGTGTCGTTAATGCGCCGCTAATGGCATTGCGCCATTCGGTCAAATTATGTTGCACATAATCCTGCTGGTTATTGTCAAGTGCAACAACGGCGCGATTACCTTTTAATTCTGCTTGCGCCAATGCACCATCCAGTTTATGCAAAAGTTCGTTGCGTTTATCGCTGTTGTTAAAACTGCAAAGTGCAAGGGGCAGGGCAACTTTATCGAAGCCGCCCGCAACCAATTGGAAATTCAATTTTTGCGAAATATCCGCGCTGATAATATCGATGGGGGCATCAGTCGGTATCATCAAAGTAAAATCGCTGCCGTTTAAGCGGCCGGCATAACTGTTGGGATGTTTATCCTGGGTATCGCTAAATACCCCAGCGATAGCGCGCAACAACTGGTCAACCTGCTGGTGGCCTAATTGGCTATTGAGCTCGTTTAGATTCATCACACGCGCCAGCACAATAATGCCGTTTTCCTGTGCATCTTCGCGGGTTAATTGGGTGTCGAGGATATTTAAAAAGTGGGTGCGATTGGCCAAGCCGGTCAATGAATCCATTTGCGATTCGCGGCGCAGTAATTCAAGTTGGCGCGCTTCTTTATCGAGCATTTGTTTAACGCCTTGCGAGAGAGTATTCATCGCGCGTACCAGGCGTTGGAACTCTTTGGTTTTGGGCTCTTCCGATACAATAAAACGGCGTTCGCCAATGGCTTCAGCTTGATCAACCACTAAATCCAGCGGCCGCGAAATATATTTCAAAATAAAACTGCCGATCAAACCGCTGAGCAAGGTGGCGCAAATAAACCAGTCCAATAAATCGAGTGTGTTGTTCCAGAGCGCTTCCAATGCATAGCGCGAATGGCTTTTGACGATGAGGGTTCCCGCTTGCTGCCAGCCATCTTGTACTTGCGCAATACCGGGAGCCACATTGAATACCACATGCCGGGCAAACCATTGCGGAACCTTGTCCGTTGTGGGATCTGCATCTTCAAAATTGCGCGCGACAATAGGCTGCTTATCGGCGTCCTGGAAAATAATGTACTCGTAATGGCCTGCATCAAATTGCGCCGTGATCAATAGCTCAAGCGTGACCGGATCCTTATCCGGCATTTGCGAAATCGACAGGGCGAGCGAATTGGCGTTGTCGATATTTTTTAAGCGCAACTGCTCTTGCAGGTATGTTTTGGCGGTAATGGTGCTGATCACAAAATTGCCGCCGAGCACCAGCAGCAAGAGCACCGTAATACCGATCCACAATTGTTTAATTAATGACATAGTGGTGGCCTTTTAGCATTCATCTTTTTTGATGTTGTTAGATATTGTGTACGGGGATTCATTTTAAAATCCCTCTTCATTAATGCGGGCGAGCAGGTCGCGCCAGCGCGATAAGCGTGCAGTAGGGTCGGCTGCTGTCGCCTGGTTGCCCACCCACAAACCTTCGCTGTTAAAGCTGAATACCGGATGCAGGTCGGGGCGGTTATTGGCGGGTTCAATCGTGCTGACTAAACTGTCGAGAATCAGCGGGATTGCATCAGGTGCAGGGTAATAACCCAGCACCATATGTGCCTGGAATAGTTTGCTTTGGGGGCCACCAATTTGTGCCTTGACGTAAATCAGGCGCAATTGTTCATTGGCGATACCAAGCTGCAACAGGCTGAGATATTTGGCGATGGTGTAATCTTCACAATCACCGGCGCGCATGCCCATGGTTTCGATAGGCGTGGCCCAGTAATCACTTTTTTTCCACAGGATATTGTCCTCGGTGTAGCGAACATTGCGATTAAAAAACTGGTTTACCTGTGTGAGTTTTTCTTGTGGTGTCGCCTTGCTGGCAGTGTCCAGCATGCGGTTCCATGCACCCAATAATGCGCTCCCATCATTGCCATAGCGAGCCTGCATGACCTGTTGCATCTTATGGGGATTGATATCGGCAGATGCCAACAGTGAAAGCAGGCACACCAATAGCCCCCATTTTTTCCAGAGCGATTTTTGAAGGTATGTTGGCAGGGGGATTATCGACAGCATGCCTTGGAGTATAGCCAGTGTTTTTAAAAATGCGGCTTTAAATTCAGATGCTTAGGACGTGACGTCAAATGAAATAATCAACAATAAATTTTCACTGGTTGGATAAATAAAAACCCGCGAATCAGACGAGGCGCGGGTTTTTATTTATCCAATTTGGGCCAGTTAAGGTTGTGCGAATACCTTCGCTCCACCACTGATTTTATTACGCGCATGTGTACTGCTTGAATCGGCGCATTCCGGTGTAAAGTTGTTGGCTGATTTATTTGATTTGGTCAGGGTAACGGTATCTTCATCCGGATCTTCGGCATCCTTGAGTTCAATAATGAGCTTGTCACCTGTACGGGTAATGGTGAATTCCTCAGACTCTTCACCTGCCGCTTCGCCCAAGGGCGTCAATTCGAAATTATGGTTACCCAATGATTTTATCTGGGCGATCCCGATCCAATAACAATTCCCTTCCTGGTCATATGAATCACCGGCATAGTCATAGAAGGTCACTAAACCATTTTTATCAATGACGGTATAGCTTTCATCGATGCCGTCATTGCCCAGATTTTCCGTACCATCCCACACGCCAGTAATACTACTAATCCCATCGCCGTTGCTTAAAAGATTGGTTTTATCACCATCTCCGCCGCCGCACGCAGCCAGTGCAAACATAGAAAGAGCCAAAAGCGTTTTTTTCATAATCCTGATTTCCTAAGTAATAATTTGATTTTCCTAAAATCCATTCAAACGTTCTTCAATGGCCTATTGGGTGAGGCCATTTGAAGTTTTTCATGCCGATAACCTGCATAGGGTTATTTGAGAAAGTGTGAAAGGGCTCGTTAAAAGCCCGAATATTGTAGTCGCTCAATCCAATTTGTGAATCAGAACAGGCAATTAATTCATGGCGATACTCCCGCAGGCTCTGGCAATATCGGTGCAGTGATTGAGTATTATCAATGCAGCCTGGAATAGACGGGCTGACGCTATTAGCTACACTTGAAGGAGCTGGTATAAGGCACCTGTCTTATCGGTTGATGCTGATAACTTTGTGCCATTAATAACGAAGTCAGTCTGAGGCTTGTTGCAGTTATGTCAAAAGGTGCCTGTGCATCCATCGCATTTTTATCGTATTGGACTTTTGTGGTTCATCTTGGTGTGGTTAATCTTGTGGCAGGTACTGCTGCGACAGCCGCAGAAGATCCAGAGGGACATTATCTGGATATGTCGCTGGAAGATCTGATGAATGTCAAAGTCACCAGCTCGACACTCACTGAAGAAAACCTGCGTTCAGTACCTGCATCAATGACGGTCTACACCCGTGCGGATATCCGGCGCCTCGGGTTCAAAACGGTGGCGGAGCTGGTCAATTATGTGCCGGGTTTCCAGAGTTACAGGTCTGATACCAGCAGCCTGAATCGCAATATTTCGGCGCGTGGCCGAAGTGCCGGTAATTCAGGGGCCGAAATTTTGATCCTCATGGATGGCCAGCGACTCAACAATGATTGGCATGGCGGTGCCGGTGTAGTTGAAAATGCGACGCCCCTGGAAAATGTTGAGCGGGTTGAATTTATTCGCGGCCCAGGCTCGGCTATTTATGGCAGTAACGCCATGACAGGGGTGATTAACATTGTTACCCAAAGCAAACGCGAGCTATTGGTGGAAGCGGGTAGGGACCAGCGCAGTCATACCAGCCTGCAATGGCGACTTGAGGCGGAGCAGGGCAAACTGGATATTTATGCGAGTACAGCGCAGGGCGATGGCGAAGCGCAGAATCTCTATGATCCAACTACCAATACACATATCACTAGTGCAGATCCTTATCGTGCCGATGATATTTATCTGCGTGGCCTGTTAGGAGAATTTTCACTGGCGGCCCGCGCGACCAGCCGCGATACACAAGAATTTTATGCCGTAGGTTACACCCATCCCATCGCTTATTTTGATTCGCGCACTGACAGCCTTAACCTGGGATGGCGCCATCCGTTTGCTAACAATATGTCGCTCGAAGGCCATCTTTTTAACAGCAATAAATTTTATCGGGGGCGCGCGCCGATTAATGCCAGCGGCCAGGTTGTCTATGAAGGCGGCATAGTGGAAGAGGAATATGGCACCCAGTGGGTATTACAAGGTGAAGCATCTACCGCCCGCTGGTTGCTTGGATGGGAATGGCGCAACCCGGAGTTGACCGATACTTCATCGCACCTGGGTTCCCTGGATGATCCATTTGCAATAGCGCCACTGATTTCGCAAGCGCCGGAAGATGGCCGAATCATCAACAGCAGTTTTGCGCAGTTGCAAGTCCCGCTCAGTAAATATCTGGAACTGACCACAGGCTTACGCTACGACAACTATTCCGATGTGGGTGAACATTTCAGTCCGCGTATTGCATTGGTGCAACAACTGGATGCTGACGACACAGTGAAATTACTTTATTCAGAAGCTTTTCGCGCGCCCTCACGCTTGGAAAGCAGCGTAATCAACCAGGTGACGGTTGTGCAAAATCCTGACCTGCAACCGGAAACAGCCAAATCTACCGAGTTGGTATGGGTGCATCTATTTGATAAAGGGCTGGCAACAGCAACCCTGTTTAATACCCAAGTGGATGATGCGATCGTGGAATCAGTTGCCACAGAGCCATCGCTGAAACGCAAACCGGTTAATAGTGATTTAACGGTGGCAGGTGCAGAACTGGAATGGCAACAGCAGTGGCTGGATCACTGGCAAGCGCGCATCGCATTCACACATTTTTTTGATTCGGTCGGTGAAATACATACGCAATCCGACAGTTTATTTGGCGGTAGCCTGAGTTATGAACATAACCGCTGGACAGCAAGTTTGCTTGCCAATTATCACGGCAGTGTTGTCGATCCCAATGAACAAGACCTGCCCGCCAATATCACCACCACTGAGACCACTCCTTTAGGTGGATATACCTTGGTTAACCTCCATGTGAATTATCAATTGCAACCAGGCGTGGATCTTTATTTACATGGCGATAATATTTTCAATAAAGATTATTTGGCACCCGCGTTTCGCCCGGATAATTACCAAGGCGTGCCCGGTGTCGGGCGGGTAATCATGCTGGGAATGAATTGGGGTTTTTAATAATAATTACCGCAATAGATTTTTTATTTTTGTTAAGACAATAAAGTTTCCGTTGGCCTTGCTTGTTCGCTGTGAAATCGCGCTGCTACAATCCATTCCTTTTTTCGTCCTGCCAATTTTTTCGTTTCACTCATTTTTTAATACCCATCTATTTTTATAAGGATCACCGAATGCGTTTTACACAATGCCTGCCTTTGGCACTCAGTTTGTTTTTTAGTGCAGTTACTTATACGCAGGCCGCGAATGATGAAGTGGTGGCGCGTGTTGAGAATGGGCTTCTGCCTGTGGTGCGAGTTAAGGGCGAAACGCAAAGTATGAAGCTCGCAGAGCGCATGGCGTTTTATAAAGTACCGGGTGTGAGCATCGCGGTCATTAACAATGGCAAACTCGAATGGGCTCGTGGTTACGGTGTAAAACAAGTTGGTAGCGGTGAAGCCATCACTGCTGAAACTTTATTTGAGGCTGGCTCGATCAGTAAGCCGGTCACTGCTGTCGCTGCGTTGAAGTTGGTTGAGCAGGGCAAGTTAACGCTCGATGAAAATATCAACAATAAATTGACCAGTTGGAAGTTGCCGGATAATCAATTTACCGCGCAGAAAAAAGTCAATTTGCGCCAATTGCTAAGCCACAGTGCCGGGCTCAATGTACATGGTTTTGAAGGTTATGCAGCCGGGCAAGCCGTTCCCAATCTCGTACAAATATTGGATGGGGTAAGCCCGGCCAATAGCGCTGCTGTTCGCGTGGAAACCACACCTGGCAGCAGTTGGCGATACTCGGGCGGTGGTTACACGATTGTGCAGCAGTTGCTGCTGGATGTGAGTAAAAAAACTTTTCCGGAGTTGATGCAACGAAGTGTATTTAAACCATTGGGAATGAAACACAGTACTTACGAGCAACCCTTGCCGAAAAAACTGGAACCCCGCGCTGCAACCGCACACTGGGACGGCGCACCTCTGCCGGGTAAATGGCACACTTATCCCGAGCAAGCCGCTGCCGGGCTTTGGACTACTCCTTCGGATTTGGCACAGCTGCTGATTGCGTTGCAGCAATCGTTGAATGGTAAAGCAAAACAACCACTGACGCCTGCCATGCTGCGCGAGATGATGACAATCCAATCGGGTAGGTATGGTCTCGGGTTCGCTATTGATGGACAGGGCGCAGCGCAGCGCTTTTCGCATGTGGGTATTGATAAAGGTTTTGAAGCTATCGTAGTGGCTTATGGTACCCGCGGCCAAGGTGCAGTCATTATGACCAATGGCAACCAGGGTATTTTATTGGCTGGCGAAATCGCCAATGCGATTGCACAGGAATACCAATGGCCGGATTATTTGCCCGAAGAGAAAATTATTTTCCCCATGACATCAAGTCAATATGATCAATATACCGGCAGCTATCTGCTCGGCGGCAATATAACGATCAAGATTGTGCGGGAGGGTAATCACCTGTTTGGCGAGTCGCAAGGGCAGCCGCGAATGGAAATACTCCCGCAAGCTGAAAATGAATTTTTCGTAAAAGAAAAACCTATGTCGGTAAGCTTTCAGCGCGATGCCGGGGGCAATGTGAGTGGTTTTATCCTGGATCACAAAAGTGCGATGCTGGCGAAAAAAATAAATTAAGTTTTTAAATGTCCCCCGCTGTATTTTTTGGCGGGGGATATAAAACAGTTTTATCCAATCATCCTGATACTATCAAGCACCTCGGCCCTGCTTCATGATGTGGCGCAAGGCATCTATCGCTAACTGATGATCAATTTCTTGCGCTAGTCCCGATACCGTCACTGCACCAATCACACCACTGTTTTTAATCCTGATCGGGAAAGATCCGCCATGTGCACAATATTCTTTCGGGTCAATATGCGGCTGGGTTTCAAAGTCGCGATTCTTCGCGGCATTGTATTGCCCTTGATAAAAGGAGCTGTGACCGAAACGCATCACCGATTGACGTTTGCGTTTTATCCAGTCGTGATTATCTTTATTAGTGCCCGGCATAAAATAACTGAATAGCACATGCTCAAATGCATAGACTTCAATCGCGATAGAAGCAGAACGTTTTTCGGCTGCAAGTTTCAGTAAATTCCCCAGTTCCCACGCGGTCTGGTTATTGAAGTATTCCAGTTGGATTTCATCTTCCTGCGCCAGTAATTCTTGCAAAATTTCACTGTTCATTGTTTGTTCTCTAATTGGTCGTTCTTTAATTGTTCGATTTGGCTTGATTCTTTAAATTTTCAATATAGCGAATGCCGAGTATTTTCAAGAGCAACGTGCGAAATGCTTTACCAAGCGGATAAAAAATTCGCGCCCCTGTTTTTGTGCTGAAGACATAATAATTAATGCGGTTAAAAATCCCGGATGGGGTGCTGAGCAGGGTTAGCATATGGATTGCATCGGGGCCGTAATAGATAGCATCTTTAAATTTCAATACCATACCCTGGTCTATATCCAATCCCATACGGGTAATTTCATCCATTAACTCACCGGGGTGGCGTGCATCGACCAAATGCAAATTACCCACGGCTTCGCGGATGCGGATATATTTGCAGTAGGTTTTACATACGGGGCATTCACCATCGTATACCAACCATGCATCTTCTTTAGTTGCTGCCAGTTGATCCATTTATTGACGACCTCCCGGTGCTCTGGATTCAGTGGGGGATAGCACGGTGGGCTGCACATTCATATCTTCATAGCACACAAAGCGTGAACCATTCTTCAAGCGATACCCCCACCAGATACTGAGAAACAGCGGCACGCTGATATAGGTGGCGGCAATTCCGGCCCAATCGATTGTGTCACCGACAAACGCCTCATAATTTTGCCCGAGGGTAATGGCAAAACACAGACAGAAGGCCAGCATCGGCCCCAGTGGAAACCATTTGGCTTGATAGGGCAGATCGTCCAACTTCCCACCTTGCAGCACATAACCTTTGCGGAAGCGGTAGTGAGAAATGGCGATACCTAACCAGACGATAAAACCGCACATTCCCGAGGTATTGAGCAGCCAGGTGTAAACGGTTGTATCGCCAATGAAGCTGGTTAGGAAGCAGAGCGCGCCGATCAGGCTGGTGGCGATGAGCGCGCGGTGCGGCACGCCGTTAGTCGACAATTGCGCAAACAATTTTGGTGCTTTGCCTTGCAATGCCATGTTGTACAGCATGCGTGTGGAGGCATACATGCCGGAGTTACCCGCTGAGAGCAGCGCCGAGAGAATCACAGCATTCATCACGCTGGCAGCACCGGCGAGACCGGCCCGTTCAAATAGCAGTGTAAAAGGTGATGTGCTGATATCCGTATTGTCAACTTTCAGCAGGTTGGGATCGGTATAGGGGATTAGCATGCCGATAACAAAAATCGACAGTATGTAGAACATCAAAATACGCCAGAACACTTGTTTGATAGCCACCGGAATGGTTTGGCGTGGGTTTTCCGATTCACCGGCCGCAACACCAATAAGCTCGGTTCCCTGAAATGAAAAACCGGCGATCATCGCCACTCCAATCATCGCCTGCATACCGCCAACAAAAGGAGCCTCACCCAAGGTGAAATTGCTAAAGCCCGGCGACTCTATGCCATGCATGATGCCGAAAATGCTGGCAAGCCCGATGCCGATAAAAATCACCACGGCGGTAACCTTGATCAGCGCAAACCAGAATTCGCTTTCACCGAAACCTTTTACCGAGAAAAAATTAATGCTGAACATTATTGCCAGGAAAAGTGCACTCCAATACAGCCCTGGTACGTCAGGAAACCAGAATCCCATAACCAATTGCACAGCTACCAATTCGGCCGCAATGGTTATCGCCCAGTTATACCAGTAGTTCCAACCCATCGCGAAACCGAAACCCTCATCAATAAAACGGCTGCCGTAAGTGCAGAATGAACCCGATTCGGGAATATAGGCGGCCAGTTCGCCGAGGCTGGTCATCAGGAAGTAAACCATTATTCCGATCAACACGTAGGCTACTAACGCGCCGCCTGGGCCTGCACTGGCGACGGTGTTGCCGGAGGCTACAAACAGGCCGGTACCGATTGAGCCGCCGATGGCGATCATATTGAGATGGCGAGATTTCAGGCTGCGTTTAAGCGTGCGTGGTGCGGCGTCCGGCAATGCGGCAAAGGTGAGTTCAGCATCCTGCGGACTTTTTTTCATCGTGTCTCTCCTTTTGTTCGGAATTTAAACGCAATGATCAAGCCGGAAGCCGCCACAATGGCCATGCCTGCCAGACTCACATGGTCGGGAATAGTACCGAAAATAATCCAACCCAATAAACCTGCCCAGAGCAACTGTATGTAGGTTAAGGGCGCGAGTATGGATGCCGGTGCGTGGCGGTAGGCGAGGGTGAAGAGGTAATGACCGAGGCCGCCGCTGGCGCCCATGCTGAACAATAACACCAGCTCCAATTTGCCCGGTACTTCATTTTCCCAAAACCAGGGGAGGGCGATACCAAAGACAATCGAGCCGATGAGCGCGGTGTAGAACAAAAGCGTGATCGCTTTTTCGGTGCTGGCCAGTAAGCGCGATAATAATTGATAGGTTGCGTTAGCTGCAGCAGCGCCGAGCGCAAATAAAATACCCATGGCATCTAACCCTCCACCCGGCCGGGCAATCAGTAATACCCCGATAAAACCCGTCAGTATCGCCGCCCAGCCCCAGCCGCCAATCTTTTCTCCCAGTATTGAACCGGCAAGCAGCGCCACTAGTGTGGGTGCGAGAAAATTAATCGCCGTGGTTTCCGCCAGTGGCATGCGGTGTAATGCCATGCCCATACAGAGCGATGCAATGGTCAGTACTACCGCCCGCGCGATAACCAGCCCGGTGCGCTGTGTGTGTACTAGTTGCGCAGAGTGGCGCGGCGCGAGGATTATCACCATCAGGAAAAAATGGACCAGGTAGCGCATTGCCACCACAAAAGGCACGTTGTAATGGGTGGTCAGGTATTTGGTGGTGCTATCCATGCAGGCAAACAAAAACAGGCCAGCCGCGGCGAGCAGAAAACCTTTGAATGCGTTCTGGGTTAGTACTGTTGGTATTGCCGTAGGGCGGTTGGCCCGGGGGTCATTCATGCGGTTTTATCCAATCGAGTGGCCAGCGTAATGGCGGGTAAATGCTCGTCATTCTCGCAGATGATCAAGCCTGATGGGTTAAAAAATAAGATTGTCTTAACAATAGCAGCAGAATTACCAACGCAGGGTGATTTGGGGAGATAGTCAGGCAATGACTGCGTTATAGGCATCAATAATATGTTGCACTTCCGCATGGCGGCTTAACTGTACCCTGGTGTAGTGGTCGCGCGTTTTCTTTAAATAGTCTGCGGCGATTTTTGTTTGTCCGGATGTGTTGCCCTGCCAGATACGGCTGCCCACTGGGGCGATAGGTGCCTGGGGATTATTGATTGTTGAGACAAGTAACACTTCATAGAAACGCTGGTTTTCAACAATCAACACTTCGTTTTTCAGGCTGAAATTGAACTGGATTAATTGCTGTCGCAGGGTGAATTGGTGGTGGACTGGACACAGCAAAAAATCCATCTCGATAGTGGGGTGTTGTTGATAAATCGCGCTGACCAATTCGGTCATTAAATCCCCTCCGACGCCGGCAATAATCACCAAATGCCTGCCTTTGAATTGCGCCAGGGGGAGGGTTGCTACATCCATACAATGTGTTTGCCATTGTGTAGCAGGCTGAGCTGTGGATTCTGGTGGATAAAAGCGCGCCAGTTTGTGTTCCAGTTGGCGCATGAGCTCAGGGACTCTATCGACAAAATGGATGCAGGGCGCAGCCTGCCGGGCGAGTAAAGCGGCACCGAGCAGGCCGTGGTCGCAGCAGCAATCCCAAATATGGTCGTAGTCTGCATCTACCATGGACTCAATTTGTTTTAGTCGTTTGCCGAGCTTCAAAGGTATTTCCCAATGTGGAACCGCAATAAAAAAAGCCCCGCCTGTTTGCACTGGCGGGGCCTTTGGTTGCGTTAGCTAAAATTACTTAGCGGCAGCAGCTTTCTTTTCTTTCTCTTTCGCAATTACTGCTTCAGCCACGTTGGTTGGGCATGGAGAGTAGTGTGCGAATTCCATAGAGAACTGGCCACGGCCAGAAGTCATGGTACGCAGGGTACTGATGTAGCCGAACATTTCTGACAGCGGAACTTCAGCCTTGATGCGCACGCCAGTCACACCAGCTTCCTGGCCATTGATCATGCCGCGACGACGGTTCAGGTCACCGATAACATCACCTACGTGATCTTCCGGAGTAAACACGTCCACTTTCATGATTGGCTCAAGCAGTTGTGGACCCGCTTTTGGCATGGATTGACGGAAAGCGCCTTTTGCAGCGATTTCGAACGCGATTGCAGACGAGTCCACGGCGTGGAATGCACCGTCGAACAGGTCAATTTCAACGTCCAATACCGGGAAGCCAGCCAATGGGCCGGTTGCCATCATGGATGCAAAACCTTTTTCAATTGCTGGATAGAATTCTTTTGGAACGCTACCGCCAACAACTGAGGTCTTGAACACGAAGCCAGTGTTTGGCTGGCCCGGGTTGATGCGGTAATCGATCTTACCGTACTGACCAGAACCACCCGATTGCTTCTTGTGGGTGTAGCTGTCTTCGATGTTGCGTGTAATGGTTTCGCGGTAGGCTACTTGCGGCTGGCCAACATTCAGCTCTACACCGTAGGTGCGCTTCATGATGTCCACTTTAATGTCCAGGTGCAATTCACCCATACCTTTCAGGATGGTCTCGCCAGAATCCTGGTCAGTCTCAACGCGGAAGGTTGGGTCTTCAGAAACCAGCTTGCCGATAGCGGTAGCCATCTTCTCGATCATGCTCTTGTCTTTCGGAGTTACAGCAATAGAAATTACTGGCTCAGGGAAGATCATTGGTTCAAGAGTACATTCATGTTTTGGATCACACAGAGTATGACCGGTTTGTACGTTCTTCAGGCCTACCAGAGCGATAATGTCACCGGCTTGCGCAGTGGTCAGGTCGGTACGGTCGTTTGCCTGCATCTCCACCATACGGCCAACACGTTCGGTTTTGCCGGTGAAAGAGTTGAGGATGGTGTCACCTTTGTTCAATACGCCTGAGTAAACACGTACGAAGGTCAGGGCGCCGAAACGGTCGTCCATGATCTTGAACGCCAATGCGCGGAATGGTTCATCGGCAGAAACGATAGCGAATTGGCCGTTTGGATTACCTTCTTCATCAGTCAAAGGCTGTGGGTTAACTTCGGTTGGAGCAGGCAAGTAATCAACTACGCCGTCCAGCAACAGTTGCATACCTTTGTTTTTAAAGGCTGAACCACAGAAGGTTGGGAAGAATGCCAGGTCACGGGTACCTTTACGGATGCAGCGCTTCAGGTCTTCAACAGAAGGTTCTTCGCCTTCCATGTATGCCATCATCAGGTCATCGTCTTGCTCTACTGCCGTTTCAACCAATTGGCTGCGGTACAGCTCAACATCGTCAACCATGTCAGCTGGAATATCGACCATTGTGAAGTTTTCTGGTTTACCAGAGTCATCCCATACAAACGCTTGACGGTTCAGGATATCTACTACACCTACGAAGGTGTCTTCGCGGCCGATAGGCAGGGTCATGATCAGTGGGTTCGCACCCAGAACATCTTTTACTTGCTCGGTTACACGGATGAAGTCTGCACCGATACGGTCCAGCTTGTTTACGAAGATCAGACGGGAAACTTTAGAGTCGTTCGCATAGCGCCAGTTGGTTTCTGATTGTGGCTCTACACCACCAGAACCACAAAATACGCCGATACCGCCATCCAGAACTTTCAATGAACGATACACTTCCACGGTGAAGTCCACGTGTCCGGGGGTATCGATAACGTTGAAGCGGTGACCTTTCCAGAAACAGCTTACCGCTGCGGACTGGATGGTAATACCGCGCTCGGCTTCTTGAACCATGAAGTCGGTAGTAGATTCACCTTCGTGAACTTCACCGATTTTGTGGATTTTACCGGTGAGCTTGAGGATACGCTCGGTGGTAGTGGTTTTACCGGCGTCCACGTGGGCGAAGATACCGATGTTTCTGTAAAGGGATAAGTCAGCCATAGGACTCTCTTTTATAGGTTAAGCAAGGTTAGAAAAGCTGGGTTGGAAAATAGCGGCGTAATATACAGGAAGTTGCCTGGATTTGCCTAAGGAAAATGCCTTTGGAAGCCGTTTGGAGGTGTATTTTTTAATTATTAAGGCCATCAGGCCAACCAAGGCTTTGGTTGGCTGCCCGGTGCAGGTGTTAAACCCTGTTAAATTTGATGTTGGGGCCTTGGTTTAAAGATGGCTCTTTTGCCTCAGGCCATCACGATTTGTCTTGAAAATCCTGCATCCAGGTTTGTCATCCCGGAAAATCATTAACCGCTCAATTGCGGTTGATGAGCGAAGCAGATTCCGTGCGCAATTGCGACGCTGCTATCAAGGTCAGTAAGCCAGCGAAGGATACGTAATATCCCACCGATGCAATGCCGAAATGCGTGCCCAGCCAGCTCGCAATCGTGGGTGTTAATGAGGCACCAAAAATCCCGGCAAGGTTAAAACTGAGCGAGGCTCCGGTGTAGCGCACGCCGGTGGGGAATATCTCGGCAAGGGCAGTGCCCAGGGGGCCATAAGTAATTCCCATCACACCAAATCCCAGCGATAACATAATTAAAATACCTGCACTGGTACCTGAATTAAGCAGGGGCGCAAATAGTAATCCGAAGGCAATAACAGAGGCGCCGCTAAGCATCATTGTTGTGCGACGACCGATGCGATCGGCAATCATTGCGGACAAAAATATCGTAATAACCAATGCAAAAACCGCATACAACTGGAACACCAGGAATTGCTCGCGTGTGTAACCCAACTTGCCCGTTCCCCATCCAAGTGAGAATACCGTGGTGATATAAAACACGGCAAAAGCTGCAATCGCCAACAGAGTGCCGAGCAGCAATGTTTTTGGATGCTGGGCTACAACCGTTAGCATTGGTACGCGCACACGTTGATCGGTTTTAATCGCGTGTTGGAATGCGGGGGTTTCTTCCAAACTCAAACGCACATATAAACCGACCAATACTAATAGTGCACTGGCAATAAATGGAATGCGCCAGCCCCAGTCCAGGAAATCTTCGTTACTTAGGTTTTGGGTTAACAACAGGAAGGCTGCGGTAGAACAAATAAATCCTAGCGGTGCCCCCAATTGTGGAAACATGCCATATAGCGCGCGTTTTTTTTCGGGCGCATTTTCGATAGCCAATAATACTGCTCCGCCCCATTCGCCTCCCAAGCCGATACCCTGGCCTATACGGCACAGGCATAACAATAAGGTCGCGGTAATTCCAATTGAATGATAGGAGGGTAAAAAACCTATGCAAACAGTGGATATTCCCATCGTCATCAAGGCCGCGACCAAGGTCGCTTTGCGGCCAATGCGATCACCATAGTGGCCAAATAAAGCAGAGCCTATCGGCCGTGCAAAAAATGCCAATGCGAAAGTCGCGAGCGATTGCAGTGTTGCGATGGTCGCATCGCCTTGGGGAAAAAATAAGGTGGGAAATACCAGTACAGCAGCAGTTGCGTAGATATAAAAATCGAAAAATTCGATGGTGGTGCCAATCATGCTGGCGAAAAGTACGCGAAAGGGGGAGTTGGATGTTTGCATGTGAAATCGTGATGCCAAATATAGTTAGAATTATTAGAAGAAAAAACGGGCCGAAAGGCCCGTCTCTGGATGATGGAAAATTACTCCATGTAACTCTCAACACTTGGGCATGAGCAAACCAGGTTACGATCCCCGTACACATTATCGATACGATTCACACTCGGCCACACCTTATGGTTTTTCAGCCACGCGGCCGGTCGGCCAGCTACTTCGCGTGAATAGGCGCGCGTCCAATTTTCTTCCAGTACATCATCTTGAGTATGCGGCGCATTGTGCAAGGCACTGGCTTCCGCAGCGATTTCGCCATTAATCACCTGGTCGATCTCCTTGCGGATAATCAGCATTGCCTCGATAAATTTATCCAGTTCGATTTTCGATTCAGATTCGGTTGGCTCGATCATCAATGTGCCTGCCACCGGGAATGACATGGTGGGTGCATGGAAACCAAAATCCATCAAACGCTTGGCGATATCTTCTTCGCTGATGCCGCTGGCTTCTTTTAATGGACGCAAATCGAGCAAGCATTCGTGTGCAACAAAACCGTTAGTGCCTTTGTACAAAATCGGATAAGCCGCTTCCAGTTTTTTGGCCACGTAGTTTGCATTGAGCATTGCAAACTCAGTTGCCTGGCGCATGCCGACAGCACCCATCATTTTGATATACATCCAACTGATTGGCAGGATGCTGGCCGAACCCCAGGGCGCAGCAGAAATAGTGCCGTTTTCCACTTCAGTGCCAGGAACTGCTTGTACAGGATGCGCAGCGAGGAACGGCTCCAGATGTTTGCCAACACCGATTGGGCCCATTCCCGGGCCGCCACCGCCGTGGGGAATACAAAAAGTTTTGTGCAAATTCAAATGGGATACATCGCCGCCGAATTTACCGGGTGCTGCAACACCAACCAGCGCGTTCATGTTGGCACCATCGATATACACTTGCGCGCCGACTGCATGAACCATATCGCACAGTTGGGTGATGCCTTCTTCAAACACGCCGTGTGTGGATGGATAGGTACACATAATGCACGCGATCTGGTTGCCGTAAGTGGCAATTTTTTCTGCGAGGTCGGCGAGATCGACGTTGCCTTTGTTATCGCAGGCAACCACAACAACTTTGTAACTCACCATTTGTGCCGACGCAGGATTGGTACCGTGGGCTGATGCTGGAATTAAACAAATATCGCGCTGGGTTTCGCCTTTGCTTTCAAAATATTTTTTGATGGCAACAAGGCCTGCGTATTCGCCTTGCGAACCGGCGTTAGGTTGCAAGCTGATTGCATCGTAGCCAGTACAGGCTTTGAGCATCTCTTGCAGTTCTTCAAATAATGTTTTGTAACCTTCTGCCTGGTCAATCGGTGCAAACGGATGCAACTTGCCAAATTCTGGCCAGGTCACGGGAATCATTTCTGCCGTTGCATTTAATTTCATGGTGCAGGAGCCGAGAGGAATCATCGCATTGTTGAGCGCGATATCTTTTGATTCCAAGCGCTTCAAATAGCGCAGCATTTCGGTTTCGCTGTGATAAGTGTTGAACACTGGATGCGTTAATACCGCATCGTTGCGCAACAGGTCGGCAGGGATTGCATTATTGGCAGTAATATTTTTTCCGGTGAGCACTTGTTCATCAAACGAGCGCAATTCAATTCCGGTAACGCCAAATACGGCGAGCAATGCTTCAACATCCGCAGTGGCGGTGGTTTCGTTCAGGCTGATGCCCAATGAATCATTGCCAACCAAACGCAAATTGATTTCCGCGTTTAATGCGGCTTGGTAAATTGCTTTTTGGTTATCGCCAACATTGACGGTGATAGTGTCGAAGAATTGATTGTTGGTAATGCCAAAACCTTTGGCTTTCAACGCTGCTGCTGTGATGGCAGTCAAGCGGTGGATACGATTCGCGATACGTTTCAAACCATCGGGGCCGTGGTAAATCGCGTAGAACACGCTCATGACCGCGAGCAATACTTGCGAGGTACAAATATTGGAGTTGGCTTTTTCGCGGCGGATATGTTGTTCGCGGGTTTGCATTGCCATGCGCAATGCTTGTTTGCCGCGCGCATCAATCGATACGCCGATAATGCGACCGGGTGCTGAACGTTTGTACGCATCGCGGAAGGCGAAGAAGCCAGCGTGTGGACCGCCGAAGCCCATAGGAACACCAAAGCGTTGGCTGGTGCCGACGACTACGTCAGCCCCCATAGCGCCGGGGGATTTAAGCAGCAGCAGCGCCATCAAGTCCGATGCAACTGTCACCAATGCATTATTTTTGTGGGCGGATTCGATCAGTCCTGTCAAATCGCGCACCTGGCCGCCGGAGCCGGGGTAGGAGAGCAAGGCGCCGAAGTAATCACCATTGGTCAGTTCATCTGCCTTGGCTACTATGACTTCAAAGCCAAAATGTTCGGCGCGGGTTTTGACTACGGCGATGGTTTGCGGGTGGGTATCCGCATCCACAAAAAACACATCGGATTTACTTTTTTTGTTCTGGCGTTTGCACATCGCCATGGCTTCTGCGGCAGCGGTGCCTTCGTCCAGGACCGAGGCGTTGGCCATTTCCATGCCGGTCAGGTCGATGATCATTTGCTGGTAGTTCAACAAGGCTTCAAGGCGACCCTGGGCAATTTCCGGTTGGTAAGGGGTGTAAGCGGTGTACCAGCCCGGATTCTCCAATACGTTGCGCAATACAACGAGGGGGACATGGGTATCGTGATAACCCATGCCGATGTAGTTTTTGAAAATGCGGTTTTTGCTGGCGATGGCTTTTAGTTGTGCCAGGGCTTCAGATTCGGTGACGGCGGCATCCAGGTTGAGTTCATTTTTCAGGCGAATATTGTCCGGTACAGTTTTGTCGATCAGCTCCTTGACTGAGCTAACGCCCAGGGTTGCCAGCATGGCGGCAGTTTGTTGGGCATCCGGGCCGATATGGCGCTGCACAAATTCGTCGTGATGGGCCAATGCCCCTAGCGAAGCGGAACGGAAATCAACAGCCGAAGCGGAACGAAAATCAACTGACATAGAAACTCTCTGTGTAAGGAATCAAATAATAAAGAAGGGAGAGGGTTCGACCGAGGTGCCTATAAAAGGATTTACCGGTAAAAAGGGTGCCTGCTTAAAAAGGCGGCAATGGTACCAATTTGGGGCTTTTCGGGCAATCAAGCTGTGATCCAATAGGGCTTTTAGCGGTGGTTTTCCCGCATTTGGCTGCTTATTCGCCAATTTCCCGAAGAGACAGGGGAACAAGAAGGTAACAGCCGAATCCCAGGCCTGCTATGATTCAGCTCCGCTGTAGGCGGCATCCATAATAACTGTGTATTGATAGACCTATGTACCACGAATTTTTCGGGCTCAAAGAACCCGCTTTCTCCATCGCCGTGAACCCGCGCTACCTCTTTATGAGTGACCAGCACCGGGAGGCCCTGGCGCATTTGTTGTTTGGTATCCAGAACGGTGGTTTTGTGATGCTCACCGGTGAGGTGGGTACGGGCAAGACCACTATTATCCGCTGCCTGCTGGAGCAATTGCCGCCCAATACCGATATGGCGATTATCCTCAATCCTATGGGTAGTGCACCCGAGCTGCTCTCGACAATTTGCGATGAGTTGGGGGTAAGTTACATTGCAGATGAGCTGACCGTAAAAGTCCTGACTGATGCCCTCAACCAGTTTTTGCTCGATAATCACCGCAACGGACGCAAGACGGTGGTCCTGATTGATGAAGCGCAACTGTTAAAAGTGCCGGTGCTCGAACAAATTCGCCTGCTCACCAATTTGGAAACAACTACCACCAAGCTGTTGCAAATCATGCTGGTGGGGCAGCCGGAATTGAAAAAATTGCTGGCGCGTCCGGCATTGCGGCAATTGTCCCAGCGGATTACCGCCCGTTTTCACCTTGAGGCACTGAGCCTGTCGGAAACCAAATCCTATATCGCCCATCGCTTAAAAATTGCGGGATTGCCTGATCACCAACGGCCATTCAATGATGCGATGATCAAGCGGATCCACGCTTTCAGCGGTGGTATCCCGCGCTTGATTAATGTTCTCTGTGAGCGACTTTTGCTGGGTGCTTACGCGCAAAATCATCATCACATCGACAAACATATTTTTACCGAAGCCGTTAAAGAGGTTGCCGGTACTGCCACCCACCAGGAAGAAAAGTTGGCGGCTACACGTATATCCTGGCATGCGTTATTTGTAGTGGTTGTACTTGGGCTAATGGCAATGGTCTGGTTTCTGGTACCTGATCAGGCTCCCGTACCTGCCGCACAAGCAGTGACGCAAACAGCTAGCAGCAAGACATCGACGCAAACGTCTTCTGCACAGGCATCAGCTGTAACAAAAGCAGCGGAGCAGCAGTTGGCATCCGGCTCGCTCAATGAATTGCGCAGCCAACCTAAACCCGCCTTGCCCCAGGTGCCTGCCGTAGTGGCTATGTCAACCAGGGATCTGGTCGCGGCGCAATTGGCTTTGTTCACCTATGTGGGTATTACCGCAGGCGATAAAAAAAATCCCTGTCTGGTGGTAAAGGATGCCGGTTATGTCTGTGAAAAAACCCACATCAGCTCCTGGGATGAATTAAAAGATATCAATCGCCCCGGCTTGATCACATTGGCGACCCCCGATAAAAAATGGGTTTACGCCGTGCTGGTTGGATTGAGCGAAAACCACGCGTTGCTCCTTGAAAGCGGAGCAAAAAAAATCGTCCGCTGGAGTGATATTTCGGACCTGTGGAATGGGGATTTACTGTATGTATGGTCGCGTCCGCAAGCATTTGAAGACGATCTGCAAATGGGCGACAAAAGCGATCTGGTGACCTGGATTGCCGAGCAGTTTGCTGTCCTCGATGAACAATCGGCACCACTGACCCGCCAGTTTTTTACTGACCGTCTGAAAAAGCGTGTGGAGTTGTTTCAGTCCACACACAATATTCTGCCCGATGGGGTAATTAATGCGCAGACACTGCGTCGCTTGAATGAAGTGCTGGGGGTGGATAAATCCCTGGTGGTATTGGATGAGCAAAAACTGGTTGCTCCATTGGAAACCAAAGGGCCGTAGTCGTATGTCATTAATATTGGATGCCCTGAACCGCGCCGAGAATGAGCGCAAAAATCAAAACACGGTACCGGATCTCACTACATTGCACAGCCCACGCGAACCAGGGGGTGATGCAAAACGCCACCCGCTTTTATGGTGGGCAGTGGGGGTGGCTTTGGTATTGGGGGCGATTGTTGCGGTACTTGTTGTATTGCTGCGTCGGGAACCCGCGACTCCGGTATCTACACCAGCATCTATGCCTGCATTGGTGTCATCATCAGTTCCATCTCCCAGAGTGGTTGAGCAGCCTGAACCTGCTGCTGCCCCCATTGTCCCAGTTTCCAATCCGGTGGCTGAACCTGCATCCGTTCCAACGGTAAATGCTGCTGTTCCTGCCGCGGACCCCAAAGCCGCTGTTGATAAAATTTATGCCACTGAAGAGGCAGAACCTCAAGCGGTTGCTGATAGGGGGGTAACCGAACTCTATGCAGCCGAAGCCGCTACTACAGCTGCGGTTTCTGAAACGATTGTTGACCCGTTTAATCCATCGGGAAGTGCTGAGACAATATCCGCAACAGGGCAGGAGCCAGTTCCACTGCGCACGTTTGACAGTATTAAAAATGTTCCTGACTTCAATGACCTGCCCTGGAATATGCGGCAGAAAATTCCCACTATCTCTTATGCGCGGCATAACTATCTTGCCAACGGCGTGAGCAGTGTTGTGATTAATAACCAGACATCAGGAGTGGGCAATATTATCGGCACAGGGCAATTTATTGTGCAGGAGATTTATGTGGACGGAGTTATCTTAAAACACGGGAATGCGATGTTTAAACTGCGCGCTTTGACTGGCTGGATCAATATGTAAATTGCGCCACGCATATGGCAATCAATGGGCGGCCATAAATAAGATCTAATAAAAAAGGAGCATTCAGCTCCTTTTTTGGTTTTGCGATACTGCAAAATTTTATGATTGCGAAGCCATTTTAGTTTGCAGATAATTTTGGATACCCACCTTATCGATCAATGAAAGTTGCGTCTCCAGCCAATCGACATGTTCCTCTTCTGATTCGAGGATACTTTTCAGCAAATCGCGACTTACAAAGTCGCGTACACCTTCACACACAAGAATTCCATCGCGCAAATCGGGAATGGCTTTCAATTCCAGTTTTAAATCGGATTTGAGCATTTCCAGTGTGTCTTCACCAATATGCAGTTTGCCAAGGTCTTGCAAGTTGGGTAAACCCTCAAGAAACAAAATGCGCTCAATCAGCGTATCGGCGTGCTTCATTTCATCAATGGATTCGTGGTACTCGTGATCAGCAAGCTCTTTCAACCCCCAATCTTTATACATGCGTGAATGCAGGAAATACTGGTTAATCGCAACCAGTTCATTACCCAAGACCTTGTTCAATACGGCTATGACTTTGGGATCGCCTTTCATAGAGTTCTCCTTAATACGATAAACAATGCGGCACAACGATGCGGCAAATGACAAAAGGAGAGTCTGGTCTTTGAGAGGGTGTTATGTCAAGCAAACAGGGCTGTTAAGTGTTTGATGAAGAAGGAAAAATACTGAAAATCGAAATCATTTAGATTTTGTTTCAGTGCGTAATCCTTGAATGTGGGGCGCTTAGGCCACTGCGTAGAATTGAGGTAAGCCGTTAATCAGGGGCGCATCACTCAGTGCTTCATCGAGGATTTCACGAGTCATAACAGAGCATTTTCCACATTGGCTGGCAACGCCCAAAGCTTTGCGTAATTGACCAAGTGAGCTGGCACCATTATCTATAGCGGCTTTGATTTGGCGGTCAGTAATGCCTTTGCAAACACAGACGTACATAAAAATTCCCGAGGTAATTGACTTGTATGCGATCAATTCACGTACAGTCAAACTGTAATGCTAATGAGAATTTATGTCAATAATTTATAGGAAGTTATCGCATTTGGCAGGAATTTATATTTGCTGTTATAACTGTACGATAGGTTAATGAATAACGTGCCAGCTCATTGGTCATAGCCACAGCTTTGGACTGACTATATAGAAAATCAATATGACACCATTGCTCGCCTGTGTATGATAGTCGCGCACTATTGATAAATGGCAGGCAATCAATAAATGGCCATCATATGTTCACAATGTGTGAATAACATTCTGGTTCCCGATTCCTGTATAGCCCCCACCGATTCACGTATCAACCATTAGGAGATTAGATATGGGCGTATTAGTTGGTAAAAAAGCACCGGATTTCACAGCAGCAGCCGTATTGGCAAGTGGAGAGATCGTTGACGGTTACAACTTTGCAGCTGCCACCAAAGGTAAAAAAGCAGTTGTATTCTTCTACCCACTGGACTTCACCTTTGTATGTCCTTCAGAGCTGCTGGCGTTTGATCACCGTGTAGAAGAGTTCAAAAAGCGCAATGTAGAAGTGATTGGTGTTTCTATCGATTCACAATTCACCCACAACGCATGGCGCAACACCCCGGTAAATGAAGGTGGTATTGGTCCAGTTCGTTACACTCTGGTTGCTGACATCACCCACTCAATTGCTAAAGCGTTTGACGTAGAGTCTGCTGATGGCGTTGCTTTCCGCGGCACGTTCATCATCGACGAAGCTGGCGTAGTGCGTTCACAAATTGTTAATGACTTGCCTATTGGTCGTAACATTGACGAAACCATCCGCACTGTTGACGCGTTGATTTTCCACGAACAACACGGCGAAGTTTGCCCTGCTGGCTGGAAAGACGGTGATAAAGGTATGGATGCATCACCTGCTGGTGTTGCCAAATACCTGGCAGAGAATGCTGACAAACTCTAATCCAGTTTTTAATTAGATGTGCAAAACCCGGCAGTGATGCCGGGTTTTGTCGTTTTGGGTCCCTTATTTCTTCCCGTGGTTTGGGGGCGGTGGTAGAGTGCGGCAACTTTTTTGATGGTTGCCACGACATGAATAATCCCCGTAAACCTATTGATTTACATCCCAGCTGGCTGATGCATTTGGCTCCGGAATTTGAGCTGCCTTATATGCTGCACCTCAAGCAATTTTTATTGCTGCAAAAACAGGCGGGGAAGATTATTTACCCTGAATCAAAAAATATCTTCAATGCCTTTAACTCCACTCCGCTTGATCAGGTGAAGGTCGTCATTCTCGGGCAGGATCCTTATCATGGCCCGAACCAGGCTCATGGCCTGTGTTTTTCTGTACAGCCAGGTATTCAGCCTCCTCCATCACTGCAAAACATGTTTAAAGAGTTGCACCGCGATTTTGGGTTGGATATCCCAAGGCATGGCTGCCTCCAATCTTGGGCGAACCAAGGGGTTTTATTGCTCAATGCGACCCTGACCGTGGAACAGGGGCGGGCTGGCTCCCATCAAGGGCAAGGCTGGGAAGCCTTTACTGATAAGACTATCCAACTGGTAAATGACCAGTGCCAGGGGGTGGTGTTTCTGCTGTGGGGAAGCTATGCCCAGAAAAAAGCGGCATTTATTAATGGACAAAAACACTTGGTGTTGAAAGCTCCCCATCCATCACCGTTATCTGCTCATCGGGGGTTTATTGGTTGTGGCCACTTCTCCACAACTAACCAATACCTGCAGCGCCACAATAAAACCCCAATAAATTGGCAGCTTTAGATAAAAACAAGCAAATAAGATGAATATTGTGTCAATTTGACCATAACTTAAGTGTGAACCGCCTTGCTTAAATTTACACATGAATCATCTTTCAAATAATTGACAGCGCTGTCACATAGTAGTAGTTTTGTGCGCAACTTAATCTTAGTTCAGGTAATTTTCACACCAGCTTAGTTGCAACGGATCATCTGTATATAAAAAAAACCATCAATTTCTTTTATATTTAAAAAATACGTTCTAGAGTTAAGCCCAAGAAAAAGATAATCGAAATAATTTTAAAGAATTCGCTTTCATCCTGAAGGCGATAAATGTTTGAACTTAAGTTTAATTTGACGACAGTTCAGGCATTCGGTGTACCGGAAAATCATAATTCCTGTCGATAATAAAGGAGAGCTCCATGTACAAAACTATAAGCTTTAAGAAAAAAATGCTGACTACTGCAATTGCCTCTGCAGTTGTGGCGGCTGGTTTCAGCGGTATGGCTTACGCGCAAGATGATTCTGTAGAAGAAGTAACCGTTACAGGTATTCGTGGTTCTTTAACTCGTTCGGTCGATGTCAAGCGTAACGCCGCGGGTGTTGTTGATGCCATATCCTCAGAAGATCTCGGTAAGATGCCAGATTCAAACCTGGCTGAATCGTTAC
>CAZIWB010000004.1:0-320735 GCA_964542655.1 uncultured Cellvibrionaceae bacterium
ACATTTTCGTCATACCCGCGCACGCGGGTATCCACAACACTTGCTGGACTCCTGCGTTCGCAGGAGTGACGAATGGAGCAAGAAATTCGCATTACATTTTCGTCATACCCGCGCACGCGGGTATCCACAACACTTGCTGGACTCCTGCGTTCGCAGGAGTGACGAATGGAGCAAGAAATTAACACATTATGTTCATTGTAGTAGCGTCAGTTCTATCAAACTTTTTGCTGATATTTTTATACTGAGAATGACATGTTTTTCGTATGACTTTTTGGATATTGAATTAGTGTGACATTGAATGTGGCCTGTTAGATCCCGTCGTAGTTATCGCGCGCATAAAAAAGGCGGCAAAAGCCGCCTTAATCAAACAGGGAGTTTTCTGGAATTAATACACCTCAAAATCCCACAGTGAATAACCATAACCAGTACCGCGTGCAGTACCGTTTATGCGCACATAACGGCCGGAGCCACTCACCGTTAAATCATCAATTGCACCATCGCCATTGGTAACGGTATGAATGGTTGTCCAATTCACGTTATCCGATGAGGTTTGCACCTGGTAATTTTTACCGAAGGCACCTTCCCAATTAAGTTTTACGCGGCTGATGCTTTGCACTGAACCCAAATCGACTTTGATCCATTGTGCATCGCTCCACTGGCTTGCCCAGCGGGTATTCGCATTGCCATCTACTGCTTGCGCTGCATTCCATGCGGCACCTTCATCGGTGGATGAGGTTGCGGGTTTATTCAACGCTTTATTCGTGGTAGCGGGAGGCGTAATTCCACCGCTGCCATAAACTTCAAAATCAAACAGTGAATAACCATAACCGGTTCCGCGTTGTGTACCATTCATGCGCACATAGCGGCCAGTGCCTGACGCAGTAATATCATCCACACCACCATCACCGGTTGTAGTGGAATAAATAGTGCTCCAATTTACCTTGTCATCAGACACCTGGATTTGGTAACCCTTGCCATAGGCCGCTTCCCACTTCAACAAAACACGGCTAATGGATTTGCTGCTGCCGAGATCCACATAAATCCACTGCGCATCCGCCCATTGGCTCGCCCAACGTGAATTGGTATTGCCATCCACAGCTTGTGTTGCAGCCATGGCCTCACCTTCTTGCGATGAAGCGACTGCCGGTTTATTTAATGCGAGATTAGTATTGTTATCCGGTGGCGTTGTTGGAGTGGTTGGGGTAGTTGGTGGAAGCACTGGCGGCTTGCCACCACCCAATGAATAGACACGCACCCAGTCAATCAATGTGGATGCAGGGAATGTCGCTTCAGGAACAATACCGCCACCGTAAGTAAATCCGGATTGGCCGCCCACACCTGAACTTAAAATCAAATACATTTGATGTTCGAACGGATGCCATTCAGGGAAATGGTTGGAATATTCGGAAACATAGGTGCGTTTGCCATTGCGAATTTCTGTGCGCGCTGCATCGCCGCCATCTGCCGGTGGGAATGCACCGCCATCATTTAAATAATGGATGTGATACACATTGCCATCCACATAAAATTCGATGCGGTCGTTATGCCAATTCACACCGTAAGTGTGCCAACCCCAGCTTCCCGCATTTTGGTCATTTGGCGCTGGTGGATAATTGCCGTAACCGGGATTGCGCAAATTACTGCTCCAGCGTGTGGAGTATTGGCCATCCACTGCATTGGCTGCTGCCAGATCCGGTGCTTGCAATGAAGATACAGTGACCGGGCGATTCAAGGCGAGATTGGTTCCAGCAGAATTTTTAATTTCAAATTCAAACAGTGAATAACTCCATTCTGTTGCGCGCTCGGTGCCATACATACGCACGTAACGGCCATTACCATTTGCATTGATGATATCGACACCGCCGTCGCCATTGGTGGTGGAATAAATGTCGGTCCAATTCACCTGGTCATTTGAGGTCTGGATTTTATAGGTTTTGCCGTACGCGCCTTCCCAGGTTAGTGCAACTTGGTTGAAAGCTTGCGCGCTGCCTAAATCCACCTGGATCCACTCGGGCTCATCCGGGCCCTGCTTATCTTTAAAGCTGTAATAACCACCAAGGTGACCGTGGTTCCAATCCTGGTAGGCGTTATTTTCCCAGAACCAGGCGTAGTGCACTGTGCCTAAATTATGGAAAGGAATTGAGCCCACATATTCCATAATGTCCACTTCACCACCTTGCGGCCACATCAGGTGGTCTTCGCCCGGCGGGATTTCATTGGGCATCATCCAGAACGCAAAACCCTGCCCCTGGTATTTCACATCGCGCGCCCAAACACGCGCTTCAATTTTATAACCCGGACCAAATGCAACTTTACCGGCAGTGTTGATGCGGCCGCTGGTGTAATCTTTATCGATATAAAATTCCTTGCGCGTAGTGATAGCAAGCACACCGCCATCTGCACCGCTAATGCCTTGTAAAAAATTAATATTTTCCGGACGGTCAGTTGCACGATCCAATTGCCCTGTACCCCAATCGCCGTTGATACCTGTGCCGGTTTCAATATTCCAGGCTTTGGTATCCAGTTGGGTGCTGTTAAATTCATCGCTCCATATTAGCGTTTGCGCCTGGGTAGACAGGGCCGCAAGCGAAATTGCCAATGGCAATATTTTGCGCGCATATTTTTTTATTCTTTGGAATGCCAAGGGTTGATAGTTGGACTTATTCATATTGTTATGCCTGTGTTATGTCTGTTGTTATGTCAATTGTTACATTACTGTAATCTGGTCGTTGTTTACGCAAAGCCAAAAACAGCTTTGACCTATGCATCACCGCATCAATATCCACACAGGTGGCTACTGAATCACGGCAATACTGCAACCAAAAATTCTTATCGCTGTTCGGATAAGTACAAAAAACAACAAAAATAAGGTTCGTTTGGCATCGCCAAAGCGAACTTCCCTATAAATAAACGCAGTACACAGGATAACTGCTATCCAGCCCACAAAAAAAAGGGAGCCAAAAGGCTCCCAAGGGGATAGCTCAATCGATAAACGATCTTGCTGGAGAAATATGAATCAGTTTTTCAATTGCAGTGATAACAAATTATAGCCACCGGCTTTGGCATAAATACGGATTTTATTAGTGCCCGATAATAATTTCACATTCGCCAGTTTCACTAATTGCCATTGTTCGGTTTGGGCGACACTTGCATCCACCGCCAGAAATTCATTATTCACACTCAGGCCTATTCGACCTGTAGCCACTGCCGCATTCGCCTCGGCCGATAATTGGTAGACGCCGGCTTGATCGGCTTCGAGTGTATATTCAGTCCATTCACCGGTTTCAATATGGTTAATGAAGTAGGATTTTTTTGTTTCATCAAACGCGATATCAACACCTTCATTGCGGTAAGTTGTTCCGCGGTTCCAGGGGGTGCGCTCACCGCCCGTAGCAACATGGTAATTGGCCGAATCTTTATCGAGGTAAGCAATACCACTGCGGCCCATATCGTAATCCACCGCAGCAATGGCGCCGCCCGATTTACTGATGCGATGCGTTTTAAATGGCAGATTAGCAGCGGAATGTGGCTGGCGGAACATAGCGTCAATCACTTCCGGGTGCTGGATATTGTTAGCGAAATTAATGTCGTGGCTGGCCAATTGCAGCAGCGCTTTTTTCGCTTCTTTTGCAGAGGGCTTTTCACCTTTGCCATTCCAATAATCCACCAATGTGAGATAACCGGCATTGGGTTTTACTTCTAATGGATTATTGAACCCGAGTTTTTTGAGCGGCCACCAGGCCCAACCAATGCCCTGGGATTCCACGAGCGCGATTGCATCGCTAAACCAGAGATTGGAATTCTCGCCCGACTCACCCAACCAGATGGGCAGATTATATTTTGCACGCAAATCCAGATAGCCTTTGATGGAACCGAGATCATTATTGTTCCAGTATTTGTGGAAACTCAGCACCATGTTGTTATCCCACTGCGGTAACACACCGGCGTAATTATTCCCCCAGCAATTGCCTTCAATGATAATCATGTGTTTGGTATCAACCGAGCGAATTGCTTTGGTGACGTCCACCATTAATTTTTTCAGCGGTTCATTTTTGGTTTCTTTGCAGCCATTTTTATCGTCGGCATGTTCAAAACCCCAGTTGGGCTCATTGATAATGTCATATGCCCCCACCGCAGGTTCATTGGCATAGCGCTGTGCAAGTTTGCGCCAGAGTTCAATCATTTTTTGCTGGTTGGCTTCGCTCTGCCAGAGTGAAGGGGTGTTGGGATTGCGATCGGAAATTGCAAAATCATTCCCCTGCCCACCCGGTGCGGCGTGCAAATCCAGAATCACATACATATTATTGGCTTTGGCCCAGGCGATAAGTGCATCGGTCATGGCAAAGCCTTGCTCCAGCCAGGTGTTCTGGCCTTTCACCGGCTCCTGCTCAATCGGCAGTGTATAAAGGTTGAAGTGCATAGGCAGGCGCACGGAATTAAAACCCCATTTCGCCATTGCATCTATATCGGCTTTGGTCGTGTGGTTGGCAAGCCAGGCGCTATAAAATTCCTGCGTTGCCTCCGCACCAATTAACTCTTCTATTTTCGCGCGCATCACATACTGCTGGCCGAGGTTACCCAGCTTGAGCATATAACCTTCCTGCAACATCCAACCGCCCAACCCCATACCGCGCAGCAGGACTTTTTCACCCTGCTCATTAACAATAAATTGCCCGTCTGCACGCAAATAACCCTGGGCGCTGGCAAATGATGGACTGAGAAGGATGATACTGGAGAGACCCAAACAGAGAGACGCAACAAGTTTTTTTACGCTCACGGAACAACTACCTCTTATTGATTTTTTAATATGACAAGTACATAACCAGCGCCATCGCAAAAGGGGCAATGGCAAATATGTACTGGAATACTAGTAGAGGCAGATAAAAAGAGCGTTCGAATAAACCTTCTATTGCTATTGTCGACTCCCATATTCGCCGACAGGATAAGTGGGAACCCACACAAAAAGATAAATAGTGATGTTGTTCAATAGCTTAGCGGCAACCATGCAAGCTCAAGCTGCATGTAAAGAATTGTTACCTGGTGCAAATTAATCTGATTTATCCCTGCTATTCCTGTGGCTCCCACCATAAAAAGAGCAGCCACCGCAAAATACAAATAGTGCGCACCTGCAAAAAAATTATCCATTTTTATTGAAGCTGGCTCCCCGGCTTGGAATATAATTAGCGGTACTGACATCACCCCCACCGGTTCCTTGTACGGTGGTTTTTTGGTATCAACCAAAAAATACAACAATAACTCATACAAGATTAATAATTAAAACCATGAATGAAACCGTATTTAATATCCACGACCTGGTATTGATGATGACGGCACTGCAATGTGCCTGTTTCGCCATATTGTTGCTGGCCACCAATCCGCCCGATAACAAAAGCAACTATTTCCTCGCCGCCTTTTTGCTTGCCCACGCCTTTATCCCCTTACATGAGCTGGTACTCTGGGGCGCTGATTTTAAAATGATCGCGCTGGACCATTATCCACGTTTATTTTTATGGATAGGCTTTGGCTATTATGTCGATGCGGCACTGCTCTATTTCTATATCAAATCCCTGGTCTATCACGATTTCCACCTGCACAAACGCGATGCTTTGCACCTGATTCCGCTCGGTTTGTTTGCGTTATTTTTGGGCCTGACATTTTATAGCCACACGCTGGAAGAGCGGGTATTACTCATAGACGATGATATCTATGTCTATAGTCCCATCTACCTGATCGTCGATTTTCTCTGCAAGGCAACCCGTATTGGTTATTGCGTCGCCTGTTTATTATTAATTGCCAAATATCGCGACCAGTTAAAAACGACCCACTCGAATATTGAACGGATTGATATCCGCTGGTTGATCTCATTGGTGATTGGCTTCCTGGTCATCACCGTTACCGAAGCCGCCCTCGCCTGCGCCAAATTATTGCACCTGTTTATCGGCTTCCATCCGCACTGGTTTGAAGTAATTGGTTTAACCGGCTACTACGTCGTATTTATTTTGGTACTCGCACTGGTCTTTACCAGCATTCGCTACTTCTCCGGTTTTATCGCCGTTAAACAAAAGGATCAACAGAAGAAACCGGTAGAGGAAAAATTACTCAATACCGGGTTTGCCGAAAAAATAGATATCGCCATGCGCGAACATAAACCCTATCTGCAACCCGATATTACCCTGGATATGCTGGCAGATACCCTGGGCATCCCATCGCGGGATTTATCGCTGGTATTCAACCGTCATTTCGATAGCAATTTCTATGAATTTATTAATCGCTATCGCATCGAAGAAGCAAAAAAAATGCTCTCCGACCCCAAACAAAAATCCAAAACTATCACCCATATTTATCTGGATGTGGGCTTCAACAGCAAATCGGTATTCAATACTTTCTTCAAGAAACATGTGGGGCAAACGCCATCGGAATATCGGCAGGAGCATTTGCCGCATTGATTTTCAGCATCGTCATACCTGCGCACGCAAGTATCCAGCTTGCATACTTTCCCTCGCTCACAAGCTCTGCTTGGGAGCAAGGATGTTGTTTATATTTTCTTTAAATAATCCCATTGCATGAATGGCTTTCTTTTATCGGGTGGGTTTTTAAAAGGTCGCATTCGCATCTTTCATAATTAAAACTACCGCCTTTATCCAAGCATGAATCAATATCACTCTCCTCCATAAATATCGGAGCCAATATAATTACTATAAAACCGATAACAAATGGAGCGACTATTAACCACAGCAATACTTTATGTTCATTTCTGAAGTGATGATTGATATTCATTGTTTACAGCCCATGGATTCATCTAATAGATATTCATATGGTTACCTTTGAATAGAAAAAGGATAACTGACTATAAATGGGTTTAATTACAGAGGGAAGCTGGATTCATATGTATGCATTACCAAGCGGAGCTTGGGCACGATCTCCATAAATAAAAAACCGCGCACAATTGCTTGCGCGCGGTTGAAGTTTTACCAAGGCTATTAATTATTAATAAACTTCAAAATCCCACAGCGAAATACCGTAACCAGTCGCGCGGGTTACGCTGAGGATACGCACGTAGCGACCACTGGTTGCCAATGGGTGATCGTCAAATCCACCATCGCTATTGGTTTCGGCTTTTACGGTAGTCCAGGTAGTTGCGTCGTTGGAAACCTGAACGTTGTAGGCTTTTGCGTAAGCACCTTCCCATTTCAGGCTCACACCGTTAACACTCATAGTGCTACCGAGATCAACGTAGATCCATTGACCATCGCTGAATTGGCTGCTCCAACGGGTGTTGGTATTGCCATCGACTGCAAAACTTGCAGCAGTGCCAGCACCTTCGCTAGTAGAAGCGGTTGCAGGTTTGTTCAATGCTTTGTTACCTGCGATTGCCGGGGCACCATAAACCGCAAACTCATACAATGAATAACCGTAACCTGTGCCGCGCTCTATACCGAACATACGCACATAGCGACCGGTGCCCGCAATGTTTAATGTTTCTACACCGCCGTTGCCGTTAGTCGTACCGTAGATTTTTGTCCAAGTAATTGCATCGGCAGAAGTTTGGATTTCATAACTTTTACCGTATGCACCTTCCCAGTTTAAAACCACTTTGTTGATGTCGTAGCTCGCACCGAGATCGACATAAATCCATTCAGCGTTATTCCACGCACTGCCCCAACGGGTGTTGGCATTGCCATCAAATGCTTGTGCAATGGGCAAACCATCTTGCGTTGTAGAAGCCACAGCAGGACGGTTCAATGCGAGGTTTGCAGATGAACTTGCTACTGAACTCGCAGTTGAACTCGCTACCGAGCTTGCAACTGAACTCGGAACCGAGCTTGCAACTGAACTCGGAACCGAGCTGCTTAAAGGTGCGCTTGAAGAACTTTTTGATGACGAACTCAATGCAACACTTGAACTGGATGCAACGGCAATATTATTCACCTGGAAATCAAACAGTGAATATCCATAGCCCGTGCCACGCACAGTACCGTACATACGCACATAGCGACCTGTGCCATTCACAGCGAGTGTTTCTTTGCCACCAACACCGTTAGCGGTTTCATAAACAGTCGTCCAACTGGTGCCGTTGGTTGATGTCTGGATTGCATAGCTTTTGCCGTAGGCAGCTTCCCATTGCAATACGATCTGGTTGAAGCTGTAGCTCGCCCCCAGGTCCACCATAATCCATTGCGGATCTGCCGCGTTACTTGCCCAACGGGTTGTTGCACTTGCATCAACTGCATTGCTCGCCGCCCATGCTTCGCCCTCAGTTGTTGATGCAACAGCGGGGCGATTCAATGCCAAATTACCAACCGGATTCACAACCACACTGCTAGCACTTGAAGCAGAAGATTTTGAAGACGAAGGAGCGATTGATGAAGACGGTGCAACGGATGAAGAAGGCGCTACCGACGAGGTTGTTGCAACACTGCTCGAACTTTTCACCGAAGATGATGAAGGCGCAATACTACTTGAACTTCTTGATGATGAACTACCAACACTGGAACTTGCAGTGCCCGCGATAGTGAATTTCATCCAATTCAGATTAATCGCCTGGTTAAATACCAAACGCAATTTATGTGCACCGGCAGTCAGTGCTAACTGTGTATTAGCATTGCCCCAGGTTTGCAAACCACCAGTAGATGGCACATTGATAGTCGCTTTTTGCACGCCATCTACCAACACATTAATGGTGCCCGCTGCTTCGCTCGCCACACGCAAGTTTACATCGTAAGTATTGGCTGTACCCGTTACGTTGTATTCCACCCATGCACCGGCAGCCACTTCACTCAGGTTGAGGAAACCGGAAACGTCTTTGGTTTCTTCTACACGCAAGCCAGTACGGTTTGCGTAATTTTCTGCTTGTACCAATTTTGGCAGAGTGTTTTTGCTCGCGTCGCCATGCAGTGGCATGTTCACGTAAATATTACCGAGTTCAGACAAAACACCTGATTGGCGATAATCGAACAGGCCGTTAAATGGATGACCATTGCGACGGCCAGTGAACCAAGCGTAGCGCTGCATATCCGCGTTGTTTTCAAATGAATCGACCACTTGAATCAACATGCGTTTTTGATCATCCAGAGTCTTAACGGTTTCCCATGCGGAGAATTCGGTCATCCAGATTGGCTTGCCGTATTTTTTGAATTCATTCACATACCATTCAATGCCATTTACATCGGGCATATAAGCATGGATAGACAATGCATCCACTTTACAGGTTGGGCAGAGTTCAAAGAAATCGTCAAAGTAATCGAAAGGACTGTAATAAGTTGTGCCGTTTTCGCTGACACAATTACCGCAATAATTCATCGCCACACTGACAATTTTCAAACCAAATTCATTGGCAATCGCTTCCAGGCGTGGCCACTGTGCAACAGCTTGTGACGGTGTCATGTTCGCCTGGTCAATAAAGTTTGGCTCGTTAAACGCGAGGATATATTTCACATCCGGATGCGCTGCAATATAGGTACGCATTTGTTGGTCATTGAAATTTCCGTTCCACGCCATAGGTACAAATTCAACGCCGTATTGTTGGTAGACATCCTGGATGGATAAATCCGGTTTGATACTCCAGTTGTACCACCAGCTGATGCCTTTGGACATGATCGCCATATCTTCAACTGAGTGGGTGCCATAACCAAGGCCGCGTTTTTTACTTTTTGCATTGCTGAAATCTTTATCGACAAACACCACGCTTTTTGCAACGGCACTGAGTTCGCCATCGCTCACTGTCAATGAAATGTGATAAGAACCTTCGTTGACGTAGGTGTGATTAACGGTTGCACCTGTGCCAGTAGTGCCATCGCCAAAATCCCAGGCGTAAGTCAATGCATCGCCATTCACGTCAACTGACTTAGTACCATCGAAAGTAATAATGGCGGGAGCAATACCGCCCATGATGGAGGTTTTAATTGCAGCAGAAGGCGCGCGGTTTACCACAGTTCCGTTAGTGCCTGGGTCTTTTGCCGCTTGCCCGCCAGAGAGATAAACATCATCAATACTGATACCAGCGGTTTCGCCACCACCAAGCACTTGCAGCAGTTGGCGCATATCAAATAAATCCAGATCTTTCGCCAGTTCGCTCATCGGAATAGCTATGTCATGCCATTGACCATCGCGCACAAAACCATAGGGATCGCTGCCAGCTTTGAAGTTAATCCACTTTTGTCCAATGTTATTGAGCGGACCACTTTTGAAACCGATCTGGAAATCGCCAGTGTGAGAAGTTTTCAAGGAGAAATGCAATTTTGCATCGGCATTATCAAACGCGGTGAGGTTAAAACCCTCGCGCGCAGTCAAGCCCATGCCGTACCAACCTTTGCCGGTTGATTTTAAATGCAGCGCAGAATTGCCTTCTTTGTTCGTACCATTTTCCAATGTGAGAGTTTCATCCCACAGGAATAAATCACCACTCACACCAAACGCAAATTCACCGGCATTTTTGTGTGCGGGTGTTTCGGTATAAATACCGAAGTTACCAAATTCTGGCGCTTGTAGTGCGATGCTTTCGGTTAAATAAATATTGTCGAAGGCGATTTCCATAGGTGCAGCCGGGCCGGGGCCAAACACGCTGAACAGGGTCTTCATGGTTTCAAAATCGAGGTTGCCGAATTTGGCCAGCGGAATGGCCACGTGATGCCATTCACCATCGCGCGCCAGACCGTATTGATCGCCACCTTCATTGAAGTCGACTTTACCATCGCCACCGGAGGTACTGGTAAGACCAATACTAAAACTGCTGGTGGAACTGGTTTTGATATCCAGGTGCAAATAACCGTGTTTGTAATTGCGCAGGTTTTGGTCTTTGTGTACCAGACCCATGCCCCACCAATCGCCAGCGGCAATTGAATAAGCCAAGGCACCACTACCTTCAGAAGGGGTAGTCGCGATATTGGTCATGTTGTTCCAGATATACAAACTGGTGCGATCGCCCCAGTTCAATTCATTCAACACCGGGGTAGTCTCGGTGCTGATACCAAAGTTACCGCTCGGTAAGTCCGCATTGGCAACCTGCACCTGGGTATTGGCATTGGCGTAGAGACGCACATAGTCCACATACATTTTGCCGGGGAAAGGTGCAGTGATTTGTGCCGGATCGGTGATCTCGACAAAGTTAAATCCACCTACGGCGAGATTCAAAATAATCGATGCAGGGTTATCGCGGAATTCCGACATGTTCGGGTCGGTGATATCCATATTGAAATAAGGATTGCCATCCACGCTGATGGTCACGTTGGTGGGGGTCCAATCCAGCTTGTAGGTGTGGTAATCCTCGTAGAGGTTGGCCGCTAGTGTGGTGGAGGCGGCATTGTCCGCTTGCAGCCAATCGCTCCAGGTGCCGGTCTCGTGCCACCAATGCATAGCTGCAGATACGGATTTGTTGACGGTGCCATTGGTTTGCGCGGATTTATAACCGGCTTCGAGGATGTCCCACTCGCCGGATTTAGGCCAGCCATCCAGCCCAAAGTTGGTACCCAGCATCCAGAACGCAGGCCAGAGGCCATTGTCCATGCCTGGCAATTTAATGCGCGCTTCAAGGGTGCCGTATTTGAATGACATGCGGCCATTGGTATGCAAGCGCGCCGAGGTGAATTGCTTGCCTTCGTAAGCTTCGCGTTTGGCTTCGATGACGAGTTTGCCATCTTCAATGTAAGCGTTCTCACTGCGGGCGGTGTAGTACTGCAATTCGCCATTGCCGTTACCGTCGCCGCCCACTTTATAGGACCAAATGGTATTGTCGATTCGCGTCCCGTTGAATTCGTCCGACCAGATAGGGGTTGTTTGCGCAAGGACGGGGGTAGTCATGGAAAGACCAACACCTAACGCCAAAGCGCCTTGGGTAATGTACCGCAAGGGAGTTTTCATGGTATTACCTGCATCGTTATGGTTATTGATTTACTGTCTGTGGTTACAACTAAAGATTGTTATTAGTCGATTTGTTCTCTCGTCTTATTCCCGCTGGTACGGGAGCCGATTAAGACAGAACGAGTTTCCACAGAAATAACCCGATGGGCGTTCGCTTGGTCACGCAGGTAAAAAATATTTTGGTTTGGCTGGTTTGCGCCATCCGAACGCGCTTAAACAGCGCGCTTTATGGCACCTTCTTATTCCGGAATCCGTCCCACTTTAGGATTATGACCCTATGGATCAATCAAAAGGTATAGTTGACCGCTAAACCATAGGTACGCGGCAAGGTGTACATCCCCCGAGGCACCCTCAGGAATGAAAGTGAACGCTGCCGCAGATCGGTCTCGTCGGTCATATTTTTGACCCAGAGCGAAATATCCCAATGGCTCTCAATGGTTATCCCGAGACGCGCATTGGCAAGGTAACGGCTGGGGATGGAATTATCCGGTGAGTTATTCGGGTTGGCAAAATAATCGCCGGTATAGCCATAGTCGATATGACCGTAGAACCCCAGTTGCGCCAGGAGCGGCTTGCTGTAATCAAGGGCAACAAAATAGCTGCGCTCAGGAGCATAGGGCAGATAGTTATCATCGTAGTCCACCCCTACCCCGCCACCATCCTTAAACTCATCAAACTTTGCCTGAGTAAAGGCGGCATTAAAGCTGGCGCTTAGGCTGTTAGTCAGTATCGCCCTGACATCCAACTCAATACCCTGGCTTGTAACCTTCCCTGCGTTGGTCAATGACAGGACCGTACCGGATGACTGGGTAGGAACAAACTGGAACACCTGGAAATCATCAAATTTGGTGACAAAGCCAGATGCATTGAGGGTGAGCCTGTTATTAAGGAGGGTTGATTTTGCACCCAATTCGTAATTGATGGCGTATTCAGGATCAAACTGGAAATTCTCCAACGTAGTGATGAAGTCGGCGTTCCAGCCCCCGCTTTTATAACCGCGCGCAACGCTGGTGTAGAAAAGTACATCCGGCGTTAGCTGAAAGTTAATACCAAATTTAGGTAGCGGCTCATTAAATGTCTTCTGATCATATAAATGGTCAACATCAATAAATAAACCCGTGGAATCGATGCTGGAATAGTCGATATTTTTCACTTCATGCACATAACGAATACCCGCAGTCAGGCTCCATTGACTATTGAGGTAATAATTTCCGTGCGCATAAAGAGAAGTCGATTGCACCTCTGCGGTGGCGGGCGTCTGTACCGATGCATTGGGAGCCAGGCGAAACATAGCGCCAGTAACAGCACTGCGCTGGGTTGAAATATCCTGATCCAGAAAATACGCGCCGATAACATAATCAACCTTCTCCCCTTTGGGAGAGGTCAATCTTAATTCCTGGCTAAACTGGTCGCTTTTTTCATCGAACCGACTGACAGCTATATCCAGAGGTGAATAATCCTCTTCGCTGAGTTCACTAAATTCATTGGCACGAATGCCCGTAATGGATGTCCACCGAAAACTTTCCGGGGTTTCATAACTTGCTTCGATAGTGGTGCCTTTAAGCTCTCGCTGCTCAAACTCGTCCGCATCATGGGCAACAACAAATGGCTCCGGAGCAAGCGAAAAACCATTAAAAGCACCATCAGCAAGCGCTTCAGCATTAGTGGATTTTTCATCATCCTGCAAATAATCAAAACCCACGTCCAACGTCAGGTTTTCAACACCCAGATAACGCAACTTCAGTTTTGCCACATCCCTATCGACGCCCTGAAGGTCACGGTCAAGCGTAATGTTATCGATATAGCCATCTTGTTGGGTGGTACCCAACAGCAGGCTGGCGAATAAGTCTGTAGTAATCGGCAGGTTAATCTTTCCTGTCAGCGAATTTAAATCATAGTTACCGGCATTGCCGAATAACTCAGCCTTAAATTCATCATCAGGTTTTTGGGTGACAATATTAATTGCCCCCGCCAATGCATTAGTCCCAGCCAAGGTTCCTTGCGGCCCCCGTAAGACTTCAACCTGGGCAACATCCAACAAGCTTTGATCAAAGCTGGATGAACGCCCGGTCAATACACCATCAATATAAACAGCAACCCGTGCGTCTGTACCTATATTACGTGAGTAATCACCGACTCCCCTGATCGCAATTTCACCGCGGGTGTTTCTATCTCCGCGCCCGAAATTGATATTGGGAATTGCCGCTTCCATTTCTGTTAATGAACTTGCACCAACCAAATCTATAAATTTTTCATCGTAGACACCAATTGCAAGAGGAATTGACTGGGCATTTTCTTCGCGCATTTGTGCCGTCACTATCACTTCTTCTATAGCAGGACTTACCGAACCTTGAGACAAAACCGCCGAACTATAGACAATACCTACAGGAAGTCCGGTCAAACAAAAAACTCCAGGGGACAGGATTTTTTTAATTGTTATTCCCATGAATAATTAACTCATTAAATAAAGAGAAAGATGAGTGAATGCGAAGACTATGCATTCAACGAATAAGAGCGCAAAACATTTTGCAGCCCTTTGAGCGTTAGTGGTTTTTCGAGAAAATCCGTAAATCCCCTGGCGAGCAAACCTGATTGATTTACACCTAACGGTAAGCTGGTCAATCCGATAATAATTGTTTCATTACTGACACGGGTACGTAACGCAATAGTCGCCTGCTCACCATTCATTTTGGGCATATGTAAATCCATCAGGATCAAATCATAATGTTTCAGCTCACACTTCCTAATAGCTTCCAAGCCATTTTCGGCAAAATCCACTTGGTAATAGGGAGAGAGCAAACTCTCACCTATATCCCGATGAATAACCTCATCATCCACCAGAAGAATAGTTTTGATTGCCGCAGTCCTCACCGGCGCGCCAGCAGAGGCAGCCAACCCTCCTTTTTGAATACTTGAAGCGACAGCCTCAACAGAGGTACACGCACTGAAATTATTAGCCTGAAGCAGGAGCGACTCGGATAATAAATTTATTTTCTTTTGTACCAAGTCCAGGTTTGAAACCATTATGTCAGGCGCACTTATCAATGCTTCGATAATTTTTTTATCTTCAGGTAATAAATGGCAGGTTTGGGGTGATTCAGCCAGGAGTTTAATTAACTGTGGTAGATGAGATGCCAATAGACTGGCTTTCATCTTCGCAATTAATAGTGGGGTCGCCAGGTCATGGAATAAGGTTTCAGCGCTATCTGACTTATATTGATCTTTTGCTTTATCTACCATTACTCGCAAACCCCAGGTTTTCTCGCTATAAAGTCCTTACGGTATGCTCTCCTTTGCCAATCTCTGAGTACTACTATCAATCCCGATACATCCTTCATATCTAAACCCGCCGTCAATGGGCACCTTAACCCGCTCACTGCCAACCCTATCGCATCATTCAAACACTTAGTTATGAAGTTTTAAAGTGTACTTGAGGCCGCATATTTTTTGAGCATAATGGAGTTTGGCGCCAAATCCAAGCCTGGACCAGCGCCAATATAAACCGCTTGACGCTTAAAGCGTCAAAAATTCTTTACCGGATACACTTTTATAAAACCAATACGAACTTAAAAAAGAGGTTTCAAATGTTAAATACTGCCATTCAAATCCAAGAAAACCAAAGTAATGATTACTATAGCGTCAAAGCAAAGGGCCCAATGTTGGATAGGGTATATTCTATGCGTTATAGAAGCTATAGTGCTGAGGGATACATAGCAGAAAACTCGTCGTTAAAATTTATTGATGAATATGACAATAAGCCAAATAGCACTTGTTTCCTTTTGTACCATCAAAATAAAGCCATAGGCTCAATGCGAACTTGTGTGTTTGATTCAAACGAACGTATGGCAGTTCCAGTTATGGAAGTTTTTGATGAAGAGCTAAGGAATAACATTGGTTATGATAATACTTTTGTGGAAGTCAACAAATTTGTTATAGACCCTTCCTTTCAGCGCAAGGGAGGGGTTGAGGCACGCATGCTGCTCGTCGGAACAGTGGTAGAGGAAGCTATTCGTCGAGGCTCATCCAGTATTGTTTTAGCAGTGAGGCCGGCACATGTACGTTTTTATAAAATGCTAGGGTGCAATCCAATATCGGAAGCTAAATCATATCCACACCTAACATTTAAAACAGTCTTAATGGCATGCACCGATATTCAGTGGTCAAGAAATTTCATTAGAAACAAAGTCAACGTGGTTGAGAAATACGATGATCCAGTACTTAATTACGGCAGTTATTGATATCGTTGTTGGGGTTTTAGCCCTTTCGAAAAAAAACAATCCTGCTGGCAAAGCTCTAGCCTTTACCGTATTTAGCTTAGGAATTTGGTCATTAGAGCTTTATTTGTTAACCGTGGTAAAAAATGTAGACATATTGAATATTATTTTTCATGTGACTCGCTGGGGAATGTTTTTTATTCCATCGGCATTTGCGCTTTTAACATGGAGATTAATAGGTAGCCGCTCGAAAAAATTCAAAAATCTGGTGGTTATCCCCTGCTTTGTGATAAGCATACTTTTGTCATTAGTTAATACTTTTATTTTCCCATCAACCTTGAGAGAGGTTGATGGGGGTTATCTACCCAATACAGACGCCATTTTTTATTTATTTCTTATAAGTTTTATTTGGTGTTTTGCTGGCTCTATTGGAATAGTTTTTTCCTCATACAACTCTACTCCCAACAGGGAAAAACAGAGATTAAAGTGGTTATGCATAACCCTGTGCGTCAGCTTTACTGGCGGCGCACTAGGCATTTATTCAATGCCCAGCGATTTTTATTTATCAAGATTTGTTGGCTCCATTACAAATATAGTCTTTGTTGTTCTTTTGTTTTACTCAACCATTCAACACAACTTAATGGACTTTAGATTGGCGCTAAGTGTTGGCCTGTCAAAAGCTATTTTATTGGGGTTTTTTATTTGGTTATATTTTGTAGTTACATCTGTAGTTGGTGATCATACTGAATCCATCGGGGGTGTATTAACCTTTTTGCTTTTTGTGGCACTAATTCTGGAGGGTTATCCAAGACTATTAAAATGGATTTTACCAAATGCAAAAAAGATTCTTGTCAAACATGGCTATGAATTTGAACAAGTTAAAACAGATACTGAAAATGCACTTAGAAACTCAATCACTTTTTCTATGATGCTTGAAGTGCTAGATCACTTATTTTTGAAAATCCTTAGGTTACAGAACTATAAAATATTGATGATTCAAAAGAATACGGACACAGTTACTGATGAAAGCAACCATCGATTAAATGGCCTACCTTTTGAATTCGTGGCTGAAGACAACACCTTGGTAACTTATTGCACACAACAAGCTCAGCTAGCAATGGCAGATGAAATGCCTGATACCCTACGAGGAGAGATGAAAAAGTATAATGCTACATTATGCATTCCGGTTTTTTCAGAAAACAAAATCCTAGCCACAGTATTACTTGGTAATGCTACCCACTTTTCCTATTACCGTTATGACGACATGAAAATGTTTGAATGGTTACAAGCCGAACTGGGGCAGGTATTCAACCGTTTAATTCGGCTAAATATTATGCATGACGAGCTCGGTGAAGCTAAAAAAACACTCTCTATGCTCAGCCTGATGAATCACTACCATCACGATATCAAGGCACCGTTTGCGATTATCGATGGCATATTGTCCAACGATATCTATGATCGTGATAAGCAACGGGATATTGTACTGGCACAGGTAGATCGGGGCTCACGGCTTATCGCAACTATGGCAAGTATTCTGGGAGGAAAGCATAAACGCCGGGTGCAACCCTGCGCTTTAGATTCATTAGTCCAGGATTGCCTTTATCTGTTTGAGACATCTTTTGACAAAGTAGAATACGAACTGGAGAGCATCCCACTGATAAAAGGTGATGCGGAAGATTTAAAAATTCTCTTTATTAATCTGATCAAGAATGCAGCTGAGGCACGCCGAACCGGAGAAAACCTAACCATTAAAATTAAATCCTGGCTTAAGGATAACAAGGTGTACTTTTCCATCGCGGACAATGGTATGGGAATGACCGAAAATCAGCTAGCTAGCTTATGGGAACCCGGTTTTAGCGCTAAAAAGCACGGTAATGGTATAGGTATGCAGGCCATTAAGCGTATTGTGGACGAACACAATGCACATATTGAAGTGAAAAGTGAGATTACAAAGGGGTCAGAATTTACGCTTTGTTTTTTTGCAACTCAAATAGCCCATGAGGACAATGACGCTGCAATAACAAAGGATGAACTAGCAGAAAGGCGTGCAGCTTATCTAACAGAGAAAAGAAATACCCAGTGAGCCATCTATGTATGCGCTCCATTTTAGCGACAACCAGGGTGTTAAAACGACACCCGAACAAAGAAAGATCACCTTTCGATATCCCGTCGCCAGGACCATCATCTCTTCCACATTTTTTGGTTACCCCTTCCTGCTTAAATTAGCTACAATAGCCAACATCTACCTACTTAGGCCTATTCCAATAAGAGCACCAGGCCTTTACATATCTCAGGATTCCTAGCGTGAAATCAAAAATTCCTCTTTGTTTTTACCCAACACAAATTGTGTTTGTCGATGACAATCCTGAGTTTTTGGATGCGCTTTCACTTGCATTTTCCAAGCAATTCAATGTAAAGATATTTGCCGATACAGATTCGGCCCTAAATTATATTAATGAATACCAACGTGAAGCTGACCTGATAGCCAACGACGAAAAACCTAAACCTCAAGGTGATTCAGACGCATGGGTAAAGCGGGTCCTTACGCATCAAAACACCAAACGTTTTGATGATCAGCGGATAAAAGAAGTATCAGTACTGGTAGTTGATTACTCAATGCCCAACATAAATGGCATTGAATTTTGCGAGAAGATAAAAAACTCATCCATCAAGAAAATCCTGCTAACGGGTTATGCAACACCGGCAGATGCAATTAGTGCCTTCAATAAAAACACTATTCATTATTACCTTAAAAAAAATGATGCAAGCATGCTTCAGGACTTGGAGGTAGCAATCCATCAGTTGCAGCATGCTTATTTTAATGAGTTGTCCAGCAGCTTAAAGGCAGGCGCCATAGATAGCGGCACCCCATTTTTTGCAGATCCCCAGCTCGCGAATTATTTTCAAGAGACATGCGATTCACTGGAAGTAATTGAATACTACTACCTGACCAATCCTTCACGCTTCGCCTTGCGCACTCGCACCGGCAATAACTTTTCTTGTGTTATCTACACTGAAGAGGATATGGCAGAACATCTGCAAATATTGCAGGAAGAGGGAGCGCCGAAAACACTCTACACAGCATTAGAGTCGCGCAAATTTGTACCTTTATTTCAAACCGCAGACGGTTTTTATGAGCCGGGCATCATCAACCCAACCTCGAATATTTATCCCGCCACACATGTATCAGGTGTAGTGAATTACTACTGTGCCATAATTCCCGACATAGCAAAAACAGCAGAGCCTGCAATCAAAGTCCCCACAAGCAAACTGCATTAAGAAGAGGCAAGAGATCCCTCTCTACCGCATGCCTGTTAGGCATAATCTCTGAATAGTTTTCGGAATGCACTTGGTGATAACCCCGTCCAACGCTTGAATGCATTGGTGAAACTGGTTCTATCAGAAAAATCCAGCGCACGAGATACACGATCCACACTCAATTGATCATCAATTAAATATTTGATGGCGTAATGGAATCGAAGATCATCACGCAATTGAGCGAAATTGGTATTTTGGTCTTGTAAACGGCGTTGCAATGTCCGCTTGGTCAGATTGAGATCCGATGCAACCCGCTCTATTGATAAATCCGTGTGCCCCACACGCAAATGCAATGCATTGACAACTCGCGCGGACACTCCGTCGCAATGAGGAATCCTTGCCAGCGACAAATACTCCTCATACGTACGAGAATATGGTCGACCTAGCTCGCCTTCAATTAGAGAGCTAGCATTATAGTTACGTTGTAGTTGGATCATTTAAGCGACTCCTTACATCATTAGGCACATTAAAAATCATTGGCAATCCTTGCAGTAGGCGCTCAAAAACCTGCATCAAACACCTACTGCTTTTGGCCTCTCTAAAATAATCGTTTTAGCTTCATCTGTACACATTTAAAATGCCCGGGACAACTGCCGCATGCGATAGAGATCCCGGCCGCACTCGAACAACAACCATATCCCAACCCACAATAAACCGGTACCAATAACACTATTCGCTATATCAATCGATAGCACCCTTTCATGGGCAGCACTCGTTTCGGCAATAACGGCTGATAAACGGCTTATACAAAGCAACAAAATTGCCACCGCAAAATTCAGCCCGGCACTAATTACGAGCTTTGATCTCGTCCAAAACGAAAAACGTAGATTCCATATATTAAAAAACAGTGAAAAACCAACAAAAGCAGCCAACCACGGGATCCAATGTTTTGCGGGCGCAGAAAAACTAATAGTCAATGTTTCCATTACCTCATCTGGCATCAACAACGGATAGTGCAATAACAAGAAGAAAAAAAGATTGGATGAAAACTCTGTAGTCAATTCACCAAGCCCAATCCGCTGCCAGTGATAGGCTACCGGAGGCAATTGTTGAGGTCTCCAGCACTGATAAGGCTTAAAAAAAGGCTTTCCTCCCGGTGGATTACTGAGGACGTAAAACACCCCCGTCACTGACGCAAACATCAGCAATGCCTTGAGTATAAAACCAGAAAACAAGGCAGCAACAGCCAGATGCCCGGAGTTGAGAAATACCACGCAAAATCGGATCAACTCCAACACAAACATAAAAATGACACCATAACTCAGTGCCTTCTTATAAAATGGAAACAGCTCAGCAGTGACTAATTGCTGTGGTGGTAAGAAGCCATTAGCAACCTGGAGAGGATGCCCCAATTCTTTCAAAACTGTGGATACATCCTCATCGGTAACCGCCCGCCCCTGCTGCTCAGCCAGGTTTTCAAGCTTATCGAGAATATTGGCTCGCAGTTCACGAGTAATTTCATCGCGGCGATTCTCCGGCAAATGAAAAGCCACCGCACTCATATATCGATCAATTAACTTCACGACCCACCTCCAAAATCTTGCTCACACAACTATTCAGCTGCTGCCATTCACTGCTTAAGCTGACCAATAATCCCGCACCTTCTTCAGATAGCCGGTAATAACGACGCTCCCGTCCTTCATTGAGCTGCCACTCACTATTCAACAAACCCTGGTCTGCAAGGCGGCGTACTAACGGATACAGAGTGCCTTCATCTATATCGAGCCCAGCGTCCTGCAACTGCTTGCGAAGCGAGTAACCGTAATGGGGCTGGCGCAATGATCCAAGCACTGCCAATACCAAAATCCCCCTTCGCAGCTCCTGTCGCAGCTTCTCTAGATGCTCTTCTGACATATTTATTCTCACCCATACTGTGTAACACACAGCATATACTGTGCGTCACACAGCATGCAATTGCAATATGCGGGAGTGAATATTTTTTAATCAAGAGAATCAGGAATTAAGGACGTGAGTTACAAGGCAGGATTTTGAGCTAGATGCTATATGTCCCGTACTCTAAAAGGACCGAGGTACAAAAATGATGATTATTTGAAGGCAAACAAACCCCACACTGAAAAATGTGGGGTTTTGTTTTTAGAACGGATTCAGATAGATACAGAAAATTCGCCCATCAAAGCGCCCCGATGTTACCCGGCGCGCTTGATGATCACTCAGTGAGGAGACTTGGATTGGGTCTTGCGCGGCGCTCAGAAGCTGGGCAACTCATCCAGGGTAATAACATTGTCGTGGTTGTATACCTTGATTTTATGAGCGTTGGTATTGTAATACTCGCCAGTCCAGAAATTATCTTTATGGGTAACCCCCTCGCCCTCCTCGACATGCCCGTCATTCCATACCATAAACCATAGCCACCAGGCACCATCTGCCGCAACCTTGTCTGGATCCGGGATGTAGCTGTTTTCGCTCAGCGCGACCATTTTATTTTCGAACGGATATTTGCGCGCTTGCGTATAAGTCCCGATCTGCGATTTGTAGGTCTTGTTATCGCTGCTGTCATAAATGTCGTGGCTGACGATATCGACATATTCATCACCCGGATACCAAGCTGCATTTTGCCCATTCCATACCCACAGCAGATTATGAAGACCGTGGTGATTGGTTAAACGGTCATAGAGGTGTCGCCATAATAAAATTTGGGCCAAGGATTGCGGTACACCATCGGTGCGTGTGCGCCCCCACCAAAACCAGCCATCGCCATTGTAGCCAGATGCTTCATGCAGGGGGCGCCAGAGCACACTGACGCCGGCATCATTAAGCTTTTTCAGTTCGGCTGCAATCAAGTCAATACCGGCATTGATTTGGGCAAAGGCTTCACTGCCAGTATCCAGCTCTCCATTTTTAACCGGAATCAGGAATTCAGTATTTTTCTTGGCATCGCTGTCACGCACATAAAAATTTGCTTCATTTGCTTTGGATGTACCTAACAATGCAGGATCTCGCCAATGCCATGAAAAAGTGACCAAACCACCTTTTTTAGTGTATTCGATCGCCTCTTGTGTTTGCTTGAGCCCTTCAACCCAAGTAGCCGTCATGCCGTAATTCATAAAGTCGTAACCCATCATGGCTGGGTACTTACCTGTATCGGTATGCACGCGCTCAGCCATATCGACAGAATCTTTCCAGGTTAAATCCTGTTGTGCGGAAAGGGTTTTCTGACCCCAGATACTTTTCAGGTAAGTGTAGATCGCCTGGGTTTTTGCATTGGCGTTGGCATCAACCGGCGCTGCGCGGGTCGTTACTGTTGGGAGGCTGGTACGGTTGGCCGGACAAAATTTTTGCGTAATGCAGTATTGGTCATTTTCATAGCCCCAACTTCCATCGCCGCTGGTGCAGATATTCCACTGTTTTCCATCCACCGTACATTTACCAAGAGCCGCGGTGCTTGAGGAGGCAATGGAAATGGAAGAACTACTTACACTGGAGGGCGCACTTGAAGAAGGGGCAATGCTGGATGCAGGTTTGGATGTGGCTGGTGTAGCTGGCCCGCCACCTCCGCTACCTCCACCACACGCGGTTAAAAACACACTAATACCCAGGCAAGCTGCGCCCATTACAAATTTAGTTGGACTCTTCATCAGAACTCCGAGCTTTTTATCATTTTTAGGTTATTGGTTATCAACCGATGTAACCGGTTACGGAGACGAGTATACAGACGTCATATAATTTCAGATAGTCCGATTAGATCTTAGCCAGCAAAAAACCTGGTTTTTGGTTTATCTGGCTGAATTAAGTGGAAGCCAGTAAATGGACGCTCTTTCTCATTTGCCAATCCCTGATAAATACCGGGTGATTTGGCCTCAGGGAGCCTTCTCATGTAGAATGCGCGCCTCGCTTTTTCTGCCTGTTCCAGGCCTAAACCCAGACTGAATTGCACATCACCATGGAAATTAACCCCTTATTACTTGCCCTCAAAGACCTGACTGAACGCACCAATGTGCTTAGGGGGTATCTTTGACTACGATCTTAAAAAAGAGCGTCTAGCCGAAGTTGAACTCGATCTGGGTGAGCCCAGCGTCTGGGATAAACCCGAGCGAGCGCAAGCCTTGGGGCGTGAGCGCTCAGCACTGGAAATGGTCGTGAAAACCATCGACGACCTGGATAACGGTGTACGCGATTCGCGTGAGCTGCTCGACATGGCCGTGGAAGAAGATGATGAATCCATGGTGACCGATGTGCAGGCCGAGTTGGAGCGCCTTGACAAACAATTGGGCGTGCTCGAATTCCGCCGTATGTTCTCCGGTGAAACCGATGCCAATAATGCCTATCTGGATATCCAATCCGGCTCAGGCGGCACCGAAGCGCAGGATTGGGCCGAGATTGTCTTGCGCATGTATCTGCGCTGGGGCGAAGCCAAAGGTTTTAAAGTGACGCTCGAAGAAGTGTCAGCTGGCGATGTGGCCGGCATTAAAAGTGCGACCATTTATTTTGAAGGTGAATACGCTTTTGGATGGTTGCGCACAGAAACCGGTGTACATCGTTTAGTGCGTAAATCGCCGTTTGATTCTGGCAATCGTCGCCACACTTCATTCTGTTCAGTATTTGTCTCGCCCGAAATTGATGACAATATTGAAATTGAAATAAATCCTGCCGATTTACGTATCGACACCTACCGCGCGAGCGGTGCCGGTGGTCAGCACATTAACAAAACCGACTCAGCGGTGCGTATCACCCACGTTCCAAGCGGCATTGTGGTGCAGTGCCAAAATGAGCGTTCGCAACACGCCAACCGCGATAAAGCGTACAAAATGCTCCGTGCAAAAATGTATGAGCAGGAAATTCAAAAACGCAACGCGGAAAAACAGGCGATGGAAGACAACAAATCAGATATCGGTTGGGGCAGCCAAATCCGCTCTTATGTATTAGATGACTCGCGTATCAAAGATTTGCGCACTGGCGTACAGACATCAAATACCCAGGCAGTATTGGATGGCGATCTCGACCAATTTATTGTTGAAAGCCTTAAAGCCGGTTTGTAACTATTTTTGTTAGGCCAAACCCTAAATATTTATTAACGATCAGTGAAGACTATGAGCAACGAAATCAACTCAGCACAGCCAGATGCACAAGCGCAGGACGAAAATAAATTAATCGCTGAACGCCGTCAGAAGCTGTCTGCGATTCGCGAAAAAGGCAATGCATTTCCCAACGATTTTCGTCGCGAAGACAAGAGTACTGACCTGCAAGCACAATTTGGTGAAAAAACCAAAGAAGAACTGGAAGCATTGAACCATGTGGTGAGCGTTGCCGGCCGCATTATGGCAAAACGTGGCCCATTCATGGTGGTGCAAGATGGTGAAGGCTCCATCCAACTTTATGCCGATAAAGCGGCGCAAGAAGTAATCAAAGACAAATGGGGCTTATGGGATATCGGCGATATCGTCGGTGTAAAAGGTGCGCTGCACAAATCAGGCAAAGGCGATTTGTATGTAAATCTGGAAGAGTACCAACTACTCACCAAATCCCTGCGTCCGTTGCCAGATAAATATCATGGCCTGAGCGACCAGGAAATTCGCTATCGCCAACGCTATGTGGATCTGATTGTAAATCCGGAAGTGCGCGACACTTTCCGCCTGCGCTCACAGTGCATCAGTTTTATCCGGAATTACATGAGTGGCTGCGGTTTTATGGAAGTGGAAACTCCCATGTTGCACGTAATTCCCGGGGGCGCATCAGCCAAACCATTTATCACTCACCACAACGCATTGGATATGGATATGTTCCTGCGTATCGCGCCGGAATTATATTTGAAGCGTTTGGTGGTAGGCGGTTTTGAACGCGTATTTGAAATTAACCGCAATTTCCGCAACGAAGGCGTTTCTACTCGCCACAATCCGGAATTCACCATGATGGAGTTCTACCAGGCTTATGCTGACTACAAAGACCTGATGGATTTGACGGAAGATTTATTGCGTAAGTTGTGCATTGAAGTCACTGGCGGAACCCTGTTGAAATACCAGACCAGTGAATACGATTTTGGTAAGCCTTTTGCTCGTATGTCGGTGTTTGATTCAGTGTTGTACTACAACCCACAAATTACCCGCGAGCAATTAAGCACTATCGAAGGCGCGACTAAAGCGGCAAAAGATTTGGGGATCGAGGTTAAAGATTCTTACGGTTTGGGCAAAATCCATATCGAGATTTTTGAAGAAACCGTTGAACACAAACTGGATCAACCAACTTTCATCACCGAGTATCCGATCGAAGTGTCACCACTGGCGCGCCGCAGCGATGAAAATCCGGCAGTTACTGATCGCTTTGAATTCTTCATCGGTGGCCGTGAGTTGGCAAATGGCTTCTCTGAGTTGAATGATGCTGAAGACCAGGCTGAACGTTTTATGCAGCAAGTGCGTGAAAAAGATGCGGGGGACGATGAAGCCATGCATTACGATGCCGACTTTGTGCGCGCACTGGAATACGGTTTACCGCCAACAGCGGGTGAAGGTATTGGTATCGACCGCTTGATTATGCTGTTTGCCAATGCGCCTTCAATTCGCGATGTATTGTTGTTCCCACATATGCGTCCCGAATAATATTTGAAGCTTGTCCTGCCCTAAAATAAGTTGACGGTTTTTGTTTAAACCAGCTTTCAGGACGGGACAACTCCCAAATGCCAAAAGGCACTCGATCAGAGTGCCTTTTGGCAGAGATTTATACGCCCAACTATTCCACCCCACGACCATACCAATGGCGGAGTAATCCATAGGCGAGCCCCAAGCAAACTCCAGCACTGAGTAAGCCGTGCAACCATGCCAAGGGATAAATTGCCTCCATCACCCCCAACTGCCGTAGTGCAATGCTGACGCCAAACATCGCGATGGCAATTCCCATTTGCTGGCGACGGATGAGTTCAAAAGCCAACCACAACTGTGCCAGTACAATAAATTGCGCGGCCAGGGTGACGGCAAATTCCCGTACAGCCAGGGCGCTGCCAATCCACCAGATCAATACCAGCAGGATAATCACTGCCCAGCGCCTGCGCCCGCTAGTGAACCTGACCAAACCCAGGGCCAGGATCAGCAACATCAGCGCAGGAAATACACCTTTGAAACCATTCAGGATGGCAGTTAGCCATGGGAACAGGGTGGCGAAATCGGCCGAGTAGATCCCGGGGACGGAAGTCGAGGGAAGCACCAACTCTTGCAAGGAATGAAGCCCCATCAACGCCAGCGCCAAGACGCCACCACTAACAAAATCGCGTTTTATACTAGCATCGGGGCGCGGACGCTCGCCGTGCAGTGCCTGGGCGGCAAGGAAAGCAATCACGCCGAGAACAGAGGAACCTATTGCCAAACCCACCAATAACATCCCCACTTGCATCCACCAGCCCATGGTGGTTTGCAATGATGTCAGGCCCGGGTCAATCCACAATAAAGTCACTACTATATTGGTGACAACAGCGAGAGTGACCCAGGGCATGGCGGCTTTCAGACTAAATTTGCGCCCGCTGTGTTTGCGGAAAAAACTGGCGGCGGCGCAACCGAGCAATGAAAGGAACGCCACCATGGAGATAATATTGTAAGGTTGCCTGCGCGATTCCGCCTCACTTTCAGCGCGTGTCCAAGCCTCGGGCACATCAATGCTGCGCACATAACTGGTCACTTCGTCGCCTGCCAGTTTGATGGTAATTACCGCCTGACCATTGTTGTGGTTATAGGCCGCTTTATCGATGTAGGTGACCTTCCAGTCGCTGCGCGCCGGACGCTGAATCTCTTCAACTGACTTTTCTTCCAGCGTCGCCAGATCTCCCCAGCCCATGTTGGTTATCCACTCCATCGCCTTGCGCACCGCCTGCTCGCGGGTCAGTTTGGGGCCTGCCGCTCCCTCCGGCAGGCTGTGTACCAGTTCATGCAAACTGCCATCGGGATAAAGCCAGGCTTGCCATTGCTCGGAACGGTTCTCTACCGGGCCGTCGAACTTGCGCCAGGTCACTACCCAGTAAGGGGCATCCAGATAATTTCCCGTCAATGCCTGGACCTGTTCGCGCCCCGATTCGCGCCAGACAAATTCCCGCGCTTGCAGCCAGTCACCCCGGGTGGTGGTGGTGCGATGCCATTCACCGTCCAGGATGACCCCGCGTTTACCTAACTCCTCTTGCGCCCGCACTTGTGCACCATCGCGGTCTATCCGGTATTCAGGCCAATCCAGTTTGGGTGGTTCGATCGTCGCCAGGCCAATGGCGATGCCGGATACCACCGCAATCGCTACCAATCCAATGGGTTTGATTACAAACTCCCTGCTCGCAGGACGATTTTCTTCCACTACTGCCACTGGCACATCAGGAGCGACAAATACCGGAATACCATTGCGCCATTCATTCGCCAGGGGCGCCAACCGGCCTTTGCGCAGGTGCGCCCATAACAATGCCAACAAAGGTGCGGCACCAGCGAGGATAACCAGCGCGCGGTCTACCCAAAGGCTGGCATCATCCGCAGTAAAAATCGGCATGCTCATCAGGACAAGGTCGTATTCAAAGTGCGTGATCATGCCGACCACCAAACCAAAACGCAGATACACCAGACCAAAGGCCATGGCCGGGATAAAGAGTTCAACCAGGCGGCTGTATCCCGGCAAGTTGGGATAGTTGGCATGGGCACCGGCAAACACCAGCGCCTGTAAAACCAGGGTCGCGATCACCAATTTATTGCGGATGCCAAAGTGGTTGCCAATCAGGACGGCCAGCGCCAGCGGGATCGCGCGGAACACACACTCCTCCCAGGTACCCGCTTGCAACGCAGTAAAAATAGGCGCCAATGCCGGGCGCCAACTGGCGAGGATATTGGGATCAGAATTGATATCGGTCGGCTGCCACCAACCAAGCACTTTGGAGCTGAATAGGTAAAAGGCAACCGCATAGAACAGGAAAAAACCCATCCATGCGTAAGCCCCCAGCACACGCCCCCACACCTCAGGCGAAGCCGCAGCCGAAGGGCGAAAAACATCAAACAGGCGCGGATGCTCCGCAAATGCCATACGGGTCAGTCCCTCGGCAACCACGTAAATGGTGGCAAAAAACAGTGCTCCCCCAACTAGCAGTGCACCCGCTTGCGCCAATTGCTGGAAAAGGAATGTCTGGGCGGATGAAGTAGTTTGGTAATCCATCCAGGCGATGGGTAAATTACACAGTGTTGCTGCCGCCAAACCGCTCGATACCACAATGGCTGGCCAGAGTGCAGGGCGCCATTGCAACTGGTGGCGGCGAAACAGCCAGATACCGCCTCCTACCACACCACCCAAACCAAATAGCACCAACATCAAATAGCTGGCGATCTGGCTGATCTGGGTATTGAGTGAGCGCATCTCACCAAAACGCTGGTTGAACGCATCGGGGATATGTTTGAAAGTATCCACGGCAACCAGTTTATCGCCAGCGACTTTTACTTCGAGACGGAAACGCGCCTCGCCTGCCTTTAGGCTTTTGTGCTCATAGGTAAAACTGTAATCCGCACGACCAGAGGCCTGTTTGGTCGCCTTGGTTTCCAGGGGTTTATATGCCGTAAATCGCTCGCCCAGGAAACGGCGCGCGCCCTCTTCAGCGAGTGTACGCGCAGCAGTTTCATCCAACGCAGCACCAGCTTCCTGTTCAGGAATTTTATAGGCAAAAGAAATGGGCTCACCGCGCGGGCTAAACGCTGTTATTAATTCCTGTTGCTGCCCGGCCGCAAAACTGCGCACTTTCCAGTAATGGGTTACTGCGTCCAACTGCAGCATGAGTGCTTGGAAGACCTTTACCCCACCCGCTTCCAACTCCACATAATTTTGCAAATGACGATCACTGACAAACACCGAAGCAGTGCGATCAGTATTGAGTTCAGGGAATTGCTGCTGTTGGAACGCCCTAGCAGCAGCGATTGCCTGCTCGCGCGAAAAGTTGATCTCCAGGTTCAGGCCCGGTGCTGCACTGAACATCAGCTTGATTGCGGCTATCGCGGCGATAAGCGCGGTGGTTAAAAAGATCGCCCAGAACCAGCGCGATTGAAGTGCAATAAATTGCCGGGGAGAAATCTGCATCATCCATTATTCCTTATTGGTTATCGTCATCTTGTCTGTTGCGAAATCGCAACGCGGATACGCAAAAAAAGACAAGAACCGAATCCTATAGGTAAATAGGGGCAAGGGAAATACAGCGAAGGAAATTACAGAACGAGAAATTACAAAGCAGGAAATGACAAAAAGTAAATTGCGGAGAAGAAAAACACATCATTGCACCAAGCAGAAAACAAAACGCCGCTGTGTAAGCAGCGGCGTTTAAACAAAAAGCAATACTACAACAATGCTTTGACCATGGCTGCATAGGCCGGGTCAGCCTTATGCAAATAGCCCAGCATCCGCTCCTGGATTGATGCATTTGCCTGAGATAAACCACCGGCAATATTGCGCGCGAGCTGCGCTTTCTGATCATCGCTCATCAGGCGGAATAAATCGCCCGCTTGCGAATAATAATCCTCGCTTAATTGATCATAACGATCCACCACTGCACTGCTTAATGTCATTGGTGGCTCCCGATAAACAGGATTCGGCGCAGGATAACCCTGCGCAGCGCGATCATTCGGATAATAATTTGCGCCGCTGTTTTGCGGCTGGCTGCCATTGCTGAACGGACAACCTGCGGCTGCGCCGTCGCGCTGGTAATGGTTAACCGGGCAGCGCGGTGCATTCACCGGCAACTGGTTATGGTTTACACCAACGCGATAGCGATGGGCATCCTGATAGGCAAGCAAACGCGCCTGCAACATTTTATCGGGCGATGCGCCAGTACCAGGAACCAGGTTACTCGGTGCAAATGCAGACTGCTCCGTCTCGGCAAAATAATTTTGCACGTTGCGATTCAATTCAAGCTGGCCAATTTCAATCAAGGGGAAATCCTTGTGCGGCCAAACTTTAGTTAAATCAAACGGATTGATGTGGTAAGTCTCTGCTTGCGCCTGGGTCATGATCTGGATCTTCACTGCCCAGCTCGGGAATTCGTTGCGATTGATCGCATCAACCAAATCTTTTTGCGCACCAAACGCCGGCATTTTTGCGGCCTCTTCATCCGTCAGGGTTTTAATGCCTTGGTTGGTTTTGAAATGCCATTTCACCCAATAGCGCTCGCCTTTGTCATTCCACAAACTCAAGGTGTGAGAACTAAAACCATGCACATGGCGATAGGACAACGGAATCCCACGATCTGACATCAGGATAGTCATCTGGTGCAGCGACTGCGGATGATTCGCCCAGAATTCAAACGCAGCAGCGGGATCAGGCAAATTGGTTTGCGGATTCTTTTTTTGCGAGTGGATAAAATCCGGGAATTTGATCGGATCATTCAAAAAGAATACCGGCGTGTTGTTGCCGACTACATCGTAGTTGCCCTGGCGGGTATAAAACTTCACCGCAAAACCACGGGGGTCACGCGCGTAATCGCTGGAATCCTGTCCACCACCCACGGTTGAGAAACGTAAAAAGACTTCTGTTTTATCACCAACCTTCTGCAAAAAATCCGCGATAGTGTAGTGGCTTAAACTTTTGCTCAGGGTGAAATGCCCGTAAGCACCTGTACCGCGCGCATGGACTACCCGCTCGGGAATACGTTCGCGGTTAAAGTGCGCGAGCTTTTCAAACAGGTAATGGTTATCAAAGGTTAAAGGGCCGCGCGGGCCAACGCTGATACTGTTGTTGTCATCAGGTACCGGCGCGCCGGCAGAGGTAGTTAAATCAGTTTTGCTCATAGCTGTATCCATCCATTTGCAGTTAACAATCACGTTAAGTTCAAGCATATGCTAGGTGACAAGCATAAATATAAAAATTCAATTATAAATATTGATCTTATAGTTTTTGACAAAAAAAGATTTAGAGAGGGCTGAGAGTAAAGTGGACTATAAAAATCATGGTTATGAATCCCATCAACAGCTAAACTAGACAATACGAATAGATAATGATTAGTGTGCCAAACTCAGGAACAGGCGGCCCATTAATCCTAGACCATGATCCTGACGCAGCAAAAATCCTATGAGTACTACTGAATCCGTTGTCGGCGTTATTTTGGCCGGGGGCTTGGCCCGTCGTATGGGCGGTGGCGATAAATGCCTGCTGCCACTAGCAGGGAAAACATTGCTGCAACGGACAATTGAACGCGCCCAACCACAAGTTAATTCACTGCTGTTAAATGCCAACGGTAATAGCCTGCGCTTTGCGCGTACACGCCTGCCCGTTGTGCCCGATATTTATCCTGATAACCTGGGTCCCTTGGCCGGGATCCATGCCGGTTTGCGCTGGATGCAAGACGACAACCCCAATGCAGAATGGTTGGCCAGTTTCGCATCCGACACCCCCTTCTTCCCTACCGATATAGTGGCCCGCCTGTTTGCGGCCGCGACGGCACAACATGCGCAGCTTGCTATCGCTACCTCCAACAACCGTGCACATCCTATTTTTGCGCTCTGGCATGCATCGCTGTTTGGCAAGATTGAACAGCAATTGCAAACCGGTGAGATGCCCCGTTTGCAAGACTGGATCAAACAACAAAAATTGGTAGAAGTAGAATTCTCAGCGGAAGGATACGATCCTTTTTTTAATATCAATACACCACAAAATCTGTACACAGCCGAACCGCTCGCCGCACTGGTCAAATAACCTCACCGTACGAGTGCATCGCCCCACTGGCACCAACCTGTTATGCTCGCCAAATGTTTATAGGGAGAGCAGATTATGCTTTGGCGTTTTTTGTGCGTTGTACAGTTTTATTGTTTGCTAGTGTTTTATACCTATCTTGGCCTGACGCCACATCCGGAAAATAGCGTCCCGGTTTTCAATGATTTGCTCATGCATTTTACCGGCTATTATGTTGCAGCTTTCTCAATCAGTTTTGCACGACCAACCTGGCCTGTCTGGCAACGCGCTGTATTTTTAATTGCCTATTCGATTGCAATTGAGATCGGCCAGTATTTCAATCCGCCGCGCACCTTTAGCGGGATGGATATCCTTGCCAATAGTAGCGGCGTTTTGTTGGGACTCACTTGCGTCATTCTGCTGGAAAAAACAATTCCGCCCTTTGCAAAATTACTTTATTGGAAGAGCAAAATATTGCGCAAGACAGCAAGTCCTAAATTATAAATACAGATCCTTTTCCCGTTGCCATTAACGCTCATTGGCACTGGGCGTTATGTGGAATTGTCGATCCAAAAAACTCGCCACAATATCAACAGAGGGTTGCAGCCAGGGATCGAACAGCCAAAAAGCGTGCGGTGAATCGGGAATTTGATCAACCTGATAAGGAACCCCAAAGGGCTTCATTTTTTCAATCATCTCTTTATGCCCCAAGCTGAATCGCTCTTGCGCGCTGATTAAAAACAAAACTGGCGGGGTATTTTTGTTGACGTAAAACAGTGGCGATGCTTCATGCCACAACTCCGTTTTTTCACTGTAGTGCCCGCCAAACCAGAAACCTGCCGCAGACGGATTTTTACGCGGATCATCCTCATAAAAACGCGCTGCTTCCGAAGTAAAATCCGATAGGCCATCGATATTAACAATTGCCTGCACCGCACTTGAAACAGGTGAGTTATTCATCTGGGGATCAAATTTTTCCAATCGATTGGTTACTCCAACAAGATTGGCAATTTGTCCTCCAGCCGAACCACCGCCCACTGCAATTTGTTCAGGATTAACACCGTATTTTTTAGCATGTTTTCGCAGCCAGCGAATTGCTGCTTTTACATCATGGATCGCTGCGGGATATTTTTCCTCCCCCGCCAACCGGTAACTAATTGTTGCTGCCACATAACCATGCTGCGCAAGCCCGATGGCCATAGGAGTGAAATTGGTTCGATAACCCGATCGCCAACCACCACCATGTACAAAAATAATTCCCGGCATGGATGTTTTTTTAATTTCTTTGGGCAGGTATAAATCCAGCTGCAACACCCGCTTACCATAGCGAACATAAGTGATATTTTTAATTTCTTGCACTGATTCAGGAACAGCATTACTGGCAATATGAATAAAAGGATATTCACCAATTAGTTTCTGATAGGTAGTTTCGGGGGTATAGGTATTGGCTGGATCGTCGACTTGGGTAATGGTTTGACAACCAATCAAGGCCGTGACCAGCAATCCCAATGAAGTAAAACGCAAAATATTTTTAACATGGGTCATCGTTATATCACTCAGCAGGAAAATCAAATGACCGAATAGATGCCGATATATTTTTTATTTAGTTTAACGGGCAAGAATTGAAAAGCAACACAGGCCAAAAACAAAAGGGCCAGCAATTGCTGGCCCTTTTTGTTACAAATATAACGACAACTTAATTACAACAACAAACGTCTAACATCGGCGACAACAGCGGTCAGGTAAGTAAAGAAGCGACCGGCATCAGCACCATTGATTGCCCGATGGTCATACGATAATGACAGCGGCAACATATTGCGGGGAATAAATTCTTTTCCATTCCATACCGGTTTCATCTGCGCACGGCTTACACCGAGGATCGCAACTTCCGGCGCGTTAACGATTGGAGTGAAGCCGTTACCACCAGAAGCGCCCAGGCTGGAAATAGTGAAGCAACCACCCTGCATATCGGCTGGCAGCAATTTACCATCGCGCGCTTTTTTCGCGATTGCATTGATTTCGTCGGTCAATTCCCACAAGCCTTTTTTATCCACGTTACGGATAACCGGAACCATCAAGCCGTTAGGTGTATCTACCGCAATACCAATGTGCACGTATTTCTTCTGCACGATACTTTCGCCATCGTGATGCAAAGACACGTTGAAACTTGGCTCAGCGACCAACGCAGCAGCACAGGCTTTCATGATGAACGGCAATGGAGTCAGTTTACTGCCACGCTTTTCAGCTTCAGCTTTCAAGCCATTGCGGAATGCTTCGAGGTCAGTGATGTCGGCATCATCCCATTGGGTAACATGCGGAACGTTCAACCAGTTGCGGGTCATATTGTCCGCAGTGATCTTTTTCACTTTGCTCATTTTCACGGTTTCGATTTCACCAAATTTGGCAAAATCCACCGCTGGCACGCGAGGGATACCAGCACCGCCCACTGCTGCGCCAGATTGCGCGGCCTGAACGATTGGCTTCACATAAGAGCGCACGTCATCTTTCAACAAACGGCCACGTGGACCGGTGCCAGATACTTTGCCCATATCAACACCGAGTTGACGGGCAAGTTTACGCACCGCTGGGCCAGCGTATACATCGCCAGTTTGCGCAACTTCAGCCACTGGCGCAGGAGCCGCTTTTGGTGCTTCGGCTTTAGGAGCAACTGGTGCAGCAGCCGCCGGAGCAGCTTCTGCTTTTGCCGGTGCGGCTACAGGCGCTGGAGCTCCACCGCTGGTAGCCAGGGTGCCAATCACTGAACCTTGAGAAAGCTTATCGCCAACTTTTACAGCGAGACTGACAATTTTACCCGCAGCTTCGGCAGGAATTTCCATGGAGGCTTTGTCAGTTTCAAGCACGATCAATGAATCACCAGCGGCAACTTCATCGCCTACTTTTACCGAAATCTCGATAACTTCAACGCCTTCAGCGCCGCCGATATCCGGTACAACCATTTGTACTTCAGCTGCGGCAGTCGTTACTGTGGCAGCTGGTGCCGGCGCTGCGGCGGCTGCAACAGGAGCAGCGGCTTCAGGTGCAGGTACCGCACCGCCTTCTGCTTCTACTTCCAGCAATAAACTGTCTTGAGAAACCTTATCACCCAAATTTACTTTGATCGCGACAACCTTGCCTGCTTTATCGGCCGGGATTTCCATTGAAGCTTTGTCGGTTTCAAGCACGACAATTGAATCACCCTCGGCGATCACATCGCCCACCTTGACGGAGATTTCAATTACTTCAACGCCTTCTGCGCCGCCAATATCAGGCACTTTAATAGTTTGAATTGCCACTGTAGTAGTTCCTCGCTAATCAGTTATTTCTACATTTGATAAATGTTTTGGACGGATACAAACAACGTCGCCCTCTTTGTGGGAGGGCGACGGTTTTATACGCTCATTGGATCCGCTTTTTCCGGATCAATACCAAACTTCTTGATGGCCTTGGCAACCACATCGACCTTGATCTTGCCTTGGTCTGCCAAAGATTTGAGTGCTGCAATTACCACGAAGTAACGGTTTACTTCAAAGAAATGGCGCAACTGGGTACGGGTGTCACTGCGACCGAAACCTTCTGTACCCAACACGGTGTACGAGCCAGGAATATAAGCGCGCAACTGTTCGGAATAGGTTTTCAGGTTGTCAGTGGAGATAATGAATGGGCCTTCGGCGCCTTCCAATACCTGGGTAATATAGGGCTTACGTTGCGCAGCAGTCGGGTTCAACATATTCCAGCGAGTAGCGCGCTGACCGTCGCGGGTCAATTCGTTCACACTGGTTACGCTCCACACATCTGCTTCAACATCGAAGTCTTTGCGCAGGATTTCAGCAGCAAAACGTACTTCGCGCAGGATAGTACCCGCACCCATCAACTGGACACGGTTCTTGGCTTTGCCCGCACCTTTCTCCAACTGATAAATACCTTTGATGATGCCTGCTTCAGCACCTTCCGGCATATCAGGATGCTGGTAGTTTTCGTTCATCAATGAAACGTAATAGAACACGTTTTCATTGTCGTGGTACATGCGCTTGATGCCATCCTGAATGATCACAGCCAATTCGTAAGCGTAGGTAGGGTCATAAGAGCGGCAGTTGGGAATGGTATTGGCAAATACATGGCTATGGCCATCCTGATGTTGCAAACCTTCGCCATTCAATGTGGTACGACCAGCAGTGGCGCCCAGCAAGAAACCACGCGCTTGCGAGTCACCTGCGGCCCATGCCAGGTCGCCAATACGTTGGAAACCGAACATGGAGTAATAAATATAGAAAGGGATCATGGGTTTCTGGTAATTGCTGTAAGCCGTCGCAGCCGCAATCCAGGAAGCCATAGAACCTGCTTCGTTAATGCCCTCTTCCAAAATCTGGCCAGTGGCAGATTCATGGTAAGACATCATTTGACCCGCATCATGCGGGGTATATTTTTGACCTTCGGATGAATAAATACCGACGGTTTTAAACATACCTTCCATACCAAAGGTACGTGCCTCATCCGGCACAATAGGTACGATTTGTTTGCCAATACTCTTGTCTTTTACCAGCGATGACAGGATACGCACAAAACTCATGGTGGTAGAGATTTCACGCTCACCAGTGGACTTAAGTTGCGCAGCGAATGCATCCAGCGCCGGAACCAACAATGGGTCAAAGCCTGCGTTACGGGAAGGCAAATAACCCTTCAGCGACTTACGACGGGCCTTCATATATTGCATTTCGGGGCTGTCTTCCGCTGGACGATAGTACGGAAGCTTGGGTAGATCCTCGTCGCTAATTGGCAACTCAAAGCGGTCACGGAACGCTTTCAAACTGTCAATATCCAGCTCTTTCAGGGAGTGGGTTTTATTAACCGCTTGACCAGTGCCCATTCCATAACCTTTCACGGTCTGGGCCAAAATAACGGTTGGTCTACCTTTGGTATTAACGGCTTGGTGATAAGCGTTGTACACCTTGTGGGAATCATGGCCACCACGTGCAAGCCCCAGGATATCGTCATCAGACAAATCCTTGACCAGCTCCAGCAATTCCGGGTATTTGCCAAAGAAATGCTCACGGGTATATGCACCACCGTTGGCTTTGTAGTTTTGCATCTCGCCATCAACTACTTCGTCCATACGTTTTTGCAACAGGCCGGTTTTGTCTTTGGCAAGCAGCTCATCCCAACCACGTCCCCAAAGAACTTTAATAACGTTCCAACCGGCACCGCGGAATACACCTTCCAATTCTTGTACGATTTTACTGTTGCCACGTACCGGACCATCCAGACGTTGCAGGTTACAGTTGATCACAAAAATCAGGTTGTCCAACTTCTCACGGGTAGCGAGGGAAATTGCACCCAGGCTTTCCGGTTCATCGCACTCACCATCACCAAGGAAGGCCCAGACTTTGCGATCAGTAGCGGGAATTAAACCGCGCGCTTCCATATAGCGATTGAAGCGAGCCTGGTAAATGGATTTGATTGGACCCAGGCCCATGGAAACGGTTGGGAACTGCCAGTAGTCGGGCATCAACCATGGGTGTGGATAAGAGGACAAGCCACCACCATTGACTTCACGACGGAAATTGTCCAGATGAGATTCATTCAAGCGGCCTTCAACATAAGAGCGCGCATACATACCGGGTGATACGTGCCCCTGGAAATAAATCAGGTCACCGGGGGTATCGCCATCATTGCCGCGGAAAAAGTGGTTAAAACCTACATCATATAAAGTAGCGGAAGAGGCAAAGGAGGCAATATGGCCACCGAGGCCTTCATCGTTATCGTTGGCTTTCATGACCATCGCCATGGCATTCCAACGGACGATTGAACGAATTTTACGCTCCAGGGCAACATCACCCGGAGACTTGATTTCTTTTTCAACAGGAATGGTATTGCGGTAAGGAGTCTGGATAGATGAAGGCTGTTCAATGCCATGATTAACGGCGGATTCAGACAGTGATTTCAATAACTCGGCAGCGCGGTCTTTGCCTGCGTGACGAACAACTGACCGAAGGGCATCCAGCCACTCTTTTGTTTCAATGGCATCAATATCTTGTAGCATTCAAATCTCCTCAGCTATGCGCATAGGCGCACATCATGTAGCAGTAGTATCTAATACAGGAATTTGTATCTGGGCTTCGCACAAAATTTGCTCATTTATTTAAAATGTGCAGAATTTTCATGGAGTTACAGGAGGAATATTCCTTTTACTTGTGTAAAAAATCCCCGAATTCTTGCATAAGTGGGAATTTTTTACCAGCCCTAGCCAATTTGGTAACACTCTGGAGGGGCACAACTTTAGTGCATAAATCGCTGAATCATGAGCTTGCGGTACAACTGAGCTATTAAAAAAACATGATTGCAACAGGGCAGGCATTATTACCCAAACTTTTATGATTCACCAAGCAATAATCAGTAAAAAAAATGATAATTTTCTTTTTTGATGCACCAAATAAAAGCATAAAAATAAAATGAGTTGTAGCAGGGACTTATATAGATCAAAGCCTGCACAAATCAGGGCTGCACGATACTTTGCATTTGTTTCTTATGAACAGCCAGATCATCAATAAGTAAAAACTTTTCGCGCTCGGCCAGTGCATCTGATGTCAACCAGAGGCGGCGGTTTTTATCCATAAAGACATTGCGATAATACTTACTGAGCGATTCAGGTGTAATGCGCGCGACAGCGTCTGCCAGATCGAGACGACGCGAAAAAAGTTCGTCGTAATTTGTAATAGCACTCCAATAACGATCCCCCAATTCCTTGAGTGAACGCGCAGGTTCGCGCAGTTTTTTTATCAGTGATTGCTGGTTGATTTCAAAATCGTTTTTCAATTGCGATTGCTGTGTATCCAGGAATGAATCAATTTCCTTGATAATATTTTCTTCTGTGGTGCCGGGTGATTGCACTATCAGCAAGCTATTTTCAAGATTGAATAACGGCGCTGCCATTGCAGCTACTGCATAACCTAATTGTTTTTCAGTTCGCATTTGATGATAGAAGGACGGTTGCAACAACTGTCGCACCAGCAGCATATGTGCAGAATCATCAATTGATGTAGATGGACTTTGGATCAGCAACTCAACAATATTATCGTCATGCTCCAGAGTATGGACATAGAGCCATGGTTTCTCCGACTCTTTGGGTAGCATCAACAAATTTACCGGAGGAAGCTCGCGCCCTGCCTGGCGATTTAATAATTCATGCTCTACCAATACCGCAAGTTTCAATGCTTCAGCGCGAAAATAATTCCCATAAAACAGTGCATCCATTTTTGCATCAATCAATTGACGACCGGCAAAGCGGGAAAATTGCTCCAGGGTTTTATGCTCCAGAGCAGCAATTAATTCAGCATTACTCCAGGCAGGATCCGATTGGAGCACAGCCACTTGCCTTGCTAGTACCTGATAGGGAATATCTTTATTTTGATTGCGCAGGTTGCGCAATAAATTCTCTTTGATAAGGGCAAAACGTTCTTCCTTAAATTGGCTGGTACGAATTACTTCCATAATTTTATTCATCAGTAATCCCTGCCGATTAGAATAGCCAAAAATACTGATATCGTAACCCCGGGTATTGGCAGTTATCGTATGGTTGATGCCAGCAAGCCTGGCAGGATAGGAAAACTCATTGAGCTGGTCTGCAATTAATGCTGCAAATAATTGTGCCTGTGCAGCGCCATCTGCATTGGTGGCCACTAAGGGTGATTTGATACGCAAATTGATCAGCGCACGCGGCTGCATAAATTGCTGGTCCTGCGCAAACCAGACATGCATATTTTTATTGCTAAAAATCAACTGCGGCTTGGTATCCGCCACACCACTCTCTTCCAGCATAGAGCTGGATTTCACCGCCAGGCGCTTGGGAATAAAGATATTTTTTTCTGGCAAAAACAGTTCCTTGCGAACCGCCGGTTTCAAGTCAAGTAACTCGGGAATCCCTGCACGTAAAGCAAACGCAGCTCCATATAATGGCGATACCCTGTAGGTCTCAACATCGGGTGCCGTCAGTACCAACAGCAGATTATCACTGGTTAAATAGGATAGGCTTTTCTTGATTAGGCGCTCATCGTACTCGGCGTAAAGATAATCGCCGCGCAGAAGATCTCTAGTCGAATAAATCTTCATGGTTTCAGCCAATGCACTGACCGTTTGCATCGGGGTATTTTTTTCCTGGAAAAGAAATTCCAGATTCGCCAATTGCTGCATCTCGCTATAGCGCCAGGATGACAAACCGCGCGCCTGTAATTGTTCAAGGCAGTAAAACACCAGCGATACCATTTGGTTGTGTGCCTGTACGCCCTGTGGAGTCAATTGGATGCTCAACTGGAATACAGCGTCGTTGCGACTATGCAAACCGGCATTAACATAAACTGATTCCGCCCACCCCAGGCGTTTTAACAGCGACAACAAACTCCCCTCGCCTTCATGCCCTAAAAAATTGGCAATGTAGGCAAAAGGTTTTTTTTCGTAGTGGTGATCAGGATTGGGGATAGGAAAATTAAAGGTGAGCTGACGCAGCTCCTTTTCCGGTTTGATTTCCAGGCTTGCAGGTAAGCGCTCTTTATCAAACAAAGGAGGATATTTGCTGGTGATATTAATATCGCGCTTGGGCACCGCACTAAAGCCAGCACGCACAATAACTTCAAGTGCGTCCAGATTTTCGCGTCCCAGCACCACCAGGTTCATGAGATGGGATGAATAATGTTGCTGGTAAAAAGCAATCATATCATCGCGCACGGGATGCCCTTCCCGATCAGCCAGTGTTGTGAGGTTGCCAACTGAAAACCTGGCACCGGGATGCAGTGGATTCATCAACTCACGATATACATCCCATTCACGCCGGCCATCATCTTTTAATTTGGCAAGATATTCCGAATGCACCGCATTGCGTTCGCGCTCAACATAATCGGCACTAAACAACGGGGCAATAAAAAATTGAGAGAAACGATCTAACGCCGGTTGCAACTGATCATTCTCGATTTCAAAAAAATAATTAGTATTTTCAGCGGCTGTGTAGGCATTAAAACTCCCACCATGTTGCGCAATAAATTCCTGGTACTCACCTGCTTGCGGATATTTTTTGGTACCTAAAAACAACATGTGCTCAAGGAAATGGGCCAGCCCCGGGCGATCAATTGGATTTTGGTTTGCACCGACGTTTACATCCAACGCAGCCGCCGATTTTTCGGTAGAGGGATCGGAGATCAACAAGACACGCAGTTGGTTGTCTAATAACAGGTAGCGATAATTCCGTTGGTCATTTTCGCTTTTGATAACACCGGTAGCGGGATTGAGATTGAGAGTTGCATTGAAAATTGAATTTGTATTGTTCGGCAGGCTACTACTCTGGGCAACACTGTTTTGCACATTTTTGTCTTGTGCCATCAAGAGCGCACTGGCAAACAGGCACACGGATGCTATCAGCCAATGCGCATGCGGGTTCAGCTTTACTCTGCGACACAATTTCACCATAACAAACTCACTTAGCATCAGTATTTCTTCAATAAAAAAACTGACCAATCAATTTTCACGCGCTGGCGCTATGCCGCCGATTTTTTAAGCAGGTAACAATAAATTGCATCCACTTCCGCCCAAGCCATCAACTCCTGCCCACTCAATCGTGCGTATGACTGAAAGTCGCGCACCGATCCGGCATCGGTTGCCAGCACCCGCAACACCTGCCCCAACGCCAGATCGCGTAGAGCCTGCTTTGCCTTCAATAATGGCAGCGGGCAACGCAGGCCACAGGCATCCAACTCCCGGGCAACGGGATAGGTAAAACAATCGATAGGTTCACTCAAGGCTTGTTACCAACAAAGAAGGCTTGACACCATAAGCGCCAACTATCAAGGACAGTCCACCTGGATTTATTCCAGTACAGGGAGAACTGGCCATGGGGCTTATGGTCATAAAAGGTTGCTAACCTAGTCTTTAAGTGTCAAAAAGGCTAGAGTTACGCCTTATTTTTTTGCCCTTGAGCCTATTAGGGCGGGATCCAGCAGGAGTCAATCAGTACCGTGCCAATGTCTTTTCATCGCTGTCTTTCCACCCTCAGCCACCGCTTGCTGGCTCCCGCAGGCTTGGCATTCATGTTAATCGGGGCCTTGGTAGCCAATCCTTTTCCAAGCCATGCCGAGGTGGAATTACCCGATCTGGGTGATACCAGTTCCATCATGATTTCACCGGTACAGGAGAAAATCCTCGGGCAGCGCTGGCTAAGGGCCTTTCGCAGCCAAGTACCTACATCTTCTGACCCCTTGATTATCAATTACCTGGAACAGCTGTTTAACCAACTGATTCCCCATAGCCAGTTGACTGAAAAACGGGTTGATCTGGTTGTCGTCGAAAATAACACCCTCAACGCCTTCGCGGTACCTGGAAATATTATCGGTGTACACACCGGTTTGTTGATGTATGCCAAAACCGAAAACCAGTTGGCCGCAGTACTCAGCCACGAAATGGGCCACTTGAGCCAGCGTCACTATGCACGCCAGTTGGAGCAGCAGAAGAAGCTGATGATGCCCATGCTGGCGGGGATGCTCGCCGGTTTGGTGTTGGCCGCCAACAGCAATAGCGACGCGGGGATGGCCACCATTATGGGCGCCCAGGCGGCTGCCCAACAGGCCTCGCTTGCATTTAGCCGCCAAAACGAACAGGAAGCCGACCGCATCGGCATGCAGACGATGGTTGATGCAGGTCTGGACCCTCATGCAGCAGCCGACATGTTTGAAGAGATGGTACGTGCCAACCGCCTCAATCGCCGCCCGCCAGAATACCTGCTGACCCACCCGGTAAGCGAAAGTCGTGTGGCCGATGCACGCAACCGCGCCCAGCAATATCCGCGCAAACCTTCTGTAGACAACCTTGAATACAAACTCATGCGCACCCGTGTGCGGGTAGCGTCAGAAGAAACACCGCAAATTGCCGCCAGAATGTTCAAAAGTGAGCTGGATAAAGAAAGCGACGACCCTGATGCCAGCCGCTATGGCTTGGCACTGGCGCTGATGGAGGCCAGCCAGTTTGATGCAGCGCGCGATGCCTTGGCACCGCTGTTGGAAAAAGACCCTACTCGCGTAACCTACCAGATCATGCGCTCCGATATAGAAATTGCGGCCGAGCACTACAAAGCGGGCCTGGAGATTATCGATGCACAGCTAAAACTCCACCCCGACAGCTATCCATTAATCATTCGCCACGCAGAAGGTTTGATGAAAGCGGGTATTTACCAGCAATGCGCCGATATCCTCGAGCGCTACTCGCGCAAGCGCAGCAATGATGACTATGTGTGGTATTTGCTGGCAGAGGTCAATGGCTTGGCAGGTAACATCCAGGGTGTGCACGAAGCGCGCGCAGAATATTTCATCCTGAATGGTGTGTATGACCGCGCCCAGATCCAATTACGCAATGCGTTAAAACTGGCACAAGGCAATAGTTATCGCACAGCATTGATTGAAGAGCGCTTGAAATATGTGGAAACACAAATGCGTAATGAAGGATTTTAATTTTGCCGTAGGTTGAAACGGGCCGCGCAGGTGAGCGAAGCGACTTCCGACATTTCTCATGAAATGTAATTTGTGATTGCGGAGGGTTTGTGTCGGAAGGCGCCTCCGACTTACCTGCGCGGCCCGTTCCGACATTCATAGTCAATTAATCAAGACGACTGCCTAACCCATCCCGATTCCACAATCCATTCATTCGCATTGATCACGGCCATAGGCCGGCCGATAAAATATCCTTGGGCTTCATCGCATCCCATCTCGCTCAGACGCGCCAGCAGCGCTTCATTTTCCACCCCTTCGGCGACTACCGTTAAACCTAAATTGTGAGCGAGATGGATGGTGGAATTAACGATCAATTCATCCTGCAAATCTTCCAGCATATTGAGCACAAAAGACTTATCGATTTTGAGCGTTTGCACTGGCAAGCGTTTGAGATAGGCAAGCGATGAATATCCAGTACCGAAATCATCAATCGACAAATGCACCCCCAACTCGTGCAAGGCATCCAGATTACGCAATGCGCGGGTTGGGTCGGTCATGATGGAGCTTTCGGTAATTTCCAACTCCAGCCGCGAAGCAGGCAATTGATATTTAGCCAACAATCGCTCCACTAACTTGGGAATATTGTCATCCATCAAATTACGCGCCGATAAATTCACCGCAATGCTCAGCGCCATTCCCTGGTCTTGCCAGTGGCGGCACTGCTCAATCGCCTTTTCCAATACCCAGGCAGTGAGCTGGTGAATCAAGCTGGTCAATTCAGCAATAGGGATAAAATCGGCGGGAGGGACAAATCCCAATTCAGGATGCATCCAGCGAATCAACGCCTCAAAACCATAACAACGTTGCTCATCCAACAATACTTTCGGTTGGAAATACAAACACAACTGGTTCTCGCGGATTGCACGCCCCAGCTCACTCACAATCGCCAGGCGTTTGGTGGAATGGGGATCATATTCGGGGCTGTAAATCGATAACCCCAACATCTGCCCTTTAGCGTAGTACATGGCGATATCGGCGTAGCGCATCAAGGCGTGATGGTCTTGTGCCTGTTGCGGCGATATGGCGATACCAATACTGGCTGAAATTTGTGTGGTAAATCCATCCAGGTCAAATTCCTGGGCCAATGCATCCAGTAGGCGATGACCGAACACCACCGCCTGATGGGTGCTGCGAATGCGCGGCAAAAATACTGCAAATTCATCACCGCCCAAACGCGCCACTGTACCGGGCACTTCCGACATTTCATTCGCCAGGCGCGGGCCAATCAACTGCAATAAATGATCGCCCACATTGTGCCCGAGCGTGTCATTAATTTCTTTAAAACGGTCCAGATCGATTAACAAAAGCGCGCTGATTTGCTCGGCACTGCGCTGCTCAAAACAGGCTTCCATATCAAGATATAATTTTTCGCGATTGGGCAACGCTGTGAGCGAATCATGGAAGGATTGGTAACGGAGTTTTTCTTCGTAACGCTTGCGGGCGGTAATATCTTTTGTTGTACCCCACACACGCTTCAGGTAGCCGTCTTCAATTATGCCGGTACAACAAATCTGGAAATAATAATGTTTGCCGCGATGATCCTGCCGCACTATATCGTGATCGATCATTTCGTAATTATTTTTAACCAGATAGTGGATATCAAATACATAATTGGTTGAACCACTTTCCAATAGCCCCATACCTAGAATATCGTCCAGCGAATTGGCGCCGAGCATATTCAGTAATACTTTATTGGCCTCCACCAAACGCGCAGACTGGGTAATGTTTTTGACCTGTTCTTCCAACCCCAAGCCCACACTTACTGGCGGTTGCATCTCATAACACCAGATAGCTTCCGAACTATTGGTGATAAATGCTTTGTAACTGGCTTCACTTTCCTGCAGCGCATCGCGCGCACTTTTTTCACGGGACAAATCCTGAAGCTGGATCAATACCCGCTCAATATTGCCATTGCGCGCGCGGATGGGTAAAAAACTAGCGCGGAAATAAAGGTTTTTATTACTAATAAAACGGCTGCGATGAATATTACCAAGCGAGTAATTTATCTCCTGGGTGTGTATTTTTCCTTCGCTATAAACTGCATTAATCGCGGCATAAAGTTCAGGATCAGCACTGACTTGTTTATCTCGTAACACCGAGTAAAAACCAGCCGCATTTTCTGCTTGCCGGTCGGATAAATGAAACAATCGCTCCATCGCCTGATTTGTGTGTAACACTATGCCGCGTTTGTCGGTTATCACACTGGGGATAGGGCTCTCGGCAAACAGGCCAAATAAAAACTGTAGCGCGTATTCATCGCTGGAGTTGGCCAACCAATGTCGCGAACTGATCACGACACCGTCAAAGCAACGCCCTTTGCCATCGGGTTCCAGCCGCAAGTGCCCGATAAAACGCAAACAGGGCTCGCCTGCAATGCCAACCAAACGCACATCGCACGAGCGCATGCGTCCAGTGTCCTGGTCAAGGGGATCTGCATTAAACGATTGGAGAAAAAGATATTTATCGGCTTTAGGCAAGAGCGATAACAAATCAGAAAGGCTGGATAACTCCGGCGCGGCGTCAGCCAGTGATTCAATAAATGTTGGGGAGATATGCAGATCCCCAGTTATAACATCCAGATTCCAAGGCGCAATATTGGATGCATCCAATGCGTTGCTGATGGCCAAATCACCCGGCAACGGATTTGCCTGGCCACTCCTTGAATTGGAATGTTGCATAGTGAATAAAATTGCCTCAAATAAGACTCTTTAAATTCACAGTGTAGACAAGAATTTTTTAGGCGCCTTATACGAGGGCATTAGTTCACATCCATTCTGAGTAATGCGAACTGGTGCGTCATTTGATTTCAGATTTGCGCCAAGCAAATGACACCACCAATAAACAATAAAAGATATCAACCTTCAGCTGTCAATAATGTGGCGGCCTCTCGATAGCGATTTCCGTATCGCTCCCTTGTGCCGGATCGCGCATCAATTCATCCAAACGTTGGGCAAGCAGACGCATTTGCTGTTTTAACTGAACTATCTCGGCGTCCTGCCGGGTGATGACATCGTTCAATTGTGCCAGCGTATCCTCTTGATAGGCGACCCTGGTTTGCACATCGATTAATTGTTCTTCGATATCAGACATTTTCCTGCTCCAATATGTGATAAGCCGCATCGATCAAACGCACTGCGCGCTCATCGATCAATAGACCCTGCCCCATGCGATGGGTGACGTAGCCAAATCCCAACTGATTATCAGGGTCAGCAAAACCAATACAACCACCCGCCCCCGGGTGGCCAAATGCGCGCGCGCCACGACCGTAACGGCAATCCGCGCGGTCGTGTTGCGAGAGCATAAAACCGTGGCTAAAACGCAACGGCAAACCCAGGGTGCGATCATCATCAAACGTTTGTTGCTGCCAGCAAAGCGGCAACACAGATCCAGCCAATAAATGCTGAGGGGAATTCGCCAAGGCGCCGTAAATAGTCGCTAGTGCGCGTGCATCTGCATGGGCGCCGGCAGCCGGAATTTGGGCCTGGCGCCACTCGCGCGAGTTGGTCGCCGTCATCAAACTAATCGGGTTTGAAAACGCGCGGTTAGTGACGCCCCGCGGGTCCATTTTCATCAGTTTGCCCAAAGCAATACTATCGGCACCGGTTGAACTGGCCGGGGCACCCAGCGGACGCTTGAGCGGACCGGTATCGGCAATTGTATCCAGCAAACTATCGGGCACGCCGAAGTGGCAATTCACACCCAGGGGCTGGGCTACTTGCGCCTGGAAATAATCATTAAAACTCGCGTAGCCACTGGCGCGCTTTACCAGCTCACCCAAAATCCAGCCAAACATAAAGGGAGAGTAGCCCTGTGCAGTATCAGGTTCCCACCAGGGAGCCTCAGCCGCTGCCGTTTGCGTCATCGCCGCCCAATTAAAAATTTGCTCATTGGGAATATGTTGATGGAAGGCAGACAAACCGGCGCGATGACATAACAACTGGCGCAGGGTAACTGCACCTTTATCCGCCTGTGCGAATTCAGGCCAGATAAGGGTGACCGGTTGATCCAACTGCAATTTGCCCTCAGCCACCAACTGCAACACGCAGAGCGCGACCAGACCTTTACCTGCCGAAAAGATATTGACGACCGTGTCCTCACTCCAGTCCACCCGTTCCAATCCCGCCAGCTTATTGCTGCGCTGGCCAGCCCATACATTCACCACCAACTCGCCATGATGCACCAGCGCCAATCCAGCGCCTTCCTCGCCCAGGGTAAAATTAGCAGCAAAGGCATCAATAAGCGGTTGCCACTGCGGCAACCATTGGCCGTTTATTTTCATAATCGAATCTCGATAAGCGACTAGTCGTTAAAAAAGTTGTGCGCATTCTACCAGTGCCGGAGGTTAGAATTGGCAGCTTGTTTCCCCTTGGGCTATCTCACCATGAGCAAAGATAAAAACTCCCGCCTCGTCTACTCCACCGAGACTGGTCGCATCAAAGAAGAGAAACCTGCGGCGAGCATCCCACAGGGTGATGGCATAGTACGCATCCGCCGCGAGACTGCCGGTCGCAATGGCAAAGGCGTTACTACCATTACCGGTATCCCCCTTGATGAAGCCAAATTAAAAGACCTCGCCAAAGCCTTGAAAGTCACCTGTGGTGTGGGTGGTTCGTTTAAAGACGGTGTAATCGAAATCCAGGGCGACCAGCGCGATAAACTCAAAGCCGAACTGGAAAAACGCGGTTTTACCGTGAAGCTGGCGGGCGGTTGACGTGGACGAATTCCCCTTTGATCCCCAGATGCTCAAAGAGCTGGTAACAACTCCCATGCCCTACGGCAAGTATGCAGGCCATATGATTGCCGATATCCCCGAACATTATTTGATGTGGATGGGGCGCGAGGGTTTCCCCAAAGGCAGGCTCGGCCAGTTGCTGGGGCTGATGTATGAAATCCGTTTGAATGGTTTGGAACCTTTACTCAAACCGCTTCGTTAGGCTGGATGGCCTGCTTTTTGCAAAACCCCTGTCAACGCATCAAAACCGCCGTTTTTCTGACAAAGGGGTTATACCAAATGGATAACGAGCTTTTTCTACAATTAACTGACACATCACTGAAAATTGGCCTGGGCGCTTTAATCGCTGCTGTTACCGCATGGGCAGTGCTGCGCAAGAGCAACCATCATCCTGCAACCAGCGCACGCGATAATCGTCGCCTGCAAATCCTGGAAGAGGTATCGACCCAGGTTGGAACCGTTACCCATATCTTCGCCAAATATTCGTCACTGGTAGTGGAATCCATTCAGTTTGGCGAGCGCTGGCCGCAAGCGCGCCGCATCGAGCTGGATGCAGTCAATACCGAACTTGTCGATGAGTTTAAAAAACTGGCCGAAGCAGAAGCGAAATTATTGATGTTGGGTGAGAAAAATCTGGAGCGCAGCCTGCGTTTGTATGGAGCCAAAATTGCGGTCTATCGCAAGCAGGTTTACATCGGCCGCAAGGATATTTCCCTGGAGCAAATCACCGCCCTGAAAAACACCATCGTCCAGGTGCGCGAACAGTTTTACGATATGCTCAGCCGCAAGTACGACAGGTTATTGGCCAGCGTTTAACCATCAATCACTCTCTCCACAGCGCCCGCTTTTGCGGGCGCCGTTGTTTCAGGCTGGCAAATCCCGCCGCGAGATTGCTATGCTGCGCTCCCTTTCTAAATCCGAATCAACACAGGCTTATCGTTTATGTCTACCAACCCATTCTCCGGCCTCTGGATCGACGTTCGCACTACCGACGAATTTAATGCAGGCCACATTGAAGGTGCAGCGCATATTCCCTATGAAGAAATTGCAATACGTATTGGTGAAGTAACCACCGACAAAAATGCCGAGATTCATCTTTATTGCCGCTCGGGGAATCGCTCTGGTATTGCCCAGCAAACACTGCTGGCAATAGGCTTTAACAATGCGATAAATGAAGGTGGGTATGAGGCGTTACTACACAGATAAACTCACCCTGTAATGAGCCAACAAAGTGATATAGCACCAACAAGCTGATTGGGTAAAACACCCTGCGTGTGGCATAGGTTAAGAACAATCGCAAGAGTATTAAATTTGCGCTGTCGCATCATCCATTTCCTCTTCCCACGTATCCATCTGATTGTCTATTTCCTCTAATCCACCATCGGTTTCAACCATAATATGAAACCAATCCATCCAAGGCCTCATGTCTATTTTTACATCCATAAACTGGTTGTAGTCATACATCAGTTTCACAAACGCATGAGGGTTAGCCGAGGCTGACTGATCCATGGCTGCCAATTTTGCAACCGTTGATGTGTGTGCCGCCCCCATGTCATTGAGTGCAGGCGTCTCAGTGATTTGATCATAGTCCGACCTATCCCCAGCGCGATCCCCTTTGCGCGCCCCATGTGCCCATCCTGCAGTTTTACTTCCTGTTCCGCCCCCGTGCCATGCCCGAACCTCGGTGGCCAATGATGGAATTTTTACGCGCGATACGCTGCCATTCCCATTCACCGGATCAATCAACTGCCAACTGCACAAAAAAGCGTTATTTGCGATTTCGCTTGGGCGCTCAACGTCAACGTTATATTTGACTCTTATACCCTTATCCTCCTTCTTAAAAGGTTTTTGCAGTCCGGCAGCTTGGGCCAACGTGTTTTTAACGTCCGCCTCTACAGTGATTGAGTGATCAGAGTTTGCCCCACTGGTTATTGGAAACAAATTTTCTGCCAAACCAAATCCACCCAGATCATGGTTGAGAAGATGCCCTCTCACCATGCGATGACTTTTCCACAAAGCGGAATACATGGGTGTATTTGGGCTGTCAGTGGCGCTTCCCCTTACGGGATCCAGAGGATCTAGCGATGCAGCCATGGATACACCCACCTTTTCCGGGGCAAAGGTGTCATATTTCATGGTTGATGTACGATGGGTAATCTCGGTTTTGGCTTGGATAACGCCATTTTTTACAGAATCCACCTGGCGCTGAACAGCCTGTTGTTGGGTCGCTGGCGATGCGGAGATTGAGGCTTGGATATTACGCTGCGCAGCCAGCCGGGGACTGGTGTTCATCATGTTCTGGATTTGCAATTGCACGGCCGAGTTCGCGCGTTTATCGACAAATTGTGTAGCCTTTGCCGATTGGTTGTTGCGCCCGTCCTGTACACATTGATTGGCAGGTTGTTTTACGTCGCAATATCCCATGTTCGCCTCATGCATTAAACAATTCTTGCCATTGGAAACAAAGCTTAGCAAATACACGCTTATTTAAGCCATTACGTCGAATATCATATGAAAGCTGTATACCCAATCGAGTTTCTGGGACAATAGCCGCCTGATTCTTACCCAACGCAGTACCCAAGCATGAACAGCACCGCCAAACACCTTTTCTCCTACCCCAAACCCAATATCCACAGCCTGGCAAAAACCTACAAGCCCGCGCCGTTCCTGCCGATGACCCGGGCGGAAATGGACAAGCTGGGTTGGGAGACCTGCGACATTATTGTCGTCTGCGGTGATGCCTATGTGGATCACCCGAGTTTCGGTATGGCGGTGATTGGCCGATTCCTCGAATCCCAGGGGTTTCGCGTGGGTATTATCGCCCAGCCTGACTGGCGCAGTGCCGAGCCATTTAAAGCACTGGGCAAACCCAACCTGTTTTTTGGCATCAGTGCGGGCAACATGGACTCCATGATCAACCGCTATACCGCCGACCTGCGTATGCGTTCCGATGATGCTTACACACCCGGCGGCCAGGGCGGTAAACGCCCCGACCGCGCCGTAACGGTATACAGCCAGCGCTGCAAGGAAGCCTACAAAGATGTGCCAATTGTGCTCGGCGGAATCGAGGCCAGTTTGCGCCGTATCGCCCAGTACGATTACTGGAGCAATGAAGTGCGCCGTTCGGTGTTGATCGATGCCACTGCCGATATTTTGTTATACGGCAATGCCGAGCGCGCGATTGCCGAAGTGGCGCATTCGCTCGCCGCCGGAAAAAGCATCAAAGAACTGGATAGTATTCGCGGCACCGCTGTCATCAAAAAAGAAGCGCCCGCAGGCTGGACGGAAATTGATTCGACGCGTATCGATTGGCCGGGCAATATCGACAAGTTACCTAATCCTTATGAGTACCAGCACAACGCAAAATCCGTTGTCGATGCCGCACAAACCGATATCAACAATTCGCAAATTGGTTTACGCCAACTCGATCCGGAAAAAATGGCGGAGCAAATTGCTGCATTGAATCCGGAAGCCGCTGAACAACTCGCTATTAACCAATTGGGGACTCAAGGTTGCCCAGCACAGGGAATTGAAAGCGAAAAAGCGTTTGATCCCAATGAGCCGCAACCGATCCGCATTATTCCCATGCCGCTGCAAAATCGTAGCGATCTGGTTGATGACGAAAAAGTGTATGTGCGCTTACCGTCGTTCGACAAGGTGCGTAAAGATCCGATTTTATACGCGCATGCATCGCGCGTTTTGCATCAGGAAGCCAATCCTTACAACGCGCGCCCGATGATCCAGAAACATGAAAACCGCGAAGTCTGGATTAATCCACCACCGATTCCGCTCGAAACCGATGAGCTCGACGGCGTGTTTGATTTGCCTTATGCGCGAGTGCCGCACCCTGTTTATGGCAAACAAAAAATTCCCGCCTACGACATGATTAAAACCTCGGTCAATATCATGCGCGGTTGTTTTGGTGGCTGTACTTTTTGTTCGATTACCGAACACGAAGGGCGAATTATCCAGAGCCGCTCGCAGGAATCCATCCTGAAAGAAATTGAAGATATCCGCGATAAGGTGCCGGGTTTTACCGGCCATATTTCCGACTTGGGTGGTCCTACCGCGAATATGTATCGCCTCACCTGTAAAGATATGCCGACGCTGTCCAAATGCCGTCGCTTGTCCTGCGTATATCCAACGATTTGTAAAAATTTGACCACCAGTCATAAGCACACCACAAACTTGTATCGCGAAGCGCGCAAAATTCGCGGCGTAAATAAAGTGTCAGTCGCCTCAGGTTTGCGCTATGACCTGGCAGTGCTCGATCCGGAATATGTAAAAGAATTAGTGACGCACCACGTGGGCGGTTATCTGAAAATTGCACCGGAACACACCGAGGAAGGTGTGCTCTCGCAAATGATGAAACCGAAAATGAGCAGCTACTACGATTTCAAACGCATGTTTGATAAATTTTCGAAAGAAGCTGGCAAGGAACAATTTTTAATTCCCTATTTTATCGCTGCTCACCCGGGCACCCGCGATGAAGATATGCTCAACCTCGCGCTCTGGTTAAAGAAAAATAATTTTGAAGTGGATCAGGTGCAAACCTTTTATCCATCGCCCATGTCACTGGCAACAGCCATGTATGTGAGTGAGCGCAATCCGCTGAAAAAATTAACTTATAAAAGTGCGAAAATTAATATCCCGCGCGGAATAGAACAGCGTCGCCTGCAAAAAGCGTTGTTGCGCTATCACGATCCCGCCAACTGGCCGATTATCCGCGAAGCCCTGCGCGCTATGCGCAAACCACATTTAATCGGCAATAGTGCCTCAGCGCTGATACCAGATGAACAAGCTGGTGCGCGCAATGGTAGCCGCGGCCATAATCCGAATGCGCGTGCGCAGGGCAAAAATGTAAAATCCGGCGCTAAACCAGCAGCAAAAGCGTTTGGCGATAAATTTGAAAGCGCCAAAAACTTCAATGCACAAGCAGCTGCAACAAAAAGGACTGGCGCAACAGTGAAAAAAGAATTGGGCGGAAGTAAACCACAACAAAGTGGCACTCGCCCCACAGGAAATAATCCGCGCCACAACCCCGGTAAGCCGAAGAAATAATTATCCGTTTAATCCACACAAAAGGATTTGTGCAAATTAGCCAGCCACTGTTCAGCAATCTCCGCTAAAATAGCCGCTAGCATTTCCTTTCTTTTTGCCAATACAAATCTGATTTATTTATAAAAATGCAAATCCCCGGTTATACCCTGATCAAAAAAATTAACAGTGGCGGCATGGCAACTGTCTACCTGGCAACCCAACACAGTGTCGGGCGCACAGTTGCACTTAAAATCATGAAACCCTCACTGGACAAAGACCCGGAATTTCATCAGCGCTTCCAGCGGGAAGCCACTATTATCGGCCAGCTTTCACACCCGAATATTATTCCGATTTATGACATAGGCCGGCACGAAGGATTTAATTACATCTCCATGGAATTTTTGTCCAAGGGCGCATTGGATGAAAAAATTGCAGCAGGCATTACTACTGAGACTGCGTTGAAAATTACATTGGGAATTGCCGCTGCATTGGAACATGCGCACAGCAAAGGCTATGTGCACCGCGACATCAAACCAGAAAATATTCTGTTCCGCGAAGATGATTCACCAGTGCTCACCGATTTTGGTATTGCACGCACGATAAAATCCAAAGCCAATATGACCCAGGTAGGCGCCGTCATAGGTACGCCCTACTATATGAGCCCCGAACAAGCCAAAGGTGAAAGCAGCGATGGTCGTTCGGATTTATATAGCCTGGGAGTCATGCTCTATGAAATGCTTACCGGTAAGCGCCCATTCCAGGCGGATAGCTCGTTGGCGTTAGGGATAAAACATATCCATGAACAAGCCCCCAAACTGCCGCTGAATTTATTTGCACTGCAACCAGTGCTGGATAAATTGCTTGCAAAGAAACCGGAGCAGCGTTACCAAAAGGCGCGCGAATTGATTGATGCACTTGAACCCATTGCCAACAATACATCATTGATAGTCAGTAGCAACGGTACCAAATCCCTGTTACTACTCAAGGCACTGGGAAATCTTGTAATGCAGGACCTGCAACTTTTTGCGCGCAAATTGACGGGTTTATCAACAACAATTCAGCAAAAATTTTTAGGTGCTCCAGCTGCATCCCCCATCATTACCAGCGAGCACATGGATCAGACGCTTATCGCAGTGCCAGACACAATCCCTGATCCGGCAACAGCAATTTTTAGCGATAACCGCAATAAATTGCGTTGGGCTTATGGCTCATTGGGATTAATTGCATTGTTATCGTTGGGCGCAATTTTATTTGATGAACAACCTAATACCGATGCGCGTGAACAATGGGCACAGCTATCGGCAAATGCGGGTAATGAAAAAACTTCAACGTCAAATAGCCACGATCATTTATTGCCTTTGACGATAAATCCGGTTCCTGCCGAAGCGCGCATTCGCATTCTCAATATCAAAGAAAAATATTCCAGCGGCATGCCTCTCGCACCTGCTGCCTACCACGTCGAAATAAGCCACCCCGGTTATGTCACCAAAACCAAATGGATACGGTTAAATGAACACAACCAGACGTGGGATATTGCGCTACAAAAAACGGCACAAATTGCCAATGCAAACCAATTGCCCCTGCCCGAAATGGTAGAAATCTATAGCGGCCAGTTTTTAATGGGCGATGCAAATAGCAATGCAGCTACCAAGATGGCGTTGGATCATCAATTTTTGATTAGCCGCTACGAAATTACATTTAATGAATATGATTTTTTTGCGCTATCAACCAATCGCGCCCTGCCCGATGATATGGGCTGGGGTCGTGGTGAACGGCCAGTGGTAAACATTAGCTGGGATGATGCAGTCGCCTATGCCAATTGGCTCAGCAAAACTACCGGTAAACATTATCGCCTGCCAACAGCCGCAGAATGGGAATATGCGGCACGGGGCAATACAACCAGCAGTTATTGGTGGGGCAATAATGAAGATGATGCAGAAGAGCGGGCGAATTGTCGCTACGGTTGCAAATCACTCTGGGGAAGTTTTTTTAATAATCAAACGCAACCCGTCGGCAGTTTTCCACCCAATGATTTTGGTATCCACGACACGGCAGGCAATGTCGCCGAATGGATTAATGATTGTGCCGATAAAACACCTGCACCAGCTTGCCTCAAACGCGCGGTACGCGGCGGATCATTTGCAAGCAAAGTAGAATCCATTGCGGCCTATTCACAAGTGGCAATTACTGCAAGCAAATCACGCAAATCCATTGGTTTGCGTTTAGCACAAGAAATCCCGGCGCAACAAATGGACGATGCAATTAGCACCGAAAAAAAGCCCCGCAGGCGCAATATTTTTCGCGAACTTTCCGATAGTATTTTTAGGCGGGATAATTAACTAAAATAATTGCAATCCAGCAGAGTCATCTGCTACTTTCAAAGGGCCAGCATAATGCTGGCTTTTTTATTTATTAATAAGGAGTTTTAAGATATGAATTTTGTTACGCGCTCACTGGGTATAACTCTCATGGCTCTCGCCAGCACAGCCACTTACGCAAAAACATTTAAATATGATCTGGTTGATGTCTATTCCTCGAATGGCTATATCCATTATCCGGGATTAGATTTTAATGAGGCAAAATCGGCGGTATTAACCGTTAATAAAGACCCGCTTTCACCCGACGTACAAATCAGTTCTCTGGAAGTCACCTTTCCTAATGCTGCCAAACTCTTGGCAACAGGTTTCAAAAAGACTGAGTCTGGTACTTATCGCGCAGTGGTTAACGATGCGTGGATTTATCGCCAGGTGATTGTTGAAATAAGGGATACTGACTTCAACTACACCATTTCACGCCCTGTTTCTATAAACGTTTCAGTATCCGAAAAAGCCGAATTTATCCAACCGGAAAACGCCCCTAATGGCCATCCACTGTTTAATGTTGAGGGTATGCTACACGATATCACCACCAACAAAGTTATCGATACTGCATCGATAACTATTGATGGTAAACGTGTAACTCTCTCGCTCAAGGAAAACTTGAGTTTCGCAACACCGAATTCACAGGTCAATGGCCCACGTGAAGGTTTTGTTATAGATGCATTATGGATGGGCAAAGGCCAAAAAACATTGTACATCCCTGCACCAGTACCCCCTACCGAGTTTGATCGCTATGCCGCCGTAGGGATTGTGTTAGAAGAATTAAATGGCCCGGAAGGCAAGGAATATGCATTTAGCATTAAATTCGTTGATGCGTCCGGCGGAGAAACCCAGACACCATTCCAACCATTAAAACCCCGACTCAATGAAGCTTATGACACGGGATTTTTTAATTAATCATTAATTAAACCCAATAAAAAAACCGCTGATTCCCATCAGCGGTTTTTTTATTTTCAGTAAGGGTTTTGCGCGATTAATTACCATAACTCATCAAGCGTTGGTAACGGCGCTCTAGCAATGCATCGATTGGTTCTTTAGCCAAACGATCTACTTGCGATACCAAACGTTCTTGCAGCTTTTTCGCCATCTCATCGATATTGCGATGGGCACCGCCCAAGGGTTCAGGGATGGTTTCATCAACTATACCCAGATCTTGCAACACCTTCGAAGTAACGCCCATTGCCTGGGCCGCTTCCGGCGCTTTGGCAACGGTTTTCCAAATAATATTGGCGCAACCTTCGGGAGAAATAACAAAGTAAGTTGAGTACTGCAGCATATTCAGCTGGTCGCCTACACCAATAGCCAAAGCACCACCGGAGGAACCTTCGCCAATAACGGTACAGATAATCGGGGTACGCAAACGCGACATAACCGCGAGGTTTTGTGCGATAGATTCAGAAATACCACGCTCCTCCGAATCGATACCTGGATAGGCACCGGGAGTATCAATCAAGGTTAATACCGGGAGCTTGAAACGCTCGGCCATTTCCATAAGACGCAAGGCTTTGCGGTAACCTTCAGGGCGCGGCATACCAAAATTGCGCATCACCTTCTCGTGGACAGTACGGCCTTTTTCCTCGCCAATCACCATCACAGGTTTACCATCCAGACGGGCCACACCACCGATAATCGCATGGTCATCACCAAAGTGACGGTCACCATGCAGCTCATCAAAATCGGTAAAGACACGTGAAATATAATCAGATGTATAAGGGCGCAACGGGTGACGGGCAACTTTAACAATGTCCCACGCCGTAAGCTTGGAATAGATGGTCTCAGTCAGCTTGGTACTTTTTTCGCGCAATTTGGCGATTTCGTCGGCAATGTTCACATCGGAACTGTTGCCAACCAATTGTAATTCTTCGATCTTGCCTTCGAGTTCGGCGATGGGCTGTTCAAAATCCAGATAATTCAGATTCATAGTGAGCTCTTGGTCCGGGTAGGAAAACTACCATTTTGGCTTATGGGGTAAGTGCAGCGGCCTGGTATTGCTGGCTTTTCAACCAGCATATCAGGAGGCACAATTGGGTCGCTACCTTACGCGAAATAGGTAATTTAGTCGATCTTTTCCAACGAAAATGAAGGGGTTCAAGCCCATAGCAATCAGCACCGCTAGAATTGCCCCCTTCTCTCAAGATAAAGCGAGGATAACGCCCCCATAGGCACCCGCTAGCCATGACATAGAAATAAAAAGGCCGCCATCGGCGCAATGCTGTTCACTTAAAGATTTGTCGTCACTCCCGCGAAAGCGGGAGTCCAGTTTTCGTGGCAAAATTCGCAGTTTCTGGATCCCCGCTTTCGCGAGGATGACGACTAACAAGGTTGAAATAACCTTAAGTGAACAGCATTGCGCCATCGGCGGCCTTCGGAAATTATCAGAAATCGCTTTAGTAGACCAACCTGACTTTGGTGCCACCATAGCTATCGCGCAGGCGTTGTAGCAATTCATCTTCCGGGCGCACGTTCCATTGATTACCAAAATGCAACTGTGCCCGCGCATCGCTGCGCGAATAATCGACCACAATTGCGCAGCGAGCCTCTTGCAAAGGTGTTTGGCGATAGGGTTCCAACATTTCCCCCAGCTCGCGTGAAAAACTGGCAGGCAGAGCGCCGGATTCCAACTCCAACCAAAGCTCACGCACCTTTTCCTGGCGCACATCGGCAAGCAGGCGAATGTTATCAGCACTCATTTTTAACATACCGCTGAAATCGTCATATCTGACTTGGCCGCTAATCACCAACAGGCCATCTTTTGACAAAACGTCGCGCGAGTTATTAAAGGTTTCTGCAAAGAGCGTGACATCCATCCGGCCTGTACGGTCATCAATTGTCAGGATCGCCATGTTATCGCCGCGTTTGGTTTTCACTATGCGCTGGGAAATAACCAAACCCGAAATGGTTTGCGTGGATTTTTCCGGTTTTAAATTGGCGATACGCGAACTCACCAAATGAGTGAGTTCACTTTCATATTCATCAATCGGATGACCTGTAAGATATAAACCGAGGGTTTCTTTCTCCGCATTCAAACGCTCTTTCATCGTCCAGGTGCGCACGCGACGAAACTCGCTGTATACATCCATTTTGGAGTCGTCGCTGGCAATCACCGCACCGAATAAATCCATCATGCCGGCATTGGTATTTGCCATTGCCTGCTCAGCCGTTTTAACAGCTTCACCCATAGCAGCAAACATCACTGCGCGGTCATGGTCGATATTATGCTGCGGTGTGTTGCTCGTAGGGCCAAGGTTGTCAGCAGCACCGGAGCGGATAATCGCTTCCATTGCCCGCTTGTTCACTTTGCGCGGATCGACACGGGCGCAGAAATCAAATAAATCCTTGAAGGGGCCGCCCTCGTTGCGTGCGGCAATAATCGATTCAACCGGGCCTTCACCTAAACCTTTAATCGCGCCCAAACCGTAAATAATCCTGCCTGCATCATCTACCGTAAAATGAAATTCACCAGAGTTAACATCCGGCGGTAATAATTTCAATTTCATGGTGCGGCATTCTTCGATAAAGGTAACTACCTTATCCGTTTTATCCATGTCCGAAGACATGGTTGCCGCCATAAAATGTGCCGGGTAATGCGCCTTCAACCAAGCGGTTTGATACGAGACAATCGCATAAGCTGCCGAGTGGGATTTGTTAAAACCATAACCCGCAAATTTTTCTACCAGGTCAAAAATTTTTATTGCCAACTCGGGATCAACGCCCTGCCCTTTTGCGCCCTCTTCAAATACCGAACGCTGCTTGGCCATTTCCTCCGGTTTTTTCTTACCCATCGCACGGCGCAGCATATCCGCACCGCCGAGTGTATAACCCGCGAGGACCTGCGCAATTTGCATTACCTGTTCCTGGTAAACAATAACGCCGTACGTTGGTTCCAAAACCGGTTTTAATGTGTGGTGCTGGAATTTTGCATCAGGATAGGCCACTTGCGCGCGGCCGTGTTTACGGTTGATAAAGTCATCCACCATGCCCGATTCAAGTGGGCCAGGACGAAAGAGCGCCACAAGTGCAATCAGGTCTTCAATATTGTCTGGCTGCAAACGCTTGATCAAATCTTTCATACCGCGCGATTCCAACTGGAATACCGCAGTCGTTTCAGCGCGTTTTAATAAACCAAAGGTTTTGTGATCATCGAGCGGGATTGCACTGATATCGAGTGGTGCCTCACCTTTTTTAATGCGCTGCTTGTCGATCATAATGCGCGCCCAATCGATAATCGTGAGCGTACGCAAACCGAGGAAGTCGAACTTCACCAGACCCGCTTCTTCCACATCACCTTTATCAAATTGGGTTACCAAACCGCTGCCGGTTTCATCGCAATACAGCGGTGAAAAGTCGGTGAGTTTTGTGGGCGCAATAACAACACCACCCGCGTGTTTACCGACGTTACGCGTGAGCCCTTCAAGCTGTACGGCCATCTCCCAAATTTCACCGGCGTCACCATCCAGTTCAATAAACTCTTTGAGTTGCGGCTCTTCTTCCAGTGCCTGTGCGAGTGTCATACCCGGTGTAGGCGGGATCATTTTGGAAAGCTTGTCGGCAAGACCGTAAGATTTTCCTTGCACCCGCGCCACATCGCGCACTACCGCTTTTGCGGCCATGGTACCAAAGGTAATAATCTGGCTGACGGCATCACGACCGTAGTTATCTGCTACGTAGGAAATAACTTTATCGCGATTGTCCATGCAAAAATCGATATCGAAGTCAGGCATGGAAACCCGCTCGGGGTTCAGGAAACGCTCGAACAGCAAATCGTATTGCAGCGGATCAAGATCGGTAATTTTTAATGAGTAGGCAACCAGCGAACCCGCACCCGAACCACGACCCGGGCCGACGGGAATATCATGATCCTTAGCCCATTGGATAAAATCCATTACGATAAGAAAATAACCAGGAAATCCCATCTGGTTAATAATATCCAATTCAAAGCTCAAACGGTCTTCGTAAACTTTGCGTCGCTCGGTGTAATCAGCGGCAGACTTATCCAGAATCCGCTCAAGCCGTTGCTCCAAACCTTCATGGGAAATTTTGCGAAAAAATTCAGCTTCGGTTAAACCTTCAGGCACCGGGTATTCAGGCAGGAAATATTTGCCCATTTGAATAGTAATGGTGCAGCGCTTGGCAATTTCAACAGTATTGGCGATTGCCTCCGGAATATCACTGAATAACTCCGTCATCTCTTCTGCGGAACGCAAATACTGCTGATCGCTGAAGCGGCGCTCGCGGCGTGGATCGTCCAGGGTGCGCCCCTCACCAATACAGACCCGCGCTTCATGCACTTCAAATTCACTGGTTTTTAAAAACCGGACATCATTGGTCGCCACTACCGGACAATTTAATTGCGCAGCCAAATCAACAGCAGCATGCAAATGGTTTTCATCATTTTCACGGCCGGTACGTTGCAATTCCAAATAAAACCGGTCAGGAAAATCGTTCATCCAACCTTGCAATAATTCATAGGCTTGCGGCATGCGCCCACCAAGCAGCGCCATACCTACATCGCCAAATTTTCCACCCGAAAGCGCAATAACGCCTTCACTATGTTGAGTAATCCATTCACGCTGCACATAGGCAATACCCTGCTGCTGACCTTGTCGCCAGCCAAGGGAAATTAATTCAATAATATTTTTATAGCCTTGGTTATTCATCGCCAACAAGGTAATTAATGTCGGCTTACCTTCGGCATCATTGCTGGCAATCCAAAAATCACTGCCAGCAATGGGTTTAACGCCGGCGCCTTGTGCCGCCTTATAAAATTTAATCAACCCGTAAAAGTTAGTTTGATCCGTAATCGCACAAGCGGGCATATTTAACTCTGCCACACGTTTAACAAGCGACTTGATCCTCACCAGGCTATCACTCAAGGAGAACTCAGTATGTAAACGCAAATGGACAAAGTTAGCAGCGGGCATAATGGCTTTCTGAAAAGAAGTGAATCGTTAAAACAACGCAAGCTGTTCGATTTTGGCGCGCACAGGAGCATAGGAAGTACGATGAATAGGTGTGATGCCCAATTTATCCAGTGCATCCATATGAACTTTGGTGGGATAACCTTTGTGATCCGCAAAACCATAACCGGGATAGGTTTTATCCAGCACAACCATTTCACGGTCACGCGTCACTTTAGCGAGAATCGAAGCAGCACTGATGGCTGCCACACGGCTATCGCCTTTCACTACAGCTTCTGCTTTATAGTTCCACTTGGGCAGCTTATTGCCGTCAACCAATACATGTTCAGGCTGGATATGCAGACCTTGTACTGCGCGCGTCATGGCTAACAAACTCGCTTGCAATATATTGAGCGTGTCAATTTCAGCAACCGAAGCGCGCGCAATGCACCAGCTTTTTGCTTTTTGCTGGATCTCAATAAATAATTGCTCGCGTTTTTTTTCTGTCAATTTTTTGGAATCATCCAAACCTGTTATAGGATTGGATGGGTCGAGAATCACCGCTGCCGCAACAACATCACCTGCGAGTGGGCCGCGCCCTACTTCATCGCAACCGGCACAAAGCAAGCCTTGATAAACACTGATAAAAGGTTCCAGCACAACGCTCTCCTGGATTTTATTAATTTTTCTGGATTAATCGAGCTATGGCATCGGCAGCGCGGGCACTGGCATCGCGTTTCAACTCTGAATGCATTTGGGTAAAGGTTTGGCTCAATGCCTGGGCCTCATCCGGATTTTCGAAATAATTCATTACCGCAGTACTCAGCGCTTCCGGTGTTGCTTTATCTTGTAACAACTCGGGCACCAACATTTTCTGCGCGATTAAATTAGGCAGTGAAACCCAGGGGGTTTTTAGCAACCAGAAAATAATTTTGAAGGTCAGGGGCGCCATCTTATAAGCAACCACCATCGGTTTTTTCAATAGCAACGCTTCCAATGCAACTGTCCCGGAAGCTAACAACACCACATCAGCCGCAGCCATTGCTTCATGCGAATGGCCATTGATCAGTTCAATAGGGAAATCAACAAACTCATTTAACTCAATATGCAATTGGCGATAACGATCCGGGCTGGCCGCGGGAATAATAAATTGCAAACTTGGATCCTGTTCCAGGCAATATACTGCTGTGCGCAGAAACAACTCGCCCATGCGCTCCACTTCGCTCGCGCGACTGCCAGGTAAAAGCGCAACAATGCGCCCTTCTTCCGGCAGCCCCAGAAGTTTGCGTGCGGCAACTTTATCAACGGACAAAGGAATTTCATCAGCCAAGTGATGGCCAACAAATTCCACAGGGACATTGTGATCAAGATAAAATTTTGCTTCGAATGGCAAGAGTGTGAGCATCAAATCAACAGCACGCGCAATTTTAATAATGCGTTTCTGCCGCCAAGCCCAAACAGAAGGGCTCACATAATGGACAGTTTTAATACCGTTTTCTTTGAGTGATTCTTCAAGGGAAAGCGTAAAGTCAGGTGAATCCACGCCAATAAATACCGCAGGTTTATTAGCGATAAAGTGTTCACGCAAAAATTTCCGAATGCGAAGCAATTCCGGTAAGCGTTTTAGCGGTTCGATCAGCCCCATGACCGCCAGTCGATCCTGAGGGAAGTAGGAGTGAAACCCTTGCGCCAACATGCGCGGGCCACCAATACCGGAAAACTCTGCGGTGGGAAAATGTTTGCGCAACTCTTGCATCAAGGCTGCGCCAAGAATGTCTCCGGAGGCCTCTCCGACTACAATACCTATGTGTATGTGATCAGACACCCAGCCCTCCGGATTTTTTAGTGTGCTTTTCGAGGAGAAAACTGTGCATATATCTACACAGAAAAGAATAGTTAGCGGACGATACCACGCGTAGAACTGTTTAGTGAGTCAATCAGCAGTTGCAATGCAGGTGATTCAGCAGCCAATGGATTTAATTCAGCCAAGGCTTCATCCAAAGTCAAACCGCGGCGGTAAATTGTTTTGTATGCTTTAGTGAGCAAATTAATATCGTCTTTAGTAAACCCGCGCCGACGCAGGCCTTCCACATTGATATTTTTTGCTTCTGCTGGACTGCCATTGACCATGACATAGGCTGGCACATCTTTACCAATTGCACTGCCCATACCCGAGAAACTGTGCGCACCGATTTTGCAAAATTGATGCACCAGTGTGAAGCCACTCAGAATCGCCCAATCACCGATATGTACATGTCCAGCAAGGGCAGCGTTATTCACCAAAATGCAGTGGTTGCCAATCACACTGTCGTGTCCGACATGGACATAGGCCATCAACAAATTATGGTCACCGATGGTAGTCTCACCGCGATCCTGCACAGTTCCACGATGGATGGTAACCCCCTCACGGATAACATTGTGATCGCCAATTACCAGTCGCGTGGGCTCACCTTTATATTTTAAATCCGGAGTATCTTCACCTACGGATGAAAATTGATAGATACGGTTGTGTTTGCCAATAGTGGTAGGCCCTTTGAGTACCACATGGGAAGCAATTACGCTGCCTTCACCAATTTCAACATCAGGACCAATAACAGTCCAGGGGCCGACTTGCACATCAGCAGCAAGCCTTGCATTAGGATGAATAATTGCAGATGAATCTATCAAAATAAGTTCTCGCCAATCTCAGGTTAACGTGAATCAAATTTTGCGATCAGCGCACAGGATAGTGGCCGACGCAGCTAAAACACCATCAACACTAGCCTTGCACTCGAATTTCCAGATGCCCCGTTTTTCAGAAATCACTCGGGATTCCAATTGCAGGCGATCACCGGGAATCACCTGACGTTTAAAACGCACATCATCTACGCCGGCAAATAAATAAAGTGATCCATCCTGAGGTTTTTTATTCATGGTTTTAAAACCAAGAATACCTGATGCCTGTGCCATAGCTTCAATAATCATCACCCCCGGAAATACCGGACTTTGAGGAAAATGACCATTAAAAACTTCTTCGTTAACGGTAATATTTTTGTACGCAATAATTGATTCGCCTTCAATCAATTCAACAACGCGATCCACTAACAAAAATGGATAGCGATGTGGAAGATATTCGCGAATTTCGTTAACGTCCATCATGGTGCAAACCCCAAGCAATCAATGAAAATTTATTCCGCACCGCGTGCGCGTTCAAGTTTTATCAAGCGTGTCGCCAATGCATCTAATTGACGAAAGCGCGCTACATTCCTGCGCCAGTCTTTAGTCGGTGCCAAAGCTGTACCTGAGGAATAGGAACCAGGCTGTGGAATTGATGCAGACACCAGGCTCATAGCAGTAATGTGCACCTTGTCAGTCAAGGTTAAATGACCTGCAATACCTACTGCCCCGGCAATTGTGCAATTTGCCCCAATGACAGTACTACCGGCAATTCCAGACTGAGCAGCCATAGCGGTATTTTTACCAATACGAACATTGTGGGCTATCTGCACCTGGTTATCGATAATAACGCCATCTTCGATACAAGTATCATCCAATGCTCCACGATCAATGCAAGTAGCAGCACCAATTTCGACTTTATTACCAATCCGCACTCCACCCAACTGGTGGATTTTAATCCAGCCACCGGCATCAGGGGCATAGCCAAAACCATCGGCTCCAATCACACTGGCACTATGAAACATGCAATCAGTACCAATACTAACTCCGTGATAAACGCTCACATTAGCTGCAAACCTGGTATTGGCACCAACGACAGTATCATTACCAATGTAACAACCAGGACCAACAACTACGCCATCACCCAAAGTAACTCCATCTCCAATGACAGCATTAGCACCAATAGAGATGTTCTGACCCAAAATGCAGTCTTGTCCTACAACTGCCGAAGGATGAATACCTACAGAGGGTTCGCGGAGATATTCAAAGAGTGAGGAAAGACGTGCATAAGCAACATAGGGATTTTTAACCACTAATCTATTGCCTGCAAACTCATCAAAAAATTCCGTGCTGATCAACACAGCACCTGCCTGGGTCAATGGCAATTGTTTCCTGTAGACAGGATTAGCGATAAACGTTAAATCTGTTTTGCCAGCAGATTGTAAAGTGGCGAGCGCTCTTATTTCTTGCTGTCCATCACCATGCAACTCAGCACCCACAAATTGCGCAAGTTCAGTCAATAAATAAGAGCGTTTCATATTTTAAAATCCAGTCTTATTTGGCTTTATCCAACAAGGCAGTCACCTTTGGGGTCAAATCATTTTCCGGTTTTGACATCATCACAGCTTTTGCATCAACAATCATGGTGATATTTTCTGACTCAACCAATTGCTTTACCACGGTTTCCATTTTCGGACCGACTTCTTGCATGATTTGTTGCATCAGAGCCTGCTGTTCGGATTGCAACTTTTTACCTTGGAATTGGTAATCTTGCCCCAGACTTTGCAGCTTCTTTTCGCTCTCAGCGCGCTTTTCTGCGCTCCAGGTCAAACCATCTTTTTGATATTCAGTTTGCAGAGCTTTGATATCTGCCGCCAAACCATCCAATTTTGCTTTGGCTGCAGCAAACTCCGCGCTTTTTTGCAACTTTTCAATTTTGGCTTTTGCCGCAGCAGTGCCCATTACCGCCCCAGTAGGATCGAGCACAACGACTTTACCTTGAGCCCAAGACATAGCTGACACTAATGACAGAGCAACTACAGCAAACATTTTTTGTGTAACAGTCACAATCTATTCCTCTTTAAATGATATTAAAAAATTATTGTTAGAAAGTTTGCCCCAAGGAGAACTGGAACACCTCTGTGCGATCGAACTCATTTTCTTGCAAAGGTTCTGCAATACTGAAGGTCATAGGGCCAAAACCGGAAATCCAGGTTAACCCAAGACCAACAGATGAATTGATATGGCTAAGACCTACATCATAACAATTCAATTGGGTTGCCCCACAATCTGTATCAAACACGTTGCCCGCATCCAGGAATAAAGTGGTCTGCAAAGAACGTTGATCCTTAATAAAAGGCAGTGGGAACAAAATTTCTGCCCCGCCCTGAATCAGCACATTACCGCCAAAGGCTCCATGGGTCTTGCTAGTATAATTGCTGCCCAGAATCATATCGCTGATCAATTCACCAGGGTTACATACACGCGGATACCCCTGAGAGTTAGAACCTATACCAGGCGCCTCGGGATCTTCACACAACACATATGCCTGGGTACTGGTCTCACCATTTTGCGGAATACCATCACCATTCAAGTCATCCCAAACAGTAGGTGTTGTAGTCTCAATTGCACTGCGTTGCGGTGAGCTGCGCGGACCAAGAGTGTTACGTTCAAAGCCACGCACAGAACCAAAACCACCCGCATAATAATGCTCGAAGAATGGCAGTTCTTCCAAATCGCCATAAGCGCCGGTGTAACCTAAACGGGTATGCAAGCGCAAAGTGAGCGCACGGGTCAGAGGTTTGAAAAATTGTCCCGTGTAATCAAACTTGTAGTACTGCAAATCACCGCCCGGCAGAGATAGCTCGAATGTTAGCTGTTGGGATGCACCACGATTGGCTAATACGCCACGGTTTAAGGTTGAGCGCAACCAATACATACTCACTTGTGCATCATTAAAGGTATCGCCATACAGGTCGAGGAAACCTGGCTCACCTAACATGTTTTCTGTAAAGGGTTTGGACTCGTAACTACCAGTAGGAAAATCAATACCGTTAGCAACATCCTGCATCAATTCATAGTTTTCAGACTGGGTAATGTAGCCCAATCGGTCGCTCCACAATGGGGTGCGAATGATCTCTTGTGAAGAATAGGCAGTTGGTTCCACTTCCAGGCTACGCAAACCAATGTCAAAACCAATGCGTTCAATATCAGAGATAGGGTAACCAAAATTGAGTTTGCCACCATAAACGTTAGTGCTGTAAGGCGTTACGTTGTAAGAACCATAATCACTCATAGTGTAATACAAACTTACACCGCGGCTTACACCATCAGGAGTGAAGTATGGGTCGTTATAATTGAAGTTGTACGATGTTTGATAGCGGTTGTGACTAAAACTAAAACCTACTTGCTTGCCGGTACCAAACCAGTTGTTTTGCTGGATGCTGGCAGAGAATAACAACCCTGAATATTGGGCATAACCCACTTGTAAACCCATACTGCCAGATGGTTGCTCTTCAACAGTATATTCAACATCAATTTGGTCAGAAGTGCCGGGAACTTCTTTATTTTCTACTTTCACTTCCTTAAAGAACCCAAGACGCTCCAAACGCACTTTAGAGTTTTCGATTTGTGCCGAGTTAGCAGACCCCCCCTCCATCTGGCGCATTTCACGACGCAAAACTTCATCGACCGTTTTGGTGTTGCCACGGAAATTAATACGGTTTACATAAGCGCGCTTACCCGGCTCAATAAAGAATGTAATTTTTACCGTTTTATCGGTGTCATTACGTTCAGGCATGCCTTCCACTTTAGCAAATGTATAACCCTCATTACCCAAACGCTTGGTTACATATTCTTCCGAGGTCGTCATCAATATCTGTGAGAATATTTGGCCTTTTTGCATCAAAATCATGCGGCGAATAATTTGCTCATCAATCGCAGGGTCACCCGCCAATTCGATATCGCTGACCTTATAAATATCACCCTCGGTAATGTTGACAGTGATAAAAATCTTGGACTTATCCGGACTCAGGGATATTTGCGATGAATCAATTTTAAAATTCAGGTAGCCACGATCCATATACCAGGATTCAAGACGCTCCAAATCCCCTTTCATTTTTTCTTTGTTGTATTTGTCGTTACCAGAAATCCACGACCACATACCTGTTGTTTTCAACTCGAATAAATCGATTAACTCTTCTTCTTTATAGCTATGGTTACCAACAATATTAATTTGCTTGATTCGTGAAGGGCTACCTTCATCAATCTTCACCAATACTTTTACCTGGTTGCGCGGCATATCTTCAATTTCGATATTGACGCTCGCGCCATAACGCCCCTGGTTTACGTATTCGCGTTGCAATGCCTGGGTGATACCTTCCAGAGTGGCACGCTGGAAAATCTGGCCTTCAGATAAATTGTTATCTTTAAGACTATCCATCAGGTTTTCAGTTTTGATGGCTTTGTTACCATCCAGCTCGATCTTGTTAATCGCAGGACGTTCCTTGATCACCAGTACCAATACATCGCCATCACGCTTGATTGCTACATCTGAAAAGTAACCCACTTTAAACAGTTCGCGAGTCGCGTTTTGGATATCAGCCTGAGTCAAAACATCGCCAACACGAATCGGCAAAACACTGAATACAGTTCCCGCCGAAACACGTTGTAAACCTTCTACACGGATATCACTTACACGAAAGGTTTGCGCCTGTACCGCAATAGACAGGAAAAGCGCTAGAAAACAGCCAATAACTCGCATCAAAACTCGCTTCATAGAATCTGTTCTAATCATAAATGAATGTTGGTCGCAGCCTGGCATAGAACTGCCAGATCAAAGCCGCATTATGTCGTTATACAGTGCAAGGATGCTTAAACTGATCACCAGAAAAAGCCCAACCTGATACCCCAGCAACTGCACTCTGTCGGACACCGGTTTCCGCTTAATTACTTCAATCAAGTAATAAAATAAGTGCCCGCCATCCAGTACCGGGATAGGTAATAGGTTGAAGACTGCCAGGAATACACTGAGCAAGGCGACAAAACCAATAAAGCTTCTCAGACCACCCTCGGCCGAAGAGCCCGCCACCTTAGCAATGGTTATCGGTCCACTCAAGTTTTTCGTGGAAATTTCGCCAAGAATCAATTTTTTGACTGATAAAAGAACAAATCCCGAGGTTTCCCAGGTTTTATTGACGCCGGCTACAAATGCGCTGGCAAAAGAATAGCTATAAGAACGAAGCCTATCCTCAGGTATTGTATAGGCCTGCACCCCCATACCTATGCGTCCAACCTGCTGCCCATTTTCTTCTACCAATTCAGGGATAAGCGTTACCTGAAGAGATTGGGAGCCTCGCTCCAGATTCACTTGCAGGGCTTTGCCCGGATGTTTACGCACATAGCCAACCCAGGATTGCCAATCATCAACCGCAAGATCATCAACACGAATGATCTTATCGCCTGCTTTCAACTCCGCGCGCTCTGCCGGGCTGGCAGCAACCACCTCACCCACAATAGGAGGGACTTTAGGGATAGACAGAGTAATGCCCAGACCTGCCACTGGATCAGGGTCAGTGGCTTCGCGCAACCACTCAACCAGTTGGGCGTCAGATTCATAGTTAAAATGGGAATCAGGATAGGCAACCTTAAAGCGGATCGTGCCTGACTCCCCGAGGCGATTAAGCAGTGCTTTATTCAGGGCTTGCCAAGTGGGTGTTGGCTCACCATCAATGGCAACTATTTCTTGCCCTGCCTCTAATCCAGCCTCGGCTGCAATTGAGCCGGGTTTTACTTTGTCGATAATCGGGATCAAATCCTGCTGCCCTTGCAGCAACAATCCCCAAAACAGCAGTATCGCCAATATAAAATTCGCTACCGGACCCGCAACCACAATCGCAATACGCTGCCAGACAGTTTTATTGTTAAAAGCCAGATGACGCTCTTCCGGTGCAACCTCACCTTCACGTTCGTCCAGCATCTTGACGTAACCGCCCAAAGGCAAGGCGGCCAACGCATACTCGGTGCCCTGCTTGTCCCGCCAGGACCAAAGCACCTTGCCAAAACCAATAGAAAAGCGATGCACTTTCACACCGCAGCGCCGTGCGACATAAAAATGCCCGAATTCATGGATGGAAACCAGAATCAGTAAAGCGACCAGAAAAGACAAAATCGTCTGGATTAATTCCACGGATACGACCTCAGGATAAGGATCACCAACTTGCGATCAACTGCTGTGCCAAAGCGCGGGCTTCATTATCGGCATTTTGAACCTGCTCCAGATTATGCGGCTCAAAGGCGGAAAGGCGAGACAACACATGGTCGATAACCACTGCTATCTGGTCAAAACGGATACTACGATTAAGGAAAGCTGCTACAGCAACTTCATTAGCGGCATTCAACACTGCCGGCGCCGTACCAGAAACTTCTGCAGCCTGTTGCGCCAAGCGCAGACAGGGGAATCGCTCATAATCTGGCGCACTGAAATCCAGCCGTGCAGTACTGATAAGATCGAGGCTGGATACACCCGACTCAATCCGCTCAGGCCAAGCCAATGCATGGGCAATAGGTGTACGCATATCGGGATTGCCCAACTGCGCCAACACTGAGCCATCAATATACTCAACCATGGAGTGGATAACGCTCTGCGGATGTATCACTACCTGCACCTGCTGTGGGCGAGTATTGAAGAGCCAGCAGGCCTCAATCAATTCCAAGCCTTTATTCAGCATGCTGGCCGAATCGACGGAAATTTTTTGCCCCATACTCCAGTTGGGATGGGCACAGGCTTGCTCAGGAGTCACCCGGGCAAGATCGACAATGGGGGTATTACGGAAAGGGCCACCGGAAGCAGTCAGCAGGATTTTGCGCACACCGCTTGAAGCCAAACCTTCAGCGAGATAATCCGGGCGATGGTTGGGCAGGCATTGGAAAATAGCATTATGTTCACTATCGATAGGCAATAATACCGCACCATGTTCAGCAACCGCGCGGGTAAACAAACCGCCCGCCATAACCAATGCTTCTTTATTAGCGAGCAGAACTTTTTTCCCCGCTTTGACAGCGGCCAGGGTCGGCAACAAACCTACTGCACCCACGATCGCGGCCATGACGGTATCGACTTGCTTGTCAGAGGCAATCGCTGCCAAGGCATCCGCACCCTGCAATACTTCTGTTGTACATCCCTGGCGCCGCAGTTCGCGCTCCAGTTCAAGGGCGGCGGCCGGATCATTAAGCACGGCATAACGGGGTTTGTGCACCAGACATTGGGTAGCAAGCAGCTGCCAACGGCGATCTGCGCTCAACGCAAAAACGCTATAGCGCTCTGGATGACGTGCAATAACATCCAGCGTGCTTACACCTATAGAACCAGTCGCGCCAAGGATAGTGATTTGCTGAGGTTGCATAGATTAAATACCCGCACCCGCAACAAAGGCACCGCTCGCCAGCAGCGCCAGAGCAAATACCGGCGCTCCGGCAGTAATTCCATCGACGCGATCGAGAATGCCGCCGTGCCCCGGCAGTATGCTGCCACTGTCTTTTACCCCTGCGTGGCGCTTGACCATACTTTCCAGCAAATCGCCAAGGACAGAGACTAAGCTGGTGGGGACAATCAACACCAACATGGTTAACAAACTCATATGCAACACTTGGCTTAGTACCACTGCCAACAGGCAATTAGCCAAGAATCCACCCGCAAACCCTTCCCAGGTTTTACCCGGGCTAACCGCCGGAGCCAGCTTATGCTTGCCAAAACGGCGCCCGGCAAAATAACCGCCACTATCTGCTACTGCGACAACGAGCATCAATAACAGCACCAACCAGGCACCATTCTCCTGTTGGCGCACGTAGACCAAAGCCACCCAGGTCGGGACCAACACCAGCAGCCCCATTAATAAACGCAGGGCCTTGTGCCCCCATAGAATGCTACTACTTGGATAAGCCTGCACCAATAACAGTGCCAGCGCCCACCAACCGCAGCCAACTATTAATAATTCGCGGATTGCCAGATTATTGAGTTGCGGGCTAGCCTCGCCTTCAAAGCCCAGATAAAGCGCCGCTCCCACCAACGCGACCAGTAATGCAAGCGCGTAGGCAATACGCTGCCAGACAGCAGGGAAACCGGATAAATTTGCCCATTCCCAAGCACCAATCAATACGATTGCGCCGATAAAAAAAGAAAAATAACCGGAAGGCAAGCCAAATAACGCCACCAGAAAAATAATGGCGAGTATCAAGGCGGTAATGACACGTTGCTTAAGCATGGAGAGCCCCCGCATCAATTTGATCGCCAGTCATACCAAAACGACGCTGGCGCTCATAAAAACTGGCTGCCGCTTTTTTCAATTCGTCCGCATCAAAATCGGGCCAGAGTTTATCGCTGAAAAACAGCTCGGCATAAGCACATTGCCATAACAAAAAATTACTGATGCGCACTTCACCGCCAGTGCGAATCAACAAGTCAAGCGGCGGCAAATCCGCAAGGCAAGTATGCTCGTGCAGTGAGTCTTCGGTAATTGATGCCAGATCCAGTTCACCACCAGCTACCTGCTGCGCAATCTTTTTTGCCGCTTGGGCAATATCCCAGCGGCCGCCATAATCTGCTGCAATAACCAGGGTCGTTTTGCCACCGCGCGTCATCTCTTCTGCGGCAGCAATCGCTTTCTGGATGGAAGGACTAAAACGCTCACGATTGCCAATCACACGCAGGGCTACATCTTTTTTCTTCAATGCTTTTGCTTCATTTTTGAGGTACAGCAGAAACAGCGACATAAGCGCCTCCACTTCCACCGGGGGGCGACGCCAATTTTCACTGCTAAATGCAAACACCGTGAGCACTTCCACGCCGACTTCCTGACATGCAGCCATCACATCGCGGATGCGCTCAACACCAACCTTATGGCCGGAAACACCTGCCATACCGCGCTGTTTCGCCCAGCGATTGTTGCCATCCATAATGATCGCCACATGGCGAAGACTATTGTCAGTCACGCATACTCTCCCGGCAGCAGGCTTTTATCGAATTATCGATGCCCGTTTTTGCTTTTTGTATTGGTGTTGTGTATTGGTATTTTGTGTAGTGTGGTGAGATGGGATTGGCCAGATAATACCAACCCCATCGGGGATGGGAATTAAACAGCCATCAAATCCACTTCTTTCGCAGCCAGGGCTTTGTCCACTTCTGCAATGTATTTGTCAGTAATTTTCTGGATTTCATCCTGCGCACGACGATCATCATCTTCACCGATTGCCTTGTCTTTCAACAGCGCTTTTACGTCACCCAACACATCGCGACGAACATTGCGCACCGCTACACGGCCGTTTTCAGCCTCAGCGCGTGCCTGCTTGATAAAGTTCTTGCGGGTTTCTTCGGTCAGCATCGGCAGCGGAATACGGATCAAGCCATTATTGGTCGACGGGTTTAAACCCAAATCAGACTTCATAATCGCCTTTTCAATTTCAGGCACCAGATTGCGTTCCCATGGACTGATGGAAAGCGTACGCGCATCTTCAACGTTAATATTCCCCACCTGGGCAAGCGGCGTCGGAGTGCCATAGTAGTTAACGGTAATGCCGTCTAATAAACTTGGGTGGGCACGACCGGTACGAATCTTGTTAAAGTTAATAGCAAGCACTTCAACTGCTTTTTTCATGCGTGCTTCGGCGTCTTTTTTGATGTCATTAATCATGCTTTATCCTCTTCAATCAAAGTACCTTCGTTGCTGCCTACAACGATATTTAACAGTGCACCGGTTTTGTTCATACGGAATACCCGCACCGGCATATCGTGCTCTCGGCACAGACAAATAGCAGTCAGATCCATTACTCCCAACTTTTTATCCAATACTTCGTCGTATGACAAACGATCATATTTGGTTGCGGTGGGATCTTTTTTCGGATCAGCCGAGTAAACACCATCCACTTTTGTGGCTTTTAGCACTATATCGGCATCGACTTCGATACCGCGTAAACAGGCGGCAGAGTCAGTAGTAAAAAAGGGATTGCCAGTACCGGCAGAAAAGATGACCACTTCACCGGAGTTCAAAAAACGCACTGCGCGGCGGCGATCATAATGCTCAACCACACCACTCATGGGGATGGCCGACATAACACGGGAAGAGATGTTGGAGCGTTCCAGCGCATCGCGCATTGCCAATGCATTCATAACAGTAGCCAACATACCCATATGATCGCCGGTAACACGATCCAAACCAGCTGCACTTAGCGCCGCGCCGCGGAACAAATTACCGCCGCCGATTACCAAGCCTACCTGTACACCTATACCTACTAACTGGCCAATTTCCAGGGCCATTTTGTCGAGCACTTTAGGATCAATACCGAATCCTTCTGTCCCCATCAATTCTTCACCGCTCAGTTTTAACAGGATACGCTTGTACTTTTTATCGCGAGGGCCAGACATAATTCCTCTCCAAAACAATAGGTTAGCTACGCACACCCAACCAGACCGACGTGCAAAAAAATCGGTGCAGTGTACCAGAAATCAATAAAACAGGTGACGAGAGTTGGAGGCTTTTGATGGGATTGGGAACCCGGCAGGATTGTGGGCCAGCTAATTGTCAAATTGACATTGAAAATCGTCTTTCTTGGTCAATACTTGAGTCAAACTACAGGTTCCGGGCAGGCAATGAACGATAAAAACTTCAACTCGATTTTACTTATAGCCATATCGGTCACCATTTTGCTCATTATTGGTGTGCACTTCCTGCCAGATAAGCGGCTGGTCCTGATACCCAATGGTACAAAGCCATTGTATTTGCTAACCCAAAAGCTTCCGGACGGCACCTTGTCTTCCGAATGGACCAACAGCGACCATACCGGCTGGCAATGCAACTACCAGGAAAATCTCCCGATAAACTATTTCCCATGCGCCTGGACCATCGATTTGTCCAGCTCCACCCATGAGGGAATGGACCTGTCGCGCTACGAACATCTGATTATCAAGCTAAATTACACCGGTAACGCCAATAAACTACGAATTGCCATTCGCAACTACAATCCGGCCTATTCCAAAATTGGTGATGGAAACAGTACCAAATTCAATGCTATCAATCTTCACACAAAGGAACTGAATAAGGAGAACTACCTCGCCCTTACTGCATTTACCGCGGCTGACTGGTGGCTGACCCAATACAACATACCGCTTTCCAACGCGTCACCGGAAATCAATAACGCTATGGCCATCACAATTGATTTCGGTGAACCGGAGAAAGCGGGTACACATTCGTTTGTTGTTGAGAAACTGGAATTACAAGGCCGTTGGATCAAGGTTGAGTACTGGTACCTTTCCATACTTTGCCTCTGGATGGCGGGTATTTTTATCTACGCTATTAAACGCCTGATTGAACTAAATGCCCAAACCAAACATGACACCCAGGTAATCAACCAACTCAGTAGCAGCAATGAGCAATTGCAAGAAGAAACCAATAAATTCCGCCGCCTTTCAACGGTTGACCCACTGACCCAACTCTACAATCGCTTTGGTATCGATCAAATCATTGCCAGCCTCTCCGGCAATAGTTACATGCAGACATCTAAAAATCCCCATTATTCATTGCTGGTGATTGATATCGACCACTTCAAACGGATTAATGACCAGCGCGGTCACGACACCGGTGATTTGGTCTTGCAGCACATAGCCAGGATAATCCAGACCCATTTGCGCGCAGGCGATTATGTAGGTCGCTGGGGCGGCGAAGAATTTGTGGCAATCTTGCCTGGCGCCAATAAAAAAACCGCCATGGCCATTGCCGATATGATCCGCGATGCCATATTCAACACCCCCTTTCAATTGGAAAAGCCACTTTCCATTAGCGCCAGCTTTGGAGTAAGCGAAAGAAATGAGGAAGAAGATTTTGCAAGCTGCTTTAAACGTGCGGATAACGCACTCTATAAAGCAAAAGCCCAGGGCAGGAATTGTTGTGTTTATGCTGAGGAGCAGCTTTAACGGGATTTTGCTTTTTGCGAGACATCTTCCAATGTGAAGTAAACTGGCTCTGCGGTAAAACTCTCTGCAACCAAACGCCGCGTGCGCAACCAGTAATGCAAATTGTTCAGCGATTTGTATTGCATACCGTAGATGTAATCCAAATCGGGAACAGTTTTTACGCGCTGCTTCAGTTTTTCAGTCACGCCAGTTTTACGGTATTCAGGAATTACACCCAGGGCAACACCCTCAATACCGCACATCAAATCGTACCGTGATAAATCTTCATTCACCACAGCCTTTTCTTCAGCGATAGCAACTGAAATCTTGCGCTCACCCAACAAATAAAAACCGATGATTTTTCCGTCCTGCTCGGCCTTGATACTGATATCCCAATTGACGGTATCGTTTAGAAATCCCAATAGAGCTCCGTCAAGGGGAGAATATTCAGGAAAACATTGCTCAAACACATCATAAATAGCATCTACCTCAGAAGAAAGAATCCTGCCAATCACCAGCATGCTAGCAACTCCTTTAAAAGACACAGACACCCCAACATAACTACCAACATTTTGCGCAATAAAAAACCCGCGCAAGTTGCCCTGCGCGGGTTTTAAAACTTCTTTTAAGGAAGCTTATTGTGCTTTTGATGCAGCAACTTGCGCAGCAACTTCAGCAGCGAAGTCTACAACAGCAACTTCGATACCTTCGCCTACTTCAAGACGCACAAAGTTTTTAACAGTTGCGCCCGCCGCTTTAGCGAATTGGGCAACAGTTTGCTCTGGATTTTTAACGAAAGGCTGATCAACCAAGCTAGCTTCTTTCAAGAACTTGCTGATACGACCACCAATCATTTTCTCAACGATTTCAGCTGGCTTACCGGCCATATCTGGTTGAGCGCGGATAATTTCTTTTTCTTTCTCTACCAGGTCAGCTGGCATTTGGTCAGAGCTAACCACTTGTGGGTTAACTGCAGCTACGTGCATAGCGATGTCTTTAGCAGTTTCTTCATTACCACCTTCCAATTGCACCAATACCGCGATGCGATTGTTCAAGTGCAAGTAACCACCCACTACACCACCTTCAACCAGGCTGATACGACGAACACTGATTTTTTCACCGATTTTTTGCACCAATGCTTCACGCGCAGCTTCCAACTCGCCAGCCATTACGGCAGCAACATCGACTTGCTTGGTGGTGAACGCCTTATCCAATACGCTGTTTACGAAAGCGAGGAAGCCAGCATCGCGTGCAACGAAGTCAGTTTCAGAGTTAACTTCTACGATTACACCGTAGCTGTTGTCCGGAGCAACTTTAACAGCCACAACGCCATCAGCTGCAGTACGGCCTTCTTTTTTAGCTGCTTTCAAACCAGATACTTTACGCAGGTTTTCGATCGCCAGATCAACATCACCATTGGCTTCGCCCAGCGCTTTTTTACATTCCATCATGCCCAGACCAGTGCGGTCGCGCAGTTCTTTTACCAATGCAGGAGTAACAGCTGTCATGGTTGTTTCCTCTATAGAAATGTTCGAATTCAATTTTGAAAAAAGGGGGCCAAGCCCCCTCTTCCGACAACTCAGTGCCTGCGTGCAGGCTAGCGGAGTTTTATGGTCGTTTGATTACTACTTGCGATTATTCCGCAGAGCCTTCGGCAGCCACGTATTCATCTTTGTTTGGAACTGAAGATGCTGATTTACCACCCTCCAGGCAAGCGTCAGCAATAGCAGCAACGTACAACTTGATCGCGCGGATGGCGTCGTCGTTACCTGGGATTACGTAGTCAACACCTTCCGGGTTGCTGTTGGTATCAACGATACCGATAACAGGGATTCCCAGCTTGTTAGCTTCTTGAATCGCAATGCGCTCGTGATCAACATCGATCACAAACATTGCATCAGGCAAACCAGCGATGTTTTTGATACCACCGATTGAACGCTCAAGCTTTTCCATGTCGCGGGTACGCATCAAAGCTTCTTTTTTGGTCAGTTTGGTGAAGGTACCGTCCTGGCTTTGGGTAGTCAGGTCAGACAGGCGACGGATAGAGGCGCGAATGGTTTTGTAGTTGGTCAACATACCACCCAACCAACGGTGGCTTACGAAAGGCTGGCCAGCACGTTCAGCCTGCTCTTTGATAATTTTTTGCGCAGCGCGCTTGGTACCAACAAACAGAATTTTTTTCTTTTGAGAGGCCATTTGCTGCACCAAAGCCAAAGCTTCGTTGAATGCAGGAACGGTGTGCTCAAGGTTGATAATATGGATCTTGTTACGAGCACCGAAGATGTATTTGCCCATCTTTGGGTTCCAGTAACGGGTTTGGTGACCGAAGTGGACACCGGCTGACAACATGTCGCGCATGCTTACTTGTGGCATTTTAGTATTCCTACTGGGTTAGGCCTCTATATACCCCGCTAACCAACCATCATGTCCGCCGAAGCGAGCTTTGGGCACCCAGGTTTTGCGTGTCGGTATATATGTGACGTTGGTAAATTAAGTTAAAAACTAAGTCTTCTCAGTGGGCGAAATTGATTCATCCCAAAAAGAGGCGCGCTTTATATCACAAAAAACAGGCAGGAGGAACCAAAAATAGGGTTTAACGGGGATTTAGCCAAGTAAGGAACTGCTTAGGCCCTAGGCCGCGCCCAAATCAACTTGTACACTAGTGAAATCAACCTTCACGATTAGAGAGCCCGCAATGAAAGAAACCTGGCGTTGGTTTGGCCCCAAAGACACCGTTAGCCTGCAAAATATCGCCCAGGCCGGGGCGACCGGTATAGTAACCTCCCTGCATCACATCCCTACTGGCGCCGTTTGGCCGATGGCCGACATCCTCGAACGCAAGCAATTAATAGAAGCTAGTGGCCTTGAATGGGCGGTGATTGAGAGCATCCCGCTGCACAACGACATCAAAACCCGCACCGGCAACTACCAGCAATATATCGACAACTATAAAGAGTCGATTCGCAATGTTGGTGCAGCCGGTGTTTACGATGTCTGTTACAACTTTATGCCCGTAGTCGATTGGACCCGCACCAACCTCAACTACACCTTGCCCAACAATGCCCGCGCGTTGCGTTTTGAGATGAGCGACTTTGCCGCCTATGATGCCTACATCCTCAAACGCCCCGGCGCCGAACAATCCTATCGCCCGGATGTGCTCGCCAAAGCCAAAGCTCGCCTTGATGTCATGAGCGATGAGGAAAAAGTGCTGCTGGAGAAAAACATCATTGCCGGGCTACCCGGCGGTGAAGGCTCCTATGAGCGGGAAGGTATACGCGCCGCTATCGACCTGTTTATCCAAATGGGCGATGAAGGTATGCGCGCCAATCTGTTTGCCTTCCTGCGCGAGATCATCCCGGTCGCTGAAGAAGCTGGCGTGCGCATGTGCATCCACCCCGATGACCCGCCATTCTCTTTATTCGGTTTACCACGTGTAGTTTCAACTGCCGATGACGCCCGCGCCCTGCTTAATGCTGTGCCCAGCCCTGCTAATGGCCTGACCCTTTGTGCAGGCTCCTACGGCGCGCGTTGTGATAACGACCTGGTTGCTATGGCACGGGAATTTGGTGAGCGCATTTACTTTGTCCACCTGCGCAATATCAAACGCGAGGAAGACGGCTCCTTCTTTGAATCCGACCATTTGGATGGCGACAACGACATGGTCGGCTTGATAGATGCACTATTAAATGAAGAGGAACGCCGCACAAAAGCGGGGATTAACCTTCCCGCTATCGCCATGCGGCCGGACCACGGCCATTTGATGGGCGATGAGATCGGCAAACCCGGAATTAACCCTGGCTATTCCTATGCAGGGCGAATGAAAGGCCTGGCGGAATTGCGCGGAGTTATCCACGCCCTGAGCAGCCTGCGATCACGAGCCTCGCATCCTTAATATACCCTGCGACGGAATAGGCCCACACCTATTCCGTCCTACCCGATAACAGGCGACATAAACGAGCTATTGCATCAATAAAGGATTGATCTTGGTCAAACCGCCATAGAATCGTTTAGAATGCGGCATCTTTTCTAATCACCCGCCGAGATTGCCTGAATTCATGTCAGTTACTATCAAAACTCCGGAAGAAATCGAGAAAATGCGCATCGCTGGCCGTATGGCTGCCGAAGTGCTGGAAATGATTGGTCCCTTCGTCCAGCCGGGCGTCACCACTGCGGAGTTGGATAAGCTCTGCCACGATCATATCGTCAACGTACAAAAAGCCATCCCTGCCTGCCTGGGCTATCGCGGTTTTCCCAAATCGATTTGCACTTCAGTCAACCAGGTCGTCTGCCACGGTATTCCCTCGGATAAAAAAGTGCTCAAGGCCGGGGATATCATCAATATCGATGTCACCGTGATCTATGAGGGTTACCACGGGGATACCAGCGCCATGTATTTTGTTGGCACACCTGCGCCCCACGCCGAGCGCCTGGTCAACATCACCCAGGAATGCATGTACAAGGCCATCAAGCTGGTAAAACCCGGCTGCCGTCTGGGCGATATAGGCCACGTCATCCAACAACATGCCGAAGACAGCTACTACTCGGTGGTACGCGAATACTGTGGCCATGGCATCGGCAAAGTCTTTCATGAAGACCCGCAAATCCTCCACTACGGTCGCCCTGGCACCGGCATGGAATTAAAAGAAGGTATGACCTTCACCATTGAACCGATGATCAATGCGGGCAAACCACAAACCAAGTTAAAAAATGATGGCTGGACAGTCGAAACCAAAGATGGCCGCCTCTCAGCCCAGTGGGAACACACCATGGTAGTGACTAAAGATGGAGTGGAAGTATTAACTGCCCGCACTGGCGAAGTTTTTTAAATAATGAGCCTGCCCAATTTCTTCAAGCGGGTTTTTAATAAACCCGCGCAAAATACCGCACCGGCACAGCAAACTCCCCAGGAACCAGCCAAACCTATGTCTATTTCTGCGGTGCCTTATTTTGAGCGTCCATTATTTTTCTTTGACCAAAGTCGCTTTCGTCGCGCGCTAGCCGAAAATCCTATCATCACCGTTTTTAAAGACGCTATTAACGCTGCTGGCACCCAGGCTAACCGTCGCTTTATTGAAGGTGAAGATATCCGCGCGTTAGTTTACGAGCGCGCATTATTTATAGATTGTGTTTTGCATTACGCTTGGCATCAATTTGAATGGCCAGACAGCATCAGCCTCGAAGCAGTTGGCGGTTATGGTCGCGGCGAGCTACACCCAGGCTCCGATATTGACTTATTGATTTTGCATCGCCCAGAAGCCTTTGACAGCTGCAAAGAGAATATCGAAAAGTTCCTCACACTTTTGTGGGATATAGGACTGGATATCGGCAGCAGCGTACGCACTGTCAAACAAACCATTGAGATTGCGCGCACCGATATTACTGTCGCGACCAACATTATGGAATCGCGCACATTGGTGGGTGACCAATCGCTGCGCTATGAATTACTGCAAGCATCGACACCCGATAAAATCTGGTCCATTGAAGAGTTTTTCCGCGCAAAATACCAGGAACAACTGGATCGCCACAAAAAATATAACGACACCGAATACAACCTCGAACCCAATATTAAAAATGCACCCGGTGGTTTGCGCGATATCCAAACCATCAATTGGGTTACCAAACGTTATTTTGGTGTGCGCACCATTAAACAACTGGAGGGCAAAGGCTTTTTTACTGACGAAGAGTTTTCCCTACTCAATTCCGGTGAAGAGTATTTGTGGCGTGTACGCTATGCACTGCACATGATTGCCAAACGCCCGGAAGAGCGTTTGCTATTTGACTACCAACGAGAAATTGCCAAATTTTTTGGTTATGTCGATGGCAAGGAAGGGCTGGCGGTAGAACAGTTTATGCATAAGTACTACCGCACAGTGCTTGCATTGCGCGAACTGAATGATGTGGTGCTGCAATTCTTATCAGAAGCAATCCTGCAAAAAGGCAAAACCAAACGGGTAGTTTCGATCAACGAACGCTTCCAATTGCGCGATAACTTTATCGAAGCAACACACACTTATGCATTTGAAGAAAACCCTTCGGCATTATTGGAAATGTTTGTGCTTATGGCGCAAAACCCGCAGATTGCTGGGGTGCGGGCATCCACCATTCGCTGGATCCGTGAAAGCCGCCACTTAATTGATGATAACTTTCGCTCCAACCCCAAAAACACCCAGCTATTTATCAAACTATTGCAGCAACCTGCCGGTTTGGTAGAACAATTAAAGCGTATGTCGCGCTACGGCATCCTCGGTTTGTACCTGCCGGAATTCGGCCAGGTTACCGGCCAGATGCAACATGATTTATTTCATATTTACACAGTTGATGCGCACACACTGAAAGTGGTGCAGAACATGTGTAACTTTTTACTGCCATCAGCGAAAGAAGACTTCCCGGTCGCCGCAACGATCATGAATCGCCTGCCAAAACTGGAGCTACTCTACATCGCCGGTTTGTATCACGATATAGGCAAAGGCCGCGGTGGCGATCACTCTACACTCGGGGCGGTAGATGCCGAAGAATTTTGTGTGCGCCACGGCATATCCCCGCGCGAAACACGTTTGATTTGCTGGCTGGTAGAAAAACATTTGCTGATGTCGCAAGTATCGCAAAAGCAGGATATTTCCGACCCCGAAGTGATCCATAATTTTGCACTCACTGTAGGCGACCAGTTGCACCTGGATTATTTGTACTGTCTCACTGTTGCTGACATTAACGGCACCAATAAAGAATTATGGAATACCTGGCGCGCGAGTTTGCTACGCAATTTATATCTGGACACCCGCCGCGCATTGCGTCGCGGTTTGGAAAACAATGTCGACAAACAGGATTTGATTGAAGAAACCCAACAAGCCGCCATCCGCAAACTTGCTCGCAAAGGTTTGAGCAAGGAACAAGTGCTTGCACTCTGGGGCGATATGGGGGATGACTACTTCCTGCGCGAAAACTTTGTTGATATCGCCTGGCACACAGAAGCTATTGCAGCACGCACCGATGAAAAACCATTGGTGTTGATTAAAAAAACCACCAGCAAAGAATTGGCCGGTGCGACACAAATTTTTGTATACAGCAAAAACCAGAAAAATGTATTTGTCGCTGCCGCTACCGCACTGAGCAACTCCAACCTCAGCATTCAGGATGCGAAGATTTACAGCTCCAAATCCGGCTATACCATTGACACCTTTTTTGTACTCAACGAAAACCGTGAGCCCTTGGGCAACAACCCCACCCTGCTCAAAAAAATCCAGCAGGCATTGATCGACGAGCTCAGACTGGTAAATGACAACTACCGCGAAGTCATTGGCCGCCGCACACCGCGCCGGCTTAAATATTTTGCATCACCGACACGCACTTCACTCAGCACTGACACTATCCGCAACTGCAGTGTACTGGAAGTCATCAGCCCGGACAGGCCCGGCCTGCTAGCCTGCATTGGCCACATTTTCATGGACTTTGATATTCAATTGCTCAATGCAAAAATTGCCACTTTGGGCGAGCGGGTAGAAGATATATTTTTTATAGCGACCAGCGAAGGAAAACCCTTGAACGATCCACAACTCTGCGAAAACTTACAACAACAAATTCGCGAGCAACTGGATAAGCGTGTCGATAAACTTTAATTTAGTCTGACTACTTAATTATGAATCCGGATTTAAATCAATTACATCCATACCCTTTTGAAAAACTCGCTGAGCTCAAAGCAGCTGTTTCTGCACCCGCACAACTCAGCGATATCATGCTATCCATTGGCGAGCCCAAACATGAACCACCGGCATTTGTATTGGAGACCCTGGTAAAAAACCTGGGCAAATTATCCAATTACCCAACGACCAAGGGCTTGCCTGAATTACGCGAAGCCATCGCCAATTGGGCCAACAAGCGTTTCCGTTTAAATAGCGGAACCTTCACTGCTGATAAACATGTATTGCCAGTAAACGGTACCCGCGAAGCGCTTTTTGCTTTTGCACAGGCAATTATAGATCGCAGCAAACCCGATCCATTGATTGTATCGCCCAACCCCTTTTACCAAATTTATGAAGGCGCAGCGATTTTATCGGGAGCAGAGCCTTATTTTTTAAACTGCGTTCCCGAAAATAATTTTATCCCTGATTTTAGCGCTGTACCTGCATCCGTCTGGGAACGCTGCCAATTGTTATTTATCTGCTCACCCGGCAATCCGACCGGGGCTGTCATGAGCAGTGCACAACTAAAACAATTGATCGCCCTCGCCGACCAATACGATTTTGTTATCGCATCTGATGAATGTTATTCAGAATTGTATTGCGATGAAAAAAATCCACCGGCAGGCTTATTGCAGGCGTGCGCAGAATTAGGTCGCGATGATTTTTCCCGCTGCGTGGTATTTCACAGTTTATCCAAACGCTCCAATTTGCCGGGTTTACGCTCCGGCTTTGTCGGTGGTGATGCAAAAATCCTGGAAAAATTTTTGCTCTATCGCACCTATCATGGATGTGCAATGCCAGTGCCGACGCAATTAGCAAGCGTTGCAGCCTGGCAGGACGAAAGCCATGTAATCGATAACCGCGAGGCCTATCGCCAAAAATTTGATGCAGTTTTGGCAATACTGGATGGCGTATTACCGGTTGAAAAGCCCGATGCCAGTTTTTACCTCTGGCCTAAAACACCAATCAAAGGTGAAGACTTTGCACAACAACTATTTGCACAACAAAAAGTCACTGTGCTGCCTGGCAGTTATTTAGCGCGCAATGCAGAGGGTATTAATCCCGGCGAAAATTACGTACGCCTCGCACTGGTTGCACCGCTGGCTGAATGTATTGAGGCAGCCAAGCGGATCAAGGCGTTTGTACAATCGCTATGAGTGATGGCAAAAACTTAACCAAGGCGGAACGTGTCGAGTTTATTTTGCAACGATTGCAAAACCTCTACCCAGATCCACCGATTCCGTTACAACATACAGATGCTTACACACTACTAATCGCCGTATTGCTTTCGGCCCAGTGTACTGACGAGCGCGTAAACACTGTAACGCCAGCACTTTTTGCACTGGCGGATAATCCTTACGATATGGCCAAACTGCCAGTCGAAAAAATTCAGGAAATTATTCGCCCCTGTGGTTTATCGCCGCAAAAATCCAAAGCGATTTCAGTGTTATCACAAATGCTTGTCGATGAACACCAGGGCCAGGTTCCTGCCGACTGGGAAGCACTGGAGCGCTTGCCGGGAGTCGGCCATAAAACTGCAAGCGTTGTCATGAGCCAGGCGTTTGGCCATCCTGCGTTCGCAGTGGACACTCATATCCATCGACTCGCACAGCGCTGGGGTTTAACCAACGGCAAAAATGTGGTGCAGACTGAAAAGGATTTAAAACGCTTGTTCCCGCAAGACACCTGGAACGCGCTGCACTTGCAAATTATTTATTACGGCCGTGAGTTTTGTTCCGCGCGGGGCTGTGATGGTACTGTGTGTGATATCTGCCGGACTTGTTATCCAACACGTAAAAAACCAAAAATTGTATTGAAACCTTAATCCCCTCCCTGGTTGCGCACCCCGTTCCAAAAGGAGGAGCTGGATTCCGAATAAAATATGGTTGCGGAGTCATATTAATCTTTCTCCTTTGAAACGGGATGTGTAACCAAGGGAGACCGAGGGGGATTAAAAGTAACGAAAAGAGAACAAATCATGACAACCCTATACGGCATTAAAAACTGCGACACAGTTAAAAAAGCCCGCACTTGGCTTGAACAAAATAACGTGGATTATCACTTTCACGATTTCCGTACAGATGGCTTAAGTGAAGCCCAGGTAAAAACCTGGATTGCTGAAATCGGATTAGAAACACTCGTCAATAAACGCAGTACCACATGGAAAGAGCTGGATGAAGCCACCAAAATTCATTTTAACGAAACTAATGCAGCAACTGTTATCAGTGAAAATCCAACGCTTATAAAACGCCCGTTACTCGATACTGGCAAGCAAAAACTTGTCGGTTTTAAAGATTCCGAATACACCCACATCTTTAATTAATTATTTGAACTATCGTCAGGAAAAATTATGACTCAACTCTACGCACTTGGCTTAGGTATTGGCACACAGAACGCAAAAGGTGAATGGCTGGAAGTGTTTTATGCACAACCCGTGCTTAATCCATCGGAAGCTAGCGCAGGTGCCATTGCTAATATTGTTGGCTATAGCGAAGGTAACCAAGCCATTGCGATAACAAATGAACAAGTACACAAAATCGCAGCAGCACTCATTATTGCTGGTGATAGCGCTCAAGCTGAAATCGCCAAAGCACTGGTCAATAGCAAACGCCCCTTGGTTGCGACACTGCTTGCAACAGATACCAACCCCACATCGGTGCCCGAAGGTTATTTGAAATTGCATTTGCTTTCGCACCGGTTGGTTAAACCGCACAACACTGTCCTCGCTGGCATTTTTGGTGTATTGCCGAATGTTGCCTGGACGAACCAAGGCGCTATCGATGTCAACGAACTTCCTGCACGCCAATTACAAGCGCGCTTGAACGGAGAAGAATTGGAAGTATCCTGCGTGGATAAATTCCCCAAGATGACCAACTACGTTGTGCCTAAAGGGGTTCGTGTTGCACATACCGCACGTGTTCGCCTGGGTGCATACCTGGGTGAAGGCACCACTATCATGCACGAAGGTTTTGTTAACTTTAATGCAGGCACCGAGGGCCCGGCGATGATTGAAGGCCGTATCTCTGCTGGTGTATTTGTCGGTGCTGGTTCCGATCTGGGTGGCGGCAGCTCCACTATGGGCACCCTTTCCGGCGGTGGTAATATCGTGATCTCCGTCGGTAAGGAATCCCTGATCGGTGCCAATGCCGGGATCGGTATTCCATTGGGCGATCGCTGCAAAGTAGAATCTGGTCTCTATATCACTGCCGGAACCAAAGTCGTGGTATTGGACGATGCAGGCAACGAAGTAAAAACCTTGAAAGCGCGCGAATTGGCCGGTGTTTCTGATTTGGTTTTCCGCCGCAACTCTATTACCGGCCGCGTTGAAGTAGTGACCAATAAAAGTGCACTGCAATTAAATGCTGCACTACATGTAAACTAATTGGATATTCGCAGGGCGCAATTTTTATTGCGCCTCAATATAAACATCGGGCATAACATGATGCCCACAAAAAGAGGCGACAATCATGGGCGCACAATGGAAAGCAAAACACAAAGAAGAAGCCGCTAACGCAAAAGGTAAGATATTTACCAAGCTCACTAAAGAAATTATGATCGCCGCCCGTAGTGGTGCAGATCCTGATATGAATCCGCGTTTACGCCTCGCGATAGTGCAAGCAAAAAAAGCGTCAATGACCCGCGAGACTTTAGAGCGTGCAATTAAAAAAGGTTCGGGCCAACTTGATGGCGCAGCGAACTACGAAAAAGTCACTTACGAAGGTTATGCACCACATCAGGTCCCCGTTATCGTTGAATGCCTCACCGATAACGTCAATCGCACCATATCCAATATTCGCGGCTTATTTCGCAAAGGCCAGTTAGGCACATCAGGTTCAGTCTCTTGGGATTTTGATCATGTCGGCATGATCGAAGCATCGCCCGACAACAAAGACGCAGATGCTGAAATGGCAGCAATTGAAGCAGGTGCGCAGGATTTTGAAACAGAAGATGATGGCAATGCTGTATTTATTACTGACCTGACTGATTTGGATTTGGTGTCCAAAGCATTACCAGGGCAAGGTTTTACAGTAATCTCCGCCAAGCTCGGCTACCGCCCCAAAAATCCTGTCAGTTTAAGCGGCGAAGCCCTCGCAGAAGTCGAAGCATTTTTAGCTGCAATTGACGACGATGACGATGTACATGAAGTGTATGTGGGATTGGCAGGATAAATCCTGCCATCCTATTTACTACTTTTCAATTTAGCGCTCCTTCCAGTAACACTTCTTCAGTAACACTTGCCCTGCAAAAAGTACCACCCCAGATGGAGGGTGGTATTAAACGTAATATTGCTTATAATAAAAACCGTTTTTCAATTCAAATGAACCGTAGGGATTACATTACAGTTCACTTATTCATTGTCGCCCTAGTAAGGAGATACCCCCAATGAAAACCATCTCTGTATGGTCGCTGCTTATTGCCAGCACACTTTTCCTGTCTGCCTGTAGTAAAGATGAACATCCCTGCGGTAAAGGTGCCGGGAAAGTTCTGGATGAAGCCAAGTGTGTTGGTCGAACTCCTGAATCATTAAAGGCAGCAGACGAAGATTATTTTGCTGATATGGATTACGGTATCAGTAAAAACCCCACCGAGCTTGTAAACAGACTTTCCCCTTACATTCCAGGCATCACCGGCGAGCAAGCAACAAAAGCTATCGCTGAAGGACGCAATAACTGGATTGTATGGACTGCCGGGAATGATACGCTCTGGAATGAAATTACCCAGGCCAGCGTAGGCAACTCAGACTTATTAAAAACCGTCTCCAACCACCCGGCATTAGGTTTTACCCGCGACAATCGCTGGAAATATTTGGGCGTAGTCAACGAGCCTTGCTACATCAAAGGCGATAAACCCAACCCTGATCGCTTTGGTTTATATTTGGATACGCGCGATCCAAGTTGTGCAAAAGATCCGTTCGAAAATGAACAAAAATACCCCGGCATAGAAATTGGTGCACGCGGTAAAACGGTACCTGTTGGTTCTTATTATGGTTACGGTACAGGTATTGTGGGCCTGCGCTTGTTCCCCAACCCTGATTTTGATGAGGCAGCAAAAGCCAAATGGGATCCGGAGCGCTACTACTCTGATCCATCCTATTACCAGGATAAAAACCTGATTCGTCCTTATCGTGTGGGCATGTCCTGTGGTTTCTGCCACGTTGGTCCAAACCCTACAAATCCTCCACTGGATCCTGAAAATCCAACGTGGGCAAACCTGAATTCAAATCCTGGTGCACAATATTTCTGGGTTGACCGCATCCTGATGTTTGCTCCGGATAAATCCAGTTTCCCATCCCAGCTATTCCACACCTCGCGTCCTGGTGCACTTGATACATCACTTATTTCATCTGATTACATCAACAACCCACGTACCATGAATGCGATTTACAACCTGGGCGCGCGCGTGCAAACCGCAACCAAACTCGGCCAGGAAACTCTGGGCGGAGGCAGCCTTAACAACAAACAATTTAATCAGTTGTCCGGTGTTCCTGCTGACAGCCCATTGAATAATTTCTTTAAAGCTCCCGATACTGTTTTCACACCGCGAGTATTAAAAGACGGTGCTGACTCAGTGGGCGCGTTGGGTGCACTCAACCGTGTTTACATCAATATCGGCTTGTTCAGTGAAGAATGGCTGGAACATTTCCGCCCATTGCTCGGTGGACAAAAAATTACTCCGTTTGAAATTGACGTGGCGCGTAAAAACTCAAGTTTCTGGGTTGCCAATGAACAACAGACACCCAACCTTGCACTGTTTTTCCTTGCTGCATCCACACCGGATTACCTGAAAAATACACCGCAAGCGGAACAGTATCTCAGCAAAGATGAAGCCGTCCTCCAACAAGGTAAAGATGTATTTGCCAAAACCTGTGCACGTTGCCACTCCAGCAAGCTGCCGGAAAAAGCCTATACATTCTTCCCCGAAAAAGGCTGCGTGAATTCTACTACCGATAAAAATTACCTGAATTGCTGGAATGATTATTGGAGCTGGACACAAACCGACGAATTCAAAACTGCTATGGCTGACATAGTGAAGCAAGAAGATTTCCTCGATAACAACTTCTTGTCCACTGAACTGCGTGTTCCCGTTACCTTACTCGAAACCAATGCTTGCAGTCCTTTGGCCAGCAACGCAATCAAAGGCAATATCTGGGATAACTTCTCTTCAGATTCCTACAAAAATTTACCATCGGTAGGCTCGATCAATATCCAACACCCCATCACAGGAGCTGTCAGCAATTATGTAATGCCAGCGGGTGGCCGCGGTTTCACTCGCCCTGCCTCATTAGTCAGCCTGTGGTCTAGTGCACCCTTCCTGGTCAACAACTCGCTCGGGGAATTTTATTGGAGCGGTAGTGTTGATGACCGTATGAAATCATTTAATGACTCCATCGAAAAATTACTCTGGCCAGAAAAACGTACCGGTAATTTCACTGTAATTAGCAAGAATGGTTTGAAGCACCAAGGTACCGTTGATGTCACAACCGCTCCAAGTTATTTACGCTTACCGATTGGCTTCCTGCCTGACTTCCTGCAGCCGCTGACTGGATGGCTGGAGCGCATTGCGCCTTGGGCATTTGGCGATGGTGGTGTACAACTTGGCCCAATACCACAGGGCACTCCTGTGAACTTGCTGTCCAACATCGATATGGAACAGCACGTAAAAGTACTGAAATTGGCAACCTCGATTAAAAAGGACCTCAAATCAATTCCCAAAGATGCATCAAACGAAGAAATTGCAGCTACCTTTTCTCACCTTGTTGAGCCACTCCTTGAAGTGAGCAAATGCCCTGACTTTGTCGTTGATAAAGGACATTATTTCGGTACCCAGTATTTGCAAGGCGATGAAACTCCGCTGACTGATGATGAAAAACGTGCATTAATTGAATACGTAAAAACATTCTAAGGAAGGGTCTCACCATGCAAACTGAATACGAATATATTGTTGTAGGCTCTGGCGCGGGCGGCGGAACTGTTGCTGCCCGCTTGGCTGAAAATGGCAAAAAAGTGTTAGTGCTGGAAGCCGGTGGCGATCCACTCCAGATGAAGGGTGGCCATCCACCCAGCCCGGAGAAAAACACTCTGCCCGAAGACTACCAGGTTCCGGTTTTTCACGCCCTCGCCTCGGAAAATGCGGCGATGAAGTGGGATTTTTTTGTTCGTCACTACAGCGACCAAACACAACAGCTTCGCGACGACAAATACACAGAAACGATTGATGGTGAAACCGTTGATGGAGTGCTCTATCCACGCGCAGGTTGCCTGGGTGGCTGCACAGCACACAACGCCATGATCACCGTTTATCCCCACAATGAGGATTGGAATTACATTGCCAGGTTAACCGGTGATAATTCATGGAATGCAGATGCAATGCGTACGCATTTCCAAACCCTCGAAAATTGCAAGCATCGCCCTATCTATCGGCTGTTAAGCAAGTTGGGCTTCAACCCCACTCGCCATGGTTTTAATGGTTGGTTGACCACAGAAGCCGCACTTCCCTTGGGCGAAGTTGCGCGAGACCAACAATTAATAAAAACCATTGTTGAATCAACAGCGGAAGCCTTTGAACATTTAGGTGAACCGGTTGAAAACCTTAAGTGGCAAAAACATGGACTCGCCGATCCTAACGATTGGCGCTTGGTGCAAGACAATGCTTGGGGGGTCCGCTATCCCCCCTTGGCTACCAACAACCATGCGCGCAACGGTTCACGTGAACGCTTGCTGGATGTAGCTGCACGCTTTCCAAATAACCTCACCATCGAATTGAATGCAATAGCAACACGAATTCTATTCGATGAAAACAACCGCGCTATAGGTATTGAATATCGTAAAGGCGAACGTCTTTACAAGGCTCATAGCCTTCCACGCAACACCACCAGCGAATTAAAACAGGTTCACGCCAGTAAAGAAGTCATTCTTGCGGGAGGTGCGTTTAATACGCCGCAATTATTGATGCTTTCCGGTGTCGGCCCTGCGGAAGATTTACAACAGCACGGCATTGAAGTGCGCGTGAATTTACCCGGTGTCGGAACCAATTTGCAGGATCGCTACGAAGTTGGTGTAGTAAACCGCATGAAGTTCAAAAACTGGGAAGTGCTGGAAGGCGCAAAATACGAAAAAGGTGATCCGCAATACGAGCAATGGGAAAAACATCGTACCGGTGTTTACACCACAAATGGAGCGGTATTGGCAGTGATCAAACGCTCTGCCAAAGAACGCCCATTGCCTGATCTCTTTTGTTTTGCATTGCTCGCGTTATTCCGCGGTTATTTCCCAGGTTATTCACGTGTAATCTCCGAAAACCTAAACTATCTAACCTGGGCGATACTTAAAGCGCATACCAACAATTCAGCGGGCTATGTAAAGCTGAAATCCAACGATCCGCTCGATACTCCCTATATCAATTTCCGTTATTTTGACGAGGGTAATGACACGCGTGGCGAAGATCTGAAGTCGGTTGTTGATGGCATCAAGTTTATTCGTAAACTGACCGAAGACTTAATTGAGTCTGGCCTGATTGCCGAAGAAGAACTGCCGGGTAAAAAGCTGCAAAGCGATGAAGAACTGGCCCAGTTCGTCAAAGACAAAGCCTGGGGGCATCATGCGTCATGCACCTGTCCGATTGGCAGCGATAAAGATCCTATGGCCGTACTGGATAGTAATTTTAAAGTGCGGGGCACCCAAGGTCTGCGTGTAGTGGATGCATCTGTATTCCCTAAAATTCCCGGCTTTTTTATTGTCAGTGCTATTTACATGGTTGGCGAAAAAGCGGCAGACGTTATCCTCAACGGAAAATGACCTATGGCATATGCAAGGCTTCGGCCTTGCATATATCAGGAGTTTTTATGTCTTTGTTTAGTTCCTTTGCTCATTTTATTGCAAGCAAGTTCGGCTTGGCTCGCCCCGAACCTGCCAACACAGTCATCCAACAAGAAGCGGAATATCTCAAAAATAAGTGGGATGGCGAATTTATCCAGACTTACCAAGATTACCTCGACAATGACTATAAAAATTTTGTCAAAAATAAATATCCCGCTTTTATTACCGATCGAAAATATACGTTTGTTGAAGGAAGTAATTTCCCTACCCCGGAGCGTCCCAAGTACGCACTGGCACTGTCAGGTGGAGGTATCCGCTCAGCGGCTTTCGGGATTGGTGTTATACAAGCACTTAAAAATGCTGATCTGACAGCAGACGCATCTGATCACAATTCAAACCCTCAAAAACCCAGCATATTTTCCAAGCTGGTTTATTTATCGACCGTCTCTGGTGGTGGGTATACGGGAGCAGCTTTATCCTGGTGCATGAAAAAATGGGGTGTATACCCATTCGGCTCCATTGAGAGTTTCTGTGGCAGTAAAGCAGAAAAACCGGAAGATAAAACTACTGATATGGTGGGATGTTATACCGATTCAATTACATCACTATTGAAATCAGGAAAAAACACCAATAACGACGAAAATAACCCATCAACTCAAAACCAGAAAATATCATCCAATAAAATACTGAGCTATATCAGGCTACATGGGAAGTATTTAAGCCCACCGGAACTACCATTATCATCTCTTATTGGCTCCGTCTTAAACAGCATTTTTCATTCATTTATTGCATACACGTTTTTATTAAGTGCATTTATATTTTTCTTGATTTGGGTTTCAACCACCGCGTCGCCATCGCCACAAGATTTGGAGAACCCCAGCAATTATGTTTCACATTTTTATGCCGAAGCAAAAGAAAAAATAGAGGGGATTATTTACACATCGCCAAAAGAAATCATTTATATAGATCCAAAAGATGCAGAGTCTGCAATCCAACAAACCTCATACCGGTTTGCATTTGCTATTTTCTTTTTAGGCTTAACTTTGGTAGGCCTCGCACTTTTCTTAATCACATCCTTCAGCTATGGCATATGCAGTTATTTCACAGGGATTTTTTCTGATAATTACCAGCTAAGGGTCAGAGTCCAAAAAACCTTGGGATTTTTGGTTAAGTTTATCTTCGTATCCATTGTATTCACGGTTATACCATTACAGATTGAATATTTTAAAACCTTTATTAACTCTGTTTTGATGGGACCTGGCGGGTTTGGAGCAGGCTTGGCAGCCTTATTAATGTCCATAAATGAATTTCGCAAACAATTACAATCCTCTACCGATACAAACACCCATGTTGGAAATCTTGTAAGGGATGCAGTCGTTGTATTGTTCGTTTATATCCTGCTCACTATGAGCTATCTGGTTAGTGAATTAGGCTACATTCACTTCCATGGCTACGGGTTTCTTTACCTTCTTCCGGCATTGGCCCTGTGCTTTGTAGTCAATATCAACAATATTTCGCCCCATAGAATGTATCGCGACAGGTTGATGGATACATTTTTAACCGATCCAACAAAAGACACTTACGATTCACTTGCTAAAAAAGGTCGTATTGCAAATAAGTATCGCCTGACTGAATTGGATGAGAGTGAGCATTGGGCGCCATACCATCTAATTAATACCAATATCATTCTCAATAATTCCCGCAACTCACAATACAATAGCCGCCTGGGTGATAGTTTTGTGTTGTCGCCCAAGTATTGCGGGAGTGATGCCACCGGTTATGTACCCACTAAAAACTTTGCGTTTGGCACTATGACATTGGCTACCGCAACGTCCATCTCCGGCGCGGCAGCAAACCCGCATTCAGGTGTCGGCGGGATTGGCACCACCACTACCCCGCTGGTTTCTTTTTTAATGACCTTTTTTGGATTGCGCCTGGGCTATTGGGCTAACAACCCGAAACATATAATGAGCCGTTTTAAATTTTTCTTTAAACCAAATTATTTTATGCCAGGTGGTTACAGCCTGCTTAATTTTGGCCATACAGAAAAGTCATCGTATATTGAGTTATCCGATGGCGGACATTTTGATAACACAGGTATCTATGAGCTTATCCGCAGACGTATGCCATGGATTATTTTGTCCGATGGCTCCGCTGACCTTAAAGCTACGTTTGAAGACTTGGGAAATGCACTCTCAAGAATTCGTATCGATTTTGGTGTCACCATCCGTTTTAATGATTCAGGCCTCGATTTGTGCGGGTTAATTCCCGGTAGCCAGGCTGAATCTTTATTTGACAAAAAATTTAATTTGTCAGAGCGCGGCTATGCGATTGCTGACATTGTGTACCCTGCGACACATGACAGCCCTGCATTTATTGGCACGTTTGTTTATATTAAAGCAACAATGACTCGCGATCTTCCCGGTGATATTTATGCCTATCAAGCAGATCATCCGGAATTCCCCAATGAGCCAACAACCGATCAATTCTTTAACGAGCGGCAGTTCGAGGCTTATCGAGAGCTTGGTTATCAGCTCACAAAACAATTATTGCAAAATAAAACAGCGATGGAACGCCTTCCGTAATCCGCAAACATTATTCGAACCATCACATTTTTGAATATACATGAACCAAGGAGAAGACAATGACGCAACGACATTTCATGCGATCGCTACTGACACTGGCAACCGGCTTTAGCCTTGTCGCCAGTATTAATGCCTGGTGCGCTGACCACAACGACCCCAATGCGGTTAATTCGATTTATGCAGACGTACCACTGAGCCCTGCTGACCTTTACGATATATTTGGTTATCCAAGCAGCGACACAACAAATGGCGAGGCATTAGTGGCGCAGCTTACTTTTTCCCCCATCCCTTCTACGGGTGTTTTCGATCCAGACATGATGTACAAAATTCATCTTGCCGGAGCAAAACGTGCAGCAGATTACCAAGGTGATCACACACTGGATGGAATGCTCACTTACATCGAAACCCTGAAGAAAAACATTCTGGATTATAAGAACGGTGAGATTAAAGTAACGTTTAATGGCAAGGGACAGGCACGCGTTGATTTTACGAACTTCCCTGAAGGGGATTTTTATAAAATCGTTGAGACCAACCAGGTTGTCATTATCACCAGCCCCAAAGGTCATCGCATCAAAACCTTTATTGGCGGACGTGACGATGCATTCTTTAATAACCTGCCCGGATTTTTCCGTTCAATTAACTATGCACCGCAGTTTTACAAAGTTCCGGTAGAAAAATATAAAACATTGGCTGAATTACCCATTCCAAAAACTCTGTTGGAATTGGAAGGTAATGACTTGTTTAATTACAACCCGGAAAAACCACAATTGGGTTGGACAGTTAAAGAAGAGTTGCCGCCGGGGCCTTATGAATGGAAAGGCACACGGTTCAAAAAAGATGCTAACGGAAATTACCGTTTTGTTTACGATGGCCGCGATGCCCAGGCCGGGCGCAATATCAACACCGTTGGTTTTGAGGTTCCCTTGGCCTTTATTAGTAAAGACCCGGCAACAGAACGTATTGTAAGGATGTGGGGCGGCAGCTATGTGCGCAAAGCATCAAGCCTTGTAAAAGCCTATGCTCCAAGTGGGGTTGAAAGCGCTTGGCTGGGTGTAAAAAATATGTTTACTAAAGAACTGGAATTCAATAATCGCGATAGCGATTACAACCAAGTGGATCACGATGGCGTGCCCTTTTCTGACGCTGCATTAAGCATGCGTTATGACAGCCATGTTGGTGTGGCCAACTTAAAATACCTGCGGGAATTTACTACCCGTTTTGCGCATTTAGGTTGGGGTTTCGGACCTTCAGTTTCAGCCCTCGGTTTGCCAACCTGTTTTGATCACGATAACTCTCCTGTTTCTGTGCACAAAACCTACACACTCGCTACAGAGGCATTTCCTCGTGTAAAAAATTGTTTCTTCCAAAAACTTAACATGCCCGATAACAGCTGGAATAAGTCAGGCAAGGATATCCCTCTGCGTTATACCTTCGAGGTTTTTTTACCTAACCTCACCGCGGTAGATATGGACACTACGGGTACCTGGCCATTTGGACGTCGCCCGGAAGATCAGGTTGCCACACGGTTTTTAGCCACCTTTTTGGATATGACTAAAAATTGTGGTTCAACACCTTGTAACGTTGAAACATTGAACGAACCTGCTCTCTGGGAAAGCGCGCCGATTGAACCCAAAACCGTGCCCAATCCGCGCTTTAATGACAAAGCATTTTTGCCGGAATTCCCTTACCTTGCAGATCCATGGCCTGAACAAAAATCTTATCCTAAGGAGCAACACTAATCGTGACCCAGTTGAGCGCAGCTAATAGCATCGTTAACCCTGCAACAGTTACATTTAATCGATTACTCCGGGTGATAGCTGTGCGCTCACTGGTTTTATTATTCGCGGGGATTGCAGTAGTTATCTACTTGCAATATCCCCAGGAAGCACCACCGCGTGCCAGCTATCAAGGCGATTTGGCACGCATCCAAGGTGCAATGGAAAAACTGGACCCAAAAGAAGCGCGGTATGCTTTTCTGGAAGTACAGAAAGCGCAATTAACCGGAAACTTTGAAGATTTTTATCGCGCTAACCAATTGCTGGAAGCATTCCCGGATGACCGTGAGCTCATTTTATTGCGCGCAAAAATTTCCCTCAGCATGCACGATGTGGCTCAAGGAAAAAATCTTTACGATAAATTAAGTGCTTATCCGAATGACTCACGTACAGAAGACCTGGCGATAGATATTGCCCTGCAACAAGGGCAATACCAGCATGCAGTTGAAATGCTCAGCTTGCGTTTGCGGCGCGATGCACAGTGGAGCGATTTTGCTCGCTATGCCCATCTCATGCATAAATTCGGCGACTCTGATGGTGCGGATAAACTCTATGTGATAGCGCAGGAACGTCTCTCCGCCAAGCAGGTAAAAGATTATGCCTGGCTCGAATTGCAACGCGGCATTATTGATTTGGAAAACGGGAAACACCCTGATGCGCTTGCACATTTTGAATTGGCTAATCGTACCTACCCAGGCCATTGGCTCATTGAAGAGCATCTTGCCGAAACCTATGCACTGCTAAACCAGCCCCGTAAGGCCATAGCACTTTACGAACATGTAATCCAGCAATCAGATAATCCGATGTATTTTTTTGCTCTGGGAAATTTGCTTGCAGAAGCACAGCCTGAGCATGCAAACGAACTCTTTAGCAGCGCTGAAACGCATTTCCAACAGCGTTACTCTCGCTATCCTCTCGCCGCCGCTGGTCACATGATGGACATCTGGATTGGTGAGCAGAAAACAGCCCCTACAGATGAAAGGCGCGCACGCTTATTGCAATTATCCGAAATGAATCTGCTGCACCGCCCCAATGCCGACTCCATAATCCAGCGCGTCAAAGTATTAATGCTGGAAGGAGATAAGGATGCCGCGCAACAGTTAACAGTATCGCTGTTAACTACACCTTGGCGAACAGCGGATGTCATTGAACTTGCCAATAATTTTGGCTTAAGTTTACCTGCACAACCATCTATGCAATTACCTGTTGAAGTTTTAACTAACCATCAATTGTAATTTAATCAATTAGAACGTCATAAATTCTGACTGCAACAAGGGAAATGATTATGGTCTCATTACGAGATATTGTTTTTATTGCGGCACTTTGTATCCTGTGTACTGCATGTGCCCCTAATACAATTTACCGACATGATTTTTCCAATTGCAGCGCAACAAGCAAGGACGAGTGCACAACCCATTCAGTCGTTGATTATTTTCCTGGCCAAGATAATGAATATCACTTGGGTTACGTGGAGTTCAATGATCAAGGTCAGCTGCGCAATCGCACACAACTGGAAACACTATTAAGCAACTACAGTGATATAGCAGCTAAAAGCGATGTCATCGTTACTGTATTTGTTCATGGCTGGCATCACAATGCCGCGCCCGATGACAACAATGTGGAACACTTTAAAGAGTTGTTAGGAAAAGTAGCCCAAAATGAAAAATTAATGAGTAAGGCTTTACACCGGGAGGAACGGAAGATACTCGGTGTATATGTGGGCTGGCGCGGAGAGTCCATTACCATCCCCGTTGTCCACCACGCCACATTTTGGGATAGGAAAGAAGTTGCCCACGATGTAGGTTTGCAAGGTGTTACAGAAGTTCTATTGCGCCTCGAAGAAATTACCAATGTCAAAGTCGGACAAGAAGAAATACCCCGTCCGCAAAACAGCCGCATGATAACCATTGGCCATAGTTTTGGAGGCGCTGTTGTATTTACTGCCCTGCAACAAGTCCTGGCAGACCGGTTTATAGATAGCAACCGAAATAAAACTTATACGGATGATGCCAAAGGATTTGGTGACCTGGTGCTCTTAATGAATCCTGCTTTTGAAGCCATGCGCTATTCAACACTTTACGATATGGCCCAACAAGATTGCCGTCCTTACACCCTGCCCAGGCAATTTCCTCGCTTGTTGATACTTACCTCAGAAAAAGACGATGCCACAGGCATGATTTTCCCGCTCGGGCGTTTCTTTAGCACGGTAATGGAAACTCATGAGCAACTATCGCGCTACGAGTGCACAGAGGCAGGTAAAAAACCTGTTCATCTCGATGAGTTTGCGGCAGATAAAACAGCTGTAGGTCATTTCGCTCCCTTTCAAACCCATTTTATGAAACCGCGGGATCAAACATCCAACCTGGACCAGATGCAACAGCTATTAAGCCTGCAAAATCAATGGGAATCACAAACCTATAACGGAACCCTGGATTTCAGCCAGGTACAACTCAAACATTTAGGTAAAACAACACCATTAAATCCTTATCTGAACATTTATGTTGATGGAAAAATAATAGCGGACCATAACGATATCTGGGGTGATAAGTTGTTGAGTTTTATCCAGGAGTTATTTGTGATCAGCACTAATAGCGATAAGACGCCTGAAAAAAAATAATGCGTCACCAGAAAAGCAAGGGGCACTATAAGTGCCCCAATTGGGTAGTCTAAACTCGATATATCCAATTCCTCCATCGCCAATTAAAGCGTTTGACGCCACGCTGAAACTGCATGCGATTTTCAACGCGACTAAATCAAACTTGTCAATTCACTCACTCCGTTTCAGTTGTAAACACAGCAAAATCACAACTACAATGCCAGAACAATACCATCACAGGATGCGAATCATGGGGTATGAACTTGGGGCATATGAGAGTCGGTTGATCGCAACAATTTATGAGGCGGCACTGGATTCATCCAAGTGGCGCAGTGTGTTGATGGAGGTTTGCCAATTTATTGATGTCGATGATGCATCGCTGTTGTTTTATGACCAGCAGCACAATCAACGCAACTTTACAATTACAGCATATAACACAAGTGATGGTATTTTTTTCTCCACCCATCCGGATAGCGAAGTAAAAAAAATAAAAATATTATTTGGCGACTCGCTACCGGGACAGGTTTTTACGGCAGCAGCCATTTCCTCCCGCCTTGGAATTTCCTATGAAGATTATATTGGCAATCCCAAAAAAATCACCGAGTCTAAATCCTATGAGTTGCGCGTGGGAATACCTTTGGTATTGGGCGATATTATTTATGCAGCTATCTGTTTTCACTGCGAGTGCGGTGCTGCTGACTTAACTGAAGAGGCGATCGAATTCATCCAAAAATTAAGCCCACATTTTGTGCGCGCTATTTGTATCCATAACCATTTAAGTGTCCTGCGCGTAGAAAGTGACTGTTTATTAGAAGCCATAAAACGCACCAACCTCGCAGTGTTCCTGTTGGACTCTTCAATGCGCGTAGTATTTGCAAGCCCTGAAGCCCAGCGAGTTTTAGCCAGTCACCCCGCACTCAGTTTGAATCGCAATATGCGCTTACAGGCTCACATCCATAAAGAGCAACTGAGACTAGAGGCGATTCTTGCCGAATTTTTAGATGAAGGTTTTCGCGCGAGTTATGTTGTGACAGAAGGGATTAGTTTGCCGCTATTGCATCCCGCCAAAGCACATCCGTTAAAGCTGTGTTTTTTACCTATCCAACAACAGAATATTGGTTTGCCTGATGACCTGCCCTGCCTTGCGGTATTTGCCAATGATCCTGAGCGGCAACGTTTTATTTCACCGCAATATTTACAACAGGCTTATGGATTGACGGTAACAGAAACACAACTTGCGCAATTATTATTAAAAGGATTAGGTATAGCCGACATTGCCGATGAACGCGGAACTTCACAAGAAACCACACGCTGGCAAATGAAACAGATCATGCATAAAACCCAAACCCATTCCCAAATCGAATTAACCCGGTTGTTAACATTACTCACTAACGAATTTACCTCTGAAAAACCACAGCTTTCCACCACCGAAGAAAGGCTCAGTTAATCCCCCCACCCATTTGGGGGGTGCTTATTTGTGACCTGCATCACTAGTATTGATTGGGTATAGGTTTTTACACCTAAACACAATCAATTATCCAGGGATTGTCATGAACTCACTCTTTCACCTCGACTCAGCAATGGGCTGTGAAGCCACCCTTGTGAATGCAATTTACGATGCTGCAATGCACCCCCAATTGTGGCCCCAGGTTCTTGAAGCAATCCGGGAATACTGTGGTGCAGACCAATGCACGGTTTTTTATTACGATGGTATTGAACAACAGCGGAACTATGCGGCTGCGGCACGGTTGAACCTGCAAACACGGGATTTATACCTCGATGAATTTATTGCGCCCCAGGCAGCACAAATCAATAATCAATTACGGTGCTTGCCTGAGGGTAAAGTAGTCAGCGATAAAGATATCGCGCGATTATCGGGTAAGAGTTACGCGCAAATTGTCGGCGCAAAATATATGCAAAGCCTCTGGCCGAAATTACACTTCCAGGCAGGTGCCGTTTTATTTCGCGGCCCCCATGGTTGTGCCGGGTTGGGATTGCAAAATTTTGACGATTCACCAGCCTTAACCCAAATACACCTGGAACGCCTGCAAGGTTTAATGCCCCACCTCATTCAAGCAGTGCATATTCGCCAGCACATTGATCTTTTGGAAAAAGCCAATCACGCTTTTGAGGCAGTTTTGCAACACTTGCATATGGGAGTTGTTTTACTCGACGATTTCCAGAATGTCGTTTTTATAAATTCAGAAGCAATGCGTGCATTTTCAAAATGCACAGATATCCATTACCAATTACACACTCGCTTCCACTTTACTGGACGAACATCTACGCAAAACCATTATTTTTCTGCTCTGGAAAAGCAACCCAAAAGAGAGAAGCGGAAAATTATAGGCGATGATACCTGCTTTAAGATCGAGTACCCGAGCGGGCACTTAAAGCTGAGCTTTTTTACGGTTGGCGATATACACAGAAAAAGCACCAAGACTTATACCGAACAAGGCCTTCCGGCTAATACGCATTATCTGGTGCTGGTACAGGACTCACAGCGCCACTGCAACTTACCACTGAATTATTTAAAACAGGCCTATGGCATTACCCCCGCCGAGAGCGAGCTTATCGCCCACCTGATCAATGGATCATCATTACTGGAGGCTGCAGAAAGGCGTGCAGTCACCCATGAGACCGCACGATGGCAAATGAAAAATATAATGCAGAAAACTCAGGTACATTCACAAAGCCAGCTATCACAATTGATGCTGTCGCTGATGGAAGGTTAAGGCTCATGCCTTCCCTGCAAGGGCCTAACTGCCCACGCACACCATTTTTGTTATCTAATTTCCTCGAATAGGGTCAAAAATCGCGTAAAATTCACCGCGAATTTATTCCTTATCCTTGGATGACACCATGACTTCTGCGTTAACCCCTACCCTGCAACTCGCCACCGATTTGATCCGCTGCCGCTCAGTAACTCCTGAAGACGATGGCTGCCAGGAAATGATGATCAAACGCCTTGAGGCCATTGGTTTCAAAACCGAGCGCTTACGTTTTGGCGAAGTGGACAACTTCTGGTCTATCCGCAATGGGGTCGATGGCAACAGCGCCCCTATACTCGCATTTGCAGGCCATACCGATGTAGTGCCCACTGGCCCCGAAGCCAATTGGAACAACCCTCCCTTTGAGCCACAGATTATCGACGGCATGCTGCATGGCCGCGGTGCGGCGGATATGAAAGGTTCACTTGCCTGCATGGTCATCGCCTGCGAAAACTTTATTGCCCAACACCCCAACCATAAAGGCCGCATTGCCTTTTTGATCACCAGCGACGAAGAAGGTCCATCGATTAACGGCACAGTGAAAGTCGTGGAATGGCTGGAGGCCCATAACACCAAAATAACCTGGTGTATCGTGGGTGAACCATCCAGCACCAACGTGGTAGGTGATGTGATTAAAAATGGCCGCCGCGGTTCACTCGGCGCGATACTGAAAGTGAAAGGTATCCAGGGGCATGTGGCCTACCCGCACCTGGCCGATAACCCCATCCACAAACTCGCTCCTGCCCTCGCCGAACTCGCCGCCGAACATTGGGATAATGGCAACGAATTCTTCCCGGCCACCAGTTTTCAGGTATCCAATATCAATGGCGGAACTGGTGCAACCAATGTGATTCCCGGTGAAGTAGAGGTGGTATTTAATTTCCGCTTTTCCACCGAGCTTACAGAACACATTTTACGTGAGCGCACTGAAGCCATTTTGAGTAAACACAAAGTGGATTACGACCTGCAATGGATTTTAAGTGGCCAGCCATTTTTAACACCACGCGGCGATCTGGTGAATGCGGTCGTTGATGCAATTAAATCGGAAACTGGCCTGGATACGGAGCTATCCACTTCCGGAGGCACATCCGATGGCCGCTTTATTGCTCCCACCGGTGCGCAAGTAGTTGAACTGGGGCCAATCAATGCCACCATTCACAAAGTTAATGAATGTATCAATGCGGATGATTTGAATAAGCTAACCGCAATTTATGAGCGCACACTGGAGAAACTTTTAGCTTGATTCCATCAGGGTCGATATAGCTACTGCAACAAAACAAGTCGATAATGCGGGCAATGCCCGCATTATTTTTTAACTGCATCACACAACAGTCTTAAACTGCATCACACTAAAATTTCTTCCTGCATATTTTTTTATACAAGTCACTCTCATTAATTTTTAACACTTGTTTAAAAAAATAATTTTTTTCTAAACACGTGCCATTTAGCTGCTCGTCGCTTAAATCATTTTAAAAATTTTTATCGCACAATAATAAGCGTCAATTAGACGACACTTTTTACAAAAAAATAATTAAACCCGTTGAAAACACTGAATAATTTATTCTTGTCATAGTTCTTGCTGATGCTTGCTTAACTGCCGTGCAGTGTCGAGTTATTGAATAAGATAGGCGCGCAGTATTAATCCCACTGTTGTTCCCAAGCAATTTTTTTATTCAGCAATTGAAAGGAAGATGAATATGTCTAACTCTTTTTTCAGCGAAGTATTACGTGTCCCCGGTGCTAAAGTATTGAGCCGTGAAGAAGCGGCATTTCATTACGGTGCAGATACAGGTGCGAGCCAACGTTTACCTGCCGGAGCCATTGTTATTAAAGAAGTGGATGCAATCCAGGAAGTGTTGGCTCTCGCCAATGAATTTAAAATACCACTCTGGCCAATTAGTGGTGGACGTAATTTTGGTTATGGTACTTCGCTCCCGGTAGATAGCCGCAGTTTTATTGTGGATCTATCGCAACTGCGCCGCGTACATATTGATATAAAATCATCCACTGCATTAATTGAACCAGGAGTTACCCAAGCAGATTTGCATGCGGCGATTAAAAAAAGCGGTGCCGATTTATTAGTACCCACCACAGGTGTTGGCCCCAATGGCAATATCCTCGGCAATGCACTTGATGGTGGCTATGGTTTGACACCCATCACCGATCACTTTGATGCAATCAGCGAGCTGGAAGGTTTTTGGGGCAACGGCACAGAGTTTCGCCATACTTATCAAGATTTAAATTGCCCCGAGATGGCCAAGCGCTGGAATGCGGGCACAGGTTATTCATGGGCGGGATTATTACGGCAAGGTAATTTCGGCATAGTTACCAAAGCCCGCGTGCAACTGGCGCGCTCACCAGAAGCAACTCGCATCCTGGTTTTTGAATGGAAAAGCAATGATGCTTTTATTGCCAGCCAAACTGATTTAAACAAACTCACGGAAGATATTCCCGGCATTGGTGGCATCATTATGATGAACGATTGCCGCATCCTTTCTACGCAAGTTGATACACCTTTGGCATCACCACTCAAAGGCAATGCCCGTGCAGATTATTTAAGGCAACTTGCCAAAACTCGAAAAGTTTCTGCCTGGACCGGATTGGGCACGCTCTATGGTTCGCGCGCGGCAGTTGCTGGTTCGGTTAAAGATATTCGTCGCCGTTTGAAAAATTGCCGTGTGTGGAGTTTTAGTCCGGATGAAATTCGTTTGCTGCAACAACTGCAAACCTATTTACCTTCCTGGGGTTTTTCATCTTTACGCCGTCACTTTGGTGCGCTGGTCAATACCTTGGGCACTGTAGAAGGTTATCCAATCGTCGCCTTTTTAAAAATTGCTTACGCACTCGATCCTACTGCGAAAAAACTCGATTTACATTCACATCCCGCTAAAGATGGTGCCGGCATTTTATGGTACGCACCGCTAGTGCCTTTTACCGCTGAAGAAGTGGAGCGCTACCGTTGTGTGATGAGCAAATGCTTAACCGATAATGGGTTTGATCCATTGCTCGCCGTTACTTCGCGTTCATCGCGCACATTATCCGGCACTATTCCGCTGTTGTTTGATCGAAAAAATCCGGACGACGTGGCGCGTGCAAAAAACTGTTATCGCCAACTGGTTAAAACCGGTTTGGAGAATGGATGGCCACCCTACCGTTTGGGAGTTGACTATATGGATATGATTGCTTGCCCGGCAGATTCACCCAGCGCACAAGTGCAACAACTGCTGAAAAAAGCCCTGGATGAAAATGAAGTGATTGCTTCTGGTCGCTATGAGCACACTAAACCGGCTGTGCCTTTTGTCCCCGCTGCGCCAGTTAAAGAGGCAAAACCAGCAACAAAAGCGCCTGCAACGCAACTCGATTACACTAGCGCGTTTGGTGCCCGGTTAATCGAAAGCAAAGCGGATAAAACGGCAACGACCGGAATGTAATTGTTTAACCATCAGAACTCGTACAAAACATGACAATAACAATACGAGAAGGAATTTTTTCATGTATAGAATAATTGCCCTGCGCATCAAGGATGATGCACTTGCTAATCGGCCTTCGTATCCAGGTTCACCAGCAGAATACTGCCGGTAAAACGTTTGGGCTCAAAACAGTACCAAGTGAACATATCGCAATCCCAACGCTCGTAGCATTTATCCACTAACTGTAAAAACGGGCTGCGCCCCGGATCTGCAAGCACCAACTTTTTAACACCCGCACTGGCGGCGCGCTTTAACATCGCAAACCACTCATCGGTCAGTTCATCCCAAAAACAAATATCGCCACCGACAATAACATCGTATTTGGCAAGGTCTGCTTTTTTCATTGAAGCCATTGCGCCCTGACGGGTTTTGACAGCGACGCCATTTAACTCGGCTTGCACATCCAGGAATGCAAAGACGTGATCATCGACATCAAGGCCAGTAACCCCGTGGCCACTGTTGGCGAGGAAAATAGACGTTGGCCCCCAGCCACAACCCACATCCAATATCCGGCTCTTTTTCCTGAGCGGGTTATGGGTAAAATAATCCATCAGCAGATAGCTGGAATCCCAGTGTTTATCGCCATGCACGCTTGGGCTCAATTCTTTTTTAAGGCTTTTGATCGCCCGACTTTTTTCGGTATACAACCAAATACCGTAAGTGTGAAAAGTATTTTTGGCGGGAGGGGCTACGAGTTCTGGCACGATATCATCTCACTCATAAAGGTCGTTGGTGAATGCATTCAATAGCGCTGAAGATTCTATGACAAAATTAAGTCACTAATGTGACAACTACCCACAAAACCTCATTAGCAACTCAACTAACACAGCAATAACCAAACCAATCCAGGCATAACCAAAACAATATTAAAAAAGAATAGTACGCAATTGACAGCGACAATTTTTGGCGTATTATCGCGCCCACTTTCAGGGCATAGCCTTGGCAACATCCACCGCAAGCTTGCTCGCACAACACAGGAGTACTCAACATGACTTACGCGAACTTTACTAACGCATAACACACCTTCTGAGTACTCGCTTGGAAGGTCAACAATACGAACCTTCCGAGCCAGGCGCAATACCCAAAGCCCTGATCGGGAAACTGATCAGGGCTTTTTCTTTTTAACATGAGGAACAATCGATGAAACAGGAAAAACGCAACGGCCATGCCTTCCATCCCATTATGAAAAAAGGTGGCGTGCATGAGAAATCGAAAAAAGCCAAACGCAAAGCGGCCAAACACGAAATGAAGCAAAATGTTCAGGAGTATTTTGGCCGCCCTTGCGGGCGGGACATGAGGTTAGCCGGATGAGGAATTAAAATGGGCGCACATTTAACGCCAGCTTGATATAAGGCTGGTTGGATATATTCGTATTCAATTTACTATCTGCATCCGTCTCCACCTGAAACTTCCCCAACCCCGTATACCCAACTGATAACTCCCCCCACATCAGGCGAGAAATTTTTTGCTCGAATGACACACCCGCACTCACTTGGGAAAAATCCTGGGTATAAAAATTGTTGTCCTGTTTTATCGTCCAGGTTGTCTCGGACACCAATGCACCTATCCTGAACAGCTGGGTTTCATTGGGTGCATAATTGATGCTCGGCCAAGGCAGAACAGCCGTTACCCCCCAGTGATTATTGATATACCAGTCAAAACCTGCATAGGGATAAAGCAGTGACTCATCACCACTATTGACCTGCACCGCCCCCCAATAGGTATGAAACCGAGCACTGTGCCGATAGCGCCCGACCATACCCACAAAAGTGCCGCTGGTATTATCACTGCGGGTATCACTATCCAAATTTTCGTAGTAATAAATAAATGCACCACTTTGCCAGCGCTCCGAATGTTGGCTGACCCAGGCCGCCAGTAATCCTCCGGTGTTAACAGTGGTTGAGTCATTACCAGTGTCAAAAACATCGACATCCAATGTCTCCCCCACTATCAGCATATTCTTTTGCCCAACCCACACGGGCAAGCCCGCACCTTGCGTAATACTTTGATATTGGAATTCACAACCCTGTTGTTCCAAAGGGCAATATTCCGGCTCCAAACCGCTCTGGTGAGTTGCCGCTAAATAGCCAATAGGGATAAACGGCAACTGGGTAATGCCGCGATCATAAATAAAATCACTGCGCAGGATTTTATCGACAAGAATTTCGCCAAACGCAAAAGTTTTGACGCTAATAGTCATTAAAAGAAAAAAAGAAACGCTAGCATATGAAGCAGATAAACGGCGCATAACCTACCTGTAGTCGATTGATATCCCAAGGCATGATTTATTGGCGAGTTATAGAATCAGCTAATCCATTAAATCGAATGAGTGCCCAATGCAATACCCAACTAGCATAAGAGAGTCAGCGCGTTAATTCCAATCACATATTTTGGAGGAACCCAATCATGAGAAAAATCATTGTGCTTGAACATATTTCCCTTGATGGTGTTATTCAGGCTCCGGGCGGGTCAGGGGAAGACACTAGCGATGGCTTCGCTTATGGTGGATGGACAGCAGCCTATTCCGATCCCGTTTTGGGAGCGCTCCTGCGAAAGCAAATGAATATGCCTTTCGATCTATTATTAGGGCGCAAGACCTTTGATATCTGGGCGCCTTACTGGCCACATCATGCGGATATATGGCCCGCAGTCAACAAAGCGACCAAATATGTCGCCTCGAACACAATGACATCAAGTGAATGGCAATCCTCCGTATTTCTCAAGGGCGATATAGTGGAAAAAATTATTGCACTCAAACAGCAGCAAGGGCCGGATTTGCATGTATGGGGAAGCAGCAATCTCCTGCAGACACTAATCAAACATGATTTGGTCGATGACTTTTGGCTGATGATTTATCCCGTCATATTAGGTGCCGGAAAACGTTTGTTTGGTAACGGGACAATCCCTGCCGCATTCAAAGTAACTGAAAGCAATGTCACACCAAGCGGTGTCATTGTTGTGAATTACGCGCGGGCTGGCGCTATCGAACTGGAAAACTAATCTGGACCCCATAAAAAAACCGCAGGATTTCCTGCGGTTTTTTTGCACTCATTACAGTTGTTTTACATTAAACACATGAATTACACATTACACATACGAACGACGACGGGATAGCACTAACGAACACAATCCAATGAACAACAAGAAAACAATACTGGATTCGGATACATCTTTTGGCTCACCTGAACCAAATAAGAACATATTCGACAAACCACCCCCTGTACCAGCAATCCGCTCATAGGAAAAATCGCCGGAGAGGGTGCCAGGGGTAATCAACCAGGCAAAGGCATCCGGATTACCGCCACCTTGGCCAACGTGCATGGTAATAACTGCACGACCATAGGTTTCCCAAAAAGCCGCCGCTATATACCAGTGCCCTTCAACGTCAACACCCCAACTATTTGCTGTGACAGTAAAGAGATCATTGGTACCAGGGCTTGTCACTTCACCTTCTTTTACCCAGGGATCACCCATATCATCGTACAGCGCATCGATCTGGGCAGGTGAATTCAAATTTACCGAATTGAGTGTCTTACACTCGATCGCATCGCCCAGCGTAGCAACACGCTGATTAGCAGGTGTACAGGTGATTTGGCCCGCCATTGAAAGTGAACTGCATGCACAAACCAGGGACAACGCCAGGAATTTCCATAGTGATTTCAACATGGTACCTCTCCTTTCAAAAAACCGTTTATTGTGAGAAACACATCACAATTTATATGGCAATTTAAGTGCCAATAGGTCAAAAATCATACAACTCATTGTTTTTATTAGGCATCTATATCATTGATTTGTCGCCGAAATTTATAAATTGGCAACTTTTTCGACATGTTGGCAGGATTAAAACGTCAATAAATAGGCACCCCACAATAGTGGCAAACCAGCCATAAAAAGTGATGCAAATGCCAGTGGCCGATGCTTGACCTGCATGCTATTTTTGCCCCGCCTTTCTTTTGAGTCTTCGCCATGATCAACCGCGCCTTTCGTTTTATTCTCTGGCCCCTATTCTTCAGTTGCCAGTTACTTGCCCTCGCGCTGGCAAGCTGGCATCTGCTAGCGCAATTCCATTTTGCCTATCCCCTGGGCTATCAATTATTGGATCTGGATACACACATCGCCGAATTTGCGCCGCTCAATCGCTACAAAGATGATTTTGAATTGGTTACACCCGCAGAACACTGGCGCTTGTTTGGCGAAATCAGCGATGCAGTACAAACCAGCGGCAAAGGCCTAGGCGAGATTAGTTACAAGCTAAAGTCGGGTGAGATAACACCGCTGATGCATGAGGCAGAAATAATCCACCTGCAAGACGTAGCCAATTTAATTGACGGGTTTTATGTCGTTGGTGCTATCAGCCTCTTGCTATGGATAGGATTAATTGCTGTTGTTTACCAGCAAAAATTAAAACTTCCACCACTGAAAAAAATCCTGCTCGGATTTTTAGCGGGCCTTGTTGTGATAAGTATCACAGTGTTAGTTATCGGCCCCACTGCGGTTTTTTATTGGTTTCATGTGCAAATTTTCCCTGATGGCCATCAATGGTTTTTTTATTATCAGGATTCGTTGATGACCACGTTGATGAAAGCACCGGATATTTTTGCCTTTATAGCCCTGCTCCTGCTTTCACTTCTGGTCAGCTTATGGTGCACCAGTGTGTATCTCATTAATCGCGTTCTGGGTCGCTCACAAACACAATCAAAACCACGTCAAAACAAGCGCAAATAAGTTCCAAAAAAGGATAACAATCAGTCTCAATTGCGATTAAACTGCGCACAACTTTCACTATCAGCTGTATAAAAATCGCAATCATCTTTTTTAAGGAATAAACCCATGCGCAAGCATCTCCTTCCTCTGGCAATCGCCAGCCTGTTCACCTTGAACGCCCATGCCGATGAAAACCTGTTCGGTTATGTCAAAGGTTCCGAAGTATTACCTGCTGGCGCCTGGGAATTGTATGGCGTTGTTACCCAACGGGCCGACAAAGGTGTAGGCGAATACACGGCTTACAACTTCGACACTGAATTGGAATATGGCGTCACTGACCGGTTTACCGTGAAAGGCGAACTGAAAGGCCAATCGATGGATACCTCCGGCTTACTCATTGATGGCTACCTGCCAGGCGATGAAAAATACAGCCTGAAATTCCAGGGCGGTGAAGTTTCCGGTAAATACAATTTTTTAAGCCCGGCACTGGATGATTTTGGTCTATCCATGACGACCGGTTTGGAATACCTGGTACTTGACCCTCATTCAGGCCAGGACAAAGACACCATCAGCATCGACCTCGAAGTGCAAATGCAGAAATACTTCATGGAAGGCCAACTCATCTGGGCAGCCAATTTTGGTACCGAAGGTACACGCGCAACACGTGCACCTATCGATGACCTGCCCGAAGATTTCGAATGGCCAACTGAAATGGAAGTGGAAATTGAATTCTGGGCGGGCATGGGTTTGAGTTACCGCTTTGTTCCCAACTGGTTTTTCGGTGTAGAAACACTGTATGAAACCGAGTACGAAACCGGTGTAGCTATGGAGCGCGACTCGGTATTTGCTGGCCCAAGCCTGCACTACGGTGGTGAGGAATTCTGGATGACCTTCACTTATTTTGATCAAATCCGTGGCGGCGGTGAAACCTTTGAAGGCCAACCTGATGGTTTGCATTTGATTGAAAAAACCGAGCAGGAAATTCGTTTCAAAGTTGGCTTTAACTTTTAATAATCCGGAAAACTCATCTATCCGCCAATCCCAAATCATTGGCGCTTAGCGGATAGATGTCGAGATTACATTCATGCGCAATATCCCCGAATTTATCGCCCTGCCCCTCGCCTTTATCGCACCGGTCATTGTAGTCAGCAATGCGTGTGCGGAAGATTTTTTATCGGTAGCACAAGCACAGCAAGTGTTGTTCCCTGATGCAAAAGTATTTTTGGAAGCAGCGATTAATTTGTCTGACGCACAGCGCGACCAAATCAAGGACATCGCCGGAGTGCGCCAGCGCAATGCAGTGCAACAAAATTGGCGCGCAGAGAAAGACGGCCAATTGCTCGGCTGGTTTATGGTCGATGAAGTGATCGGGAAGCATGAATTTATTACCTATGCCGCCGCTATATCCCCTGCGGGAAACGTACTGGGCATTGAAATTCTCAGCTATCGTGAGACCCATGGAGGACAAGTCCGCAACCCCGAATGGCGCAAACATTTTGCGGGCAAAACGGTGGATGATGCGTTCAAGCTCAACAAAGATATTCCCAATATCAGTGGCGCCACACTTTCCTGCCGCAATATTACCGACGGGGTAAAACGCCTCCTGGCAATCCATAAAATTGCACTGGTGCAATAATCCGAATGACCAAACGCATGCGGCCTTTGCTCGGTACGTTTGTAGAAATCGGCATTGGCGATAACGGCGCGCTGGATCAACAGCAAACACACACAGCAATTAATGATGCGTTTGCGGCGATAGAACACATCCAGAACCTGTTAAGTTTCCACAACCCACAAAGTGATTTATCACGCTTAAACCAGGCGCAAGGCCAATGGGTTGTACTGCATCCGCTCAGCATCCGCTGCCTCAAACTCGCTCGGGCGTTAACGCGTATTAGCGACGGAAGATTTAATTACACGCTCGGCAAAGCCGTTGTGGATAGAGGTGCATTACCAGCACCGAATTACCTCAACACTCGCACTGATTGGTTAGCCGTTGGTCACTGGCACAACATAGAAATAAACCAAACGCGCGTGCGCCTTACACAGCCCTTACTCATTACCCTCGATGGCATCGCCAAAGGTTTTGCAATAGACCAGGCGATAACACAACTCCAACGCGCGGGTATTGCATCAGCCTGGGTCAATGCCGGGGGCGATCTCCGTGTGTATGGTTCCAGCATCCTCCCGATTAGTATTCGCGACCACCGGGGTCAGGATCACAGTATGGGCGGGCTACACAATGCCGCTATCGCCACCTCTACCAGCCATTTCAGCGCGGAACATCCGGGGATCCTGCTCGATGCCAACGCGCAGGACACACCCATCGCCACCTGGACCGTCATGGCCAAAACAGCCGCGCGCGCCGATGGGCTCACCAAAGTTGCCGCCAATTTACCGCAACATTGTCGCAGCGATTATATTCGCCGCTTCAGCGGTAATTGGATCTCCATCCACTAATCCTGCGATTGCACAGGCTACATTTTGCCAGTCGATACTGTCACAATAGCCGGCTCTGTTTGTCTCTTTTAATTATCGGTCTCCATGAAAAAATCACGCATCAGTTTGTGGCTAATATTGTTGGCAATAGCAGTAACCGGAATTGCACTTTATTTCATGGCACCCGTTAATGAAGATGATTTTCCCCATCCACTGAATGGCCTGTTCCGGGAATTACATGGTCTGAGTGCCATGCTTGGAGTATTTATATTCGGATATTTATTTGCCGATCATGTGCAAAAAAAACTGGCCCGCAAAAAATATCACTGGGATGGCTACCTGCATTTGATCTTGTGGATCTTATTGGTTAGTTCAGGTTTATTGCTTTATTACCCGCAGGATTTCCCAGACAGCATCAATATTTCGGATATACATTGGTATGCCGGGATTACGCTCTGCGCATTATTTCCCCTTCATTTTTGGCGCAAGGCCATCAAGTCCTTTATCAGGAAGGATAAACACTAAGCAGTTCACAGTTCTGCCATCCCACCCCGCCCATTAAGCTATGGTTAAGGAAAAAAATACCTACACTGGCACACCAGCTGTAGTAACGGCTGATGACATCAGAGAGGGTAAATACTATGAACAAATCCATGATCATTGGCACCTTGTTGGGCATAGGTGTAGCCACTACAGGTGGTGCAATTGCCGGTTATCAATTCACCAAGGAACCCGATCACGCCAAGGTGATACAAACCCTTGCTGTGACTAAAAATGTAAAAATCCCGCATGAAGAATGTGTCGATAAAACCGTAGTTCACCAAAAACCGGTTAAGGATACCAATCGCATTGCCGGTAAAGTAATTGGGGCTGTAGTGGGTGGCGCACTGGGCCATCAGGTAGGTGGCGGCAACGGCAAGAAAGTAGCAACCGTTGCTGGGGCTGTAGCCGGTGGTTATGCGGGCGATAAAGTGCAAGGCAATATGCAAAAAGGTGATACTTATACAACGGTAGAGCAAAGCTGCAAAACTGTTTACGAAACCCGCGAAGAAATTACCGGTTATGACGTTACCTATCGCATAAAAGACAAGGAAGATGTTGTGCGTATGTCTTATGACCCGGGCCAACAAATCCCATTGCAAAATGGCCAATTGGTATTGACGCCGCCAAGTGATTCAACCAATCACTAAATTCTTCACTCCCAGGCTTCGGCCTGGGAGTTCCAATATTCATCGACGCAACTTAAAAAATGCCCAGCTAAACAAACCGGTAATCATCACTGCAAAAAATGGCACTTGCCAGAACAATGCACTGCGCAATGCAGCACCTTCTGGTGTATCCGGAAAACTGGCCAGCAATCCTGAAAATCCCAAACTAAATAAACCGTAACCCAAATTAAAAATTAATCCCTTTACTGAAAGCACAGTGGCACGTCGCGCTGAATCTGCCTCCTCATGCAATACGCGGCTGACCGTAAAACCGAGAAAGCCCATCATCAACATTAAAAACAATGTCGGCACTACGCCATAAAGCGGCCAGGCGGGAACCACTACGACTAATCCAACAAGAGTCATAGCAGCGACCAATCCCAAATTCACCAACATACTAAAACGCGCATTCAAGCGTTTGGCAATACCAGGGACAAACCAGCCCAACGCACCCATAGCGGCACCGATAAAACCGTAGGTCCATTCGGGTAATTCAATCAACCGATAATAACTACTGGTGATAGTGGCAAAATTGCGCACTATAGAATCCAGCGCAACACCAATCAAAATAACCACCAGGGTTTTGGGATGGGAAAACACCCAGCGCGCAGTAGAAATAGTGAGATGGAATGCATGGGATAAGGTTGATCCTGCCGCTGCATGGACAGGTTCACGCATGCGCAAGGTAATGAATAAACAGGCCAGTGCCTGCAACAATACCAACAACACCGGCAGGCGATGTGCAGTCTCGGCAGTGATATGAAAGTGGGATGGCAAAATGGAATTAATCGTTTTCGCATCGTACAACAAACCGCCAATAATCATCGCCACAACAAAACCCACCGAACGCCAGCGCATTGCATGGGCGAGTAATTTATCCCAGGCATGGGCACGGTTTTCTCTTGGCAATGAATCATAAGCGAGCGCTTCATCGGCACCGCTCGCACAGGCTTCTGAAAGCCCGGAACAAATACGGTTGATAATACAGAGCAGCAATAAAAACGTGCCCCCATCGCGCGGCGCCAGCAGCAGGCAGAGCATTTCAATAACCATTAACACCGACGCAGTGACCAGCAATGTGCGGCGGCCAATGGTATCAGCCAAGGCTCCGGAGGGAACTTCAAATAAAAATATTGTCAGTGCCCAAATTAAATTGAGTAACACAAATTGATCAAGCGTCAGCCCCAGGTCAATAAATAAAATTGCCAGCACCGGGTAATAAGCCCGCGCCGTAAAAAATACTGAAAAGATAACAAAGCGATTAGCGTTACGTGATAAATCCTGGGGCATGGTGCCTGGTATCATGGCATTTTGTCTCATGGCAATGGGGGCGATCGTTCAGCCGGCTAACAGGTTATCGTGATGATTTTTATCTGCTCAGCCAGCAAAGTATTACCCGATAAAAAGCCATCACATTCAACCTGCTGACCTACATATTTTTGCAATTCAGCATCACCAAATACCGGACCAGTTTTACGGCGTAAAATAAAACAGTCGGATGCGGTTTCCAAAAATAGCGCATGACGTTCACTTTTACTGCCTTTACCATACTCACCAGTGACAACATGCCCACACAGCCCACTTACTTTTCGCAGGGATGGAGAATCGTTATTTGCCATGAAACAATTTACCTAACAAGAATTACGTAAAATTCATTACCGCTGTTCATAAATACGATAGCCCACAATACGGCCATCCAACTCCTTGGCAAGCACCGCCACACCACGATTGACTTTATCATGGGATTGTTTCGCTGGAACACCTAATGCAAGGTGGTATTTTGTAGGAGTCCCCACCACTTTGGTTTTTAGGCTTTTGGTCACCGCGGGAATCTTAACCACAAAAGATTGAAATGGTTGTTTAGCGGCAAGGCCAGCAAGTTTGGCCAATTTCCCCAGCGAGGTTTTGGTTGCGGCAGACACTTTGCTTTTAGTGGGCGCTTTCGCAACGGTTGGTTTGGTTTTTTCCAGGAACTCACCAGTGGCTTGCAATTTAACCCTGCGCTCCGCGCGGGAAAATTGCTCCGACTCTTCGGCAACAATTCCTTTTACTGAAATACCTTTGGGTTTAAGTACCGGGTGAATACTGGGATCGCCCAATAAATAAAACTGCGACAAGGTTTTCAGGTCTATAGGGTCCATTTGCCCCACATCAGCCACATATTGTTGGCGAGCCATTAATACCGCGCGACCAAGTGATGCACCACCCAACACATTTAACAAAAAATTTTGGCAGATTAAATCGGCCGAGCCATTAAAATCAGCCGGACCATAGGCGATCGTAGTGCTGCCGAGATAACCATAAGCGCCCTGCTCCAGATAGCGTTGGCAAATCGGCAAGTCAACGCCCAGGGTGAGGGCTTCATACAATTCTGCACCATAGCAACACTCCACTGCGGCAACCGTGCCCTCCTTGATTTTTCCATTGAGCGCGTCGGTGGTTAAGGCAATGGGATAGCTATTGCCTTTTTGCCCTTGAAATTCAGGTGAAGCCTGGCCGCCATGGCAATTAATAAAATGCATACGCGTACCCAATTGTGCAGCCGGATGCCTGGGGCCAGTAGCAGGCGATAAACGCAACTTTGTATTGTTTCCAAAAATATTATTCAAACTCAGTTGCGTGGATTTTTTCCAGACGAAGGTCGATAAGCTGAAATAGCTTTCATAGGCTTCCGGTGCGCGGCTTTGGTAGGAGGCCGATACGGTTAACAACCCTATAAGATAAGATGGTTCCGTAGCACCGGCCAAATCCGGCAAGCGACCCACAACCCGCGACGGCCCAATAAAACGCCTGGGATCGCGCGAATAAGCTGCCGAGCAGGCATAGGGTAAATCGCTCCAGGCAAAACGATCATCATCCGCCCCGGGTTCAAAAACCAGGTTATCGAGGTTCTGGTGAGGGATCACATCGGCAGCGCCAAGGATAAGCAAATATTCCGGGCGCAAGGTTTTATAAATAGCGTCAATCGCCGCCTTGTTTTCTTTTGGGCTGGCTGCATCAAACACTGCAATACCACCTACCTTTTTCATGGTGGCCTTGTCATCCAGATAAATAACCTGGCTTTTTATCCCACGTTTACTATCGGCCTTTTTTAATAACGCCAAGGCCTTGGTAATTTTTGCTAGCCCTTTGGTGCCATATTTACTAACCAATACGCTGTGATTGCTGACAATAATTTTGCTATCCATTTACAACCTCCTGGTACAGGGTGAATTGACAAACTATGAAGTGAAAACCCTATGAAAATAACCCCTTAGAATCACATGTATTGATTGGCACTTCCCATCAAGATGGTATCCGGGCATAAAAATAATAGTGCAAAACTTATTGGCAGCATGCATGAAACAGGGATTTGTCTCCAACATCAAAAAAGGAATAAAAACAATTTTTGAAATAGGAGTGGGAAGTCAGGAAAACCAAAGGCGTGTATGAGATAAAGAAAAAAGGAGGCGACAGAGATAGATGCGTCATAAAAGACACAGAGCGGAGGATTTAATGCCGTAGAGTCCTACCTCCTCGGCATTAATTGTCCGAATGGCACCATTTTTTAACAACAAGCTGTTTTAGAAAAAATGCACCACAAAAGCAAAAGGAATAAACAGCGCTGCTATTACTATTAATAAAATGAATACATTCTCCATCGCCATTTCGAATGGGTGTTCTTCATGCTCATGGGGATGACTAGAGTGAGCTATGTGTTTCATTGCATTATTCCTATAGTCAAATTTGACTTGCATTTAGCATTGGAAACGCAAAACCCAATACACGTTCTAGACCAGTTGAACTCAGTCCTTCCATAACAGATTAGCAAATAATCACCCGCGTCCCATAGAACGTATTTTTCTTAACAAGGCCAACTACAGTCTTAATGATTATTCCGCCACCCAATTCATCACCATTTGCCGCGTTAAACGCCGGAAGAGAGACGGCTATCGCCAAATATTCCTTAAAATTTTTTTATACAACATTGGGCAATATACTTATTTTTTACTTAACTTCATTTCACTGAGCATTGATTCCATTCGTCCAAACGCTGGAAAAATTGCAACGTTTCTGTTGCTGCATTTTCTTTCATATAATCTTCAAACAGGGACTTTCTGGCACACATACGGTGGGAGACATACCAGTTCAGGGGGTAGCGGACATCCTCTATTTTTACCAGGCTGGAGCGCACGGCAATTTCCAATTGGCTGATTAAGAATAAAGAGCGGTCAAACTTATCAACAATATATTTTGCCTTGGTATCGCTTACCGGATTTTCCAATGCCTGGTATACGCTGCGTGCGCCGATTAATTCTTTATTGCCATTGATTTCATACTCGCGGCCATCATCATCCCAGTCCATCATTTCCATCGCTTTCCAACCGTCATCAGCCAGCATGGTTGAAACCATTTCCTTGGCCATTTTCGCCTGCTCCCAGCGCAGTTCGCGCGCGCCTTGCTGGTTGCTTTCCCATAGCTGGAATACACCGGTGAGAATGGCAATCAAACCACCGGCAATCCCAATAAACCCCACCACTGAATCGAGAAAACTTTTTCCTTCTGCTGCGTTATTGCTCTCAACCATAGCAAATACCTTTTATTTTTCTGGCCTTCAGGATTGACCTGGATATTTACAAAGACAACAGTCGTTGTTGACGCGCGCTTTCTTCGGCAGCCAACAGAATTTCTACGCCCAACAAAGATTGTTGCGGTAAAAATGCAAGTGCCGCCTTGCCAGTGATGGTATCCACAATATTTTGATAATAGCGCTCGTAGTAACCGCGCTGCCCCGGCGTTATACGGCGCTGGCTTTCGCCGTTAGTGTGGGTGTGGATAACACTGTAATTATCTTCACCCGGTTGCGCCCAGCCAGGCATACCGGGAGTCAGGCCGCGCATCATTTGGCTTTCCTGCACATCCTGGCCGAATTTTAGGAAGGACCCTTTATCGCCGTGGATAGCAACCGTCGCGCCTTTTTCACTGACGTATGTACTGGAACGGAGGATTACGCGCATATCACCATAGTGGAAACAGGTGTTGAAATAATCGGTAGAACCTTCAGCGCGGCGCAGGCTGCGCATATCCGCGTAAACCGCGTTGGGTTTGCCAAATAAACACAGCATGGAATCCACCATATGGATTCCCAAATCAAACCAGGTACCTGAACCGGGCAAATTATCTTCTTTCCATTTTTTGTGGGTGACATTGGTGCGGTAGCGATCGTAATGCCATTCCACTTCCACTATGCGACCCAATTCGCCGGAATTGATAATGGCCTGTGCATCCAAATGGTCGCTTTCCAAACGTTTGTTTTGGAATACCGAAAGAATTTTTTGCTGGTTGTTTGCAAGGGCGATTAACTCATTGCCCTGCGTAAGATCCAATACAAACGGTTTTTCCACTACAACATGTTTACCTGCCTGCAATGCGGCTTTGGTCATTGGATAGTGCAGTTCATTGGGAGTATTTACGACAACCAAATGGATATCCGGATTTGCCAGGATTTCCTCAAAGGTTTTTACAATATTCACCTGGGGGTAATCGGCTAGCGCGGTGGGTTCATTGCGCTGCAAAATTGTGTGGAGTTTTAAACCGGGTTCAGCAGTAATCAAGGGCGCATGGAATACTTTGCCCGACATACCATAGGAACAGAGAGCGACATTCAGCATAAAATTTTCCAGCTAGGGAGCGTTGCGGACGTGAGGTTTTAATTTAATGTAAACGCGGCGTTTTACCCGTGCGACCAATTGGCCGTTATTGTCTTTTATATCAACAATAAATTCCGGGATGTATTTTTCACCGCTGGCGGTTTTTGCGCGAATATCATTGAGGATTTCGTCATCAATAACAAAATGGGCATGCACATGGGTTTTGCCGGGTGCGATGTAATCTATCTCGGCGTGTTTGTCCCAGACAAAATAATCATTTCCAAGATTGGACATGATCATCAACATATACCAGGGGTCGGTCATAGAAAATAAGCTACCGCCATATTGCGTGCGGACATAGTTGTGGTTGTACCAGCGCAGTTTTAAGGTAACGCGCGCCTCTTTATAATCAGCGGCAAGATAAGTAATTTTAATGCCGGAGAAAAATAGCGGCGGCCAGCAATTGACAAGAAATTTAAATAATCCTGCTTTCATAATCGGTATTCCATAAGGAAAATCTCTCCACTCAGGGTTTGCGGAATTTTTACTGAGACTCGCCGTAAACCCATCCCTGGGGGCTCGACTACGACCGCTAGCGGGCCGGTCAACAAGTAAACTTGTTGCCGCTCGGCTGCGCGCAAAGCATGCTTTGCAATCGCTTGTCTCGCCCATGCCGTAGACGGTCTCAGTAAAAACACCGCAAACCCTCTGCGAGTCAGTGTTCTTTACTAAGATTTTAAATAACTCTTTTACGCGGGATAACCACCACACCATCATCACGGCAATCCACATAGGCACTGATGCCATATACCTGCTGCAAATTTTCGGTGGTCAGCACATTAATTGGCTGCCCATCGGCAACAACTTTGCCTTGGTGAATCAGCACCAGGCGCGAGCAAAAACGGGCAGCCAAACTTAAATCATGCAGCGCGGCAAAAACAGATCCACCCTGCTGCGCATGTTCGGCAAGTAATTCCATCATATGCAATTGATGGTATGGATCGAGCGCGGCAATAGGTTCATCCGCGAGGATAATTTCAGGCTCACCCGCAAATACACGAGCCAGTAATGAACGCTGCAATTCACCACCGGAAAGTGTAGTCACTATCCGGTGACGCAACGGCAGTAAATCGGTAATTTGCAACGCGCGTTCAATCGCCTGTATATCACGCGCCGATTTTCCCCCCATAGGTTTGTGCCAGGGAGCGCGGCCAAGCCCGACCAGATGTTCCACTTGCAGTGGCCATGCCGGTGTTTCCTGTTGCGGCAAATAAGCCAGTATTTGTGCACGTTCACGATCCGGCAATTGCTGTAACAAGATATCAGCATGTTTGCTGTTACTGATACTGACCTGGCCTGCATCGGCTTTATACAACCCGGCAAGGACACGCAGCAGTGAACTTTTTCCGGCGCCATTAGGGCCAATCAGGCCAACAAATTCGCCGGGCGCTAATTGCACATCGACCTTATCGATAATGGCATTGTTATCACGGATAACGGTAATAGCCCGGGCGTTAAGGATTGTTGTCATCATGCCCACCGTGATCGGGTTTTTAAAATTAATAATAAGAAAAAAGGTGCACCGATTAATGAGGTGACCACACCCAGTTTTAATTCGCGCGCGCTGTCAAACTGGCGCACCAGGATATCGGCAAGTACCAATAACAACGCGCCGCCAAGTGCGCTGGCAACCATCAAACGACCGGGGCGATAGCCGACAAAAGGGCGCAGTAAATGCGGGATCACCAAGCCGATAAAACCAATCGCACCACTCACTGCCACACAGGCGCCCACACCGATGGAAATTCCCAGCAATAGAATCCAGCGCTCGCGCTGATTGTTAAAACCGAGGGAGCGCGCACTGTCTTCACCCAGGCTGAGCGCATCGAGAAATCGGCTGCGGCTGAGCATCATCACCCAACTAATCATCGCAAGGGGCAAGGCAATACTGACATGGTCAAAATGGCGATTGGCCAATGAGCCCAACATCCAGAACACAATTTCCTGCATGGCATACAAACTGGGGGCAAAATTCAACGCGACGGCAATCAGCGCAACCATGATTGAACTCATCGCCGTGCCCGCCAGGATTAACGCCAGCATACTGCTGTGCAAACCCGCCAAAACATACACCATAAATAAGGTGAACAAAGCACCGGCAATTGCCGCACCGGGCAGCCAATACCAAGCACTGGCGGCAATGCCAAAATATAAAGTGCAAATAGCTCCAAATGCAGCGCCACTACTCACCCCCAACACACCGGGATCAGCGAGCGGATTGCGCAGTAAACCCTGCATGGCCGCGCCTGACATGCCCAATGTTGCACCAATGATCAATGCAAGGATCAAGCGCGGCAAACGGATTTGCCCAACCACGTTGGCAGCGAGGCTTTGCTCGCCGTTAAAAAAATCCTGCAACCCGGCGACGACTTCAATATCAGCAAGGCCGGTATTAAGTGCAATGATCGAGGCAACGATAAGTGCAATCACCAATGTGCCAGTTAAAGCTGTGAATGAAATAGTTGTTTTCAACATTAATTCCCGTTATCCATTATTTCGTTAATTCCTGTTTCAGGGTCGCGGCCACATCGCCAATGACGGAGGCAGCACAACCCGACAAACCTGCGGGCAAAGTCACTACTTTAAAATCCGCATGCTGTAATGCCGGGTGCGATAAATATTCACGCGCAAGTGAAAATGCATCGTCACTGCCCTCTTCCACAATCAAGATTTGTGGCTTGGCGCTGAGCAATAATTCAAGGTCGAGCTGGTTAAAGCCAAACATGCCGCGCTCCGCTGCCAGGTTACGCAAACCCGCGAGCTGCATAAATTCATGTTCCAGGGTGCCATCGCCAATAACAACACCATTGGAGGAATACCAGAATGCAGTCTGCGGTGTTTTACCTGCACTGGCTGCTTTTAACCCGGCAATCTGGGAATTGATTTTTTCCACCATGAGCTGCGCTTTTGCTTGCGCACCTACCATATTGGCCAATTGCAAAATCTGGGTGTTGATGTCATCCAGCGTGCGCGGCAAAGGTAAGCGCTCCACTCGTTTGCCCAATTTCTGCAGCAACTCTATGGGGCTGCGCTGGTCAAACTCCCCCGCGAAAATAACATCCGGATTCAACGGTACAATTTCTTCCGCCAACCCGTGGTTCAGGGGCATACCTTGCACTTGTTTTGCAATCGGCGACCAAATGGGATCAGCAGAAAGATAGCTAATTGAAACCAGCCGCTCATGCGGCACCAGCTCCCAGAGTAGTTGGTCGATGCAAATATTGAGCGACGCAATCCTGTGGGGAATTGACTGGGGAATTGGCTGCGATGCAGTTTGTGCAGAGGTATTGATTGCGCAAATAGAAAATAAAAAGCCCATCAGGTAGCGGATGGGCTTTTTATTAGCAGGCATAAAATAAAGCTTACACAAGTGGATTCAACCAGGCCGCGCCGCGCACGCCACTGGAATCGCCGTGAATGGCGGGCACTATGGGAGTATCGCACTCACGACCGAAAACATATTTAGGCAACAGCTTGGGCACCTCAGTATATATAGCAGCGATATTGGAGGCGCCCCCACCCAACACAATCACATCTGGGTCCATGATATTGATGATGGTTCCCAAACCACGGGCAAGCTGATCGAAATAACCGGCGAGGATTTTTTGCGCGGTCGCTTCACCGCTGTGGGCGCGTTCAACAATTTCATGACCTTTGATTTTGTCGCCAGTCGCTAATTGATAGGAAAGGCACAGGCCTGTACCGGATAAGAAAGCCTCCTGGCAACCCACTTTACCGCAGTAACACGGGCGTGCATTTAGTTCGGCCTCGCTGGCCCAAGCGAGGGGATTGTGCCCCCACTCACCCGCCACACCATTGGGGCCAACAACCGGCCTGCCTTGATAGGCAACTCCGGCGCCGCAACCGGTACCGAGGATACCCGCGAATACCAGGTCATAGCCGCGACCAGCACCGTCGGTCGCTTCGGATACCGCCAGGCAGTTGGCATCGTTGGTGACTTTGACATCGCGCATCAGGAATTCAGACAGGTCTTTCTGGAAGGGTTTGCCATTGAGCCAAGTGGAATTGGCATTTTTCACCCAGCCGGTTTTACGGGAAATAGTGCCGGGAATTCCTATCCCCACCGGTAGATGGGTTTCACCCGCTGCCACTTCCGCTTGGGCAACCAGGTTGGCGATATCGCGCAGGGTCGCAGGATAGTCATCGCGCACAGTGGGGATACGGGTGCGGAACAGCTCCTGGCTATCGCCATTGAGCAGGATTACCTCGGTTTTAGTGCCGCCGAGGTCAATACCAATACGAAAATCTGTCATAGGAATCAGCCTGTTATCAAACGTGGCGGGATTATAGGTGCGGCCAGTTGCCCGAGGCAAATCAACAGGGCCTACAAAGCGAATAATGGCGAAACCGCTGCCAAGGGCTACACTGATCAACAGGCTTTCTGCATACATTGATCGACCAAATTGCACTCTCAAACTGCACCCTAAAGACCCGACTATGAGCGATACCCGAACCAAAGCCGCCGCCAATGAGCGGCGCAAATTTAGCCGCATTCTGTTTGATGCCCATGTTGAATTGGCCCAGGGGGAATTCCACTGGCGCGCCAGCCTGTTGGATATTTCCCTCAAAGGTTTATTGCTACAGAACACACTACCAGCAGAGGTTATCCACAATGAACCTATCCTGGTGAAAATCCTGCTGTCGGATAACACCAGTATCGCCATGTCCGTGACTGTTGCCCATCAACACCACAACCAAACCGGATTAACATGCGCATCCATTGATATTGATAGTGTGAGCCATTTACGCCGGTTGATTGAGTTGAACCTGGGCGATGCAGTAGCAGCAGAAAGGGAGCTGTCTGAACTAATCAGTGATTACTAAACAACACTTGTCCGAGGTGTAACTGGATAACTCTTAACAGCGGAGCCAGCAAAAATAATGAATGAAGTAAAAAAGCCCGATGACATTAGTGATGATGACAAACGCCGCCACCCACGCTTTCCGTTGCGCGCTTATGCTGACTTGCAGTACTCCACCAAAAAATGGGAGGCCCACATATTGGACCTTTCGGAATCAGGTTCGCGCCTGGCGATCCTGGGGGAACACCTGTTGCAAAAAGGTGATTCATTGCGTGTCCACATCCAACTGGATGATATGAACCTGTTAACCTCATCCAAAAAACAACTCAGCCTGCACGGCCGGTTAGTCCATGTGCGCGAGCATATTTTAGGATTTGAATTCCAACCCGATACACCGGTTGATAAAACACTGCTGTATGAATTGTTGGCCCAGATAGAAAACAGCCATTAATCAATTATTTTATTTATGCGATACGCTCTGCTCACAGTAGTTTGGTGCATGTCGTTCGTATTCAGCCCTTTCGCTATGGCTGAGAGTACTATGACCACCAGTACTATGGCCGACAGCAGTTTGCATCTGACCCTTCCCAAGGCTGGCTCACTCGAACCTGAAGCTACCAGCCGTTTTTACGAACAAGCCTTGCGCCTGGCATTGACCAAAACCGGCGATTCCACTGAGCAGATCCAATTTGTGTACCACTCGAACTTTGTCAATCGCGAGCGTGCGCGCTTGCTGGTCAAACAGGGGGTACTGGATATTATCTGGAGCAGCAGCAATAAAAAACGCGAAACGGAATTACTGCCAATTAGATTTAATTTAATCCGCGGTATTAACGAATATCGCCTGTTATTAATTCGCACAGATGAGCAGATACAATTTGACCAGGTAAAAAGCCTGAATGATTTAAAAAATTTCAGGATTGGCAGCGGCCACCAGTGGAGCGACACCGAAATCTATCGTTTTAATGGATTACCCCTGGTCACATCCTCCGCCTATGACCCCATGTTCCGCATGCTGAAAGCCAACCGGTTTGATTACATGGCGCGCAGTCTCCAGGAGATCCATTACGAAGTGGAACACTATGGAAAGTTGGGATTGGCAATTGAGAAAAAGCTGGTGATCCATTACCCGCAGCCGATTTATTTTTTTGTTAATAACAATAACAGTGCACTGGCGGCGCGCATTCAGCGCGGACTGGAAATAGCGCGGGATGATGGCAGCCTTGATGAAATATTTTTTGCGACAGCCAATTTCCGCCAGGCTTGGGAAGAACTGCAACAACTCGACCGCAAGGTGATTGAACTGCATGTACCGGAATAAATTACCTAGAGAGCATTCAACGCTTCTTGCAAATTTTTTACTGCCACTACCTCAATTCCCAAATTTTTTTCACGCGGGGCATTGGCGAAAGGCACAATCGCCCGTTTGAATCCGTGCTTGGCAGCCTCGCGCAGGCGCTCATGCCCGCTGGGCACCGGGCGAATTTCACCAGAGAGGCCGACCTCGCCAAACACGATTAAATCCTGCGGTAAAACACGGTCGCGAAAGCTGGACACAATCGCGAGCAACAGCGCCAAATCCGCGCTTGTCTCCATCACTTTTACACCGCCCACCACATTCACAAAAACATCTTGATCACCCACCATAATTCCACCGTGACGATGTAAGACCGCGAGCAACATTGACAACCGGTTTTGATCCATACCCACAGCAACACGGCGGGGATTGCCCAAATGGCTGTCGTCCACCAGCGCCTGGATTTCGATGAGCAGCGGCCGCGTGCCCTCCCACATCACCATCACCACCGAACCGGATGATGCATCTTCCGCACGCTGCAAAAAAATCGCCGAGGGGTTATTCACTTCGCGCATGCCCTGCTCGGTCATGGCAAACACCCCCAACTCATTTACTGCACCGAAGCGGTTTTTATTGCCGCGCAAAGTGCGGAAGCGGGAATCGTTATCGCCCTCTAATAAAATCGAGCAATCGATCATATGTTCAAGCACTTTAGGGCCAGCGAGTGAACCGTCTTTCGTTACATGTCCAACCAAAATCAACACGGTGCCGGTTTGTTTGGCAAAGCGGGTGAGATAGGCCGCGCTTTCACGCACTTGCGATACTGAACCGGGAGCGGAGGAAATATCCTCCATATGCATCACCTGGATGGAATCAATCACCATCACTTTGGGAGCGACCTGCTGTGCCGTGGTGCAAATAGTTTCCACACTGGTTTCGCTCAGCATTTGTAACTGGTCAGTCGGCAACCCCAAGCGTTGCGCGCGCATGGCCACTTGTTGGAGCGACTCTTCACCCGTGATGTAAAGCGCGGGCATGGTGCGCGCCAGGGTGCACAGGGTTTGCAAGAGCAATGTGGATTTACCCGCGCCCGGATTACCGCCAATCAACACCACCGAACCGGGTACAAAACCACCGCCCAATACGCGATCAAACTCCCCTGCACCACTGCTAAAACGCGGTACATCGTTGAGCGAAATCTCGGCGAGGGTCTGGATTTTATTGCCGCTGGCACCCCCCGCATAACCTTCAAATTTGGCCGAGCGGTTGGCGGGAGTTGGGCCCAAACGGACTTCACTTAAACTATTCCATACACCACATTCCGTGCACTGCCCTTGCCATTTTTTATAATCGGCTCCGCAGTCGTTGCAGACAAATGCACTTTTGGTTTTTGTGGACATGAATTATTTTCCGCATGAGTTAACCCTCTCCCCCTAGACGGGCGCCCGCCTCCCCCTTAAAACTGGGGAGGAGCTATAACCCCCTCCCAGCCTCCCCCTTTGCAAGGGGGAGGAGCTTTAGTCCCCTCCCCTGACAAGGGGAGGGTTAGGGTGGGGTTATTTCTTTTCGCTGGTCAATTTCAAATAAGCGCCCAAGCCTACTAACAACGCAACTGCGGCGAACAACATAAATACCGCCGAATTTAAATGGGTTGCATCACCCAGCAGCGATTTAAACATCAACAACAGGGATTCAATCGACACCGCAATCACAATCGCCGACATAAAGCGACTAATAGTGCGACGGGTTGAGCCTGAGTGATGAATGTCTTTGTGCAGCAATACTTCCTCTTCGAGGATCGTTTTACCCAGATCAAAAATTGCGAGCCCCAGGGTAACCAGAATGACGAGATGGAACGCTTGTGTTGCAGTATTGGTATGCTCATGCACCACTTCAAACAATGAGCTACCCGCCGAGTACAACAACAGGCCGGACACCACAACTAACATCCCGCCAATAATGCCGTAAATGACCTGGAAAAACGGATGTACCAAACGGCGCAAACTATCGCCATTCAAAAAGGTGATCAGTTTTTCCAAATTAAAATTAATCACCAAATAGCGCGTTGCATTATCAGGAGCAACAAAACGTTGTACCGCTGAAATAGCAAGCTGGTGTGTTGCACTGGAAAGATAAGGCTGGGTTACCGTCGCAGTCGCCTGGTTGTCGCGCGCCAGTGAGTAATAGACGCGGTTGCTGCGATCCGAGCCAAAACCCGGTTCGCGGCGCTTGGGGTCTGGCACGGTGGGCGATGCCGCCGACTCGGTAATTTGCACTCCTTTCTCATCAATGCAGTAAAGCAATTCCACAAAGGGATATGAGAGGTGCAAGCGCCGCACAACTTCATTGAGCTGCGCGTGGGATGTGTCCATTTTATTGGGTGACAATGACGTCACAATCGATTCAAGCAAACGCGCGATTTGTGCCTGGTATTCATCGTACTTTTTTAGCAGGTATAAATAATTGCGTGGGGTCATGCTGACAACTCTAAGCTGATTAAAAATAATCCATCATCTGAAGGATGAATAACTGGCGGCATAATCCCCCAAAAACCCTGGTGAACACAAGAATGCTGTGAAGATTTGCCGCACACAAACTATCAAGCAGCTATTGCGCCAAAAAACCATTTACATCCCCTGAAAAAAACAAACCCCGGATTTACCGGGGTTTAGCTAACCGCAACCTATTGGCCGCTGTTAATTTGCCGGCGGTTCAATGTTGCCCGGTGCAGCACCACCCACAGCAACACCACCGTTATTCAATACAAAGGTGACGACCTGGGTTTGCAACTCAGCGGTTACTTGAGGTGCATCACCCTCCGGACGCAGGAGGGATGAATGGCCACCCGCGGTATGTTTGACATAACCACGCCCTAACTGGACGCTGCCAAGACCCAATTGGGTAGTGTCCAGCAAGGAAGCCAGCGCCTGGGTTCCCGTTAGTGGTGCACTGTCAGCACCATTTGGTATCACCGCATCGCCATTGATTTGTTGCACCAAGGCCGGAACGCCCAGAGTTGCCAGGGTTTGCATATAGTTGACCGGGTCACCTGCATCCATCGCCGTCTGCGCGGCATAGAGGAAGCGCTCATAGTTACTGGTACCCACATTGACGCCATTCGCTGCCAAGCCGTTATTGATCACCGGGGCGAAGGTAGCGGAGTTCACCAATATTTGCGCCACCTGGGTACCCGCGGAACTGGTGATAATACCGAGGATAGGATTAAGGCTGGAGGGCAAACCGGCTTTTGCGTCATTAGCGATGGCTAGCTGGTTAACAGTGGTAAATACACTGCCCAAAATCCCGCCCAGTGATACCCCCACCACATAGACTCGATCAAGATCCAGCCCTGTCGCCACCGATTTTAGTAATTCAGTGTTAACACCGCTGAGGCTGGCATTGAGGTTGAGCAAATCCATCACCGCCTGGCGGTTGTTATCGCGGGTATTGGTCAAGTAAGCAAGGTTGATAAATTGTGCACCTGAACCATCGGTCGGCCCCGGATTGTCAAAATCCATCGGTGCAGGCGCACCGCCAGAACCTGCAACATTGAAGTGACGCTCATGTGGGGCGTTGTCGCCATAGAGCGAGGCAAAAGGAATCAACTTGCTCTTCTCCACATTCAACACATTCACGAATGCGCTGTTCGCCGCTACACCATGCACCGGCAAATCAATCGCCACAGTCGCGACACAACGACTCGCCAAGGTGTGGCCAAGTGCCAGCACCGACGAACGATCACTGGTGATGCCATGGACATAGATAACGGTGGGATAGCCAGTGGCCGCGTAGATCTGGCCACAGTTGGCAGCACCGGCGTAACCGGGTACCCAATTATCCTGTGGCAACGTGACTTGCAAGGGCACAGATTCATCACCGGTTTTAGCCGCGAAGGGGTAGCGATAAGTGACGTTATAGCTGCCGTCTACATCGGTCGGCACAGTAGCGCCCAATGCACCCGCGAGAACGAGATCCGGTTTCCAATTGCGCTTTAGATATTCGCCAAAAGGCAGGCCCGCCGCCGCAGTCTGGTAATACGGCAATTTGATATAGCCGGTATAGAGCTTGCCAACATTGGCCGCGAGCTGGCTGCTAAACATATTGAAGTCGATCCCGGTGAGACCAGAGATACCCAAATCGCGCTGTTTAGGCGTAGGCAAGAGACCGGCCGAATCCAGAGTTACCGCATTGGCCACCGCAGCAGCCGGCGCAACACCCGCTGCAATCTGGGCACTCGCCACCGCCGCACGGGGCGATGCCATTGCAATCAACCCGGTCATTGGATCGGTGGTGGTAAAGGTATAGGTGAGCACCAGTTTTTCTTTAGCTGTCGCCGCCGTCAACTGACCGCCACTAACCGCAGCGAGGAAGCCGCTGGCAAGGGTCTCCCAGCCTGCAATCGCATTGCGTACCGGTATCAGGGCCGCAAGGGTTTCATAATTAGGATCGCGCAGGGCGTTGTAGCTCCAGGAGCGGGTGAGGCTGGCACCGCTGCCATCCTTAACGTCATCGGTGATAAATACCAGGTATTTGGCTTTGGATTTGAGGGGCTTAAGCGGGCGGACACGGATCACATTATTGTTGCCGCCATCTTGCGATACCACGGTCACATCGTAATTGGCCGGGCCAACTACCCCGACAATATTGGCCGGGTTCAAGGCATCTTTGCCACCGGTATCCAGCTCGATCAAAAACACCGTTTTGGAAGCCAGTGCAGACTCGGGATTAACGCTGCCACTTACCAAAATATCGAAAAAGGCTGAGGTAGAAAAACCATCCATCTGGTTCATGGTCGCCCGTACCGGATCAGTCGGCGCGCCCAGGTTGGCGGTGCCGTCAGAGGTTGCCGCCGCCGCAAAGATCAGGTCGGTATTGAAGGGGACATCGGAAATAATCGGGTCAAAACGGGGATAGGTCCCCACCACATACGCATCCGGGCCAGAGGGCTCGGGCGCCTTTTCAGTATCGCTGCCGCTACCGCAACCCTGCAGGGCCAGCAATGAGACTAACAGGGAAGATAGTAACCGCCAGTTAGATTTATTTTTCATGATCACGTCCTGAATAAACATTATGGGAATTATCCTCAGAGTGTAGCCAGATTTTGCCAAGGTGCGAACGTGGTGGTGAAAATCAGTCTTCGGGATTCACTCGATTAAAGAAGCCCTATAAGTGGCTTGGCGCGACAATTTAATTATTTATGAAAATGATACTGCTCAGAGGGAAATAAAAAGCCCCGGCGTAGCGACAATGCTGTTCACTTAAGGTTATTTCAACCTTGTTAGTCGTCATCCTCGCGAAAGCGGGGATCCAGAAACTGCGAATTTTGCCACGAAAACTGGACTCCCGCTTTCGCGGGAGTGACGACAAATCCTTAAGTGAACAGCATTGCGGCGCAGCGAGGCTTTTGTTGGAGGGGATAACCCCACCAGAAGATAATTAAATGAATGATGAATTGTTGCAGATCAACGCCGACGTGCAAGGCGCTCAACTACTGACACCAGCAAATCAATTTCTTCACAGGTGTTATAAAACGCAAAGCTCGGGCGGACGGTAGTTTCTACACCAAAGCGACGCAAAATGGGTTGTGCGCAATGGTGGCCGGAACGTACTGCAATGCCTTCGCGGTTCAACTCTGTCCCCACCTCTTCGGTTTTATAACCCGCCAATACAAACGACAACACACTGGCTTTATTTGCGGCGGTACCAATCAGACGCACGCCGGGAATCGGTTGCAGGCGTTGGGTGCCGTAGGCGAGCAAATCGTGTTCGTAGCGCGCGATGCGATCCATACCGATACGCTCGACATAATCGATTGCCGCACCCAAACCTACTGCATCCGCAATATTGCCGGTACCTGCTTCAAAACGATTGGGAGCATCCTGAAAAATAACGCGATCAAAAGTTACATCGGCGATCATATTGCCGCCGCCCTGCCAGGGCGTCATTTTTTGCAAGTGTTCGGCTTTGCCGTACACCACACCAATGCCGGTAGGACCGAATACTTTGTGGCCAGAAAACACAAAAAAGTCCGCATCCAACGCCTGCACATTTACACGCATATGGGAGACAGATTGTGCGCCATCCACAATGACCGGTACACCATTGGCATGGGCGATATCGATAATATCTTTCACCGGCGTGACTGTACCCAATGCATTGGACACTTGGGTTACCGATACCAATTTGGTGCGGCCATTAATTAATTTGCGGAACTCTTCCAATAATATTTGGCCGCTATCATCAACGGGGATTACCCGCAAGGTTGCGCCCACGCGTTTGGCCAGCATATACCAGGGCACAATATTGGCGTGATGTTCCAGTTGCGAGACGATAATTTCATCGCCCTCGCCTACTTGTTGTTGGCCAAACGTATTCGCCAATAAATTGATACCTTCCGTTGCGCCACGCACAAAAATAATTTCATCCGCTGATTTTGCACCGAGAAATTTAGCGACTTTGTTGCGCGCACCTTCATAGGCATCGGTTGCACGTGCAGCCAATTCATGTGCAGCGCGGTGGATATTGGAATTTTCGTGCTCGTAAAAATAACTGACCCGCTCAATCACACTTTTTGGCTTTTGTGTGGTTGCAGCGTTATCAAACCACACCAGGGGTTTGCCGTTGACACGCTCGGATAAAATCGGAAAATCGCGCCGGATTGCATGTACATCAAAGCCGGAATTTTCAGCGGCAAACTGTCCCTGCTTGGGAGAATTGCCAAATACCGGTTGCGCACCCGCATCAAGGAAATAGAACCGCGAATCAGGTGCCGGGGTTGCGGCTGGTGCAGGCGCATCGAATTTGCTAAACCGAAATTCCGCTGCCAGCAATTGCTGGATATCCGGCTCACCCGGCAAATGGGCCGCATTAGCAGCAGTGCGATCACTCCCTGCTTGCGGCTGGTGATAATCACCCGCATTGGATTCAAGATTGTGCGGCACTTTTGCAAGGCCAGTTTTAGTTAATTCAGGACTAGTTTGTGGCCTCGCCGGAGCGCCAGTTACAAACCGATTTTCCGCAAGCAAATCGCGCAAATCATTTTCGTCAGGCAAACCAAATGCGTGTGGTGAAACCTGTGTTGTTAATTGATCGATCTGCAAATTCGCCAGCGGATAGTTGCTGGCATTATCAGCAAAATAATAAGTCGGTGCCGGAGCAGCAGCGGTATGTTGATCTGTGGTGGGTGAGGTGAACGATGGCGTTTCACTTGTACGCCCAAACTGGGGGCGCTGCTGGCCACTGGTAATGCCTGCCACAGGGGTGCCTGCCACAGGGATGCTTGGCTGCAAACCGGATACGATCGGCACGGCTGCTGTAGGCAAAGCCTGAAATATTTCATTAGCCATAGCGGCAAGGGATTGAAGATCGGGCAAACCTGGATGCTCAGACATATCGGCACTCACTAAAATATTCATTCATTCGCTGCGGGAATTTTCCCGGCAGCGAATTACTATTGCTCACTAAATCCATGTTCAATACGATTTTTTAAAATAGATGATCGTGTATGAATTATTGTTTGTAGGTATCTGGATAGTCGTGATACTTACCTACTTCAACATCATCCAACACCGCAACCGCATCTTCAGTGAGAATGGCGAGGGAGCAATACAGTGAAATCAAATAAGAAGCGATGGCATTGCGGCCAATGCCCATAAAACGCACGGATAAACCCGGGCTTTGTTGGCCAGCCAAACCAGGCTGATAAAGACCAACCACGCCCTGGCGTTTTTCACCCACACGGATCAACAGGATTTTGGTTTTTCCATCTTCATCAATCGGTAATTTATCCGATGGGATCAGCGGCACACCACGCCAGGTAATAAATTGCGAACCGAACAAACTTACAGTCGGTGGTGGCACACCGCGACGGGTGCATTCACGGCCAAACGCAGCAATCGCCAAAGGATGGGCAAGGAAGAAGCCCGGCTCTTTCCAGACTTTCACCAACAGCTCGTCCATATCATCCGGCGTTGGCGCACCTGTGAGTGTTGAAATACGCTGGGTTTCATCCACATTGGCCAACAGGCCGTATTCGGGATTGTTAATCAACTCGCTCTCTTGACGCTCTTTGATTGTTTCAATTGTCAAACGCAATTGTTCTTTGATTTGATCGTGCGGGCTGTTGTACAAATCGGATACGCGGGTATGCACATCAACCACACTGGTCACTGCATTTAAAAAATATTCGCGCGGCTTATCTTCATAATCAACAAAAGTAGGTTTGATTTCGGATTCATCGCGTTGTGAGCAGGTCACCGTCACCTGGCGTGGATTTTTTACGCGGTTCAAACGGAAGATACCCGCTTCAACAGGAACCCATTGTAAAAAGTGAACTAACCAACGTGGTGAAATTGTAGAAAGTTGTGGCGTGGTCTTAGTGGCATTGGCAAGTTGCCGTGCGGCATTATCACCAAGCGCTAATTGAACTTCATTTTCGGTAGACATCCCGAGGCTCCTTCGTAAATTTTTGTCGACAAGATAAAAAAGAAAAACAATAGAGTAAAAACTTATATGAGAAAATGTACTAAGCTAAGATCGCATCGTTCTAAGAAGCGCTCAACCGTCTATAGCCATCAATGATAGATGCGACGAAATATCCAGCGAAAAGCTGTTGATTAAACAACAGCTCGTTCCAGGGATTTTTCTTGCGGGGGAGCACTTAAATATTGCTGCCGCTCACCGCGCGCAATAAGTTCTGATGCAGAAAGATTGAAAGCGCTGGCAATTTTGGCGATGGTAGCCAGCGATGGTATTGCAACACCGCGCTCAACCTCTCCCAGATAAGTCCGGTTGAGGCCAGCGCGATCAGCGAGCACCTCCTGGGAATAGCGATGTTCTTCACGCAATTGCTTAACAACACGTCCGAAATAAATTGCAATGCTCATACACTCGCCTCTTGCGGAAGCAAGTTGCGCAAACTCGCCTGGGTAATATTACTGCCCGCAGGCACACTGCGCGTTAACCATACATTGCCGCCAATAATGGACCCTTTGCCGATGGTAATTCGGCCCAATACTGTCGCCCCCGCATAAATAACGACTTCATCTTCAACAATCGGATGACGCGGCAGGCCTTTTTGCAAATTGCCTTTTTCATCGGTAGGGAATGTTTTTGCACCGAGGGTAACCGCTTGGTAAATACGCACCCGCTCACCAATCACAGCGGTTTCACCAATCACTACGCCAGTGCCGTGATCAATAAAAAAACCACTCCCAATTTCGGCACCGGGATGGATATCAATACCAGTCAACGAATGCGCCAGCTCCGAGACTATACGGGCAAGTAACGGAACACCCAATTGATAAAGGGTATGAGCCAAACGGTGATGGATAATCGCCAGCACACCGGGATAGCAGAGCAGCACTTCATCCACACTGCGCGCGGCGGGATCGCCCTGATAAGCCGCCTGGATATCCACATCGAGAACGCGCCGCAAGTTGGGCAATGCTGCAGCAAATAAACGCACAATATTATTGGCTTGTACCCTTAGCGCAGACTCAGGGCCTTTATGACCCTGTTGACGCGCGGCATAAAATAATTCCAGTTGCACTTGTTGCAACAGTTGGTTGAGAGCGGCATCCAACGTGTGCCCAACGTAGTAGTCTTCACTTTCTTCACGCAAATCCTGCGGCCCCAAACGCATAGGAAAAAGCGCTCCGCACAAATCGTGGATAATCTGTTGCAATAAATCGCGCGATGGCAACTCGCGCAAACCCGGTTCACGCGAGCGCCCACGTTGGTTGCGCCAATCATTGCGGGCACTGCGCAGCTCCTGCACAATTTTGTCCAATTCCCAATTCGCGACAATCGGTGCAGCAAATTCAGTTTCATTATTGATTTTTATCGTCATGTTATTCCCAGGGAAAATCACATTGGTAAAGTGTTTACATTTCAACAGCCCAATGCTGTTGTGCGGTTTCGGTTAGTCCTGCACCCAAGGCAATCCACGCTGGCGCCAACCACCACTAGCACCGCGTTGCTGGCGATCATCCAGATCACCTTCGAATCCTTCACGGACATTGAATACATATTTAAAGCCTGCTGCCGTCGCATTAGCGGCGGCGGCCGCTGAACGCTTACCACTTCTGCACAAGAGCAAGATCACCGCATCTTTGGGTAGCTTGTTTTCCAATTCGCGCAAGAAGCGCGGATTTTTAATCAATGCAGGGCCTGTCTGCCAGGCGACATGCAATGTGTTGGGGACATGGCCAACAAACTTGCGCTCTTCCGCCGCACGCACATCCACCAGATGAGCCTGGCCACCAATAAATAATTTCCATGCATCATCAGGGGCAACAATACCGGCATAAGTCAATCCTTGTGTCTGCGCATCCTCTTGTGCAATGCGCAAAACTTCTGGTAGCTCTTCGGACGCAACTAGCGGTGAACTGTTTGTATTTAACTGGATAACTGTCATACATTTTCCTCGACCAACAAGTGTTTGATTTTAAACACTTATCTTTATTGGTTTTGATGAACTAGCCGTTGGTGGAAAATATAATGATGGCTATAGACAATTGGAAAGAATATATCCGTATATCCTTATAATCGCACAACACGATGATGATCCTCGGGCAGCTACCATCACTCTCTGAACAATCATTATCAATCTCTGGATAACCCCCATCCATCGCTTGTTATAAGCTGAGAATATTTAATTATTTTATTAAAGTAATCGGCCTCTCTAATATGCCAATCTTCACTGCTTATTTTTTAAAGGTGCAAGGTCGCAAGATGCCACTTACAGAATTAATGAATTATTTTAATGATCAATTGCAGACCCAGGCACGCACCCGATCGTTACCCAAAACCGGATTCTTTAAAGCTGACAATAGCTATTGGGGTCGTTTTGGCAATTTGATTTTAGGCAGCCGCTTTCAAGCAATACACACCTTTGCCGACGACAATTTAATTGGCTATAACAGCGACTTGTTAGTACGCTCAGCGACAGGCAATTCACTTAATATTGATAGTATTTTTAATTCGTTGGATAGCACCGACCAAATCATCCACCTGGATCGATTAGTACGCACTCTTCATTCACTGAATTACCTGCAACAATTTGATGGCAGGAAAGATCTATTGTCATTGCATGTACAACCGCGCCACATTATCAGCGTGGTTAGCGAACACGGAAAAGCATTTGAAAAAATACTCAGCGATTGCGGCCTAGGTCCCGAGCGGGTTCTGCTACATACACGGTTATTGGATATAGCGACGCTACCGCATTTCCAGCAAGCACTGGGCAGTTATCGCCAGCGCGGTTACAAAATCGGGATACATCTCAGTGAGTCACTGGACCTGGATCTCCTGCAACAGCTTGGATTAACACCCGATATTATTTTTGCAGATTACCCGGCATTGACACAGTTACTGATAACCGACCCCCGCTCCGCTGCATTTGCATCCAGCCTGCAAATCCTGATTGCAAAAAAGCCAGGTATAGATGCAAAAACCAGTAGCGTTTTAGATGGCTACCTGTTTCACAATGACGACACTGTGGCACTGCCACGAACGGCAACCTCCTGACAACCGATGAGTGATTGAACGCGCATGTGCCAGCTATTGGGAATGAGTTGTAAAAAACCGACGAGCATTGGCTTTTCCTTTGAAGGCTTTCGTGCGCGCGGCGGCTTGACCGACGAACATAAAGACGGTTGGGGTATCGCGTTCTTTAATGATGAAAGCGTTGATGTATTTGTCGACCACGAACCGGCTGCAGAATCCAGACTGGCAGAACAGGTGCATCGCGCCGATATCAAATCCAAAACAATTATTGCGCACATCCGCAAAGCCACTGTAGGTGAAGTCAAGCTTACCAATTGCCATCCCTTTCAGCGCAACCTTTGGAATAGTGAATGGGTGTTTTGCCACAATGGGGATTTAAAAAATTTCAATCCCCCATTGACCGGGCAATTTCGCCCCCAGGGTGAAACCGATAGTGAATTGGCGTTTTGCTATTTGCTACAGCAACTGGAGCAGGAATTACCAGAGGGGACTACTAACGCTGCCGATTTGTTTGCTGTACTAGACAAACTCAGCCGCGAGGTTGCCGCCTATGGTACGTTTAATATCATCCTGTCCAATGGTGAGTGGTTATACACTTATTGCTCAACCAGCCTCGCCTATGTGGAGCGCAAATATCCATTCACGACAGTAACCTTGATTGATAAGGATTTGTCGCTGGATTTAAGCCAACATACAACCAGTGAAGACAAGGTAATCCTGATTGCTACCAAACCGCTGACACTGAACGAGCAATGGAAATTGTATGGCGAGCATGAATCCCGCCTGTTTAAAGAAGGTGAGTTATTGTTGGAGCACAACCAACTGGCAATAAAATAGGAGTGGATACCCGCGTTCGCGGGTATGACGAGATGCGTATTTTTCAGAGTTTCGCTAATTAGTTAACCAGAAAGAACAGCAAATAAAAAACCGGCGGATTATAAAAATCCGCCGGTTTTTTTATTGCGCAGAAAAAACTGAAATTTAGTAACCCAAATCCAAACTGGCTTCCGGTGCAGTCACGATCAACCAGGCAAGCAGTGCAGAGACAATCACCACCAGGATCAATGCAAGCCAAATGCGCGATGACTCAATCGCTTTCGCCTCCGCCAAACCCTGCGCCGGTTTTTTACCGGTAACCATCGCCTTTATCAGGTTCTCGCGCTTAACAAATACATAAAACAGGACCGCGCCCACATGAATCGCTACCGCTCCAAGAATCCAATAAAATAATTCCTTATGGACTGCAGTAAGTTTCAGGCTTAGCTCATGGGAAACATAACCATAGAGCGGGCCAATATTAAATATTTCATCATTGGCAAATAAACCAGTTGCCGCTTGCAGCAACAATACTGATAAGAGTGTTAATACCATCAGGGCGCCCAATGGATTATGCCCGGGATAGGATTTGGCTTTGCCTTTGGTAAGGTGCAAGGCGTATTTGGCACTTTCAACAGGATGACGGACAAAATTGATAAACCGGGCGTGATGTGTTCCCACAACACCCCAAAGAATTCTAAAGGACAATAAAATCACAACGAAATAACCAGACCAAAGGTGCCAGGTAAAATAATCTACGCCCAACCGGTTGGTGACATAGGCAGCGATAAAAGAAATCACCAGCAGCCAATGGAAAACACGGGTTGGCATATCCCATATTTTCAGATGCGTATGGGTAGTACCCGCATCATTGGCAGTATTAATCGCGACGGAGTTTTCTGTTGGTTCGACAAGTTGTTCAGTCATATCAGGCCTTGCCATGGAATTTACTAAGGTTTAAAACAAACGCCCTTGCTGTGCAACACAGCAAGGGCGTGTATCGGTAAAACTGCCTTGCTATTTTTCGTTGTAACTATTTATCTTTGTAGCTATCGTGGCAACCTTTGCAACCTTCAGCAACTGCTTTTGCAGCATTTTTAAAGGCATCGGATGCAGTCGATTCTTTAGCAGCGATCTGGGCCAGTGCAGCAGAATTTTGCTGGAACTCTTTAATATATTTATCAAACTCTGCTTTGTCTTTCCAAATTTCCGGTTTGGACTTGGTCTCAGGCGCACCCACATTGGAATCTTCAGGGAAGGTACCATCTAACAACAAACTCAGAAAAGCAACGCGCTCAGCACGCTTGACAATCTCAGCCTGATTATAAGGAGCCTTGCCTTGCAATACCTCACCAATAGGCTTGAAGTTATTGGCAATCAGGGTGAAGGCCGCCTTGCGTACGGCAATAGCCTGTTTAGCAGGTGATGGGCCAGCCGCTGGTGCAGCGGCTGGTTTTGCAGCCTCATCGGCAGCATACAATCCTGCACTTGCTGATACCAATAACGCAGCGCCCAACACTTTTAACGAACCAACTACTTTTGATGCATGAGTCATTAACCATTTTCTCCTATTCACTATTTAAAAGGCTAACCGGTAAAAATTTCTTTTAAAAACTGCAATTCACAAAGACTTATAGAAAACCATCTGCACAAGCGTTAAAGCAAGGACTATGCCGATAACAAATTTTGCGCACATCATTATCGGTTCTTAACGATTGTGGATAATTTGTTATTTAATCAAGCGATTTATTGTTATCACCGGCTTCATCCAGCAACAAACTATCGCACGCGAGATTATGGCAGTGGCTCGATAAAAACAACCTGCTGATTAGCAATCAGTGCACCACCGCAGATTGTTTATTAATAGACAGCCAGCAAACTAATCAAACTACTGCTCATTGATTAATAAATAGTCGCACCCTCAATGACCGTACCATCATCAAAGCTACCATTGTTTTAGGGAAGCACTGTAAAAGGCACATCTCGTCATACCCGCAAACGCGGGTATCCACAAAATTCAATACCTTGAATTAGCTGCGTTGGCCCGCAGTTCCTGCTTGTACCCAGCTATTATTTTTGCACGGCAGTGATTCCAAAACCGCCATTGTTTTCAGCGCAAATCCGCTCATAATTTTCCAGGATTAAATCTGAGCCTGCGTGTGTTGCAGGCTCCACTTCAAAATGCCAACCGTTAGGTGTGTCTTTTTCGGTATAGCGGCGCGCGGGAATTGTTACAGTAAAAGGACGTGTGTAGACACTCGGGTCAGTAACGACCGCCACATAGTTATAACGGGATTTGTCGCTATTAAAAATATAACGCTCTTCAATTTTCCCGTTCTCGCTAATAAATTCACCCGAGCGTCCAAACAGGGCCTTGCCGTTATGGTTGGCAACATCGACCACCAGCGTATTGCCCTCCCAGTGGCCACGCGAATCACCATTCCATAATTTAATATTTTCCGGCAAGTGCGGTTTATTATCCAAATGGATAATGCGTGTGCCTGAATTAAATTGGAACAACACATAGCCTGGATACTGGCTGATTTCATAGCCATGCCAATACAAGGATTTCGGGATGCCTGCCGGCGCACAGCGCGCCAATGGCTCTATATATTCCGGTTTGGTCGGATTGTGGAAACCTACCTGAAATTCCTTTACTTTGGCGAGCGCCCAAGGCTGCAGGGGAACCTGTCCATCGACAGGGTCACTCACGCGACTAGGTGCGCGCCCATCACGCGGACCAGCATCGGCAGGACGCGGATTAGGATCATTGGGAATACCGCCCTGGGGATCGGTAAAATTATTGTGGTTGGCAATGGTATTCGACCAGTGTCCTTCAACATCAGGCTGGCCATCAGCCAAACGTGGGCCGGTCCATTCGCCGGATTCAATCGCAGGAAAGCTGCGCTCAATCTGGATACCACCACCCTGTGCAATTGCATTCTGTGCACCCAGACTTGCAACCATCAAGACGGTGATGAGTGCGGAAGTACCCGGTACCCATCCAACAAGGTTCTGCTTCATAAGATCTTAGCCTACATTAACTTTCAAGGTTATCGTTTAGTGAATTGACCGGAACACGCAGCATTATTGTGTCGGTGCATGTGGCGGATAGTGATCGCTGTATTCAAGTGTGAAACGATAATCCTCAATCAATTGGAAATCTTTTTCGCGGTGACGATGCAGTAACACACTGAGTGACCATGGGCGGCTGTATACCTGTGGATCTTCCAATGTTGCTTTGTATTCAATCGTATTTTTATCCAGATAAGTCCACTGCTCTATTACATGCAAAGTATCGCTGTGATAATTGCCAGAGCGATCAAGCCAGGTCTTGCCGTTAAAATGTTTTACATCCACGATTAAACTATCACCTTCCCATTTCGCGCGGGAATCACCCAGCCACCAGTCATAAGGATCTTTTGGATGATCGGTATTATTAGTGTGGATAGTGCGCACTGAATGCCCAAATTGATGAACCAGGATTAAATCCTTTTCACGCTGGAAAATCTGGAATGGCTCGGGATAATAAATACCGCGCGGCACACCCAGGGTATAACCTTTTTCGGCGGGGTCCAGCGTAGCGCGCTGCTCAAAATTCTTTTTGCGCTGCTCCAATGCGGCAGGTAAATAGGGAATAAATTTCCCATCGATAATACCGGCACTTGGTGGCGCATCCTTACGATTAGAGTGTGGTTCCAGATCGTAATCCGCAGCGGTGGTGGCCTCCCAGATTCCAGAAAAATCCGGCTTGCCGCTGGCGAGGCGCGGAATATCATTCGCCGATGGTGTTGTGGCAGCAACTTCATCTGCAGGTGATTTCTGGCACGCTTGTAGCGTAAATAATGAAATCAGCAACACCGCAGTAAAGGAAAAATAAAATTTCCAATGAAACGAAAATCGAAGTGGACTTTTCAAAAAATTATCTCCAGTTAAAAACTTATTTCCAGGCAAAAAACAATCCCCTGCAAAAACAATCCCCTGCAAAAACAATCTCCTGCAAAAAAAAGATACAAAAACCTATTGGGCCGGTTTTGCCTGGCTTGCAGGAGCATCAGGGGCACCGCCAGTGGTAAAGGTGCGGCCATCCGCTAATACTGCGGTGACTGCATAACCAAAATTCAACCCGTTTTTTGCACGGTAACCTTTAATCGTCACCTCAGTCCCGATAGGTAAAGCCGCTTTGGTAAGCCCTTTCTGTTTCAAACTAAAAGGGGCACCAAATTCAAAACCCCAGTTTTCCGCAGTTCCGTCTGCCTTTTTCACATCAAAATAAAGCCAGCTATGCGGATTCACCAATTCAAGTTTGGTAACAACACCTTTTATTTCAATCGGCTGGTTAGCATCAAACTCGGCAGAAAATGCGTGGTGGGCACTGACGTTGCCAGCAACCAAAGAGACAATGGCAGATATAAAACTGCCATAGAGAAAATGTTTTGCTTTCATACTAAACCCCGTAATCCAAGAAACAATTAAATACTGATTACGGAAAAGCAAATACTGCGCCACACCGAAAAAATAAAAATACTGCGCCACATTGATCAGGATAAATCACTGCATTGTTGATATTTCAAACGAATCTCCATTTTTTAAACACACTAGAGTTTTTTAAGTAATTAATTAACGTCAAGCCCTGTTCAAAATGGAACAGTTGCTGCCTTCACCGCAACAACCAATGCTGCCACCAAAGCAACAGCGAGCCTTTTTATAACGCCAGCTACAACATTCAATATTGGTACAAGGCTTGCTGAGGCCACAGGGACTAACATCATTAATAGTTCATTAATAAGGAAACCCGTAATGAAAAATATCAAACAGCTTTCCAGCATCAGTTTATTTACACTTAGTGCATTTTCGTTATCACCCGCCTTTGCTGCCGACAACAGCGAATTGGCCAATGCCTACAAAAAAGTAGGCGGCGATAAAATTTCCAGCCTGGAATTTAACGCCGCGGGCAAGTGGTATCAGTTTGGTCAATCACCTGCACCGGGTACCGCCTGGCCAGCATTTGAAGTAAGTAGTTACAGCGCAACGATTGATTTCGATACAGCCTCCGCACGCATCCTCCAAACGCGCAAACAAATAGTTGAAGCGGGTCGTGAACGGCCGGTGCCGGTAGAACAAAAACCGGATCAATATATAAGTGGTAATCTTGCCTGGAACCTTGCAGCTCCCCAAGGAGCACCGGCAGGCACTGCACCTGTCGCCCAAACACAACCTACAGCCGTGGAAGAACGCCAGGCCGAAATCTGGACAACACCGCAAGGATTTTTAAAAGCAGCGCAAAAAAATAATGCCGTGATTAGTTCAACCGCCAAAGGAACACAGGTTGAATTTTCCGTAAAGGCTAAAAAATACCAGGGTGTGATTAATAAAGATGGCAATCTGGAGCAAGTCCAAACCTGGATTGATAACCCGGTATTAGGTGACACCAACATCACCTTTAGCTACACGGGCTATAAAGATTTCAACGGCGTTTGGTTCCCTTCACATATCCAGCGTATACAAGGCGGCGCGCCGGTATTGGATATTAACGTGACCAGCGTTAAAACCAACAATGCAGTTGCGATTGATGTTCCGGCTGAGATTAAGGCCAACCCACAACCAGCAATTGTAGTGACCGATACCGAACTCGCCCCCGGTGTTCATTATTTACAAGGCGGCAGTCACCATAGTTTGGCAATCGAACAAAAAGACCATGTGGTGATAGTAGAAGCGCCACAACATGAAGAGCGCTCATTGGCTGTAATAGCCAAAGTAAAGGAGTTAATTCCTAACAAAAAAATTACTCACCTGATCAATACCCACCAACATTTTGATCATTCCGGTGGTTTGCGCACTTATGTTGATGCGGGGGCAACTATTGTGACCCACGAAGACAATAAGGCTTTTTACGAACAGGCATGGAAGAACCCACACACACTGAATGCAGATAATCTCGCTAAATCTAAAAAAACACCAATATTCAAAACCTTCACTGATAAACTGGTGTTAAATGACGGTACACGCAGTATTGAAATCCATACCATTGCCGGTAATGGCCATAACGATGCGTTTGCATTGGTTTATTTACCGGCAGAAAAAATATTGATCGAGGCAGACGCGTTCACACCACCACCGCCAAATGCGCCAGCGCAAACCGCTCTCAACCCTTTTTCAGCGAACTTGTTGCAAAATATCAAACGCCTCAACCTGAATGTTGAACGCATTGCACCGCTGCATGGGCAATTGGCTAAAATCGACGACCTGGTGACTTATACCACCATAGCAAAAAATTAATTTACCTAACCTATTGGTTACTGTTTATATTTTTATCTTTTTTAAGGCGCAGCTCTGATATAAGAGCTGCGCCTTTTTTATAACTATCGTTTACCATCTATTATTTTAGTTTTAACTAAAACAATAAGAGTGACTTAATTTGAACAATTATTGATTTAATAGAAGCAATTTTATTTTCAAGCAAAACAAAAAAGTGTGTAATTTTTATTAAAACAAAATGGATTTTATTTTTTAAAATAAAAACTGTAATTAAATCAAAACACTAAAAATTTAAATTCATTAAATTTTAAACTGGTATACCGATTGCTATTACCCCGTCAACAATTGCACCTAATGATTAACGGAGTAAATTATGAGATCGGGCATTACCAGCAATAACACTGCACACTTACACCAACTCAATCGAAAACCACTGGCGGTGTTACTAGCAAGCTTTATGTTTATAGGCTCGGCAGCTTACGCACAGGAAGCCACTGTAGCGAATCCGGAAGAAGCTGATGTTGAGGAACTTCTGGAAGAGGAACCCACCAGTGCCGGTGGCCAGCGCTCCGAAACAATGATTGAAGAAATTTTTGTTCTAGGTCTAAAAGAAGAAGAGAAAAAAACATTACGCGCTGTCCATGAAGAACCATTTTCTCAATCTATTGTCGGCGGTGATGTACTCAACCGTGAATTGGGAGTTGACTACGAAGCTATTTCAAAGCGCCTCGCCAACGTCACCTTCAACCAAAATAATACGCGTGGCGCATCGCTTTCTATCCGTGGCGTAGGTAAACGCGCATTTGCGGAAGTACAAGACCCCAGCGTATTGGTTATCCAGGACGGTGTTAGTTTTGGCCTAACCGCACTGGGCAATTTTGACTTCTACGATATTGAAACCGTTGAAGGTTTCCGCGGCCCGCAAGGTACCCTTGGTGGCAAGGGCGGCAGCTCAGGTGCGGTTTACGTCACAACGAAAAAACCTACGTTTGAGTCCACTGGTGAATTAAGTGTGGGCTATGGGGAACGCGACTCTGTGATTGTCAAAGGTGCTTATGGCGGTGCGGTTATTGATGATCTGTTGGCATGGCGCGGTGCATTTATTGTGGATAAACAACGCGGTTATTATGAAAACCGTTACGATGAAAACTTCAGTATGTACAACAAAAACCGCACCAGCGCGCGTGTACAACTGCTATTAACACCCACACCCGCACTAAATGCATTGCTCAGCGTGGATGTAGAACCACGGGCAGCACAACTGCAAAACGGTTTAACGTTTTATCATGACCAACCCGAGCGCTATGAAGATGGCTCACTTACCGATGCATCAGGTACCACCGCAAAAGCAAAACTGGATGGTTTTTATGATAAAGATAATAAGTTCACTCCTGCACGGGGATGGTTTGTAGGGCGCGAATTTGGTATCAACAATGTTTACACTTACGATGACTATATTGCCAATGAGGCAGATGAAACGGTTTATTTCAATGAACTTCGAGGACAAACTGTTTCTAACAAAGGGGCTTCATTAAATATTGATTACACCTTCGGAAACCATATTTTTAACTCCATTACAGCCTGGAGAAATTACACCTTTGATGCGCGCAATGATGAAGGTACGCCCTTTGATATTAGCGTCGATGGCGGTGGCGGTGTTGACTACAAACAGTACAGCCAGGAATTCAGTATAGAGTCAGAAGAAGGTGGAACCTTTGACTATATTGCCGGCATCATTTTTTTCCAGACTGAAGACAATATTGTTTCCAAAACCGGTTGGGGTTCCGATGCAGGCGCATGGTTTGCCACCACTGGCCAATACAATACTCTGGAGCGCAACGCAGGTGTTAACCGCGGAGCAGGTAAAGCATTGCTGCATGACGCACTGGCATCGGGCCGTAAACGGGGCGACACCTGGGTTGAAACTGAAAGCAATGCCATTTATGGCAATACTGACTGGCATTGGCATGATGATGCGACATTGACATTAGGGCTGCGTGTTGGTTCGGAAGACCGCACTACCTCCGACCAGGTAGTGTTGGAATCGAACGGTGTAGGCTCAGCATTAAATCCTGTCTCCGTGCGCGGTTATGATTTAGGAGGATTCAATAACGTTATCGAAAATAATACTGACGAACAAAAACTGCTTGCCGATACAGTTGCTTATGAATATTACGGAGCTCCAATTACCGAAGTACCTGGCGCCGCATACCAGAGCCTGACCGATGCACAAAGATCACAAATTGCTGCCGCCAAATCACTGCGCGCCAGCCAGATCGGTCAATTAATCCCCTATATAGAAAGTAATTATGAGGACACTATTTATACGGGTTTTCTCAGCCAAAGTTATGAATTTAACGAACAAATCAGGGGCTATGCCACTTGGCAATATGGCGAAAAATCGGGCACGGCATTCAATATCAATGGTGCAACCGCCAATGTTAAACCGGAAAAAACCAATGCTTATGAATTAGGGTTAAAGACATTTTTATTCGAGGATACCCTGACATTAAATACCGATATTTTTGTAATGGATATTGATGACTACCAACAGGCAATACGTGTAGTGGACGAATGGCTCACCCAAGACAATATCAACAACGGCATTGCAAACCCGACAGCCTATACAACAGCCCAGGGCAACGTGAATAAAGTGCGCGTGGAAGGTATTGAATTTGATGGTGTTTACTCTGGTATAGAACACTTAAGCATCCGTTTTAGCGGTGCCTATAATGATGCCTATTACAAAGATTTTAAAAATTCACCCAAACCTTCCGAGTTGACTTACCTTACTGAACCCTTTGTTGATCAAACCGGAAAGAATTTACCCGGCGCATCAAAGTGGACGGTAAATTTTGGAGCTGAATACCGTGTACCTGTGTTTACCGCAGCGGAATTCCATACCAGTTTCAATACAGCTTATTGGAGTGATTACCTCAATGCTGATGACTTGTCGGAGTACAGTTATTTCCCCAGTGGGGCCCGTACCGATGCATCAATTGGTATAAGTACCCAGGACGGCCATTATGATCTGAGCCTGATTGTAAAAAATGCGTTTGATGACAGAACCCACGATGAAGGCTGGACTAGCTATTCACCCTGGCCTTATCCGCGCTGGTTTGGAGTAGTATTTACTGGAAAGTTCTAGGAGAGCTGAAAAAGCACAGTTCGTCATACCCGCGAACGCGGGTATCCATAGTTTCCTGAGCTGTTTATTCGAACCATCGATTTACTATTTGAATTTCAATTATCAACCAGGATGAATAGATTGCATAAACACCAACCATTCAAGTTGAGCCAATGCAATATCACGATGATAAAAAAAATCGCACACTTGCCATGCAAGGGGTGCGATTTTTTATTTTAAATTGCGCCACGAACCTAACCATCTTAATACGGAAAAAAAATGACTGATTCGTTAAGAGTTCCCTATGAAATCCTCTGCCAACGTTTGGCGCAACGCCTGCACGAAGCGGGAATACCACAACAACAGGCAATGCAGGAAGCGATCATTATGGCAGAGGCCGATTTGCAGGAAGTGCCCTCCCACGGCGTGCGTATGCTACCCGGATTATTGGCCGCGTTGGCGGATGGCAGGGTCAAGGCCGCGCCCATCTTTTCAGTTGAGCGCGAACTGGGCGCTATTTGTGTATTGAATTGCGATAATGGGCCGGGCAGATATGCAGCGCAGCAAGCAATGGAGCAGGCCAAAAGCCGCGCACGGGATTTTGGTGTTGGTGTTTGCCTTGCAAAAAAAACTACGCATTGGGGACGCGCGCATGCTTATGCAAGCCGCGCTGCACAAGAAGGTTTCATTGGCATTTGCACCACCAATGCAATCCCCAGTATGGCGATTGCCGGGGCAAAACGCGCAGTCATTGGCAACAATCCCCTGGCCATTGGTATCCCTGGAATCAATGCCAGTGAACCCATTGTATTGGATATGGCAATGAGCCAAGCCGCTGTCGGCAAAGTGGGCACATGGTTGCGTGAAGGAAAAACATTGCCCGAAAACTGGGGCATAGATAACCAGGGAAAACCAACCAATGATGCGGCTGCCATTTTATCCGGTGCCGTATTACCAATGGGAGAACACAAAGGTGCCGGGCTTGCGGTGATGATTGAGTTGCTCACAGCGGCCCTGGCTGGCGCTGCGTTTACCCAACAATTATTGGCGGTCGACCAAAGCGGGATAGATCCCAACTCAACTAAAATTTTTATCGCCCTGAATGTAAATGCCTTTATTGAATTACATGTATTTAAACAACGGGTCAGGTTTTTCCTGGATTATTTAAAAAATGAAGCAACACCGTTTAATTATCCGGGGGAGCGCGGCTGGCAGGTCAGGCAACTGAATTTGTTGGATGGTGTGCCCATTCATATCGATATTGTTGCACAGCTTAAAGCTGTGGGGCTTTCACTGGTTTAAAAAAGATTGTTTTAAAAATGGATGCCCGCGTTCGCGGGCATGACGAAAGATATATTTCTCCGGAACATTCTTAATAGGACTCCAGAACTTCCTTAATAGGATTCCGGAACTTCCTTAATAGGATTAAAGTTATACGGAAAATATTGCAGGCTTTAAATAAAGCCTGCATATCTATCAATGTGCAGCAGTGAGTTGTTGAACTTTTGCCAATGCAGCGTTTACATTTTCTGTCGGTGTTACGCCACCAATGGTCGCGGCAATTTTTCCATCCTGCGTAATAATAAAGGTGGTTCGCTCGGCAAAGCCGTGGTCAATTTCCTTACCACGTGAATCAACTTTGCCCGCTACTGCTTCACGTACATTCAATTCAAATGCGCGTGCTACTTTTCCATTTGCATCTGAGGCCACTGCGAACTTTCCAGCACAGTACTCAGGGTCAGCAGAAAAGTCGTTGAGGCGTTCAATACTGTCGAGCGAAACTCCGATCACTGTTGCGCCCGCCGCGGCAAACTTTTCACTGTTAACGGAAAAAGTGTGCGCCTGGATATTGCACCCACCGGTATAAGCCGATGGATAAAAATAAACAACTACCGGCCCTTTTTTAAGGCTTTCGGCCAACGAAAAATCAAACGGTTTACCCGCAAGTGACGCCTGTAAATTAAATACGGGCGCTTTATCACCTTCTTTTAATGCTGCAAATACAGGACTCGCTAATCCCATAGATATGCCCACAGACAAACCCGCCAATACACCCAGAGATAATAAACGTTTCATAATGTATACCTGATCAATTAATACAAAGATAAATGACTGCAAACAATATCTACATCTTGCTGGATTCCTGCGTTCGCAGGAACGACGAAAATCCCTGAATTACTCTCAGTAAACAATATACTGTCGTCATACCCGCGAACGCGGGTATCCATAACTATCACAAATAAATTAGCTGTGCTGGTCTACGGTTCCTGCGTTCGCAGGAATGACGGACAGTACAGAATTACTTTATAGGCTTGAAATATAGTCGGTTAAGGCTTTGATTTCATCATCACGTAAATTAGCCGTGACTTTATTCATTACACCACCGGCACTATTGGTACGTTCACCACTGCGCCAATCGCGCAATTGTTGGTCGAGATAATGCCAATCCTGTCCGCCGATAACAGGGATAAACTCCAGAGCCAAGCCTGCAACCGGTGAGGGGTGATTTTTAGCAAGGCCCCTACCATCAATGCCATGGCAATTAGCGCAAGCTTGTATCTGCCTTGCACTATCGCCTTCCAAATATAAGGTTTTACCTGGAACAGTCTCTCCTGCACCACTACCTTTCATAACCGGCTGGGCTCCATAATGTGCAAATATATCGGCTGCAGTTTCGTCGTCAACGGTACGGGCCATCATCGCCATAAAATCATGGTGACGCGCACCACTGCGGAAATCATTGAATTGTTTTAACAAATACGCAGGGTGCTGCCCTGCCAGCTTGGGAATTTTACCCGCTTCATTATTTGCGTGGATATTACCATCAGCCCCGTGACATTCCTGGCAGCGCTCATCATCCGATAATGTTTTTCCATTATCAGCATTGGCAGCATCAAGCAGTGAATAATCAGGCGTTTGCGCGCCTACCGGAATACACACACAGCAAAACACCAACAGGCACAACCTGCCCACAAGACCAAGCGATAATCCCATGCCTAGTCTTCTTTATAAAAATTGTGGCAAGTTTTGCAGGTGCGCGCCAAATCGGTTGCGGTATTGGCTGCACTGTCAAAATCTTTCTGCTCAAGAAAAACCATTATTTCATTCGAAAATTTTACACTTTTCGTCGATAAATCCACGGCTTCGGCAACATCCTCACCTGCGGCAGAGGCTTTTTTATAGTGCTCTTCAACAACGGCAAAAAGTTCGTTTAATGTTTTTGCATCGGCGATGGCCGATTCTGCATTTTCCAACGCGATATTAGATGAGAGATTATCGTTGGTGCTCTCGATAGTCTGCATCAAGTCCATATCCATTTCCGCTTCTTCGGCAAAGCTGGCAGGGTTGATGAACAGACCGCTTACAATTGCAATCACAACAAACCGTACAACAACTACAAAATTACGCATAAATCCCCAAACCAATATTGACTAGCAGAGGGCAGTATCACTGCCCTCCTTTCACCCTAAAAAATATCACCACCAGATCAGGCCAAAATGTCCTTAACCACTTTACCGAACACAACAGTAGGACGTTCAGAGCGGCCATTGTTAATGAACGTAGTCTTGAGGTGATTCAAACCTAACAAATGCAACACAGTTGCGTGCAAATCGTAGGTATCTACCGCAGTTTCTTTATCAGCAACCTGCACACCCAGTTCGTCAGTACCGCCGTAGGTGAAGCCCGCTTTCAAGCCGCCACCGGCCATCCATTGGGTATAACCCCAGGGGTTGTGGTCGCGACCGGTACCGCTTTCGCCCCACGGGGTACGGGAAAACTCGGAGGTCCATACCACCAAAGTGGTTTCCAACAAACCGCGCGATTTCAAATCTTCCAGCAAACCGGCGATAGGCTTGTCCACCATTTTCGCCATCAAACCATGGTTTTTCTCCAGGTCATCGTGCGCATCCCAACTGGTAATTTCCGTCTCGCCATCAGGTGCACCACTCACCACCTGGATAAAGCGCACACCGCGTTCAACTAAACGGCGCGCACGTAACAAGCTGGTACCGTAACTGCCGGTAATCGCATCATCAATGCCGTACAATTTTTTGGTTGCGTCAGTTTCTTTGGAAAGGTCGACCGCTTCCGGTGCAGCAACTTGCATACGGTCAGCCAGATCGTATGAACGCAAACGCGCTTTCAATTCAGTATCCAGAGGACGATTTTCTGCACCCAATTTATTCAAGCGGTTTAACAAATCCAGCGAGCTGCGCTGTTGCGAGGCAGAGCGCAATTCAGGACGATCAAGATAATAAATCGGTGAGTCGCCAGGACGGAATGCAGTGCCCTGGTAAACCGCTGGCAAGAAACCCGAGTTCCAGTTCACTGAACCCGCACGCGGCTCGGAAGCGCCGTTATACAAAACTACATAGGGTGGCAAATCCGGATTGGCTGAACCCAACGCGTAGGAAATCCATGCACCCAGTGACGGGCGGCCAGGGTTTAAATCGCCAGTATTTAATTTCAGGATCGAAATATCGTGTGTTGCACCAATAGTCACACTGGATTTAATAAACGTAAGTTTGTCTGCATGTTGCGCAAGGTTTGGCAACAGGTTTGAAAACCATGCACCGCTCTCACCGTATTGTTTCCAGGTTCTGTTGTTGGCAACAAACAATTCATTCACACCGCCTTGCGTACTGGTTTTGATGCCTTTCAGGAAAGAATCAGGTACGCCTTTGCCGGCCTGTTTTACCAGCTCGGGTTTGTAGTCATACAAGTCGAGGGTGCTGGGTGCGCCGTTCTGGTGTAACCAGATGACCGATTTTATCTTTGCAGGAAAATGCGGATCTTTGGGCGCAAGGGGATCAATCAATTCTGCTGCGGATGCGGCTGAAATATTGAGGCCGGGAATAGCGCCTGCGAATGCAGCACCACCTACACCCAAGCTGCTGTTCTTTAAAAAATCGCGACGTGATTTATTGTCCATTGCATTAATCTCTATAAGTAAAATTGTTAAATGAAATGTTGAATTCTGTCCGACGAATTGCGTATCAGAAGCGATACGCAAATTCGTTGGAGTTAGCCACTGCGTGTACCAGGTCAACAAAAGCCGCCGCTTTAAACGGGTCAAGATTTTTGGTGTCCTTCAATCCAGTTGGTACAGCTACTTCAAATTTGTCAGTCCAGGCTTTGCTCTCTACTAATTGTTCCTGCTCTTTCAAGAAACCTTTCAAGGCTGATTTCTCTTCACGGGTTGGTTTGCGTGAGAACAGGATTTCGTAGAGGGTATCCAGTTGCGCATTTTCATTTGCACCTGCTTCTGAAATCACACGGCCAGCCAGTGCTTGCGACCAACCGAAAACAACATCACTGTTAAACAAGGTCAGCGCCTGCAATGCGGTGGTGCTGACATCGCGTTTGTGATGCGGTTTGGATGGATCGGCCGGATCAAAGGATGCTGTTAATGGATAAGGCAAACTGCGGCGCACAAAGGTGTAAATACTGCGACGCTTGTGATCGTTAGGATCTTTTGCCTCTTCCCACAATGCTCCACCTTGACCGTTGTTCAGCGTATTGCCCGCCACCAGACTGCTTGGCACTTTAGGGAATACCGCTGGGCCGCCAATGCTTTCATCCAATTCACCCGAGGCATAGAGCAAGGAATCGCGCAGTTCTTCCGCTTCCAGGCGTTTACGTGGATACACCGCTAACAATTTATTGGCAGGATCAACGGCAACCGCTTCGGCGCGCTCATCTGATGCCTGGCGATAAACAGCAGACAATACGATTTCACGCTGCAATTTTTTCGAGCTCCAGCCATTTTTCACAAATTCAGTTGCGATATAGTCCAGCAATTCCGGATGCGTTGGCTTTTCACCGGCGCGACCAAAATCTTCCACCACACCTGAAATACCTTTAACAAACAATTGCGCCCACACACGGTTGACATACACACGCGCTGTTAACGGGTTTTCTGCACTCACCAGCCAATTGGCCAAGGCGGTGCGGCGACCGGTTGAAGTAGCCGTAGGTGTAATCTGCAATTGGGTGTTGTTACCTGCCCAAAGTTTTGGCAAACCTGGCTCGACTGCTTCCAGCGGACGCTCATGGATTCCGTTGAAACGCACATGGGTCTCAGGTGCTTGCGTGCCTAACTCAGTAAGAGCGGTGTAGGTTTTTGAACCACGGCGCGGACGCAGGTTGTCATATTTTTTCAGCTCTTCAGTCAGGCGCTCGTACTCAGCCCAACGCTCCACGTTTGCCGGGTCATATTGCGGATGGTGCTTCTCGGAAGTCTCACGCAAATAACCCGCAATATCGCGCTCGGATGCCACTGCATTCAAACGTGCATTGACCCATTTATCCAACGGAGTCCATTGCTCTTTGGGTTTGAAAATAGCATCGCGGCTATCCGTTAAATAACGCTCGTTGTGGTACTTGCGACCTTTTACACGCACCTGGTCAAGAATCGCTTTTTGTTGATCGGTAATCGGTTTGATCGCCGCCTGGTACACCGCTTGCGCAGTCACAAAATCAATATCCCACTGGGTTTCAGTCCCTTTTGCCAATTCAACTTTTTCATTCGCAAAAGTATTGGCGAAAAATGCTTGCAGTTGGAAATATTCAACCTGGCTAATCTTGTCGATTTTATGGTTGTGGCATCTGGCGCAGCCAATAGTAGAGGCAAGGAAAGTTTCACCCACGAGATCGGTGACGTCGGTAGCAATTTGATAATGGCGCTGTACCAGATCGCGGGAGTTAAAGTTATCGGGATAGCCAGCCAAAAGTCCGGTCGCAATTTTTGCTTCCTGGCTATCGGGCCACAATTCATCGCCCGCTACCTGCTCACGCACAAATTGGTCAAAGGGTTTGTCATCATTAAATGATTTGATGACATAGTCGCGATAGCGCCAATTGTTCGGGCGGGTTTGGTCATTCTGGAAACCTGCGCTATCGGCATAGCGTGCAAGGTCCAACCAACGGCGGGCCTGACGCTCACCAAAGTGTGGCGATGCCAAAAGACGGTCAACCAAATTTTCGTAGGCATTGGGCGATTTATCTTTTTCAAACGCCTCTACTTCGGCAGGTGTTGGCAACAGCCCCAATAAATCCAGGGTCACGCGGCGAATATAGGTTGCACGATCCGCTTCTTTGGAAGGGGTCAATCCATATTCATTCAAGCGCGCCAGAATAAAATTATCGATAGGCGAACGAACCCATTTATTACCAGCTGCATCCGGCACCTGGACATTGGCATTGATAGGCAAGTAGGCCCAATCTTTGGGGGCAGTGCTGGTTATGGGTTTAACGGTTTCCTTCTTTGCTTCAGCGTCCTTCCCTGAAGCTTTAGCCGTTTCTGCCGCATGTGCAGACCCAGCCAAAAACACGGATGCCGACAGGCCGACAAGAATGGCCTGGACTATTTTCTTTTTGTTCATTAACTCACTCCTGAAACAGATGATGGTTTCTACACTCAACACCACCGGGACTCAACACCACGGGAAAAGGCCAAAGCGCAAAAATGCTAGTACCAAAAAATTACCGCCATTGATTTCTCAACAGCTACAAAAGACAAATCGGTAAAAGCAACTAGCGAGCCATGTTTTTAAACGTATACAGAATCAAATCATCATCGCCTTATATGACCTTGAATTCATTCACTATTTTTTATTACAACATTTAACAGCAATAGCAAAAACGATTGCCTTAAAACATCAAAAATTCAGCTAGCTGGTGGATAAAAAACATCGGGAAAACAAACTGTATTTCTGGCAACACAGAATTCATGCGGGGAAATTTTACGGGGGAACATCCAAAAACCAACACTTGCGCACTGGTTGATTTTCAACATCAAGAAATTGGGCGATAGCAATAAAAAAACAATCTTTTAGCCGATTTGAATAAATAAAAAATTAAAAACCAAGCGGTTGTTTTCTATGAATTTTTTTGATCATCGCCAAATAAATCACGGCGATAAAAATTTCCTGTGGCATACAAATTGCCAAACTCCTGTTGTTATCGCAATTCGAAACCCAGGAGTCTCTTGATGAGCATCGTTAGTAAAAAATCAAAATTAATTAAAAATGTTATTTTTTCAGCACAAGAAAAACGCTTTTCCCTTTCCCCATTGGCCTTATTGGTAGCAGGTGTTTTTGTATCATCAGCCGCTGTTGCTCAAACAACAGCGGGAACAGGCGCCACAGGTGTGGAAAATAAAACTATCCAGAATGCTGCTGTGCAAAATTCAACTGCACAAAATTCAGGGCAAGCAACGCAGGCAGCAAAAGGCAAACCACTGGTATTAGGTGTAGTGACTGTACGCAGCCGCAACCGTATTGAGAAACTGCAAGATGTTCCCCTGTCGGTTTCCGTTGTACAAGGCAGGGAACTGGAGCGTTTGAATGCGACCGATATCAACGCCATCACCCAGCGGCTGGCCAACATCTCCTGGAACCAGGGCAACCAGCGTACCAGCAGCCTCGCCATCCGCGGTATTGGCAAGCAAGGCCAAACTGAAGCGCAAGACCCGGCAGTAGGTTTAATTGTGGATGGCGTCAACTACGCCTATAACGCGCTCTCATCGAGTTTTGATTTTACCGATGTGGAAAGTGTGGAAGTCACGCGCGGCCCACAGGGCACATTGCTCGGCAAAAACAGCAGTATCGGTGCGATCAGCGTTACCACCAGACGTCCGTCATTTGATCCCGATTTTGATTACGCCGTTACACTCGGCGAATGGGATACTGTCCAGGGCCGCTTTGCCGGTGGCGGAGCAGTGATTGATGATTTACTCGCATGGCGCGGCACACTCAGTGTGAGCAAAGGCCAGGGCGATATTAAAAACGCCTACAACAGTGATGAAAGTATTTCCAACAAAGAGCGTGTTTCAGGGCGCGTACAGTTTTTATTAACCCCGACTGAAGATTTCACCGCGCGCCTCGCAGTAGACGTACAACCGCGTTCCGGTGAGCGCACCAATGGTCGTACCATTTACACGCCCACCCCCGAAACCTATTCAGACGGCTCCAAAAACAATCTCGCCAGCGATGCAAAAACGCGTCTGGAACGCCGCTGGTTTACCCAGAGCCCAAGCTACAGTTATGAAGATAGTTATCTCTATGGCGGAGGGGAAAACGAATACAACACCGATGGCCGCCGCCCGCTTATCACCGGCAGCAACGGTGCCACTATCGACCTGGATTGGAAACTGGATACCCATACGGTTAAATCCATCACCGCCTACAAGGACTACCATTTCAATGCAGTGAATGATGAAGGCACACCCTTTGATATCCAGCGCAACTCCGGTGGATTTTTTAACGACTACAAACAATTCAGCCAGGAACTGCGTTTGAGTTCTCAACAAGGCGGCTTTGTCGATTACCAAACCGGTTTATTTTATCTGGATGTAAACAACGTTGCTGAATACCAGCGTGTATGGGGCAACGATGCGGGCGCCTGGTTCGCCAGTAACTCGCAATACGCCACACTCGATAAAGACAGCAATGGCCGTTACTTATTAATTAATTCACTTTCTGGCCTGGATATGGCCTGGAATAGTCCTGCGGGTTACCAGGACATTAACAACAAAAGCCTCGCCGCATTTGCGCAAGCGAACTGGAATTTTACTGAACAATTTGTGTTGACCACCGGTTTGCGATTTACACGTGAAGAGCGTAGCAATACGACAGCAACCTACATCATTGATAATGGCTTTGGTGCCGAGCTGAATCCGGCGGTAGTGAATGGTGTAAACCTCGGCGGATTTATTTCCAACAACGCCGGTGTGCTCGGCGCTGGCAATACCAATGCACAACTACAGTTGGCTGACCAGGTAGCAAACGAATATTTCGGCACTGCAATTACGACGACTACACCCGGTGCAGCCTACGATAGTTTGACCGCCGCCCAAAAAGCACAGGTGGGCGCGGCCAAAGCCTTACGCCAATCACAAATCGGTATTGTGTTTGATGAGTTTGAAGTAGAGCCCTACGAAAAAACCTTGCCGGCTTTTGTTATCAGCCCCACTTACAAATTCAATGAAAATTTAACCAGTTATTTCTCCTGGCAACACGGCGAGAAAGCCGGTATCGCACAGGCCACCAACGGCATTTCCAATCTGGTGACCGAAGAGAAAAACGATGCGTTTGAAGTGGGAATAAAATCCCTGGTGCTGGATGACACACTGGTATTTAACCTGGCGCTATTCCAAATGGACATTGAAGACTACCAGCAAACCAGCCGCGTGTTTGACGAATACGGAACCAACCTCGCCCGCCAGGCTGATCCTAATGCGAACGATGTCTATACCAATGCGACCGCCAACATTCCCGAAGTGCGCGCGCGCGGAATTGAAATCGACAGCGTTTACTCCGGTATTCCCTACACCACCTTGCGCTTTGCAGGTGCGATTACCGATGCAAAATACATAGAGTTTACCAACTCACCGCAACCATCGGAAAATGGTTACTCGGGTGCGCCACCCTATCAAGATGTCAGTGGTGAAACCTTGCCGGGTGCATCGAAATATTCTTTCAATATCGGCGCGGACTACCGTTTACCCGTATGGAATGACAAGGAATTCCATACCACCCTGAACGCTCAATACAACAGCAAATTCAATTCCGATAACTCCTTGTCATCTTATGGCTGGATCGAAGGCAGGACAGTCGTTGATTTCGGAATTGGTATTGGCAACCAGAACCAAACCTTTGATGTGAGTTTGATCGTCAAAAACCTGTTTGATGACGATACCCCAAGCACTCGTACCTGGAACAGTTATACCCCGGCAACACCACGTTGGGCAGCAATCAGTTTTAGCGGTCGTTTCTAAGGATGCTCTAAAAAAGCAATCGTCATTCCTGCAACTCGTAGAGCGGCGCGGCTAATCCATATTCTATGGATACCCGCGTTCGCGGGTATGACGGAACGCGTATTTTTTAAAGGTTTTCTAAATATTTGCGCTCATTTTTTCATATACCTATCAATTCATTGGCGATGAATTGATAGGTTTTTAAGGAGTAGAAAATTGATTCACTCTATCTTTCGTCGCACCAGCCTTGCGGGATTATTGCTGGCAATCAGCAGCACGGCTGTCAATGCAATACCCAGTGTCTATCCCACCGGTGTAACAATTTATAACCCCGACAAAACCTACAACAGTTATGTGCTGTTTGCCGGGCAGGATAAAAAAACCCATCTGATCGATTTAAATGGCAACGTCGTTCACGAGTGGAATTACAACGCCTTTCCACCGGTATTAATCGACCCTGCATTAAATGACGGCAAGCGCGGCCATGTACTGGTACAGCTTGCAGGTGAAACCGGAGGCAGGGCCAATACCGCGGCGCAATCGATTGGTGAAGTCGATTGGAACGGAAAGGTAATCTGGCAATGGGGCGGTGCCGGTGTGCAGGATGCTTACGCAAGCAACAATACCGCGACCGATGCCAGTGGCTACGGCACCAGTATCCGCCAGCATCACGATTGGCGTCGCTTGCCCAACGGCAATACCGTTATTTTGGTGAACTACGTCATTCCGGTAAAAGGCTGGAAGGCAGAAAAATTATTGGAAGATGCCGTTTACGAAGTGAATCCAAAAGGTGAAGTTGTTTGGAAATGGGCTGCGTTTGAACATTTGGATGAATTGGGTTTTAGCGAAGCTTCATTAAAAATTTTGCGCGAAACATTAACGCGCAACGACAAAACTATTCCGTTCGATTATTTGCATTTTAATAATTTGTCAGTCGTCGGACCCAATAAATGGTACGACGCGGGAGACCAGCGCTTCCACCCCGACAATTTATTATTCGATGCACGCGAAGCCAACGTGATTGGCATTATCGATAAAAAAAGCGGGAAAATTGTCTGGCGCATTGGCCCGGATTATCCCCCATCAATCGGCCAAACCACTGGCAAACCAAATGTGCCGCGCCCGGTTGACCAAATCTCCGGTCAACACGACGCACACATTATCCCCAAAGGTTTACCCGGCGAGGGCAATTTACTGGTGTTTGATAACCAGGGCGCTGCTGGCTATCCACCGGTTAATATCGGCACCCAACCGCGCTCGCGCGTATTGGAAATTGATCCGGTAAAAAAAGAAATTGTGTGGCAATACACTGGCGTGGATTCAGGTAATCCCGGCTACAGTTTTTATAGCTCCTACATCAGCAGTGCGCGTCGCCTGCCCAACGGCAATACTTTGGTTGATGAAGGGATGAATGGACGATTCTTTCAAATCACCAGCAAAGGTGAAATTGTGTGGGAATACATAAGCCCCTACTTCAGCACACCCAAACCGGAAGATGCGCAGCAAATTTCCAGCAATACTGTGTATCGCGCGCAACCGGTTCCCTATGATTGGGTTCCTGAAGGAACACCGCGCGCGGAAAAGCCGGTTAAACCTGTCGATATAAAAACCTTTCGGGTCGGCAATAGCAAGTAATCCAGGTATATTTATGAATCGAATTAATAAGGGCCGCCGTCGTTTTATTGCGAGCGCGCCCAAGGTTTCTGTAGCATCCCTCGCGGCGAGCAGTTTGTTCGGCAGTCAATTTGTCCAGGCAAAAGCCAACACCAAACCCAATATTATTTTTATCCTCGCGGATGATCTGGGTTACGCCGATTTAAGTGTGTACGGGCAGCGCCATTTTTCAACACCGCAATTAGACAAGCTCGCCCAACAAGGTCTGCGTTTTACGCAAGCCTACGCCAACTCAGCAGTCTGTTCCGCAACACGCTTTGGTTTAATTACCGGGCGCTATCAATATCGTTTGCGCGGCGGATTAGAAGAACCTTTAAGCAGCAGTGCGGATAATATTGGTTTGCCGGTTGATCACCCCACCCTGCCCTCATTGCTAAAACAACAAGGCTATAAAACCGCACTGTTTGGCAAATGGCATCTTGGCTCACTCCCCACCTTTGGCCCGTTAAAAAGTGGTTACGATACTTTTTTTGGCAACTATGGCGGCGCACTGGATTATTTCACGCATAAAACCAATGTAGGGCCAGATGCAAAAGAAGGATTATATGAAGGCGAAGTGCCGGTGGAAAAAGTGGGTTACTACACCGACCTGATCGCCGAGCGCGCAACGGATTACATCAATAAGCACGACAAAAAAGATCCCTTTTTATTATCACTGCATTTCACTGCCCCTCACTGGCCCTGGGAAGGACCAGAAGATGAATCAGTTGCACAAGAAATCAAAAGCCTGTTCCACTACGAAGGCGGCAGCCTGGAAACCTACGGCAAAATGGTGCAAGCACTCGATGCGGCAGTAGGACGGGTATTAAAAACACTGGACTCACGCGGCTTAAGTAAAAATACCATAGTCATTTTTACCAGCGACAACGGCGGTGAGCGATTCTCCGACACCTGGCCATTCACCGGTCAAAAAACTGAATTGCTCGAAGGCGGCATACGCGTACCTGCAATTATCCGCTGGCCAGCGGCAATTAAAAGCGGGCAGGTATCAGAGCAAGTCGCCATCACCATGGATTGGTTGCCGACCTTGTTATCTGCCGCAGGGGGATCTCCCGATCCTGCTTATCCAAGCGATGGTGAAAATTTACTACCCATCCTCTTTGGTGCCGCGCCCACCAAACCGCGCACACTCTTCTGGCGCTATAAAGGCAACGAACAGCGTGCAATGCGCGCAGGTGATTGGAAATATTTGAAAATTGCTGGTAATGAATTTTTATTTAACCTCGCTGAGGATGTACGCGAACGGGCCAACTACGCCGAGCGCAACCCCGAGGTATTTGCGCAACTAAAACAACAGTGGGAAACCTGGAACAAAACTATGCTGGCCATTCCTGAAGACGCCAGCACCCACGTTGTCGATGGCAAAGCACAGGCAGATCGCCATGGGGTCGTTAACATTAAAAAATAAGAGAGGCACCAAAAATAAGGAGGCACTAAAAAGTAAAGGTCACACTTTAGTTATACCCGCAAACGCGGGTATCCACAGCCATCCATCATTAAGTTTATTCACACTTTCGTCATACCCCCGAACGCAGATATCCACAGCTATTTATCATTAGGGCTATTCACACGTTCGTCATACCCGCGAACGCAGATATCCACAGTCATTTATCATTAGAGCTATTCCACGTTCGTCATACCCGCGAACGCGGGTATCCACAGCTATTCATCGATGGAGATTTTTATACATTTGGAAGTACTATCGTTTTAAAAACAAACAGTTTAATAAAAGCATATTAAAAACCCGATTTCGCACAAAGCACAATTCACTAACAGGGATGTTGAATTATCAATTCCACGATGAATCCTTTTTTTATCCATCCGCTCCAATCAAAACACTCGCTGCACTTCAGTTAACATTTCTACAATTCAATCGCTGATTTCCCATCACAACATTTTTAATTTAAAACAGTTGATTTTCGCTGAAAAATAATTTTCAAATTTTAAGACAATCAACAATTTGTGGCCTACTCCTTGCGATAGCGGAAAAGAAAATTGCACTGTGCAGTTTATTTTCACACCTATTTCGTTATACAGAGGAATGAACAATGGCAACAACATTTTATTCACGACAAAAATACAATACCGAAAGAAAAAGAAATCAACGAATATCAAGGACATTCTTACTCCTGCTTACCGGTATCGGCATTTATAGCCCTGCACTACTGGCGCAACCTGCACAGGACACTGAAAAAACCACAGACACAAAAGCGGCAAAGCCCGTTGTATTGCAAGCAGTAACCGTTCGCTCACGCAACCGGATTGAAAAATTGCAAGAAGTCCCTTTATCGATTTCAGTTGTCACCGGCCCTGAATTGGAACGGTTGCGCGCTGTGGATATTTCTTCCATCACCAAACGTGTGGGCAATGTCATCTGGAACCCTGGCAATCCGCGCCAATTCAGTTTGTCGGTGCGTGGTATCGGTAAACAAGCGCAGACCGATGCGCAAGATCCCAGCGTGGGCATTATTGTAGACGGCGTTAATTACGCCTATAACCCGCTCTCATCGAGCGTGGACTTTACTGATATTTCCGCCGTTGAAGTCACGCGCGGACCACAGGGAACCTTGCTCGGTAAAAATACCAGTCTCGGCGTCATTAATATCACTACCCGCCGCCCAACTTTTACACCAGAAGCCAGTGCGACCATCAGTTACGGCCAGTACAATAATTTATATGCATCAGCGGTATTGGGTGGAGCGGTGGTAGATGATTTACTGGCGTGGCGTGGCGTGTTTACCGCCAACAAAGCGCAAGGTGATGTGGTCAACCTTTACAACGAGGATCTAACCTACGCCAATAAAGACCGGTTTTCGGCACGCGTACAATTTTTATTAACGCCGAGCGAAAATTTCAATGCGCGTTTAAGCCTGGACGCCCAACCCAAGGCAGGTGAAGCAACCAATGGCCGCTCCTTTAATAGCGATACACCAACTGAATATGCCGGGCTCAATGAAACAGGCCCACTCGCTGGCACTAACACCAACCCACTCACAACGGATGCCAAAACCCGTTTGAATCGCCGCTGGTTCCTCGACCAAAGTGAATACCGCTACGACGATGACTGGATCGGCAATAGCAAACGCAATGCGATTAACGCGGACAATTACAACCCTATTGTCACTGGCACCAATGGCGCATCGGCCGAATTAAATTGGCAAGTCGCTGAACATGAAGTCACTTCAATTACGGCCTATAAAGATTATTACTTTGCAGCGCGCAATGACGAAGGCACGCCTTTCGATATCAGTAAAAACGGTGGCGGCCTGGTCGATTACAAACAGTACAGCCAGGAATTTCGTTTGAGCTCTCACACAGGTGGTTTTGTCGATTACCAAACCGGTTTATTTTTTCTCTCTACCGATATTGCGCATTCAACCCGTGCGGGTTGGGGTTCAGATGCGGGTGCATGGTTTGCAACGCCGCAGCAATATACAAGGCTCGATACCAACACCAGTGGCCGCGCGTTATTGCAGGATTCCCTCAGCCGCTTGACGCGCGAACAAGCCAACCAATATGACAACTACAGCGGCGCTATTTTTGCGCAAGCCAACTGGCACTTTTCTGATCCGCTGACATTAACCACAGGCCTGCGCCTTACCCGCGAAGACCGCAACACAACCAGTAGCGCATTGATCGTCGAGAATGGTGCGGGCACTCCGCTAAACCCCAGTGCAATCACCATTATCAATGATGTGCAACTCGGTGGATTTAATAGCTATGCCACCAACCCCGACCCTATAACGGGCAATACCGTTGTTATAGGTGCACTCACACCCGATAATACGCCCGAGCAAATTGCACTCGCTAACACACTTGCACAAAAATATTATGGTATCAGCGATTACAGCACACTCAACGCAACCCAGTCGCGTCAGGTGGCCGATGCAAAAGCGCTACGCAGAACCCAACTGGGCGCATTGTGGAATGAAGTGGAAGCAGAAAGTTACGAAGACACCCAGCCCGCATTTGTAATAAGCCCCAGTTATAAATTCAGTGAAGAGTTGAGCACTTATTTATCCTGGCAATACGGCGAAAAAGCGGGTATTGCGCAAATCGTGAATGGCTTTTCCTATCCAACAAAAGCCGAAAAATCCAGCGCCTATGAATGGGGCGTTAAAAGTGTGTTGCTCGATAATACACTGGTGCTGAATGCTGATATTTTCCTCACCAACATCGAGGATTACCAACAAGCTGTGCGCACTGTCGATGAGTACACCACGCAATTAAATACCAGCAATGGCGCTCCCGAAACTGCCTACACCGCCTACACCGGCAACGTGCCGAAAGTGCGCGCGCAGGGTTTGGAGCTAGATGGTATTTACAGCGGCATCACCAACACCACCATCCGTTTTTCCGGTGCCTACAACGATGCCTATTACGTTGAATTCCTTAACTCGGCCCAACCGGTTGAAAACGGCTATACCGGGGCAGATCCATACCGCGACATTTCCGGCGATACTTTACCTGGCGCATTCAAATACAGCTTCAACGTCGGGGTCGATTACCGCAAACCGGTATTTAACAACTTCGAATTCCACACCAGCTTTAACACCTCTTACAACAGCGAATTCAATTCCGACAATGCGCTTTCATCCTACGGCTGGATAGATGCCTCAAGCATTACTGATTTCTCAATCGGCATTGGTAAAAGCCAGGGCGAATTTGATGTAAACCTGGTGGTGAAAAATGTATTTGATGACGATACCTATCTCAGCAAAACCTGGAACAACTGGACACCGGCAATACCCCGCACGGTGCAGTTGGTTTTGAGTGGGAAGTTTTGATTTATTAAATAATTACGGCGACCGTTTGGCCGCCGTGATTTAAGTTTGGACGTGTGAAATATTCACTAGAGCGGGATACTTCAGAATGGCACCTCTATGACTTGTTATAAATTTTTACACGTGAGCATTCCATTCACTTTCGTAACCACTATTAATCAAATACGACCGGATACTTTCAAAAACGTATTCATTCCATGCTTCCAGATCGCTTTGCCCAGCTATTATTTTGTGTTGATCTTTATCTTTAACAATTTCGTCCACCATCTCCCAAAAAAATTTAGCCAGTTCATTAGCTTCACTGGAAGAGCAAACCTGACCGGCATATATAATACTTTCAACAACTGGATTATTTAATGCTATTGCATAATGGAGGACAAAATCCTTTTCTTCTTTAAATTTATATTCAATCATAAAGCCTTCCTCGCATCAGATATCTTTGACATTCGATCTGCAACCCACATCAACTTTGCCACAAGGGCATGAACCGTCATACTCTCGCTAACCACTAGTAAATAGTGTTGGTTGTTACGTTTATCTGGAACAAATTTTAGACCTTCAGGAATATCTGCTTTTTCCAATACCCAATATACGTTTACTGCACCGCCTTTTGCATGCCTGTCCTTCATTTTAAATTTGTCTTTAAGATGTTGCCAATGAGCAGAAAACGATAGTCCCATTTGGTCGTGGGGAATTACCCACTTTTTGTCTGACGAAAATAGGTAGTCTTTCTCTCTCACGCCATGAACCATTTGACCCTGAGAGTGATCTAGATATAAAGTCGGGTGCTCACCAGCAATAACCGAGCGCGCATAAAACTTACCCAACTCTTTCGCATATTCCCGCAAGTCATCCATCGTTTTAAACTGCTCCAAGCTATTACTCCTTATTAAACTTGTTTATGACACTGACTACCAGAATCAAAATTGACACGAGATTGATCGTCAAACTTGTTTGATGACACTCCAAACACACCTACCTATTTTTTAACTATTATAGGCAACCTGCTCAAATATCATTAAGACATCACTAGCTGACTGCATGGTTCTTTGTACTTCATCGAGAAATCTATCTAAAGATTTCACAGCATTTCTTTTTGACTTATTCATTTGCAATGTCAATTTCGGAAGATTAACTAAAGTATCTCTAAATAGAATCAAGCTATCTTTAGTTGATTTAGTATTATCGACTATAAAACTCAACTTTTCTTCCAACCCGCTAAAAGAATCATTGTCCGGGGATATTTCAATTGAAATCGGAATAGCTTTGCTAAGCGCATCAAATGCCTCACTGCGAGCTTCTGCATAAACTTTAACTTGATAATCAATAACATCTGAAAATCTATCTAAATCATCGCAAGCCATAGTGATTATTTTTCGTGCAACTCTACTGTCAACTGCTCCATTTGCACCTGCAACTAATGAATTTACCTCTTCTGTTCTTCTATTGAATTGCACACCAACCTTTTCAGTTGCTTCCGTCATAGATGATAGTGCAGACGTCATATCAGCCATTCTGTCAGTATAAATTTCAATGTAGTCCAAAAAACCAAACTCATCATCCGATTCATCAACACAATGAATCACATTAAGATTCTGAGTGGAGACATCTTTTGAAAGCTTTTGAGACCATTTTTGAGCAACTTTACTAAGATGTCCCCTTAAGATATTTTCAAAATCCTCAGTTCGCTCAAACATCCAATACAATCCGCCCTTCTCCCCAAGTTGCTTTTTTACTGCTTCCAGTTTTTGTAACTGAACGAAATCCATTTTCGAAGGAGCAATTGCCTGATCCTTAAAATAGACCAATAAATCGACTGAGCTATTATCATTCTTATATTTAAGATATGCTCGTTCAAGCTCCTCTAAAGTTCCTGATTCAGCAACCTTTGTTGGTGACCCGACTTTTCCCCAAAAAATCGCAATGAAAACATCATATTCATCATTGATTTGCTGATTGATTACATCCTGAGCATATTCACCAAATCCAGGAAAAACATCAGTCTCCCATTTAATTAACTCTAATCGTAAATTTAAAGATTTACTCCATGTTTGATTTAATTCAGAAATTACCGAATCTAAAGCCTTTCTCTCATCCGATACGTCAGAGGGAGATGCGACAAAAACACTTATTATTGATTCATTTCTTGCCATAAAAACCTCACAATAAGTAATTCACTATTAAAGGTCACATAAATTTCATTACTTAGCGCCATACTCAATGACAGTTTGTGAATGTAGTTTTGTGGGTTACTTTTTGGTAGAAAAACACAAACTGCACTTATAAACTTTCAAACCTACGAAGTGAGCTAAGCGACGCCGTCCAATTGCTTAATTGATATCTTTTTTTAATAATTTCCAACTGATGAAATTCCAAATTTAGTAAATCATGATGTGGATATATATTCGCTATATGTGGCATGGTTGCAGTTCTCGATTACTAATAACAATTTGTGAGACGACTGAAGCCGCATATCTCCTTCATCGAACTTTTCCATTTCTGGACAAATACCCTGAAAACTCAAAATGACTGGAGTTATACCTTAGCAGTCAAAACTCGCAATCTTCTCGTTACACAAAATTTCCGTTAATTCCTGCAAAAGCTTAACCCGCTCACCTAACCACAACAGTTCTTCCTTGGTTATTTCATAATGCTCTGAATAGCGAGCATCTACATAGGCCTTTTTCAATAACTGAAAACGACTGCGATGCATTTTTGTATCTTGTGGAAACACCTCTGCAATACGTTCATTTTGTGAAATAGCCAGGGAGTTAAGTCGAATGACGTTATGGGTATAGGGTTTATAGTTAGTTAAGACCAGCAACAGACATGCAAAGCAATGTTCTGTGGACTGGTGAAGTTGAAATGCAGCAGTATTATATTCAGTAGCGTTAATTGAATATTCAAAGTTGCCATAAAACGATTTTGTACTTTTATACCAATATGCAAAATGCTTCTCTGCAATCGCTTTATATTCTTGAGGAGTTAAATTACCAGCCTCTGCCAATTCACGCGGGTCAGATTCATAAAGAACAATGCCTTGTTTCTTAATGTCAGTAAAAAAGTACTGGCCTTGAATTAAAGCATTGTTCACATCCTCCAAAGTGTGAACCAGAATATTTAATGGTTGGCGTACCCGTAAGCCGATACGATCTTCCGCCAGATCCCAAACCTTATATTCTTCAACAAGCTCTTGCTGGTTAACAATCACCAAAATATCGTAATCGCTAACATAGCCATACGCTGGGTTATTTACCCACCTGCCCGTAGCATAACTACCGAACAGGATAATCTTTAATATCCTGCCGCGTTTTTTAACGCCATTGGCAAAACCCGTAACTTGCTCCAGCTCGTCACGGAGAACGTCCACGATATAAGTCAGGTTATTGCGCTTGGATGCAGGTAAATGGTCGATACTGTTCTTCATGTGGTCAAATGTCTGTTATCAAACTCGGATTCAGCGGCGATGTTAATCTTGTGAGGAGGGTATTGTCTATAAAAAGCCGGTTAAGTAACTGCTATTGCACTCGACGAAAATACTCTCGTCCAATTTCGCTTTCCAACTTAACCCAGAATAAGTCTTCATTCACAACTGTATAGTAATATTCGTCTGTTGACCCAAGGTACTCATACTCCACCTGAATAGAGCTTTTCTTGCAGACATTGTACTTAATTTCCGAGTTGGAATAATCAAACTTGAATGGATAGTTTTTACCTTCAATGATGACATCAATTTCCTCTGTATCATGAACCACAAGATATTTTTTTGAAAATGTCATAGTCATATGCCCAAAGGCATGTTTTACGAAATCCAGTTGTTTATTTGTGACTTCCGGGTTAGCTGAAGCATATGCATAGCTGCGCTCCATATCCGACTTCCAAGTTCCATACAGATACTCACAGCCCCAAGAAAATTGAGAGCAAAGCAATATGATTACAAAACTTACTAGTTTCATTGTTTGCTCACTTACCACTGAGGTAGCTTGTAAGTTGCGGCCTTACGGATTACTTTTGCACGGCGGAACCAAAGCATATAACTAACCAGATAAATTTATACATTATGACTGCATCTTTCCGTTGTTAATCTTTAATCCATTTGCATAACGCTGACGACTAGTTGAAAGACGCAATTTCAATCTTTTAATAGCTGCACATAGCGAATGGCATTGCTCTTTTGCGGCGCGCCCCACTCGACTGAATTGTCAGCCTCCCCTTTGATTAGCAGCCCTGATGTCGCGTACGAACTGCTCCTGGTCGCGTGGAGAGATCATGAGCGATCTGTTTCCACCATAGTCTATACGCAATCGATCCAAGGATAGAGCCGGGCCGGAGACGGGGCTGGAGGTGGGCGTAATATTTGTGATTTCTGCAACGGGTATGTGCCACTTGAACGGGCCGCTCTGAACAACCAAATGGCCATTCCCCAATGTGTAACGGGTAGAAAGCAACAGCCAGAGAGGCAACCCGGCACCGAAGATGGCGGTGAACACTGCGGTTAGCCAATCTATTGGCGAGGGAGCTAAAAAAAACGTGAGGCCTGGAAAAAGCGACACGATTATTGCAATCACCAAAACGACCATCACCCATACGTCAATCTTTGATCGATACACTGTTATCATGGTCCTTCCTCTCAGGTTCTAACACCGCGTTCAACAACCAGACTATGTCTTTGGAGATTAAAAAAATTCATCGCCGGAGCTACTGCTCCAGTTTTTTCTTCCACCGCTTGAAATTACTTTTAAACGGATACCACAACTGCCCCAGCACCGTGCGCGGCAGCCGCACAGTAGTACCGTAATCTGCTGGCCAATGGGCCTTGGGGAAATGATATGTACCAAACAGGCGATCAAAAATAACCGTGTGCGCCGAGTAGTTGGTATCTATGGCTGGCTTCTCTGAGCTGTGATGCCAGTGATGGAACTGGGGAGTAACGAACAAATATTTAAACGGGCCAAAAGGAATTGAGACATTGCAGTGAATCAATATGGCCTGCAATGCGGCGAAGGCAACATAAATATTCAGCGCTTGCTGGTCTGCACCGAGTAAATAAAGTGGAATCATCACCGTCGCACGTTCGGAAAACACCTGGATAAAATGTCCGCGCGAACCTGCCAGCCAATCCAGATGTTCAATGGAGTGATGCACCGCATGTATCGGCCAGAGCCCCGACACTTCGTGAAAGGCGCGATGCTCCCAATAAAGTACAAAATCAGCACAAACAATTATCAAACCAACCTGCACCAGCACCGGCAGGGACTGCACCACCGCTTGTAAATCAGGGCTCAACGCCCAGCTAAAATGACTTGCGTGATAGTTGGCGAAAATCAAAATCGCGGAAATCATCACATGATTAAAACAAAAATAAAATAAATCCACGCCCCACTCAGGGCGCATGATTAATTGATCCTTGTGTTTGGGTAATAATTTTTCCAACACCATAAACACAAAAACCGATCCAAGGAATGCGAGGATTAACCAATCAACTCCCAGTGAAAGCGCCTGCGGCTCCACCTCCCCCACTGGAATTTGATAACCGCCCAATGCAAAGCCAACCAGGGTAAAACCTATGCCCAACAATGCTGGCCATTTATAACTTGCACGATTCAAAATCAGCGCTAACAGACCAAAGCCAAGGGAAAAATACATCGCATACTTGAGCAGCAATTGCAGCTGTTTTCCGTCATACACCTGACGCAATTCAGCCGTAGTGAGATAGGAGGGATACAAATAGGCAAACACGGCTAACAGGCTGAGTACACCCAGCATCAGCGACAAAAATGCACTGATACGTCCCTCGCCAAAACGAAACTCCTGGGTCGGGTCACTGACGACCTGACGCTCTTTGTATTGGTATTGTTGATCCATAATGTTAGGCCCGAATATTATTGTTTATCTGATGGCGCCATATTACCTCATCGCCCAAATCCACAATAGATGCAGGGGAGCTCTAAATGCGACAGTGGAGCAACGCAAGCAGGAACCGCAGGCCAGCGCAGCTAATCCAAATTGCCGAAGCTTGTGGATACCCGCGTTCGCAGGTATGACGGAATATGTATTTTTACATATGACGGAATATGTATTTTTACAATGGCAAAATTCCTTCTCGCCGGGACTAATATGATGCACCATCTATTTCTTTTATAAACACGTGTTTGTATAAGCCCGGTTCAACCATCCTGAAGTTAACGGCCAGGATGGTTTCAGGACAAAGTTCCGTTGTTACATAGTGAGTTATACAGCCGCAATTGTCGCAGCGATGGAATTCAACTTCGCGATCTCCCCAAATGTAACTGGAAGTACGAAACCCATTTGAATTGATTGATACCGCATCGGGGGAATAATATCCCCACAATGCCTCGTACCTTCTGCAAATAGAACAATTGCAATGACTGAGATATTCCGGCAACTCAGCCACGCTGATTTCTATTCGACCACAGTGACATTTGGCGTAGATGCTCATAGGGATTCCACATCAGAAAAATGTTTTTTGGTTTCTACCCAACATCAGGTTCAATAGCTAAGCTCTCTGGCTCTTTTAAAGTTGTGAATTGCGGAATACTTTTGCACAGCAAAACCAAAAGTGCGAAATACGTGGGTTTATTATAACCAACGATTTCGAACCATTGTAAAAGACTCATTCCCCTCTTCAATTTCTATCTCCTGTTCACCAACAAGAATTCGAGAGGGCTCCCGTGTATTGTCAGCAGCAGTAGATCTACCACTAAAAATAGTGCAAAGCGCAACACATATAAAATGTTTTGTGTTTTTCATAAACCATAACGGCGAGTAAAAAAGAATTTTTACTTTTTGGAACCATATTTAGTTAGCAGTTTATAGGCGACTGAAAAATACAATTTTATACGCCATTTTCTATCAAGATAAACCCTTGCCTTTATTGGAAAGATAGAACTGAAAAAAACAGAAGGAGGCTCAGGGGCTTCAGCGACTGCCAGGCCTGACAATTTCTTTTTCAAGAATCAACATAACGCGGGTGCTACCAGACTGATTATTCTGAGCATAGATAAGATGAATCGCCTGCGTTGCCTTTTCGGCATCACTTAATGTTATACAGGCTGTTTAGGCTACATCACTTGATTGTGTGTATGAAGTGGCGAGTACGAGCAGTGGCAATTTACGCCTGAAAGTTATTAGCCGAACCAAACGTTAATTGGTCTATTTCACCGGACACCATTATTGGTGTCCGGTTTTTTATTGATCCAATACTACTGATTATTGGTAGCTACAGGTTTTGGGGCAGGTTTTTGAATTTTGGTAACCGCTTTACCGCCTTGCTGCTCATAATTTTCTGAACCGGCAGCACCTACGACTTTATATCCCTTACTTGATAATAAATCGCCCGCTGCAAATGCGCGGTTCGCATGGTTTGATACAGTAATAATGCTGCGGTCTTTAGGAATGTACGCAACCAGTTTTTCCAAATCGGCAAACTGCACACTTAAAAACACCGGAAAGCTACCGTAGGTAATCAACTCATCCGGACGGCGAATATCAATTACCAATACCTGATCTGATTTAGCAAGCCATTGGTCAATCTGTGCGACTGTCAGCTCGGGGGTTTTGTACTTGACAGCAGGCTTATTGCCATTGTTCTGTGCCAACGCCAGCGAGGCAAAAAACGCTAAAAAAACACCAAAAACAACACTTAACTTTTTCATAAAAAACATTCCTTACTTTAGGATGGAATTAATGGGATGGAATTAAAGCTAAATAAATGATGGATCAAAACTAAAGAACACCACACAGATGTAATTGCAATGCCCATACCAAGGCCAGCCAAGACAACTATTGCTCAAAAGACATGCGAAACAACCGTCAAATTGATCAATAAACAGTTGGAATAGCGAGCCCCAAAAACAAACTGTTTAAAATAAAACAATCGATCGTATATAAGACAACAACCAACTGTGGAAAACTAAGCTCAGCTATACCGTCACTTTGGTTCCATCAAATCGGGTAAAGGTATAACCTTCAAATTTTTCGTTGTAGGTAAATTGCTGGTCGCGCAACAAGCTAAGCGCAAGCGATTCACCCAGCACGTGGGATGCAGAAATATCCGCACGGGTATGAAAGCCATTAAAATTGCGCCCGAAGCCAATATTATTGACCAACTTGTTTAGCTCCCCTCCCACGGTCAGTGGTGCACCTTCCCAAGGGATCAGTTTGGTCGGATCAGCAGGATCAACTTGCACAGGGTTGGGAATAAAATAACTCTCATCAAAAAACGCTTTGAGTAATGTCACCGGTGTTGCCGCCGAAATAGTGGCGCCACTGGGATAACCGGGATGCGTAGGTGCCCCGGTATTATTCGCCAAAGGCAATAAATAACTGCCATTGGCAGCAAAGGTGCGCGCTACTGCATCCGATTCAAGCACATCGGGGTGAATCGGATAACTCGCACCTTTGGCCAATACTTTATGCACTAGGCCGCCGTAATCCTCCGGACGCAAACGTCTATCGACATACCAGTTCTGGTAATACGAAGTTTTAATCGCCAATGGGCCGGCTAATGCAAGTAAGCCCTGGATAAAGCCCGCTGAAAATGAAGATCCACTGGACTGGGTTTTGGAGTTTATATAGGGGTTTGCAGGATTTAAGGGCGCCCCTACACCACCAGCAAATGGATTACCGGCAACCGGAGCCGCCAATAAAATTTGCAGTGCATATAAATAGGTGGGACCAGAACTGCGCGCAAGCCATGCGAGATCACGACCATTAATAATATAGCGGCGCCCGCTCTCGGCAGTAATACTACGGCCAGTGCTAACACCATTGCGGATCGCCAACCACTCATCAAACGTCGTTCCAAAATTTTCACCGGCTTTTTGAAACGGTCGCAATTGCGGTTGTGCCGTAAAGGTTCCCCATGCGGGAATCGGTCGCAATAAAAACTGGGAAATATAAGGGCCAACAAGCGTCTCGGGTGGTATTACATACTTCCCTTTGCGACCACTGGGGTCGGACTTGTAATCCGGATACAGCGCTGTACTACGAAATAATGTCTCAGGCGTTACTTTTCCGTGAATTCTTGGCCCTTTGTATTCTGGCAAGCGATTTAATTCCGCCACTGCGGCAAGCACTAAAGGATTACTGGTATTGTTGGTGTAATCGGTAAAAGGCACATCGCGCAATAACGCCAGCCAATAATTTTCGATATGCTCAGCCGCAAGTGCGGCACTATCCAACCTGGCTGCTACCGGAATAGCCAACTGTGAATTATTCGTACCTTCCAAGGCAGTGGTGAGTGGCCCTTGCGGATCCGCAAGTTTTGCTGTTCCACCTAAAATAATTTTTTCAAAATCTTCCGGTTGGCGCGTTTGTAATGCCTTTAGAAGACTGGCGTAGGATTCAGGATCAACATGTCCATCTGCATCATGTTTTAATCCTTTGGTTGAAGTTCCAATTTTATTTGCATACCGCGCCTCATCACCATTATTTGGATGCGGTGGCACATCGAGATGATATTCAAGTTCAGCTGCTTTTATCCGGGCCTTATAGGATTTTTTCCGCAGCGCTTTAGTGTGCAGGGTTCCATAATTATCATCGCGATAAAATTCGGTGTAATCGCGGCCTTCTATCAACCTATCACCATCTTCATGATCGCTATAGGCTTGGGTTGCATTCGCTAATAAAGGAGCTGCAATACTGGCAGTCGTCAATACACCTGCTTTACCCAGCAGGGTGCGCCTGCTAACACCGGGGGCTTGTACTGGCAGAGAGAGCTCTTCTTTTGCTGTTGCAACTGTATCGCTGTTTTCAATAATTGTGTGTGAATCCAAACCCGGAATATCCGACATAGATTTTCTCCAATAATTTCAACCGTTGAGTTATGAGCAAAAACTTTTCTGCTTTATCACCATTAATAACTGGCACAGGCTTACCAACGCAAAGCCTGTACCAACTCATTAAGTTAATGAAAGCAAAGGAATTCAATAAAAAAATAAACTGATACAAAAACAGCTGTAAGCGGTAATGTGTTAAACACATCAATAAGTGTTGGTATTTTTCGAATGGATGTCTGCAATATGACAGCCATCAAGAAACTATAAATTTACTTGCTGAAGTAAAATATCGACAATGTGTATTCGCCAAACAAAGATTGATAATAAATTTATCGGCGAAATTGGTGTCAGTGGTGCAACCTCACAGCAGGATGAACAAATTGCGGGGGCGGGTTTGGCGAGTTTGGCGAGTTTGGCGAGTTTGGCGAGTTTGGCGAGTTTGAAAAATAAATAACGAGTTTAATCTGATAAGTTGGGTGATATACCCAACTTATTATTTAATCTAGCAATCATTAATGATGATGGGCTAATTTCTGGATTTCTGTGAGAGCCTGTGCAACATTCTCTGCCGGTTTTAAACCGCCAATCGTTGCCGCTACTTTTCCATCCTGCCCCACAATAAATGTAGTGCGGTCAATAGAACCATGGTTTACGGTAACACCGCGAATATCTTTTCTACCTTTTGTAGTTTCATTGACTTTCAATCCATAAGCATTGGCAATTTTGCCATCGGTATCCGATGCCACCGGGAATTTACTTGCACAAAATTCAGGGTCAGCCGAAAACTCATTCAATCGGTCAATATCATCCAGGGATACACCCACTATACTCGCTCCCGCCTTGGTAAATTTCTCATGATCCACCGCAAAAGCACGCGCCTGGATACTGCAACCACCACCAAACGCTGTGGGATAAAAATACACCACCACCGGGCCTTTTTTTAGTGATTCGGTGAGCGAATAATCATAGGCCTTACCACCTAATGAGGCTTGGGTATTAAATTGCAGCGCTGCATCGCCAACTTTTATTTGAGCGAATGCAGGTACGGCAAACAGACTGGCAAACAAGCTTCCCATTATTAAAAATTTCATACAATTTCCTTGATTTGATGTTGTAAATCACGCGTGCATTATTCTCGGTCGGGATATCGGTAAAAGTTTTTTAGCCTGCAAACGATAATTCATGCTCAGCTTTCGGGTTGTAGCCATAAACCTGAAGCAACCAAAAGCAATCTTTATGCCGCTGGAGAAACGTTGTTATTGTGCGTACACGCGATCATAAACAGGCTATATTTTCCGTTAGGTAGCAATTTTTCTCTCACACCTCCACTTACATGTTGATTAACCAACCTCTCACAATAAAAATTGTTTATTTTTAAACACTCCAATCAAGATTAAATCCATCCCAAGCCGCACAAACACCACAACCTCTAAATGGCGCGGTTATTGCTGATGGCTGTTGAATGCGGTTCTAACTGTTGAATTTACTTCTATTGAAATAGCCCTGCCATGTGGATTGTCCAAATTGCCTTGCGTCGCCCTTATACATTTATTGTGGCGGCGCTGCTGATTGTATTAACCATGCCATTTGTGTTGAGCAAAATGGCGACCGATATTTTTCCGCAAATCCACATTCCCGTTGTGGCCGAACTTTGGGAATACAAAGGACTGACGGCGAAGGAAATGTCTGAACGGGTCACCTCGTCTGCAGAACGGGAACTTGGGCAGGCGGTGGATAATATTGAACACACCGAGTCTTTTTCAGCAGCCGGGCTTGGGGTAGTGAAGGTATTTTTCCAGCCGGGTACCGATATCAATACTGCCTTAACCCAAACGACCATGAGCGCCAATGGTGCTGCGCGCGGCATGCCCCAGGGAACACAAGCGGGACGGGTGCGGGCATGGTCTGCGTCGGAATTGCCTGTAGTCCAGCTGAGTATTTCCAGCGATACACTTTCTGATATTGAAATTGGCGATGCGGCGGGTACTGTGCTGCGCCCAATTGTATCTAGCAAAAAAGGCTTGTCGCTCACCTTCCCTTATGGTTCGCGTTCACGGCAGGTCTCGGTGGATCTGGATGCAGGCGCCTTGCTCGCGAATAACCTCACCCCGGCTGAAATTGTCACGGCTATGGGTGTGCAAAATTTAATTTTGCCCACCGGTACCATGAAAGTTGGTGATAGCGAATTCGATGTAAAACTCAACGGTGCCATCGCAACAATTGACGAGATTGGCTCCATTCCTATCCGCACCGATAAAGGTCGCACACTGCTATTACGCGATGTCGCCAATGTGCATGATGGATTTACACCGGGCACTACGATTGCGCGGCAAAATGGTTCGCGTAGCGTATTGAATTCAGTATTAGCGTTTGGTGGTGTATCCACCATTGAAGCGGTTGAATACATTAAAAATTCCATTCCGGAGATGCTGGCAAAAATGCCGGAGGGGATTGATATCAAACTTATGTTTGACCAATCGATTTTTGTAAAGGCTGCGATTAGCAATGTGGTGCATGAAGGATTGATTGCTGCGGCGCTCACCGCCACATTGATTTTGTTATTTTTAGGTAACTGGCGCAGTACCTTGATTATCGCTGTGTCGATTCCACTTTCCATTATGGTGTCATTGATCAGCCTGCATTTAATTGGCCAGACGATTAATTTGATGACCCTGGGTGGGCTGGCGTTGGCAGTAGGTATCCTGGTTGATGATGCCACTGTCGAAATTGAAAATATTGAACGGCAAATGGCGATGGGGAAAGACCCGCTGCAAGCGATCCTGGATGGAGCCCAGGAAATTGCTGTACCTGCATTTGTATCCACGCTGTGTATCTGTATCGTGTTTTTACCAATGTTTTTCCTCAATGGGATTGCGCGTTATTTATTTGTACCGCTGGCCGAGGCGGTTATTTTTGCGATGATCGCGTCTTATATTATCTCGCGCACACTGGTGCCTACATTGGTGATGTTTATGATGGCTAACCATCATAAGCAAAAAACGGAAGCTAAAAATCCGTTGGTGGTCTCCTGCATAAATCTGCACCACGCTTTTAATGAAAAATTTGAATATTTCCGCCATCACTTTTCACTGCTGTTGACGCTGCTCTTACATAAGCGAAAAGAATTTATGGCCGTTTTTTTCGGGTTTTGTCTGTTGTCATTAGGCTTATATCCCATATTAGGGCAGGATTTATTTCCAGTCGTAGATAGCGGCCAGTTGCGCCTGCATATACGTGCGCCTTCAGGCACACGCCTTGAGCAGATGCCGCAACTGGTTGATGAAATCCATAAGGAAATTCGCGCGACTGTGCCAACAACTCAGATGGGTGACATCCTCGATATTATCGGCGGGCCTTACAGCACCATTAACACGCTCAATGGTAACTCGGGCACAGCAGAATCAGCCGATTCGGAAATCATGTTCAGTTTTACACCGGGTGAACTGAATAGCGCCAACATTATGAAAATGCTGCGTTTGAGTTTGCCGCAACGTTTTCCCCAGGTGGAATTCTTTTTCCAACCCTCCGACCAAATCAGCCAGACATTAAATTTTGGTATTCCCGCGCCCATTGATGTGCAATTTATCGGTGGTAAACCCTCCGATATTATTCCACTCGCAACAGCATTGAATAATGAGCTGCGAAAAATTCCCGGCATTACCGATGCGCATGTCTATCAACGCTGGAGCAAACCTACTCTTTCACTGGAAATGAACCGCACGCAATTGCAACAATTGGGATTGAATGCGCGCAACGTGGCCGAGAATATGATGATTGCATTGAGCGGTAGTATGCAAACCACACCCACCTATTGGTTGAATGAAATCAATGGCAATACCTACAACATAGGTGCGCGCAGTTTGGAAGTGGATATGGACAGCATTGATGAGCTGCTCGGCATACCTATTGGCAAAGGCAGTGATGGCAAACAGCAATTATTAGGCAATGTTGTGAGCTACAAACGCACAGCGCAGACCTCGGCAGTCAATCGCTACAACAACGCCAATATGATCAACATCCACGCCAATATCCAGGGTCGCGATTTAGGCTCAGTGAGCCGCGATATAAACACATTGCTTGAAAAAGCACGCACCAACTTACCGCGCGGTGTCGATTTAAAAGTGCGCGGCCAAATAGAAACTTTGGAGACAGCGTTTGTCGGTTTAGGTTTGGGAATTATTGTTGCGATTGCCTTGGTGTATTTATTGATTGTGGTGAATTTCCAAAGCTGGCTTGACCCGTTAATTATTATCAGCGCCCTGCCCGCTGCACTCGCCGGTATCGCCTGGATGTTATTTTTATCGGGCACCACACTCAGCGTACCTGCATTGACGGGCATCATCATGACCATGGGTGTTGCAACAGCCAATAGTATTTTGTTGGTGTCGTTTGCGCGCTCGCGGTTACACGAAGGTGTTCCGCCACTTGCTGCCGCACTTGAAGCTGCATCAACCCGTTTGCGCCCGGTATTAATGACTGCATTTGCAATGATTGCAGGTATGTTGCCCATGGCACTCGGTCTTGGCCAGGGCGGCGAACAAAATGCGCCGCTCGGTCGCGCCGTCATTGGCGGTTTGTTATTTGCGACTGTATCCACGCTGGTATTTGTTCCGGTGGTCTTTGCCAGTTTGCATAAATACCTGGCTGAGCGCCCGGCAACAAATCCATTTAATAACCGCTATATCAATTCACACTGAGTAATATTTGCATGAATGATTTTCACCCGCTTCCAACTGATCTTGCTGAAGAGCAAGTACCGGCACAGGCACAGGCACAACCAAATTACATCTATGCAAAACGTGCAATCTGGGCTGTTGTTGCACTGTTGGTTGCAGGTGGGAGTGTACGCGCCCTGGTGAATAGCCAGGAAGCAAAAGCACTTGCTGCCTATACCAGTGCAACATTGGAACGCACTGTGTTAACCACCAAGGCAACTCCCGGAAAGCTTGCACAAACCCTGCGCCTGCCCACTACCCTGCGTGGCAACAGTGAATCGGTAATCTATGCGCGCACCAGCGGTTATATTGCAGCATGGCACAAAGGTATTGGCGATTACGTCAAACAAGGTGAACTGCTCGCCAGCATTGACACACCAGAACAGGAACACCAATTGGCGCAAGCGCGTGCCGAGCGCGAACAAATTGCTGCGCGTATGCAATTAGCCAAAACAACATTGGCGCGCTGGGAGGCGTTAAGCCAAAACGAAAGTGCAATTTCGCAACAGGACCTGGATGAAAAACGCAGCGCACTGCACCAGAGTGAGGCGGATTTAAATGCGGCGCAAGCGAATGTCAAACGCCTCGAAAATCTTGAAAATTATCGCAATATTGTTGCGCCTTTTACCGGCATCATTACGCGGCGCAGTATTGAAGTGGGCGATTATATTACGGTAGGCAGTAAAGAATTATTTGCGCTGACCCAAACTGATCCACTCAGGGCAACCATCTGGATTCCACAAGCCTATGCCGATAATTTGGTAACGGGGACCGAGATTGCAATTAATTTGCGGGAGCAGCAGGGGCGAAACCTCAATGCGCGCATCGAACGTATCGCCGGAGGAATAGACCCGAGCACCCGCTCGCGCCAGGTCGATTTGATTTTACCCAATCCTGCGGCAACACTTTTACCCGGGGCCTATGCGGAAGTTTCCATTCCAGTTACCAGCAGTATAGAAACTCTCGTTGCACCCTCCGCAACCTTAATTATCAGGGACCAAAACCAACGCATCGCAGTAGTCGAACGCGATAATACAATTAGTTTTCGCACGATAAAATTAGGGCGCGACCTCGGCCGCGATGTGGAGGTATTGGAAGGTATTTCAAAGGATGATGTGCTCGTCGTCAGCCCACCGGATCAATTGGTGGAAGATGAATTGGTAAAAACCAGGGAGTGGAGCCCTGCGGCTCCTGCGGCTGTAGGAAGATAAGTGCGAATTAACTTGATGGCCGCTTATCTCCCGGATACCAGAATTGTGAATGGCAGCCTTCGCAAGCGTGTTCGATAATCCCACCCACCTCTTCCAAACGATCCACATTTTTTGCATCAATCGCTTCTACCGCCAAATTGGCTGCATCATGCAATGCATGGGCGCGCTGGATAAACTCCGGCCATTGCGCTGCGATCAATGCCTGTATCGCCTGTGCTTGCAACTCCGATTCATGACTGGAAGTGTTAGCGTGGCTATGGGCAACATCGCGCCCTTCAATCACCAGCAGATTAGATACTTCACGCAAACTCACCGCGTGATTACGCAAGGTTGTCCACTCCTCTTCCGTTTCCGGGCGCTTCTCAATAGTCCCTTCAGCACTTACCGAAGTCGAAATAGAATTCCAGATAGGATCAACATTGGGATCAACAACCGACAACATAATTTCTTGCAAAGTTGCTGAGGGTTTGAAATGACTTGCGCTTGCTGATGGTGCCGCTACGGCAGGTTTAGCCGCAGCGGTTGCCACCGGTTGCTTATCGCAACCGGATACCATTGCCAGCAGCGCTATTGCAGTTAAATGGGTTAATTGGCGCTGCATGTTTGACTCCATTGAGTGGATAAAATTAATTTGCGACAAAGCAATACAACAATCCGGCACCACCGGTACCGACTAAATTTTCCTGGCTGCAACCACGGCTTGGGTGTGCAGAATTCCAGGATGCGTTGCCTCCACCAGTGCGGTCAAAGTGGCCGACTTGTACCGAGCCATCCGCCGCAGTGCTGGTATAGTTTTTACAGGTGTGGTCTGCTGTATCGGTAAATGCAGTGCCATCTGTTTTTGAACCGGTGAGGATATCGTGTTGGTTCGGGGTATCACCCGCACCTAAAATACGCTCACCTTTTTCATTCAATGCCTGGTTGCGGGTGAGGTTGCTACCCAAGCGCGCTTGCTCCAAAGTGTCACCATGCAAATGGGCAACATCGTTAGCAATCAATGCACCCTTTACGTTATACCAAGGGCCTTTACCAATACGGTCGCGCGCGTTGATAGCAGGCTTGCCACCGGCTGCTTGCGTACTTAAATACGCGCGCCAGATTTTATTGCCCGCACCGGCAGCCTTGGCCAGAGATTGGCAATGCGCATCGGCACCCGCCAAACCACCCAGGTCAGCACCTTTACCCACACCCACGCTGGTAACAAAAAAACTGAATTTTTGCAGCGCTTCTTCCGGGCTGATAGCCGGACGCTGTTGTGGTGCCGGTGCCGCACTTTGTGCAAGAGCGGACATACTTGAGAAAGCGATACTGGCACCCAGTAAACTGGTACAGATAGCAAGAGCGTTAAGTTTCATTGGTTTTTTCCTCTTTATAAGTTAGATGGATTATTAAATGCGTTGGATTAACTAGCCGGATTAACCGGGCAGTAAACATAAAAGCAAGATTGATAAAAAAGATTAAAAAAATAAGAAATCACGCCGCAACAAAACCTATCGCCCGCCCCGCCAACCCCACACTGAACCACAGCAGCAGGGAAATAATGGCAGTTGCTATTGCCAACAGGCGATTGGGGGTTTCAGTCGCAGTCACTGCGCGATAGAGGGTAAATTGAATGACCAAAGCCACCGCAAGCAGTTTTAGCTTTAACCAAAAAGCAGGATTGGGTTCATAGAGCGCGGCGCTGGGCACTAACATAAACACACCCGATGCGATTAAAAATATCAGCCCGGTTAATACAAAAGGTTTTGTGTAACGTGCAAGTTCAGGTGCAGAAAAATGTGTAAGCCCGACGCCTAACAAACGCAGGTTCACCAGCAAAATAGACGTGAGCAGCAACACCAGGCCGCTGATATGAAAGAGTTGCGCCAAAATTCCAAATAATATATTTGCCTGCCCAAGGGCAATGGCAATATCGCTATTTTGTACAGCTTGAAATAATTCATGGGTTGTCACGATATAAATTCCGGCCTTATCAATAGAGTCAATATAAAAATGCATAGCAGTTGAAAACAAAAATATAATCAGATAACAATCAATGCGTCATACCCGCGAACGCGGGTATCCATTAAGAGTTAATAGTCAATACGCTAGCTTCCAGCTCCTGTTTGTGTTGCACCGCTCTACAAGCAACAGGAGTGACAATTAATTCAGAAATTCCCTAAAAACCCGAATCCAGATAAGGAATCAATCGCCCTAAAATGACTACCAGACTCCAGGACACCAGCGATATCCAGCCTGCAATTTTTGCCCCCCTGGGCAACACTGCCACCCCGCCCCAGTTGATTACACTGCGACCGAATTTATATTCAAACCAGAGTGCATTTAAGCCGGCAAAAAAAATCAGCAATAGTTTCAACGGAAAAATAGGCGAGGCAACCAGTTCCGGTCCGGCAGCAAACGTCAACAGGATCCCGGTGGCAAAGGTTGCGGCAAATCCACCTAATAACCATGGTCGCAATTGCTGTAAAACAATGTGAACTGGCACCTGGCGAAACGCCACACCGATCAACCGCAAATCCGTCAATACAATCAGGCCAAACGAAAACGCCAGGCTGAGTAAATGCACACCTTCAACCAACGGATAAACATAGAGCGACTCGGCGAGCGATGTACCTAAAGGCGAGTCATACATGGTTTGTAATAATTCAGACGCACTCATTTTTAGCAAAAACTCATTTTGTTCGGGAGCAGTGATCCCTGGAATATTTCCTATAGAGCAACATGCATACCATTGAGCAGCAGCCTGTTGATCTCGCTACAAACAATTTCGTTTTTATTTTAATGAATTGATTTTTAAGGAGTTTTTATAATAACCATTGGTTTGTCGGCTACAATCAAATACTTCCACGGAAAAAATTGTTTTTATATCAACAGTCAGGATGATTTTTTATGCTGGATAATCACCAGATGATTGCTGTTTTTTGCGGTAATAAAAAAGCCCCGTATGATTATTCATCCGGGGCTTTCTACTTTTTTGCGCACTCTATTTAATCCAGGCATTTGCCAGATTGGTATTTATCCACGCAAATTTTTGTTGAAGAAATCAACTGTGCGCTTCCAGGCTAGCGCAGCCGCTTTTTCATCAAAGCGCGGGGTGGTGTCATTATTAAAACCATGCTGCACATTGGCATAAATATGCGCCTCGTATTTGGCACCAGCTGCCTTAAGTGCAGCTTCATAGGCAGGCCAGCCAGCATTGATACGCTCATCGGCCCCTGCATAGTGAATTAATAGTGGCGCCTTGATTTTAGGAACATCCGCCGCCTCAGGTTGACGACCGTAAAATGGAACTGCGGCCCCCAGGTCCGGTAAACGGGTCGCGAGGAAATTGGAAATGCCACCACCATAACAAAAACCTACCACGCCCACCTTACCGTTACCTTCCGGTAGTTTTTTCAAATACTGGGCCGCAGTAACAAAATCCTCCTGGGTCTTGGTCTGGTCGAGTTTTTGGAACAACTCGCGCGCCTTGTCTTCATCGCCCGGATAACCACCCAAGGTAAAAAGTGCATCGGGGGCAAAGGCAATAAAATTATCCAACGCGAGACGACGGGTAATATCTTCGATATGCGGATTTAACCCGCGGTTTTCATGCACCACCAACACCGTTGGCAGTTTTGCACTGGCCTTGGCCGGACGCACCAGGTAACCCCGGATTTTGCCATTGCCGTTGGGCGAATCAATTTCAACATAGCTGGCCTTGATACGCGCGTCATCCGGCTTCACTTGTTGCGCCACAGCAAATTGCGGGCTGAGTGCCGCAAGTAATCCTGTCGCTGTTACACCGGCGAGTGCTGCATATCTGGCTGCACCAGCTAAAAAATCGCGCCGCGATGCCTGTCCATGTACATATTGATCAAACAGTTTAAGTACTTCCGGATGAAAATCATCAGCCGTTTTGCGTGTCATTGGATACTCCTTGAAACAAATTTAAAACTCTTCGTCATACCCGCGAACGCGGGTATCCACAACAACAATAATCCGGATATTCGCTTTTGCAGGTATGACAAATAATCCTGGACTGGATTATTTAGCACGACCAGCAAAGCCCGGAGTCAGTACCGCTACTTTATAGGCCGCACCACGTCCAACAATGTAGAGGGTTTTCTTATCTTTACCGGCAAATGCGACGTTTTGCGGCTTATGGGGCACAGGAATACCACCGAGGAATTTACCCTGCTCATCAAATACATCCACGCCAGTATTAGAGGTGACGTATAAGCGCCCTTCTGCATCTATCGCCAAACCATCCGCACCGCTAGATAAAGCACCCTGCTCATTTTTTTGCAACCCGTTGGGGATTTTTGCAAAATTTTTGCGTTCACCTAATGTGCCATCCGCTTTGATCGGAAATGATAAAACGTGTTCACCACCGGTATTGGCAACATACAAAGTTTTTTCATCGCGACTTAATTGAATCCCATTGGGGCGGGTAATTTCGTTAATGCCCACCACACGTTTGGTTTTACCTTCCGGGCTAATGTAATACACCCCGGTGCGCGGTTCTGCTTTTACATCGGCAGCCGGGCCGCTATCAGTAAAATAAATGCCGCCATTTTTCGCCAACACCAAATCGTTGGTGCGTTGAAATGGCTGCCCATCAAATTCTTTGGCAAATACTTTTTCCTTGCCTTTGGGATACACAACACCCACTTGGTTATTGTTAACTTGCACAGTAATCAACTCACCTTTCTCATTAAACGCAAGACCATTGGAGCCATTGGAATTTTCCAAAAAGGTGGACACGCTGTTATCGGCAGCGATTTTGGTAATGCGGTTTGCACGGGTTTCGGTAAATAAAAAACTTCCGTCAGGCGCTGCAATGGGGCCTTCGGTACCTTCAAAACCTTCGCGGATAAATTCTACTTTTGTTCCTGCAGTGGTAACACCAGGAATGGCAGGCGCAACCGTACCGACGGCCGCCGCATCAGCTGCAGAACTGTGCATAGCAACGAGTGCGGCACTTGAAATCGCAGTTAACGCGATTGCGTTAATAAATCTGGCCAGTGTAGACGGCAAAAATGCCACAGAATTTTTCATTGATGTCTTTCCCCATATCATGATTAGCAAAACATATGTAATTAGTGGAAGCGCCTGCGCCCTGCCTCAATTGGTAAACACTGGCATCGCTTGATGTAATAACCGAAAAAGGACCGGCTCAGGCGTTGTGAACCTTCGCCGGTCAAGATTAGCGTTCGGCGTCGCTACCCATCCCCATACCCGTGAAAACCTCCTGTCGGGCACCAAGTGCAACCGGCTTTACGGGCAAAGGAGTCTGCTAGCGCTCACCTTGCCGGTCATTAATCGGCACTTGCCTATCGCAAGAGTTAAGCCACTTTTTAAAATTGGGAATATTTTTTGCCGGCAAAAAATAAATGATTGATTTACAGGGAATTTTTATTGTTATTAGCAGAAACAAAAATTGTACAAGCAACCTGCAAGCGATAAATCTGGTTAAAACCAAACAGAAATTCATTAGGGGCTGGTGTTAACGCAGCAGCAAACCAGCAGGGGAACCAGCGGAAAACAAATAAAAAAACCAGCAGCAAATTAGTTTAATCTGCTGCTGGTTTTTTAGTTTTCTTGTAGGCTGTTTAAAATAGGTAAGTAGTCCCAGCTTGTATCCAAGCCAGTTTATTTACCCTTTTGTTCGTCAGGCAGGGAAAAGAATGCGCGGAAATTTTTACCTTCATTGCGCTCAACAATATCGCTCAGGCATTGAGTTTCTTCGATAATTTTCATGCCCACTTTGCTGAAGGTTGCCTCGTTATACACATTTTTCGCCAATAGCGGGTTGGTAAGTGCTTGTGTAAACGCATCGTAAGCCACCATGAACGTAAGGAGTGGCCCCATCATCAGGAAATCCGGATATTCTTCTGCAAAAATCCCGACATACCATTCGAGCTTATCAATTGTTCCGTATAAATTCTTAAGCTCTTCCTGGAGCGCCTTGTCCGAGGTCAATTGCTCGAAGCTGGACAGGCGCGGCAAACGGAAAGCTTCCCGATAATCGTTAAAGCTCGCCAGGTTCGCGGTACGCATCAAGGCAATTGTGCGTTTTTCAATTGAGTTAAGCAGGAATGTTGGCGTGTTATGCAAGCCGACCTTACCCGCCGGAGCACGGGACAGCAAATCAATCAACGGACCAACCCCTTCCGATATTACGAGCTTGTTGTTGTTTCTAAACTCCGTAGGCTCCAGGGTTCTGCCGTTGGCGATAATTTTGTTCGGCACCAATGAATGCCAACGGTACAAAAGCGCGAACTCGATTGAGATCCAATTTGATTTATTCCACACCTTTCCTTCTGCAATAAATGGCACAGTCTCCAGAGGAACATCAAAGGGGCCGATATGGACAATGTAATCTTCAATGACCAGCTTCAATAAGAGCACAATCATGATGTTACGCGCAGTTTCAAATAAACGATCATCATCCCAATCGGGGTGCTCTGCCGCGAGCAGCCTGGCAATGCGATTGTGCTCACGCAGGAACAGTACGTTATAAACGACGTTTCCAATTACGCTATTGCCATGCTCCAGGCCGCTTGCGAATACATTCAGCTTCGCCTCGTCAGATACATCGGCAAACACAACATCCAGGATCGCCGATGAATGAAGCCCTACAAATTCAGGGGCCACCACTATCGAACCATCCTCCAGGCGGGTGAAGAGAAAAGGCGGAAACTCTTCACCATTGATGGTTTGGGTCGCAAGTAATCCCCCTTTGCTTTTTGCTTCCTTTCCCCTCCGCAGCATATTGGTTTTTTCTTCAGAGAGGCCGTAAATCTGGCAGAAATCAATCTCGTGATTAGAAGAGTTTTTTCGCTTGTCGAACCAATCGGTCCGCAGAAAACTGTCGGTAAACCACTGCGCGAAAAAAACAAAGAGCACGCTGGTATCCGGATCCCTCTTACCTTCACCTGGTCGCCTGAAAAGCTCCAACACTTTGTCCTCCGGCGGCCGCACTGGCGCATCGGCCCCTACAGCAGGCGGCAGGTGACGCCCCGTATATACGCGATTCGTCAAACCTTTCCAGGTCGTATAGTCACACGCCATTGAATAGGCACGCGGACGCGGCTTGGCCGTCCGCGACAGGCCTTCAATCGCAAGGGTACTGATCAGTCGGCGTACTCCCGGCACTTTCTTTACCCAGCGACTGACACGCAGCAGGAGCAATGCAAAACGAGGGGATATGGCGATCATGACATCTCCTTATTTATAGAGGGGGACACAGTGAATGAATGGCCGCTACAGGTTCATTACAGACTAAAAAAGTGCAGGGTTCGATTAAATCAAGCTTGGTTCTTCTCTAACTCGAACTCACTCTTTCTTAAACGAAACGGTAGAAAAGCCATGAAGTATTGGTTTTTATCATTCAACTCTAGCCAATAGTTTGGCGCTTTTCAATTCCTTTCCGGGAAGACCAATTTGGGGAAATAAAAAACGGGCCCCATTGGGCCCGTTTGGGTTTCGCGGTGGCAAGGTTACTAACTTGCGTATTTGATTGAGCAGCCGTAAGGAGCCGTGCTTGGGTGAGGCACTTTTTTACCGGCGGCCAGGGCGTCCAGCGTTTCGCGGACGTAATTGGTCGCATCAGGAATGTCCTGTTGCTTGGTGGATTTGATGCTGTCAATGCCACCCTTATAAACCAGGGTGCCTTCGGGGTTGATGATATACAAATGCGGCGTAGTCTTCGCGCCGTAGAGTTTACCAATAGTGCCGTCCGGATCGAGGATGATATTGGTCGGTGCGGAATTGCGGTATTCATTTACCTTCTGCGCTTTTGCCCCGTCGACATAACCCTGTTCACCCGGTGCGGAGGAGATAACTTGCAACCAGACTACATCTTTCGCAATCGCTTCTTTTTGCAGCTTGGGAATGTTGCCGCTCTCATAATGTTTGATCACATAAGGGCAATCGTGGTTGGTCCACTCCAGTACAACCGTTTTACCTTTTAAATCTGCAAGGTTAATAGTGGAACCATCCGCAGCCTTACCGGAAAAAACCGGTGCGGCTTTATCAATAATCGGCTCAGCCATCGCGTGTGAACCAACAAATGCAAGTGCCAGGCTTGCGGCGGCAATTTTCAAAAATGACATACAAGACTCCTATCCAGGTTATTGATCAAATTTAATTTCAGGTTAAACAAACGCTGTGTTTTTTAATGGCAATACTCCTTAAACAAATTAATGGGAAGATGTTGTTGTCACCGCCGAGATCACAATATCCGGGGTAAGGATTTGTGGTAGTACCGCAGGTTCACCGGCATTCCCAGCGGGATAAAACACATAGAGTGGTACTCCACTGCGGTTGAATTTTTTGAGGAAATTGGTAATTTCCAAATCGCGATTAGTCCAATCACCTTTTAAATAGGTGATATCACTTTCCTTGAATGCGGTTTTAACGGTTATATCGCTCAAGGCTACACGTTCATTCACTAAACAACTGATACACCAGGATGCGGTGAAATTCAGGAAGACAGGTTTTCCTTCCGCTAACAATTCCGCCAAGCGTGCATCGCTGTATGGCTCCCAGTTTTTTTCTGTTGCTTTTCCGGCTGTTGCTCCTGCTGTTACAAATTCAGCATTTGCGTCGCTGGAATTAACGCCCGCATAACCGGTAAATAAGGAGAGCAAGACCAATGCCAATGCGGAGCCAGTGCCCCAACGCCTGATTTGATTGGACGATGCAAGGGTGCTGTCATAAAGCCATGCAGCAAGCGCAATTAACAACATCCCGCCCAGTGCAACAACAATGGAATTTATTCCCGCCTGTTGCGCCAACACCCACACCAGCCAAATGGCCGCGGCATACATAGGAAAAGCAAGGAATTGTTTTGCGCGCTCCATCCACACACCCGGACGTGGCAACCGATTTTGCAAACGCGGCCAACAGGTCAGCAATAAATAGGGCAATGCCAAACCTAAACCGAGGCTTAAAAATATGGCGAGTAATTTCACTGGCGGCTGCACCAATGCATACCCCAACGCCGCTGCCATAAAAGGTGCAGTACAAGGTGTTGCAACAACGGTTGCAAGCACACCGGTAAAAAAACTGCCACTATAACCTGGTGTTTCGGTAAGCGATGAACCCACTCCCGCAACAGAGCCGCCAATAAAAAATACGCCCGACAAACTCAGGCCAACGGCAAACATTAAATAGGCAACAGCCAATACAAACACTGGCGATTGGAATTGAAAACCCCAACCGATTTGCGCCCCACCTGCTTTTAATAAAATCAATAACACAGCGAGAAAAGCAAAACTCACCAACACACCCAACGTGTAAACGACACCTTGCAAGCGAACCTCTGCTGAACTTTGGTTAGCGTGACTGACCAGCGACAAGGCTTTAATGGATAGCACCGGAAAGACGCAGGGCATGAGATTTAAAATAATGCCGCCAAGCAATGCGAGAAATAGAGCGCTAAAAAATCCGATGGATGAATTGACAGTATCTGCGCTGGCAAGGCGCACAGGTGTATTCACTTCAAATCCACGCGAAATTTTTTGTGCGTTTGCATCATTTGATTGCTCGGCAATCACTAATACACCTGTCACTGCATCACCAATGTTAAGTGGAGCTTCGCCAGTTTTAATTCTTAACTCGATACCATCCTTAACGGTTTTTTGTAATTGCTCACTGCTCTGCTGGATTCGGCCCCAATCATAGGGATAAAACCAGATGTCTTTTACCTGCGCACGCTGGGCTTCCGTTAGGGCGATATGCAGTATTAATTCCCCCTGCCCTGTCTCGGAATCAATTGCACTTTGTGTTGCCTGTATTTCCCAGGGGCTAGCGACCGGCAAACGCGCCAGTGTTTCATCAATACGCGGATCACTCACTCCAGCCGATTCACCCGCTGCAACAATCGGCAAACTCAATGCAAGTTCAACTTGTTGGGGAATACATTCTTCAGCACATACCAGCCAATCAACCAGAGCTTGCGCGGTAAATTGTTCACCGGGTTTCGCATCGAGGGGAATTGATATTTTACTCAGGAGGGTGACATCGTTTTCATAAGCGTAATTGGTAATAGGCCCCATGGAAACACGGCCCGGAGTTGGCCAGATAATATCGCTTGCACTTGCCCCTTCTGGCAGGATCCATTCAATTGTGGTGGAATTTCCGGAATCGCCCGGATTGATCCAGTAGGTATGCCAATGGGGAATAATTTTTTGGTTAACACCCAGATAAATTTCACTCCCCGGCTGCACTGCCTGGACCGATGCCACTAACTGCGCCTGCACCTGTGGTGTTGCAGCGCGATCAGATAGCGCCTGGGCAGAAGTAGCATGCATGAAAATAACAACCAAAACCGACAGCACTGTGTTGGCGATAGTTCGGACGCGACTTGAATCGCTAAAAATTTTCTTCCCGTCATACCTGCGAACGCGGGTATCCATATCAAGTGACAATCCAAATATGCGATGCTGATTCTTTCCGTCATACCTGCGAACGCAGGTATCCATAGGCCGTGAAAATCCAAATATGCGACGCTGATTCTTTCCGTCATACCTGCGAACGCAGGTATCCATAGGCTTCTGCCTGCACAGGAATAAAAAATAGCTTGGAGATTCCTTGGCAAGGCTTAAATAATTTTTCAGTCTATCTAGCAAACTGCTCATTTATCACCACAATATAATGCCGAAAAAAATGAAAGCAGCGACGGGTTTCCCCATCGCTGCCAGATGAGTTATGGGATCAAATACCGACCCACAACATAACGCTAAAGTTTCCTTGTACTGAATCACTTTACCTTTCTTAAATTAATAGCCACTGTACATTGATGAAGCCCCTACAATTGCAGGGGCTTAAGCTGATTACAATTCGGCCCTGAATGCCAAACTAAACGAACGCCCATAAGCCGGTTGCTCGGTCACCGCACTGGTGCTGCTATAGGTGCCAGCACCGGTTTTGTAGTGTTCATCCAGCAAGTTTTTAATGACCAATGTGAGTTTGTATTTGCCATTGCCCTTATCGATACCAATACCTGCATCGGTTACGTTGTACGCCTCCTGCAATGAAAATTCCGATTGACTCGGAATTAAATACGCATCCGAACGGTAAGCATTATTAAGGAAAACATTCCATGCATATCCATCGCCAAAAGGCTGGTGCCAATCAAAACCGTAGGTCAAGGTAGTCTTGGGCGCGCCGTGCAATTGTTTGCCGGAATAGTCAGCCAATTGGGTGGTGGAGATATCCGGTAATGTCGTATAAAACTCATCGTAGGTTGCGAGGTTATAGGCACCGGCTAAATTCACACTCAATGCGGGCGTCACCGCAAATGCCGTTTCAAACTCAACCCCTTTTGCCGTCACGCCAGGGATATTACCCAGATACGTGCGGAAACCGGACGGTTGTGTCGTATCAGGTTCAGTGAGGTTGCTTTGGTAATCGGTGAGCTGTGTGTAATAGAAGTTGGCGTTTAACAATAAGCGACGATCAACCAATAAACTTTTGAAACCCAATTCAGCATTCTCTGCCTGCTCGGGCGCAACATTTTGTGGCTGGCCGTAATCGGGGCTAGATGAGTCGGTATTGAATTCAACTGCGCCAGATTTTTCCCCCGCCGAGAGTGAACCATAGAGCAATATATCGTTAGTTAATTGATAGCTCGGGCTAACCAACCAGGCAACCGAGTTATCGCTAATTGAATCGCCTTCAATCCAATCATAAATACCTTTATCACCAGCGCTGCCAGTACCAATGGCCGAACGATAAAGTGATTTTGCAGCATTCCATGCAGCCAAATCGGCAGGGTTGGTTAAATCCAATCCGTAATTAACCGCTTTGGAATTATCTGTACCTGTGGCATTGGTAAGGCCCACACCGGGGCGATCCAATTCACGGCGATTGCGGCCGGTTTTATTTTCCTGCGTATCACGCAAGCCCAAGGTCAAGGTAGTCTTTTCCGTAAAATGCCAATTAACCTGGCCAAAAGCTGCATAACTTTCTGTTTTCGGTTCCAACACATAGGAGCGATAAACACCGCGCTGGGCATCGGTTAACAAGCCGCGATATTCAGGGGCTTTTAATGCATTCCATTGATTGTTGCTCGCGTTGAAAGCGCCCGCATCCGCCCCGTAATAAGTGGGGTCATCACTGTAAACGCTGGCATCCAGATAATATAAACCGACCTGATAATCGTAATTTTTTTCACCTTTGTAATTCAGGCGAAATTCTTGCGAGGTCTGGTCGTTCCATAATTGCTGGCCACCATTGCCAATATCAAACCGGGTAACGCCACCGTTTTTAATATCGAAATGCTGCTCGCGATAAGCAGTAATAGACGTGAGCGTATATTCATCGTTCAATAATTTTTTCAATTCAACCGACACACCCCCCTGCTCGGTACGTTGCGGGCGGGCTTGTGAATCTTCAATTTCATTATTGCCGTAGACTGGTTCGTAGTGGGTACCATCGGGATTATTAAAGTAATCCCGCTCCAACCGGCTTTGGAATGTTGGATCTCTCGGCTTGGGGTTCGCATCAGTCGAATCATTAAAAAACTCAGGCCCATTACTCACCAACAATGACTTGTTGCCATTTTCTACTGACTGGATACTGTCCAAAATAATACGTGCAGAAAATGTTTCATCGGGCGTTACTAAAAATTGCAAGCGCCCACCGACACGGTTGGTTTCGTTCCAGGTTTCTGGTCCCGACTGCCAAACGTTATCCAATACACCGTCTTTTTTGTTGAAGAAAATCGAGCCGCGATACGCCAACAGGTCATCAATAATTGCACCGGTGGCCGATACTTTTCCGCCCAGTTCATTGTAATCACCATAGCGGAACTCATAGGTATAACCGGATTTAAAACTCGGTGCCTTGGTGACAATATTCACCACACCCAAGGTGGTATTCTTGCCCAACAACGTACCCTGTGGGCCACGAATGACTTCAATGCGATCCAGGTCAATAAAATCATTCCAGGATTGACCCACATATGAATTTACTACGCCATCAACAATGACGCCCACACTCGGCTCCATAGTATCGTTAGCCGCATTTTTACCAATACCGCGCAACGAAATACTGGTCTGACGCGGGTTGCTACCGAACACCCCGAGGTTGGGTACTTTTTTAACCAAGTCATTTACCGACACAATATTATCGCGATCCAATGCTTTACCTCCCACTACCGACACCGGCAGCGGAACTTTTTGCGCAAATTCTTCGCGGTTACGCGAGGTGACGACAACAGTATCCAATGCAAACGTCGGTTGCTTTTGTTCCTGTGCAATCGCAACTCCCGGAATAAAGGTGGAAGAGCCCAACACCAAACCTACCGCAACACTCAGCAACTTGCGTTGAAAATAACGGGCGCTTAATAACAATGATGGCTGCACTGACCAATGCAGATGCGCTGAACGCAAAGCTTTCATTAACTCTCTCCAAAACAATATACGTGTGAATTATTTACGGAGGGGTTTTAGCAACGGCTATGCCAGATATAAGAACTTATTTTTTTGATCCAATAAAACTGCTTCAAAACACGCAGTAACAAAGCAATTGCAGCCATCTGCCTGTATTAAAAAATGCATCTGGTTAAAAATCAGAAATGGGAACAAATGTTTTAATTTAAGCAAACTAAAGTTTGGTTTTGCGTTTAATTAAACAATGAAAATTAATTCCACAGTTTGTTTTTCAACACCCCAACTTATCTTTTAAGTTAATTTACCTCGCAATAGCTTTATCAATGCACGAAAAATCACGCCATCAACCTTACCGCGCCCTAACAAAATCAAGGCGCACGCCTTGTGGCGATTACTTATGCAAATTCGTTAGGCGCTTAAAACAAAGTGTTTTGAAACAAGCAGATTAATTTTTAAGAAATAGCTGGCACAGATCTGGCTTTAGGGGTGTTACACAGGAGTTATCCACCCGAATAGGGGGACTCAGGGAAAGTAAAGAAACCGGACATTAATCTGTAGATCTATTTTTTCCAAAGGAAACGCTATGAAATTGTTAAGTAAACGCGCCGCGCTTTTTGCAGCAACTGTATTGCTCTCTTCTGCCAGTTGGGCAAAAGAAGTTACCTTATTAAACGTATCCTATGACCCGACCCGCGAACTCTATCGTGAATTCAACACTGCCTTTGCCAAACACTGGAAAGCAAAAACTGGTGATGATGTCAAAGTAGAACAATCTCACGGTGGTTCAGGCAGCCAGGCGCGCGCCGTATTGGATGGATTAAAAGCCGATGTGGTTACACTTGCACTTGCGGGCGATATAGATCCACTTGCCAAGAACGGCCAACTGCTTGCCGATAATTGGGCCTCATTGTTACCCAACAATAGCGCGCCTTACACATCAACTATCGTATTCCTTGTGCGCAAAGGAAATCCCAAAGCAATCAAGGATTGGAATGACCTGATTAAATCGGGTGTGGAAGTTATCACCCCTAATCCCAAAACCTCCGGTGGTGCGCGCTGGAATTATTTGGCTGCTTGGGCCTATGCCAAAAAACATGAAGGGACCGATACAGCCGCACAGGAATTTGTGAAGAAGCTTTACAAAAATGTTCCCGTTCTGGATTCGGGTGCACGCGGCTCAACCACTACCTTCGTCCAACGTGGCATTGGTGATGTTTTGTTGACTTGGGAAAATGAAGCACATTTGGCGTTGCAGGAAGCTGGAGCGAGCGATATTGAAATTGTTTATCCTTCCTACTCTATCCTCGCCGAGCCGCCCGTCGCTGTTGTTACTAAAAACGCAACATCCAAGGGTACCACCAGTGTGGCAGATGCTTACTTGCATTATCTCTACACTAAAGAAGGCCAGGAAATCGCAGCGAAGAATTTCTATCGCCCACGCGACCCGCAGGTTGCCAGCAAATTTGCCAAAAACTTCCCCAGCATTGAATTTGCCAACATCAGTGATTTTGGTGGCTGGAGCAAAGCGCAACCTGAACACTTTGGTGACGGTGGTATTTTCGACAAAATTTACGCCAAGCCTTAATCAAAAAAGCTCCGCTATAACCACCCCACAACAACACTCGCCTTGTGCGAGTGTTGTTTTTTAATCAGACAAAATCCAATTTGCTTCATTAAAAACAGTCAATTGTTGATAAATAAACTTTTTGAATAAGGTTTCAGAAAAGCGTTATAAGCTAATAAAAATTTAGTATTTTTCGTTTTAAATGATCATCCCTATGATTGCGCCGACTTCAGGAAATTTTCATTTTTGAACAAGCATCCCTGAATAACGCGCCCACTAATTCCTGCGAGGTTTGTTATGGGAACCTATAGACCAGAAATCAACAATACCGCCGATGATGTGCTGGCTGAAATCAAACGGCAGCTTACGCAAATTCGTTATGGCTCAGTGGAAATACAAATTCACAATGGCCAGGTAGTGCAGTTGGAAAGTAGAGAAAAGAAACGTTGGGATAAGGGCGTCAACGCCAGATAATCACGGTATTTTTAAAAGCAGTAATCATTATTTATAAACCTGAATAAAACACTGACCGGACCACCGGACGTGATATGTCTTTTTTTGGAGATTAGCATGTCATTAGCACGCAAGTGGTCAGTTACTGGCTCACAAATTAATAATTCATTCACCCGCACTGCCTTGGGTGCAGCCATTGGCTTGGTGCTTTCTGCCAATGCCTTTGCAGGCTTTCCTACCCTTTATGGAAAACTGCAATTAACCGCAGGCCAATACGATTTTGAAAAACTGGATTTCCCCCTGACCGCACCGGGCGCCACCACTTATACCCATGTGGGCGCAACCGATGTAACCACCGAACTGGATAGTTTTACGGTAGAAAGCATTGGCTCACGCCTGGGTGTGCAAGGCGATTTTGATGCGGCAGCCGGTGTCAATGTGTTCTATCGCATTGAATACGGTGTGGATGCGGACAACGGTACCAACAGCAACGGCCGCGAATTGGTACAACGCAATATTTTTGGTGGATTGCGCGGTGACTGGGGCGCATTGCTCGCCGGTAAAAATGATACACCCCTGCGCTCACTCGCAGGTCGCAACGGCACTATCGTAAAAAATAATTATGTCCCCGCAGTGCAACGCACCGACATCGACCGCTTTAACGAAGCGCCTCTTGCCGATATCGGCACCTATCTGGTCGGTGAAAACCGTGTCGATAACGTTATTCAATACACCTCGCCCATTTTGCTGGGCGGATTGGAAATTAACATCGCCGCGGTCCAGGGCGAAGAAACCGGTGTAGAGCAAGGTGCAACCAACCCGCAGGATGATAATGGTTTTGCCTCCGGCCAATCCGTCTCTATCGGCTACGGTAAAACTGGCTGGTTCGTTGGCGGCGCCTATGAAAGCAATGTTGTTAACAGCGATGTACTCCGGGCAATTGGTGAAGTCACTATCGGTCCAGTAAAGCTGGGTGCTATCTACCAAACTGCAGAGCGCCATGAGGAATTCGACACCCTCGGCGGCTTTAATACCTTCGTCAATGCCACTCCAACCACTGTAGGTGCACAGAATGGCCTGAACCCTTTCTCTGAATGGGATGGCGCCTCCGGCACTGCCTACAAAGAACAGGATGGTTACGTATTGAATGGCGTATGGAAAATTGCCGGCCCCTGGTCTGCCAAGCTCCAATATGCCGATACCACCTCTACCCCCAGCAATGAAACCTACAGTGATGCCGAGCTGGAAGCTTTGGCGTTTGGCCTGGATTACGCACTGAACGAAGCGACCCGTTTATTCACTTACTACGCGGAAGTAGAAACCCAGGGCGATAAAGCGATCAGCACCCAGGCCACTACCGATAGCTTGCTTACTGTTGGCCTGGATTTCCGTTTCTAAGCGGGACCTTCCAAACGACACCTGACGGCTATAGCCATCACGCCAATGTTATAAGCTAATAAATAATCAGTATTTTTAGTTTTATTGGCATCTGAATATGATGGCCACACCACCCAGGATTGAACTGAATAATCGGGAACAACCTGAATAATGTTGGGCAATAGAGATGTCGTTATGGAAACTTACCGCACCGCGCAGGCAGCCATTCCAGAAGATGTGCTGGAAGAAATCAAGCAACAACTAGCAGCGATTCAATTCGGCTCGTTGGAAATTCAAGTTCACAATGGCCAGGTAGTACAAATTGAACGCCGTGAAAAAAAGCGCTGGGAAAAAGGTGTACACACCAAGTAGTCAGCAACACTTCACGTAAAAAATTAATTACAAACTTTTTAAAAACACTTTTTAAATTACAAGAACCCACTGACCGGACCACCGGAAGTGATATGTGAATTTTGGAGATTAGCATGTCATTTCAAAAACCGTGGTCGGTTGTGCGATCACTTGTTGCAAACAAAAATTTTCAACGCAATGCCTTGACCGTCGCCGTCGGTATTGCACTTTCAACCAATGCATTTGCGGGTTTCCCCACTCTGTACGGGAAAATCCATTTAACTGCCAACCAATATGATTTGGAAAAACTGGACTTCCCCCTGACTGCGCCGGAAGCCACTACTTACCAACATGTTGGTGCAACCGATGTAACAACGGAATTGGATACCTTCGCATTGGAAAGCACAGGTTCACGCTTGGGTATCCAGGGTGATTTTGATGCGTCCTCCAGTGTGACTGTGTTTTACCGTTTGGAATACGGAGTCGATGTGGACAACGGCACCAACAGCAATGGCCGTGAATTAAGCCAGCGCAATATTTTTGGTGGCTTGCGTGGCGACTGGGGTTCGATCCTTGCGGGTAAAAACGATAGCCCGTTAAAAACCCTGCAAACCAACACAGTATTGCGCACAGATGTCGATCGTTTTAACGATGCGCCCCTGGCAGATATAGGGACTTTTATCGTGGGTGAAAACCGCCCTGATAACGTCATCCAATACACCTCGCCAATTTGGCTCGGCGGTTTGGAATTGAACCTGGCGGCAATCCAGGCAGAAGAAACCGGTGTAGCGGTGAGCGACACCAACCAGCAGGATGACAATGGTTTTGCCTCGGGCACATCAACATCAGTGACTTATGGTAAAGCGAAGTGGTACGTCGGCCTCGGCTATGACGACAATGTGGCAACTACCGATGCGCTGCGAGCAATCGGTGAAATATCGCTCGGCCCAGTGAAGCTCGGTGCAATTTACCAAACCGCTGAACGCCACGATGAAGTTGACAGCCTGGGTGGACTCTCAACATTTGTAGGAACCACCGGCACAACACTCGGCGCACAAAACGGTTTAAATCCTCTCTCTGAATGGGATGGTGCTTCCGGAAATGCATTTAAAGAACAAGAAGGTTATGTGCTGAATGCACAGTGGAAAATCGCAGGCCCATGGCTCGCCAAAATCCAATACGCCAGTTCAACCACTACACCAACTAACGAGCTTTACGCAGATGCTGAATTGGAAGGTATTGCAGTCGGTCTGGATTACAACTTTAACGCAACCACCCGTGTGTTTGGTTACTACGCCAGTGTAGAAGTTGATGGCGATGAAAAAATCAGCACCACCGCCGCAACCGATAGCACAGCGGCATTGGGTTTTGATTTCCGTTTTTAAAAGCGAATTCCATTTTTCAGAGAGAAACCGATTATGAAACCTATCGTACGATTAATTAGCAAGTCGGCTGTGCTCATCGCAGCCAGCTTGATTGCATCGAGTGTATTCGCCAAGGATATTAATTTATTAAATGTTTCCTATGACCCAACGCGCGAATTGTATCGCGAATTTAACGCTGCCTTTGCCAAACACTGGCAAACAAAAACGGGAGATAAGGTGCACGTTGACCAATCCCACGGTGGTTCAGGAGCACAGTCACGCGCCGTTATCGATGGCTTGCGCGCCGATGTAGTGACACTCGCATTGGCCGGTGACATTGACCCTATCGCCAGCGTTGGCAATTTATTGCCAAAAGACTGGGCGACCAAGTTGCCGCAAAACAGCGCACCTTATACATCAACCATCGTATTCCTTGTGCGCAAAGGCAACCCCAAAGCGATCAAGGATTGGAATGACCTGGTGAAAAAAGGTGTGGAAGTTATTACCCCTAATCCAAAAACTTCTGGTGGTGCGCGCTGGAATTATCTCGCGGCCTGGGCCTATGCAAAAAAACAAGGTAAGGACGATGCGGGTGCAAAAGAATTCCTTCGTCAATTATTTAGCAATGTTCCCGTGCTGGATACAGGTGCTCGCGGCTCAACCACTACCTTCGTACAACGCGGCATTGGCGATGTATTGATTACCTGGGAAAACGAAGCATTTTTGGCGGTGAATGAATTGGGGGCAGATGAAGTTGAAATCGTTGTGCCCAGCCTGTCAATTTTGGCTGAACCTTCAGTGGCCGTCGTAGAGGAAAATGCAAAAGCGAATGGCAACCTGGAAGTTGCAAAAGCCTATCTTGAATATCTCTATACCAAAGAAGGCCAAAACATTGCCGCGAAGAATTATTACCGCCCACGCGATGCACAAGTAGCTGAAGCCTACTCCAAGACTTTCCCCAAATTGGAGTTGGTCACCATCGAAGATTTTGGTGGCTGGGCTAAGGCACAACCGCTTCACTTTGGCGATGGCGGAATTTTTGATCAGATTTATCAGTAACAAATTATTAACCCCACCCCAGCCCTCCCCTTGATAAGAGGAGGGAGTTTGAATCTCCTCCACCTTGCAGAGGGGGAGGTTGGGAGGGGGTTAAAAATCATCAGTTTCCTGACCACAGGTACGAAAAGAGAGTTGTTCATGAGTGAAATCGCCTCAGCGGTGTTAAATACAACATCGCCATTTTCCCAATCCAAAAAAACCTGGGTAAAAAAATCAGTCCTACCCGGTTTTGGTTTATCCATCGGCCTTGCTGCACTCTATGCCAGTTTAATTGTTTTTATTCCGCTGGCAGGCCTGGTACTGAAATCCCTTCAACTAAGCTGGCCAGATTTATGGGCCGTCGTCACTAACCCACGCGCGCTGGCCAGCTATCGCCTGACCTTTGGTGCATCCTTCGCTGCTGCCGGTATTAATTTATTTTTTGGCTTGATCGTCGCCTGGGTATTAGTGCGCTACGATTTTTTTGGCAAGCGTGTTGTCGATGCACTGGTTGATTTACCTTTTGCATTACCCACTGCCGTGGCCGGCATTGCACTCACCGCGCTCTACACCACCAAAGGTTGGGTGGGCCAATGGTTCTGGTTAGCCGATATCAAAATTGCCTACACCTGGCTCGGTGTAACAGTCGCGCTCACATTTATCGGTTTGCCTTTTGTGGTGCGCACTGTGCAGCCCGTACTCGCCGATCTGGAAGCAGAAGTGGAAGAAGCCGCAGCCAGTTTAGGTGCATCTCGCTGGCAAACATTCCATCGCGTACTCTTGCCTGCGTTATTGCCATCGCTACTGACCGGTTTTGCACTGGCATTTGCGCGAGCAATTGGCGAATACGGTTCGGTGGTTTTTATCAGCGGCAATATGCCCTACAAAACCGAAATCACTCCGCTGTTGATCATGACTAAACTCGAACAGTTTGATTACGCCGGTGCAGCCGCACTGGGTACTGTCATGCTGGTATTTTCCTTCGTGTTATTACTGCTCATTAACTTGCTCCAGCATTGGAGCCTTAAGCGCACAGGAGGTTAATCATGGCCGGTGCTGTTTCATCTTTAAGTTCACGTAAAACCGGTGCTGCCCATGCAGCGACCAGCGAATCAACCTGGGTGCGGATTACGTTAATTAGCGTTGCATTGACTTTTCTCGCCCTGTTTTTATTTTTGCCCCTGGTGATTGTATTTACCGAGGCCTTCGCCAAAGGCGCACAGGTTTATTTTGCAGCGATTACCGAACCTGCTGCCGCCCACGCGATAAAACTGACGCTAATTGCCGCCGGTATTGCAGTACCCTGTAATGTTATTTTTGGCTTGGCGGCCGCATGGGCAATTGCGAAATTTGATTTCCGTGGCAAACAATTTGTAATCACGCTGATCGATTTACCTTTTGCTGTATCGCCCGTGATTGCCGGTTTGATTTATATGTTGCTGTTTGGCCGCCAGGGTTTTTTTGGCCCCTGGTTAGGCGACCACGACATCCAGATTATGTTTGCCGTGCCCGGCATAGTGCTCGCTACTGTTTTTATCACCTTTCCGTTTGTTGCGCGGGAATTGATCCCACTGATGCAGGAGCAGGGAAAAGAGCAGGAAGAAGCTGCTATTACTCTGGGGGCCAGCGGTTGGAAAATGTTTTGGCGGGTGACCTTGCCATCGGTTAAATGGGCATTGTTGTACGGCATGATTTTGTGTAATGCGCGCGCCATGGGTGAGTTCGGCGCAGTGAGTGTGGTCTCGGGCAAAATCCGCGAACAAACCAACACATTACCGCTGCATATTGAAATCCTGTACAACGAATATCAATTTGCCGCTGCCTTTGCTGTTGCTTCACTGCTGGCACTGCTGGCACTGGTGACCCTGGTATTAAAAAGTTTGCTGGAATGGAAAGCTGCCCGCGAACATGAACTGGCCGTACGTGCGGCAAGTGCACAGTAATTTTCATTACGACAGTGGATACCTGCGTTCGCAGGTATGACGACGAGGTGTTTACATAGAACTCTAGCGTCATAACTACGAACGAAGGTATGGCGACAGTGTGTTTAACATAGAACTCTAGCGTCACAATCATGAATGAAGGTATATCACACTCAATCGTCATACCCGCGAACGCGGGTATCCATGCGTTTAACATGCTCGATCACTATGCGAGCACGACGATTTAAAGAATCAAACTTATTTGCGAGAAAAATGTATGAGCATCCAAGTCCGCAATTTGCATAAAAATTTTGGTCAATTCACCGCATTGAATAATGTATCGCTGGATTTCCCTACCGGCGAATTAGTTGCCCTGCTCGGCCCATCCGGCTGCGGCAAAACGACACTGCTGCGCATTATCGCCGGGTTGGAAAACCCCGATGCAGGCAGTGTGCATTTTCACGGTGAAGACGCAACCAATGTCCATGTGCGCGAGCGCAATGTGGGTTTTGTATTCCAGCACTACGCACTCTTCCGCCACATGACGGTATTCGATAATGTCGCGTTTGGCTTGACTGTGCGCCCGAAAGAAACACGCCCCACTAACGAATCCATCAAAAAACGTGTGCATGAATTATTGGAACTGGTGCAGTTGGATTGGTTGGCCGATCGCTATCCGCACCAACTCTCCGGTGGCCAACGCCAGCGTATCGCATTGGCACGCGCGCTTGCGGTAGAACCCAAAGTTTTGTTATTGGATGAGCCCTTCGGCGCACTCGATGCCAAAGTGCGCAAGGATTTACGTCGCTGGTTGCGCCGCTTGCACGATGAATTGCATATCACTTCCATCTTCGTAACCCACGATCAGGAAGAAGCAATGGAAGTGGCCGATAAAATTGTGGTGCTGAACAAAGGCAATATCGAACAAATAGGTTCACCGGATGATATTTACAACAATCCTGCCAGCCCGTTTGTATACGACTTCATCGGCCAGGTGAATTTATTTCACAGCCGTGTCGATAATGGTTGGGCGCATATTGGCGATTACAAATTGCCAGCGCCCGAACACAACAGCGTTAAGGATCAGGCTGCTATCGCCTATGTGCGCCCACACGATATTGAATTAAGTGAAGCCAATAGCGATGGCGCAATTGCAGCGCGTGTTGCCCATGTAAGCACTGCCGGTTCGGTACTGCGTATTGAGTTGTTGCATCAGCTCAGTAAAGAAGCATTGCATGTGGAATTACCGCGCGCCCAGGAGCGCAGTTTGAATTTGTCGGTCGGCGCTGCTGTGTATGCAAAACCAACCAATTCAAAAATATTTTTGCAGAAATAAACTTTAAGCGACAAACCTTCGTGGTGGATTATATCCACCACGAACCCTCCCTTTCATATACCACCCGCCCCTCTCTAAAAATTACCCAAAGCAGACTACCACTGCTTACTTATCGATTTTTTTGTTTAAAAAACATCACCCTTTGTTAATTTTTAAACAGGTTTTTATTTGTAAATTAGTTATAAGTTTATAGATTTAAATTCCTTATTAAGGCCAGGTGTTAACGTCTAGAATGCACTCGTTAATACATATTTTCTCTTCGTTATTATTGAGGAACCATCGTGATTCAGGAAAATAAACAACCGGTTCTCTTATCCCTGGAAGGAGGCAACGCACAACCGCTCTCGGTAAGAGCGAAAGCGTTAGTATTCTCCGATCCTATTTCTGCAACCCTGTTGGAATATATCGAGCGCATTGCCCCGAGCGAAGCACCGGTATTGATTGGCGGCGAAACGGGAACAGGCAAGGAATTAGTCGCACGCCATATTCATTTATTGAGTGGACGCAAGGGTCCATTCCTCGCCGTCAATTGCGGTGCTATTAGCGATCAGTTAGCCGAGAGTGAATTGTTTGGCCACGAAGCTGGTTCTTTTACCGGTGCAGTAGGCAAGCGCGAAGGCTGGTTTGAAGCCGCGAATGAAGGCACTTTATTTCTTGACGAAATTGGAGACTTGCCACTGCCCTTGCAAGTAAAACTCCTGCGCGTTTTGCAAGAAAAAGAAGTCGTGCGCATTGGCTCACGCAAAAGTATTCCGGTGAATGTGCGCCTGGTAGTCGCAACTAACGTTGATCTGGATTACGCCGTATCGGCCGGGCATTTCCGCCGCGACCTGCTCTACCGGATTAATATCGCGCAAGTAAAACTGCCACCACTGCGCGAGAGGCCGGGCGATGTATTGCCACTCGCAGAACACTTTTTAAAAACCTACAGCCAACGCATGGGCTATCGCCAGCCGCAATTCTCTGCAGGTGCAATTGAATTGCTGCTGACGTATTCCTGGCCGGGCAATATTCGTGAATTGGAAAATGTGGTGCATTTTGCGTTGCTGGTTTCCAGTGGCGACAAAATCGAACCCGCCCATTTAAAAGTGACCGGTGGATGGAATACCGGTAGCAATCACCAACAAGTTCCGCAACCGGTACATCAACCATTACACGCAGCCAATATCCAGACGCACCCTTTCGGCAACTCCGGCTTTGGTACACAGCCGGGATCATTAAATGGTTCTGGTGGTGGCTCGGGTAATAGCGATGATCCAATGACCGCGATTGCCAAACAATTGCGCCGTTTGTTTACCGAACAGGGCGACAGCGATCACTTTGATAAATTGGAAAGTTTGATTGTGCATGAAGCCTTTGCCCATGTTCGCTCCAACCAGGTTCACGGTGCAGCCCTATTAGGAATTTCGCGCAATGTGATGCGCACCTTGTTAAAGCGACATGGCTTGCTGGCCGATACCGGTTTCACACGCGCACAGGATAACGCCGATCAGGAAGATGAATTGCAAAGCCTGAATGCAAGTTTTGCTGGCTAAACCAATACCTTGATGGTCACCGCCAGAAGCCGTACCAACGGCGTTCTGGCGTGTAGTCTATATCGCTAGTTCCATCACAAAAAATCCTTTTTGTTTCAAACAATCCCATCCCATAAATCCCCGCAACCACATTATTCCCTCTGTGCACCAAGCAAACGATTAACACCGACTCCGCTATCAATACTGGACTGGATTAGCTTAATCGTTTATTTTCCACGCCCTATTTATAACCTTCACCGCTAGAAGTTATACAGCGGCATCACAATTATTTGTAAGGAAACCAATGAGCCCGTTACCTATACGCAATATTCCCTTTTTGGCCACTCCTTTAGTAGCGGCCCTATTGATCGCACACCAGCCACACGCAATCGCAGCAGAAATACCAGCAGCCCAAAATAAGCCCATCCAACTGGAAACTGTTGTAGTAAACGGACATCGTTTAAATCAATTGGGAAAAAAATTATCCGCCGCCGAAGGAACCGTGGGCAGTGTAGAAATTGCCAATCGCCCGGTATTGCGTACCGGTGAAATCCTGGAGTTTGTACCGGGCATGGTCGTTACCCAACACAGTGGCTCGGGCAAGGCCAACCAATATTTTTTGCGCGGTTTCAATCTGGACCATGGCACCGACTTCAATACCAGTATTGATGGTATGCCGGTCAATATGCGCACCCATGGCCATGGCCAGGGTTATACCGATTTGAATTTTATTATTCCCGAACTTATCAGCACTATTGATTACCGCAAAGGTGCTTACTATGCCGACGTCGGCGATTTTTCGGGCGCAGGTGCTGCATCATTCAATTTAAAAAACTCACTCGGTGAAAAACTGATATCAACTACATTAGGCGAAAATAATTACGGGCGATTATTGGCTACCGGCGACATCCAGCTTAATACGGGCTCATTGCTGCTAGGTTTTGAAGGCCAGGTTTCGGATGGCCCCTGGACCGACATAGAAGAGGATATTAATAAACTCAATGTTAACGCTCGTTATGTAAGGCCGCTTGCAGATGGTAATTTTTCACTGACTGCGATGGCCTATGACAACAGCTGGAATTCACCCGACCAAATTCCAGCGCGTGCAGTAGAACAGGGTTTGATTGATGAATTTGGCTCGCTTAATACCACTAATGGTGGTGAATCCAGTCGCTATAGCCTTTCGGGAAATTGGCATACCGAATCCTGGAATACCAGTATCTATGCAATTGACTCTGAACTGTTATTGTTTTCTGATTTCACCTATTTTTTAGATGACCCGATTAATGGTGATCAATTCCAACAGGTGGATGACCGTACCATTCTCGGCGGAACAACTTCGCATCAGTGGGATTCCGAACTTTTCAACACCAATGTGACCTACCAACTCGGTGGTGAATTCCGCTATGACGATATTGCCAACGTCGGCCTCTACAAAACCAGCGAGCGCGAATGGTTAAGCACTGTGCGTGAAGATGCAGTAGAGGAAACATCCGGAGGCCTATTCGGTCAAACCAGTTTTGCAATCAGCGATGCATTTAATACCCATATCGGCCTACGTTACGATTTCTACCATGTGAATGTGGATAGCAATCTATCATCCAATAGCGGTACTGCTGATGAAGGGAAACCAAGCCTGAAGGCTGGCGCCACTTATTTATTTAATGAAAACCTGGAAGGTTTTATTAATGCGGGACAAGGATTTCATTCCAATGATGCGCGTGGTGCAACACTCAGGATTGATCCTGCAAGCCTTGAACCTGCCGATACAGTAGAGCTGATTGTTCCCTCAACCGGCGCAGAAATCGGTTTAAAAGTATTTGATGCACAGCGCTTTAATATTTCAACTTCTCTCTGGTATCTGGAATCGGATTCCGAATTGATTTTTGTTGGTGATGCAGGCAACAACGAAGCAAGCCGTGCTTCCGAGCGTACCGGTGCAGAAATTGCGAGCTACTTTTGGTTTGATAATAAATGGAGTCTCGATTTGGAGTTGGCCTGGACGCATGCTCGCTTTACCGAAAATACAGCAGCAGAAGGAAAATACGTAGATGGCTCAGTGCCGTTTGTTGCAAGCACCGGTATCAGTTATGGTGGCCAAGGTAAGGGGTTGCACAGCTCATTGCGTTACCGTTACTTTGGTGCGCGTGTATTGGACAGCTTTAACGACATAAAAGCCGACTCAACCAGCGCTGTCAATTTTGGAATTGGCTACCAGTGGGACAGCATCAATCTTGAATTGGAATTACTCAATCTATTCGATAGCAATGAGCATGATATTGATTACTACTATGCATCGCGCCTGCAAGGAGAACCGGCCGAAGGTATTGAAGACCTGCACTACCACCCGATGGAACCAAGAACCCTAAGGGGCAAGATTGAGTATCGGTTTTAAATCTTGCTGAAAAAAAATCGGCAGCAGGTAATAATATGCCTGCTGCCTCTTCTAAAAAATTGCCGGGAAATTTATCTAACTCACGATTGCTTTTCAGTTATGAACGATAATTTCTGGATACCTGCCTTTTCGATCAGCACCATCAATTTTGCAACTGTGCCATAGGGAACCGTTTCATCCGCATTTAAATTCAAGCGAATTTCCGGATCTTGCGCCTTGCGACTTGCCAGTTCACTTTCAATAACATCCAGCGAATATTCATCCTTATCAAGATAAATCCTGCCTTGCTCATCGACACTCACAACCACCGGTTTTTTCGGCTCTTCAATTTGCACAGTCACATCGGTGTCAGGCAGGTTTACCTTAATCGCATTAGTCATGAGCGGCGCGGTGATGATAAACACCACCAGCAATACCAGCATTACATCCACCATCGGGGTAATGTTGATTTCACTCAGGATTTCATCACTATCACTACCACTTGAAATCGCCATTATGCAAATACCCCTTTGCCATTTTCAGTTTTTCCTGCATCACTGCGCACGGGTTGCGCCTGACCAGCTTTAATTACCGGTGCGGTTGCTTTGATACGGAAACCCGCTTTTTGTATCAGGCTGACAAAGTCAGTTGCGAAATCATCCAGATCAGCCGCAATTAATTTCACGCGACGCAGAAAAAAGTTGTAGGCCAATACAGAAGGAACAGCGACTGCAATACCAATCCCGGTTGCAATCAATGCTTCACCAATTGGGCCGGCAACCACTTCAATACTGGCAGATTTACTCGCAGTAATCGCGGTAAGCGCCTGGATAATCCCGAACACTGTACCGAACAATCCAACAAAAGGTGCGGTATTACCAATGGATGCAAGAATCGCCAAACCACTCTCCAACGAGCGGCGCTCTTTCTGGATTTGCTGGCGCAGATGGCGCTCCAGCAAATCCTGGCGATCCCAACTGTGCTCCAGGTCATTGGCCGTGCTTGAATCCGCATTGCGCAAAGTTTGGAAACCGGTAGCGGCAACCCGCGCAGTAGCACCAACATATTTTTCCAATGATGCAGCGGCATGCAAATCAGGCGCGCTCCAAAAAGTTTTGGTAAAACGACGGTTTTGGCGGGAAAGCAATATGTGTTGAACGCCTTTAATAACAATCAGTGTCCAGGTAATCACTGAAAATGCGATCAGTGCCCACAGGGTCCATTCAACGATATGTTTGTACAACTCAGACATAATAATTACACCTAAAAAATAACGAATAAATAATTTTTACCAAGCGTGCGTTCATGCACGCTTATGAATTGGAAAGTTTAAAATCGATTGGCACTTCAACCCAGGAATCGATTGGTGTATCGCCCTGCTTGGCAGGAACAAACGACCAGCGTTTTACGGTTTGAATTGCCGCGGTATCCAATACTTTACGACCACTCGATGTTTTTATTTCTACACTGTCAGGCTTGCCATTCCCCAGCACATGTACATTTAAAATGACTGTGCCCTCCCAACCGCGCTCTACTGCCTGCTCCGGATATTCCGGCGCCGGGTTGCGCAAATAACCCGGATTAGCTGTCGCAGGTGTAACGGGTGGTGGCGCTGGAGGCGGCGGAGGTGGAGTCTCAATCACTTTTTCCACTACCGGCACCGGTTTTGGCTCAGCAATTTTTTCCTTGGGTTTTTCTACCGGTTTTGGTTTTTCCACTTTTGGTGGTGGCGGTGGAAGCTCTTCTTTCGGCGGTGGTGGTGGAGCCTCAACCGGTGGACGATACAACTCCACCGTCATCGGTGGAATTTCAGCCTGGGTAATCGGCAGCTCCGGTTTGAAATAAAAATATGCAAAGCCCGCAAAATGTAATCCGATAATTAACAACAGAGCGAGGCCGCTTAATGCACCTTTGTATTTGGGTGGATATACCAATTCAATTTGTTTGTCGCGACTGTATTCCCGCGGTACCAGCGTAATAATGTCCGCCGATTTACGCACGATTGGTACAGGCACGGTGTTGCGCAGCACATTGCGCGCGTGGCGTCGATCGTAGGTATATGGTTCTGAGTAAGCATGGGCACTCATAAATTTCTCCCTACCCTTTCAGGGTCAACAGATGTCGCTTGTGGCAACAGAAATTACAACGATGAGTGAGCCATTAAACAGTATTGTGTGCTGCAACAATGACTCTCTGTTACCAGGTATTTAGCAGCATCCATGCCAGAGTAATGAGATGGTTTTGTTTTTTATAAATCATTGAATTCAATGGAATTATTCGGCGGTCATTTTTATGCGAGACAAACATTGGAAGCAAAAAGCAAAAATATTGCTGCTATATAAGCAGTTGGATTGTTGGGTTATCAGCAGGCATTTTTTCACGAGGGGATTAAGGTTGTGGAGAAACAAACAAGGAAACGATGACATCAGGTACCGGGTTATTTGCAAGTATGCATCCGTCATACACGCCCTTTGATGGCTACATACTTGCGCCCAAATATCAGCAACACTTTATTGACTGTGGGTTTCCGGTTTGTAACTCCAGTGTGGAGTCACCAGCAAAATAACAAGTGATATAGTTGCAATAGTAATTGATAACCACAATGCAATCGGTGTATCTGCAATACGCTCAGGATAAATTTTTACCACCGCACCCAAACCAATAAGGTTTCCTCCCGCTACCAGCACTGCTGCCGCGTAATCATGAAAGCGACGCGCTTTATTGGCACCCAGTGCCCAGGTAGGATGGGTGTTATAACTGGGCAACTCTTCATGTGCATTATTTAATTGTTCCAATGCCGAAAGAAAGCGCCGCAAATTGGTAATCGCCCGCTCCGCTTTATAATTTAAAAAAGCCAAACAAATCGATGCCACTGGAAACCCGGCAATCAACCACTCAACAGGCACATCCGCGCCTGCCTCACCCGGCTTGAGTGCGACCAGCGCCGCTAACAAACTCACCACCAGCGTGACATACAAAGCCAATGCGTGTTGCCGCTGGCTGATGCGCGCATTGACCTCCTGATAAGCCGCAATAAAACGATAATTGGCATCGACGATATATTTTGTTGTCATTTTTTTAGCTCAAAAAATCAGGAAAATGGAAATCAGCGTTGTAAAAATATAAAAAAGTAAAAATGCAAAAACGACAAAGGCGCTTCCTGCGCCCCTGTCGTTGTATTAATTGCCCCCGAAAGAGCTTGTGCGTGACCAGTTTGAATTAAACGCGCGGATCCGGCGTCAAGCGCAAATAGGGCTTAACCGCTTTGTAGCCTTTGGGGAAACGACGGGCAATTTCTTCCGGATCTTGCAGCGCCGGAACAATCACAACATCTTCACCTGATTTCCAATTACCGGGGGTTGCAACCTTATGATGTTCAGTCAATTGCAATGAATCTATCACGCGCAACACTTCATCAAAATTGCGCCCGGTACTGGCGGGATAGGTGATGATCAAACGAATTTTTTTCGCTGGATCAATAATAAATAGCGAACGCACCGTGAGAGTCGCGTTAGCGTTTGGATGGATCATATCGTAGAGGCTGGAAACCTTGCGATCTGCATCGGCGAGGATCGGGAAATTAACTTGTGTCAATTGTGTTTCGTTGATGTCATTGATCCAGCGGTTGTGCGAATCTACCGGGTCGACACTCAACGCAATCGCTTTGACATTGCGCTTGGTAAATTCATCTTTCAATTTTGCGGTCAGCCCTAATTCGGTGGTGCAGACGGGTGTGAAATCCGCCGGGTGCGAAAATAAAACACCCCAGCTATCGCCGAGCCATTGGTGAAAACTGATGGGGCCCTGGGTGGACTCCTGAGTAAAATCCGGTGCTACATCACCTAAACGCAAGCTCATTATTGACTCCTTGGAAAACGATTATGGATAGATAGGATTTGTTTTACGCATGGTAGGAGTTTCGCGGAATGAACCAAAAGAATTTTTCGTGCTTTGCTTAGAACCAAACACCGAGTTCCGCCTGTCATCTAAAGATACTTATAAGCTGATAACAAGTCGGTATTTCTCAACGCGAAAACAGTTCATTAGGATGCCCTCACCCAACACTGGCCCCGAGATGAGACAACAATGAAAATTCGCGACCTCGATTTATCCGATAGTGCTATCAACCAGGAACATGCAGCACTCGGCATTCCCCCGGTAGAACAAATCCCGCTCCACCCTGTTATCCGCACAGCAGTCTGGTTTGCAACCCTGACCCTGATTGCTCTTATCGCCCTGGGTGCAGCCCAAATATTTGGCAGCAGTTGGGATGAAGGTGTCACCACTATCAAAACCACACTTAACGACTCCATGTTCTGGAATGCATTATTGGTTGGTTTGTTAGCACAAATTGTCGATGGCGCGCTGGGGATGGCTTATGGCCTTACCTCAACCAGCTTTTTATTGGCGACAGGTGCATCGCCTGCACTGGCCAGCGCATCAGTGCATATGGCCGAAGTCTTTACTACCGGCATATCCGGCATATCCCATGCAAAATTCGGCAACGTTGATAAAAAATTATTTTTGCGCTTATTGATCCCCGGCATTATCGGCGGCCTGCTCGGTGCATTGCTGGTCACCCAAATCGATGGCAAAACCCTGAAACCGTTTATCACTGTGTATTTATTGTTAATGGGGATTTATGTATTGAGCAAAGCCTTCCGCAAACATATTGCGACACGTAAAGGTGAAGCCAAACATGTCGCCAAGCTGGCGCTGTTGGGCGGCTTTGTGGATACCTCAGGCGGTGGAGGATGGGGCCCCGTGGTGACAACAACATTAGTTGGCACTGGCCATGATCCACGCACGACGATTGGCTCGGTAAACTTTGCCGAATTTTTCCTGACCCTCGCGAGCGCTGCATCGCTGATTATTTTGGTTGATGAAACCATCTGGCATGTAGTGGCAGGCTTGATTATCGGCGGCTTATTCGCTGCGCCCTTTGCGGCTTATGCGTGCAAACATTTTTCAACCCGCACATTGTTGATATTGGTGGGATTGCTGATCAGCGGTATATCGATATTCAATCTCTACAAAGCGTTAATTGGCTGATTGCAGGTTTTCCCATCCCATAAACTAAAAACGGCGCTAATGCGCCGTTTTTAGTTAAGTTCCAGGTTTGACTATCAATCCGCCGTGTACTGTGCAGAAATCTCGGAAGGATCCCAACCATAGGTATCTTCACAACGACTAGTGCTTGAGTTGTCATCAACACAACTGGTGTAACTGGAAGGAAGATAAGCAGGATCGTGGTACACCAACTTGTTGGTAGTGGAATCCCAAGATACGTGTGTACCATCTACAAACAGCGCGATATCAAGTGGCAACTCATAAATGGTACTCAGGCCAGTGAATGATGCCGGGAACTCTACACGATATTGCATTGAGCTATCAGTGAAGCGATAGAGATGATAGCCATTGCTCGCAGGTGTATAGATCTCGTCTTCAGAATTCACCCGATATTGGATGCGGAAAATGTAGTGGTTATTCGCACTGTCTTCGCGCACCTTCGCCAGGCGGTATTGGACGGCTTTGTCGGATTGCACAAATAACCAATTATCTTTCCAATCAAGTGTTGGCTCTGGATCGCCACCAGGATCCGGATTGGTACCGGGTAAAGTCCAGGGACCAGTCTCTTTCTTCACCAGGATATTCTGGGTGCCCGAAGCGAGCGTGGTTGCAAAGGGAGCAAAAACATTACCTTGCGGATCAACTTCAAGGTCACTACCGCTGGTATATCCACCCGCTACGCCGACAAGCTTGGCCCCCTCCATTTCGCCATCAGGCTTATATTTCACGAGGAAAGTATCAAACTCCCCTATTTCGGGCATATTCAATACGCTGCCGCCGCCAGTATTACCAATGACGTAGATATTGCCTTCAGCGTCCGTATCTACCGCCTTGGCAACAGTCATCACACTGCCACCACCGTTAGGTACACCCCATTGTCTGGTGAATTGCTGATCACCATTCGCGTCGTAATTGACCAGCATAAAATCCTGGTAACTACCAGAACGAACCTGGTCGCCAATAGAGCCCCTGACGCCACCAACAACTGAAATCCTGCCTTCATCATCAACAGCGATATCGGCTGGATCCATCATGGAACCACCACTGCCAAACTGCCGCGTATACAACCTGGTACCCTGATTATCGAATTTGGCTATGAAACCGTCACTAAACCAAGTACCGCCGGTACCATCGCCAGCAGACACATAACCTCCGATATACGTATTGCCATCCAAACCACCGAACGTCTGGCCTGCTACATACACATTGCCATCGGCATCAAGGGCCAGGCTGAGAGCCTGGGTATTGTGAAGATCACTCGTGTACTTATTGAAGGACAGGCGTTGGCCAAGTGGATCGTATTTAGCCAGGAAGAATTCCCGATAACCGTTCTTGAACCAGCAATCACCCGCAACAAACAGGTTGCCATCTGCATCTATCGCAAGATCACCAAGCGATACCGCCCACGCACTACCACCGTCATAAAGGTCATCGACAACACAGGTCGTCAGTGAAAATTGCCCCAGCGCTTCACCAGAGGCACTGAACTTATGCACAACCGGGTATTCGTCTGCGACAACACCATGGCTTGCCATTCTTAATACATACACGTTGCCACTGCTGTCAGTGGCCAGTCCGTCGATGCTGGTCAGGGTAGTTGTAGGGGCCAATGCAGAGAATTGCTTGAAATAAAGCAAGGCGCCCGCTTCACTATATTTAGCCAGATAGTAATGGCGCTCCGATGCTTCATAGGTGCCATCCAGATCAACAGAAGTAGCGCCGGCCACATAGATATTGCCTGATGCATCGCGCGTGATTTCTTCGGCACTGGATCCTATATTCTCCACATTCCCAATAAAAGATTGGGTCCAGCCTAGCACCTGTCCATCCATCACAAAGCTGGCTACAAGAGAGCGGTCAGATCCAGCCGGGAAGGTATAGCTAGCATCCGTTGAGACCACTACACCAGACTCTTTCCAACCGGCGAACTGGAAGCTCTCTTTAGGTGTAGCCGTCACAGTCACATCTGCTCCGGCAACATATTCACCACCACCCGTTATAGTGCCGCCGGATACAGGAGCCGCCACCAGGGTTATCTGATGAAGTGCAGCAGCGCTGGTACTACTACTCGTATTGATGCTGCTGTTACTGTTGTCGCTACTACTGACATTGTTAGTACTGCTACCAACACTCATATCACTACTGTTATTGGAGCTACCAACATTAATCACACTACTGTCGGCCGTGCTACTGACATTATTAACACTGCTATCAGCAGTACTACTGACATTGTTAATGCTGCTGTTAATAGCCTTACTACTATTATTGTTATTAGTGCCACCCGACCCGCCACCTCCACAGGCAGCCAGGGACGCTATCATCACCAGTGCAAATATTCTAAAAATCATTGGAGGGCCCTTTTCAAATGATAAGATTTTCACGATTCTTATACTAAACAGTCATATAAAAACATTTTCAAACAACAATAAAATGTATATGGCGAAGTTGCAAAGAGCAATAGCCCTAAATAACTATTTTGAGCGCCATAAAGAAATGGAATTTACAACAGGCCGCCGAGAATGCAGCAGGAAGGAGTTACTGGGAGCTCTTGCAATTGGCCAACCCTACGGACTTGGCCTCTGCACGGCCCACGTTTGCCATATCCTCCGGATGAATTTGGCCGAGGATCTTCTTCACCAGCGGGCTCATGTATTGGATTTGAAAATCAAAAATTATTTTGGAAAAAATAGCCAGGAGTTACCCCATTATGTTTTTTTCAATAATTATACCTACATACAACAGAGTTGCTTTTATATCGCGCGCACTGCACAGCTTAAGAATGCAAACATTTCAGGATTTTGAGGTAATAATAGTCGATGACGGTTCTACAGAGGACTATTCCCCTACATTAAGCGCATTCAATGAACTCAATATCAAATATCAAAAGAACAATTTAAATCGCGGAGTCTCCTACACACGCAATGAAGCCATTAAAGCATCGCAAGGTGAATGGCTTGTGCTTTTTGATGACGATGACGAACTCTCACCAAACTATTTATCTGATGTTTTCATCTACATTAATGATAATTTCGCAACCAACAAACTATTTTTTTGGGGCAATGTCAAAGTTGTTACTTATTCAGAGGAAAAATCCACAACAGAACACATTGATTTCTCCGACAGGAAAATTTATGGATCCGACAACTATTTTACGGCAACAACTATTGGAACCAGCTATGGATTCGTTATCAACAAAATAATTAAATCTGAACATATTTTTTTTGATGTGAACTTTAATCGAGGAGAAGACACAGAATTTATTATTAGACTTATTAAAAACAGCTTCATACCCTATCCGATTCCGGCTTTAGGCGTAATAAAACACAACCACTTGGACTCAAGGCTTTCAAGCTCTTTTAATTTTTATTCACAGGATAAAATTTACGAAAGAATATTTTCACTGCATAAAGATTTTTTCAAAAACAACATTAAAATTTACATGTCAATGCTATTTTGGTGCACAAAGATTCACTACGAAAATAAAAACACTGCGTCAGGAGACCTTACCCTTAAAACTTTTGCGCTCTCCCTATTAAAAAAGAATGGCATTACTGTGGCTGGATTAAAAAGACTAAAAAGTCTTGTAAAAACAAGACTTCGCTTAATCTATCGCAAGTACATTCCAACTACTAGCTCGTAATCTCAGCCAGATTTCCCTTTTCCTCAAGCCAGGTTTTGCGGTCGCCAGCGCGTTTTTTCGCCAGCATCATATCCATAACCTGCATGGTTCCATCCTCTTCACCAATGGTGAGTTGCACCAGTCGGCGGGTATCACGCGCCATGGTAGTTTCGCGCAATTGCAGCGGGTTCATTTCACCTAATCCCTTAAAGCGCTGTACGTTGGGTTTGCCTTTTTTGTTTTCGGCGGCAATGCGATTAAGCACCCCATTTTTTTCCCCCTCATCAAGTGCGTAATACACTTCTTTGCCAATATCAATGCGATACAGCGGCGGCATAGCGACAAACACATGTCCGTTGCGTACCAACACCGGGAAATGCCTTACAAAAAGTGCGCACAACAAAGTGGCGATATGCAAACCATCCGAGTCAGCATCGGCGAGGATACAAATTTTGTGATAGCGCAGTTCGCTGAGATCTTCACTACCAGGATCCATACCAATGGCGACAGAAATATCGTGCACCTCCTGGCTCGCGAGAATCTCCCCGGAATCCACCTCCCAGGTATTCAGGATTTTTCCACGCAGCGGCATAATCGCCTGGAATTCGCGGTCACGCGCCTGTTTGGCAGAACCACCTGCCGAATCCCCTTCCACTAAAAACAATTCGCTGCGCGCAGGATCCGCGCTGGAACAATCGGCCAATTTACCGGGTAACGCAGGGCCTTGGGTAACACGCTTACGCTCAATTTTTTTGCTGGCACGTACACGTTTTTGCGCATTGCTGATACAAAATTCAGCGAGTTTGTCACCATCTTCGGTGTGCTGGTTTAACCAGAGTGCAAATGCATCTTTGGTAATACCCGACACAAATGCCGCTGCTTCACGCGAAGTTAAACGCTCTTTGGTCTGGCCGGAAAATTGCGGGTCGGCATGTTTGTAGGAGAGCACATAACAGCAGGCATTCCATAAATCTTCCGGTGCGAGTTTTATACCGCGCGGCAATAAATTACGAAATTCACAGTAATCACGCAGCGCATCAAGCAAACCAGTACGCAAGCCGTTTACGTGGGTGCCACCCTGAGCAGTGGGAATCAGGTTGACGTAACTTTCCTGAATTAATTCGCCACCTTCCGGTAACCATTGCAACGCCCAGGTCACAGCTTCCGTTTGACCGCTAAAATCACCAACAAAGGGATGCTCAGGTAAAGTGATAAATTCTTGCGTTGCACCAGCAAGATAATCTTTTAAACCGTCTTCGTAATACCATTCATCCTTTTCACCGGTTTGCTCATCCAAAAAGGTAACTGATAACCCGGGGCACAAGACTGCTTTTGCGCGCAGCACATGGCGCATACGGCTGACAGAAAATTTATTGGAATCGAAATAAATGGGATTCGGTAAAAAATGAACGCTGGTTCCGGTTTGGCGTTTTGGACAGGTATCAATAATCTCCAGGTCGCTGGCTTTATCGCCGTTAGCAAAACCCATCTGGTACACGTTGCCATCGCGCTTGACAGTAACAATTAATTTTTCTGACAGGGCGTTAACAACCGACACGCCCACACCGTGCAAACCACCCGAAAATTGGTAATTTTTATTGGAGAACTTACCGCCCGCATGGAGCGTACACAAAATCACTTCAACACCGGGCTTGCCTTGTTCGGGATGGATATCCACCGGCATACCGCGACCATCATCGACAACCGTGATCGATTGGTCTTTATGCAAAATAACATTGATGGTTTTGGCGTGACCGGCCAGTGCTTCATCCACCGAGTTGTCGATGATTTCCTGCGCAAGATGGTTCGGGCGCGTGGTTTCGGTGTACATGCCGGGGCGTTTTTTTACCGGGTCTAATCCCGTGAGTACTTCAATATCTTCTGCGGAATAATTAGCCATCTTATTTTCAATTGATCGAGTGTTTAAAAAATGTCATGCAATCAGCGAAGTAGCGCTCCAAGCCCTGGAAGGCGTGATCGCCACCCTCTTCTATCGTCTGTTTACATGCGTGGTATTTTTCTACAGATTGCCGGTAATCCAGGGTTTCATCGCCCGTTTGTACCAACAACCAATAATTTTGCCAGCACGTTACTGGCACATCGACAGCGACGATCTCGTCAATATGGATCGCGCTCAAGCGGTAGCTATCATCGGTGTGATAACTTTTCAGGTCAACCTCTAAATAAGCGGGCATAAAATCCTGCGGGCGCACTGCTGGATTAATGAGCACAGCGCGCAAATTGTATTTCTCTGCCAACCATGTCGCCCAGAATCCACCCAGCGAACTTCCCATCAAATACACGGGCTCAGGCGACAGGCCTTCAACCAGTGACTCCAACTGCAATTGGGTATCAGCAGGATAAGGTGTTAATTGGGGACAGTGAAATTCTATTTCCGGGTGATGCGCAGCCAGCCATTGTTTGGTTTGCTGCGCTTTATATGACAAAGGGGAACTGAGGAAACCGTGGATATACAACAGTGCAGCCATGGGATATCAATACCCGGCTGATTTGTAATCGATCACATATTGCTTGTTAGTGACGCGCGCTATGCCAGTGGTAAAGGTGCCATCGCTATTGAGTTCAAACCAGCGATACCCTGGCATTTGGGTATCCACCGTAAAGTCATCACACAGGGGCTTAAATTGCACACAAGTGGACGGTGTTGCGACCAGCGCAACACCTTTGCGCGATTGCTGGAACTCCTGATGCACATGCCCCCAAGTGAGGATTTTCACGTGCGGATAGGCATCGAGCAACTGGAATAAAGCATCGGCATTACGCACCACATACTGATCGATCCAGGCACTCCCCACAGTGACGGGCTGGTGGTGCAAAGAGACGATGATGTGTTTATCGGGGTGGCTTTCAAGGACATGTTCGAGGAAGTCCAGCTCGCTTGCCGCAAGCTGTCCATATACTTGGCCAGGGACACTGGAATCCAGCAATACCAATAGCCAATTACCCAAGGTAACCAGGCGCCCCTGGATATTGAGGGAATCTTGCAGGGAGGCCATTATCTCAGCCGAGTCATGGTTGCCCGGGAGCCAACTGAGAGGTTGGAGGAAATAACGGCGGATAGTTTGGGCAAAACGCCGGTAACAATCGACATGACCGGCACTGGCAACGTCACCCGTACAAACTAAATGATCAAAACGCGGCTCCGCCTGTTGGATAAGCTGAAGCACATCCTCAAGGCTCTGGTCGGTATTTAACCCCAAAAGGGTTTCGCTTTGCTGCGGCCCCAAATGGCAATCGGTTATCTGAATCAGACGCACTGGCGGCTCTCGTTCCTCGATAGTCGGGTTCTGTATTGATTAACAGATGAACTCCACGTGCAATGGTTCGTGGACTTAGGTGTCAAAATGGATAAGTTTCAATCGCAACGATATACGCTAATTGGGCTTTACGCCACCCTGAGACTGTGGAAAACACCGCATATACAGCCAAGAAGTGTAAATTTTGTGAGGAAGTTAAGAATTGTTCCAAGCAAATTTTAAAAATGTACCAACGGGTCTTGTGAAAATCTATGTGCCACAATAATGATCGAAAATCACTCAATCCATGCATTCACTCAAAACAAAAGGTCGCATCCAGACTGTGCCCATGCTCCAGACACACCGATAACCATTCGCCAAGGAAGCGATTGAGCTGGTACTTTTCATCGCTCTGGTACATGGATTGGTTGGGATATTCGTAGCGCGGACGCAAACGCTTGTGCCCCTCCCAAGCAAGAACCTCTGCCAGTTTGGCATCGTGATACATGCGCAGGGTCAATTTGGGCATTGCCAGCCAACCGGAGCTTGCCCCTATAGCAGCGCGACTGAGCTCTAATGTGGTGGTATAGGGTGAACGCTCGGTGATACGTAATGAATGCAACCAGTGTTGTTCGCCCCGCGCCACCATAAAACGAAACTCGTCCTGAGGCTCAGAAGATTTGTCTTGCCGGTTATTAGTAAGCAGTCGAGTCAAGCGGACGTAGTTAGTTTCACATTCGGCCATCTGTAGCGGTAAATCCACCTTATAACGTTCCTTATAAGTAACGTAGGCAGGTTGGGTTTTGGCGGCACGCAATGTAAACATAGAGGCCTTAAAAATTTGCCGGGAAAGAAAGTTAAAAAATAATGGTATAAGAATAAACGGACACAATACCTGTTACTTAAAATGCCTGTATTGGAAGTGTTAGCCAGACTCGATATTAAGTCAATGGTTGAAAAAAATTATTCAACAACAGCTAGTTCTGCGCGCAACCGTGTGCGGTTCAATTGCAGCCACTGCAAACAAATAAGTGCGGCGGCGTTATTAAATGCTCCATCCAATAACTCTGCGAATACATCATTTGCAGCCAGAATATGGACGCGAATATCTTCCCCTTCTTCTGGCAAGCCGTAAATACCCCCCGCCTGGCTTAAATCGCACAAACCACAAAATAAATGCAATTTTTCATCACAACCGCCGGGGCTGGACAAATAGTTACAGATATATTCCATCGCATAGGGTGTGACATTTGCCTCTTCAATCAACTCGCGCCGTGCAACCTCCTCAGGCAACTCACCGTCTTCAACCATGCCCGCCACAACTTCGTAGCACCAGGGGCCATTAGGTTCATTGAGTGCACCTATACGGAATTGTTCGACCATGCCAATCAAATCGTGTTTGGGATCATAGAGTACAACCGCTACAGCTTCGCCACGCACAAACAACTCGCGGCCAATTTCCTTGCCCCAACCACCAGCAAATAATTTGTGGCGAAGAAATACTTTTTCCACACGAAAAAAGCGTTTGTACATTTCTTCGCGACGAATAATATCAACATCAGCGCGGGTAAATTCCGGTTTTTTAATCATACGTAAATTCTTATTGATTATTTAATCTCCCCCTTTGCAAAGGGGGGTTAGGGGGATTTAAACCTTGTGATAAATCTCGGCCCCTTGCTCCAAAAACTCTTTGGATTTTTGTTTCATCTCTGCTTCAACGTCAATCATCTTGATGACTTGATCATCGCCGATTGCAGAAATATCAGTACCATTTTTGGCCGCGTAGTCACGCACTTCCTGGGTGATTTTCATGGAGCAGAATTTCGGCCCGCACATGGAACAGAAATGCGCTACTTTTGCCGAATCTTTTGGCAATGTCTCATCGTGATAAGAGCGTGCGGTATCCGGATCAAGCCCCAGATTAAATTGGTCCTCCCAGCGGAATTCAAAACGCGCTTTGGATAATGCATTATCGCGCAATTGCGCCCCCGGATGGCCTTTCGCCAAATCCGCAGCGTGTGCAGCAATTTTGTAAGTGATGATACCTTCTTTAACATCGTCTTTATTCGGAAGCCCCAAATGCTCTTTGGGTGTTACATAGCAGAGCATTGCACAGCCGTACCAGCCAATCATGGCGGCACCAATACCGGAGGTGATGTGATCGTAACCCGGTGCAATATCAGTCGTTAATGGGCCAAGCGTATAGAAAGGCGCTTCGTCGCACACTTCCAATTGTTTTTCCATATTTTCTTTGATCATGTGCATAGGCACATGGCCCGGACCTTCGATCATGCATTGCACATCGTGTTTCCAGGCAATTTTGGTTAACTCACCCAAGGTTTCCAATTCACCAAATTGCGCTTCATCGTTAGCGTCAGCAATTGATCCGGGGCGCAAACCATCGCCCAACGAAAAACTTACATCGTAAGCTTTCATGATTTCGCAAATTTCTTCGAAGTGGGTGTAGAGGAAATTTTCTTTGTGATGCGCAAGGCACCACTTGGCCATAATCGAACCACCACGCGATACAATCCCCGTCACACGTTTTGCAGTCAGTGGTACATAACGCAGCAACACACCGGCATGAATCGTAAAATAATCTACGCCCTGCTCTGCTTGTTCAATCAAGGTATCGCGGAAAATTTCCCAGGTTAAATTCTCGGCAACACCATCTACTTTTTCGAGCGCTTGATAAATAGGTACTGTGCCGATGGGCACATGCGAGTTACGAATAATCCACTCGCGCGTTTCGTGAATGTTTTTGCCGGTAGACAAATCCATTACCGTATCGGCGCCCCAGCGTGCGCCCCAAGTGAGTTTCTCCACCTCTTCTTCAATCGATGAACCCAGGGCCGAGTTGCCAATATTGCCGTTAATCTTCACCAGGAAATTGCGGCCGATAATCATTGGCTCCAGTTCCGGGTGATTAATATTGGCAGGGATAATCGCGCGGCCGCGCGCCACTTCATCGCGCACAAATTCCGGGGTAATTTCATCGGGAATGCTTGCCCCAAAACTCATGCCTTGATGTTGCTGATTGAGCACACCTAACTCGCGCGCTTGTGCCAGCGCCATATTTTCGCGAATGGCGATGTATTCCATTTCCGGTGTGATAATGCCTTTTTTGGCGTAATGCATTTGCGATACATTCATACCGGGTTTGGCACGACGCGGTTTGCGCGTGAGATTAAAACGCAGGTGTGCCAACTTGGGATCGTTCAGGCGCGCATTGGTAAATTCTGAATGGCTGTCTTCCAATACGTCGGTGTCATTGCGCTCTTCGATCCAGACGGTGCGTACATCGCCCAAACCAGTACGCAAATCAATTTTCACATTTGGATCTGTATAAGGACCAGAGGTATCGTAAACACGCACGGGTGGATTTTTTTCGCCGCCGAAATCGGTGGGGGTATCTGCGAGAGTAATTTCACGCATAGGCACTTGAATATCCGCGCGCGAACCCTGTACATAAATTTTTTGCGAGCCGGTAAAGGGCTGTACCGAAGCCTTATCAACTTCGGCAGTTTGGCTGAGAATTTTGTCGACGCTGGTGTTCATAATAATGGCCTTGTCTTAATCAAGTGTCTAATAAAACGAATAGAAGTGGTGTACGGGACCAGAGCCCTGCCCTATGTGCAATTTTTCGGAATGCACCAAAGCTTGATGTAAATAATCTTTTGCCTGCTTGACCGAATCGCTGAGCGATAAATTTTTTGCCAGACCTGCGGCAATTGCAGAAGCCAGGGTGCACCCGGTTCCGTGCGTATTGTTCGTCTGCAAACGCGGTGCGGAAAAAGCTTCGACGCCAGTCGCAGTGATTAATAAATCCGTCGCGTTTTCGCCGTCGGTGTGACCGCCCTTCATGAGTACTGCGCGCGCGCCCAAAGCTAAAAGTGTTTCGCCCTGCAATTGCATTTGCTCAAGATTGCTTGCGGTTGTTGTATTCAACAACACTGCCGCTTCATGCAAGTTAGGCGTAATCAAGGTTGCAAGCGGCATCAACTTGTCGATCAAGGTTTGGATCGCATCTTCCGCCAACAATCTGTCGCCACTCGTCGCAACCATCACAGGATCAAGCACAAAAGGAATTTGCGGATAAGTGTTTAGGGATTCAGCCACAGCAGCAATAATATCGGCCGTTGCCAACATGCCGGTTTTGATTGCTCCGACCTTGATATCGCTCAAGACCGAGTGAATCTGCTGCTGCACAAACGCGGGAGCGATGGGCAATACGCCCTGAACCCCCAGGGTATTTTGCGCAGTCAGTGACGCAATCGCACTGCAACCAAACACCCCCAGCGCCGAAAAGGTTTTTAAATCGGCCTGGATACCTGCACCGCCGCCGCTATCGCTACCGGCAATCGTAAGGGCAATGGGAGTCTGAGTTAATGAAGTCATTCATTTTCCGCTGGTGATGAAAAAGGCGCGGAAAGAGAGGGATGCCATAGGCATTGGATAGACGCTCTCGTTCCCTACGCCGGTACTAACCGGATCAGGTCGACGGGTATATCTCAGCCTTGTTGCCCGCACACTACAAGCAAAAAGCACCCCGACAAGAAAACCGGCAGTCTATTGGAATAAAGCGGCTTATGCACCCTCTTTTTCCGGTTTGCCTTCTTGCGACTTCAGCAAACCCAGCTTACCGGCTAACAAAGCCGTGGTTGGCGCTTGCAGCAAGATGGTACCGAGGATAAAGATAAACGTAATTGCTCCCACCACGTCAATTCCCGGCACCTTCATACCCGCAAGGATCCCCACCAGCGCCGCGGGAATAACCCCGGTTTCACGGGTCCAGCTCATAAATACCAGCTCTTTCCAAGTCCATTTAGCGCGACGATCCGTACCCGCACAGATAAAGACAGTAACCGGGCGGGCGATAAATACAAAGACCAGCAAAAGCGCGATACCAACTGCCAGGTACTCCTTGAGTAAATGGAAATCCACCTGGGAACCCAAAAGGATAAAAATAAACATGCGCATCAATAGCGCTGTATTCCCTACATAATCTTCCAGATACTCATGCTCATGGTGATCCATGGGCAAACCGAATGATTCCTTATTGCCAACCATCACCCCCAGCACAAATACCGCCATAAAGCCGGATGCGCTGATCGCATCAGCAAGTAAAAATACGGCGATTACCGCCAGGATCACCACAAACGGCGTGACCTGCCGAAAAATCCCAAACCGGGGATGCGTCATCAACAGGGTTGCCACATAGCCGACACAGACACCCAGCACCAACCCCATACCCGCTTCCCACAGTAACTCACGCAGTGAATGGCCCAGGCTGAATCCTTCACCGGTACCCATGACATAGCTCACTACAGCAAAAGTGGCTATAGCACCCATTGCATCATTGAATGCCGATTCACTCATCACTGTTTGCGATACGCGATCTTTGATGGGAACTTGTTTGAAAATCGGCACCAGGGTTGCGGGATCAGTCGATGCCGTCAGCGCCCCCAGTACCAGGGCGATAGCGACGGGAATCCCCAGCCACACACCGGCCAGGGTGGTAATAGCACCGGTAATCAACACCCCGATAGTTGAAATCACCAGCAGGGTAATCCAGATTTCCCTCAGCACCGCAAAACGCAGAGTCGCGCCGCCTTCAAACAACAGGTAACAAGCGCCGATGGTCAAAATTAACTGGTTCATGGTGGAGTCGGCCGGGACATGCAACAAGCCGCTTACCGCTGGCCCCAAACCTATGCCAACCAGCAAAAACACGACTATATCCGGCACTTTGATTTTTTTGGCGATCACCCCAGCCAGTAGACCCGTGAAAATAATAATCCCTACATACATAAGGTCGAGCTTGGCGATCTCTAATGACGACATGGCGACTCCAGGGTGGACGTTAGCTACTGCAAATCCAGGAACACATGCACTCAACTGTGGGAATGATGCAGCCCGGAAAGCTGATGGATGTCATCCGGGGTGGCGGGCAGGATAAAAGCTGGCTCAGTGTTAAGCAAATGGATGCACGTCAACCGTACAGAAATAAGGCCGGCAGCAACCACTACAAGGGAAGTACCAAAATTTACATACCCTGACAATTTTCAACCGGATGAATCTGTATATTGCATCCTTGCGTCTAACCGAAGGTAACCGACTTTTTGGGAGGGGCGCATCGCCCACTGGAAGGTATAGAAACGTAAAATCAGGGCCGAGCTTACATTTGTAACTTCACGCCACTGGCAACGAGCTTTACCCTCCTCGACCATTACATTTCTGCACATGGCTCGACCACAAAGCAGCAAGCGGCTACACTCCACGCACTTTGCCATGATAGGTATTTTGTCACGCTAGCAAGGACCCATTGGGTCACCCAGCGCCAGCCACGATAGCTGGCGCCGAACTGGAATTCTCAACTCTGGACTTTTGGAAACTTCTATGAAAAAGACCAAGCTTTACCTGCTCGTCAGCTTTTTTTCGTTTGCACCACTGGCCGCCAACGCCAATAGCCTGCTTGATGTCTATGAATTGGCACTGAAAAACGATGCCCAATTAAAAGCCGACCAAGCCAAATATGAGGCTGGGATTGAAAACAAAACCATTGGCCGCTCCGGTTTGCTTCCCCAGATTAATGCCAATGCCCATGTTGGACAAAACGAAGGGGATAACAACTTCAAGAACCCCACCGCCAAGAGAATTGACGACTATGACACTGACGGCTGGGAAATATCGCTGAACCAGCCGCTGTTTGATATGGCCGCCTGGTACAGCTACAAGCAAGGCGTGAAACTGAGTGAACAGGCGGAAGCACAATTCGGTGCCGACCAACAAAGCCTGATCGTGCGTGTTGCAGAAGCTTACTTCAATGTTTTGCGTGCAATTGAAACCCTTGAAGCGACTATCGCAGAAGAGAAAGCACTGGAAAAACAATTGGAGCAAACCAAACAGCGTTTTGAGGTGGGTTTGACCGCAATTACCGATGTACATGAAGCCCAGGCAGCTTTCGATACCTCCAGGGCGTCCACATTGGAAGCTCGCGGTAATGTCAGCATTAGCTATGAGGCACTGGAAGTTCTCACCGGCAAGCCGGAAGACCAGATTGCCCCCCTTTCCAGCAAATTCCCGGTAGTTTCACCTGTACCGGCCAACCGTGCTGACTGGGTCGAGTTCTCGCTCAAAAACAACTACAACCTCAAATCGTCCAAGTTGCAGGCCGAGGCTTCATTGCAAAATGCAAAAGCCAACAAATCCGGCCACTTGCCAACCCTGGACGCATCACTGGGTTATACCGACAACACAACCGAAGGCGTGAATGACGGCCAGGATATCAATGTTGAAAGAGATGGCAGCAGCATCAACCTGCGTCTTGATGTACCGATTTACAGCGGTGGCGCCGTTTCTGGCCGCAGCCGCCAAGCTTATGCGCAATACACCCAGGCACAGGAGCTGTATAACAGCACCCAGCGCAATGTGATCCAAAGCGCCCGCAGCTTGCATCTCTCGGTAGAGACGGACGTGGCGAGTGTACAAGCGCGTAAGCAGGCGATTGTTTCCGGCCAATCGGCATTGGAAGCAACCCAATCCGGTTACGAAGTAGGTACGCGTAACCTGGTAGAAGTATTGATCGCCCAGCGTAACCTTTACCAGGCGCGCCGCAATTATTCAGATGCACTTTTTGACTATGTCATCGACAGTGTCAAATTGCGTGAAGTTGCTGGCATGCTCACCCCTGATGATGTACAACGGGTTGACCAATGGTTAATGGATGATGCACTGATCAGCCGCAGCAAATACGAAAATTAATTCTTTGTAGTTGTTATTTGTAGTTATTCGTAGTTGTTATTTGCGTAAAAAATACCGGGCCAGTTCCCGGTATTTTTTTGATAATAAAAATAATCGGCTCCAACCTTTCAAACCCAGCACGCTCTGCCTTTACGACAACAATGTAATGAAAGCGAATACCATGAAGATGAATACTATGAAACCAGAATTCCCGTCTTTGTTTTTCCGCTGGCAATTGGGCTTGTTGTTTTTTCTTTCGCTCTTTACCCACAACCTGTTTGCAGCAGCCAACAACCAGGTGAGTGACCCCAATGCCAGTGAGTCTGCACGCGCCGTGCAAGCCTACCTGGCTGCGCTCAGCAACAACACTGCCCCGGGTGTGATTGCCGGACAAAATGCTGGCCATAGCGATGACATTGTTAATACCGAAGGTTTGATGGGTTACATCCCGCTGGTTGCAGCGCTGGAAAAAACAGCGGGCGAACTGCCGGGAATGATCGGGGTGGATTACGAACACAATAAAATCGCGACGCCGGAGCAATTAATCCAGGTAAATAAAATCCTGATCGATTATTGGAACTCAGGCGGCCTGGTCAGTATTAATTGGGCGCCCCACAACCCCTGGTGGAACGATGAAAGCGATATCGCCGGTAATTCTGGTATCTGGAGCCATACCCGCACCAGCGGCGGTGATATGAGCAAAGTGGATCTAACGCAGCTCACCAATCCATCGTCCCCTATGCATAAAATCTGGCGCCGCAAACTCGACCGTATCGCCACTGCCCTCGCTGAATTGCAACGTGCCAATGTTGTGGTGCTCTGGCGCCCGCTGCAGGAAATGAATGGCAACTGGTTTTGGTGGGGGATCAGCAGTGCACCAAATGATCCCCAACCCTATCGAGATTTATGGATAGATATGCACCGCTATTTCACCGACACCAAAGGCCTGCATAATTTGCTGTGGGTTTATTCACCCAACCAGGGGCCAAGCCTGACAGAGCGCAGCTTTATAAGGCCCGTTGAGTGGCGTTACCCCGGCAGCCAATACGTCGATGTTATTGCCGGGACTGCGTATAACAATGCGCTGGAAATTCGCGATTACAAAAACTACCAGCAGTTTGGAAAACCAATTGCGATGGCAGAATTCGGGCCAGTTGCTGGCGGCACATTGAGCCGCAAAGGGGAAATGGATACCACCGCTTATGCAAAACGCTTACAAAAATTTTATCCTGATATAGCCTACTGGATGAGTTGGTCCAGTTGGAGCAATGGCGACGGTACCCAGGAAAACCAGGCATTGATTCACAATAAAAATGTCCGCGTCCTGTTTGCAAATCCGGATGTGCTCACACAAAAACGCATCCAGTGGAAAAATTATTTATTCGCTCATAAAAAATAATTTCATCTTGGTAACGCAATGACACCTAAATCATTGAAATAATCATCACTTCTTCACAAAAAAATGATTTGTCACATAAATAAATTTTATTGATCAAAAATTAGTCGTATATTTCTCCCGCTTTTCGCCGTATCAAGAGCACACATAACAATAAATGGTCTGCCCTTATTTTCTCTGGAAAGCAGTAACTCCCCTGAATTAGCAGGCTCCATTATTCGGTCAATCCGTCCATTTATCCCAATAACTGACGAGATTGAAATCATGTTAAAAAAAATCCTTTTCACTACCGCGTTACTCGGCTGCGCCACCAGCGCATTTTCTGCCACCAATCGTCCTGACGGTTATGTGACCATTTGTAAAATCGGGGAAACCTGTTCAGTCAGCGGTTCAACCAATGTTGCATTTGGCGCGGCAGGTGCATTTGTCTATAAAATCCTGAGCGGCAGTTTTTCGTGCTCGGTAGCAACATTTGGTTCAGATCCAATCCCATCAAAATCAGTCAAGGAATGTTCCATTCCCTCATCTGGTTCAGGTGGCACCACTTCATCATCACCCGCTACGTCGTCTTCAGGTAGCACCAGTAGCAGTGGCGGCGGCTCCAGCGGCAGCATTACCGGAGCAACTTGCGGAACTGGCGGTAGCACTGTCAGCGTCAGCTCAACAATCATTGTTTCAAGCGGCACCTATGACGGCGGCTGTAAAGTATTTAATGCGACCAGCGCACTGGGGGATGGCAGCCAAAGCGAAGGACAAAAACCCGTGTTTCGCGTAGAAAACGGCGCAACGCTTAAAAATGTTGTTTTCGGCAATAACGCCGCTGACGGCATCCATTTTTATAACGGCGGCACCATCGACAACATTCGCTGGACCAATGTAGGTGAAGATGCGATGACGATTAAATCGTCCGGTACAGTGAACGTGAAAAATATTTCCGGTTTCGCTGGCTCAGATAAATTTATCCAGGTGAATGCAGCTTCAACACTCAATGTATCCAATTGCGTGGTGGACAGTATGGGTAAATTCCTGCGTCAAAATGGCGGCACAACGTTCAAGATCGCGGTCAGTGTCGATAAATGCCAAATATCCAATATGGGTGAAGGTATCTTCCGCACCGACAGCTCTACCAGCACGGCAAAAATCACCAACAGCCGCTTGAAAAATGCCGGCACCATTTGCATTGGAAAATGGGCTAGCTGCACCAGTTCGGGAATTACCAATTACTAATTGCAATGGATTAATTTTTTGGATGAAAAAAACGCCGGATTTTTCCGCAATGCTGTTCACTTAAGGATTTGTCGTCACTCCCGCGAAAGCGGGAGTCCAGTTTTCGTGGCAAAATTTGCAGGTTATGGAGCCCCACTTTCGCGAAGATGACGACTAACAAGGTTGAAATAACCTTAAGTGAACAGCATCGCGGATTTTTCCGGCGTTTTTTTGAGTTAAAAAGTAAGGTGATTAATTTATATAGGTATTGATGATTGCGAGGGTTTTATCCAATGCACCGCGATTTTCTATCGCCACTTGCAAAGCTTTTCCCCCTTTCTCACTTCGCTGATGTTCATCAACAACCAATGCTAATAATTGTTGCGCTAATTCATGTGCATTTTTGGTAAGGGTCAACGCACCCGCATCCTGCAATAAGCGCGACACTTCAGCAAAATTAAACAGGTGTTCACCACTCAACAGCGGTAAGCCCCAGGCAGCGGGTTCAATAAAATTATGCCCGCCATTCGGCACCAGGCTGCCACCGACAAAAGCGATATCGCTCGCGCCGAACAACAGCATTAATTCACCCATGGTATCGCCCACTAAAATATCCATATCGGCTGTAATTTCAGCGCGACTGCGGCGCAGGGTTTTAAAACCGCGCATTTCACACAACTGCCCTACCCGCTCGAATCGTTCAGGGTGGCGCGGCACCAGAACTAATACCATCGATTGCGCGCGCGCATCTGCGGCCTGACGCAATTGTGTAAATGTATCCAGGATAATCTCGTCTTCACCCTGGTGCGTACTCGCCGCAATCCAGATTAGACGCTGTCCCTGTTGCGATAATTGTTTTTTTAACTCCACAGCGCGGCTGCGCAATTCCTCGGTCAGGGACAAATCAAATTTTATATTGCCTGTCACCTGTGCCTGTGCAGACGGCAAACCCAAGTTTACAAAACGCGCGGCGTCCGTTTTATTTTGAATTAACGCTGTGGTGAGGTTCGTCAGCATAGGCTGCATGAGGCCGGCAAAACGCGCATAACCGCGTGCTGATTTTTCTGACAAGCGACCATTAATCAACAACGCAGGAACTTTTCGTTTTGCACAGGCAGCAAGGGTATTAGGCCAAAGTTCGGTTTCCATCACCAAATATAAACAGGGTTGCACACGTTTAAAAAATCGCGCCAATGCATCAGGTACATCATAGGGTGCATAGACATGGAACACCGATTCACCCAAAGTAGCACGCACCCGTTCGGAACCTGTTGGCGTAGTCGTTGTAATCACCAGTTGCACATTTTCATCGGCTTGCAAACGGCGGATCAATGGCAAGGCCGCGAGGAATTCACCTACGGATACAGTGTGCAACCAGATCACTTTTTTACTTGTTGTTAATCCGGCGAAAAAACCAAAACGCTCTGCCCAGCGTTTCGCATAGGCAGGGGCAGCAATGGAACGCCACAGCAGGCGCAGGAGGACAACAGGAATAAGCAGATAAAAACAGAGTGTATACACAAAGCGCATGGGCCGGCACCGATAAGACGAGGGAAGCAGGATAACAAATCAAAACGATAAAACCAGTATGCCCATCCCCCAAGAAACCAAGGTCAATTCCCCAGACCAATGCAGCTTAAAATTTATCCCGCAGGGAGCACTACTGCCTCCAGCCTTATGCTAGGGTGAACATTAGTTGGATCATTGCATCAACACGTCCACATTATGACCACTTTTTTGCAGGAGCAAAGTATGAGTAATCCATCGACTGATCAAGGCACGATACAAGCATTACTGGACCGACTGACCCATTTGCGCCTGCCGCGCGCGCTGGAACTGAAAGCCAGGGTTGACTCCGGCGAAACACTGGGCAACAACGACCTGGAATTTTTGGAGCGGGTACTGGAAGACGCGGGCAACACCCATAAACTCATCGAACGCCACCCTGAACTGCATGATTTGGCCACACGACTGGCGTCTCTCTACAGTGAAATTACCGCCAAGGCATTGGAAAACGAACAGAATCGTTGAGGTTAATTATGAAAAGCGACAAGCCAGCCAAAAAAGAAAAAAAAGATAAAGTCGGCACAAAAAAAGCAGCCACCCCTAAAAAAGAGGCGGGCCTGATTGCAACCAAACCGGTTGCGCTGGAAAAAATGAGCCGCAAGAACTACGAAGCCGCCCTGGAAAAATTGCAGATCGAGCTGGTCAAGCTGCAGGAATGGGTGGTACACAAAAAGCTCAAGGTCTGCATCGTGTTTGAGGGGCGAGACACAGCCGGCAAAGGCGGCACCATCAAGGCGATTACTGAACGGGTAAGTCCAAGGGTGTTTCGGGTAGTCGCCCTACCGGCACCAACCGAACGCGAAAAATCACAGATGTATGTGCAGCGTTATATCCGGCATTTTCCGGCAGGAGGAGAGATCGTAATCTTCGACCGCAGTTGGTATAACCGCGCCGGTGTTGAACGTGTTATGGGGTTTTGCACTGAAGAACAAACCAAAAACTTCCTCAATGATGTCCCCCTGGTAGAAAAAGCCATGATCGACAGCGGCATCATCCTCATCAAATTCTGGCTGGAAGTGAGCGAACACGAGCAGACCACTCGCCTTAAGTCGCGCATCGACGACGAACGTAAAACCTGGAAGTTGTCACCAATGGATTTGCTGTCCTACAGCCGCTGGTTTGATTATTCCCGCGCACGGGACGACATGTTCCGCGCAACTGATACGGAACACGCGCCCTGGTTTTCCGCACATACCGACGACAAACGCCGCGGCCGGTTAAATATTATTCGCCACCTGTTGAGCCAGATTCCCTACGAGACAGTGCCACGCGAGAAAATCGTGCTCCCCAAACGCCAGAAAGCGGGTAACTATGTACCTATGACGGAAAGCATCAAATACGTTGAGGAATATTACTGAGCCAATCCTACACCTACTGCGCAGGCACCAATTGCACGCGCGGTGGGCTGCCTAATTTGATATCTCCCCGCACGCGATAGCCGGGCACGGCGTCGCGCATTTTTTGATAGATCCAACGCCCTTCAACATCGGTGCGCGCAATAATCATGGCGAGGCTGTTGGTGGATTGCAGTTTTTGTGCGATCTCGGTGAGCTTGGCAATGATTTGCGGGTCATCCTTACCCAATAAATTGGCATCCAGCAAAAATTCATTGGCACCACCGCGATAGGGTTCAACCGGTGGTGCGGATTTGATTTGCTCCGTCAGCCCTGCCGACACTTCTTTAATCAATAAATTCTCGGGATCAACAATGCGCGCATTGTTAAGCATGGTCGTCGCCTGGGAATAATTGCCGCGCGCCGCAGCCTGGCGGGCGAGGTCAACATAGCGCATGACGATACCTTGCAAGCCACCTTTAGCCCGGGCGCTATTGGGGTCGAGCTTTAACGCTGCGCGGAAGTAATCGTAAGCGTTGTCATTGGTGGGAGTGAGCAGTTGGTTTTGCGACAAAGTGTACTCGCCATTGAGGACCAGCATATGGACAACTTGCTGTTCTTTCGTCATCACAGGTTTGGGTTGTACAACCGGTGCCGGCGCGACGGGAGCCGGTTGCTGCTTTTTCTGATTGGCATAAAACGGAACCTGGCAGGCGCCGAGGGCACAGGCCAGGACAATTACTACACTACTGCGACCAACAAGATTATGCATAACACCTTTTCTCTACACTGATTTTTGAAAAACCTTACCAACATCACATTCCCCCAACCAACCAGGCCTCCATCGAAAAAGAAAAAGCGGGCGTCAGGCAGAATGATGTTTATTAGCGGTTGTCTATAAGGCCGCGTATGTTACTGTAAGTCGCACTGCAGGGCATCCCTCACCGGGCATCGCTGTGCGTTAATGAACTATTTCCAGATCGGGAACCTCCTCACACCATGTCTATCCTGCACACGTTTACGCTGGGCCTTTTACGCAGCATTAGTATAAAAACCCTGGTTATCGCCAGTATGTTGTTTGCACAGGCCAGTATTGCCGAGGATTTACTCGCCCCCAAGGCTGATCCCTTCGCCAAGAGTAACAGCACCCTGAATTCCAGCCTGCTGACAAGCCAGGATGAATTTTTACCAGTGGCCGAAGCTTTCAAACCCGACTACACCATTGCGCAAGGCAAGCTGGTGTTGCACTGGCAGATAGCCGAAGGCTACTACTTATATGAAGAACGTTTTAAGTTTCGCCCCGATGAAGGCACCCAGATCGCGCCAACCTACACCCCGGGCAAAATGAAATATGACGAGCTATTCGAACGAGAAACCATGGTGCATTACCATGAGGTATCGGCGAGTTTTGATTTATCCGGGATCAGCAAAGCATTCAACCTGAAACTGGAGTATCAAGGTTGCGCTGATGCAGGCCTTTGTTATCCGCCCCAGAAAATGACCCTGACCGTCGATCCCATTAATGCATCAGTGATAGAGGCAAAACCAGATACCCAAGTTGCCGCCACACCAGTATCTACAACCTCATTATCCACCCCCGCCAATCCACCCGCCCCCACCGATTCCGGCTGGATATTCCAGGCGATTGTTTTTGCTCTGCTGGGCGGCATGATCCTAAATCTGATGCCCTGCGTATTTCCGGTACTCTCGATAAAAGTCATGAGTCTGGCAGCGGCAGATCGCACTCGGCTCGCGATCCACGGCTGGGTTTACACCCTCGGGATTGTGGTGTGTTTTGTGGGGTTTGCAGCGGCCTTATTGATTGCACGTAAAGGGGGGGAAGCTATCGGCTGGGGCTTCCAGTTGCAGTCCCCGGGATTGATTGCCGCCCTCGCCTATTTATTTTTTGTGATGGGACTAAGCATGTCGGGCCTAATCCATTTTGGTAGCGGGCTGATGGGAGCAGGGCAGCAACTGACCCAAAAATCCGGCTTGAGCGGCTCCTTCTTTACGGGTGTGTTGGCAGCGGTAGTCGCCAGCCCCTGTACCGCACCTTTTATGGGAGCTGCGCTCGGCTTTGCCCTGACCCAACCGGCCATCGCCTGCATTGCAGTATTCGCTGCACTGGGATTTGGTATGGCGCTCCCCTTACTAATACTCTGCTATCTACCTGCATTGGCCGCGCGCCTGCCCAAACCGGGCGTATGGATGGATAACCTCAAACAATTCCTCGCGTTTCCCCTTTACCTCAGCGCTATTTGGCTACTTTGGGTTTTCGGACGCCAAACCAGTGTGAGCGGCATGGCTGCCCTCTGCGCCGGTGCAGTCGCCATCGCCTTTGGTTGTTGGCTATTGGGGCGTGAAGCGCGCGGGTTCTGGCAATTAATCCGCCGGATTTCCATCGCCGCCACCTGGATAATCGCTATTGCCCTGGTGTGGCAAGGTTCTGCGAGCCGCGAGCAAACAACCACTGCGGATGATCGCTGGCAAACTTATAGTCCCGAACTGGTAGCCTCATTGCGCAGCCAGGGCCGCCCTGTGTTTATCAACTTGACTGCCGATTGGTGCCTGACTTGCCTCGCCAATGAACGGATTGCACTCCACACCCAAGTGGTAGAACAGCTATTTGATGAATTAAATGTGGCAACGATTAAAGGTGATTGGACTAATACTGATCCGAAAATCACCGAACTCTTACAAGAATATGGCCGTAGCGGTGTGCCTTTATATCTTTGGTTCCCCGCTAATGGCGGTGAAAAAGCCGTAATTTTGCCGCAATTATTGACGCCAGACCTGCTAATCAAAACATTAAAAAATGAATATAAGCCATAAATTGCCATTTTTTGACGACGATAACGACAAATAGCAACCATTTCTATTAACTTCCCCTATCTTGCCGCTAACATGGAGGCAAGATGCGGGGATAATCGAACAAAATGGTTATTTCCCGCATTCTTTTTAATATCTTCATGAATAACTTCTGCAATCATGCTGGGATTTTCTGCCATCTAAACAAAATTTCGCTGCTATCGTGGACATATCCTGCTTTTTGCGGCAAACTCCTTCCCACTTTGAAATCCCGGCAAGCTGGTTTCGCCCGTTCGATGCGAGTCCCAGCATAAAACCAGAAAATCACCGCAGGATCACTGTTAATGGCAACCATTTTGGTACTTCACGGCCCTAATTTGAATTTATTAGGGCTGCGCGAACCAGGCATCTATGGTGCGGCTACGCTTGATGACATCAACCGCAACCTGACCCAGATCGCCATAGCAGCCGGACATCACCTGCAAACCCTGCAAAGCAATGCCGAATACGAATTAATTGACCGCATTCATGATGCGCGCAAAGAAGGGGTCGATTTCATCATCATCAATCCCGCCGCCTTCACCCATACCAGTGTCGCCCTGCGCGATGCATTACTCGGCGTTGATATTCCGTTTATCGAAGTGCATTTATCCAATGTTCACAAACGCGAAGCCTTTCGCCATCACTCTTATTTTTCCGATGTCGCCCAGGGCGTCATCTGCGGCTTTGGCGCCGCCAGCTATGAGCTGGCATTGCAGGCCGCGTTCAAACTGATCAAGTAGTTAATTGATTTTTAATATTTGGTATTAAGCCAAAACCAACCATCACCTTGTTGCCAGAGAGGACACTATGGATATTCGCAAAATTAAAAAACTGATCGAGCTGTTGGAAGAATCCAACATCGGCGAACTGGAAATCAAAGAAGGCGAAGAATCTGTTCGTATCGCACGTAACAGCGGCACCACCCAATATTTCAGCGCACCAGCACCCGCCGGTTTCGCCATGCCTGTCGCACCTGCTGCACCAGTAGCTGCCGCAGCACCTGTTGCTCCAGTTGCAACCGCGCCGGCGGCCGCACCTGCTGTATCTGGCCATGTCGTGAAATCCCCGATGGTTGGCACCTTCTACCGCTCACCAAGCCCAGGTTCACCTTCATTTATCGAAGTCGGTAAAACCGTCAAAGCCGGTGATGTCATTTGCATCATCGAAGCTATGAAAATGATGAACCAGATCGAAGCTGATAAATCCGGCGTGATCGAAGCCATATTGGTAGAAGATGGCGGCCCCGTTGAATTCGACCAGCCATTAGTGACTATTGCCTAACCATTTGTTGTGGCCGGCGCCCGCCTCCTATCGTGCGGGCGACCTCATCACTAATCGCCGAGGAACTGGTTTATGTTCGATAAAATTTTGATCGCCAACCGTGGCGAAATCGCACTGCGCGTACTGCGCGCCTGTAAGGAGCTGGGCATCAAGACTGTTGCCGTCCACTCCCAGGTTGACCGCGATTTGAAACACGTCCGCCTTGCGGATGAATCTGTGTGTATCGGGCCAAACCCATCACCCAAAAGCTACCTTAACGTGCCAGCCATTATTGCTGCCATGGAAATCACCGATTCGGAAGCTGTCCACCCGGGTTATGGTTTCCTCGCTGAAAACGCCGACTTCGCCGAGCGTGTACAAAACAGCGGCTTCACCTTTATTGGCCCGGATCCCGATGTAATCCGCATGATGGGCGACAAGGTAGAAGCGATCAAGGCAATGAAAAAAGCCGGCGTTCCTACCGTTCCCGGTTCAGATGGTCCGCTGCCAGATGACGAGGAAGAGTGTCATAAAATCGCCAAACGCATTGGCTACCCCATCATCATCAAGGCAGCTGCCGGTGGTGGTGGTCGCGGCATGCGCGTAGTGCATACCGAAGCGGCCCTGATCAGCTCTATCCACATTACCCAGGGTGAAGCCAAGGCGGCATTTGGCGATGGCACTGTGTACATGGAAAAATTTTTGCAGAACCCGCGCCACGTAGAAGTACAAATCCTGTCCGACGGCCAGGGCCATGCAATCCATCTCGGTGACCGCGACTGCTCGCTGCAACGCCGCCACCAGAAAGTCCTCGAAGAAGCACCGGCCCCAGGCATTCCGCAAGACGTGCGCGAAGCAACCTACGCTGCCTGTGTTAAAGCCTGTATTGACATCAAATACAAGGGCGCAGGTACCTTTGAGTTTTTGTACGAAGATGGCCGCTTCTATTTTATCGAGATGAACACCCGCATCCAGGTTGAACACCCGGTATCCGAAATGGTGACCGGTATCGACCTGATCAAAGAGCAAATCCGCGTTTGCTCGGGCTTGCCACTCTCCATCAAGCAATCTGACGTGGTGATTCGCGGCCACTCATTTGAATGCCGCATCAACGCCGAAGACCCGAAAACCTTTATGCCCTGCCCCGGCCTGGTCAAAGGTTTCCATGCCCCCGGTGGTTTGGGTGTGCGGGTGGATTCACACCTGTACAATGGCTACACAGTTCCGCCGAACTACGATTCAATGATCGCCAAGATCATCACCTTTGGTGATACCCGCGAGATCGCCCTGAACCGTATGCGCAATGCGTTGGATGAGACCATCGTTGATGGCATTCGCACCAATATCCCGCTACAACAAATGTTGGTGCGCGATATAGAATTCCGTAAAGGTGGTGTGAATATCCATTATCTGGAAAAGAAACTGGCCGAGTAATCTCCGCCAGTTGACCAGAGGGGCGCGATTTATCGCGCCCTTTTACATTATCCCTACCGGGAACCGATTCCCCCTACACCAAGAGCAGAATGCCTATGCCCTGGCTGCAACTCAAAATCATTACGTCGCGCCGTTATGTTGAATCCCTTGAGGACTCACTGCTTGCCTGTGGCGCAGCCTCCGTAACCCTGCAAGACAATGCCGACCAACCCATCCTCGAACCCGGGCTGGGCGAGACTCCGCTCTGGGATAGCGTCAAAATGACCGGCTTGTTTGATGCGGAAATTGATACCGCAAAAACTATCACCCTTGCCGAGCGGCGCTTTGGCAACCCACTGCCCGAACACCATTGGGAACAGTTGGAAGATAAGGACTGGGAACGCGAGTGGATGAGCAATTACCATGCGATCCGCTGCGGTGAGCGCTTGTGGATCTGCCCCAGCTGGCAACAACCGCCCGAACCGGACAAAGTGAATTTGATGCTCGACCCCGGCCTCGCCTTTGGCACTGGCACCCACCCCACCACATTCCTGTGTATGCAATGGATCGACCAACAGGACTTTAACGGGCTGGACGTTATCGATTACGGTTGCGGCTCCGGAATCCTCGGCATTGCCACCTTGCTGCTCGGCGCAAAAAAAGTCATCGGCGTCGATATAGATCCACAAGCCCTGCTCGCCACCACTGAAAATGCCAAACGCAACAACCTGCCCGAAGATACCATGCCGGTCTACCTGCCACCGCAATGCCCTAAGGTACAAGTAGATGTGATGCTCGCCAACATACTGGCAGGCCCTCTCGCCGAACTGGCACCCGCACTTAGCGCGATGACAAAAGTAGGCGGCAAACTCTGCTTGTCGGGCATATTATCAGTGCAGGCAAAATCGGTTATGGCCGCCTATGAACCCTGGTTTGTCTTTGACCCGGTCGCCGAGCAAGAAGAGTGGATACGTTTAACCGCCACAAAAGTGAGCTAGTTGGCATTGCCGATGGAGAATGGAGCTACCGGTTGTCGCCGGAATTTACCGTACGTCTTGCTAAAGTTACACTGTCAGATCTCGATAATAATGTAACCCGGGCTTTACCGCCCTCCCATGCGCCAAGGGCAAATAGACCATGACCTCTGCCAGCAACCAAACGATCACTCGCTGCCCCAAATGCGGGACTGCTTTTCGTGTGACCCCAAGCCAGCTGCAATCCGCCAAGGGTGCCGTACGCTGTGGTTCCTGCCTGAATGTCTTTAAAGCGCAGCAGTATCTGGTTGCCAGCACAACACCACCAACCAGCCCGAAAAACACTGGCTCAGCCGCAACAGGCACTACCAAAACAGCCACGACCGCAAAACCGGATACCAACGCCCCAACTGCCAATACCAAAGCCGGAATGGCAAAGAGCACAACATCTGCCAACCTGAACCCGGAAGTAAAACCGGAGGCAAAACCAGCGATAAAACCGGCGCAAACGGCCAGCACAGCACTTTTGCCAACTACTAGCAAACCTACGGCGACGCCCAACCAACCAGCCATTTTGAATACAATCAAACCTTTGGTAGTTGATACGCCCAAAACTTCAACAACCTCAACGCCAGCCAAAAAAACTGCCCCTGCGCCAAAAGCCGCACCGATTATCCGCACTATCAACAAGTCATCATTTGGCCAAACTGATGACATACTGATTAGCGACGATATGGATGACAACAAGGCAGAAGCCAAAAGTTATGAATTCGATAGCTTTATGGATATCGACATGACCCCCAAGCCCGATGTCTCCCTCTTTGAACGCAAAATCCGCGACAAAGACACAGAGGAAAGTACAGGCAATACCGCGGATGAATCCTGGGCAGAAATGTTGATGGAAGACGAGGAGGAGGAAACTCCCAAATTGGGTGTACTCAAGATCAAAACCGATGAACAACTGGCCGATGATGAGTTATTGGACAGCCAGGCAGTAAATACTCTTGAGGAAGATATCCCTGCACCCGCAGGCACAACCGCAACAGCAGCGACGACAGCACCCGGCCTGGTGTTTAGCCTGATCGCTGAAAAAGAAGAGCAAACCAACCAGCACACTAATGATGATTTTGTCCTCAGCGATGAATTGACGCGCATCCCCAGCAACCAAGGCTTCAACCACAGCAGCACAGCAGACAAACTCGACCCCAATCTGTTCGACACCCCGGATGAAAATACCGATGGGGAAGTTGACGCGCCCAAACGCCAGGTTCAAACCCAACCCAAAATCCGCGCGTACGATGGTTCACGCACTGCACTGCTGATGAATATTATTCCTGCGCCTATCGAATTCAGTGCCAAGCGTATGCGCCGCTGGTACCAGCGCAAACTCTGGCCGAGCCTCAGCATACTTGCCTTAATCGCGCTGACCGTGCAGGTAGGCTGGTTCAAATTCGATTATTTCAGCCGAGCCGAACCCTATCGGACCGGCTATCTGTTTCTCTGCCCATATCTCGGCTGCCAGGTACCTACCCTGGTTGATACCAGCCGAATCATTGCATCCAACCTTGTAGTACGCGAACACCCGGAAACGGAAGGTGCCCTGGCAGTTGATGTCATGCTGATCAATGGCGCCCCGTTTGAGCAACCTTTTCCAGACCTGGTGTTGGTATTTACAGATATCGATGAAAAGCAGGTGGCATCACGTCGCTTTGTCCCCAAGGATTACCTGGGCGGCGAACTGGTCGGACGGGAACTCATGCCACAAAACCAGAAAATCCATATCACCCTGGATTTGGTTGATCCGGGTGACAAGGCCGTGAATTACCATATATCCATTCCGCGCCAGCAGCAGTCGCATTAGTCTACGGCTGCAACTAGACTTAGGATCACAAACAACAAAGACAGGGCCGCCTGCTTCTGCATAAACGCGGATCGCACCATGGAACCCGGACTTATCGGCAATAATGTTTTCATAGCTTCCGGGTGTCGGCGCAACCCCTACCTGTCGCGGTTACTCGCCCTCTGGTTACTGCTTTCTGCCAGTATCATCCAGGCAGACCAAACCAACTCCAAAGCTCCCTTGGTCATCACCCATAAATTGCCCGAGCTGAATAGCACCGAACGCGTATTGCACGAAGTTGAGGTCTTGAAACTGGCGCTGGACAAAACTGTCCCTGAATTTGGCCCCTATGAACTGCGCGGCATACCACCAATGAACCGAGCCCGCACCCTGGTCGCGCTCAGCCACAACATCTACCCCAACCTCATCCTGCAAATGAGCTATGAAGATGAGCTGGCCGAACAGAAAATGCTGGCCTACATCCCCTTTCCGCTCGACCGGGGCGCACTCAGTTACCGCATTTGTTTTATGCGCGACTCACTCGATACCACTGCCATCACCCACCTCAATCAGCTCGGGAATTACCATTTTGGCGTCGGCATTGGCTGGGCCGATGGTAAAATCCTGCGCCATAATGGCTTGCAGGTCGCCGAATCCAGCAGTGTTATCAGCCTGTTTCGCATGACCAAGGCGGGCAGGATCGATTTTTTTTGCCGGGGCCCCATGGAGTTTTTCTACGAGCGGCAAGACCCGAATAGCTTGGGGCTGGCGAGCGATACCCATCTCGCACTCTATTATCCACTGCCTAAATTTTTCTTCGCCCACAAGGACAGCCAGACTGCCCTTGACCGGGTACAAAAAGGCCTCGAGCTCGCCTATAAAGATGGCTCATTCAACCAACTCTGGGGCAAACGCCATATGGAAGCGATAGAGCAGGCCCAACTAAAGCAACGCAATATCATCAAATTGGAAAATCCACTCATAAAACATTTGGCGCGAGACTACGAAACTTACCTCTACGACCCGATCAATCACTAGGCAGCCATGGCCTGCCCCAATTCCATTTTTTTTGCAACCAAAAACAACTAAAAAAGCCATTTTTATCGCTCAAAAAAACGCCATTTTTTATACTTTTTGCGTTCCAAACCCCCGCCCAAACGGGTATCATGGCGACCCTTTTACGCAGGGCCCCAGTACAAATTTGATACAGGGAAATCCCGGGCGAAACCGGCATTACTCGGCTCAACCGCAACTACAACGATTCAATCACTACAAAGCCAATCACGTGTTTACTATCGGCTCCTATTGCATCGACAGCCAGGTCATTCTCGCGCCTATGGCAGGCGTCACTGACCGGCCTTTTCGTCAATTGTGCCGTTCGTTGGGCGCAGGCTTGGTGATATCGGAAATGCTCACTGCCGATTCCAGCTTATGGAGTAGCCGTAAAAGCAGCCTGAGGATGGATCACACTGGCGAAGCTGAACCCATTGCTGTGCAAATTGCCGGTGGTGATCCCGAAATGATGGCTGAAGCGGCGCGCCTCAATGCGGCCAACGGTGCCCAGATTATTGATATCAATATGGGTTGCCCCGCTAAAAAAGTATGTAAAAAAGCCGCCGGTTCTGCGCTCTTGAAAGACGAACAACTTGTAACAGAAATATTGCAGGCAGTGGTAAGGTCAGTGGACATTCCCGTCACCCTGAAATTTCGCACTGGCTGGAGCAATGAAGGACGCAATGCTGTGCGTATTGCACGCATCGCTGAAGATGCCGGCATACAAGCCCTGGCACTTCACGGTCGCACTCGCGCCGATGCCTTTTCAGGTAATGCCGAGTACGACACCATCGCCAGTGTAGTAGATGCGGTGAAAATTCCCGTATTTGCCAATGGCGATATAGATTCACCGCACAAAGCCAAAACCGTGTTGGATCACACGGGTGCCGCAGCAGTGATGATTGGACGGGCCGCCCAGGGCCGCCCCTGGATCTTCCGGGAAATTGCGCATTACCTGCGTACCGGTGAGCAATTACCCGAACCGTCCCTGATTGAAGTCAGGGACATTTTATGTACCCATCTGCGTGAGCTATACCGTTTTTATGGTGAGTTTATGGGGCCGCGTATCGCTCGCAAACATGCGAGTTGGTATTTGCAAACGGTCCCTGGCAGCGAAACTTTTCGCAAAACCTTTAACGCTATTGATAACGCAGAAGAACAACAAACCAGCATTCAAAATTTCTTTGAACAGCTGCTTACGAAAGAGGAAAAAGCCGCATGAATACCGCAACTTTCTTTGCTGAATCAACTCCAGTACAAGCTGCAAACACCAACCAACCAGTACAAGCTCAATCGCTGCGCGGCTGCGTCGAGCAGGCCATGGAAAACTACTTCAAACACCTCGATGGCCAGGACGTTAGCAACGTTTACGAAATGGTTCAGGCTGAAGTAGAAGCACCCATGCTTGAAATCGTATTGAAATACACCCGCCACAACCAAACCCGCGCTGCACAAGTACTCGGTTTAAACCGTGGCACACTGCGTAAAAAATTAAAGCAATACGGCCTGCTGTAATATTTCCAGCGCCGCATGGCAACCAAAAGGGGTGGTAATTTATTTCCACCCCTTTTGCTTTTTAACAGTTTGATTTTTCACTTATATGGGAACTGCGTATGTCTAACACTTCCGATCTTGTTGCAGTAAAACGCGCGTTAATTAGCGTGTCTGATAAAACCGGCATTGTCGAATTTGCCCAAGCCCTGCACGCCCAAGGCGTAGAAATTTTATCAACCGGTGGCACTTTCAAATTGCTCACCGACAACAAGATCCCCGCGATTGAAGTCTCTGACTACACCGGCTTCCCGGAAATGATGGATGGCCGCGTAAAAACCCTGCACCCGAAAGTTCACGGTGGCATTCTCGGCCGTCGCGGTATTGACGAAGGCGTGATGGTACAACACGGTATCAGTGCGATTGATATGGTTGTGGTAAACCTCTACCCGTTTGAAAAAACCGTTGCCAATAAAGATTGCTCATTGGAAGACGCGGTAGAAAATATTGATATCGGCGGCCCAACCATGGTTCGCGCCGCGGCAAAAAACCACGCGCATGTAAACATCGTTGTTAATGCATCGGACTACGCGACTATCCTCGCGGAAATGAAAGCCAATAACGGCAGCACCTCTTTAAAAACCCGTTTCGATTTAGCGATTAAAGCCTATGAGCACACCGCTGCTTACGATGGCGCCATCGCCAATTATTTTGGCCGTTTGGTAGAAGGTGGCAGCGCTGATTTCCCGCGCACCTTCAACACCCAATTTATCAAAGCACAAGAAATGCGCTACGGTGAAAACCCACACCAGAAAGCCGCGTTCTATGTTGAAAAAAATCCGCAGGAAGTGGGCATTGCCTCAGCAAAACAATTGCAGGGCAAAGAGCTGTCATACAACAACGTTGCTGATACCGACGCTGCACTGGAAACCGTAAAATCATTCAGCGAACCTGCGTGCGTTATTGTTAAACACGCAAACCCCTGCGGCGTTGCAGTAGCAGAATCAATTAAACACGCCTACGACCTAGCCTACTCTACCGATAGCGAATCCGCATTCGGCGGCATCATCGCATTCAACCGCGAGTTGGATGCAGAAACCGCCAAAGCCATTGTTGAACGTCAATTCGTCGAAGTGATTATTGCACCGAGCGTTTCAGCAGAGGCGATCGAAGTAGTAAAGGCAAAACAAAATGTGCGCCTGCTTGCTACTGGCGAGTGGAGCAATGTTCGCGTCAAAGGGCTGGATTACAAACGCGTCAACGGTGGCTTGTTGGTGCAAGATCGCGATGACGGCATCATCACCGAAAGCGATTTGAAAATCGTCACCAAGCGCGCACCGACCCCAGCAGAAATCCAGGATTTATTGTTCGCCTGGAAAGTCGCCAAATTTGTAAAATCCAATGCAATTATTTACGCAAAACACCAACACACCATCGGCGTAGGTGCAGGCCAAATGAGCCGCGTAAATTCCGCTCGTATCGCTGCGATTAAAGCTGAACACGCTGGTTTGCAAGTTGCCGGTTCAGTGATGGCTTCCGATGCTTTCTTCCCGTTCCGTGATGGCATTGATAACGCTGCAAAAGTGGGAATCGCTGCGGTAATCCAGCCCGGCGGTTCAATGCGCGATGCAGAAGTTATCGCCGCCGCCGACGAGCATGGCATGGCGATGGTATTCACGGGGATGCGTCACTTTAGGCATTAATACAAACAACCCCCTCCTAACCTTCCCCTTCGCAAGGGGGAGGAACTGTCCCCTCCCCTGACAAGGGGAGGGTTAGGGTGGGGTCAAAAAATTACAGATATGAGCAAGTAACATGAACATATTAATTATTGGCAGCGGCGGGCGCGAACATGCACTCGCATGGAAAGCAGCACAAAGTGCGCAAGTAGAAAAAGTATTTGTTGCTCCGGGCAATGCCGGTACAGCACTGGAACCAAAATTGGAAAACGTTGCTATCGACGTGTTGAATTTTGAAGCCCTGGCAAACTTTGCTGAAAATAATAATGTCGGCCTAACCATTGTTGGCCCGGAAGTTCCACTGGTTGCCGGTGTGGTGAATTATTTCCAGTCACGCAATTTATTGTGCTTTGGCCCGAGCAAAGGCGCTGCGCAATTGGAAGGCTCAAAAGCCTTTACCAAAGATTTCCTCGCACGCCATAAAATCCCGACTGCGGATTACCAAAATTTTATCGAAGTGGAACCTGCACTCGCTTATCTACGTGAAAAAGGTGCGCCGATTGTTATCAAGGCCGATGGTCTCGCTGCCGGTAAAGGTGTAATCGTTGCAGAGACATTGCAACAAGCTGAAGATGCTGTACGCGATATGTTATCGGGCAATGCCTTTGGCGATGCAGGTTGTCGCGTGGTAATCGAAGAATTCCTCGCCGGCGAAGAAGCCAGTTTTATTGTGATGGTCGATGGCAAAAATGTATTGCCAATGGCGACCAGTCAGGACCACAAACGCGTTGGTGATGGTGATACCGGCCCCAACACTGGCGGCATGGGCGCATACTCTCCCGCACCGGTCGTAACGCAAACTGTTCATGATCGCGTAATGAAAGAAATCATTTATCCCACTGTAAATGGCATGGCAGCGGAAGGTAATACCTACGTTGGCTTTTTGTATGCCGGTTTGATGATTGATGCTTCCGGCAATGCAAAAGTGATCGAATATAACTGCCGCTTTGGCGATCCGGAAACCCAACCGATCATGTTGCGATTACAATCTGATTTGGTTGAACTTTGCCTGGCTGCGCTGAAAGGTGATTTGGATAAAACTACCGCCGACTGGGATGCGCGTGCATCTGTGGGTGTTGTACTCGCCGCTGGCGGCTATCCGGATGCCTATGATAAAGGCGATATTATTTCCGGTTTACCGACAACTGAAATTGCAGGCGAGAAAATTTTCCACGCGGGCACATCAGCAAAAGATGGCGCGACGGTCACCAACGGCGGACGGGTACTCTGTGCAACGGCATTGGGTAATACAGTGCTGGAAGCCCAACAACGCGCCTATCAACTTGCAGAACAAATTAGCTGGAAAGGCATGTTTTACCGCAAGGATATCGCTTACCGCGCCATTGCACGCAAGCAATAATTTTTACTGTCTTCCCTGTTGCTAATGCCCCTACCCTCTGGGGCTTAGCGCACATACGCCTCCGGATTTTGTGAGCTAGACTAAAAAGGAATTAATTGAATAGCTCGCAAAAAATCTGGAGGGATGTATGCCAATCAACACACACACAATAACCTCTTTCCCTGCACGCTTTATCACTTCACGCACCTTGTTAACGTCTCCCAATACACTCTTCCTGGCCATTATGCTGCTGCCTGGGCCGGTATTGGCAACGTCATTCCAAATCCTTGAGCAAAGCCCCGCCCACCTGGGGAAAGCATTTGCGGGAACTGCCTCGGATATCACTGATGCCAGTAGTGTGTTTTTTAATCCAGCCGGCATTGTCCAATTGGATAATCCGACTTTTACACTGGGCGCCAATGCAATTTTCACGCAAGCAGAATTCAATAACGAAAATTCAAATACCAATGGCACCCCAGGTAAAACTGATGAAGTTGGTTATGTGCCGAATATTTATTATGTCCATCCATTATCAGAACGCTTGTCAATCGGCTTGGGGATTAATGCGCCCTATGGTTTAACCAGTGACTACGATCACGATTGGTATGGTCGCTACCTCGCAACTCACAGTACGTTGGAAATAGTGAATTTCAATGCAGTAGCCGCCTATACGCTGGCCGATACATTTTCCTTCGGGCTCGGTATTAACTACCAACGTGCCGATGTCACACTCGAAAGCCAATTTGATTCAACACTGGGAATTAATCCGTCACCGACCACAGATAGCAGTGCAAAAATCCAGGGGGATGATGATGGCTTCGCTGCTGATGTGAGTTTGTATTATGCACCGACTGAAAAAACGAGTTTCGGATTGGTATGGCGGCAAGGTGGCGAATTTGATTTGCAAGGCGATGCGAGTTTTGCATTAAATCCTGCCTGTAGCCCCGGTGCAGGTTATCCCACTGGTGCACCACCAGCTCCTACCACCGGCACTATTTGCGCCGTCTCATTAAATGCTGTTGCTGGCGATGCGGAGGCGAATTTGCATTTACCCGATACCATTACCTTAAGCGGCTCGCATCAGTTGAATGATAACTGGTGGATTCATGGCGATGTTGCCTGGACCCAATGGAGCAACCTTCAAAGTGTTGATATTGTTAATAGCGATAACAATCTCACTATTAACACATTGGAATTGGATTACGCAGATACTATGCGTTATGCACTGGGCTTTGCCCGCAATTCAGATTCCCCCTGGCTCTGGCGTTTTGGTATCGCATTTGATGAAGCGCCCCAAACAGATCCCGAATTAGTCAATCCGCGAATTCCCGATCAAGATCGCATCTGGTTTAGTGCCGGTTTCAATTACGAGTTCTCGCCCAATACATCGGTTGATCTGGGGTACACCTACGTTAGCGTCGATGAAGCGAGCATCAACAATACCAACCCACAAACCAGACATCATGTGGAAGGTAATTTTGATGCAGATGTAAATATTGTTGGCATGCAGGCAAATTTCACCTTTTAGGAATGAGTGAGGAATTTTATTTTTTTATCGCTAAATGCAGGGTTTGCATTTAGACTAAAAAATATCATTACTCCACTATGCTGCCATTATGATTGCCGTCCTGATTAGCCACCCTAGTTGTCATCAACACTATATGCCCGCCGGTCATCCGGAATGTCCGGAGCGAATTGATGCAATTGGAAATCAACTCACTGCTAACGGTATTGATGGCCTGCTCTATCAACGCGAAGCGCCTGCGGTAACCGACGAACAACTTTTGCGTGTCCACACCATCGATCATTTGCACAAAATTACACGCGCAATTCCAACAGAGGGAATACATTTTTTTACCGATGATGTTTATCTCTCCCCACATACCTTACGCGCTGCCCGCCATGCAGCCGGCGCCGCAGTTATGGGAGTTGATATGGTAATGCGCGGCGAAACCGATGCAGTATTTTGCAATGTGCGGCCACCCGGCCATCACGCTGAACGCGGCCGGGCAATGGGATTTTGTATTTTTAATAATATTGCGATTGCCGCTGCACATGCATTGGCGGTGTATGGTTTACAACGCGTCGCCATAGTGGATTTTGATGTTCACCACGGCAACGGTACCCAGGATATTTTTTTAGAAGATCCACGGGTTTTATTTTGCTCCAGTTTCCAATATCCATTTTATCCACACACCAATATTGATGATGTACCTGCGCACATCATTAACACACCACTATCCGCTACTTGCCGTAGTGACGGTTTTCGCACCGCAATAAGCGAACAGTGGTTTCCAGCACTGGAACAATTCAAGCCGCAATTGATTTTAATCTCCGCAGGTTTTGATGCTTATATTGATGACGATATGTCATCAATCAGTTTGGTAGAGCAAGACTACGCATGGATTACCCAAAAATTGCGCGCACTATTGGATGAGAGCAAACAACTCGCACCGGAGCAGCAATGCAAAGGGATCGTATCGACACTGGAAGGTGGTTATGATTTATTAGGGTTAGGGCGCTGCGCAGTTGCACATATAAAAGCATTGGCAAAAATATAAAATACAAAAATTTATTGAAGTGAAAGTGCCATATCAATCAAGCCATCCTCACGGTTGTACTTTACGGTAAAGCCCAGCTTGCGCGCTAAATTTGCCATGCCAGCATTTTCCAGCATGGTACAGCCGATTATTTCCCGGGTATCCTGACTACGGCAGTATTCAATCATTTTCTTCAACAAGAGCGCGCCCAAACCAATGCCTTTTAACTCAGTGCGCACCGCCATGGAAAATTCTGCCTGGAGATTATCCGGATCAATTTGCACCCGCACCACACCCAATATTTCTTCTTGCTGGTTATTATTTTCCACGGCGATAAAGGCCATTTCCCGCGCATAATCAATTTGCGCCAAACGCGCCATTTGTTCGTGGGAAAATTGTGGCAGCTCAGCAAAATAACGTTTGTACCTGTCTTCCTTACTCTGCGAATTATCAAACGCTTGTAAATTCAACTCATCCTCCGGGCGGATTGGACGCAACAATACCGGACGCTGGTCGCGTAATACAAAAGATTCTTCCAACTCTTTGGGATAAGGCCTTATCGCCAGGGGACAGGAATGTTTGTCTGCACTGACTTCTATACTCACATCCAATACACGAATGTCATTACCTGCAACCAATACCGGATTAATTAACAAACTGCTCAGGGAAGGATGATCAATAATTATTTGGCTGATTTGGGTTAGTAATAAACATAGTGCTGGCATATCGAGCGGAACATACAATTCCCGTTCACGGATTTTTCCTTCGGCGAGGGCCTGTATCACCATATAGCGTGCCAACGCCATATTTAAAGGTGGTAAAGCTACGACCGCATTGCGCCTTACACTCCAATGGCTCGCGGCTTCGCCCAATAAAATAACCGGGCCAAATACCGGATCCATACACACCTGGATTCGCAATGGATGCGCGCCTTTACGCTGTGAAGGAGTGATTGTTGCAGCGGCATTTTCAGCCTCAACAAACGTATTAATTCCATAACCATGTAGCAACACAATGGCTTCTTCGCGCGTTAATTGCGTGCGCCCTTCTGCCAATGCCTGCGCAAGAATATGCCGTGCCTGTTGCGGTTGGTAAGGCACCCTGTCACTTATAGATTCGGGAGTCTCGGATAATAATTTTTGGTTACGGCGATATTGCACCATATGCATAAATGCACCAACAGCACCTTCCGGCGTACGAAAAGATGCAATACTCGCATCAGCAAAACGCAAGCGTGCATTTTGCGCTGCATCTTCCCCCATCCAATTGGCAAATATATTCGGTTTACGGCCCAGGTAATTTTTATAGGTGTTGATGATGGCATCTGCATATACTTCACCCGGCGTTAACGCCGAGGGTGCCTGCATAATCAAAATATTATCCACGCTGTTGCTCTGCAATAATACTTGCAACACCTGCTGGTAAGTTTCCGGTGATGCGTCGCCCAGTAAATTGATTGGATTAGAGGCGCGGCCACCGGAATGAATTAATGGTTGCAATTGCGCAACAACATTTTCATCCAGTGTTGCCAAACGACCGCCACGCTGCAAGAGCGCATCCACCGCCATCGCACTTGGGCCATTACCATTGGCAATAATTACCAACTGTTCACTGTAAATCGGTTTACCGTTGGCAAGTGTTTCAACTGCAGCTAATAATTCACGCAAATCACCTACACGCAACATACCCGCGCGGCGAAAAGCCGCGTCATAAACAGCATCGTTACCCATTTTTTCTATTGGCATGCGCGATGTCAGCGTACTGCTTTCAGAATAAATTCCGGCTTTAATCACCAGGATAGGTTTATTAAATGAAGCGGCCCGCGCAGCAGACATAAATGCACGCCCTTCATGGATTGCATCTATATACAATAATATTGCCGAGGTTTGTGGATCGCGCCCGAGGTAATCGAGCATTTCATCAAAATCTATATCTATGCCTTCCCCGAGTGAAATAAAGCGTGAGAAACCAATACGGCGACGACGCGCCCAATCCAATAAAGTTACACATACGGCGGATGATTGGGAAACAACGGCAATTTTTCCAGACAATGCATTAGTATGCGAGTAGCTCGCGTTCAATCCCAATTCGGGAATAATAATGCCGAGGGAATCCGGCCCAAGAATTCTCACGCCCCACTCTTTGGCAATAGCAAGCATTTGCTCTTGCAGATTGGTGCCTTGCGCGGTAAATAAATTATCCAGCCCCGCAGCGATCACAATAGCAATGCGAGTGCCCTTTCTACCCAATTGCAAAATAATCGCTGGAACACGGGTTGCGCGAGTACAAATAATGGCGAGATCGGGAACTATCGGCAATTCATCGATCGAGCGATACGCCAACACACCATTCACAGATTTGTAATGCGGTGTGACCGGCATAATCGGTCCATCAAATTGCCCTTGCAATAAATTGCGCATTACCGCATTGCCAGGGCGATTCGGTTGATTGGAAGCACCTATGACTGCAATCGAATGAGGATTCAGTAATTGCTCGACACTTTTGATCGTCATACTTTCACCTGCAGACTTATTCCATCACATATTAACGTTCAGTTTTTGCCGCCCTTCGTTCAGTGGTTAAGCCATTTTTCTAATTATAAATTTTCTTCGTCATCATCAATTTTTTGCAAACTCAATTCACCAAAACTGGTTGGAGGCGCTTTGGGCTGTGTTTGGGGCGCTGCGGCAACAACGGTTTCCGCTTTGGGAGCGGCCACACCATCCGTTGCCAGTTTTATACGCAAGCGCAAATTATTGGGCGAATCGGCATTGGCGATGGCATCATCAAAACTGACCTTGCCCGCCATGAATAATTTAAAAATGGCACCATCAAAAGTTTGCATACCGAGATTTTCAGATTTCTCCATAATCTCTTTAATTTCGGTAAGGCGACTTTTTAAAATTAATTCCTGGATGGTTTTGGTACCCAATAAAACTTCAACCGCTGCACAACGCTTTCCATCAACTGTGGGCAATAATCGCTGGGATACAAACGCGCGCAAGTTTTGCGACAAGCCCATCAATAATTGCGGCCGACGCTCCTCGGGAAATAAATTGATAATGCGCTCCAGCGCCTGATTGGAATTGTTGGCGTGCAAGGTAGATATTGCCAAATGCCCGGTCTCTGCAAACTCCAGCGCATGCTCCATAGTTTCGCGATCGCGGATCTCGCCGATCAAAATCACATCTGGCGCCTGGCGCAGGGTATTTTTTAACGCTGCTTTGTAACTGCGGGTATCGACACCCACTTCGCGCTGGTTGATCACACTGCGTTTGTGTTTATGCACAAACTCAACCGGGTCTTCAATGGTAATAATATGTCCGCCACTCGATGAATTGCGATGATCAATCAAGGCCGCAAGCGAGGTAGATTTACCCGAACCTGTACCACCGACAAACAGGACCAATCCGCGTTTGGTCATGATCACATCTTTTAATACTTCCGGCAGGCCAAGCGCATCAAATTGCGGAATATCCGTTTTGATGTTGCGCGCCACTATCGCCACTTCGTTGCGCTGCTTAAAAATATTGATACGGAAACGACCGACGCCATGAATGGAAATCGCCAGGTTCATTTCCAACTCGTGCGCAAAAGCCGCGCGTTGCTCCTCATCCATAATGGCATTGGCGATAGTTTCTATCTCGCCCGGTTTGAATGGTTCCGTTGCTAGCGGTTTTAACACGCCCTGAAATTTTGCACAGGGCGGCGCGCCGGTACTCAGGTATAAATCTGATCCATCTTTCTTTGCGAGGATATTTAAATATTGGTCGATTGGCGTTGCCATACATAACTCCAGAGTGCGCAAGACAATAGGAGAAGTATAGTCAGGATTACCTCAAGGGCATGGCAAGATTTGCTAACCAACCGCCGCAACAAATGCAATTTCCACCAACATAGCAGGGTCCAGCAACTCCACTTTCACGCAGGCGCGCGATGGTGCGCAGCCCAAAGGCAACCAAGCTTCCCATGCCTTGTTAAGTGCGAGAACATTGTCCTTGTGGGTGATGTAAATTGTGGCGGAGAGCAGGCGGGATTTATCGCTGCCTATCGCCGCCAACGTCACCTCAGCTTGTGCCAAAATTTGCGCGATCTGTTCGTCCATCGCACAACCGGTATCGTTAGGCACCTCGACAAAATGGGCTATGCCATTGTATACAGTGGCATCCGACCAGCGTGGCGCAGGATTCAAACGTTGAATATTCATGCTGAGTTTTCCCGATAGAGTGTTTGCAAATCAAATCTGGCGCCTATAATAGCCGCCTTTTGCGCTCCACCCAATTTTAACCACCCTTTCATAAAAGCGATTTGATTCATGGCATTAACGTCCATCATTGCACACCGTATTTACCGCCACTCGCCCAGCAGCGCCTTTGAATTGCAATTGCGCGACGATGCATTTACCAGTGCAGGTAAATTGGAAGAACTGACCTATGAATTAAAAACCCAATTTATCCGCAAAGGTGGCAAGAGTTATGGGCGTTTCTCGGACGAATTAGGCGAGTTTCCCCTGCCCGCCTGGTTGCGTGATTATCGCGAGGAGCGTTTGAGTTTTACCAGTTTCACACACAAGGCCATGCAGCAATTCCAACAAGCGCTGGAGAAAGCCGAATCGCTCCTGGACGCCTATGTTTTTTTCGTGGAAGAGAAGCTGGAAATTGGCGACACCCTGAGTGTGTATCTGGTAGAGCACCAAAGTGGGCTGTATCTGGATGGCGAGTTAAGTATTGATGATTCGCTCTTCCTCGATACCAGTGGCTTTAACCTTGCCGCTAAAATCCAGCTTAATGATTGGACATCAGGCGATTCAACAACCTATTTGACACTAATTCGCTCACGTAGCGATAAAGATATCGCCGATGCATTCACGCAATTTATCGCCTTTACCGACAAGCAAGATATCAAACAGGAAACAGCCGAGTTCCTGCAAATCGTCGATAACTTCAGCCAGACACTAGACGAAACCACAGCCAGGATTACCCGCACCAAAGTAGTGGATTATTGCCTGGAGCAGAATAAAGCGGGCAAGCCGGTCACTATAGCCGCACTTTCCAGCAATCTCGCTGAAGAAGTGAAAAGCTATGAGCCCGAGCGCTTTGTGCGCTATGTGGAAAGCAGCAAACCAGATCTTAAACCCGAGTTTATCCCTCATGCCGGGCAAATCCGCAGCTATGTGCGCATCAGTGGTCGCAATGATTCATTGAGCATGAGCTTCGCATCGGAATGCCTTGGGCGTGAGATCGAATATGATCCAGAAAATGACGTGCTGACTATCAAAAACCTGCCTTCATCCTTAAAGGCTCGCCTGATAAAACATTTGAAAGAAGCTCATTAAGGTATTAATTACCGGGAATTTATTTTAATACTGGTGATTTCAAGGTGGCGATTTCTGGACCAATTAACTTCTCCACACTTTTTCGCAAATCGCCCAGAGATACCTTGCGCATCACCATTAAATCCTGCACAACATCATCAATGTCATATTGGTTATTGCTGCGCTTGCGAATTTCTTTATCCAACTCATCCAGTAATACCACTGCCCGTGCGGTTACTGGCCCGGTAGATTTACTTTTACGCAGATGCTTTACCTCTGCCCCCCAGTTTGCCAAGCTTTTAATTATTTTATTGCGCCTCGATTTAGTCATGCCATCAGCGCGATACAGCAGCTCAAAGGAATAAAACTCGGCAAGCCCCTCTGCAATCCAATCATCATTAGTATCGGCAGTAGTTGCCCCGCTAATACGGGTTACCATATGCGTCAGCTCATGCAACAACGGACTAGTGCCGTTTTCACTCACCAAAGGGCGATCCGCATGCAAAAATAAAGAATTGGAGGCTGATAAGCCACCGCGCCACATAGGATCACCTGCACCTACTACCAATAATTTTTTTGGTGTTTTTTTAAAGGCCCCATAGACTTCTGGCCATACAAAATTAAAAAAAGTCAGCGAATCCATGCGCTGGAAATTTTCACCTTTTGGCGCACTGACAGCGATAGCCGTTTTCGAAACCGTAGCGCGGCGCGTTCCAATCTTTCCTGCAATCATCCAACCTGTTGGACGATCAAACCGACGTTCGGGATTGTCGATAACAAAAATATTATCTTTTTTTCTGGGCCATCCCGTTTCAATGTTGTCCCATCCTTCAGGCAAAACCACTTCCATTGTTGCATTGGAGTAAGAACCCATCACTTCTCCTGTATCAACAAAAACAGGTGGAATCAAATCATCGCCCCGAAAAATTGCCCAATCTTTTGTCATCAATGCATCATATTTTCCGGGATTACGCTCATGAGTTAGTTTTGCAAAAAAAGACAGCTGTGAAGCCCCTGACGGCAAATCCCAAATAACCTGCTTATCCTTGGTTGTTAATTTTCCATTCGCGTGAATATTGGAATAGACGCCACGTGTATTATCAAATCGCAGGTGCTTGAGCAACTCACCTTTATCCACACTAATCATTACCAGGGCACCCTGCTCCTTAGGATCAAACTTGACTTGATACTTTAATTCGTAAGCTTGTGCTGGCTGGGCTCCATCTACAGCCATTGCATTAGCACCAATCAGCATCAGGATAACCAGACAATAACGATTGAAAATGTATTGATGTTTTTTCAAAAAAAACGACATGACACAAAGACCTCAATATTAAGAGCGTACATTCAACCAAGTGTACTGTATTACAAACTTATAGGTTATCGACAACGCAACATCTCCTTGTATCCATGGCAGCCAACTGTTTTAAGTATCCAGACTGGCACTGAATGCCAGTAGTCAATTTCCTACAAACAATTAAGCTTTTTGCGACTATTTCCTATACATGAGGTACGAGACAATAACCACAACAAGGACGTAAGAGTAATGGAATCTGGCCAGGAACGGCTAAAGGATGGCAATCAGAAGGAGGCTGGTACAAGACGGAACTTGTATTCATGGATGTAACTGCAATGGACAATCATACCAGGAGCAGGTAACAAGGATGGAAACGGATTGAAGCCGATACAGGAGTTAATGGCACAGAAGCGGATGCAAATGGATCAGCACCACTTCTCAACTACCCACCAACAAAGGAGTGTTACAGGAACAGTCTATAAGGAACGTAAAATGGATTAATCGGTGTGCTTGGGGTTTCAACAGGACGTTGAGGTAATCGCAAACTTACTTAAACCCAATACAGGACATACTATGGGGCTTCTTTAACAGAGAAGCCCCTTTCTTTTTTGGCAGGCAAAAAAATTAAAAATTATCACTAAGGAATTTTTGGGCCAAACGGGCAGCATCTGTACTGCCGGCAGCCACTTCTTCCAATAATGATTTAGCCTTTGTTTTGTCGCCCATCAAAAAATATACCTTCCCCAAATCCAACTGGGCATCAGGCACTTTTGCAGCACTAGGGAAATTTGCGATTAATTCAGTAAACCAGCTTTTAGCTTCCGGATAATCCTTTTTAAGCATGGCAATTTTACCCAGCCAATAATGGCTGTTACTGGCAAAATCACCACTGGGAAAACGATCCAGGTGATCCTTAAACGCCACTACCGCCCCATCAAAATCTTTTTGATTCAATAGATCGTAGGCAGTTTTGTAAACATCACTTTCACTGGCAGAATCAGGTAGTTTTGAGGCGGATTTAGATGCAGCACCCTTGGTAACCACAGAGGCAGAGGGAACATCACTAGTATCAGCAGCATTAGTCACAGGATGCCCACCACCAGACAAACGCCGGTCAAGATCCATGTAATTATCTAACTGTAATTGTTTGAGCTGCTTTAGCTCATAGGATTGCTCTTCCAGCAGACCACGCAATTGGGTCACTTCTTCCTGGAGGGCATGAATTTGGGAGTAAACATCAGATTCAGCAGAGGCAGGCAGATCAGATTGAGCCACCCCAGAGCGAATGCCCTGAGGTGAAGACTCAACAACCCGTACTTGCGCCTGTAAGACTGGAGCTGAAGCAATTAAGCCAACAGCAAGCAGATTTTTCAGCATACGGGCTCAGACTCTTAGTACTTAACTTCTACACGACGGTTTTGAGACCAAGAAGCTTCGTCGCTACCGGTAGCGGCTGGCTGCTCTTCACCGAAGCTAACAACTTCCAGAGAAGAACCGTTAACACCTTGAGTTACAAGGAAATCACGAACAGCGTTAGCACGTTTTTCGCCCAGAGCCATGTTGTATTCGCGTGAACCGCGCTCATCAGCATGACCTTCCAGACGCACTGCAACGGAAGCACCTTTCAACTTGTCAGCGTGAGCCAACAAAACAGCACGGCTCTCAGCAGTCAAAGAGTATTGATCAAAGTCAAAGTAAACAACATTTGACAATGTCGCTTCAGGAGCAGCGGTTTCAACAGGAGCAGTACCAGTAGTAGTTGGCTCAGTTGCTTTGTTATCGCTGCTTGAACAGCCAACCAGGAAAGACATAACAACAGCCAAAGTGAGACCTTGCTTGATTGCTTTGGTGATCATGTGTGTGTAACTCCAATGAAGTTTTGATCTGTTTTACGGGGATTTAGTTAAAGAATGGCGACCATGCGGGTTCCCGCACATCACCCTGTTTTGGGGGCTGGAGGATTTTGACACGCGCATCAAGTGACACGGCTGCCAATACTCCTTTACCACCAGAACGAGTCGCATACATAAGCATAGCGCCATTGGGCGCTATAGTAGGCGATTCGTCCAAATTTGTCTCGGACAAAATGCGTAAATTGCCAGATTTTATATCTTGAGCAGCAATATGATACGAAGTGCCGGGGCGCTTATTCAACATAACCAAACTTTTACCGTCTGGAGATACACGCCCACGGGCGTTGTAATCACCATCAAAGGTTACACGTTCCTGTTGCATAGTCGCAAGATTCACCTGATAAATCTGCGGTTTTCCACCGCGATCCGAGGTGAAAAATAAAGAAGCACCATCAGCAGCCCATGAAGGCTCATGATCAATCGCAAAATGGTTGGTCACGCGGGTTAATTGTCGCGTTAAAACATTCATTACATATATTTCAGGGTTACCGTCTTTTGATAAAGCCATGGCTAACTTCTGGCCATCAGGTGACCAGGCAGGCGCACCATTCAAACCTCGAAAATTAGTCATCTGCTGACGTCTACCTGTAGCAATATCCTGAACATAAATAGCAGGTTTGTTATCGGCCTCAAAGGATACATAGGCAACACGTTGACCATTTGGCGACCAAACCGGGGACAACAATGGATAGCGCGACTCCAGCAACATACGCGGACGGAACCCATCAATATCAGATAGCATCAGACGGTATTTTTGTGGTTTCTTAAATGCTTCCACATAAATCAACTTGGTGGAGAAGATACCGCGTACGCCGGTGATAGTTTCATAGACCTTGTCACTGATGTGATGCGCCATGTCTCGCAATTGGGCTTCTGTACCATCCACAGTCAATTTGGCAAATACACGTTTTTGCTGGATAACATCAAACAATTCATAACTCGCATAATAACGGCCAGCCTGCTGTGTGATGGAGCCGATCAATAAATATTCAGAACCAAGCGCTTTCCAGTCCCGATAATGAATTTCCGCTTCAGAGCGAGGAAGGGCGAGCATACGCTCAGGATCGGTTGCTTCGAATTGGCCCGAGAACTCCAGATCATTCCCCACAATTTTGGCAATATCTTCAGGCAAGCGACCGCCAGCCCAAGCAAAGGGAACGACGGCAATTTTGGTGGGATTGTCGATCCCCTTGGTAACAAAAACGATATTCTGGGCATTTGCAGAAAGTGCAAGCACAAACAGAAAAGCACTGATTATGTATCTCACTGACGTAAGTCCTCTGGATTAAAAGCAAATTGAAAATGGCGGAAATTTCTTTCAAAGACATCAATAGGCACATCTTTGATTTCAACAAATCGTTCAACTTTTCGGATTGCCTGCTCAGCCGCATTATCAAATGCGAAATTCCCGCTGCTTTTTGCAAGCTCAACACCAATTACTTGTCCATTGGGCAGCATATCTATGTTGAATACTGCAACCATACCGGCACGCGCCGATGGAGGGCGACTCCAGTTTTGTGCGACGCGCTCAGATAACAATTCGTTGTAACTTTTCACATTGGCCTCGTCATTGGAATCGGCAATGTGCTTTTCTTCCTTCTGCTGGGCGGCCTGAATACGTCGGCGCTCCTCTTGGGCTTCCTGCTCACGCTTGGTTTTTTTGGCAGCCTCAGCCTTTCGCTTGGCCTCTTCCTCAGCCTTTTTCTTTTTTTCTGCCTCTGCTTTATCAGCCTTGGCTTTGGCCGCTTTTGCCTCTTCTTCTTTAATTTTTTGCTGTTTCTGTTTTTCAGCCTCGGCAGCTTTAGCCTCTTGGTCTTTCTGGCTTTGCACTAAGGCCTCCGCCTCTTTGCGGCGCTGCTCTTCCTGTTTTTTGTTGTTTTTCAAATCTTCGTAGACTTTTGAATCGAGGATCTGCTCTTTCGTTTGTTGCGGAGCTGCTTTTGCCTTGGGCTTAACATCCACCAGGGTTGCAGTTACATAATGCGGCTTATAAGGCTCTTCCTCTGATTTGAAGAAATCCCAATTACCCAAAAAAAGAACCAACAAAGTACCGTGTAAAAAAACACTCAGGAAGGTTGGTAATGAAAATGATTTTTCCAACTTCATACAAAACCTAGCGCGGCGGCTCCGTGATCAAGCCAACTGAGGGGGCTCCCGCCAACTTTAATTCGCCCATGAGAGTTACTATGACACCGTACTCTACTTTTTTGTCGCCCTGGACAAACACCAAGGTATTGGGTTTTTCTGCCAATACTTTACTGACAATCGATTTGATTTCAGCCAGGGGGCGCGGTTTTTCCGGGTCACCTGCCAAGTCGATGTAATAACCACCATCAGCTTTAACCGATACGGTAATTGGTTCATCTTCTTTGCTGTCTACCGGTTCTGAAGCTGCCTGGGGCAATTCCACTTTAATACCCTGAGTCATCATAGGTGCTGCAATCATAAACACGATTAACAACACCAACATAACGTCAATTAGCGGAACCACATTGATTTCCGCTTTAAGTTTCTTTTTGTTTGGTGGTCCAAATCCAGACATGTTTTTTAACCTGTTTCAAATCAACGTAAAACAGCGTTACTTGCTGTGAACCTGACGATGCAAAATTGCAGAAAATTCTTCTGCAAACGTACGATAGTTACTTAACAGGTTTTCAGCTCGCGCAGAAAACTTGTTGTATGCCAATACGGCAGGAATAGCGGCGAATAATCCCATGGCCGTGGCGATGAGCGCTTCGGCAATACCCGGTGCAACAGTGGCGAGGCTCGGTTGGCCCGCATTGGCGATATTCAGGAATGACACCATAATGCCCCAGACGGTACCAAACAAACCGACATAGGGACTGACTGACGCAACACTGGCGAGAAATGGCAGGTTTTCCTCGAGCTTTTCCTCTTCACGCGCCAGAGCCACACGCATTGCACGCATTGATCCTTCCATCACCGCATCGGAATCGGCTCCGGCTTGTTGACGCAGGCGGGTAAACTCTTTGAAGCCCGCACGAAAAATATTCTCGATTCCCTCAACAACTTCATTGCGGCCATTGCCCTGGCGATAAAGCTGGTTAAGGTCAATTCCCGACCAAAATTGTTTTTCAAAAAAGCCAAATGCAGCTGAGGCTTTGCTCTGGTAAATCGCGCGCTGAAAAATCATCACCCAGGAAATGACTGAGGCCAAAAATAGAATTAGCATGACCACTTGTACTAAAAAACTGGCCCCCAAAATAAGGTGCAGTATTGACAGGCTTTGCTTGGCTTCTGGCATAGTATTAATTAACTCTTACTGTTTGACTGTGGAAAATTTGATCAAGCTGATAGTGCATATCAGTGGGAAGTGCGCTGGGTTTCATAGTATCGGCATTAACGCAGGCAATGCGGATTAATCCCTCGCACAACAACTCACCACCACGTAGTACCTGCTGCTTGAATTCGATATAGGTGCGCGCCAACTTCTCAATCTGCGCCGTTATGTGCAATTGGTCATCGAGACGCGCGGAACGGCGGTAGTTAATTTGTGCTGCATGAACAACCAACAACAGGCCACCATCCAAAATAGCGGGCTTATGATAGCCCAAACTACGCAAAAATTCTGTACGGCTGCGCTCCATGTACTTGAGATAATTGACGTAATAAACGATACCGCCCGCATCCGTGTCTTCAATATAAACCCGCAAGGGGATACTAAATGGGTGCATAAATGATTTAGTCCATTGGGTCCTGCAAGCGTTTGGGCACTGGCATACCAAAATATGAATAGGCGTTATTGGTTAAAATCCGACCGCGCGGAGTACGCGCCATAAAACCCTGCTGGATAAGGTATGGCTCAATAACATCCTCAATAGTTCCGCGATCTTCACTAATCGCCGCAGCCAAACTTTCAACGCCCACCGGGCCGCCATCAAAATTATTCATCATGGCAGTCAGCAAACGACGATCCATATGATCAAAACCGCGCTCATCTACATTGAGCATATTGAGCGCGTTATCCGCCATTTGGGCAGTGACAATACCATCGCCCTTCATCTCGGCGTAATCGCGCACGCGACGCAACAAACGGTTGGCGATACGTGGCGTCCCGCGCGAACGTTTAGCCACCTCGGCCGCGCCTTCTATATCCATTTTCACCCCCAATAGCGCAGATGAACGCGCCACTATATGGGTGAGATCGGCGACATTATAAAACTCCAGACGCTGAACAATACCAAAACGGTCGCGCAAAGGTGAGGTCAGCAAACCTGCGCGGGTCGTTGCACCGACCAAGGTAAATTGCGGCAAATCCAGTTTGATCGAACGCGCCGCAGGCCCTTCGCCAATCATGATATCCAGTTGGAAATCTTCCATTGCCGGATAAAGGATTTCTTCCACCACTGGGCTCAAACGATGAATCTCGTCGATAAATAACACATCGCCCGGCTCCAGATTGGTGAGCAAAGCTGCCAGATCGCCCGCTTTTTCCAATACCGGCCCGGAAGTACTTTTGAGCGAAACATTCATTTCGTTGGCGATGATATTAGCGAGGGTTGTTTTCCCCAGTCCAGGCGGGCCAAACACCAACGTATGGTCCAGCGCCTCGCCGCGTTTTTTTGCTGCACCGATAAAAATTTCCATCTGTTCACGCACCGCTGGCTGCCCGACATAATCGGCCAGCGATTTAGGGCGCACGGTACGATCAAGGTGGTCTTCACGCTCTTTGGCAGCAGGGGCAATCAGGCGATCAGTTTCAATCATGTTCTTTACCAGTTAAGCGTGAGTTGTCCGGCCAATATTTATCCAACACCAATTCATCCAACGCAAATTTATTATCCAGCAATAGCGCGCAGCGCCATGCGGATCAACTCTTCGCTTTTCGCATCGGGCTTTTGCTTGGCCGCGAGTGAAATCATTTTGGCTGCATCCGCCGGTTTGTAGCCCAGTGCAATCAAGGCGCTCTCCGCCTCGGCAAAGATATCGTTGTCGGTAGCGATACTCTGGATCTCACTGTGCGCAATCAAATCGCCCTGCGGCATATCCCAGTTTTTCAAGCGGTCGCGCAATTCAATGACCAAGCGCTCAGCGGTTTTTTTGCCGATGCCGGGGACTTTCGTTAATGCAGTGATATTGTCGTCGCGCACACAGCGGGCGATATCATCCGCTTCCATGCCCGATAAAATCGCAATCGCCAGCTTCGGACCCACACCATTCACTTTGATCAGGGTGCGAAACAGCGAGCGGTCGCGTTGTTCGATAAAGCCGAATAACTGATGCAAGTTTTCAGTAATAGATAGATGGGTATGCAACACCACTTCCTGCCCAAGGCCAGGCAGGCGATAGAAGGTAGTCATGGGGGCTTGTACTTCATAGCCGACGCCACTTACATCCAGCAGCAAATAGGGTGGCTGTTTTTCCAGTAGTAGTCCGCGCAAACGTCCGATCATAGAATTCGCTTTCCATCGAGCCTTACTTATGGCCTTTAACAAATTACGGCCTTTAACAAAAGGTTAACTGTTTTTATAGACAGTATTTTTCGCTGGCAATTGTAAAGGAGTTTAGACGCAAGAGTCACCCATAGTCGTGCCCCTGCGCGGAAATATTCCCGATCCGGTGCCATACTCTACACAAGCCTGCACAAAGGCTTTTGTTTGAACCCCGGAGCTGAGCATCACTATGTTTTCTGCTCGCTGCTTTACCGAACAATTTACCCTGCACCAATGGCGCGAGGCCATTAGCGATAACTACCTCGCCGCTGAAGCCCCCTATCTGGCGGAGCTGATCCGCTGGCTGGATTATGATCGACAAACGATAGACGCCCTCTCGCACAATACCCTCAGTTTCCTGGAACGCTGGCAAAAGTCTCAGGCCACACAGACCGATTGGCCACAGGAATTCCTCCACGCCTACGGCTTGAATACCCGCGAAGGCGTAGTGCTGATGTGCCTGGCCGAGGCGCTCGTACGCATCCCGGACAAAACCAGTGCGCGCGAATTTATTGCCGATAAATTGCATTCCGCCCACTGGCATGACCGGGTGGGAGAACACCCGAGCTGGATGGTCAATGCGGCTACCTGGGCGCTGGTGTGGGGCGAGCGTTTACTGGAACCTTGGGACTCCGGCAGCGTATTGGGCAACTTGGCGCGGCGCTTAAGCGAGCCTGCGATCCATGCAGCACTGGAGCAAGCACTGCTTTGGCTGGCCGATACCTTTGTCTTTGCCGCCGATATCAATAAAGCCTTGGTGCGCGCCGCCGAATTAAACCGCCAATCCCCCGAGTTGCGCTGGCACTACTCATTCGATTTACTCGGCGAAGCCGCTATCTCCCACCCGGTTGCCGCCAATTATCGCCAGAATTATAAAGATGCCTTGGCTGCCTTGGAGCAAGCACCAGACAAACATCGCTACAGTTTATCGATCAAACTCAGCGCGTTACATCCACGCTACGAGCCTTTGCAGGAAGCACAACTGCTGGCCGATTTAATCGGCACAACGACCAACCCCGGTTATTTAGTGCAACTGGCACAAGCAGCAAAAACTGCCGAACTTGCCATAACGGTTGATGCAGAGGAATCTGACCGGCTGGAGCTATCGCTCAAACTGATCGAAGCTTGCTTGCGCCATCCACTGCTAGCCGGTTGGAATGGTATGGGGATGGCGGTACAGGCCTACTCCAAACGCGCCCTGCCGGTGCTGGGCTTGCTCGACCGCCTGGCGCAAGAGTTGGACATCAAGCTCAATATCCGCCTGGTAAAAGGTGCTTATTGGGATAGTGAAATCCACTGGGCGCAGCGCGCTGGCCTTGCTGGCTACCCGGTATTTACCGACAAGTCCGCCACCGATATTTCCTACCTCGCCTGTGCCAAATTTTTGCTGCAAGCGGAACATTTGCAGCCGCAGTTTGCGACCCATAATGCCGCCACTATTTGTAGCCTGCTCACCATGGCAAAACCGGGTCAACCACTGGAATTCCAGCGGCTGCAAGGCATGGGCGAATCGCTCTATCGCCAGTTGCTCAGCGAGCAAGCGCAAGTCCACTGCCGGATCTACGCTCCCGTCGGCCACTACGCCGAACTGCTGCCCTATCTGGTCAGGCGCCTGCTGGAGAATGGCGCCAACAGCTCGTTTATCAACCAATTGAATCAGGCGAATGCATCGCTTGAACATTTAGCCTTGCATCCCTTAACCAGCCCGCCAACCAATTTGCCCGCCCTACCCTTACCTGCGGATTTATTTACCCGACCTGAGCCTCACCAAACGCGGCGCAATTCACAGGGGATCAACCTGGTAATTCCAGCGGAGTGTGCAGTGTTGATGCAAGAACTGAAGAGGCTTGATACCCATACATGGGACGCCTGCCCGATTATCGCCGGCCAATACCAACGCGACGGTGGTGGCAACAGCTGTGTTAATCCCGCCGATAACCGTGAATTGGTAGGCAAGCTAGTACTGGCGACACCAGAGCAGGCACAAACGGCATTGGCCAGTGCTTACAGCTTCCAGCCCAAATGGCGCCAACACCCGGTACTGGAGCGCGCCAGGTTAGTCGATAAAGTGGGCGAACTCTTTGAAGCCCACCGCGCCGAATTTGCCGCACTACTGATGCGCGAGGCGGGAAAAACCCTGGCCGATGCGCTGGATGAAATCCGCGAAGCCGTGGATTTTTGCCATTACTACGCCCAGCAGGCGCGTGAGCATCTGGCACAACCCATACAGTTGCCGGGGCCGACGGGCGAGCAAAACCAGTTGCTACTGGAAGGGCGCGGCGTTTTTGTCGCCATTTCCCCCTGGAATTTCCCGCTGGCGATATTTACCGGCCAGGTTATCGCCGCGCTGGTTGCGGGCAATACGGTACTGGCAAAACCCGCGCGCCAGACCAGCCTCGTCGCCTTCCGCGCCGTTGAACTTATGCTTGCCGCCGGCATTCCGCCCCTGGCACTGCACTTTATCCCCGGCAATAGCGGTGAACTCAGTCCGATCCTCACGGGTGATCCGCGCATCGAAGGCATTGCCTTTACCGGTTCGACCCAGAGCGCTTGGGCTATTAACCGCGCACTGGCCGCGCGTGATTCCAGCATCGCCTCGCTGATTGCCGAAACCGGTGGCCAAAATGCACTGATTGCCGACTCCACTTGCCTGCCCGAACAGTTGGTAAAAGATGTGATCCGCTCCGCCTTTGGCAGTGCAGGCCAACGCTGCTCAGCCCTACGGGTATTGTTTGTGCAGAAGGACATTGCTGACAAGGTAATCGAATTGCTCAAGGGTGCCATGGCGTGCATACGACTGGGCGATCCACGGGATTTAAGCACCGATATCGGACCGGTGATCGATCAGCACGAGCAACAAGTGTTGCAACACCATATCGATGAGGCCATCAACCAAGGGCGGCTTATCACCCAATCGCCGCTGCCAACCAACCTGCAATCCGGCAATTTTGTGGCACCCACATTGGTTGAGATCAGCGGCATCAATGATCTTAAGGAGGAACACTTTGGCCCTATCTGTCACCTGGTGCGCTTCCAGTCACAGGATGTGGAAAAGGTCATTAACGGGATCAATGTGTGTGGTTATGGATTAACACTGGGTATCCACAGCCGTAATGAAGGGTTTACACAGCGCATTGTGCGGCAGGTCAATGTGGGGAATGTGTATATCAACCGCAATATGGTGGGGGCAGTGGTAGGCGTGCAACCCTTTGGCGGTTGCGGGCTGTCCGGTACCGGCCCCAAAGCGGGCGGGCCGCATTATTTGCTGCGTTTTGTGCGCGAGAAAACCATCAGCAATTACCTCGCGGCAGTGGGCGGCAACATCCAGTTGCTTACCCAAAACCCAGGAACTGATCCACAACCCAAAGATCATCAAACAGGCAACTAAACCCGAGTTGTAGTAAATGCGAGGGCGCCATGAGTGAAACCAGAAAAATCGATACCAGCCTCAAATGGTATGAGTGGAATCCCGGCCTGCACAATGGCAATCAGGTGCTACAGGATGTTATTGATACCCTGCCCGCCGCCAAAGCTGATGAGATCCCTTGGCTGGTGCGCCTGTTTGAAAATCCCGCCAGCCTTATCGCCTTTCCCGGTGCCATCAACCTGGCCCGCCACGATGTCATCCATGTATTGCTCGGGCGCGGCCTGCGCAATCAGGATGAAGCCTTTGTGATTGGTTTTACCATGGGTTCCAGCAGCCATATCTGCGCCTGGCAAATCCACAGCTTCCGCTGGATTATCACCCACCTCTATCCGGCGCCCTATAAATTCGGTGCGCAGGATTTAATTGCCTTTGACCTGGGTTTTGGCCTTGGAAGGAATATAAGTGCGCGGGACCTGGATGAGTTTCCCTTTGAAAAATACAACTACAGTCGGTTGAAGGATTTGCGCTATTGGCTGGGAATCAACGTCAATAAATTGCATGCGCTCTATCGGTTTGAATCCCTGTTAATCGCCAACAGCCATGCCAGCCATCGTCTGGATATCCACGACAAACCCCTGCCTGCCAGACGCATCTGAACTGACCAAAAACTAGACAATCCGTCCGCGTCTGAAGCTGGATGAACCTGCCATCCGGATTAAATGATCGCGGGTATTGGCGTGACAGAGCGCCACCGCCAGGGCATCGGCGGCATCTTCCTGGGGCGCAGCGGGAAGGCGCAGCAGGGTTTTTACCATGTGCTGCACCTGCAACTTATCTGCCGCCCCATTACCCACCACCGATTGTTTGACTTTGCGCGCTTCGTATTCCGACACAGGCACATTTTGCGCAGTCGCCGCCACAATCGCCGCCCCCCGCGCCTGCCCCAATTTCAGGGCAGATGACGCATTCTTAGCCATAAATACCTGCTCAATGGCCATCTCTTGCGGGCAGTACTGTTCAATAATTTGCGTGAGGGAATCAAAAATAACTTTCAGGCGCGCGGGCAATTCGTCCGTATCTTTCATACGGATCACACCGCTGGTGACGTACTCATGTTTGCTGCCGATGACATTGATAATGCCAAAACCGGTTTTGCGGGAGCCGGGGTCTATACCAAGGATAAGCGCCATAGGTTGTATCTATATACAGTAGTTATGGCGCAGTGTTGCATGCAATATCTGCCGGTGCAAGGGTGAAGTCAGAAATCCGATGTAAAGCCCAACTCCAGGCGGCCGCTCGATCGGGTGTCCAGTTGGATTGTCGTGGGCTCATTGTCGGTAATCAGGATAGAAGGCGTCGAAATCAATTGGTAATCGCCATCGATGAAGTCGTATATTTCCGTCGATAAAAGCAATCCCTGATCCTGGCGGATAGCCGTTATCTGCAAACGAAATTGTTGATCAAAATGTATCTCGCTCTGCTTCCCCATCGCATTCAGAAATTGCATTTCACCTTGGGTGCTAGCACCAGATTCAGCCTTCACCGATAAATTGATCATCACCTGTTCAGCGGATGCCGTTGACCACCACCCCAAAAAAACGATCAGCGAAGTAGCAATTCCCGCAACTCCCCACCAACGGTGATTGTTGTGCGCGGGAGGAATTGAATTGGGTTGAATTAATAAATCGGCCAGATCCATCCCCAACGCACTCGCCAATGCCATTGCGGATTCTTTGGCCGCTATGCCATTGCGTTCAATACGCTGCACGGTCCGCATACTCAAACACGCCACTTCAGCGAGCTGGTTTTGAGTCCAGGCGCGCAGTTCACGTTGTTGGCGGAGCAGTTCGTGATTGATTTTCATATCCATGACATTCACCTCGTTAAATGTAAAAGCCGCCAGATTTCGTTAAACCTGCCGTTTTGTATACGACAGCAATACGACACGGGGGCTTTTACACTTCACACGAGGTTAATTAACCCAATTGCTCCATAATTTCTTCGGAGATATCGGCGTTGGTGTAGACGTTTTGCACATCGTCCAGATCTTCGAGAGCATCGATCAGGGCGAGGATTTTTTCGGCGGCGTCTTTATCGAGATTTACCATAAGTGAAGGAATCTGGGTGATCTCGGCTTCAGAGGCATTCAAACCGGCGTTGGCCAATGCATCTTTTACACGAAAGAAATCTTCAAACGCCGTCATCACATCAAAGGAGCCATCTTCGTTGCTGACGACATCGTCAGCACCGGCTTCGAGTGCAACTTCCATCAAGGTATCTTCGTTTACACCCGCCGCAAAACTGATCTGGCCTTTGCGCGCAAACAGATAGGAAACCGAGCCACTGGTGCCGAGGTTGCCGCCCTTCTTATCAAATGCATGGCGCACATCACCGGCGGTGCGGTTGCGGTTATCGGTCATGCATTCAACGATAAATGCAACACCGTTTACGCCGTAACCTTCATAGGTCAACTCTTCGTATGCATCGGATTCGCCGGTGCCAGCACCGCGGGCGATTGCGCGTTCAACCACGTCTTTTTTGAGGTTGTTCAAGTAGGCTTTTTCAACCGCTGCGCGCAAACGCGGGTTATCCGCCGGATTGGGACCGCCTTTGGCAGCGACAGTTAATTCGCGAATAATTTTGGTGAAAATTTTAGTCCGCTTGGCATCCTGGCGCGCCTTGCGGTGTTTCATGTTTGCCCATTTGGAATGTCCGGCCATTGGAAGCTCCCATTTAGCTAATCAATCATCAGAAACAAAAAAGGTGGGCAAAAGCCCACCTTTTTAACCCCCTCCCAACCTCCCCCTTTTCAAGGGGGAGGAGCTTTTACTCCCTCCCCTGTGAAGGGGAGGGTCGGGGTGGGGTCTTACATACCGTATTCAGGCGTATCTTCTGCTGCAACTGCTTTTTCTTTCTTGCGCAAACGGATGTGTAAGTCGCGCAATTGCAACTCGTCCACAGTGCCGGGAGCATCGGTCATCACACAGGCAGCGCTTTGGGTTTTCGGGAAGGCGATTACATCGCGGATTGAGCTTGCGCCTACCATCAACATAATCAAGCGATCCAGACCAAACGCCAAACCGCCATGCGGAGGTGCGCCGTAGGCAAGTGCGTCGAGCAAGAAGCCAAACTTCTCGCGTTGTTCTTCCGGTGAAATACCGAGGATTTTAAATACGGCTTGTTGCATGGTCGATGAGTGGATACGCACCGAACCACCACCCAATTCAGTACCGTTCAATACCAAATCGTATGCGCGGGATAATGCATCACCCGGGCTAGCGACCAACTCATCCGGCGTGCAGCTTGGTGAAGTGAACGGGTGGTGGATTGATGTCCAGCCGCCTTTGTCATCTTCTTCAAACATCGGGAAATCAACAACCCAGAGCGGTGCCCATTGGGTGGTATACAACTCAAGGTCTGCACCGAGTTTGCAGCGGAGCGCGCCCAAAGCTTCGGTTACCACTTTGTGCTTGTCAGCACCGAAGAAAATCAGGTCGCCGTTTTCTGCACCAACGCGTTCCAAAATTGCTGCACGCACAGGCACTGGCAGGTTTTTAACAATCGGTGATTGCAGGCCTTCTTCCAGGTCAGACTTGTCGTTGACCTTGATGTACGCCAAACCTTTCGCACCGTAAATGCCAACAAACTTGGTGTAATCGTCGATTTGTTTACGGGTCAACTTCTCGTTACCACCAGGTACTTTCAATGCAGTAACGCGGGATTTTGGATCATTGGCCGGGCCAGCGAAGACTTTGAAATCCACTTCTGTTACCAGGTCTTTGATATCAACCAGTTCCAGCGGGATACGCATGTCCGGCTTGTCTGAACCGTATTTGGCAATCGCTTCAGAGAAAGGCATGTGGTTGATTTCAGCAAATTCAACACCCAGCAAATCCTTGAACAACTCACGGAACATACCTTCGGTAACTTCCATGATTTGCGCTTGCGACATGAATGAGGTTTCGATGTCGATCTGGGTAAATTCCGGCTGGCGGTCTGCACGCAGGTCTTCGTCGCGGAAACACTTGGCAATCTGGTAGTAACGGTCGTAACCGGCCACCATCAACAATTGCTTAAACAATTGCGGCGATTGTGGCAGCGCGAAGAATTTACCGTCGTGGGTACGTGATGGAACCAGATAATCGCGCGCGCCTTCCGGAGTAGCACGAGTCAGGATTGGAGTTTCCACATCGAGGAAACCGTTGCGATCCAGATAGTTGCGAATAACGCTGGTCACTTTGCTGCGGAAACGCAGGTTTTTCTGCATTTCAGTGCGACGTAAATCAAGGAAGCGATACTTCAAACGAGTCTCTTCACCTACGTTGGAATAGGCGTCCAGAGGGAAAGGCATAGTTTCGGCTTCGTTCAAAATGGTCAGCGCAGTGCCGTAAACTTCAATCTCACCGGTTGCCATGTTTGGGTTAACTGTAGAGGGCGCACGGGCACGCACCTTACCGGTCACTTGCAGCACATATTCACCGCGCACTTTATCAGCCAGGGCGAAATTCTCTTTTGCATCCGGATCGAACACCACTTGCACAATACCTTCGCGGTCGCGCAGGTCGATAAAGATCACACCACCGTGATCACGACGACGATCAACCCATCCACAGAGGGTCACTTCTTGATCGATAAACGAGGCATTTAAAGCGCCACAATATTGGCTGCGCATAGCAAGTTCCTGATGTGTAAAAGTAAAGTAGTTATAAGAAAGTATTTATAAGAAAGAGCGTTTTGTACAAAGAGTCCTAGCTGGCCGAGCTGCTTCCCGAGGAAGAAGAGCTGGTATCACCAGCGATATTCTTTTTCTTGCCCGATTTAAAATCGGTCTCATACCAGCCACCGCCCGACAGGCGGAAACCAGCTGCTGAAATTTGCTTTTTGAGGCTCGCTTTACCGCACTCAGGACAATCGACCAGAGGGGCATCGCTCAACTTTTGCAGGGCTTCAAGACCATGGCTGCAAGATTCACATTGGTATTCATAAATAGGCACAGTTACCACCTCGGTCACAACAAAATAGTTACAGCAATCTGTTAAACAGGATACCAAGACCCCAAAAGGGTCGCGATTGTAACGCAAAACCTATGCGGCGAGAACCGCACCGTCGCCGTAGAACGGGATGCGCGCCAAGGGATATAGGTGCAAAGAAGCCGATTTAAGGCGTTACGGGATCTGCGAATAGCGCATTCGCGCCTGGACGCTGGATGCATGTTTAACCACCCAGGCCGGCATGGCCTTTTCGTATTGGCGTGGATTGGGCAGCATAACCGCCATGCGCGCGGCGGCCGATGGGCCTATCTGCGCTGCCGGAACCCGGTAGTAATGGCGCGCGGCCGCTTCAGCACCAAAGACGCCATTGCCCCACTCCACCACATTCAGATACACCTCCAGGATCCGGCGCTTATCCCAGCAGAGCTCGATCATCAGCGCCACAATCGCCTCCTCTGCCTTGCGCACATAAGAGCGAGAGGGGGATAAAAACAGGTTTTTGGCGAGCTGCTGGGTGATGGAGGAACCACCGGCGACAGATTTACCTTTGCGCTGGTTCTTTTGCAGCGCCCGCTCAATGCCACGCAAATCAAACCCCTGATGCTGCATAAAACGGTCATCTTCGGCGGCAACCACGGCTCGCTTCAGATGGGATGAAATATGCGCATAATCCACCCATTGATGTTTCAGTTCCGCCTTGGGATTTTTCTCGCGCAACTCGTCCAGCCGGATCGACATAAAACTCGTCTCCCCCGGATTCACCCATTTCCACACCACAATATGGGCGAGCAACCACAACTGATAAGCCAGCAATAACAGCAGCAGCCATTGCAAGATTTGTCCGCTAGTGCGCCAGAACTTTTTCATTGCGGGCTATTGAGCCTGCTCCTGCTGTTGCACATGTTGTTTCATTGCCTCGGCCGCAGCACGGGCCTTATCCAGGACGGACTCCTGCACAGCCTGCCCGCCACTTGTCTGGGGCGCCGTTTCTTGCCCGGTATCACCGCCAGTGTCTTCCGGTGCAGAAATAGCATTACGGGTATCAACCTCAACTTGTTCGGCACCATTGGCAGGCTTATCACCAAAGTGCACTTGCCCATCCTCATCCGTCCATTTATAGACCTTGGTTGGTGCGGCAGGCTCAGGTTCGGAAACCCTGGCAGATGCATCGTTAATTACTTTTTTGGCATCGGCAGCCAATTGATCGGGAGAAAATAGCTCTCGCAGATCGACCAGCCAATCGCTGCCCATGCGCTCGCGTATATCGCGCAGTGGCATCTGCCCGGTTTTGAGATAGACCAGATAATTGCCAACACCCAACACCAGCAACAGTACAACAACGGATTTAAATAGCAGGCGAAACATAAAAGTCCTTAATAAAAAAAGTCCAGGGAATTAACGAAGCTCAACACCAATACTGCTGCCTTCATAGATAAGCGGCAAAAATTGCAGTGCATTTGCACAGACCGGATTGCGTGAGCAGCCAGTGGCCAAATCAAATTCAATTCCGTGCATAGGGCAACGCAGATGATTGTTAGCGCAGGTGGCATAGGTTAAGGGCGCACCCGCATGGGGGCATTGGTTTTTGATTAAGCAGGTTTTGCCATTTTCTTGCAGCAAGAGGAAATCCTGTCCAGCAAGCTTGACCGGTTTGCGATAACCATCGTAGAGCTGGTGCAATTTTTCCAGGGCAACAAAGGGCATAGCAGATCCTCATTCACACAACTGAGCGGGCGGCGCCCATTCTGGCGATTTATCCATCAAGACGCTAGAGGCGCAGACTTATCCGACAAATTCTGGCCACAAATGCCAAGCAACCAGATAGAATGGCGTCATCGACAGGGTATGTGTATTTGGCACCATTTATGCCCTTATTTATATTGCTTGTTTATATTGTTTGATAGTCAGTAAGTTCTTGCACTTTTATGCGGCAGCCCTGTTATGACGGATCAACTCTACCTGGAGCGTTTAAAGCAGTTATCGACACGCCTGGTATCCCTGCAAAAACCGATTCGTATTCTCGATGCCATCAAATGGCCGCAGGGAATTGAGCAGCGTTTTCGCGAACAACAAGGTAAAGAATTACCTGCGCTGGGCGCCGATTTTTATCAGAATCAAAAGCTGGCGTTTGAGCCGGATACTGTTAGCCAATTATTAAAAGAATTAAAAACCGATGTTCGCCGCCAATTGGGGCGCGATGATGCGCTGGGCAAAATCCTGCAGGCGACGATTGACCAATACCAGATCGTAATTGAATTGCTGCGCTATCGCGGTACCGACCAGTTTGGCCATTTCAGTCGTCAACTCTATGGTTCGGCAAGCGATAACCTGCGTGGGGACCGTAAAACCCTGCGCCAGATGGGTGAGCGTTTGTGCCAGATTTTTTCACTGCCAGCAGTCGAACATTTAAATCGCCCTTACACCAATCACATCAGTTCCGATGAGGCGGTAAAAATCCTGCGCGAGCGCATGGCAGATTATTTTGGTGCAGGTGAAGTGCGGGTGCAGATCAGCGATGACATAGTGTCGGATGCCTCCGCCGGTGGCGACTGTATCAAAGTTAACCGTCGCGCGTCTTTTTCCGAGCTGGATTTGCAGGTGCTGGAGGTCCATGAAGGCTGGGTGCATATAGGCACAACGCTCAATGGCCGCGAACAGCCCTGGGCAACTTGGTTGAGTGTTGGATCGCCGCGTATCACCGCCATCCAGGAAGGCATGGCAGTGCTGTTGGAAACACTGACCTTCAGCTCTTTCCCACAGCGCGCGCGGCGAATTAGTGATCGGGTAGTTGCAGTGGATCTAGCGGAACAAGGCGCTGATTTTTGCCAGGTGTATCGCCATTTTCTAGAACGCGGTATTAGCGAGCACGACAGCTATCGCGTCACCCAGCGTGTGTTCCGCGGTGGCACCCTGACCGGTGGATCAGTCTTTACCAAAGATATTTCCTACGTAAAAGGATTTGTCGAAAACGTGAATTTTATTCGCAGTGCTATCCAATCCGGTGTGCCGGAAGTTATTCCCATGCTGTTTGTCGGCAAGGTGACACTGGATGATTTGCCGCTGCTTTATGAACGCCATCTGGAAGGTGTAATTGCGGCTCCAAAATATCTGCCGCCGATGTTTAAAAATTTAAATGGTTTGTATGTGTGGTTTGGTTTTTCGAGCGGCATGTCGCTGATGAATATCGCGCGGGTGCAGCAGCACTTTAGCAAGCTATTCGATAAGCTACCCACACCCGCGCCATTATCTGTCAATACTGATGCCGAAATAGATTGAGTTTGATTGTAAATTATGACGTATTACAAAGTTGTACTCTCTGGTGAGAATATCTTTTTTGAGAACTCGGGTGATGCTCCCGAGCCAGTGATTGGTTTTATCACCAGCAAGTTAATCCAGGCAGAATCAGAAAGCCTTGCAATAGCCATCGCCAAACGGGATTTGCTGGTGCATTGGAACCACAGTTTTAATTCCGATCGCAAATTGGGTATGCCCAAGCTGGCAGTCGAATATACCGGGGAAGTACGTGGTTGGTTCAAACCAAAAAGTACAAATGACTATTATTGGTTTACCGATGCAGAACACAAACAAGAACACATTGAAAAATTGACCCAGCCACCACGACAATGGTTTTGGCGTAGTGAGGGCAAAAAAGACAAGGCAACGGACAACACAACAACAGGGGAATAAGGAGCGGGCAGAATAATGAAGCCCGCAACCCAATTTGGAGTTTATACCGTTAATACTTACTAGGCAGTTGCAGCAACAGCCTGCTCTGGGTCAATCAACTGCAACAAGCTGACGCGCAGACCTGGGGAGTTAATCTCTTCACTGCGCGCTGACAGCGGTGAATTACCCACCCACTCAAAACGCCAACGCAACAAGCGCGTGGCATCTCCGGTATCACGCACTTCAATCAATTCAAAACGACGAGCATCCAGTGCAAATTTTTCACGCAGTTGAAACGCAAAAGGTTCGGCATTCTTGCCGACAAAACTGGAAGCTTGCTGGGTAGGCGCGGCGACAAAAACATAATCGCGCCCCTGGTATTGGAAATGACAGACACCGAGACGGACTTCTTGTCCAAGACGGTTGTTTAACGAGGTATCCACAAACAAAGGATTCAGCAACATAAAGGGTTCCGCTGCGCTTTTTACTTGAATGATGCCTGCATACTTACCACATCATTCACTGGTTGATTATTCGCCACTCGGTTCCGAAAAAGTCCCTCTGCTGCGGCGAGGCGGCAGTCTACGCACAATTTATGACAGTTCAAGCAAAAGTATTTTTTAAGCGCCTGACAATTGCATCAGACATCATTTTGTTACTTTATTGCCAAGTGCAGGGAACACACGAGTGACAAATCCTCCTGTTTGGTTGCGCCCGCACAAAATCGCTTTATCAGAGTTGTTTACTAAGGCTGCGTACAACCTGAATAGTTCCTTAATGACGTGCACCTGCAGCAAATTATTTTGTTTATTATTTAATCATCCCACTATTTAACTACTAGTCCCAACGTGCCTGCATTTGGAATCAAAACTAAAGATCCAATAAAAAGATGAAGCATGAATTCACAATATATGTGTACACGGTATTTTTCCCCTCATTCTTCTTTCTCTTTATATAACGTCCATTCTCTTTTTTGGCTGCATTTATGCTTCACAAGGCATAGCAAGGCTTTATTTCACAATTGTTCACAACTTCTTTCCCGACTTTCCACTAAATTACTCCGTCTTCATTCCAAAACACTGAACCAATCCCCTGATTTCAGGGTCTTTAACGGACCAAAAAATGTGCTGAAACAAAGCGCCCAAGCCTTGACTGCACCCCAATATTGCTGGCGATTTGATTGACACCAAGCGCCGCGACACACAGAATCACCGACCAGTTTTAAACCTCAGGAACCTGCTGAATGAATATCGACCGTTTTTCACCGCTGTTAAAGCGTACTACCTTGCTTCTTTCACTGATGGCTGGCTCTTTGTTACTGGCCGCCTGCGGCGGTGGCGGTGGCGACAAGAAATCCTCAGCAAGCTCTTCAGTTTCCAGCTCATCCTCCGTGCGCAGCAGCTTTAGCGCCGCGTCGGTACCACCCAACGGGTCAGGCACTTGGCCAAGCGTTAAAGTGGAAGCGCAAAACCCCAAGGTACTTACTTTCCAATGGAGTGCCGTTGAAGGTGCAACCTTTTATAAGCTGTACAAACATGATGCCACTACCGGTGGCGTGGTACAGATTGGGGGCGACCTGACCAGCACCCAGGCGACCGATGAGATAGGAGTGCATGTACACGATTGGGTAAATAACTATTACTACGTTGAAGCCTGCAATACAGAGGGTTGTAAAAAGTCTGATTTGACCTTTACCGCCACTGAAATGATCAAGGCTATTGGTTATATCAAAGCGTCTAACACAGAATCCGGTGACTTCTTTGGCTGGAGCATTGCACTCTCGGCTGATGGCACCACCCTGGCTGTAGGCGCGCCTTCGGAAGATAGCAAAGCGATTGGCGTCAATGGTGACCAAACCCAGAATGAGAGCACCAATTCAGGTGCTGTCTATGTATTTATTAAAGAAAATGGTGTTTGGAAACAGCAGGCGTACCTGAAAGCGTCCAACACCGAACAGCCGGATATCAACCCCTATCGCGTACTGCCAAATGATCGCTTCGGGTACAAGGTAGCCTTGTCAGATGATGGGAATACCCTTGCAGTATCGGCCCTGCTGGAAGATAGTCCGTCAACCGGCATCAACTGTAACCAGGCAAACTACGAAACCACTACTTACAATTCCTCGTCCGACCCATCTGATGATTTTATTTCAGCGAATGATTACGACACTGGCGCAGTCTATGTCTTCACCCGCGCTGCCAGCGAATGGACGCAAGATGCCTACGTAAAGTCCAGCTATTTCAAATCAACCATGCGTTTTGGAGAAACCCTTGCGCTTTCTGGTGATGGCAAAACCCTGGCCGTGGGCGCCACCAGTGACAGCCTGCAAATTAGCGGGATATTGAAGTACATGGCATCGTCCATGCCTGAGTGCCTTGAGTTCTATCCCTCAAGTAGTTCGTCTACCAGCAGCACCAGTTCGTCCAAAAGCAGCTCGTCCAGTAGCAGTTCGCCCAGCAATTCCAACTCAACCAGCTCAACCAGCTCCTATAAAGGCGGTAATAACTCAGGCTCAGTACATATCTTTATTCGCCGCGAAGACGGTTGGATACAGCAGACCTTGTTAAAAAACTCCAACGCCCAAGAAGGTGATGCATTTGGTACCAGTATCGCCCTGTCCACTGATGGCAACACCATTGTTGTAGGCGCTATAGGTGAAGATAGCCAAGCCAAAGGGGTGAACGGCAACCAGGCTGACAACTCCTGCTTCTATGTTGACGCAAATAGCCTTTATGTTCTGGACCCTGGTTGCGAAAAAGCCCGTGTCAGTGATTATGGGCTGAACAATGGTGCCGCCTATGTCTTTACACGTAGCGCAGGCGACTGGACCCAGGAAGCCTATATCAAACCCGCATCGACCTTCTTCACTACCCTGTTTGGCACCAGTGTTGATATATCCGGTGATGGAAATACCCTGGCAGTGGGCGCCAAAGGTGATACGGGTGTCAGTGTGAATACCGATGACCCCGCCAATATCGATAAAGCCCAAGTACAGGAAGCAGCCAAACTGCTCGGTTCAGGCTCAACCTATGTATTTACCCGCACTGCTGGAAGCTGGACACAACAGGCTTACCTCAGCCCATCCACCGTCACAAATGGGGGTGAGTTTGGTACCGACGTAAGCCTTTCACAGGACGGCAATACCCTCGCCGTTGGCTCGCTTCGTGAGTCCAGTAATGCCAAAGGCATAAACGGCGACGCAGGCGATACCAGCGCAACACTCGCCGGGGCAGTGTTTGTATTCACACGCGATAATAGTGCCTGGACCCAAAAAAGTTACGTTAAAGCCAGCAACACCGATAGCGAGGACCGCTTTGGACTGAATGTGGATCTTTCCGCTGATGGCAAAACACTCGCCGTGGGAGCCCATCGCGAAGCCGGTCGCGGCTATGCAGCAGGTTCCAGCACCAGTTCAGCGGCAAGCAGCAGTGGCCCATTGGATCAAGATGACGACACGGCTGATGCAGCCGGTGCGGTATATCTGTTTTAATCCGCGTTGATTGAATAAAAAATGGGATGCAATTGCATCCCATTTTTTTCAGCGCTTTTAAATTAATATTTGCTGCAATTATTGTTTACGTTAATTAATGCCTGATTTGATCACCAATTTTTATTGCCAGGCCAGCCTATATCCCGCTTCGTTTTCTTCTGCGACAAACCCTGCACAAACCCATAAATCCCCCACTGCCACCAAACAATCACCGCTAAATACCAGCGGAACCTTGTCGCGCAACCAGGGTTCCAGTTCGTATTCCTGCAATAATTTTTTGAGTGTTTGTGAATGCGCACGCCCCGTCGGTTTACAGCGTTCACCACCAATACGATAGCGAATTTGTAAATCAGGCAAGTCTGCTTTCAAGCGCGGTTCCACTGTGTGCCCAACCAAATGCATACGTAATTCCAGCTCCGGCCATTGCAGCGGCAATGCATATAAACGCTGGCGATAGGCCTGTAATGCAACATTGCCCCATGTCACTCGCGCCTGCGCATCTTCGCGACCATTCAAAATTTGCTGTCCGATCTGCTGCCAATGGATTTGTTCAGGCGTGGTGTAATTAAATAAACGCAGCCAATAGCGCACAAGGTTTTGTTGGCGCGCGGGTGATAAATTCGATAGCAGTTTGAGATCAATACCCTGCCCCACCCGCTCTACCGAAGGTGACGCATGCTGAAAATCCTCTTGCGCAATTTCCTCCATCACCGCTTCCTGTTGCGCGCACAACTCTGCCGTCTGCTGCCATTTGCGTTTAAATTCAGGCCAGCGGCTGTGCAACAACGGCATCACCTGGTTGCGTAAAAAATTGCGGTCGTAATCATCATCAAGATTACTTTCATCATCCACCCAGCAAAGTTGATGGAGCTGTGCATAGGCTTCCAACTCTGCACGCGTAAAATGCAACAATGGTCGGACCAATACCCCTGCTCCCAGTACACGCATTGACGCCATAGCGGCCAAACCGCGCGGACCAGTACCGCGCATTAAACGCAACAATAAGGTTTCGGTTTGATCGTTAGCGTGATGGGCCGTAAGCAGCGCATCATGGTGGGCTACATTTTTTTCAAATATCGCATAGCGAACCGCACGCGCGGCATCTTCAAGCCCCTTACCTGTATTTTCGACGCGCACTTTTTCGGCGTGAAATGGAATTGCATGCTCCGCACAAAAATCAGCACACTGCGATTGCCAGGCATCTGCATTCGGGGAAATTTGATGGTTAATATGCAGCGCGCGCAATTGCACTGGCAAATGCAATTGCACCAGAGCATGCAGCAATACCGTGGAATCCAAGCCGCCGCTAAATCCCACCCACCAGATGGCAGATGAGGAAGAAACAGCCGGAAGATAAGTGCGTAATTGTTCGGAAGTAAAAGCCATAACAACAGCTACCCATAGATAAATCCGGTTAGTGGGTGCATTAAAGCGGAAACCCGGCCAAATAAAAACCCTGCCTTGCCCCTGCTTTGCAATGAGAGGCAAAATACTGCTCTCATTGTTATTCAAACAGGCCAAGCCAATACATGACTACTATTCCTAACGGCTCCAATATTCCCTACGGCCAATGGCCATCGCCGATTACCGCTGAATTACTCACCGCCCAAGGTGTGCGCATCAGCGAACCACAAGCAGTGGGCAACTGCGTGTACTGGCTGGAAACTCGTCCACAAGAAAAAGGGCGTAATGCATTGGTGTGTGAATCGGTGTATGGATCTGCCGGTGAGCGCAAGGATTTACTCCCGGTCCCCCACAGCATTCGTACACGTGCACAGGAATATGGCGGCGCGCCTTACCTTGCAACATCCCACGCAATTTTTTATGTATTGGATAGCGACCAGCGTATTTACCATTACGATATCGTTAGCGCGACAACACGCACCTTGACTTCCGAAGGTGCCTATCGCTACGCGGATTTTTATTACGATACAACACACGAGCGTTTAATTTTTGTGCGCGAAGATTACACCCAAATCACTGCGCAACCTACACACCAACCTACGAGTTCAATTATTGCGCTGGATATAAAGAGCGGCAATATTAATGTACTCGCACAGGGTGCCGATTTTTATTCCAATCCACGTTTATCACCGGATGGCAAACAACTCAGCTTTTTATGTTGGGATCACCCTAATATGCCTTGGGATGGCACCAGGTGTGTACTGACCCAATTGAATGAGCGCGGCGATATTATTAGCAGCGCTGTTATCGCTGGCGGAACCAGGGAGTCCATTTTCCAACCCCAGTGGTCTCCAGCAGGCGAATTATTTTTTGTATCGGATCGCAGCAACTGGTGGAATATCTATCGCTGGGATGGAACTCAAGCACATGCGGTTTATCCCATGGAGGCCGAATTCGCCACACCACAATGGGTGTTCGGTATGAGCTGCTATGGATTTTTATCCGACACTGAAATCCTCTGCTGTTTTAGCCAACAGGGTTTTTGGCAGTTGGGAGTAATCAATATTGCTAGCAATTCTTTAACGCCACTCGTATCCGATTTTCGCGATATCACCAATATCCACTGTCACAATGGCGAAGGTTATTTTGTTGCCGCCAGCGATAAACAAGGCCCACAACTCTGGCGTTATGTTCATGAAAAAAACACCACTGAAAAATGTGTATCACTGACCAAAAATGCACAGGTTATCGACACCACTTTTTTTGCTACGCCGCATGCAGTGGAATTTCCCACCCGAGATGGTGAAAGTGCACGCGGATTTTTTTATGCACCCACCAATCCCGATATCCAACAGCCCACCACACAGCTACCACCTTTATTAGTCATGTGTCATGGCGGCCCAACCGGTGCCACTGAAAGCTCGCTCAACTTAAAAATCCAATTCTGGACCAGCCGCGGTTTTGCCGTGCTGGATGTCAATTATCGCGGCAGCACCGGCTACGGCAGGCGCTATCGCGACAGGTTAAAAAATAATTGGGGCATTACCGATGTCATTGATGTATGCAGCGGTGTTGATTATTTGGCAGCGCAACAACTCATCGATAAAAATAAAGTCGCCATACGCGGCTCCAGTGCCGGTGGCTACACCGTCCTTTCCGCCCTGACATTTAGCGATGCATTTAAAGCCGGTGCCAGTTTATACGGCATTGGCGACCTGGAAGCACTGACACGTGACACCCATAAATTTGAAGCACATTATCTGGATTCGTTGGTCGGTGAATATCCGGCACAGCAAAATACTTATCGGGAAAGATCACCTATTCACCACATCGAACAACTCAATTGCCCGGTAATTTTTTTGCAGGGTTTACAAGATAAAGTGGTACCACCCGCACAAGCCGAGGCCATGGTGGCGGCCTTGGAGAAAAAAGGCATAATGACAAAATACGTAACCTTTTCCGAAGAAGGCCATGGGTTCCGGCAAGCGCACAATATCCAGCGCGCACTACAAGAAGAACTGGCATTTTATTTAACTGTATTTGGAGATAACTGATGGGCCGTTGGCGACCACCCAGTGAAAAAGGCTCGGCATACATTACTGCCGCAGGCTTTAAACGCATGAAAGATGAAGTCACCCAACTGTGGAAAATCGAGCGCCCGCAAGTCACACAAGTTGTGCATGAAGCAGCAAAAAATGGCGACCGCAGCGAGAACGGTGATTACATCTACGGCAAACGCCGCTTGCGCGAAATTGATTCGCGCGTGCGGTTTTTATCAAAGCGAATGGAGGCCGTAACGGTTGTTGACCGTTTACCCGAAGATCAAAGCAAAGTTTTTTTTGGCGCTTGGGTAACACTGGAAGATGACGACGGCAATGAAAAAACCTATCAGATTGTCGGCCCCGATGAATTTAATGTGGCGCAACAAAAACTCAGTATGGATGCACCTTTAGCGCGGGTAATGATGGGCAAACGGGTAGACGATGAAATCGTATTGAAAAAACCTGAGGGTGAAGAATTTTTTTACATCACCCGAATTGAATACAAACCCTATGATCAGGATTAACTAAAGAGAGTTGCTGACAAAGCATCAGCCTGCAGAACTATTAGTTTGGCGTTAGGACTTGTGTTTCGAAACCCTCAAGTCAGGGACGACTTGAGGGAGCTACAAGGATGTATTCATGCGATTTCGAAACAACAAGTCCTAATGACAAGCGGACTACGAAGTACATGAACAAAACCAAAAACCGAAATTATTTAATCAACCGCAGCGCGTAGGGAACACGGAAGGGTTTACCGCTTGATGCAGCAATCACCCCCATAATGCAGAACACCAGATGGCAAATACCGACAGCGGCCATCACGAATACACCAATCACAATTACCGCCAGAATCATACCGGCGACATAACCAATCAAAGCGGTGATTGACCAGTTGAGCGACTCTTTGCCCTGGTCGAGGATATAGGCATCATCTTTTTTCACCAGATACACCACCAGGCCAGGGATAAAGCCAAAAAAGATGGTGCCCAGCCACAACAACAACGCAAGGTTCTTTGCATCTTGCGATACGCTGCCGGGTACATCGTTGCCAAGGCTGTTTGGGTTTTGGTTATTGTCCATCGCATTCTCCTTCAAAGTTATGATTCGTAAATCAAGTCATCGGCACCCGGCTCTACGGTAAAGCCGATACGCTTAATATTCCCGATATTGCCCATCGATTATGCAGCAGCTATCGATCAAGAAATAGCCTGCAATGAAAAATAACCGGACATGAGACCAGGCACAACCAAGCAAGCACGACCAGGACAGTTCCGCCTGATTCTGCCCGCGAAAAATGCTATAGTGCGCCCCATTTTTTCGGCTGGCCGCTACCGGCCATAGACTCCCGCTTTGACAGGTTTTAATCCATGACCCAAACACCCCGCAAAATTCTGGTTACCAGCGCCCTGCCTTACGCCAATGGTTCGATCCATCTCGGCCATCTGGTGGAATATATCCAGACCGATATCTGGGTGCGCTTCCAGAAATTGCGCGGCGTGGATTGCACCTATGTGTGTGCCGACGATGCCCACGGCACGGCGATTATGCTGAAGGCAGAGCAATTAGGTCACTCCGCCGAGCAGCAAATCGCCAATGTAAAAGCCGAACACGAAGCGGATTTCGCCGCCTTTAATATCGCCTTTGATAACTACCACTCCACCCACAGCCCCGAGAACCATGAACTCTCGACCATGATTTATGGCCGCCTGAAAGCCAATGGCCATATCGCGACCAAAAGCATTACCCAAGCCTACGATCCGGAAAAACAACTGTTCCTCGCCGACCGTTACATCAAAGGCACTTGCCCCAAATGTAAAACCGAAGACCAGTATGGCGATAACTGCGAAAAGTGCGGTGCGACCTATTCCCCCATGGATTTGATCAACCCCAAGTCGGCGATCTCGGGCGCAACTCCCATCGCGAAAGATTCCGAGCATTTCTTTTTCACCTTGCCCGAGTTCAGCGACTTTTTGAAAGGCTGGACACGCGCCGGTCACCTGCAAGATGAAGTGGCAAACAAAATGGCCGAGTGGCTGGATGCAGGCTTGCAGGCCTGGGATATCTCCCGCGATGCGCCCTACTTCGGTTTTGAAATTCCCGGCGAACCCGGCAAGTATTTTTATGTGTGGCTGGACGCGCCTATCGGCTATATCGCCAGCTTGAAAAACCTGTTGGATAAGAAAGGCGAAGATTGGTACGAGTACTGGAAGCCGGATTCCACCGCCGAGGTGTATCACTTTATCGGCAAGGACATCGTGAATTTCCACGCGCTCTTCTGGCCAGCGATGCTGCACTCGGCAAATTTGCGCACCCCCACCAAAATTTGCGTACACGGATTCCTGACTGTGAACGGCACCAAGATGAGCAAGTCGCGCGGCACCTTTATCAATGCGCGCACTTACCTCGATCACCTGAACCCGGAATACCTGCGCTATTACTTCGCGGCGAAACTGACCAGCGCTGTGGATGATATCGATTTGAACCTGGAGGATTTTATCCAGCGCGTGAATTCGGATCTGGTCGGCAAGGTGGTGAATATCGCCAGCCGTACCGCCAAGTTCATCAACAATGCCGGTGGTGTATTGGCAAATGAAATTGCCGATCAAACCCTGTGGCAACAGTTTGTGGATGACGGCGAAACCATCGCCAACTATTACGAAACCCGCGACTACAGTAAAGCCATGCGCGAAATCATGGCGCTGGCTGATGCCGCCAACGAATATATCGCCACCCAGGAACCCTGGAAGCTGGCCAAACAGGCTGGTGCCGAAGCACAAACCCAGGCGGTGTGCACCCTGGGTATCAATATGTTCCGCGCCCTGCTGACTTACCTGAAGCCGGTATTGCCAGCGCTGACTGCCGACGCCGAAGCCTTTCTAGGTGAAACCCTGACCTGGAATGGGCCTGTGAGTTTCCGCGCTGGCGAGCAGATCAACGAATTTAAACCACTGTTGACCCGTATCGAAAAAGACAAGGTTGATGCCATGATCGATGCCAGCAAAGACGCCCTGGCAACGGCTGCAACGGCTGCAACGGCTGCAACGGCAGCGAAAGCCGAGCCAACGGCAGAGCCCATCGCCGCCGAAATTGACTTCAACGATTTCGCCAAAGTGGACTTGCGTATCGCCCTGATCGAAAACGCCGAACACGTGGAAGGCTCAGATAAATTGCTGCGCCTCACCCTGGATCTGGGGGGCGAGAAGCGCAATGTGTTTTCCGGCATCAAGAGCGCTTACGATCCAAAAGAGTTAGTAGGAAAATTAACCGTGGTAGTCGCCAACCTCAAACCGCGCAAGATGAAGTTCGGTATGAGCGAAGGCATGGTGCTGGCCGCTGGCCCGGGCGATAAAGAGATTTATCTGCTGGAGCCACATAGCGGTGCCAAGCCTGGGCAACGGGTAATGTAACGCCCCTTTTAACCCCTCCCCAGCCCTCCCCTTGATAAGGGGAGGGAGCAAGAGCAAGTGCCAAACCCGCCCCGACCTTATATAGCGAGGGAGTCAAGGCCCCTCCCCCTTGCAAAGGGGGAGGTTGGGAGGGGGTTAAACTCCTCCCCCCAGACAAGGGGGGAGGCTGGGAGGGGGTTAAACTCCTCCCCCCAGACAAGGGGGGAGGCTGGGAGGGGGTAAGGGTTTTCACTTGAGCGGAAAAACATCATGAGTTTCAGCGATTTAGCGGTCATTTTGCTCAGTACTGTGCTGGTGAATAACTTCGTGCTGGCGCAGTTCCTCGGCCTCTGCCCGTTTATGGGGGTTTCCAATAAATTGGAAAGCGCCATCGGCATGGCTGGGGCGACCACCTTTGTGATGACCCTCGCCTCTATCTGCACCTATCTGGTCGATACCTGGGTACTGGCGCCCCTGGAGCTGCAATATTTGCGCACCATCGCGTTTATCCTGGTGATCGCTGCGGTGGTGCAATTCGTCAAAATGTTTATGGAAAAGACCAGCCCGCTGCTCTATCGCGTACTGGGGGTTTTCCTGCCCTTGATTACCGTGAACTGCGCCGTGCTTGGTGTTGCGCTGCTCAACACTCAGAAAGCGCACAGCTTTGTTGAATCAACTTTATACGGTTTTGGTGGTGCCCTGGGGTTTGCGATGGTGCTGATCCTGTTTTCCGCGATGCGCGAGCGTTTGGCGGTGGCCGATGTTCCCGTTCCCTTCAAAGGTGCCGCGATCGGCATGATTACCGCTGGTTTGATGGCGCTGGCCTTTATGGGCTTTGGCGGGCTGGTCAGCCTGCAATAACTGACAAACTGGCACTTAAACCAATAACTCTGGTACTGGCATGATCGAATTTATTCTCCAGAACCCCATCCTCAGCGCCCTGTTTGCGCTCGGTGGCCTATCGGCGGCATTTGGCGCCGTGCTGGGTTTCGCCGCGGTAAAATTCAAAGTGGAAGGCGATCCCATCGTCGACCGGATCGATGCCTTGCTACCGCAAACCCAGTGCGGCCAGTGCGGCCACCCCGGTTGCCGCCCTTACGCCCAGGCCATCGCCAGTGGGGATGCCATCAACAAATGCCCTCCGGGTGGCCAGGCGACGATCAATGCATTGGCGGACTTGCTCGATGTAGACGCGCCCAGCCTGGACGCCGAACACGGCGAGCATTCAGATGTGAAGAAAGTGGCATTCATTCGCGAAGATGAATGTATCGGCTGCACCAAATGCATCCAGGCCTGCCCTATGGATGCGATCCTCGGTGCAGCCAAGCATATGCACACGGTGATTGCCGATGAGTGCACTGGCTGCGACCTCTGTGTCGAACCCTGCCCGGTTGACTGTATCGATATGGTCCCGGTGGAAACTGACCTCAAAACCTGGAAGTGGGATTTGCCCGCGACCAACCAAACCCCGGTATTCCATGTCGTCGCCAACCAGGTAAATTTGATTGCCTCCGACCTCGGTCGAGGCCAGGCGTTTGGCGACCAGCGCGATGGCGATAAAGCCGCGTAAATGACGAGATAGCAGCCCAGATGACAAGCCTGATCAAAATATGGGAACTGCCCGGCGGCGTGCATCCACCCGAGCATAAAACCCAATCCCTGCAACTGCCGCTGGGCAGCCTGCCGTTGCCGCCCGTGCTGGTAATCCCACTGAACCAGCACATGGGCACACCCGCACAACCAGTTGTTCAGGTAGGTGAGCGCGTACTCACCGGGCAATTGATTGGCGCCGCCGATGGTACCTTTAGCGCCAATACCCATGCCTCCACCTCCGGCACAGTGATCGCCATTGAAGAGCGCGCGATTCCCCATCCATCGGGTATCCGCAGCGAGTCAGTAGTGATAGAGCCGGACGGCAAGGATGAATGGATAGAACTCACCCCTTGCGAGAATTACCGCAGCCTGGATCGTTTAGCCCTGCTCGATAAAATCTGTGCCGCCGGTGTTGCAGGTTTGGGCGGAGCGGGCTTTCCCACCGCAGTCAAACTTGCCCCCAAATCCACGCAAGTGATCGATACCCTGATCCTCAATGGCGCTGAGTGCGAGCCCTACATCACCGCCGACGATATGCTGATGCAGGTGCGCGCCGCCGAACTGGTCTCCGGTACGCTGTTGCTTAGCCATATCCTGCATCATCCGCAACACCTGCTGATCGGGATTGAAGACAACAAGCCCAAAGCCATAGCCGCCGTGAAAGCTGCGGTGGCCGGTGCCGCCGCCACTGACCCGGAAGCGGCCAAGATCCGGGTGGTGGTGTTCCCCACCAAATACCCTTCCGGCGGCGCCCGGCAATTGACCCAAATCCTGACCGGGCGCGAAATCCCCAGCGGTCATCATTCAGCCGACATAGGTGTCATCTGCGTCAACGTGGGGACCGCGGTCGCCGCCTGGCGCGCGGTACGTTTTGGCGAACCGATGCTGACCCGTGTTGCTACTATCGTGGGCAATGCGCTGGGCACCCAGCGCAATATTGATGTGCTGCTCGGCACCCCCATCAGCTACGTACTTGCCCAGCACGGCTTTGATATTAAACGCGCCTCGCGTGTGGTGATGGGTGGGCCAATGATGGGCTTTACCCTGCTGGACCTGGATGCGCCGGTCATCAAGACCACCAACTGCATTCTCGCCCCCGGCAAACAGGAATTGCCCGAACCTTCGCCAGCACAGGCCTGTATCCGCTGCGGCATCTGCGCCGAGGCCTGTCCCGTCAGCCTGCTACCGCAACAATTGTTCTGGTATGCACAGGCGGAAGATTTCGACCGGCTGGAATCCCATAACCTGTTCGATTGCATTGAGTGCGGTGCCTGCTCCTATGTCTGCCCGAGTACAATTCCGCTGGTGCAGTACTATCGCGCCGCCAAAGGCAGCATCCGCCTGCATGAAATAGAAAAAGAGAAGTCCGACCGCTCGCGCCAGCGCTTTGAGTTCCGCCAGAGCCGTATCGCCAAAGAAGAGGCCGAGAAAGAAGCCAAGCGGCTGGCGCGCCAGAAGGCAGCGGAAGAAGCCAAGCAAAAGCTGGCGGAAAAGGCGGCTGCATCTGCTACTAGTGCAACTCCAGCTAACCCGGCAAATCCAGACGTGGCGACGCTCGATGCAACCACCCCGATTGCCGCCGCTATAGCGGTACAAGTTGCGCCGACGGAGCAAAAAGCCAAGCTGGAGCGCATCCTCGCTGCGGCCAAAAACACCTTGGAGTTCAACCAAAAACCGCTGATCCCGAATAAAACCAATCCGGTAATCAGTGACGAGCAGTTGGTAAAACAGCAGGTGCGGATCAAGCAGGCACAGATGAAAGTCACCGAGGCCGAGAAAAAACTGGCCGACTTCATCGCCGAAATGGGCGATACCCTGCCCGCTGCGGCACCAGTCGCTGGCGATGCGGTCAACGAAGCCATCGCGCGCGCGCAAGCCAAGCTCGCTATGACGCCCGCTGATAAACTCCGCGCCAACCTTGAATCACTACGCGCGCGCCTGGAAAAAGCCGAAGAAAAAGTCGCGCTGGCCAAAGCTGAAGGCAGCGCCAACCTTGAGGCATTGCAACAGGGAACAGAAAAACTGCAACAGAAAGTCGCCGATGCACTGGCTGAATTAAATGCCTTGGGTGCGACCGAAACAAATGCACCGGCCATCGATGCCCCATTGAGTGCCGAGCAGACAGCAGCGCAGGTGGCAATCGCCAAGGCCAAAGCCAAGGCGGCAGCAATGGCTAACATGAGCGACGAAGAACGACGTGCACAACAAATCCAGGCCATGCAATCGCGCCTGCAAAAAGCACGCGATCGTCTGGCTGCCGCAGAAGCAGAAAACGACCCGAATATTGATGCCCTCCGCCTTGGTGTAACCAAGCTGGAAGAGCGACTCAACGAGATGAGCTAACCCGATGGCGTTACTGAACATCACCTCCCCCCACACCCACGGGGCCAATCGCACCGGGCGCATTATGCGTCTGGTGGTCTATGCCACCTTTCCCGGTATAACGGCGCTCACCTATTTTTTCGGGATAGGCGTGCTGATCAATGTGTTGCTGGCAAGTTTGGGATGTATGGCCTTTGAAGCGCTGGTGATCAAGCTGCGCGCGCGCCCGGTTATGTTTTACCTGCGCGATTGCAGCGCGTTGGTGACGGGAGTACTTATTGGTGTCTCCCTGCCGCCCTACTGCCCCTGGTGGCTGGTCTTTACCGCCTGCTTCGTCGCCATAGTGCTGGCCAAACAACTCTATGGCGGTATGGGTTTTAACCCGTTCAATCCAGCAATGGTCGCCTATGTTTTATTGCTGATTTCCTTTCCCATCCCCATGACCCAATGGGCGACGCCACTGCCTATGTTGGGCGATGGCCAAACCCTGCCCAGCGTGGTGGCTGCGCTCGATAAAATCTTTTTCAGTACTCCTTTTCCCGGGACGATTGATGGTTACAGCTCGGCAACGGTGCTGGACATCATGAAACAAAACGCGGGCCTGACGCTGGATGACCTCTATCAACAACAACCCGTATTTACCGAAGGCCGTTGGGTGGGTGCCGGGTGGGAGTGGGTGAATATCGGCTTCCTGATCGGCGGGATTTACCTGCTCTACAAAAAAGTGTTTACCTGGCATGCGCCCATTTCGATGCTGCTTGCACTGGCACTGATGGCGGCACTTTTCTACGATAGCGGCAGCTCCAACTCCGGCGGCTCACCGGTTTACCACCTACTTTCTGGCGCGACCATGCTGGGTGCCTTTTTTATTGTGACCGATCCGGTGACCTCGGCAGTCAGCAACCGCGGGCGTATTATTTACGGCGCATTGATCGGTGTCCTGATTTATGTGATCCGCGCCTGGGGCACCAGCTATCCGGATGGCGTAGGTTTTGCGGTTCTCTTACTAAACTTCGCCGCTCCCTTTATCGATTACTACACTACACCACGCACTTACGGCCATAAAAAACCGCGCCGCGCCACTGATAGCAGCAAACAGGATGGAAACCATTAATGCTCGGCCACTCCATTAGCAAGAACAGTTTGGTCCTCGCTGCCTTTGCGATTTTTACGGGGGGCACCCTGGCGCTGACCAACCTGGGTACACAAGACCGTATCGCTGCGGCCGAGCGCGCTGCCCAGCAGCGCGCACTATTTGAAATTATTCCCCTGCCAGATCACGATAATGACCTGCTCAATGACACAGTGCCAGTGCCGGAAAATGCCTGGAAACCATTGGGTGCAGGGGCCGGAAGCAAAATTTATCGCGCGCGCAAACAGGGTGAGGTTATCGCCCTGATTGTGCCCGCCATCGCTCACGACGGTTACTCGGGAGACATCAATATGATTGTCGGAGTAAAGCGCGATGGCAGTATTGCCGGTGTGCGTATCCTGCTGCATAAGGAAACACCCGGCCTGGGCGATAAGATCGAACTGAAAAAAAACCAGTGGATTTTAAACTTTAATGGCAAAACGCTGACCGCCCCCGTTATTGAAGAGTGGAAAGTGAAAAAAGACGGCGGTGTATTTGACCAGTTTGCCGGTGCGACCATTACCCCTCGCGCGGTGGTCGGCCAGGTAAAACGAGTGCTGGAATTTGTGAGTGCCAACCAGCAAACTCTCTTTAGCGATCAACAGCCAGCGACAGGTAAACACCATGAGTGATGGCATCAATTATAAAGACATTACCCAAAAAGGCCTGTGGAGCAATAACGCTGCCCTGGTCCAGGTGCTCGGCCTCTGCCCGCTGCTCGCAGTAAGCTCGACCGTGGTGAATGCCATGGGCCTGGGGCTAGCAACCCTGCTGGTGCTCACCACTACCAACTCGGCAGTGTCGCTAATCCGCAATTATGTGAGCGATGCGGTACGCCTGCCGGTGTTTGTGATGATTATCGCCTCGGCGGTAACCTGCATTGAATTGTTGATGAAAACCTTCACCTACGAGCTGTACCAGATCCTCGGCTTATTTATTCCCTTGATCGTCACCAACTGCGCCGTACTCGGCCGCGCCGATGCCTTTGCCAGTAAAAACAAGCTCCTGCCCTCGGCGGTAGACGGTTTTATGATGGGCATGGGGTTCCTGCTGGTGTTGATTTGTGTCGGCATGGTGCGGGAACTACTGGGCACCGGCCACCTGTTTGCCGATATGCAATTATTGTTCGGTGAATCGGCGCGCAGTTGGAAGCTCAATGTCTTTGGTGAACACTTCCCCCATGTCATTTTTGCCTTGCTGCCACCCGGTGCATTTATCGTGGTGGGTTTCCTGATCGCCGGCAAAAACCTGATTGACGCAAACCTGAAAAAACGTGCCAATATCCAGAAAGAACAACCCGTCAAAGGCAGTAAGCGTGTGCGTACCACAGGTTCTGTCGCCTAACCAAAGGAGTATTGTATGTTTGAGTTTTTCAAAGTTGATGAAGCCGAAGCTCTAGCGATTTACAGCAAGTACGTGGTGCCCTGGAGCATCAAGATACTGCTGGCCCTAATCATCTTTGTGGTCGGTCAGCTGGTGGCGAAAGTCATCAGCAAAATGGTAGGCAAGCTGCTGGGCCATACCAAACTGGATAAGATTCTGGTGGACTTTATCCAGTCGCTGCTGCGTGCGTTGTTGATGATCATTGTGGTCATCGCTGCCCTGGATCAACTCGGCGTCAACACCAACTCCGTCATTGCCATCCTCGGCGCCGCAGGCCTTGCGATCGGCCTGGCACTACAGGGCTCGCTGCAAAACTTTGCAGCAGGGTTTATGTTGCTGATGTTCCGCCCATTCAAGGCGGGTGACTTTGTTGAAGCTGCCGGTACAGCGGGCATTATCGAAAAAATCGGGATTTTCTCTACCACCATGCACACCGGGGATAACAAAGAGGTCATCATTCCCAATGGCGCGATTTATAGCGGCAATATCATCAACTATTCCAAGCGCCCCACCCGCCGTATCGATATGGTGTTCAGCATCGGCTATGAGGAGGATATCCGCAAAGCGCGCGATATTATTACCGCCATCGTCAAAGAAGAACCACGCATATTGCCCGAGCAAGACACCTTGATCGCCGTCGGCGAATTGGCCGTCAACAGCGTGAATTTTTTTGTACGCCCCTGGGTGAAAACCGAAGACTACTGGGATGTAAAGTTTGCCCTTACCGAAAAAATCAAACTCGGTTTTGATGCCAATGGCATCGCCATCCCCTTCCCGCCAATCCATACCCACAACCCCAAAGCACCGGTCTGATCCCAGACAGCGGCGGCCTATCCCACCAATAGCGCCGCCCGACACAGATAGCGCCGCCCGACTTTGGTGCAACCTGGAACTCTTTGTTTAATGCGCCAAATTAGCCTTGACGCATCCCCACCCTGCTCTTAACCTAACCGCCCTTTTTTTCCTGAGTCCTGGTTGCTGTTATGACCTATTGCGTTGCGATCAAAGTCGATGCGGGCCTGATTTTTTGCTCAGATTCGCGTACCAATGCGGGTGTTGACCAAGTCAGCACCTATAGCAAGCTGTATCAATTTGGCATCAAGGGTGACCGCCAGCTAGTGATCAACTCGGCCGGTAACCTTGCCACTACCCAATCAGTGATCGCGAAAATCCGCAAAGACATCAAAGACGGCGCAGATATCAGCCTCGCCACCATCGACAACATCCACGATGCGGCCGACTATGTGGGTGAAATCAGCGTTGCCGTCCAGGAAAAACACGCGCACAACAACTCCAATGTGAGCTTTGAAGCCAGCTTCCTGCTGGGTGGCCAGATCGGTGTGGACACGCCCGCAGTGATGTTGATTTACCCACAGGGCAACCACATCACCACCTCGGACCAGACGCCTTACCTGCAAATTGGCGAAAGCAAATACGGCAAACCTATCCTCGACCGCATCCTCAAGCCCGAAACCGGGCTGGATACAGCGGCACTTTGCGCACTGGTGTCCATGGACTCGACCATGAAATCCAACCTCACCGTCGGCCCACCCATCGAGTTGATGTCTTACGCCACCAACAGCGGCCATATGCAGCACAGCGTATTTGAAGCGGACAACCAATACTTGCGCGAACTGACCAAATCCTGGGATCGTCTGATTGTCGAAGCCTTCCTGCAGCTGCCGCCACCGCCGCAAAATTGATTCATTGCTAGACGGCTCCGGACCACTGGAATATGATTAAATCCTATCCAGGTTCGGACCAATCTCCCATGCGAACTACCCAGCAATTCAGTATCACCCTCCCCAACGAAATGGCTGAAGCCGTTAAAGCCAAAGTCCAAACCGGGGAATATGCCAGTGAAAGTGAAGTAATTCGCGATGGCTTGCGTGCGTTAATCGCACGCGACAAAGCCGTCGAAAGCTGGTTACAGAATCAAGTTGGCGCCGCTTACGATGCACTTCAAGCAGATCCTTCCCTTGCTATTTCAGTGGATTCACTACGCGCTCGCCTCGCCGGAGAACATGCAAAATCACAATGAAATACAAGGTCGTATTTTTCCCCGAAGCTGAGGAACAGCTACTAGCTCTCTATCACTACCTGGCCGATGTTGCATCGCCCACAATTGCTCATAACTAAACATCCAGCATTATCGATTTCTGTGACCAGTTGAATACATTTCCCTTGCGCGGCAATAAACGCGATGACATAAGACCCGGGTTGCGCACCACTCATTACAAAAAGCAGACGGGTATCGCATTTCATGTCGAAAGCGAAAGCATCGCCATCCTCGGTATCTTTTATGGCGGCCAGGACTATCAAGCCATCTTGCACCCGCCCAAAAGCGACTAAAACAAAGGTCGCATCCGGAAAAAATCCCAAATCCCAATAAAAATACCTTTAAGGGTATTTATGGTGCAGTTATTGCCTAACTAACCACAGCACGGAAACGAACAAGCCTGGCGGCGAACATAGCGACTGTCATAGCGTCACAACTTCTGGTGATGATAAGAACTTGCCCTTTTCCCAGCCTGGCGCACACTTGAGTGCACCAGCATGATCCATAAACCGCACGATGCAGGAAGGAATTAATTTATGGCTATCCGCGTTGCCATTCATCACAAAACCCACTATGAATTTGATCGCCTCACATCACTATTCCCTCATGTACTGCGCTTGCGCCCGGCTCCCCATAGCCGCACGAAAATCCACAGCTATTCACTGAAAATTGAACCAAGTGACCATTTTATTAACTGGCAGCAAGATCCCTTTGGCAACTTCCAGGCGCGCCTGGTATTTCCCGAGCAATGCAAATCCCTGAGCATTGAAGTGGAAGTTGTTGCGGATATGACGTCCATCAATCCGTTCGATTTTTTTGTCGAGGAATACGCGCAGCACATTCCTTTTGAATACGACGAGCAATTGCAGCGCGAGCTGGTCCCCTATCTGGAAACCAGCGAAAGCGGCCCGCAGTTGATGGCGATAGTAAACAAAATCAAAGCTGATATCCGCCATCGCCAACTGAGTGAAACCCCCTGGGCGGTGAATGATTTTATGGTGAGCATCAACCAGTTGGTGCAGCAGGCGATTGGTTATGGTGTGCGCCTTGAGCCGGGCATCCAGAGCTGTGAAGAAACGCTCACGCTAGCCAAAGGCTCCTGCCGCGACAGCGCATGGTTATTGGTGCAGATTTTTCGCCATCTCGGTTACGCCGCGCGTTTTGCATCGGGTTATCTGGTGCAACTCACATCCGATATCAAAGCGCTCGACGGCCCCAGCGGCCCGGAAAAAGATTTCACCGATTTGCACGCCTGGACCGAAATTTATATCCCCGGCGCCGGTTGGATTGGCCTCGACCCCACCTCCGGTTTACTCGCTACCGAAGGCCATATCCCGCTCGCCTGCACACCCGATCCCATTTCCGCCGCGCCTATCACCGGCGCCACCAGCAAATGCGAAGTGACATTTTCTTACAGCAATGAAGTCTTCCGCATCCTTGAAGACCCGCGCGTTACCAAACCTTATACCGAAGAGCAGTGGGCGACGATTAACGCACTCGGGGCAGCAGTCGATAAAGAATTAATTGAACAGGATGTGCGCCTGACCACCGGCGGTGAACCCACGTTTGTATCCATCGACGATATGGAATCAGAGCAGTGGAATACCGGCGCGCTCGGTGCCGATAAATTGCGTCTCGCCAAGGATTTATTGCTGCGTATGCGCGAGACGTTTGCGCCCAATGGTTTATTGCATTACGGCCAGGGTAAATGGTATCCCGGTGAAGAAGTGCCGCGCTGGGCGCTGGGCTGTTTCTGGCGTACCGACGGCCAGGCGCTCTGGAACAATCCGCATTTACTCGCACGCGCCGATAAAAACTATGGACTCACCCATGTCGATGCAAAAAAATTCGCGCACACGTTATGCGAAAAAATCCGCGTCAACAGCGATCATTTAATCCCCGCGTACGAGGACGTGCTCTATTATCTTTGGGCAGAACAGACCTTGCCGCCCGATATCAATCCGCTCGAAGCGGATTTAAACGATGAGCTGGAGCGCCGCCGTATCGCAAAATTATTAACACGCGGATTAAATACCGAAACCGGTTATGTATTGCCAATCGAATGGAATTATCTGCATCACAATTGGCTCACCGGCCGCTGGAAATTGCGCAACGATAATTTATTTTTAATTCCCGGCGATTCACCACTCGGATTGCGCTTGCCGTTAAATTCGCTCGAATTTCCCAAACACGACTACGAGCGCTACCAGCCGGAAAATGATCCGCTCGCCGAGCGTGAACCCCTGGCGCCCAGCGGCCAACAACACACCGCACTCACAACGGGAACAATCGATCCGCTAAAAAGTGCAATTGCCCAAAAAATTGCTGAACAAAAAGCCGCCTTGGGTAGCGCCTCTAAACCCAATTATATTGAAGCGGGTTATGTGATCCGCACAGCAATGTGTTTTGAAGCGCGCGATGGGCGCTTGCATTTATTTTTACCGCCACTGACTTATCTTGAACATTACGTCGCATTAATTGAAGCCATTGAAGATACTGCCGCGACCCTGAATATGCCGGTGGTATTGGAAGGTTATGAACCGCCCAAAGATTATCGCCTGAAGAAATTTTTAATTACACCCGACCCGGGTGTGATTGAAGTGAATATCCATCCGGTCGAAACCTGGGCGGATTTGGTGAACAACACCGAAGCGCTCTACGAAGACGCGCGCCAGTGCCGTTTGGGCACCGAAAAATTTATGCTCGATGGCCGCCACTCAGGCACTGGCGGTGGCAACCATGTGACCTTTGGTGGATCAACACCGGCGAATAGCCCGTTCTTGCGCCGCCCGGATTTATTGCGCAGCCTCGTCACCTATTGGCAGCACCATCCCGGCCTTTCGTATTTATTTTCCGGATTATTTATCGGGCCAACCAGCCAATCGCCGCGCGCCGACGAAGGCCGCACAGAAATGTTGTACGAATTGGAAATTGCTTTCCAGCAAATGCCTGAAGGCATTGTCGACCAACCCTGGTTAGTTGATCGCCTGATGCGCAATTTATTAATCGATATCACGGGTAATACCCATCGCGCTGAATTTTGTATCGATAAATTATATTCACCCGGCACCGCCAGCGGCCGCCAGGGAATTTTGGAATTCCGCGGATTTGAAATGCCGCCGCACGCGCGTATGTCGCTGGTGCAAATTTTATTATTGCGCTGCCTGATCAGCCGTTTCTGGAAAGAGCCCTACAAAAAACCATTGGTACGTTGGGGAACACAGCTGCACGATAAATTTATGTTGCCGCATTATGTGTGGGAAGATTTGCGTAATGTGGTAAACGATTTGAATGAACACGGTTATCCATTCCAGCTTGAGTGGCTCGCAGCCTTTGAAGAATTCCGCTTCCCGCATTACGGTCGCGTACAGTTGGATGATATCCAGATTGAATTGCGCTGGGCGATTGAACCCTGGCACGTATTGGGTGAAGAAGTCAGCAGTTTTGGTACTTCGCGCTATGTGGATTCGTCGCTCGAACGCCTGCAAGTAAAAGTCAGCGGTTTAACGCCGGGCCGCTATCTGCTCGCGTGCAATGGCCGTCGTGTGTGTTTGAATCCCACTGGCAAACACGGTGAATTTGTCGGTGGTGTTCGCTACCGCGCCTGGCAACCGCCTTCAGCATTGCATCCCACCATTGGCATCCATTCGCCATTGATATTTGATTTGATTGATACCTGGAACGGCAAAAGTATTGGCGGTTGCACCTATCACGTCAGCCATCCCGGCGGGCGCAGCTATGAGCGTTTCCCCGTCAATGCCAATGAAGCTGAATCGCGCCGCGGCAACCGCTTCTTTGATATCAACCATACACCGGGGGCGTTGCCGATTACACCTGCCGGAAAAATCCTGCGCGAATTTTTTGAAAATAAACATCCGCCCAGGCCAATGGCGCCACCGCCAGAAGAACCGGCCGATGAATATCCGCATACGCTGGATCTGCGGCGATAAGGGAAATCCGGCAGGATAATAAAATCGGGTTACAATGGATGCAGTAGGTATAACAACGACAATGTATTTTTATGAAACCTTATTCCACGCTTATGGAAACGCCGGTCGATCCTGCCGATATTAAGGCCTTTATTTATCCTGCCCCTCATACAGGGGTGGATGAAGCCTATGACAGCGAGGGCAGGATTCGCCCTCACTGGCGTTATTTGCTGCACAGCTTGCAAAGCCTGGGGCCGGATGCCATTGAAGAACGCCAGAAAAAAACCCGCCGCATTTTGCGCGACGACGGCGCCACCTACAAAATTTACGACGAGCCGGATGCAAACCAAAGCTGGCAACTCAATCCAATCCCGCTATTAATTAATAGCGATGAATGGACCCAGATTGAAACCGCCCTGGTCGAACGCGCCGAATTATTTAATTTATTGCTGCAAGATATCTACGGCGAACGCAAGCTGCTACGCCAGGGCATCATCCCGCCCGAATTATTATTTTCCCACCATGGTTTTTTGCGTCCCTGCCAACACCTGAAACTGCACGGTAACCATCAACTGATTTTGCATGGTGTCGACCTGGTGCGCGCGCCCGATGGCAGTATGCGTGTAATGGCCGACCGCACCCAGGCGCCCTCGGGCGCAGGTTATGCATTGGAAAATCGCACGGTGATGAACCGCGTTTTTCCCAGTTTATTTCGCGATAGCCATGTGCATCGCCTGTCATTATTTTTTTCACATTTGCGCCAGCGTTTGCATGCATTAAACCCCAACGGCGGCATTGCACGCATCGTTGTGCTCACCCCCGGCATTTATAACGAAGCCTATTTTGAACACGCCTATCTCGCTAATTATCTGGGTTTCCAATTAGTGCAAGGTAGCGATTTAAGTGTGCGCAATGGTTATGTGTGGATGAAAGCACTCGATGGCTTAAAACGCGTCGATGTGATTTTGCGCCGCGTGGATGATATTTATTGCGACCCGGTCGAATTAAAAGGCGATTCGCGTTTGGGGGTCGCCGGATTATTGGAAGTCGCGCGCATGGGGCATGTCGCAATTGCCAATCCGCTCGGCTCCAGCGTGTTGGAAAACCCGGCGCTATTACGCTACTTACCCGCGATCTCACAAGCCCTGCTCGGCCGCGATTTGCAAATGCCCTCGGTAAAAACCTGGTGGTGCGGCAATAGCGATGATATGGAATATGTATGCCAAAACCTCGGTAATCTATTGATCAAACCGACTTATCGCAAACCGGGTTTGTATGAAGTCTACGGCGCAGATCTGGACGATACCAAATTGCAGGCATGGCAAAATCGCATCCGCAAAAACCCGCTGCAATATGTTGCGCAGGAATACGTTGCCGGTGCGCAAACGCCCACCTGGCACCAGGGCCAAATCCAGCCGCGCTCATCGGTACTGCGCACATTTGCGGTTGCGAGCGAAAGCTCCTATTCGGTGATGCCAGGCGGGCTCACCCGCGTCAACCTCGATGCAGATAAAAAAATTATTTCCAACCAGCGTGGTTCAATTTCCAAAGACACCTGGGTACTCGCCTCTGAACCTGAAAAACAAATCAGCCTGCGCCCGCTGGATACCCAACCCGCCAACGAAGGCACCAGTGCCCTGCCCAGCCGCGTGGTGGAAAATTTATTCTGGATGGGGCGCTACGCCGAGCGCGCTGAATCCGCCATGCGTTTATTGCGCACTGTCTTTATCCAATTAAATAAAACTGAAAAATTACCCGACGCCGTGTGCCGCATTTTATTGAGCGCAGTCACCCACGTCACTGTGACTTATCCCGGCTTTACCAGTTTACAACCGGCGCTGTTGAAAAACCCGGAGCCGGAAATGATTTCCATCATCCTGGACCAACAGCGGCTCGGCAGCGTGGCCAATAATTTAACGGCGATGATCCATTCGGCAGAGCAGGTAAAAGAACAATTATCCAGCGACACCCAGCGGGTAATTAACGATATTGGCGATCAACTGGAGCAATTAAAAATTACTCTGGAACCCGATGCATTCTCGGCACCGGAAGAGGCATTGGCACCACTCATTACTACACTGCTCGCGTTCGCCGGATTAATCCATGAAAGCATGACGCGCGGCAGCGGCTGGCACTTTATGGAAATGGGACGCCGCCTCGAACGCGCATTGCAAATAGTTAACACGCTGCGCTCCCTGCTCGTCACCAGCTTTGATGAAATAGAACAGGAAACACTGATTGAATCCAGCCTGTTGTGCGGTGAGGCGTTAATCCCTTATCGCCGCCGCTACCAAAATGGTATCCGCATCGACCAAAGCCTGGAAATGATTATGCTCAACAGCAAAAATCCACGTTCATTGATTTATCAACTGACGCAATTGGAACACCACTTTGCCGAACTGCCCGACGATCGCGATGAATTCAGCACTGAGCACAAATTATTATTGGAAGCGACCACGGCATTAAAATTAAGTGATATCAAAACCCTGGCCAAAACTGACAACGGCGTTCGCACCGAGCTGGATCAATTGTTGTCACGCCTGCAATATCTAATTGGCACAGCTGCGAAAGCAATCGGCCAACGCTACTTTGATCACGCTGAAGGGCCACAAGTGTTAATGAAAAATAGTGAATGGCAGGATCAGCTATGACCAAGGTGTTCTTATGAAGTACCGCATTTGCCACAGCACCCGTTACCAATACGCGCTATCGGTTAGCAATTGCTACAACCTCGCGTATGTATTGCCGCGCGCTACCGAACGCCAGCGCATCGATAATATCGATATTAAAGTTTCACCTTCTGCCACCACACGCAATACGCGCACCGATTATTTTGGCAACCAATTCCTGCAATTCTCGATAGAAAAAGACCACACCGAATTGGATGTCAGCATCATCAGCGATATCAGCACCAAAGATACCTTAGCCAATATCAACCTGGATTTTGGCAACCCCTGCACCTACGTAAAATATTTACTCAAGCACAGCAAGGATTGGGAAACACTTTGCGCGCGCGAATTTATGCTGGATTCACCCATGGTGCAGCAGCACCCCGATCTTGCCGATTACGCCATTTCCTCTTTTCCGGATGACCGCCCGTTTTTATCGGCGGTGATGGATTTAACCCAGCGTATATTTGCCGACTTCCTTTATGACCCTGAATTTTCCGATGTCGCCACGCCGCTGGCCGATGTACTTAAACACAAGCGCGGTGTGTGTCAGGATTTTGCCCATTTTGCGATTGGCTGCTTGCGTTCGCTCGGTTATCCCGCGCGTTATGTGAGCGGTTATTTGGAAACCTTGCCCGCACCGGGGCAAGAAAAACTTATAGGCGCAGATGCAACCCATGCCTGGTTTGCAGTGTATTCACCCGGTGAAGGCTGGTATGAATTCGATCCGACCAATAATAAAATTACCGGCGAACAACATATCACTACCGCCTGGGGGCGCGACTATTCCGATGTGGCGCCGCTCAAGGGCGTTATCTTTGGTGGAGGCCATTCGCCACAATTGTTTGTGTCGGTTGATGTGCGGCGAATCAATGAAGATTTAATTTTTGGTTTGTAACAGCAGTGGCTATTAAAGCCACTGCGCCTTTTAATAACTGCACTTGCTAACAACTGCATTTTCCAATCGCAGCCTTTCCAACTTATATTTTCTGAAAACCGAACGCGTGAATTTTCTTAATCAGCTCCCGGTGCGTCGGCATTACCTTCATTATCTCGTTGGTCTTCTTGAGATTTTCACCGAACAATTCATGTGCCCGCGTCACAGTAGCAGGGTTATGCTTTTTGGACGCCGGGCGCTGCGCAGTTTCATAACCCATCCCGTAAAGGATGTATTGGAAACTCGCACAGGGAAACAACTCTTCGGTATGCACTTCGTCGTAAAACCAGGGCGCTTGATAACGCCATATTTCCAATAGATCCTGCAAACGTTCAGGAATACTTTTTGGATCGCAATGGTCAATCCAGTATTGTGAATCGCGGCGCTTGCTCAGCACATAATGCAATTTCAGGAAATTGATAATATGGTTCCAGCGATAGGTAAATACCTCATTAAAGCGCTTGGCCACCACAGTCATTGCATTCCTGTCAGCCGGTAACTGCTCGCTAATCATTCGTGCAGAGAGTTCTATCAGGATAATGGCCGAAGCCTCCAATGGCTCGATAAAACCAGCCGCCAAGCCAACCGCCACGCAATTGTTTTTCCAGAATACTTCGCGGTGGCCAGGGTTAAATTTAATCTTCTGAAATTCCGTTGCATCAGCCTTTTCACGCCCGATTGTCAGTGTAAGGTAATCGCGAAACTCCTTATCGGCCTCTTCATCGGAGATGTGCGTGCGCGAATATACATAACCAACACCGCGACGTGTTTGCAAACCAATATCCCAAATCCAGCCTGCCGATTGCGCGGTGGAAATCGTATTCGACGAAATAGGACATTCAGGATCAAGATAGGGAACCTGTGCCGCAAGGGCGGCATCATTAAATAAAAATTCTTTTTTACTGACCATGGGAATCTGGTAATGCTTGCCGATCAGCAGCGAGGCAAGCCCGGTGCAATCGACAAATAAATCCCCGTTAAGCTCGCCATTTTGTTGGGTGTTCAACGAGCGGATATCCCCATTTTCTGCTGAATTAATGCCGATGACATTATCGGAAATATGCTTGATATTTAATTTTTCCATGCAGTGGTTGCGCAGGAATAAAGCAAATTTCGCTGCATCCAGATGATAGGAATAATTGGCTACCCCGCTATACTCAGGAGTAGTAATAAATTTTGGTCCCATGTCGTTTGCACACAACTGGCTTTGGATACATACAGCATCAGAAAACGATATTTCATTACGATGCGCTTTCCAGTACTCCGCCAGATTCATTTCGGTGTAACCCACCGGTAAGGTGAATGGATGATAATACTCATCGTCTTCATCACCGGTGTACCACTTACAAAATTTGGACGCCTGCTTAAAAGCAACATCGCACTCACGGATAAACTCTGTTTCGGAAATACCCATTTTCCTGAGAGTAGTACGCATGGTCGGCCAGGTGCCCTCACCGACGCCAACCAGTTTGATATCCGGCGATTCAATCAAGGTGATCTGCACTCCCTCCTCACCATTGCCATGTTCTGCCGCCAAGGTACCTGCCACCAGCCAACCGGCAGAACCTCCACCTACAATTACAATTTGTTTGACCGTTGTATTCATGACTTCTTCCATTATTATTAATGAGCTATACGTACCAAAAGGTGCCGTAGTTTTCCTGCATCGTCTGGTTTAATCTATGCACAGCCCATTAATTTTTTCTATTGCATAAAATATAAAACTGCTGGATTCCCCCAACTTGTTCCAGGACCCACTATGAAAAATTGTATTGCTGCTGTATTGATCGCACTCGCCAGCTTACCTGCCCTCGCCCAGGATTCCCCACTCTACTTGCAACTCAAGTACACCCCACTAGGCACCATCAATGACGGCGAAGAGATTGAACCGCATGAAGACAGCTATCAACCCTACGATACAAATTACGACCATACGCTGGGCGCAAAATTAATTTACGATCCTGTTTATATTGCGGTGCAGCACAATGTTGCCGACCTCGACAATTCCACCTCCGATGCCACACTGGAAACCATCTCCATGGGCCTGGCCGGATTTAATTACGAGCGCTTAGCCGGTCTTTATTTAATGGGCGGCGTTGGCATAGGGGCAGGCCAATTCAAGTTTGGAGAATCCGAATCACATGAATGGGAAACCCTGCTTGAAGCCAGCGCTGAAATCGGCTTCCGTTTGCAGGAACGCTTTCTGCTCGGCATTGGAATCGACTACCAACGCTTCGGCGAATTCGGCGACCACAAAGCGAATTACTGGAACCTGTACCTGGGGACAGGGATAGTGTTTTGATGGGATCGGGATAATAAACTCTTAGGAAAAACTATGGGAACGACATATCGTTTTATTGAAAACCCGTTGGAGCAAAGCCAAGTAATTGAATGGTTCCGTTTAGGAACTCTGGAGTTTCAAGAAATAGAAACCGCAGGTGGCTATGTTTTATATTTTAAAAATCTTGGCGAGCTCATACATACGCCAGATGGAGAAATTGACGTTCACAACTCCCCCATCGTTACAATTTTTATGCCGAAAATTATTCGTGGCGTGCTCTGGAGTGTCGGCGAAATTCATTTCCTATCTACACCATTAAAACAAAAATTTCCTGAACTACACAAGTTAAGCACCGCATTAAATAAATGGTTAGGGAAATTTACGTGTGTTTATTCAAATAAACCAGGAACAGTAAATGAATGGAACTATTATTTAGAGGGCTCCACCAGGAACTATGACCCTCCTATTTACGCCTGTCCAAGCGGTTTAATTGCTTTAAAGAACGAACAATATTTTATCTCTGACTCAGAAAGTGAATTCGTTGTTGAAAAGCTTTGTAAATTATTAAAACTAAGAGGTATAGAGGTATAGAGGTATAGAGGTAACAGCCTAAAAAATCGTACAGCACCGCGCGCTGCGCAGTTTGTAAGTTACAGTTTGGCTAACACCGGTTATACAAAATTCGGATAACCCGCAGTAATAGAATTACAGGAATGGCCACTTTAGCTGCATAGTTAGGGGCTACTTTTTATAGATAACACCAATAACATAGGAAGTCATATGCGTATATTTTTTTGCTTGCTCTTTGCCCTGCTTTCAACAACCGTAAAAGCATCCGGATTTGGTTGGTATTTGTATGTCTATGATTGGCAAACTGTAGATCGGGATGTTACCTCAAGCATTGATGAATACAAATCGTTAGCTGGCACAAACCCATTGCTGATCAATCACTTTCAACAAGAAATTGATTCTTCAATAACCGACCTCTGTAACGGAGCAGAATCGGGAAACAAATTCGAAGCCTATTCACTAGGATTGACCCCGTTCAAAAATGACTTCTATAGTCAAAAGACAATAAGCTATCTTAAAGAGAATGACTCTAGTGGTACATTCAGCAAGTTTTCCAATTCATCTAACGCATATCTCATTGGTAAAACCAGAGGGGTTCAAACAGATCCATATGTGGTTTTTTCTCCTGCCGAAGTAATCAAAGCGTTGAAAGCAGTTAGGTCGTTAAGGCAAAAAGGTGGCCTATCAAAATCGCTAGAATTACAGCTTACCTATATGGAAGCGGCCTTTATGATCGCCGCAAGCGAGCGTTACGAGGATGAGGTTCCAGATGATGAAAGTCTGGGAGTACTTTTTTGCGGGCGTAACTAATTGTCATGTGTTCCATGGATGGATCAGTGGTAAAAAGCAGAGTATCTGCCTAATAGCCTTTCATGTGAGTGGTTTTTATTTTGCATTATTTTTCATTTTCCTTGCTCTTTTTATCGATATATCAGTGAGTCCCTATGATTAAAATTTTAATTTTTCTTATTTCTGTGTTTGGAGCTGGTGCTTTAGCTGCACTTTGGAAGACAAAATATAAAGCTTTTGTCGCTGTTGCTTGTGCTGCAATAAGTGGGGCAATTGGGTGGTATGTATTAAGTGTCAATGTGGAGCAAATTCTTGAACAATTATTGCCATCAGATCCATTTGCATCTGCAGAAATAATTCTCAATGAAACTTACGACGGGTTTGAGGTTAGATATATTATTGAATCATATGGTTGGGCAATCGGCATCTCCTACTTTTTAATAGTTTTTGGTTTTTTCTTATTTATTAAAAGTCAGTTATGGAAAAAAGCACATAACAAAATCCAGTAACCCACAGCACCATGATTGAACAGTTTGTACGTAGCACTTACAAACTGCCATTGTGCGACACATTAAACCTCAAGGGCCATGAACATGGATTTCGATAGCGAATTGAAAAAGATCGCCTTTAAAGATTTGGAGGTCGACATGGAGCAAATGTATTGTTTCGTCAATGCTCTTGAAGAAAATCCAATGAGAAGAGAAGCTATTCCAGCTATATTCAGATTTTTTGAAGCCAACTCAGATAAGGATCTTGGCTCTCCTGGACCGCTAGTGCACTTTCTTGAAGAGCAAAATGATTATCTGGACGAGTTAAAACATTCAATTTCAAGACAGCCGACGGATCTTACAATATGGATGATAAATAGGCTTATAAATGGAGCTGAGACCAAAGATAATGAATATTGGCTGACCGTATTAGCTCAAGTCGTTGATCATCCAAAAGCAGATTTTGATACGAAAGAATCGGCAAAAGAATTCATCGAGTATCAGCGAAACAATAATCAACGGAACAATGAGGCTGATTATACTTAAGTTACATCTTCATCGTTCAACTCGCTCATAGTAAGGCAAAGAAAACATAACCTATCGTAGCGGTTCATAGGTACATTCATACCATTCAAAGGAATCACCAACAGCGAACTCTGACTTTTTATAGACAATTCCTACCCCACAAGATTAACATCGCCGCTGAATCCGGGTTTGATAACAGACATTTGACCACATGAAGAACAGCATCGACCATTTACCTGCTTCCAAGCGCAATAACCTGACCTATATCGTTGACGTGCTCCGCGACGAACTTGAGCAGGTTACGGGGTTTGCTAATGGTGTTAAAAAGCGTGGCAGGATATTAAAGATTATCTTGTTCGGTAGTTATGCGACCGGAAGGTGGGTAAATAACCCCGCGTATGGCTATGTTAGTGATTACGATATTTTGGTGATTGTTAACCAACAAGAACTCGTTGAAGAATATAAAATTTGGGATCTGGCGGAAGATCGTATCGGCTTACGAGTACGCCAACCCTTAAATATTCTGGTTCACACTTTGGAGGATGTGAACAATGCTTTAATTCAAGGCCAGTACTTTTTTACTGACATTAAGAAACAAGGCATTGTTCTTTATGAATCTGACCCGCGTGAATTGGCAGAGGCTGGCAATTTAACTCCTCAAGAATATAAAGCGATTGCAGAGAAACATTTTGCTTATTGGTATAAGAGTACAAAGTCGTTTTATGGAACCTATGAATACACACTTAATGCCGCCGAATATAATACAGCCGCCTTTCTACTTCACCAGTCCACAGAGCATTGCTTTGCCTGTTTGCTGTTGGTCTTAACCAACTACAAACCTTATACGCATAACTTAATCCGACTTAACTCCCTAGCTATTTCACAAAATGAATGTATTGCGGAAGTGTTCCCACAAGACACCAGAATGCATCGCAGTCGTTTCCAGCTTTTGAAAAAAGCCTATGTGGAGGCGCGTTATTCAGAGCATTATGAAATAACCAAAGAAGAACTGTTATGGTTAGGTGAGCGGGTTAAGCTTTTACAGGAGTTAACGGAAACATTGTGCAAAGAGAAAATTGCGAGTTTTTGAATAATAAAAAACAACAAAAGGCATAATCTTGCGCATGTGCGAGCTTAATTTACCAGGAATAAATTGTTTTTATTTTCATTCAGCAAACGTAAAGCAAGCATCTATATTATTGCGATGCCGGTAACATCATCCTTGGCACAACAAACACTCCGCAAAGGATTAATTTAAACATGACTAAAACAACCACTCTGGTTTTAACTTATCTTTTATTTATTCTCTGTTTGAGCGGCTGTGAAAGTAGCGACAACAAGGCAACAAGCCCTAGCCCCTCCAATGATATTCAAGCTGAGTTGGCGCAGAGAAAAACCAATCCCTATCTATCCTATGAGCATAGCCTTAGCGTACAGCTGGAAAAGGAAGCGCTTGCTGCCAAGTACAAAACGCTAACGGATCACTGCGCGGCAGATCGGGAGAACAACTGCACCATTCTGGAGTCCGAGTTTTCAACAGGAAATTATAACTACGGAAAGATTAAAGTCAGAATCGCTCCAAAAGGTGTTGGACAATTTCTAACGCTGGCCGGCAACGATGGCGAAATAACCAATGAATCCACTAGCGTGGAAGATCTTTCAACACAAATTTTTGATGTCGAAAAGCGTATTAAATTATTACAAACCTATCAGACTGATCTACTCGAACTTCAAAAACAAGCCAAAGGAAATATAGATTCCCTTATTAAAGTTTCCCAAGAAATTGCCAATGTCCAATCCCAATTGGAAGACCTAGGGGGAAACAACCAAGCTTTAATGCAGCGTGTGAACATGGATATTATTAACATTCGCTTATCCAGCCACACTGAGGATTCTTTTTGGCAACCAATTGCAGATGCACTGGATGAATTTGAGGATAATCTAGCAGAGGGTATTGCCGGAGCAATTACCGGTATTGCTTACCTTATACCTTGGTTAGTTGTATTGGTATTATTGTTCCTGGTCTTGAGATTTATCTGGCGAAAACTAAAGACAAAATCTTGAGCACCGGTATAAACATCACTTATCCAACAACCATAAACAGTCGCATAAGTTACTTATTATGGTTGTTTGGAAAATAAAAATACCCAATCAATACCTCCCTAGAGAGAGGGCATATAAAGGAATAACAGAGCATGCAGTACAACAAGCTAATTGTTATTTTTTATCTGTAATTTTTCCGCCAACCAATGCTCGCGATCCTCACGAATTTGCGGCAAATCCATTGCGTGACCAGACGGATAGAGTTTGAATAAACTACCGGTAGGCGCAGCAGAGCGCATCAGTTGTTTTTGTTCATCGCTAATAAATTCATCCGTAATGGCATATTGCAATAATACGGGCGCTGTTGCTTTTTTTAATTGCACATAGGGTTGTATCGGGGCAAATTGTTCTGCAAATTTTGTTAAGTCATTTCCTTTGGGCACACCAGAGGCCGAGCCATATAGATACCAACTGCTAATATCTGATGTACCCGCGATAAAAACCCACGCGGCCAGTTCCGGCTCCTCTGGTGTCAACATTGAACCAAAAACAGCCCCGTAATCATGACCAACATAAGCAATTCGCTGTTTATCTACCGCAGGCTGCTCACGCAATATAGTAAGCGCATGTTTTAAATCGCGTAGTTGGTTAATTGTATTGGCATAATCGTCCTGCCAGCGGCGCCGTTCATAATAACCACCAGGCACCGACCAAAATGTAGATACCAACAGGGCTACCCCGCCCTTTTTCGCAAACTCTACTGCTTCAACTACAAACTCTTCACGATTGGAGTTTGCAACCCTTGGATCAAACCAATGCACATACAAAATGGCAGGATGTGCACCCGGCTGCAATTTATCTGGAGAGATTAAATAGGCAGTTATGGTTTTACCATCGCACGCTGAATAGGTTAAATCTTCCACCTTAAGCCCGGTAGCATTCACCTGAGGATGGGAAATTTTACTGCGGGTCAACTGTAAGGGGTTGCACGTCTTATCACCCCAATCAATGTCGCTGGCTGCTTGTGCATTTGCAGCGATGAGCATGGGCAACCACACGCATATAACCAGGCATCTTATTATCACGGCTATTCACACTCGCATTTTGATTATTAGCTTTAAAAATTATTGATAGCCCAGCTTAACAGAAACCGGGGAACCCAAGCCAATATCGATTTTTCATGTGTGAATAGCCTGAAATAAAAAAGGCCCGATCAACGGGCCAGCCTCAGAGAGACAACACGCAAAAGAATAACGGAACACACATCACGCAGATTTTTGCTCCTGTGCTTGAGCCATGACAACAGGTAAGAACCAGGTCTCAGCAATCTTGAAATGCAGATTGCCAATTTCTAATTGCAACTCATCGATGTATTCATGCAATCCGGATTGTAATAGTTTATCCAAATCCGCCTCATCCAATTTATTCTGGATATTCACAATCGCTGAAAGCACCTTCTCGCTATTGGGTAGCGCCCACAAACATTGCTCTAATTGTTTGAGACAATGTGCAACCGCACGTGGGAAATCTTCGTTTTGTAACAGGAAGGTGACAACTGCACTGGCGTTGACACGATCACGTACATGCTGGCGATACATTTGGTAAGCACTGAGTGAACGCAGTACACTCATCCATAAAATATTGTCGTAAGGCTCCAAGACTTCTGTGCCGCCCGCTGACAGGTGCGGCAATAGGTTCACCAAGCCCGCATCCACAATCCGTGTACTCATATCGGCACGTTCAAGGTTGCGGCCAATACGGATTAAGTCGTAAGCATTGTTGTGACTCATGCAACCGGCGAGCAAACCGGTAAATTGCTGCACACTGCTAATTACGTGCAGCAAAATAATGCTGCGATCACGGCGCGAGGTCACTTTATCGGCGCGGTCGCGGATGTAGTGGTACAAATCATTAATTAATTCCCATGCTTCCATTGGCATGATTTCGCGGGTAATGCGTGAATTCTCGCGCGCAAAACTGAGCGAGTTAATTAATGACGCCGGATTTTTTTTATCCGCGAGGATAAAGTTCACTACGGTTTTTTCGTCGGCCAATTGGGTATCGCGTTCGAAATAACTACCGGTCCCACTGATATCAATCAACGAACCCCAACCAACACGCACACCCGCAGGTAAATCCAGTAATAAATTGGAGTTGACGTTAACCAGGCGCGCAATATTTTCACTGCGCTCCATATAGCGACCCAACCAATAAATTCGCTCTGCTACACGTGACAACATGGTTTAGCCCTCCACCACAATCCAGGTATCTTTACTGCCGCCACCTTGCGATGAATTCACCACATAGGAACCTTTGCGCATGGCAACACGGGTCAATCCACCGGGAGTTACACAACTCTCGCGCCCCTGCAACACAAAGGGACGCAAATCGATATGGCGTGGTTCGGCATTGCCATTGGTGAGGATAGGTGCTGTCGATAAGGAAATTAACGGTTGTGCCATATAATTGCGCGGATTCGCTTTTATGCGCAGCGCAAATTCTTCCAATTCTTTTTTGCTTGCCTGGGGGCCGATAATCATGCCGTAGCCACCCGATTCATTCGCTGGCTTAACAACTAATTTATCGAGGTTAGCAAGCACATGGTCGCATTGTTTTTTATCGACACATAAAAAACTGGGGACATTTGGCAAAATAGGCTCTTCACCCAAATAATATTTGATCATCTCCGGCACAAAAGTGTAGATGACTTTGTCATCCGCAACACCGGCACCAGGTGCATTCGCGAGCGCCACATTGCCTTTCAACCATGCGCGCATTAATCCACGTACGCCAAGCACTGAATCAGGATTGAACATAGCCGGATCTAAAAATAAATCATCAATACGACGATAAATAACATCGACCCGTTTTAAACCATCAATGCTGCGCATATACACGCAGTCATCGCTATCCACTACCAAATCGCTACCCTCAACTAACTCCACCCCCATTTGTTGCGCAAGGTAGGAATGCTCAAAATAAGCGGAGTTATAAATACCGGGAGTGAGCACAACAATTTCTGGATAATCCGCTTTGCGTGGCGATAGCGATGCGAGCGTATCGAATAATTGGTTGGGATAGTCGGTAACCGGGACGATGTTGTGGTTTTCAAATAATTCAGGAAAAACTCGCTTGGTGACTTTGCGGTTTTCCAACATATAGGAGACACCGGAAGGCACACGCAAATTATCTTCCAGTACAAAAAATTCGCCTTTGTCATCGCGAATCAAATCGCTGCCGCAGATATGCGACCAAACACCATAGGCGGGCTTCATGCCGATACATTCTTTGCGGAAATTGACCGATTCTTCAAACAAATAGGCAGGCACTACTTTGTCTTTGATAATTTTTTGGTCGTTGTAAATATCGTTGATAAATAAATTCAGCGCAGTTAAACGCTGGATCAAACCGCGTTCGGTTTTTTGCCATTCGCGTTGGGGAATAATGCGCGGGATAATATCAAAGGGCCATTCACGGTCGATGTTTCCAGCATCGCTGTAAACCGTGAACGAAATACCCATGGTTTTAATGGCTAATTCAGCGGAGAGTTTTCGCTCTTGCAACTCCTGCCCCGAGAGCGAAGCGAGATATTGGGCGAGGTGTCGTGTTTCTGGTCGGGGTTGTCCGGGCGCGCTGATTAACTCATCGTAGAAATGGCCAGAATGGTAATTCTGCCAATCTATTGTCATCTCACTCATGGTGACTTCCTTCAGCATCGCGGCCTCACTTTGATGATGCATTCTTAGCGTTGTTATAGCGCCCGCTGAAAACGCATCCCTGGTTTCCATTTCTCCTCTCCTGGAAGAATTTCAGCAAGCCACATTTAACCACTTGCAAATTCGTTGCCAACAACTGCCATTCCTTTTCGGGCAACAGTGTGTGCCGGGAAATTAAATATTTATCCTGTATGTAAACACTAGCGGTTATATCTTATTGAGTAATGAGGGCTTTTTGTGTTGTTAACCAGACTTTTGCGATGGCCCCATACGCAATTTACAACGGCTTTATACGAAACCAGCCAGCAATACTTTGACGCAACTGTGTCGCAGGCAACACTTCGTGTGGAAAATCCTCACTGAGGAATATCACCAGCTTGCCACATTCCGGTGCGACCCGAATTAATTGCTCCTCTCCTGCTTCATCATAGAGCACCAATTCGCCACCAGCCACCGGATCCCATCCGGGATTCAAATATAAAACTGTCGATAGCTTGCGCCCGGGATTTCCCCTGAACGCATCACGATGTTTTTGATAAAAAGCCCCCGGACGATAAACTGCGTAATGGCATTCGTAATCAAACAACCCCAAAAATAACCGCTGGTTGATCCCCTGCCGCAGCTTATCCATCCAGTGTAAAAATTCCGTGACAGCAGGATCACCCGGCTCCAGCCACTGGATGGCATCGCCACGGATATTCTGGTTAAGTTGATAATCACCCTGCCGACCCACCCCCGCAGGTTTAAGTGCGGTCTGCTGGTATTGCAGGTTATCGATTAATCCCTGGGTCAAAGGCCCAGGCAGAGGTTGGTCGAGAATAATAAAACCGGGGCCAGCGAGCGCGTCGGCAACCTGGTCGAACAGCAACTCAAGCTCGATAGAATTCATAACAATTTACCGGGCTGAAGGTAAAACGTCGGGAAGCTTTTTGATGGTGTAGATATCGTAACGGCTCGATTTTCCCTCCAACTGATACGAAGGTGTCTGGTTGTTTAATAGCGGCGCTTTGCGCGGGCGTTTTACCACTACACGATAATTAACATGGGCAAGCGCCAGGGGTAAAAGCGCATCTGCGTCTTCATCCTTACCTACCACCGAGTGAAAGGCAGCCATTTCTTTTTTTACATCAGCGGTTTTTTGTCGCTCGGGAAACATGGGGTCCAGGTAAATCACGTCAGGAAATAAATCCGGCGAAAGTGATTCCAGATAAGTGCGGCTATCTTGCGAGAGCAATTGCATGCGCTGGATAGTTTGCAGCAATTCTGCATCCTGCTCACAGCCGAATAATTGCGCACGCTGCAATCCGTCCGCCAACAAGGCGTGTACTATCGGCGAGCGCTCAATCATGGTCAGCTTACAACCCAGGGTTGCAAGCACAAAACTGTCTTTACCTAAGCCTGCGGTTGCATCCAACACATGTGGATAAACACCGGATTTTATCCCCACAGCCTTGGCAATCATCTGCCCTTTGCCACCGCCAAATTTGCGGCGATGGTCAACAGCACCTTCAGTGAATTCCGCAATAATCGGCCCCGGCGCTTTACGACCAGCTTGCTGTAACTGGATCGACTCTTGCGCAAAGAGCACCACAAATTCGGCAGTATCAATTGTATCGGCGGATTGGTCAGCTAACAGCGGCAATTGCAGCTGTTGGGCAAGTGCTTCGGCCTGTGTTAACCGTGGTGGATAATTGCAAAGTACAGCGAGGGAGTTTGGCATGGTGATCACGGCAGCAATAATTAGCTGTGCATTATCCAACCTGCCTAAAACACTGACAATGATTTAATGCATCGCAAAAAAATCACTCCCCCTGAAATGACAAAGCCGCTGCGGTCAGGCAACGGCTTTGTGGTCAATCACAGGGTTACTTTTGGTTGGGAATCAATTCCAATTCCACACGACGGTTAGCATCGCGACCAGTCGCAGTATCGTTACTGGCTACGGGATAGCGCGAGCCGTAACCATAGGATTGGATACGTGCGCTGCTCACTTTCTGGCTGCGCAAATAGCTGGCAACACTTTCAGCGCGACGTTCACTCAGTGGCTGGTTAATTTTGTCGCCACCGGTTGAGTCAGTATGGCCAGTCACTTTGATTGAGGTTTGGTTAAATTCGGCCAATACCTTGGCCACTGAATTCAACACATCAAAAAAGTCCGAGCGGATATCGGCACTGTTGGATGCGAAGGTAATATTGCCTGGCATCACCAGATACAAATTATCGCCTTCACGTCTCACCTGTACTCCGGTACCTTGCAGCTCCTGACGCAACTTGGCTTCCTGGCGATCCATGTAGTTACCTACACCACCGCCGATGATTCCGCCAATGGCGGCACCCTTCAAGGCGCGATCACGACGGTCATCGCTGTTATCACCGGTAGCCGCTCCCAGAACTGCACCTGCAATCGCACCTATGCCTGCGCCTTTGGCAGTATTACTGGTTTTTTGTTCGCCGGTGTAAGGGTCAGTTGTTGTACAACCAACAATGGCAAATGACAAAATAGCAGCGAGGATATATTTCATACTAACAACTCTCCAATGGGACAATAAAATCGGCATTAACAATCATAATGGCGTGTAATGATTGTTAAATAGTGGAACTGAATAAATACTGAATTCTGTGATTGCTGCAAGATAGAGATCTGATTAAAGTGGCCACATCGCGCACTTATTCGCGTGCGTATTTTCCGCTCCAACCCAGGTAAATTCCATATGCTTAGCAAATCTTTGTTACTTTTTTGTGGGCTAGCCACCACTCTATTGACCTCAGGATGTAACAATTATTCCGTGAGCGTCAACGAAAATGTCGTCTACACACCTCCATCACTATTTAAAGATTATCAACTAGCCGATACAAAATTACGCGACTGTGTAGAGCAAACCATTGTCGATTTGCATATCACCAGTGCAGAAAATTTCACGCGTTTAAATTGCAGCAATGCGGGAATTAAATCCCTGGTGGGGCTGGATAAGTTTTTTGCCTTGAAGGAACTTAATCTGGCGGACAACCTGATTGCGGATATTAACGAAATCGGAAAGCTGGGGCGCCTGGAAAAACTGGTACTCACCAATAACCAGATAAAAGAACCAGCACCGCTTTTGCACTTGCTGCATCTTACCCAGTTATATATAGATGATAACCCGCAGATGACCTGCAATGATTTACAACAATTACAACAAAACCTGAAACACCAGCAGTTGGATTTGCATTTGCCCAAGCAGTGTACAAATTAAATGCCACAGGGGCGCAGCTTAAAGCGCGCCCCGCACAAACATTAAACCAATAGTATTGCGCAATTGATGCACTACACGCATACGTACCGGTTCAGCATTAATCGCACCCACTGCCTTTTTAAATTTCACTGACACTTCTGTACCCACCGGTGGACAAACCTGATTTTCAATCTGCACTTGCGCTCCACCATCCGAAATATCTTTGGCGAAGCCAATAATTGTACCGAAACTCGGGTGGGACATTTCCACGCGCACCGAAGTTGAGGTGCGTTCAAACACGCGGCGTTCGTTCACTGTAGATTCTCCATAATTTTATTAGCTGTTTTAACCCTGCCTGAGGCATATAGGCAGAGGATATGGGTTGAGTATAGATACTAATGATCAAAATTAACTCACCCGCAATAAAAAAAGGGGCCTAAGCCCCCTTTGTCTGCGCCCGGGACTTGATTAGAAAGTTAACCCAAGACGCTGGCCGACCATTTCGTAAGACTCAACAACATTACCGAGGTTTTGACGGAAACGGTCTTTATCCAGTTTTTCACGGGTATCTTTATCCCACAAACGGCAGCCATCTGGTGAGAACTCATCCCCAAGAATCACTTCGCCTTTGTGCAAACCGAATTCCACTTTAAAATCCACCAGCAGCATATTGCCGGATGCAAACAAATCCTTCAGTACCGCATTGATCTTGAAAGTCAGTTCTTTCATACGTGCCAACTGCTCTGGCGTTGCCCAACCGAATGATTGCACATGGGATTCATTGACCATAGGGTCACCCAAGGCATCGTTTTTCAGGAACAATTCGAAGGTAGGCGGGTTCAACTCCAGGCCCTCTTGCACACCCAGACGACGCACCAGGGAACCAGCAGCCAGGTTGCGTACCACACACTCCACCGGAATCATCTGCATGCTTTTCACCAGGACTTCAGTGTCCGACAACAGTTTCACAAAGTGGGTAGGGATACCCGCTTCCTGCAATTTGCCCATGATGAAGGCATTGAACTTGTTATTCACCATACCCTTACGGTCAAGTTGCTCGATACGCTTGCCGTCAAAGGCTGAGGTATCGTTGCGGAATAACATGATCACATGGTCAGGATCGTCAGTTTTGTAGATGGATTTGGCTTTGCCAGCGTAGAGTTGTTCGCGCTTTTCCATTGATAGGCCTGCTATTCGAAAGTAAGAAACAAAAAGTAAAAACAGAATTCAAGAAACCGATAACCAGTCAAATCCCTGATTTTGACATGCAAAGGTAATCTGTTTTACCTCTGCCGTGACAGGTGCCAAAGCGGCTTGCGCCAGCTCCAACGAATTATTTTGTTGGCTGATATGCGCCACCACCAGATGCTGTAAACGCGCGCAGTTCAGGCGCTGTAAAAATCCCGCCGCCTGCTGGTTACTCAGGTGTCCCCAGAGCCCACCAACACGCTGTTTCAGCGATGGAGGGTAAGAGCCGGATGCGAGCATCACCGGATCATGGTTCGCCTCCAATACCATCGCATCCAGATCCTGGTAATGCGCTTCAACATGGGCGGTAATACTACCCAAATCAGTCAATATCCCTAACCGCAAGCCTGCATATTCAAACACAAACTGCGCTGGCTCACGCGCGTCATGGGGTACTGCGACGGGAGTAATGTGTAAATCATTTAATACAAACGGACTATAGGCTTCGATCAAACGCAGGTCTGGCAACTCACCCAGGTTACGACTGTGGTATGTACCCGGAGTCATGTAGACCGGCAAATCGTAGCGGCGCGCCATAGCCGCCACACCTTTAATATGATCCGCATGCTCGTGGGTTACCAATATCGCCCGCAAATCTTCTGCACGCTTACCCAGGCGTTCAAGCCTCTGGATAGCTTCCTTGACACTAAATCCACAATCGATCAGAAGGGTGCCTGCGCTCCACTCCACCAGGGTAGAGTTGCCGCGGCTACCACTACCAAGTGACGCAAAGCGCAAGGGAGCTGACATCTAGATCAGGTTTCTGCGCAAGACGGTCAGCAATTCACGTGCTTCATGCGAGGTCAAACGCTTGCCATAAGGATCGCGCACACGCACCACAAAATTACCTTCGGTACCGGTCACCACAATCAGGTAACCGGGCGCATCCGGCAGGATTTCCTCTTCATCACGATCGGAGCGTGGCGCCTTCTCAAACGCATCGCCAGTCAACATATTAGTCTTGATTTGATCCAGGCTATAGGGTGATGTAGGTGGCTTGGGGTTCAGACCAATATGGAAGAAACGCTTGAACCAGCCCGGCTTGGAATCCTCAGGATTGATGTATTGAACATAGAAAACGCCGGCTTCGGTATCCACATCAAAGGTGGTAAAACCATCATGTTTGGCCGCATAGGTCAGAGTGGCAAACGTGCGCTGGCGATCGAGCTTGATCGTCATCAATGGCTCATTGTGGGAAACACCTAAATTGGCCTTCACCGCGCCACCAATTTCCTGGGCCAACAATGAAGTACCGCCTTCGGCTGTCTCGCTTGCCAGGGTTGCCGCCAGCTCATCCAGCATCCACTTTTCACGCTCAGGGTTTACCGAGCGACGCGGCCAGCCCATATCAGGCGCCGGTTTTTCAGCGACAGGAACACTCATATGGGTGATATGGATTTCTGTCGTTTCCGGTTGCACGCCCTGGTCGATCTGCAAGCGGTATCTATCGTAGGTTGTTAAATCGGTTTTGAATTGCAGCCAACTGGTTTCAATAATGCCTTTACCAATATCCGCCTTGCTCACCGCCAGGGTATTCACATTGAGGAAGTTGCGGATACGCGGCCAGACCTCTCCAGGAGCAGCATTCAACAAAATCCAGCTCTCGCCGCCTACACGCTGGATCTTGACGTTTTCCTGCTCCAGGTTAGCCGACAGCGGCATGGGGCGGGGAATCTCATAGGCGTCTGCTGTGGGATCGAAACCAAACTCGGTTGCCGTAATAGGAGGGATGGGGTACAGCTCACCCATGCTTTCGGATTTTTTGCCCGCAGGTAATACCAGCGGCGGGATATTGTCGGCTTTGAGGTAATCCCCGGAACGGTTGCGGAATACACCTTCATCGCCAAAAAAAGTACTACAGCCAGAGAGTGAAACGCTCAGACTGGCAACCAGCAAAGCCAACAGGGGGCGCTTGATCGACAGTAAAGGAATTGTTGTTATGGGCATTGTTTTAATTGGACTCATGAATCATCTCATCGACAACCTGCAAGCAGGATTTGGCTTAAATCCCGGCGACCTGCATGGCTGTTTTAACCTGTTGGTGATACTGCTCTGACAAACGTGTCAGTGGCAGGCGAATACCCGATTGGATCAACCCCAATTGTTCGACTGCCCATTTAACGGGAATCGGGTTTGACTCAACAAACATAGCGGTATGCAGTGGCAGCAAACGCTCATTAATTGCGCGCGCTTCTTCCGCCTTACCCGCCAGGGCCAATTCGCACATACGCGCGATGGCCGCAGGTACGACATTCGCCGTGACAGAAATATCCCCTTTGCCCCCTAAAAGAATTAAATCGACCGCTGTTGCATCGTCACCCGAGATAATGGCAAAGCTGGAGGGAGCCTGTTCGATCAGTAATTTAGCGCGGTCAAGATCGCCCGTCGCCTCTTTGATGCCGATGATATTCGGGACTTTAGCCAGGCGCAGCGCGGTTTCCGGCTTCATATCCACACCCGTGCGGCCGGGTACATTGTAGAGAAACTGGGGAATCGCCACTGCCTGGGCAATGTGCGCGTGATGCAGGAACAATCCCTCTTGCGTGGGCTTGTTGTAATAAGGCGTCACCAGCAGGCAGGCATCGACACCCACATCTTTCGCGGCCTGGGTCAGCTCGACCGCTTCGGAGGTAGAGTTGGCCCCCGTACCGGCAATCACCGGGATACGGCCATTCACCTGATCAACCACTTTTTTAATCACCGCCAAATGCTCATCCACATTCAGCGTCGCTGATTCACCGGTTGTGCCCACTGCCACTATGGCATGGGTACCCTGCTCCAGATGCCAGTCCACCAGCTTATGCAGGCTCGCCCAATCGAGGGAATTATCTGCATTCAGGGGGGTAACCAGGGCAACCATACTGCCTTGAATCATCGGGAGCTCCGTTAGCTAGCGAAATAATGTAGCGATAAAAGTTGGGAAATTGGGGTGACCAAATAACGAAAGGCGCCATGGTACTGAGTGGGGCCAGACGAAACAAGCAAAACACCATCAAGTAAGCGGGTGAATACTTATTTTTTAAAATCCAGCATGCGCTGCAGCGGAATCATTGCCTGCCGCCCCAGCTCGGGATCAACATGGATTTCGTTGTCACTGCGCTCAAATACGGTGGCCAGGTTGTCCAGGACATTCATTGCCATCCAGGGGCAGTTGGCGCAGGAGCGGCAAGTCGCACCACTGCCAGCAGTAGGGGCGATATGGAATACCTTATCGGGATTGACCTGCTGCATCTTGTAGAAGATGCCCTGGTCGGTCGCCACGATAAATTCCTTATTGGGCAGGGTTCCCGCCGCTTTGATCAACTGGGAGGTAGAACCCACCACATCCGCCAAATCCACCACCGCCTGGGGCGATTCAGGATGAACCAGCACGGCGGCATCGGGGTAGAGGATCTTCAGGTCTTCAACACCTTTCGCCTTGAATTCCTCATGCACGATACAGGCACCATCCCACAGGAGCACATCCGCACCGGTCTTTTGCTGCACATAAGTGCCCAGGTGCTTGTCCGGCGCCCAGAGGATTTTCTTGCCCTGGCGATCCAGGTAATCCACCACATCCAGCGCGATACTGGAGGTCACCACCCAATCGGCACGGGCTTTTACTGCTGCGGATGTGTTGGCGTAAACAACTACGGTGCGATCGGGATGTTGATCGCAAAAGGCTGAAAATTCATCGATAGGACAACCCAGATCCAGTGAGCAGGTTGCCTCAAGCGTAGGCATAAGCACGCGCTTTTCCGGCGTAAGAATCTTGGCGGTCTCGCCCATAAACTTCACGCCAGCGACTATCAGGGTATCGGCGGAGTGGTTTTTGCCGAAACGCGCCATCTCCAGCGAGTCGGATACACAACCGCCGGTTTCTTCTGCCAACGCCTGGATCAGTGGGTCGGTGTAATAGTGAGCAACCAGCACAGCATTGTGCTGCTTGAGCAGGGCTTTGATACGGGCCTTATAATCGGCCTCCTGCTCGGGGGTATATTGCGGGGCACTCCATGCACGTGCCAAATGTTCCTTTACCAGATCGTGAGCGGCGTCGCGCACCGCAAGATTAAGTAATTCAGTCATGGAGCTTGCCTCACAAACCACTACAAAAATGAGGGCGCGATTCTAGCACAGAGCCAAGGCGAATTTATGAGCCAAACGGCCTACCCACCATAAAAGATACCCTGGGCACCACTAACCTGCCCGCGCAGCGGTAAATCCCGCTGCCGGGTCTCTCAACCCCGAGCAAACCTAAACCAGCATAAGAAGCTGTTTCGGGATTAGCGGATTTGATGGTGAAAATGCATTTGGTTTGTGAGAGGGTTTTTAAATAACTCGTAGCGCGGGTTAGCCGAAGGCGTAACCCGCCGTCCTCTACCCACCACCACAAACATTCAAAAAAACTGACCACCAAAAGAAGCGCGAGTCAAATGACCCAACCAAGACTTAGGAGAACGTTCAAAATTCTGTGTCACCTCGGCTGGTTAAACATTAAGAACGTTGTC
>CAZIWB010000005.1:0-233803 GCA_964542655.1 uncultured Cellvibrionaceae bacterium
ACTTCATTTGAAATACCGCAAAAATTTGAATTCACCGTCACCAAACCTGAGCAAACTGCACTGGATTTATTGGCAGAAGGCACCGGGCTATCCAGGCAGCGTATTAAAGATGCGATGAATAAAGGCGCGGTCTGGTGGACATTGAAAGGTAAAACCCTGCGGTTGCGTCGCGCCACCAAGGTGTTGCACAAAGGCTCAACCATCCAGTTTTTTTATGATGAACAAGTGCTCGCGCGCAAACCGGAAACTGCCAACCTGATTTACGACGCCGGTAGCTACAGCATCTGGTTCAAACCCGCCGGTATGCTTTCACAGGGCTCCCAATGGGGCGACCACTGTAGCATTTTACGGTGGGTTGAAGTGAATGGCCAACTCAATCAGGGGCAGCGGCCACGGGAGTGTTTTTTAGTCCACCGCCTGGATGCCGATGCAATGGGTTTGATCATACTCGCGCACGACAGCCAAAGTGCAGCAAAATTATCCGCGCTATTCCAGGCGCGCGATATGCGCAAATTTTATCAGGCCTGGGTCGTTGATGACTGCGATATTCCCGCTACCGGCCTGACCCTCAATTACGAATTGGATGGCAAATCGGCCGTCACCCACATCAAAAAAGTTCGTGTGGATAACAATAAAACCCTGTTGGATGTGCATATCGAAACCGGGCGCAAACACCAGATCCGCCGCCACCTTGCCAACATCGGCCACCCGATTGTGGGCGATAAACTCTATGGCACCAAGTCCAGTTCAGGCTTGCAACTCTTGGCGTATCGACTGGAGTTTGTTTGCCCCTATAGCAAACAGCCCATCATTGTAGAGTTGCCGCGGGAACTACAATTCACATAATTATTTCTTAATAACAACAATGATTTATTAACAATAATAACGGCGGGCGAATCCAAATAGCGGTAAAACCCGTCCAAGCAGTACATCACCATCGGCGCAAGGAATCCCCTATGACAGCTTCAGCATCTTTCCCTTATCCCATGCAAAAAATGGATCGCATAGTCACGTTGGATGTCCTGCGTGGCTTCGCTCTTTTTGGCATTCTCTATGCCCATATGATTTTTTGGTATGCCGCTGGGCCATTGCCGCAAGATACCTATCAGCTCTATAAGGATATAGGCAGCGGCATCGCCATTGGCAGCTACATGATTTTTGTCATTAGCAAATTCTTTGCGATTTTTTCATTTTTATTTGGCTTGAGTTTTTATATCCAGATCCAGGGGTTGATCAAGCGCAATGAGCCAGTGGTTACACGTTTCGGTTGGCGTCTAGCTATTTTAGGTTTGATTGGTTTGATACATCATGCTTTCTGGCGCGCCGACATTTTATCCATTTATGTTCCGCTAGGTTTCCTGCTGTTATTCTTACGTAACCTCAGCAATAAAGCGTTGCTGGTTATAGGGATAGTGTTAGTACTCAACATTCCCACCAAGGTCGCTGAACTTATTTCAATTATTGCACGCGACAAATTAACACTGCTTGATTTCGACCAGGCCACCGCAGGCGCAGAATATTACGCAATCGTCAGCGCAGGTTCTTTTACCGATATGGTCAAACATAATATCCATGCCATAGCCGATAAATGTGCATATCAAATCAACAGCGGCAGACTAATCATTACCTTTGGTTTCTTTTTGCTGGGAATGCTGGCTGGACGTATGCAGTGGTTTGAAAATATCGCCAGTCAATCTGCTTTATTCAAATTGGTTTTGAAAAAAAGCAGCTTGGTTATTGTTATTGCGCTCTTATCTGGCATCACACTGGGCGCAGTCACATTTCTGTTAAAGATTGATATGGAAAAAACACCGCTTGCAGGTTGGATAGGCGGTTTTATACTGGAATTTTTTAATGTCAGCCTGACACTTATTTATATTACGGGCATCAGCTTGCTTATGCTCAAACCCAAATGGGAAATCCGGTTAACTCCACTTGCGGCGGTTGGCAAAATGGCGCTGACCAGTTATTTAATGCAAACCCTTATCGGTGTTTTTATTTTCTTTAATATCGGTTTGGGTTTATTTACCAAAACTTCGCCAGGCATGAATGCGCTTTTATGTTGTGCAATATTTGCCGCACAGGTTTTATTTTGCCGCTGGTGGTTACAATATTTCCACTATGGCCCTGTTGAGTGGTTATGGCGCTCGGCAACCGATTTAAAATGGCAACCATTCTATAAACATAGGATTGAAAACAAGCTAACTAACGTTTAACTAGTCCTATAGGTTATAGCCACCGCATAAATAAAAATCCCCACTGACGATTACAAACCAGTGGGGATTTTTTATTCAACAGCTAATCAATTACATTGATTTTGTAACGCACAGGTCTTGAGGTTGTTAGAGAAAGCATAACCGGTCAGGTAATCTTCATAGGTAGACCAGGCCATCAATCCACGTAAATCCGGATAGGTTTTTGCCGGTTTATAACCACTGCCACAATCACCGGAACGCAAGCAGCGCACTGCAGCTTTCACAACGGTTGGGTTGGTGTAACCACTGCCAGCGGCAGTTGGTGCAGATGAAGCAGGTAAACCGATAATCACTTTATTGGCTGGCAAACCAAGATAGCTCACACCGGTGCTGCCAATTGGGAAACCTTCAATCAAAGCTTCAGTCCAGGCCACCAATCCATCCTGGGTAGCAGAATTATAGAACTGGCCATTTTTACCTGGCATTGAACCGGTGTTGTAGTACTGCATCTGGATCCAACTGATGTCATCGCGCAATGCGTTTATCAATGGCAAATAAACACCCCAGTTGTATTGCCCCAACCAGTTGCCTGCAAGGTTAGCGCCTATGGTGTGTGCCGTTTCCGGAGCCATAGTCAGCAGGAAGCTCGATCCGTAGCGCGCCTTCAAACGCTTGATCGCACGCGCAAGGTAATCCGCTGAATATTGTGGATTGGTTAAACTGATTTGCGCATTAGGATTGGTGTGCAACCCTTTTTCAGTATCGATATCAATACCATCCAAACCAAATTGATCTTTGATCGCGATGAAGGAATTTACAAAATTGTCTTCCTGCGCTTGGTTATTCAACACAAAGGTCGCGTTAGCACCACCAATCGACAGCAATACTTTTTTGCCCTGGGCTTTTGCTGCGGCAATTTGTTCTACAGTCGGATTGTTTTGGACTCCTCCCTCGTTGCTAAGGAAGAGTGAACCATCTGCATTAATTGAGGGAAACGAAATATTTAATACCGTGTAATTAGGAATTGACGTTGGTACTTCTAATGGCCAGTGCCAGTTCTCCCAATAGCCCACCAAATCCCTGCCGTTATTCGGTGTTACTGAACTGCTGCTAGATGACACGCTAGAACGAGAAGAACTGATGCTGGATGAACTGATTGAAGAAGGAGCCAAACTACTGGAGCTGGAACGCGAGGTACTCACACTGGATGTGCTGGCAACAGAACAATTGCCACCGGCTGCCCAGGCCTGCTGCCAATAAGTACCAGTACCCGGCGCATAAGCCCAGGTCGCGGTAGATGTACACCAGCCCGGCACCTGACAGGTGTAAACACCACCAGCATTAGTCACCACTGCACCCGTAGCGTAATTAGTGCCTGCCACATAAGCAGGACAGAGACCAAGCGAGCTACTGGAAACCGAGCTTGAGGACTTGCTGGAACAGACTGAAGGATTGCCTTCCGAACAATTAACGCCAGAACTGGTGGAGGAAGAGCTGGAACTTGACGAACGTGAACTGCTGGGCGCACTTGAACTTGGAGCAACGCTCGATGTAGTAGTGTCGCAAACACCATTATCAGCCCAATGCTGCCACTGACCCGAAAAATTGGTGGGGTTATTGCCTTGTGTCCAATAATTCGCGGTATAACCGCGGTTTAGATGCTGGACCTTATTGCCAGCTGTGTAGACAGTTGCACTATTCCAAACTGGCAGAGAACTACAATCAACAGCAAACGCATTTATTGATAGTAAAGAAGCGCTCAACAGCGCACCTACTGAAAGTATTTTTTTCATCGACGTAACATTTCCTTTAATTATCGTTAAACAGGATTTTGTACTGGCAATAGAAATCCAGTCGAAGAATCGACGCATTTAAAACCAGACATTGAGTAGTATTTATTGGTTTTATCGGACAACAAAAAACAGTTATCGACAGCCCAATAGATAAAGGGTCGATGCTGTAACACTCCAACACTATATGTTTGGATGTGCCCTGACAGACGGCATCCATGCAATCACAGCGCTCAGGTTATTGTTATTAATCGACTGTAGGTGGGGCTGCCAATTTACTGCCAACATAAAAGCCTATGCAAGCTATTTTTTAACCGTTGAAAACACATCAGCAATAACCTGCATTATCGGGCGACAAAAACATTTTATTTTTCATGCGTCACTTATGTATCACAACATAATAAAAAAGCCCTCATTGAGAAGGTCAATGAGGGCTTTTTAGATTGCGTTTATACACCACTAATCATCGGAGATTTCAATATCCGGCAAACTTCGGCTGTTGAGATTATAGAGCCACAGATTCGCAGCCAGTTTGCGTGCTATAGCGCGATATTTTTGGCTAATCGCCGATTCAGGATCTGCAGCAACCGAGGGATTGCCATTGTCCGCATTTTCGCGAATCGATAAATTTAATGGCAATGACCCCAGCAATTCAGTTTGGTAATCATGTGCAATGCGCTCACCACCACCCTCACCAAAAATATGTTCTTCATGACCACAATTGGAACAAATATGAATCGCCATATTTTCCACTACACCCAAAACCGGCACATTCACTTTGCGGAACATTTCTATGCCTTTTTTAGCATCAAGCAGAGCAATATCCTGTGGTGTTGTCACAATAACAGAACCGGTTACCGGTACTTTTTGCGCAAGGGTAATTTGGATATCACCGGTACCAGGTGGCATATCGATAATTAAATAATCCAGATTGTCCCAACGGGTTTGCATCAACAATTGTTGCAAGGCACCGCTCACCATAGGGCCACGCCACATCACCGGCGTTTCTTCGGTCATCAGATACCCCATGGAAATAGACTGAATTCCATGTGCACTGATGGGCACCATTTGCTGCTGGCCCTGCTCGCCCACTATTTCAGGACGGCGCTGCCCTACTCCCAACATTTGCGGTTGGCTAGGTCCATAAATATCTGCATCAAGGATACCCACCCGGGCACCTTCTGCCGCCAACGCCAAGGCCAGGTTTACCGCCGTGGTCGATTTACCGACCCCGCCTTTGCCTGATGCAACAGCAATAATATTGCTCACCTGCGGGATGGCCTGTTGGGAATTTGCCGCGGCACTGGCGGGAACCTGCCATCGAATATCAATCGATGTATGTTCAATACCTGGCAATTCAGCCAATGCCTGGTTAATCGCTTGCGCCAAAGGTACTCCTACCGAATTTGTAGGGTATCCAAGCAGTAATCCAAGGCTGATTTTATTGCCTTCAATCGCAATGGATTCAATGCAATCCAGGCTCATGAGGTCGCGCCCCAGGGTAGGCTCAATAACCTTGGTGAGCTGCGCTTCAACAATTGCACGGGTGATAACAGACACGGGAATATCCTCTTAACAATAAATCACAGATGCTTGGCACCATCGAAAACCAATGCGGCGCACCCTAACAAAAAAGGGTGCCGATTGGCACCCTTTTTTATTGTTAGCCGATCTAGGCTTCGGCCAATTGCTCCAGTGCTTCTCGATCATGCTGATGATCTTTAGCGAGCAACATATAAACCGATGGCAATACAAATAAGGTGAAGAAAGTACCAATAGTCATACCCAACACCAATACGATACCAATCGCGTTACGCGCTTCGGCACCGGCACCCGCAGCAAAGATCAAAGGAGTATGACCCGCAATTGTCGCCACACTGGTCATCATTACCGGACGCAATCTCAAAGAAGATGCCTCGCGAATCGCCTCAAGCTTGGCCATACCTTGCTCTTGCAATTTATTGGCAAATTCCACAACCAGAATTCCGTTACGCGCAATCAGCCCCATCAGTGTCACCAAACCAACCTGCGAATAAATATTCAGGGTACTGGTAAAACCATTGGTGAAAAATGGAATCGGCATTGGAATCTTGAGGAACGTGAATAACAACGCACCAAACATCGCCAATGGCACCGAGCCTGCAAGGATAACCAATGGATCACGGAAGCTGTTGTACTGCGCTGCTAGCACCAGGAAAATCATGAGGATTGCCATCAGGAACGCAGGCAAAAAGGTGTTCCCCTCACGAATTAATTGACGCGACTCACCAGTGTAATCGATGGTGTAACTTTTGGGCAGGATTTTACGTGCTTCTGCTTCAACATACGTCAATGCCTCGCCCAAGGGCTTACCCGTAACACCGCTGATTTTTACTGCATTCAATTGCTGCATACGGTTAATGGTGCGCGGTTCTGTCGTGTGAGCAATGCTTGCTACTTGATCCAAGCGAATCAAACTCCCTTCAGGACCAGTCACATACAGGTTCGATAAATCATCAGGATTTAAACGCCCAACACGTTTCACTTGCGGGATCACTTTGTAGCTCTGCCCCGCCATGTTAAAGCGATTGACATAGCCACCACCTAACAATGTGCCCACGTCATTAGTCACGGTTTGCAAATCCAAACCAAGGTCAGCCACTTTTTCGCGATCAATATTGAGCTTGTAATCAGGTTGGTCCACCTTCACATCCAGTGTCTGGAAAAAAAACATACCGGACTTCATCATGATTTCTTGCACTTTCAGTGCGTGATCATAAATTTCTTTGATGTCTGCTGTAGATGCCAACACAATCTCAAACGGGAACTGGCCTCCACCCGGTAATGCAGGAGGAGTGACAGGTAGAATTTTTACACCTGCTATAGCGGATAATTTTTGCTGTACTTCCGGCATAATCTGGAATACATCACGATCACGATCCTCCCAAGGTTTGGTAACCATGCCGGAAAAGCCACCGGTGGGGAACGTCAACTGGAAGGTAAACTCAGTTTCCGGAACGCTCATAAAGGCTTCGTTAACTTGTTTACCGTAATGCGACGCCTGATCTACAGTTGAGTTGGCCTGTGCATCCACAATTCCAAAAATGACGCCCTGATCTTCAGTAGGCGCCAATTCTTTCGAAGAAAAAAGATACAGTGGAAAACACAAGAGAGTGATGCCAATCCAAAAAATATAAACGCCAGCACGGTTCTGCAAACTCACCTGTAATTTACGTCCGTACCATTCACGGAAACGCTCAAAGGGTTTTTCCAGTGGAGCCTTTAAACCCTTATGCGGTTTCAACATACGCGAACCCAACATAGGCGACAAAGTAATCGCGACAATGGCCGAGATAGTTACTGCCCCTGCAAGCGTAATTGCAAATTCACGGAATAAAGATCCAATCAAGCCGCCTTGCAAACCAATTGGGATATACACCGAGGCCAGTGTCACCGTCATTGCCAAAATTGGGCCAGCCAATTCACGCGCAGAAATAATCGCAGCCTGGAATGGTTTCATCCCATCCTGGATATGGCGTTCGATGTTTTCCACCATAACGATGGCATCGTCCACCACCAAACCTACGCATAGCACTATAGAAAGCAGGGTTAGCAAGTTCAACGAGAACCCGCACAATTGCATAATAAAAAGCGCACCAACTAACGACAGGGGGATAGCCAATACCGGAATAATGACTGAGCGACTGAATCCTAAAAACAGGAAGATTACGATCACAATAATTAATAAGGTTTCCGAAAGGGTTTTGATAACCTCATGAATTGCCGCATCAATATATTCGGTGGAATCGTAGGCAACTGTGCCTGACAAACCAGTTGGCAATTCAGCCTTAATTGCCTCCATTTCCTTATTAACTGCTTTCATTACATCCAATGCATTGGCATTAGGTGCAACCCAAACGCCCATAAATACCGCTGTATCCCCGGAATAGTTAACTACCGTATCGTAATTTTCTGCCCCCAAGGTAATATCAGCAATATCGCTGAGTCGAATAATGCCATCAGCTGAGTTGCGGATAATTAGCTGCTTAAATTCATTGACACTTTTTAAATCCGTATCCGCGCGCAAATTAACCTGCGTGTAAGTTCCGCGAGTTTGCCCCACAGCTGCCTGCACGTTGTTAGCGGCCAACGCAGCGCGAACTTGTACCGGTGTTACATTTAAAGCGGCCATACGCTCAGGCTTAAGCCAAATACGCATCGCAAAGGTTCTACCACCCAGCACATCAGCTTTTTGTACACCAGCAATGGCTGTTAAACGCGGTTGTATCGAGCGAGTCAAGAAATCGGTGATTTGGTTTTGCTCAAGGATTTCCGAACTGAAACTTAAATAAGCTGCTGCAAATTGGGAATCAGCAGCCTCAATACGAATAGCAGGAACCTCCGCTTCTGGTGGCAAATCGCCACGCACCTGATTTACCTTGGCCGAAATTTCAGTCATGGCTTTGAGTGGATCATAATTCAAACGCAAATGTGCAGTAACGGTAGACATACCCATCGCACTTTGCGATTCGATGTAATCAATACCACCTGCTGAAGCAATGGCACGCTCAATCGGTGTAGTAATAAATCCACGCACTAATTCCGCATTGGCACCAACATATACGGTATTGATAATAATGACGGAAATGTCACTACGTGGATATTGGCGTACAGTCAGGTTGGTTCCCGCCTGTATACCCATAATTAAAATAAGCAGGCTCACTACTATCGAGAGTACCGGCCGCTTGATAAAAATATCAGTAAATTTCATAAGTTAGGCTCATGGGCTTTCTGGCTTATGGAGTAACGCATCCAGTGCATTCGCTCACATCACATATCCGGCGTGTGCGAACACTTAATAACAATTAGCTATCCGCAGGCGTAGGTTCGAGTTTGAATTCCGGTGTAGGTAAAGTACTTACTGTTACCGCCTGACCATTCAACAATTTGAATGCGCCTGCACTGGCCACCAAATCCCCTGCTTTTAAGCCATCAACTACCTCTACAAAATCCCCACGCGCTTTACCCAAACGGACAAATTGCTGACGCGCTTTAAACGTACCCTTTTTTTCACCCGCTTCGATAACAAACACTGTGTCACCAAACGGAGCATAGATAATGGCTGTACTTGGCACTGCCAACACATCCTGAGGATCAGAAAGGGTCACTTTGGTTTCTACCGCCATACCTGGAATCAACAGACTATTTTCATTCTGTAAATAAGATTGCACGATCGCATTGCGGGTTACGGAATTGATTTCGGCGCCAATTGCGGTGATCTCTCCACTAATAGTCGCACCAGAACCATTGCCTACATTGACCTCAACTGGCAGGCCACGATTCATTTGCACCAACCAGAATTGCGGAACAGGGAAATTTACACGCACACTGTTGGTCGCTTGCAAAGACACTATTTCACCTCCAATTTGCAAGTCTTCACCCAAGTCAACTTTACGAATGCCCAAGCGGCCATCAAAAGGCGCGCGCACCAATTTTTTATCGAGGGTAACTTTTAAATCATTCACCTCTCCGAGCGCAGATCCCATTTGCTGTACACCAGCATCCAGGTCACTTTGTGAAACCGTATTGCGTTTACGCAACTCCACCAAGCGTTCGTGATTGGATTGAGCCAAACGCAGGCGCGCTTCAGCGGCGCTTAGTTGCGCTTGTTCATTGCCGGATTCCTGCACCAGAATTACTGTTCCCTTCTTGACTTGCTCGCCAGATTTAAAGCGAATCTCCTTTACCTTACCCGCCACTTCGGCAGTAATGACAATACCTTCTGATGCTTCCACTGTACCCATTGCGGTATAGCTGTTTGGCCATTTTTGAACTTCCGCGGCAAAAGTACTTACCGTTTCGGAAGGCGGCGGTGCGCTCGCTTGAGCCTGGCCCATTGCCGCAAATTGCGTAAATTTAATGCCAGCAGCAACCACCACAATTCCTATAAGGCTTGCTACCGCAATACCGATTGATTTCGCATTATTCATAGATAAGGAACCATTGAGAGGAGAGAAAAGACATTACTACAGGACTGCACAAGGTATGCGGGAGGGAGGGCGATAAATCGACGGTATCCCAACCATAACTTCGGCATTTTTCAGCCAGAGGATTGTTGCATAGCCACATACAAAACCAAAATCAACAAATGTCACAAAATGTAAAGCCGGGACATTCGCTCAGGTTATAAAAAACCGTCCGACCATCTGGTCGGTTGGCAATAATATTCCCTTTTTGATCATTGTCCAACGAATTGTTAGGCATAACACAAAGTTATGACATTCATCATTCAATGATGCCGTTATTCTCCACAAAATGGGTGGCAAAAACTGTCAGCAGCCTCAACTTTAATGTAATAGTAAAGCCAACAAACTCAGGTTACAGAGTCAGGAAAAACATCCGCACCATAGTCAGCAGGCTTTTCCGAAATCCCATGGCGCATAGGTTCATAAATAATATCCGCCTGATAGCGATCACCGGTTATGTGATAAAGCAATTCGCACAAGGGCGCATATCTCTCCAATGGGCGCTCGATAGCATCCCCCTCAATCAGAACGATATTTGATCGATCAAGAATGGCCAGGTTTGCCGGGGTAATCCAAACACCAACCGCCTGAATCTGGATACGAATAACACCCGATTGGTATTTATGAAGGGACAAGGCTTTGGGAATATAGTGGCGGAAATGTTGCCCTGCCATAAAAGCAGGAGAGGATTTGAATTTTGCCCCTAAAACACCTACTGCTGCCAAGCGGCGTTTAAGCAGTTGGGTTTTATTAAAACCTACAAAGGTTTCCGGATAAAAAATTAGTGCAGTAGTTGTCATATACATCCTTGCCATTTATGTTGAATACTTATATCCCTATTTACAGTGGATTCAACCAAAGAACCCGGCAAAAATCAATTGGTGCAATGCGCTGAATTTATCAATAAGTCTGATAGGATTTGTGCTCTTTGATCTATCTAAGGATTGTTTATGACTTGGGCACCCCATGTAACTGTCGCAACCATTATTGAACGCGACAGCCGTTTTTTAATGGTTTATGAAGAAGCTGACGGCCAAAAAGTATACAACCAACCTGCCGGCCATTTGGATCCGAATGAAACATTAGAAGAAGCAGCAATTCGCGAAACACTGGAAGAAACGGGTTGGACAGTGGAGTTGACCGGTGTCGTGGGGGTAAATTTGTATACTGCACCCAGTAATGGGATTACCTATTTCCGCACCACCTTTATCGCCACCCCCCTTAGCCATGACGCAACCCGCGCCTTGGATACAGGCATTATCGAAGCCGTTTGGTTGACCTACGAAGAACTGCTCGCCCGCAAAGACCAACTTCGCAGTCCTATGACCCTGCAAATCATTGAAGAATACCGCGCAGGACGCCGCTTTCCCCTCAATGTCGTCGGCTAAGGTGGCAGTGATGGGCCGGGGCGGGTAAAATGCCCGCCTTTCCCTTTCCCAGCAGTTATTCCCTATGTCTGATGCTATTCCCGCTGTTACCCCGGCACCAAAGGTTATCGTTGGAATGTCCGGCGGTGTTGATTCCTCCGTCTCCGCCCTACTTCTGAAACAACAGGGTTACCAGGTCGAAGGCCTGTTTATGAAAAATTGGGATGAGGATGATGGTACCGAATACTGCACTGCAAAGGCCGATCTGGCCGATGCTGAAATGGTCTGCGAACGTATAGGAATCAAGCTTCATACCGCCAATTTTGCGGCTGAATACTGGGATAATGTATTTGAACACTTCCTCGAAGAGTACAAAGCCGGACGCACCCCTAACCCGGATATCCTCTGCAACCGCGAAATCAAATTCAAAGTGTTCATGGAATACGCGCGTATGCTGGGTGGAGACCTGATCGCCACAGGCCATTATGTGCGCCGCGCCGATCGCGACGGACATGCCCACCTGCTGAAAGGGCTCGATCCAAACAAAGACCAAAGCTACTTTTTACATGCTGTGGGTGAAGCCGAATTCGCCAAGTCCTTGTTCCCTGTAGGTGAGCTGGAAAAACCTGAAGTGCGCCGGATTGCAGAAGAACATGGTTTGGTTACCCACAATAAAAAGGACAGCACCGGTATTTGTTTTATTGGTGAGCGTCGCTTTAAGGATTTCTTGCAACAATACCTGCCGGCACAACCCGGCGAGATACAAACCCCTGAAGGCAAAGTGCTTGGGGAGCATATGGGTTTGATGTACCACACCATTGGGCAGCGCCAGGGGTTGGGAATTGGCGGTGTAAAAGGAGCCAATGAGGAACCCTGGTTTGTGGCCCAAAAAGACCTGACGCGCAATGTATTGGTTGTCGTGCAAGGCACAGACCATCCGCTTTTATATACCAATCACTTAATTGCCCAACAGGCCCATTGGATTAATGGCGCCCCGCCCTCATCTAGTTTTACTTGCTGGGCCAAAACCCGCTATCGCCAGCCGGATCAGAAATGTGTGGTAACCCAAATGGATGATGGCACCCTGGATGTGAGTTTCGAGCAACCACAGCGCGCAGTGACGCCCGGGCAATCGGTGGTTTTTTACAGTGATGATATCTGCCTTGGCGGTGCGGTAATCGAATCTACCGATAACCGCTAACCTGTTAAACAAGCCTTTTTCAAGTAGCTGAGAGAATTTCGCGTGAGCAAAAACTGGCAAGACATTACCCTCGCCCTCGCCGGCGTATTTCAGGCAACCACCCTGGTGGACCAAGTTGCAAAAACCGGCCATGTACCGCCCGACGCCTACAAATGCAGTATTGAAAGCATGCTTGATCTCAATCCCGAGAGCACACTTGCAGTTTATGGTGACAAGCTGGAAAACTTGCGTACCGGATTGGAAGTAATGCGCGAGCTCTTGCGCCCCGGCTCGCAAAAACACCGAGAGGTATTGCGCTATGGTTTGGGGGTATTGCACCTGCAGAAAAAACTGGCTGGCCGTCGCGATATGCTCGGCGTTATTGGCAGCCGACTGGAACAGGTCGCACAACAAGCGCAACATTTTTCATCCACACATGACAACGTCATCGCTAATTTGGGCACTCTCTATACCGAAACGCTGAGTACCTTCCGTTTTCGCATTCAGGTCAATGGGGACTACAATTACCTGCAACAACAGCGTATCGCCAACCAGATTCGCGCCCTTCTGCTCGCCTCAATTCGCTCGGCGATCCTCTGGCGACAAGTAGGCGGCAACCGTTTGCAACTCTTGTTTTATCGCAAACACATCGCCCAGCAGGTAGATAATTTATTGCGCAGGATGTAATTCACGCGTACCGCACAGAATTCGCTTTTCATTTTTAACTTTTCCTTTTTAAACGAGAAACTCCATGGACAATTCATTTAATACGCTCACCGCACTCAACGCGGTATCTCCCGTCGATGGCCGTTATGGCAGTAAAACTATTGCGCTGCGCAGTATTTTCAGCGAATTCGGTTTAATTCGTTTCCGTGTAGAAGTGGAAGTGCGCTGGCTGCAACAACTCAGCCGTCTTGCAGGCGTGCCGGAAGTTCCCGCTTTTAGCGCAGCGACCAACGCATTTCTCGATAATATTGTGACCAGCTTTAGCGAAGCCGATGCGCAGGCAGTAAAAGATATTGAACGCACCACCAATCACGATGTAAAAGCGGTTGAGTATTTCCTCAAAAATAAATTCGCTGGCAATGCCGAACTCGAAGCGGTATTGGAATTTGTGCACTTCGCCTGTACTTCTGAAGATATCAATAACCTCTCGCATGCATTAATGCTGCGTGAAGGCCGCAAAGTATTTATTAAAGATGCAGAAGCCATTATCGATGGCATCACCAAACTCGCACATGACTACGCGGAAGACTCCATGCTCTCCCGCACCCACGGCCAAACTGCATCACCGACAACCGTGGGCAAAGAAATGGCGAACGTGGCCGCACGTTTGCGTCGCCAACTCAAAACCGTAAAAGAAGTTGAGCTACTCGGTAAAATCAACGGCGCTGTCGGCAACTACAACGCACACTTGTCTGCCTACCCGGATGTAGACTGGCAAACCAATGCAAAAGAATTTGTTGAAAGCCTGGGGCTTAGCTGGAACCCCTACACTACCCAGATCGAACCACATGATTACATCGCTGAATTATTTGATGCAATTGCACGCTTCAACACGATCGTGATCGATTTTGACCGCGATGTATGGGGCTATATCTCACTCGGCTATTTCAAACAAAAAACTATTGCTGGCGAAGTGGGTTCATCCACTATGCCGCACAAAGTCAACCCGATTGATTTTGAAAACTCGGAAGGTAACCTGGGAATCGCCAATGCGATTTTCACTCACCTTGCACAAAAACTGCCAATCTCCCGCTGGCAGCGCGACCTGACCGACTCAACCGTATTGCGTAATATGGGTGTTGGTTTTGGTTATGGCATGATTGCCTATGCATCTACGTTAAAAGGGATGAGCAAACTGGAAATCAATCGTGCGCGCCTTGCGGAAGATTTGAATAATTCCTGGGAAGTATTGGCCGAACCCATCCAGACCATTATGCGCCGTTACAATGTTGCAGAACCCTATGAAAAATTAAAAGCATTGACTCGCGGCCAGGCCATCAATCGCGAAGTGCTTGCAGCCTTCGTAGAGACCCTGGATATCCCCGAACACGCCAAACAAACCATGCGCGATTTAACTCCCGCCAATTACATTGGCAATGCGGTGGATCAAGCCAAGGCGATCTAAACCGTGAAAAAATAAAGGGCTCTTTAAGAGCCCTTTCTTATTTTGATTCCCTTTTTATTTTCAGGTAATAAAAATGACCGCACCCCTCACCCATCTCGGCGATATGCCAATCGAAGAATTTTTACGTGATTACTGGCAAAAAAAACCACTCCTGATCCGCAATGCATTTCCCGGTTTTGAATCGCCACTGTCACCGGACGAGTTAGCCGGTTTGGCATTGGAAGAAGAAGTTGAATCGCGCATTGTATTGGAAAAAGGCACAACGCCTTGGGAATTACGCAATGGGCCATTCGATGAAAAAACCTTTGAAAAATTACCGGAAACACATTGGACCTTGCTAGTACAAGCCGCGGATCAATTTGTGCCGGAAGTAAACCAAATGCTCGATGCATTTCGTTTTATTCCTAACTGGCGACTGGACGACATTATGATCAGCTACGCTCCCGACCAGGGAGGTGTCGGCCCACACTTTGATTACTATGATGTGTTCCTATTGCAAGGCCTTGGCAAACGCCATTGGAAAATCGGGCAGATGTGCGATAACAATTCACCGCGCGTTGAAGGCACCCGCTTGAAAATCCTCAGCGAGTTCCACACCACCAATGAATGGGTAGTCGAACCCGGCGATATGCTGTACATCCCGCCGGGTATCGCCCACTGGGGCAACGCACAAGGCGACGACTGCATGACCTATTCCATTGGTTTCCGCGCACCGAGCCATGCCGATATTATTTCGGAGGTGGGTCAGGAAGTTGCTTTGTCCATCGCCGACGATTTGCGCTTTAGCGATCCGGATTTGCAACTGCAAAATAATCCCGGTGAAATTGGAGCAGAAGCCATCGCCCAGGTGCAAAAAATTTTATTGCAGCATTTAACGGCGGAAAACATCGCCCACTGGTTCGGTAAATTTATGACCGAACGTAAATATCTGGATCAAACCGATGAAGAACCATTGGATATAGATGCAGATGAATGGCAATCGGCATTGGCTGATGGTGAACTACTCTGGCGCCATCCTTCTGCCCGCCTCGCTTTTCACAGCGATGCCAACGGTACTGTATTATTTGCCGATGGAGAAGCGATTTGCTGCTCGCGTGCGTTGGCGGAATTAGTATGTAAAGAAGTGGAGATTAGCTGGCGCGAACTCAAAGGACTAGTGCAAGACCCGCAAGATCGTGCAGCAATTACCCAACTGGTGAATCAGGAAACCTTATTGGTCGATGAATAACACCATGCTGCATACAATCACATCCACCAACTGGCAAACTCACGCAGAGGATTTGATAAAAATCCGCACTAAAGTATTTATGCAGGAACAACAAGTTTCAGCAGCAGATGAGTGGGATGGATTGGATGAGCAAGCAACTCATTTTTTAGCCTTATCCGCAACCGGTGTCCCTATAGGTTGCGCGCGCTTACTTATCGAAATAACGGATGAACATCGGATTTATCACATAGGACGTGTGGCCATCCTCAAAGCCTTCCGCAATCTGGGCATTGGGCATCATTTGATGGAAGTGATCATCGAACATTGCAAAAAAACAGCGCCAGAAAACAGCATCTATTTGCATGCGCAAACCGAACGCCGCCACTTTTACGAAACACTGGATTTTGTTGCACAGGGAAGTGAATTTATGGATGCGGGAATCCCTCATATCAGTATGTATTTAGCGCAATAGCAGGAGCTACCCGATGGCCGAACAATCATCAGCATGTGAGACCTTGTGGTTATTGGATGGTATCACTGACTTTCGCAGTTATAGCCAGCAATTGATAACACACAGTCGCCGCTCAATTGCCATTCTCACACGGGACCTGGATGCACAGGTCTACGGCACTCCTGAATTTGTGCAACTGCTATCGGATTTCGCACGCTCCAGCCGCAATGCACAAGTGCAAATCCTCATCAAAGACACCAAACCCGCCATCGAAACCGCGCATTTATTAGTGCGACTTGCACAGCGCCTTTCATCCAAAATCCTTGTGCGCAAAATGACCCAGGAACCCAATAATAAAGAAATGGGCTTTATGCTAGGCGATACCGATAAGCTGCTATATAAAAATGATGATGCGCTGCATCGTGGTTTTTTTAACAGTGCCGCAGCAAGTGAAATAAAGTCACTCCGCGAAGAGTTTAATTACCTTTGGCAATACAGCGAGCAGGAACCCGAATTTCAACTACTCCACATCTAACGGCCAAGGGGTCACAAAAACTGTTGCCAAACTTCACAACCCGTAAAAAAAGCAGTTTTTACCGAAAAAGCAGCATATTTTTTGTTGCCGATTAGTTTTTTATCCTATATATATAGCGTCAATCCGCATTCGGGCCTGTTTAAGCCTAGAAATGCAGGGCTTTTTGTTTTAATAGTTGTTGTACGAGTATTGCCGGAATCAACCAGACTCTGCAATCCACGTTGGTATTACACGAACACCTTGTTCAAAAGATAAACACCCCTACTCTTTCATCAATAAATAGAAGGAATCCAAAATGGCCGCCAAAAAACCTGCTGCCCCAAAAGCTGCTCCAGCAAAAAAAGCACCTGCTGCTAAAGCTGCTGCACCTAAAGCCGCACCAAAAGCTGCTGCCAAAAAAGCGCCAGCACCTAAAGCCGCCGCTAAAAAAGCTCCAGCTGTTAAAGCTGCTCCAGCCGTGGTTAAGCCAATTGCTGAACGTCAAAACAAAACCCAAATGCTGCAACAAATTGCTGATGCAACCGAGCTGAGCAAAAAGCAAGTTCAAGCAGTATTGGATGAGTTGACCAACATTATTGAAGGCCACATCAAGAAGAAAGGCATTGGCGAATTCGTATTGCCAGGTCTGTTGAAAATCACCACTGTGAAAAAGCCAGCAACCAAAGCGCGTAAAGGTATCAATCCTTTCACTAAAGAAGAAGTGACCTTTAAAGCAAAACCAGCAAGCACCTCAGTAAAAGTACGTCCGCTGAAAAAACTGAAAGAAATGGCTGTTTAATACCTGCTACTTCTTGCATAAAAAAACCCCGCATTGCGGGGTTTTTATTTTTAGCGCTACATATTCATATTAAAGAACCTTAAAGCCCTCTCCCACCAATGCATTTTGCAAACGCTTGATACGCTCGGCAAATGCTTCTGCCGAATATTCTTTCATTGGCAATTTTCCCCAAATCGGCTGCGGCCATGCTGGGTCATCTGTAAAACGTGCAATATGGTGAACATGAAGTTGGCGCACGACATTCCCCAGCGCCGCCACATTCATTTTATCGGCATCAAAAACACTGGTCATGACTTCGGATAAACGACAGGATTCGCGAATAAGCTGCAATTGCTCCTCTTCGCTAAGGTGATGAATTTCATAAACCTCTTCACGCTTGGGCACCAGAATACACCAGGGATAATTTGCATCCCGACTTAATAACAAGAGCGACAAATCGAATTCACCAATGACCTGTGAATCCTGGGCGAGACGGGGATGAAGTTCAAACATAATGGCCTTCCTTTAATTTAACAGGCTTTTTTCAACAGCTTTTTATTTAACAACCTTTTATTTAACAAGAACGGCGCCTGATTGGCCAGGGCGCTATACCAATATCGTCAACCGCCGTAGAATAAGCGGCTTTGAAACCCATTATAGCTACCAAGAAGTCATAACTATGCGTTCCAGTCGATTTTTAATTGCCACCCTCAAAGAAACCCCTTCCGATGCGGAAGTGATCAGCCATCAATTAATGCTGCGCGCGGGCATGATCCGCAAAATGGCGTCCGGCCTCTATAACTGGCTGCCGGTAGGCCTGCGGGTATTGCGCAAGGTCGAAACGATTGTACGCGAGGAGATGAACAAATCCGGTGCCATGGAAGTATTAATGCCCGTAGTGCAGCCCGCAGAGTTGTGGGAAGAGTCTGGCCGCTGGCAGCAATATGGCCCTGAGTTGTTGCGCATTAGCGACCGCCATGAGCGCCCTTTCTGCCTCGGCCCTACCCACGAGGAAGTTATTACCGATTTGATCCGCAATGAGGTCAAAAGCTACAAACAATTGCCGGCGAACTTTTACCAAATCCAAACCAAATTCCGCGATGAAATCCGCCCACGCTTTGGCGTAATGCGCTCGCGCGAATTCATCATGAAGGACGCCTACTCCTTCCACACCAGCACTGAATCACTGCAAGAAACTTATGATGTAATGCATGCGACTTATTGCAGCATATTCACCCGCCTGGGACTGCAATTCCGTCCGGTACTGGCCGATACCGGCTCCATCGGCGGCGCTTTCTCCCACGAATTCCATGTACTCGCGGATAGCGGTGAAGACGATATCGCTTTCAGCAATGCCAGCGACTATGCCGCGAACATTGAAAAGGCCGAAGCCCTACCCCCTTCGTCACCACGCCCTGCCCCACAACACGCATTGCAAGAAGTGGCGACACCGGGCCAACACACTATTGAAGAAGTGTGCAACTTCCTCAAGGTCAGTCCACGACAAACAGTAAAAACCCTGATAGTACTGGGTGCAGTGCGCGAAGATAAAACCCAGCCACTGGTTGCACTGGTGTTGCGCGGCGATCATGAACTCAATGAGATCAAAGCCGAAAAGTTAACCGGTATTGCATCGCCCCTCACCTTGGCACCGGAAGCGCGTATTAAAGCGGAGCTGGGTGTTGAACTAGGCTCAATTGGCCCGGTCGGCTTGAAGATTTCTGTGATTGTTGATCATTCAGCCGCGCACCTGGCCGATTTTGTCTGCGGCGCCAATAAAGATGGTTATCACCTGACCGGTGCAAATTGGGAACGCGATGCTACAGCACCCTTGGTTGCCGATATCCGTAACGTTGTCACTGGCGATCCAAGCCCCTGCGGTAAAGGCACCCTGGAAATTAAACGCGGTATCGAAGTGGGCCATATTTTCCAACTTGGCACCAAATATTCCGAAGCCATGAAAGCCAAGGTACTGGATGTTAACGGCAAAGAGCAAACCATGATTATGGGTTGTTACGGAATTGGTGTAACGCGCGTTGTTGCCTCAGCTATTGAACAAAATTTTGATGAGAATGGGATTATTTGGCCAGACTCGATTGCCCCCTTCCATATCGCCATTGTGCCAATCAACATGAACAAATCTCCCGCCGTTGCCGCCAAGTGCGAAGAACTTTACGCACAACTGCAAAGCGCTGGTTTCGATGTGTTGCTGATGGATGAAGACAAAGCCCGCCTTGGTACCATGCTTGCTGATACTGATCTGATGGGCATCCCCCATCGCATTGTAGTGGGTGATCGCGGATTGGAGGCTGGCAGCATCGAATACAAAGGTCGTCGCGATGCAGAAAAACAAGAAATCCCGGCTAATGAAATTGTGGAGTTCCTGAAAGCCAATGTAAAAGTTTAACCGCTCCTGGATGTGCCCCTCTGGATAATCCCGAGGGGCGTATTTATCTTTCTCTCGGCTATATCTCCCAACATAAAAATCACCGCAATAATTTTAAATAACTCACACTCCAGGCAAGTTCTTCGCCACAACCTAAAGTCGTACTCTTTTGCATCGCACAGTTCCGCATCCGCCATTAAAACTGGAACTGGTATCAATCCTTCCGATTAAACATACGCTTGCACCAAACAGCATTGGTTGTTGAAAAAATTCCGTTTGGCATGTGCGCCGGCTCATAAAAAAATGGCCTTTTGTACCACTTCGTAAAGTGGCAATCGCCAAAAAAAATCGTACTTCAGCCGAAAAATTCCCACTTTAGGTATTAACTGGCACCTTTAAAAAGCTGTGACGCAGGTTGTAATGGCAATTTCCCCGTGAGTGATACGTTTGCAATGCGGTTTTGCAGGATTTTTTCGTTTTTGCAGTGAATAACACGATAAAAGATTTTCCGTGCGAGCCATCTGGCGTCGATTACCCGATCAATGGGCGATTGGGATCGACATTCCCCGGCATTGATAACACTCATCACACAATAATTGAGAGGAAATGCAATGAAACTTGATCGCATCACTTTTATTAAAATAAAAAAAACCGCCAGGGCAATACTTTTAAGTGGTATCGCCAGTTGCGCATTAACAAGTGTCGCGCAAGCAGCTACTGTCGATTTACTTGTGCTTTACGATAACTACACCAAAAATTATTTTGGAGGCGATCCGCAAACCGCCATGAACAGTTGGGTCAACCAAATGAATGCGGCCTACGCCGACAGTCAGGTGGATATCCAATTGCGTCTGGTAGGCGTACGCCAAATGGAACAAGCGGGTGCAGATATGGGCGCAGTATTGGGCAACCTGCGTGTTAATAGCGCCGCTATTGCATTACGCGATCAACTGGGAGCCGATTTTGTATCGCAACTCCATGAGCGCGGTGCCTGCGGCGTAGGCTATGTTGCCGTGGATAAAAACTGGACCTGGAACGTAACCGCACCCGGTTGCGGCCCTATGGTGATGGCCCATGAGCTTGGCCACAACATGGGCTTGAATCACTCGCGCAAACAAGGCGATCAATCCGGTGCGCGCTTTCGTTACGGTGTAGGTTACGGTGTGGACAATGTCTTCGTTGATATCATGGCTTATGAAGGTGTATTCAACACGACGCGCGTCAATCGCTTTTCCAATCCCAACCTTACCTGCCGCGGACTTCCCTGTGGTATCCCGGTAGGGCAAACCAATGAAGCCTATGGCGCGCTGGCAATTCACAACGTGCGCGATGAAATTGCAGCCTTCCGCCCTACCGCCGGTTCCTCAGGCCCAGTGCAAGTTGCGCAGCACTGTGACTACGGAGGCTATAACGTGGGTTTGCCTGTTGGGAGTTATACACTCGGTCAATTGCAAGCGCGCGGAATTGTTAACGATGATATTTCATCATTGCGTGTGCAGGCGGGTTACAGCATTACGCTGTATCAAAACGATAATTTCAGCGGCAACTCTATTACCAAAACCGGTGATGACAATTGTTTGGTCAACGAAGGATTTAATGACTCGGCCAGTTCCATTGTTGTTGCGACCAACGGTGACGTTAACATATTGATCCAGGCGGAAAATTATTTCTCTAACAACGGCGTACAAACTGAAAACACTACTGATGCAGGTGGCGGCCAAAATGTAGGCTGGATCGACGCGAATGACTGGATGGCTTATAGCAATATCACCATCCCTACCACTGGCACTTACACCATTGAATATCGTGTTGCGAGCCCCAGCGGTGGACGTTTGTCGGCAGATTTAAATGGTGGAGGAATTATTTTAGGTGAAGTTGCTATTCCTGCGACGGGTGGCTGGCAAAATTGGACCACGGTTACGCAGACCGTGAACATCAATGCAGGCACTTATAATTTTGGTGTATTCGCCAAAACCGGCGGTTGGAATATCAACTGGATTCGCATAAAACGCTAAACCAGTAACAGTTTGAACTCGCAGGATTAACCATTTTGCTAATCCTGCGATTGTTACAATCACCGCCACAATAATGAGAGAAATTGTTATGCAGACCCAACGCAGCTTTTGGTTGAAAACATTCAGCGCCGGAATAATTCTATTGGGTTGTGTTTATTTTTTTTCCCGTGAAACTACGGATACTTCATCGAATACGGGTACGCCAATAGTCACAGCACAACAGCCGTCTTCCACCGATGATAGTCCCCCGATAACAATGCCGACCGCCGCACCAGACACTAGCAAGAGCACATCTAAACTAGCAACAAATAATAAACAAAACATCACACCAGAATTACAAGATCGAATAGCTGCCATGCAACAACGTCGCCCCAACCAGCAGTTTTCTGCTGATGAAGTCCAGGCAGCTATCAATCGCACAGAAACATGGGCTCCAACAGAAGAAATTCCGCGTGAGCTCCCATTAAAACCGGAAGAATTTAACGATGGCCGCCAATTTATCAAACTAGATAGTTTGAAGATTGAAACCCTGATGCCCGGCGACCAGCTTAATATCCGCGTGGATAAAAATGCTAAAGAATATGCAGTGGTTATCGAGCGAATAGAAAAACACGATTACAACAGCATTAGCTGGTATGGCCACATCCTGGGCGATGACGGACAAAAATACAGCGTCAGTTTTACACGCGGGGAACAGCTCACTGTCGGCGGTTTGGACACACCCGATGGCCATTATGTTTTGCAAGGGCATGGAGATAAGGGTTGGATTGCATCCAGCCAATTATTATTTAAAGCAGACCCCTCGGTAAGCGATGCCATACACCCTGCCGATGTAGACCCCCATTACGCCAAAACACAGGATGCGCAACACGCCCATTAAACATCGCAATACATAAATCATTGTTGCTGGGTTGGCAAAGCGAGAAATTCCGAAGGAATTAACGCGCGCGGGCTAATCCGAACTTGCAACATATCCCCTTTAAACCAATGCACTTGGTTCATACGCGCCCCGATGGATGTTTTGGCAGTGCTGGCAATCGGCAAATAATCCACCTGCCCTGCCAGCTCTTTTTTTCTATTTACAAAAGCAACAAACTCGCGATTCTTATAAGTAATTGCCGCATGTGCCCATTCACCAACCGGATGAACTTTGGCTGGATCAATCAGCGCAAGCTGTGATTTTTCTGATTTGATATAGACATCCAGATACCACTGTTTTTTATCATTCAAACGCAATTCAATGGTGATACGGCGATTGGGATTATCCGGTGACTCGATATGAAAAAAACGTGGCTCCAGATTGTTTGGATATGCATCCGCCGGATTGAAAATAATCTCAATGGTAAATTCAGTAGCATTTCTTAATGGATTTGCATCCACCAGGAGACGGTCGCCATCACCATCAAAACGCACTGCCGTACCCAATGCGGTTTCAACCAGCTTTGGATCACCTATGACCGTTACAGGATGACCATCTATATTGCCAAGTGAATCCAACTGCCAGAATATTGCTGAATAAGTGGAGGGGTTAACTGCAGAACACGCCCAAAGCCAGAGTGCAAATAGACCTATTAAAAAAACCTTCATGCCATCTCAGCAATCTGGATTGCTGCCTCTTTGTTATCAAATGAAGCTCGCAGGTACGATACGCCACAAACAGTTCTGTTGTAACGAGACAACGGAGCACCTGCGCACAGGTGCTCCTGATTGCTAGTCGGCTTCGCCGTTATATTGAATTTGTTGTTGTGTAAGTTTTCGTTCCACATCGCCCGGTGATCCGGTTTTACGTGCAAGCAAACTATAGGCAACTGGCACCAGGAAAAGTGTCAGCAATGTAGCGACCAATACACCGGAAATAACCACCACACCTATAACAAAACGGGTTTCGGAACCGGCGCCCGATGAAGCCACCAAAGGAATCGCACCGGCAACCGCAGTAAGGCTGGTCATCAATATAGGGCGCAAACGCGCGGAAGAGGCTTCAAGCAATGCCTCGGTAAATTCAATTCCGCGGTCGCGCAATTGGTTGGCAAACTCCACAATCAAAATCCCGTTTTTTGCGGCCAATCCAATTAGCATAATCAATCCGATTTGCGAATAAAGATTAAAACTACTTCCTGTGAGATAAAGCCCGATCATACCTCCCAACATCGCCAAGGGAACTGTCAACATAATCACGAAGGGATGGATATAACTTTCAAATTGCGCGGCCAACACCAGGAAGGTAATTAGAATCCCCAGCAGGAAAATAAACATCACTGAGCCGCCAGCGGTTTGGTAATCGCGCGACAAACCTTTGTAATCAACAACCGCTGTCGGTGGCAAATGTTCGCGCACCAATCCATTCAAATAATCCAGTGCTTCACCCAGCGCTAAATTTTCGGTAAGGTTGGCGTCAATCGTTAATGAACGCATTCTGTTGTAGCGATTTAACCTGCTTGCATCAGCAATCTCTTTTAAGGTCACCAGATTGGAAAGCGGGATCAATTCACCGCTACGCTCGGAGCGCACATACATATTTTGCAAACTGGTTGTCGTGCGCTGCTCGTCGCGCTCACCTTGCAAGATGATGTCGTACTCCTCACCGTCATCAATATAGGTTGTTGCACGGCGCGAGCCCAACATAGCTTCGAGTGTGCGCCCGATATTGCTGACACTCACTCCAAGATCAGCAGCACGATTGGTATCAATCACCACTTCGACCTGGGGTTTACTTTCCTTGTAATCCCAGTCGATGCCAATCAAACCCGGATTATTTTTTTCCAGTTTTTCCAAAAGGATATCCCGCCATTGGGCAAGCTCCTCATAGGTTCCACCACCCAACACAAATTGCACTGGTTTCTGCGCCTGGGAACCAAACCCCTGGCGCATCACCACCGAGGTTGTAACGCCGGGCAAATCTTTTAAATCGGCGCGGATATCGTTCATCACCTCAAATGAATTGCGCCGCAAGCCCCAATCATTCATTACCACGATCACCATGCCGCTATTGAAACTTTCCGTGGTGCCAAATGAACGCGGGGCGCGCACCATCATGCGGGTAATCTCTTCGGAATCCACGTATTTCATGAGGCGGTTTTCAATCTCGGTCATGTACTCTTCCATGTAGGCATAACTTGCGCCTTCAGGGCCATTAACCATAACGGTGAAATTGCCGCGATCTTCTGGCGGTGCATATTCAGAGGGAATTTGTTGCGCAAGCAAAAATGCCCCGAGCAACAAAATGGCAAAACCGATAACCAGAATTTTTGCGCGCACCAAACACCAGCGAATACCCTGCTTATAGCTAACGCGTAAACGCCCCATGCCCCGGTCTATTTTTTCAATAAATACATTTCTATTATCATTTTTGATCAAGACCTTGGATGCCAACATGGGCGACAAGGTCAAGGCAATAAGCGCAGAAAACCCTACCGCGGCGGCCATGGTGATCGCAAATTCGGAAAACAAACGGCCGATATCACCTTTCAAAAATACGATAGGCACAAAAATAGAAATCAGGACCAGTGTAGTAGCAATCACCGCGAATCCTACTTCGCGGGCACCATCAAATGCAGCCAGGAGTGGTGTTTTACCTTTTTCCTCCATGTGCCGCATAATGTTTTCCAGCACCACAATCGCATCATCAACCACCAAACCAATCGCCAGCACCAGCGCCAACAAAGTCAGGATATTGACTGAAAAACCCATCACTGCCAGCACAGTAAAGGTGGCGATAATCGAGACAGGAACCGCAACCGCCGGCACCAGCATTGCGCGTACACTACCAAGAAAAACATAGATAACTAACACGACCAGCACTATAGCAATGGTCAGCGTGATATAAACTTCATGGATCGCGCGCTCAACAAAAACCGAACTGTCAAAACTGTCTTCCAGTTTCATGCCCTTGGGCAATATCGCATTGATTTTATCGCGCTCGGCTTTGGCCCCGCGTGCCACATCAATCGTATTGGCAGTTGATTGTTTTACAATACCGATACCAACTTGTGTCACACCGTTGCCGCGAAATAAATTACGATCTTCTTCAGTACCGCGTTCCACTTTGGCGATATCACCCAAGCGAATTAAATGTCCGTCATCGCCGCGCTTCACGACCATCTGGTTAAATTGATCCACTGTGCGATAGGTGCGCGCCATACGCACGGTAAATTGCCGCTCAAGCGATTCAATACTACCTGCTGGCAATTCCACGTTTTCTGCACGCAATGCACTTTCGACATCGCTGACAGTCAGGCTGCGCGCCGCAAGCTCGCGTCGATCCAGCCAGACACGCATGGCATAGCGTTGCTCACCACCAATACGCACACGGGCGATACCGTCAATCACCGAAAAACGATCAACCAGATAGCGCTGCGCATAATCTGTTAACTGGGGAATCGTCATGTTTTCGCCGGTTAAATTAAACCAGAGAATGACATCTTCATCGGAACTGACTTTCTGGACTTCCGGGGGATCGGCTTCATCGGGCAAATTATCGAGCGCGCCGTTGACGCGGTCGCGGATATCGTTTGCAGCAGAATCCATATCGTGGCCGGTATCGAATTGCACGACTATGTTGGAAACACCATTTTCGGCAGACGATTCGATAAAACGAATTCCTTCCACACCCGAGATTCGATCTTCAATCACTTTGGTAACACGGGTTTCTACAATACTCGCAGCAGCACCGGGGTAATTGGTGCGAATGGAAACTACCGGAGGATCGATATTGGGATATTCACGCAAGGTCAAGCGCTCAAATGCAACCAGACCAAACGCAATCAATAACAGCGAAATAACTGATGCAAACACCGGTCGCTTGATAGATAAATCAGACAGCTTCATCGCGTATTATCCTCACTGTTTTTTCTTGGGTAACAGATCAGATAAATGGGTTGATTCCCCCAAATGCTCAGTGACCGGCTTCTCTTCCGAAAGGACTTTCACTGATTGGCCAGCGCGGATTTTTTGCAAGCCATGGGTCACGACTTTATCGCCAACTTCCAAGCCGCTTTTTACTTCCACTGCACCAGCCAGACGTTCGCCGATCACAATCTTTTTACGCTCGACAGAAAAACCATTTTGTTCTTTCTTCAATACAAAAACAAAATTGTTACTGCCCAGTGGAACCAAAGCGGATTCAGAAATTACAATTGCATCACGCGCGCCTGCTTTTAAATCCACTTGCATCAACATCCCTTGTTTTAATTCATGGTCTTTATTATCCAGGAGTGCGCGTACTTTAATTGCACGTGTAACTTCGTCAATTTGGTTATCAATGCTAAATACCTGACCCTGAAATATTTTTCCGCCCAAGTCACTGCTCTTCGCCACTATCGGCAGCTCCACCATAAGGCTGCGCAAATAAACGGCGGGAACAGTGAAATCGAGTTTCATTTTACTGTCATCATTTAATGTCGTGATTTGGTCACCGGGGGACACCAGTGCACCCACGCTGACATTGCGCAAACCTACTACGCCATTGAACGGAGCAAGGATCACCAGATCTTTCAGGCGGGACTCAGTAGCATTGTAACGAGCGCGTGCCGATTCATATTCGCGCACACGCTGGTCCAATAAAGATTCAGAAGCAGCATCGGTTTTTACGAGTGCAGATACCCGGTCGAGTTGTTTTTTTGCTTCATCGGCATTGAAACGCGCTTCTTGCAATAATGCAGATTCTTCAAGGCTCGTAGTCTCAACCAATACATCGCCTTTATTGACCCGCTGTCCGTCCTCAAAATTAATGCGCGTGACTTTCTTGGTCACATTCGAGGTAAGCGAGATGGATTCGTTCGCACGCAAGGTGCCCAGCGCTTCGATATTGGTCGTTAAATTTTTAATACTTGCGGGTTGGACAATAACCTCAACAGGCCCATTTGCAGGTGCCTGGGCATAGACACCGGCCGCACACACAAATACACACAGACCGCTCAATAACTGGCGGGGTAATTTCATGGAGTTCTCCCTGGAATACTTTTCGCCCGTTATAGTTGTCTAATTCTGAAGCGAGGAATGGTTACCGAAATTATATAGTCAGCATTGGATTGATTGGGCCGCAGGATAAAGTTCCGCGGCTACAATATTCTGACTTTAACATTTGTTTACAAAATCAAACCTTTAGGTGCAATTGTGCAAGAAAAAACGCGGCAACGGTGAAGCACTGTTGCCGCGCACTTATTTCTTATCAGGCGAGAAATGAATCGAGGCCGAGTTGATGCAATACCGCAAACCGGTCGGTGCAGGCCCGTCAGTAAATACATGGCCGAGATGGCAATCGCATTTGCGACAGACCACCTCTGTACGCACCATGTAATGGCTAGTATCCATATTTTCCTTGATTGCCGTTTTGTTGGCCGGAGCATAAAAACTGGGCCATCCGCAACCCGCATCAAACTTGGTATCCGCATCAAACAGGAGTTCGCCACAGCAACGGCAACGATAGTCGCCTGCGCCAAACTCCTGCCAGTATTCACCGGTAAAGGGGCGCTCGGTGCCCTTTTCACGGCAAATCCGATACTGCTCGGGGGTTAAGTTTTCACGCCAGTAGGCATCGTTAAAATTTTCGTTATCAGCCATAAGGATTTCCTTGACAGATCAACTAGTTAAGGTCGATTATTCGAGTGTTTTTCAACCGCAATCACGCTCGACCGCAATCAAGGCATCTTACTGCAAATGAACCCGATTAAGAAATCCGACAAACTCAATGGAGTCTGTTACGACATTCGCGGCCCAGTACTGGAGCACGCCTACCGCCTCGAAGAAGAAGGCCACCGCATCCTGAAACTGAACATCGGCAACCCTGCCCCCTTTGGTTTCTCAGCACCGGATGAAATCATCCAGGATGTTATCCATAACCTCGCCGACGCCGAAGGTTATACCGCCTCCAAAGGCCTGTTTGCCGCGCGCAAGGCGATCATGCACGAATGCCAGCGCCTCGAAGTACCAGGCGTGGAAATTGAAGATATTTTCCTCGGCAATGGCGCGAGTGAATTGATCGTAATGGCGATGCAAGCGCTGCTGAACAATGGCGATGAAGTATTGGTGCCCGCACCGGATTATCCACTCTGGACTGCTGCAATTAATCTCGCTGGTGGTAAGGCTCGTCACTACCTGTGCGATGAACAAGCGGACTGGTTCCCCGACCTCGCTGATATCGAAAGCAAAATCACCGATAAAACCCGCGGGATTGTAGTGATTAACCCCAACAACCCTACCGGTGCTGTCTATAGCCAGGAAGTGTTGGAGGCGATTGTTGAGCTGGCGCGCCGTCACAATCTGATTATTTTTGCCGACGAAATTTATAGCAAAATCCTGTACGACGATGCCGAGTTTATCCCTATGGGTAAATTGGCCCAGGATGTACTCTGTGTCAGCTTCAATGGCCTTTCCAAAGCCTACCGCTTGGCAGGTTTCCGCTCGGGTTGGATGGTCATTAGCGGTGCCAAACACCATGCCCGCAGTTACATCGAAGGCCTGGAGATGCTCTCATCCATGCGCCTCTGCGCTAATGTGCCGGCAATGTATGCGGTACAAACTGCATTGGGAGGTTACCAGAGCATTAATGAACTAATTATCCCCGGTGGCCGCTTGCGTGATCAACGCGATACTGCATTGAAGGCCATGGCGGAAATCCCCGGGCTTTCCTGTGTAAAACCAAAAGGCGCTTTGTACCTGTTCCCCAAACTGGATTTGAACATGTACAAAATAAAAGATGACCAGCAGATGATTCTGGATTTCCTGTTGCAGGAAAAAGTGCTGTTGGTACAAGGCACTGCGTTTAACTGGCCGAACCGTGACCACTTCCGCATTGTGTTTTTGCCGCGTGAAGATGACTTGACCAAGGCTATCCAGCGGTTCGGCAATTTCCTATCCCGCTATTCGCAATAAATATTTTGTTATCGCATAAAAAACCAGCCTGCGCTGGTTTTTTTATGCTCAGGAAAAATTGGCAGGAAGTTGATAGACCAACAACTTTAATTGTTGCTCGGGATCTACATCCGGAAAATCCGCATGGGGTTTTACACGTTCCACAAATTCTGCTTGCGGGCATTGCTCAACAAACTGCTGCTTTAAAAATCCTTCGCTTAATTCCGGTGCATTCAAGCAGGCCAACACCAGGCCACCCGCTGGCATCAACTCAGGTAAACGGCGAATGACTTTGGCGTAATCTTTTTCTGCGATAAAACTGCCTTTTTGGTAAGACGGTGGATCAATAATCACCAGATCATAAGGGCCAGGCTTTTTAACGCGACTCCAGGACTTGAGGATATTTTCAGCAACAAACTCGCTTTTGTTTTTTGCCAAATTATTAAGCTGATGATTAGAGCGCCCCAGATTCAAGGCTGCGCTGCTCATATCTACATTAACCACTTTTTCTGCACCAGCAGTAATAGCGACCACTGAAAAAGCGCAGGTGTAGGCAAATAAATTCAACACACGCCGTCCTACTGCATGCTGCTCAATCCACTCCCTGCCCGACTCTATATCCAAAAAGAAACCGGAGTTTTGTTGTTGTGCGAGGTGCAAGTTAAACAGCGAATTTCCACGGCGAGCATAAATTGAGCCGGGTAATTCACCCCAAATAATTTCACTTGGTGCACTGGGTATATAACGACGTTGCACCACTAATACCGAATGAACCGATACAAATAAAGGGCGTATCTGTGCAATCAATTCGTCCAACCATTGCTCGGGTGGCTCGAAGAAAAGGGTTATTAAAATGGCAGGTTGGAAAAAATCAACTGTCACAAACTCCAATCCAGAAAATGTGCGACCGCGACCATGAAAGACACGATAGCTATCAATTTCAGCCTGGGTGCGAATTTTTTCGGCGAGTAATGTAAGACGATCGACAATAATCTGCATTAATGCTCGCCTTCTGTATAACCTACAGGATACATAATAGTCTCGCGATAGCCGGTAATAACCGGGCGATATCCACCAAACTCTTTATCCAATTCGGGGTCATTGGTATCCACCAATAATGGGCGGCCATTGAGCGCAAGAATTTTTCCGCGTGCAGCAATGATGTGAATATTATCTTTACCAATGCGGCGTAAAATCGCAGGAGTAAACTGCTGGTTACCACGGCCAAGAATATGACCTTGCCCACCGATAGCGGTAATAATCATTTTGACGGGGCCGGAAAACTGATCAAGCTGGGCAGTAATTTGTGCAGCGCTTACATCCATGGCGATCAATTCACTATTCAACAATAAATCTACACCCAATAAACTGCCATCCACACCAAGCTCTTGTAAAAAAAGGTGTGTCGTTGAACCTGGGCCGACTAAATACAAGGTATCCGGTTGCAGCTGCTCAATCATTTCCTGCGCGACATCCAATTGCGCCAGTTCATCGCGTTCGGTGCCTGCGTTTTTTACTTGCTGTAAAAATTGCGAATCCTCAGGAACTAATAATGTACCGTAAAAACGTGCGCGCACCTGCCCATTGCGGAAGGCCTCTTCGTCAATATCTTTTACATCGCGCTCAACAATATTGACTAGTGTGCCGGTTAATAATTGCTTGAGAATTTCACCGGCTGCTTCCGGCGCATTAGCGTATACACCGGAATGCATTTTTACCCCACAGGGAACACCCAATACCGGTTGCGATGTACCAACCACATCAGCAATCAACCGTGCAGTACCATCGCCACCGGCAAATAAAATTAAATCGACACCTTGTTGCATAAGTGCAGTTGCAGCGGCACAAGTATCTTGCGCATTACTGGGTTGCTGTTGCGCTGCCCCGATAATTTGCACAGTGAAACCCGCATGGCGCGCACTGGTTTCTCCCATATCCCCCGCAAAACAATAGACTTCAATTTGTTGGCGAAACCCGTCAATAATTTGCAAGGCGCGTTCAATACGTTGCAATGCGCGAGGTTCTGCACCGCGCGCCAGTGCCTCAGTACGGATTTCGTCGCCATCTGAACCTTTTAGCCCCACACTGCCGCCCAAACCCGCGTAGGGGTTAACAATCAAACCAAGTTTAAACACAGCGAAACCCTAATACTTGTAACCATTGTTTATCGGCATCGCTGATATTATCCAAATGCACCTGATAATTATGGAATTCACGGCGCTTGGGATAGTGTTTACGCAAACCATCAAAACCTTCACCAAAAACAGCCTTACCGGCAAATGCCTGCGCAGCAAGCGCACGCAAATCCGCATCATCGGCGGCAATGTCATATACCTGTTTAACCAGTGCTTTGACGATATTAAAAATATTGTTTTTTCGATCAATATTGTCATCAATGCGCAATTGGTTATTGGCTAAAGGCGGCACCAATGCATTGAGCGAAGACAGGGGTTTTGTATCGAGGTGGCGGCACAGCGCTTGATAAATTATCTCTGTACCATTGAGTTTTCCATCGTAACTGTAACCGGCAATATGCGGGCTACCGAGCAATACCTTATCAAGCAATTCCAGGGATATATCCGGCTCCGGTTCCCATACATCCAGCACAACATGTAAATCATTGCGCTCATTTAATACATCAAGCAACGCCTGGTTATTGATAACAGGACCGCGGCCACAATTAATTAATACAGCACCACTTTTTAATTGCTGTAATTCTTTGCGACCCAATAAATGAAAACTGGGATGGGACCCGCCAGTGACCAAAGGGGTATGCATACTGATAACATCACATGCCAGAACCTCATCAAGACTGGTGAGGTCAGGGTTTTGCGCGAGCGTCAGATTAGGATCATAACAGCGCACATCCACACCCTGCGCTTTGAGGCGTTTGTAGAGCAATCCACCCACATTACCGCAACCGATAATGCCGAACTTTACCGGCAACCAATTAATATCAAGGTGGCAGAGAGCCGCATATACATACTCAACAACCGAGTTGGCATTGCAACCCGGCGCACTCGACCAGCGAATTGCATGGGCATCCAAATATTCCTGATCCAGATGATCCACCCCGATAGTACAGGTACCCACAAATTTAACCTTGCTCCCTTTTAATAGGGCAGGATTGACCTTGGTTACCGAGCGCACAATCAGGGCATCCGCATCGCATACAGCGGCAGCGGTCATAGTGCGGCCGGGCAAACGGGTCACATCACCTAAATGACTAAAAAACTCATTAATCAAAGGGATGTTCTCATCCGCAACTATCTTCATAACAACTCACTTATCAGGAGAAAAGGCTTCTATAGATTCTATTTGCTGAAAAAACAGGTGCCAGATAAACAGGTGGAATAAAAAATTTACCCATAGCGGTTGTGCTTTGGGAATTTAGCATATACCTTATATAGTGATGGTGACGTTAAAACCATCGATCCGGACCTGATCTTGGATCAGGCTCTGCCTCAATTAAGGGGGTGGTATTATGAAGACCTCGCACACTGGCCACAACATGGATAATGTGGTTGATCTCTTCACCAGGAAAACCTATTCAGCCCTTCACGATGAGCGCTTTATCCGTCTTGCTCCTGAATTGGACGGGTTGGAAATGCTCTACTCAAACGATACCAGCTCCGAAAAACTCTACAGCCTTAAAATCCTCTGCTGGGGATTGCGCGCAAACGGCGAGGTTGTCGGCTTGGTGCCTTGGCTCAACGATATAGTGCCCTGCCCCGACCTTTGTGATCCGCTTAATGGCCATTGGGAGGGATATTACGATCCGGGCATTGATGAGCTTTTCTTTGAAGCACCGATGCACAAAGTGATCGAACTGGAAACTGCCGCCGAGTATTACGAAGTCCAATGTGACAGTGGCGATGATGTGATCCAGGAATTACCGGATACTATAGGTACCCACGCCGTATTGGCCGTGCCCGATAGTAAACGCTTGTCCCTGGTAGAAGTGGTCAGCTGGAGCCTGCATTTTGATGGCAGTGTTTACGCTATGATCAGTGATCCCTCCAAAGTTGTCAGCACTCCCGTTTTACCAGGCGATGAATCTTTGTATGAGGCCCAAGCAAGCGAAACCTTTCGCTACTTTTTCCAACACCAGATTGCCAATAAAATCAAAGCTGAAGACCCGGAAGCTATGGCCGCCATATCACTGCTGGTTGATGGGATACAGTAATTTATTTGTTGCTTGCAAAAAATAACGCCGCTATTGCGGCGTTATTTTTTTGAGGCTCTATAAAGCTATAACTAACAGGTTACAAAATCTGATTATCTAGTTTTTACGAATATAAAAAATATACTGCGTATCGGTTTCTTTTTGTCCAACCAGTTCATGACCAAGAAATAAACAAAATTTGGGGATATCCCGCAAGGTCGATGGATCAGTCGCAATCACCTCTACAATATTCCCCACTAATGCTTCACGCATAATTTTATGCAGCATCATCACCGGCTCCGGGCAAAGCAAACCGGATGCATCCAAACTTTTATCAATTGTCTCATTCATAGTTTTAAATCGTCTATAAACTTTTCGGCAAATAGCCAAGCGATTGCTATTCTTAGGTCAACGGAAAAAAACATCCAGGATAAGATTCACCCACCGAGGAACCTGGTTCGATGTCTCGGAAATTGATAAACGATTATATGCCTTCCGATTTTTTTAGTCGCCAAGCCTTGGAGCTAACCTTTCGCCTGTTGCGAAATAACCATCCCCTGCTGGCACATGCCGTCAAAAATACGATCGACAATACCACCATTGTGTCTTATGAGGATTTGCAATCTGCATACACGGGTGAAATGTTACTCAATAACGATGTGTTGGGCTCATTAAAAGCACACACCATTGGAAAAATAGTTTCAGTATTAACCGATATTGGCGAAGAAGCGTTAAAGCAAAAAGATTTACCGCCCAGCCATATGACCTTGATGCGTACCTTGATTGAAGACTGGGTACAACTCACCGAATGGGTGCTGGCACATACGGCGGCAGATCAAAATGACCGCACGTCTTACCATTAAACATTGATATCCCCGGTCCTTAATACACACGCAGATGACCGGTAACCTCTTCGCGGTCGTGATACAGCTGCTTGAATTGGATATCCACTTTAAAGCCCGCTTTTTCCAATTCCGCGCGAATACGTTCTTTGCATTTTCTCACTTCCAAATAGCGTTGCTTCATCGGTAACTTCAAATTGAAAATCGCTTCGCGGCAATAAGCTTTGGTAAACCAGCGAATCACCATACTGGTAACGCGCGCGGGCTTATCAACAATATCGCATACCAACCAATGCACCGGTTTTTTCGGCTCGTATAAAAAACCATCGGTCAAAATATGCAAGACTTGTCCGGTTTCTAGCAGATTTTTATCCATAGGGCCGTTATCAACAGCTTCTACATACATGCCACGTTGCACCAGTTGCCAGGTCCAACCACCCGGTGCCGCGCCCAAATCTACTGCGCGCATGCCAGAGGCTAAACGGACATCCCAATCCTCTGCCGGGATAAAGTGATGCCAAGCCTCTTCCAATTTCAAGGTGGCGCGGCTGGGTGCCTCTTTAGGCAAGCGCAAACGAGCAATCCCCATCGGCCAGGGCGATGAGTTATAGATTGGAATTACCCCTAGATAAGCCTGGGTGCCGGTAATAAAAACCAGATGCAAACGCATACTGCTACTGGGCTGGAATAATTTACTGGCCTTCAAGGCTTTTTCAAACGGCGCGGTAAATTTTTTACTTAAACCGGAGAGTTCTTTACCTTCATTGGTATCGACAGTTTCAATAACCAACCCATTGGTGCGCGGCAGTGCCTCGGCTGCTGCCAAGAGTGGTGTTATGCGATCCGTTACGGGCAAGTTCTCAATTAAACCCGAACAGATAAACCACTGGCGCGCAAAAATAAGCCGGGTAAAACGCAACTGTTTTACAAGTAAATCCGCACCGTCAGGCTCATGGGTAATAAACACCACATAGGCACTACTGTCTTTGGTTTTACTGTAACCATAAACACCCAGTTCACTTGCCAGATCAGTAATTTCTGCCGCGCATTCTTTTTCAAAACCGGCACGACAATGTAAAAATAAATGATTCACAATTTTCTCGTTAGTCGAATATAGATTTAAGTAGCTGAATCCTGCTCCAGCAGCTCGGCATCACGCCGCGATAAAATACTCACTGATTCACTTGCCAAATCAAATACCACCACTACCTCGCGGTGCTTCAATTGCGTTTTGATTTGTTCAACTTTAGTACTGAGCGATATCTCTTCAATGCCATAATCGGTTCCCTCGCGTGTAATAAACTCTTCAATTAATCCCTGTAATGCATCGCTCGATAATTGTTCGTAGGGAATAATCATCTGCTAATTTTTCACCTGTTTCCGGGGAATAAAAATGTGGCGCCCTAGCCTGCTTGTCCCGTAACGACAAGCGGAGTAACCTGCACTTAACCTTTGCCTATCCAACCTATCTTTACCCAACAAACGTACAGTCAACAAATGTACAGCTAACAAAATAAGGAATCACCGTGAATACACAACTGGTTTTAACTGTTCTCTGCGATGACCGGCCTGGCGTAGTTGAACAACTTGCTCAAACCATTAACGACCACCATGGCAACTGGCTGGAAAGCCGTATGGCGCAGCTCGCGGGGAAATTTGCTGGAATCCTTCAGGTCGCAGTGGCAGACACCCACCAAAACGAATTGCGCACTGCCCTGACCGGTTTGGCAGACAAGGGATTCAAGATCGTCATTGATAGCGCCGTTAGCATTGCCAAACCAGAGAGCCGCGAGTTCAGCTTTAGTGTGGTGGGTAACGACCGGCCAGGCATTGTACGGGAAATCGCCCAGGCTTTTGCCGTCCGCCATATTAACATGGGCGAGCTGGAAACGGCGTGCTCAAGTATGCCTTGGTCGGGAGAACCCTTATTTGAAGCTACAGGGATTATCGAAGTACCCAAATCAGTCGATATGAATGAGCTTTACGACTATCTGGACAAAATCGCCGATGAATTGGCGGTTGATATCAGGCTGGAATCATCAACCGAGAAACCTTACGCCTAAGACAGCCTCAATATTGATGACTTAAAAACCTCCATCAAAAAAATAAGCAGCTTAAAGCTGCTTATTTTTTTCCGCTAATTTTGCATCAAACTTTTCCAATTCAATATTGATTGCCTTGGTTGAAATATGAACTTCATAAAATGAGAAAGTTAATGACACCACCAAAAGCAGCAGGCTAACAGCAAACAGCGATTGCCCGGTCAAGTGCCAACCCAGCAATAACGAAAACATGGACATAGTGCATAAAACAAATGAGAGCACTCCAAATGCTTGCATTTGGCGTATCACCTGCACACGCAACCGTAAATTTTCGATTTGACGCACAACCACATTTTTTGAATGCGCATCCTCAAGGTTACTTAGCTGCCGGATAACATTGGTTAGCACTACAAAACGATTGGTATAGGCCAGCATCAATAATGAAATTGCCGGGAATAATAAACTCGGTGTGGTGATAGTCATTTCCATAAGTATATTTTCATCTTTTTAATTAAATCGCTCGCGCCAGTAAATCACGCGATCATGGCCGCGATAGCTACCGAAGCTGATAGTTGCCTTAAGGCTGCACTCATCACTTGAGGTAACCAGAGGAGGGTTGCAAGTTCCATCCTTTTGATTCCAATCAAACGTAAGCCAGGGATAGGAAGCCAAATTAATCCGCACAGGAAATGAATCCTCTACTGATCCTCCTGGTGCAGTGAATCTGTGTCGCGCGTCTCCTGACATAAATTTTACAGTAACAGGATCTATATATGTATACACACCTGTTGTTGTCCCACCAGCTAACGCAACGCTCAAATTACTATCAGTAGTGATTGGGGTTCCAGATGCACCATAGAAGATATTATTGCGGGAAATTGCCACACATGAGTCAGCTGTATTTATAACCCATGAATTGCCACTCCAATATTCAGTAGTAAAATTAACGGGCAAATCGGCACTCCCTGGCCCAAAACTACTGTCCAGTCGCAAACGACCAAACCTGACATCAGTGAAGATACCTAATGAATGTGCAGTGCAGTCACCTGAACAGTTTCCTTTTTTATCAGCATTCATATCCATGGTTTGCTTAACCGGGTCAACTGATAACAATTTAACACCAAGTTTCACCGTATTTTTAAAAGGTCCGTCAACAACAATATCATTGCTAGTATTTCTGAGACGTCGAAACATGGCCGTAGAGTAATCAAAAGTTAACTTTCCCTGGGTCCACTTTACTGCATTATCAATAATTAAGCGGTTACTCATATTCGCATTCGCATCAAGCACTGCATTCAAATCTTTAAGGACGTGTTCAGTGTTTGCCGCTATAAAATCGAAATTTTTATTATCATAATTTTTAACAACGGCTCCAGTTCCAATAGCATTGAAAGCCTCAACAACAAATTGAACACGAATATTAGGATGCTCCATATAACTGAACGTATTGCCACAACTGTTATTGATTGACGGAGCAGTTAATTTAAATTTATCCGGATAAAACCGCCCCACTACTCCACTAGGCGTTATCACTCCAACATTACCCTGCCCCAAATATCCAGAGCCTGAGAGACTTGGCTCCAACCTGAAGCTGCCAACCTCATCCCACACTCCAGGTATAGTGGCACCGGCTGTCAAAGGACCATAGGGATCAACCATGAAATCGCCATTGTTATCCTCACCAATCACTAAATTTCCCGCACCGCCGCCGGTAGGATAATCCGGCTTTCTAGCTGCGCATGCAGCAGCATTTGCATTAGTTCGTTCAGGGCAGCCCATCTGCAACTGAATTTTATTTCGTTCAGCAGACAACCCCGCCACAGGAATTTCATTACCAAAATTGGGCGTGGCTGCGCCCGATGAATTGCGGGCTTGCACACTCACAGTAAATTTTTCGCCCGCTACAATAAAACCATTTCCCGCTCCCGTGGTACCCGGGTTCGCCGTAAAAGGCGAAGCAGTTTGGGCAACGCCTGTTACTGCTAATGTATAGGGTTTTACCACAAAGGAATTACTATTCCCTACCAATGTCACCGCAGGATCATTAGTTGATCCAGGCAAATCCACTTGTGCATGGAGTTGCACTTGCCCCACATCCGTATACCTAAGCGGTATGCTCGCAATGCCCGACGTATTAAAATTTAATGTTACGGTGTTGTATGTAATCGTTGCGCCAGCGTTATTCGCCTTTGCCGCCAAATTATTTAAGGTGAGTTGCTGACCGCTTACACAGGTTGTTGGATTTATACAGGAGAATGCAATCCTCGCCGTTTTATTTCCGCTGAGTTGCGGTACGCAAACACCAGTTACCGGATCCGTTTTTATCGCCATGAGTGTCGGATTATTATCAACAACGCCCGCCACTTCTGTGGGAATATTACTGAATTTTAATGCAGCGTCTGTAAAGGTGATGAAAGGATCAACTGATTCTTTGATCCCGTTATTATCAAGCACATCGATGTTGACAGTTGCAGGCGTTGGTTGTCGCAATATCTTTGTAACAGAACTCACCAATCCATCGAATCCCACCGTATTACCATTCACCCATTGGCTTGCTGTTGACGATGAACCAAGGATAAGGTTGGTACCGTTTATCGGAGTTATCACATTGCCAGATGAATCCACAGCGGTAAAAGTAATCACCTCCCCGGCACAAGTAATTCCGGTACCGCTATGGGAAATAATATAACCAGCTACAGTATTACACTGATACAAACCTGCATTTGTTACAGGTGTCGCATTCACCCCAATAGGAATCGCAGCATAAGATGCACTTCCCGGTGTTTGCCAGAGTAATTGCATCACAGCAAACCCGGCATTTTCATAATATTCCAATTTGATTGGATACGCTTTGCCTGCTTCCAGATTCACCGCAGCCGATGTATGCGTCGTTGCGGAATGGTCATTCCATTGATCAATCAATAAATCGCCATTCACCGTTAAACGCACACCATCATCCGAGTTGGTTTGGAAACGATGCACACCGGTTTGGGTAACATACACATACCCATTCCAGCTCACCGAAAAATTATTTGTGCCAATACCCGTGGGTCCTGGTACACCGGTTCCCCAATCAAAATTGATTGGGCCATCAAGTCGCGCCGCTGTTGCCGGTGTAGTTAATGTTTGGTTATTAAAATAATTACCGGAAATCCCCGCAACCAATTTGGATGTACTTGGGCATGAACTTATCGGTGGTTTGGCAACAGGCACACACTCATATAAACCTGCACCCAATGTAGGTGTTGGCCCACCGGGAATAGCGACGTAAGTCGCTGCCCCCGGCAGCAACCACTGTAAGCGTATAGTTGCATCACCACCGTTTTCGTAATACTCCAGCACAATGGTATAAGCCTGGCCTGCAACCAGCGGGATATCTGCTGTTGTATCGGTTGCTGCGGAATGATCATTCCAACGATTAATCACCAGATTGCCGTTGACGTATAGACGCACGCCATCATCAGATACCGTTTGGAAACGGTAGTTACCGGATTGGGTTATCCGCACGTACCCACTCCAGCTCGTGGAAAAATTATCGGCGGGAATACCACTTGGCCCGGGTGCAGCACCACCCCAACTAAAATCAATTGGTGCATCGGTACGCGATGCAATTGAAGGTTCAGTTAATAAACGATTGTTGTAGTATTTGCCGGTAATACCACTGGATATACCCGCAGGACAAATAACAGGAGGAGCGACGCTAGTACAAAATGGGGTGAAATCAGCTGAAGACAAATTGGAGCCCTGGTAATTTATAGTTACTTCATTACCTGCACCGTTATAATTTGCACCAGATACTGCACCATTAATAGTTGATCTAAAGCCAAACGAAATATGACTCCCCGCATATAAATATGCACTTAGGGCCTGCTCGTTATCGGCCGTAATAGTACCCGTGGCATAAATGAGTAATTGATTCGAAGCAAAACCCGATGTTGATACCTTGAAATCAAATTTCACATTACCATTGACAAAAATACGCGTAGTTCCCGATGACGCAATGCGGCGCAGGAGAGTTTCCTGGCCAAGTGTCAGATTGCCATTAATCCAATAATCGCCCGACTGGAATTCCAATATCGATTTAAATTTGGTTGTCATTGCCCCTGTTTTGTAACTACCACTCGCTGAACTAAATGTCAGTTTCCCTTCCTGTTCAACATTCACCGTTGTGTAATTTCCTGAAGCAATACTGGCAGTGCCTTGATACACCACATTCACCGCACCATTAGCACCATTACCTGTAACAAAAGTAGGTGCAGAGGTAAGCGCAGGAGTGCCGGTGATAATACAATTACTGCCACTGCAGGCAGCCCAGCCGGAGTCGTCCATCAGCGTATTGCCAGTCAGGGTTGCACTGCCACCGGTAATGATTGAGTGATAATCGAGTTTAATCTTGCCATTGGTGGCATGCGCCTGGATACCATTGGTAAAAATATCCGAACAGGCAACTGCCATCACTCGCTGGGAAAGTAAAACGCACAGGCTTACGATAAATAAAAAAGATAATTGCCTAAATAAGCAAATGCCCATTATTCCTGCTCCATAAAAGAGCCGACTTGAATAGTGCGTTCTGCGCGATATTGGTCCGCACCACAGCTGCCAACACTGGTAATGGTATAAAAGCTACGAATATTTGCCGCGTCTGGGACAAAGGCGCAATTAACCTGCGCCCGACAGGCTCTAAGTCCATCACTCGTAAAATTAAATGTTTGATTCCAACCGGAGCAACGGCCATCCACATCCAGCCGCTTACTATTTGCATTAAAAAATAATTGTTGCATTCCCCGCTGGGCCCCACTCTCCGCCGCATAAAACGCCTGGATGTTAGTGAATTCCTGGATCGCTGAAGTATGGGTTTGGATACTGGTGCGAGAAATGGTTAGCGCTAATACACCCATGACCACCAATATAAATAGTGCGAGTGGTATTAAAAAACCTTGTTGCTTCCGAGGCATGGTTGTATAGGCAGGATCAGGGAACATTGCGAATAAATACTCCCTGTGTGTAATTAAGCGATTCACCATCGCTGGAAAAATCCAGTGAAATATTAACTACAATACTTCGATTTTCTTGCCCATTTTGCAATGTGAAAGGATTTGCGCCGGTAACATTACGTGCAATAACGTTATAGGTGCCTAAAAGATTGACATTTGCTGCACTTATATTGATTCCATCGTAAAACCTTAATTCATTGCCTACTAAACAAAATGCTTGTGGATTATCAAGCAAATAATAACGCTTATTAATGGAATTACGTTTCCATTGCTTTGCAGCACTCAATGTAATTGAACCACTTGCATACCCTGCGCGCGAGGCATCGGTGTTATAAATTTCAGTGGGGGCCATAGCACCTATAGTCACAAAAACCGCGGTACCAAAATCTACAGGAGCCTGTACCGGTGACGCTGGAATATCACTACTCGGAGGTGCCTTATTTTCTTCATCTGGCACCGGATAAAAATAATTGCCCCCCGCTGCTATCGGCATAAACTCAACACAACTTCCACCATTAGTAATCCGCACCGAATAAGGCAAAGCCACACGCAATTGCCGCGTCATCCGCTCCAATGCTGGCCGTGCTGTATTCACGAGCAAAGCGCGGGTTTGGGTGCGATGATAGGAGTCAGTAGCCTTTACCACAAAACCCGTTCCGATAGAGGCAAGAATAGAGAGGATTACAATAACCGTAATCAGTTCAATTAAGGTAAACCCTGATTGGATTGATGTATTTTTAACTGCAAGGCTTTTATAAACTCCTTGAAAAGAATTCTTGTCGTCATACCTGCGAACGCAGGTATCCATAACCATTGGCAAACTGGACTCCTGCTTTCGCAGGAGTGACGCGCGGTTTAAAACTTCCCTTTTTTCGCATGGGAAAGTTTTCATTAAAAATTCGCTCGTTCAGCAGCAAGCAACATGGTTTCGCCTGTTGGCGTGGTGACCCTAACGGTAATCAATTTAATATTGTTATTACTGGTTACGGTAACTCTGCGGGTATAACCTGTATAAGGAATATCACTCCAGCCGTTGTAATCATCAACATCATTCATATTGGAATCAGTAGCATTATTGCAAGTAGCTGATGGTGCTCCGCTATTACATGCAGGAATACCGCCCGTAGGGGTATTTTCGTCATACTTCAATGCAAGGATTTCATCAAGTTTCGATTGCGCCGCTTCCAAAGCCCGGACGCGGATAATGGGATCAACATTATTAATTGTTGCCTGATTATAAACACCGATCAGCGCAAGCAAGGCAATACTCACGACCACAATAAATACAATCATCTCAACCAAACTAACACCTAGCTGATCGCAAGGTTTTTGACTGGATTGATTAGTTTGCGAAGGCATAACCACTTGCCTCTACGCGAATGCGGGCAGAAACGCCACTACTGTTACCCGATCCAGTCAGGGTAAGAGTTCCCGCCGAAGTTCTTCCTAATTTGTCATAGACAAAGGTGCTAGTGGTGACTGTTACACCACTCGGCATTGTCACGCTGTAAAGAGTGCGAGGTAAACTCGTGCCTACCGTTTCAGTTACCGTGGTACCTATTGAGGTTATTTGCAACTTAATAGTGGTGGTGGGACCTGCGCGCATCATGGCTTGTTGCTGCGCAAAAAATAAGGCCGCGATGAGATCATCGCGGCCTGATTGTACAGGAGCAGTATTAATTGGTCCCATACGGGTAAAAAGTGTAATCGATATAATACTTAACAGAACCATAACTGTAATCAGTTCAATTAATGTAAAACCTTTTGTGCTTGAAAAATTAAGCAATCAGCCAACCTTTAATCACCAAAACCAGTAAATGTTGCTATATCTGTTTCAGTGGCGTCTTGTGTACCATCTTTGTCTTCATCAAAAAATACCGTGCAATCCTCAGAATCTCCAAGAGCGATAGCTAACGATAAAATTCCATAACCGGTCGGCATTCCACCCTCTAATAATTTGGAGCCAATTTCGGTGCAGTTTGCAATTGTTTCTGGTGCGCCACTTGTGGCTGTTAACCCTGCATTTGTGGCAATCCTGTTGGCATGATTGAGAGCAGATGCACTGGCCAGCGAGCCAGCAACGCCTTGTAAAGCAGATGCTTTGGCCGCATCTGACAAGTCCAAAAATTTGGGTAACGCCGTGGCAGCCAAAATCCCCAGAATGACAATTACCGCAATTAATTCAATCAACGTAAAACCAGATTGCTGTTTCATAGATAAAGCTCCGCGCCGGTAAAGGAAGTAGTAAAAAAATATGTTGGCTGGCTTAATAAAACCACACCTTATAAAATTAGACATCCTTGCTGGTCATAAATACCTATGGTATCTGCGAACAAAAACGCTTTTGGTTAAAACAAAATATAGCCAAAGCTATCAAAAATGCCAGTTTATAAGCTAATTAATGTTAAGGCGCTAATGGCCGCCAGGAATGAAAACTAACCTGCCATCCAGGGGTGCATAATCAAAATGTGCATGCCCCTCAGCAAATTCATAACGACAGTGGCTTGCTTGTGCTAACACTCGATATTCATGGTGTTTTTTTGCCGCTATGCCTTTTGAGATGGGCGCGGGGTTTTGTAGCAACAGCATCCACAGCTGGTAACAATCTTCATCGGTAGGCTGGTAATCATTAGCGACAGGGCCAGCTATCGATACTGGCCAGCCCTGCCCCGAGAAATATACCGATTGGCCGGAGACATGAAGTTGGTCCGAATCACCCCGTTTATCACTGACAAAAAATTGCGCGCGCAAGTTTGCAGCACCGGTCATAAATTGGTGGGATATAATTTCCAGACGCAAGACTTTTGCATCTTCTGCCATTAAGGAATAACGGCTCAAGGCGGCGAGCGCGATAATCGCAATCACGATGACTGCGACAAAAAATTCAAATCGCCCATGATGGTAAGTCTGGATCAAAAGCACCTCACTTCTGGATGCTGTACATATCCCACATCGGCAGGAAAATCCCTAAAGCAAGCACAGTGACAAAACCAGCCATAATCACAATCATAATCGGCTCAATCCTGTCACTTAGTTGTTTTACATCGTATTCCACTTCACTTTCATAAAATGCAGCAACTTCTGCCAGGAGCGCATCCACCTGTCCACTTTCTTCTCCCACTGAAATCATTTGCAATACCAGCGGCGTAAACATGCCACTCACCAGATGGGTTTGGAACAGACCTTCCCCGCGCTCTACCCCAGCGCGAATGCCCCGGATCTTATCACCGAGGTATGGGTTATCAACGGCGCGTGCGCTTAATTCCAGCGCATTGGATAGTGGCAACCCTGCATTTAACATCAAACCAAACGAACGCGCGTAACGCGCAAGCGAAGCGCGTTCGATAATGTCGCCAATGACAATCAGACGAAGTTTTTTTCGCCCCCACACCCGGCTTCCTTCTGGTGTATTGATGTAATGGTAAGTCCAGGTCACCACAGCAGCCACTACTGCCAATAAATACATCCAGTAATTGACAAAAAAATCCGAGATGCCGATCAGTATCCGTGTCGGTAAAGGCAATTGCGCTCCAAATTTGGCAAACATACCCGCGAATGCCGGGATCACCTTTATGTTGATAATCACTATGGCAATCGAGATGGCGATCAACACGAATGAAGGATAACGCAATGCGGTTTTAATGCTTTTGATAGTGGATAAATCGCGCTCCATGTATTCACTTAATTGCTTGAACACCAAATCCAGACGACCGGAGTTTTCCCCTACACTCACAAGGCTTACAAATAAATTATTGAAAATTTTTGGATGTGCACGCATCGCGCTAGACAATTCAACGCCGGCCTCCAAACGCTCTACAATATCGTTAAGCGCTTGTTGGAATGTATAGTTGCGCAGCGATGCTGATAAACCACGCAGGCCTTTTACCAATGGAATTCCTGCGCGCGTAATGGTGTGCATCTGGCGGCAAAACATAATCAGCTCTACGGTTTCCACACGCCCACGATTGGTCGCGCGTGCAAAGCGCTCAGATAAACTCAGCTGCGCAATAAACTCCTTGACCTCTACCGGCGTTACGCCGCGACCCAACAATTGGTTTACCGCTGCATCCTGGCTGGATGCATCCAATTGCCCGGTAATCAAGCGGCCTTCACCATTACGGCCTTTGAATTCATAAATCGCCATAGTTAACTATTGCCTGATCGATGTGTTCCTAAAGAAATATTGGAAATATATTTTTTGTCATGCCTGCGAACGCGGGCATCCAGAACTCAATCATTTGGACTCCTGCGTTCGCAGGAGTGACGAAATATTTCAGGATATGCCTAACAAATTTTGTTTAAGAGGCCCCTTAGACCTCATCAATCTGTGCCGATATTGTCATCACTTCTTCAAGTGTTGTTGTGCCCTCAATTGCGTAGCCGAGCGCAGCCTCACTCAAGGTGACAAAATTCGGAACCGCATAGGCTGCGCGCGTGAATCCGTTGATATCATTCATCCGCAATGCTTCTGCCATTGCCTGGTTTAATTCCAGCATTTCAAAAATACCTATGCGCCCACGGTAACCTGTATTGTGGCAATGGGGGCAACCCGCGCCCTGCTTAAATGCAACACCTGCAAAATTGCGCCCTTTACCAATAGTCGCCAACAATTGTTGCTCGTTGGCATCGGGTGTATAGGGTTGGATACAACTGGTACAAATACGTCGCACCAACCGCTGCGCAACAATGGCTTTTAATGCTGTCGCCACCAGATATCCATCTACACCTATATCCATCAAACGCAAGGCGGAAGTTACCGCATCGTTGGTATGCAGGGTCGATAACACCATGTGACCAGTCATAGATGCACGCAATGCAATTTCAGCGGATTCCGCATCGCGAATTTCGCCTACCAATAAAATATCCGGGTCTTGCCGCAAGGTTGCGCGCAACACGCTCGCGAAATTCAAACCAATTTTTTCATGCAATTGCACCTGGCTGATACGCGGCAAACGATATTCAACCGGATCTTCAACGGTGATAATTTTTTTCTCGGGTTTATTTAATTCGGATAAGGCCCCGTAGAGTGTGGTTGTCTTACCGCTACCGGTAGGACCGGTCACCAAGACCAAACCATGCGGGCGTGTAATAACTTTACGGAAGCGATCAATCAAGTGCGGGGGCATGCCTACATTACTTAATGGCCTCACACCATCTGTTTGGTCGAGCAGACGCATCACTACCGATTCACCAAATTGCACCGGCATGGTGGAAATACGCACATCGATATTGTGATGTTTTACTTTCAAATTAAAACGGCCATCTTGTGGCAGTCGTTTTTCTGAAATATCCATACCCGACATTAATTTCAAACGCACCACAAGGGCCGATGCGATACGCTTTTCATTCATCACCTGTTCAAGCAATACACCGTCAATACGGTTGCGGATACGCAATACTTTTTCATCCGGTTCGATATGGATATCCGACGCTTTGGTATTGATCGCCTCTTCAAATATTTTTTGTAGGAGTTTTACTACCGGCGCCTCACTGTCTGTTGCATCCACCGCGAAGTCGGCCAAATCCAACGCAGATTCTTGCAGCTCTTCATCCAGCTCACCTGCAAGGGTAGCGATCTCGCTGGCTCGGGTGTAGGCGATATCGAGGATATCCAGCAGTTCTGATTCGCGCACTACCGCTGGTTTGAGATTTTTTTGCAGAATGCGTTGTAATTCATCCAGGCAAAAAATATCGGTGGGGTCAGCCATCCCCAACAACAGGCCATCAAAATCTTCGCGCAATAACATCACGCGATAACGGCGGGCGCTGGTCTCTGGTAATTTTTGTACCAGCTCGCGATCAAAACGGAATTGTTTCAACTCCACAAAGGGAATATTGAGTTGCGCGGATAATAAATTTAATAACGCATTCTCCTCCACATACCCCAACTCCACCAAGGTAGCACCCAATTTGCGGCCAGTGAGTTTTTGCTCTTGCAAGGCATGTTGCAACTGGGTTTCGGAAATCATATTTTTCTCGACGAGGAGATCGCCGATACGGATCCGTTTTTGGGTGAATGTATTCGTCATAACTCGTTAACCAGCCGTTGTTGTTCCCATGGTGAGCGGGGTTATTCCAGGTTTTATTCCTGTAGCGCAGCAATGCGCTGCTGGACATAAGTGCGCACCTGCGGTTGCAAGTCAGCATATTGGTTTACACGTTGGTAGGCTTGCGCTGCCACCCTGGATTGGTTAAGCGCATCCTGTGACAGGGCAAACCCCAACCAATACGCCGGCTTATCGCCAAATACACTGAGCAAGCGTCGGTAGTGATTTGCCGCTTCCAAATGCATGCCCGTGCGTTGATATAAACCGGCAAGCAGCGCACGATAATTTTCATCCTGCTCAGCTTTATCCAAATTGGTTTCCAACAATTTTATTGCCTGTGCATCCTGCTGTTGGATTACCGCAATTTTTGCGCGATAAAAACTTTGTTCAACAATCGACAAATAATTCGCCTGCACAAGCAAGTTTTGCATAGCGCTGGTATTTTCCTGCGAGGCAAAAATATCCAACAGGGTTTTTACAGATTCGCGCGGCTGTGCTGCCGTAGCAATATAACGTTGCAAATTTTCGATAGCGACATTGATCTGCCCCTGCGCCACCAATTGATTAGCTTGTTGCGCTTGCTGCTGGTCTTGCCATTTAACATTGGGCTTGAGGGAGAACTGAGGCTCACCCTGCTCCACAGGAGATTCTTCTTGTATAGGTTTTTCTTGTATGGACTCTTCTGATAAAGATTGTCCAGCGAGAGAAACTTCCTGTGGGGATTGAGCAAAAGGTTCCTGGATACTCACCGATTCGGATAGGTCATCTGCCATTGATTCTGAAATTGGTTCGGCTAGCGATAATTGCGCAACATCCTGTGTATCTGGTTCTGCAAATGCGGTTTCATATCCTGCGGCCCGACCAAAATCGGGATCTGTTGCAGTTGGCTCAGAATTTGATTCATGATTTGCATTAGCAACCACAGTCGATAAATTGTTGATCGCTGATTCCAATGCAGCGATACGCTTACCCAATTCGGGTGTAAGTGCATTGTTGTTAGCCGGTTGCGCGAGGGTATTAGTGGGTGATGTTATTACTGGCGCTATAGTTGGTTTCACTGCTACAGCGGTGTGGGTTACAGGAGCTGGCACAGCAGCAGAAGCAGAAGCAGAAGCAGAAGCAGAAGCAGAAGCAGAAGCAGATTCATCTACTGTTATGTGAAGAGTTGAACCAGTTGAAAAATTTATTTTCCACAGCGAAAAAATTATCAACACCAGCACAAAAATAGCCAGGCTAGGCACCAAAGTGCGCGGTAAAGGTTTTACTGCGCGGGTGTGATAAAACAATTCGCGCTGTTCTTGCGCATTAAAATCCTGCATGGACTCCTGTGAGGCAGCCGATGCTTCTGTCGGTTTTTGCTGATGGGACAAATCGCGCAGCATGTCGTTAAGCAAACTCATCACGCGCCTCCCAACAAACCCGGCGCCAACACAATTGCTGCCGCTGCGCTTGCTGCCACCATCGGCCATAACCAATAATCGCGCCGTGCTAACCAACGCCCCAAAGAACGACTTTCGGCGGTATCGGTAATGGCGCGCACCATATGGCGGCGACTGACACGGTTTTCTGCCTGGCCATAGGCTGCCAGCATTGCTTTATGGGCAATCACATTAATCAACCGCGGTACACCGCCAGAGGCTTTGTAGAGCAATGCTGTTGCAGAATAGGAAAATAATGAAGCGCCGCGATAACCCGCTGAACTTAAACGATAGGCGAGATAATCCGACAAACTTGCGCGCGGAATTGTTTGTAAATATTCGGCAAAAACAATGCGTTGTTTAAGCTGGCGCAGATCCGGGCGATCCAGCAATTCGTCCAGTTCTGGCTGGCCGAACAAAACGACTTGCAACAATTTACTTTTTTCTGTTTCAAGGTTTGTCAGCAACCTCAGCGATTCTATCGTTTCGCGTGGCATGGCCTGGGCTTCATCGACAATCAATACCACTTGCCGCTTTTGTTGGGCCAACTCAACCAAACGTAAATTGATGTCTTTTAATAATTGGTAGGAAGGAATTTCTGGTGAATAGGCAATACCGATTTCTTCGGCCAGAAACCATTTAAGCTCATCAGGGGTAAGGAATGGATTGGGTATATAGGCAGTAATAAACGTATCGCCAAGGCTCGCCAATAATTTGCGGCTCAGCAAGGTTTTTCCAGTACCAACCTCCCCCACAATTTTAATAAAACCTTCGCTATGACGCAGCGCCAATAACAAGGTGCTCAATACTTCGCGATGACTTTGGCTATTGAAATAAAATTGCGTATCGGGCGTCAATGAAAAAGGATGCTCCTTTAAACCAAAATGTTGACGGTACATGGGAAGCCTCTCCTGCAAACAGCCTGTGCGTTTGCGATTTATTCCTGCGAATTAACTACTTGCTACGGTAGACATCGCCCATACGTTGCATGTTGCCTTGCGCTTCATTGAGTTGCCCGGCCCAATCGTTATCATCGACCACGATCGGGCGCAACAAAATAACCAGTTCTGTTTTTAAACCCACTTTGCTTTTGGTTTTAAACAGTGTGTTTACCACCGGGATATCGCCCAACCAAGGGCGTTTACCATCCTGGTCGTCGCTGTATTCGGTCATCAAACCGCCTAACACAATCACTTGGCCATTAGCCGCTTTTACAATGCTGTCGGATTCACGGATACCGCGCAGGGCCAACGGCAAAGCAAATTCTTCATCACCTACTGTAAATACTTTCTGTTGATCCTGAACATTACTGACGACAGGATGGATATGTAAAATAACTTCGCCGGTATCCGAAATTTGCGGGGTAACGTCGAGCGAAATACCGCTGAAAAACGGTGTCAATTCGATATTGGGTGTACTGGTTACTGACGCGGCAGTAGAGGTATTGTCACTGGAAATACCGGTGACAAAATATTCATCTGAACCCACACGGATAACCGCCTTCTGGTTATTGACCGTTGAAACGCGCGGGCTGGAAAGCACTTGCACAGCCCCTTGTGTCTCTAACAATGACAATAGTTGGGTAATATCCGTCACCTGGATCAAACCCGCCACAGTAGTACCTATCGACCCGACCGAACGAAATTCGCTGACTAATGCGTTCGATCCATCGGTATTAATTGGGAATCCATCCTGAACATTTTTGGTGGCAACTAATTGCCCGCTTATCGCATTCCAATTGACACCAGCCTCAAAACCTTCACTCAACCGCACTTCCAGAATTTTTGCTTCCAAAATGACCTGCCGCTTGATACTTAATTGTGAGCGCTCAAGAAAATCACGCACTGCATTTAATTCGTGGGGCATAGCTTTTACCACCACCATACCCGCCTGTGGTGTCATCATGACTGAACGATTTTCAGTTTCGCCACCAATAATGGAAATCAGTGTGTGCTCAAGCGAGGCCCAAAAATCGGTGCGATTGAGTGTTTGCACTCTCGACCCGGGTGAAAGCTCAACATTCCCTCCGGTTTTTTGTTGTTCTGCACTTTGGATCATGCTCAACAAATTGGCACCTTCATTAGTTGTATTGCTATTGCCACCAGAGTTGGAATTAGAACTATCGTTGGAAGTTGGTGCGCGCCCAATAAGTACGCTGGTATCTGACACACCTACACGTTGTATATCCAGATAATTGATCTGGAAAACTTCGGTGCGCATGGTATTGGAATAGATGGTGTAAATACCGCGCTCTTTTTTAAATTCATAACCATAAATATCACGTGTAACCCGCAATACGTCATCGACAGTTACATTTTTTAAATCCAGCGTCACAGTGCCAGCCACCTCAGGGTGTACTACCACATTGACACCTGTTCCATTAACCAAACCGAGGAAAAAAGCCTTGGCGGGCACATTGCTCACAGAGACATCAAAATGTTCATTGTTGATTTTTGTTGTGCTGCCCGAGGCCAGGGTCTGATTACTGATCAAGGCCTTGCTCACTTCCGGTGGCACCGCTTTAGCGTTGCTATTTTGCTCGCGCTGCTGCCCGACAACTTCATCAATTGCATTTTCTGTCGCCAGGCGTTCAGTGCTTCTATCTGTGGGTGTACATGAACTCAGCATCAGCAGTGACAGCATAAAAAATACCGCCACCTGCAATTTAAAGAGCGCCGCACACGCGGCCCTGCTCATCAGCAGACAGGAAATTTTTTCAGGATGGGTGAACATCGTCACTGCCTCGGTTATTTTTTTCACTCGGTTAATGCCTTTTCAGGATACTGGGAGATAGTCGCAATACCCAGACTTGATCAGCCTGTTGCAACACCACTGCCTGGTTCAAAATTCGTTGTACTTTGACATCGGCCGACCCTGGAACTATCTCTCCCTCACGCAGGGTATTGCCATTGATAATGGCTAATTTTCGCTGCGGGCTAATCAATATGGAATTCAGCGCAAACTGCTCTCCTCCTACCAAAGTGCCGGTAGCGGTATAGCCCAAGGGGGCAGTCGGATCGCGCACCTCGGAAACATTGCCGTTATCCGCGCAGGCACCGGCACTGAGCAACAATATACACAGGGAACTAGCGATGGATTTATACACCTAGCAGCCCCTCCTCTGAACTCAGCGTAAATACGCGGATATCAATTTCAGCATCAGGATATTCTTTTACTGTGTAATCCAGAGACTCCCAATAAAACTTCCAATGCAGTGCTTCTATTTCAGTCATCAATTGGATTAATTGGGAATAATTGCCCGCAACCCGGATCAACACACCGTGTTTATAAACACCCGCACCATGCACATCTGGTTTGGTAGCGCCTGTTGGATCTTTTTTTACCGCAGCGAGTTGCAACTCAGTCGCCGCCAGGGTACGCACCTGCAAAAGTTTTACACTTGCCGTGCGCTGCAATACATCCTCCAATACTTTAGGCAGTTGCTCCGCGCCGATTAATCCCTGGGACAAACCGGACAAGCGCGATTCCACCGCAGAAATATTGGAATTGAGTAAATCTATCTCATTGCTTTTAGCGATTGCCGGATCACTCGCCAGTGCCAGGGTGACCGCCGTAATTTGTGTTTCCAGCGTTTTCCGTTCAAGGGTTATTTTTTCTGCCTCTGCCTGCAGCCGTTTCCGTTCCCGATCAAATTTTGTTTGCACCAGGAAATTCCACAGCAAAAAAACCAGCGCCAATAAGGTGAGGAAAATCAACACCCGTTCGCGCAATACCCGGCTGTCAATTTGCTCAATTACTTTTGCAATCGCAGGAGGCATCAATTGGTATCTCCTGTGGGTTTATTGGATTCAAGTAACATTTGTACTGCTGTTTTGGTTTCTGGCTCATTGGCTGGTTCAGCCGTTTGTTTAGCTAACGAAAACTCAAACACACCGCCACGGTTTTTCATCGGTTCAAGATTCAATACCCCGAATGCGGTCTGGGCAAAAACAGGCTCAGTGCGCAAACGCTGGATATACAGGGGAATTTGATCTGCCGACTGTGCTTTTCCGGCGAACTCCACATAATTCCCGCCCCGCTGTATGGAAAACACCGACAGGCTTAAGGTATCCAGTGATTGCCGCCCTAACGCTTGCAAATGCGCAGAAAAACCAATGTTATTGCCCAGGTTTTTGTTGGCGATAATCGTAAAAATTTGCTCGCGCCTATCCAATTCCTGCCCCAACTGCAGGATTTTTTCATCCAGCTCTGCCAGATTGTCGTGCGGGCGCTGCTGCTCCAATTGCGCAACTTTTGTTTTTAATTGCTCCAGCTGTGCGCGACTGTCTTGCAATGTCTGGGCACGCTCCCGATTAGCACTCGCGCTGAATACACTGATCAGAACCAGCAGCAGGGTAAATATTCCCAGCCCCCAGAGCATGTGGATACCGCGCAAGGGTTCGCGGTTAGGTTGGAATTCCGGCAGGTATAAATTGATCTGCTGCATATCAGCCTTGCCCCACTTGGTCCTGGCGCAAAGCCGCGCCTATCGCATGTAAAGAGAGCGAGAGAATATGGTCCGGAATGGCATCTGCAATTTGCACACCGCTGTTGAGATCAAGCAAATTAATTGTTACGGCGAGTGCGTTGCGAATTTGGGGAGTTAATTTATCGGCCGTTACATTTTCGCCACACAGATAAATGTGGCTGGGAGGAACCTGGCGCATTTGCCGCTCGAAATAATCCAGCGAGCGCTGTAATTCCAATACCAGTGCCTCACCCGGTAAATCATCCAATAATCCGGCGTTATAGGAGAGGGAAAATTGTCGGGATAAATATAAATTGCCATCGCGGATAATTTGCAGGCTGCCGCCCCCCTGGTGCAATTTCACTATGGCAACACCGCGTTTGGTATCGCAACAGGCCTCTGCCAGATTGCGCAACACCAACTCGGGAATATCGATATTTTTTAAATCCAGGCCAGAGGATTTTGCCGCAGCCACAACGGCTTCAATATTTTTGCGCTGGCTGGCAACCGCATAAGCCATACGGCTGGTGCCGCGCGCACTGTCTTCCGGCAACAGGAATGCATCCACAACAGCTTCCGAAATCGGAAACTGCACCAGGTCTTTTATCCGCCAGCGCAACGCTTCAGCCAATTCTTCTGCGGGAACCTTGGGAGCTTCGCCCAAAATCAATTGGTAACTGCCGGGGCTCATCACCAGATTACAGGGAATTCCCTGCAAGCCTGACTTGAGCAGGCGCGCGCGCAAGAGCTCAGCTAAGTCAGTACCGCTTTCGGTGGGGAGAAAATCGCAAGAGGCTAAATAAGGTTGTTGGGTCGCCGGGCGCTGAATATGGGCGAAAGCGACACCTGCGGTGTTAAAATCCACCCCTATGACTTGATTCTGGCGTTTTGCACCGCGCAAAACGCTGGTTACTTTTTCCACAAGTTGTTTCAAATCGAGGCTCTCGAATTCTGGTTTCCGCGACAATCGCGGTCACCACTTTTTAGCCAGGCAAAAATCAGTCGAACCGGAAAAAATTTGCAGGACAGCTAATAACTCTTGCTTATAATTGACGCCACAAACATAACCTTTACCAAAGAACATAGACCATAAAGGAACAAAAAGCCAAATGCTGCATATAGTTCTTTTTGAGCCGGAAATCCCGCCCAATACGGGGAATATTATCCGGCTTGCTGCAAACACCGGCTGCCAGCTCCATTTGATTGAACCACTGGGTTTTAAACTGGATGAGAAGAGCGTAAATCGCGCCGGTATGGACTATGCCGAACTCCAGGATTTACGCCTGCATAAAAGCTGGGAGCGCTTTCTCGATGATGAAAAACCGGCGCGGATTTTTGCCCTGAGCACAAAAGGGACTCGCTGTCACAGCGATGCACGCTTCCAATCCGGTGACTATTTATTGTTCGGCCCCGAAACGCGCGGGTTACCGGCAAGCATTCGCGAATCCCTCCCTGTCGATCAGGTCTTACGCATCCCCATGGCGGCTAATAGTAGGAGCATGAATTTATCCAATGCCGTCGCGGTGATGGTTTATGAAGCCTGGCGCCAATTGGGGTATGCTGGCGCGCGTTAAAAACACGTATCAACATTCCCGACAAGAAACGGCAAGAGAGATGTCATGAGTAAAATCCAGATTTTTATCGGCAGCATTTATGGCGGTGCCGAAGAAGTGGCCGAAATACTAAGCGAGGAACTCGGCAAGCTCGGCCATGAAGTCAGTTTGAATACCTACGCGCGCGCAGAAGACCTGGCACGCGACCCCAATGAAATTATCCTGCTGTGCCATTCCAATACCGGCTCGGGCGAACTGCCCGACAATATCCAGCCACTGTATTTGCACCTGACCCGCGACTATCCGCGTATTGCCGGTCGCCGTTATGGGGTGGTGAATCTCGGGGATAGCAGTTACACCACTTTTAATGAAGGTGGACGCATGCTGGACGCAGCTTTTGAAGATCTGGGAGCCAAACGTATTGGCGAACCCCTGGTGCTGGATGCGAGCAGTGGCGATGATGCCGCAACACTCGCGCGCGACTGGGTACAGGAATGGGCCAAGTTACTGTAAAAAAATTTGATGCAACTGATTAGATGTGTGATCGATTATGAGTGAAACCAAAACCATCGGCCTGTTTTACGGCAGCTCTACCTGCTACACCGAAATGGCAGGAGAAAAAATCCGCAACACCCTGCACACCCTGTTGGGCGAAGAATGCGTGGATTTTTTTAATATCGCCGAGACTCCGATAATCCAGACCCAATTTTATGACTACCTGATTTTTGGTATTCCCACCTGGGACTACGGCGAATTGCAAGAAGATTGGGAAGAAATTTGGGATGAATTGGACTCGCTCGATTTTAACGGCAAAAAAATTGCCATCTATGGCCTGGGCGATCAGATCGGTTACCCCGAATGGTTTCTGGATGCCATGGGCTATCTGCACAGTAAATTAGTCCATCGCGGCGCAATGCCTTGCGGTTATTGGCCGCGTGTCGGTTATGTATTTGAAGCATCCAAGGCACTCACACCGGATGAACAATATTTTGTTGGCCTCGCGTTGGATGATGAAACGGAATTTCAATTAAGCGATACACGCATCCAACAATGGTGCACACAAATAGTAGAAGAGTTTGGTTTGTGAGTGATTCACCTTCGATCGATCATGCCCAATTGCAATGGGATGAAGATGGCCAGCCTGTATCCAGTGTCTTTGGTGATGTGTATTTCTCCCGCGCCAATGGGCTGGAAGAAACCCGCCATGTTTTTTTGCAGCACAACCAATTAAATGAACGCTGGCAGCAACTTAAAGCCGGTGAACATTTCACTATTGCCGAAACCGGTTTTGGTTCAGGGTTAAATTTTTTAGCCGCCTGGCAATTGTGGTTAACCGCTGCTCCTGCGAACGCGCAATTGCATTTTGTCACTGTGGAAAAATTTCCGCTGACCAAAATGGATTTGCAACGCGCCCTGGCGCTCTGGCCTGAGCTGGGCGAATTCACCACACAATTGATTGATGCCTACCCGGTTTTTGTCGGCACAGGTTTTCATCGCCTGAGTTTTATGGATGGCCGCATCAAACTCACGCTGATTATTGATGATGCCGCCAAGGGTTTTTCCCAATTGCTTGCCACTCCCCAACCGGAATTTGCCAGCCAATGCGCCAAAATTGATGCCTGGTTTTTAGATGGTTTTGCACCTTCCAAAAATCCGCAAATGTGGAGTGACGAATTATTTACGGCAATTCGCCAACTCAGCCACAAGGGTACAACCGCCGCAACATTCAGTGCAGCGGGGATTGTTAAACAGGGATTAAAACTCGCTGGCTTTGATATCCGGAAAGTGCCCGGCTTTGGACGCAAACGCGAAATGGTAAAAGCCTGCATGGAGCAAGAACCGGTAGTTGACCCGCAAGATACACTGCAAGCGCGCAGCTATTCCCCCTACCCTGTACCCTGGACCATTAATACGGCCGCAACTATTCCGGCAGAAAAACACGCACTGATTATTGGCGGCGGCCTCGCCGGTTGCACCAGTGCCTGGGCACTGGCTGAACGCGGCTGGAAAATTACCTTGGTAGAAAGCCACAGCGCACTTGCACAAGAGGCATCAGGTAATCCGCAAGGAGTGCTCTACGCCAAGCTATCGCCAAAAAATGAAGCCCAGGCCGAATTTAATTTGCATGCACTGCAATTTGCGCAGCAATTTTATCGCTCGCGCTGGGGTGCTATTGGTGAACAATGCGGTGTATTGCAACTGGCACATTGCGAATCAGAACAGCAATTGCACGAACAATTACGCGAAAAATTTTTAACCAAAGATGAGCTGGTGCAATTTGTTGATGCAGCCAGTGCGAGCGATATTGCCGGAGTACAATGCCGCCAAACAGCATTGCATTTTCCGCAGGCAGGCTGGATTAACCCGCGCTTGCTGTGTGAAAGCCTGACAAATCACCCTGCTATTCGCGTGATCACCCATTGCGCAGCAGTGGAATTAGAGCGCTGCGGTGATGGCTGGCAAATCAATAACAACCCCGAGTTGCGTGCGCCCGTGGTAATTATTGCCAATGCCACAGAGGCAAAATCTTTTGCACTCACCCAACACTTGCCGATCAAATCCATTCGCGGGCAAATTACCTACCTTCCACAAACATCATCCAGTAGCCGATTAAAAACCCTGATTTGCAGTGAAGGCTATATAGGCCCGGCGATCAATGGCCAACATTGCACCGGTGCTACGTTTAATTTGAAAGAAGAAAGCCGCGAATTGCGGGCAGAAGATCATCGCACCAATTTGGAAAACCTGCGCGCGCCCTTGCCGGAATTATTTAGCGAATGGGAAAGTGTGGACGTAGAAAAGCTGCACGGGCGAGTGGCCTTCCGCTGTACCTTGCCCGATTATTTACCGCTGGTTGGTGCTGTGCCGGATGAACAGGCCATGCTCAATGACTTTGCGCCCTTGCGTAAAAATGCGCGCGCAGCAATTCCGAAAACCGGAACCTATCACCCGGGATTATTTATTAATATCGGCCATGGTTCACGCGGCCTTGCCTATACGCCACTGTGCGCAGAATTGCTCACCGCACAGATCAACCAGGAAGTGCTGCCCCTGCCGCGCGAACTTGCCAATGCATTGCAGCCCGCACGCTTTTTAATTCGCGACCTCATCAAGAATAAACGCTAACCCTGGGCGACAAACGCTTTTAGCCGCTCATAACCGGCGCGGCTAACCGGCAATTTTGCGCCGTTGTGCAATACCGCCACCTGCGCGTCCTTACTGATGCGCTCCAAACATTTTACTACACTGAGTTTGACAATGACTGAACGATGGATACGTACAAACTCCTGGTTATCCAGTTGTGCTTCCAGCGCTGACAGGCTCTGAGTCTTCAGGATGGATTTGCCATTCCAATGGATACTGATGTAATCATCCTGGGCTTCTATGTAATCAATTTCCGCGAGCGGGACAATATGGATCTGGCCGCGATCGCGCACCACAATCCGCTCCAGTTTGGTATCCGCAATCAAATCCGGAATTGCAGCAGGCGTTGCATCCAGGAGTTTGCGTGCACGCGCGATAGCTTCATCAAAACGCTGTTGTGAAAATGGCTTCAATAAATAATCCACAGCATGTAAATCAAACGCCTTAAGCGCATATTGATCGTGGGCAGTGGTAAAAATAACACCTTGGGTACGGCCGGTTAATTCCAATACTTCCAGCCCGTTTAATTTGGGCATAAAAATATCCAGCAGGATTAAATCCGGCGCGAGTTTGCCAATGGCATCGACTGCTTCCAACCCATTGGCACACTCGCCGATGATATTAATATCCGGGTATTTGGCCACATATTCACGTGTCAGCCTGCGGGCGAGCGGTTCATCATCAACGATTAATAATTGCAGGATTTTATTCATTGCTGCTCCCTGGCTCCACGACAAAAGGAATGATCATGTCCACACAAAAATTGTCCTGTGACTCCTGCCAATGGATGTAGGCTTTTTCCTGATAGAGGTTTTGTATACGCGCCTTGAAATTCTTAAGGCCGGTTGCCGTGCCTAATGCGGCGGATGATTCAGGATCAAGGGGATTGTTGATTGCAATATGCAGCCGATTGTTTTTGATAAAACTGTTGATATAGATAACCCCGCCCTCGCTGAGGTTACATATCCCGTGTTTAATTGCATTTTCAATTAGCGGTTGCATAAACATCGCAGGCACTTGCGCGACCAGTGATGCAGGTTCTATATCCAGAAGGGTTCGCAGTTTTTCTCCAAAGCGGATTTTTTCAATTGCCAAAAAATGTTCGCACAATTCCAACTCTTCACCGAGCGCAATGTATTGGCGCGCGGATATTGACAATGTTTTACGGTAAAAACTGCCAAGCTCTATCGCCATAGCGCGTGCAGCACTGGCATCAATGGACGTAAGCGCACTGATTGAGTTGAGGCTATTAAATAAAAAATGCGGATTGATCTGGCTGCGCAGCATCTGCAATTCCGCATCACGCGCGAGCAGTTGACTGGCGACTTGCCGCCGCTCGGCAGCACGGATATTTTCAAATGCGATAAACACATCATGGGCCAGGAGCGAAACCAGATACAACAGGCTTGCGCCAACAAATAACATTACTGATAACTGATGATTGCCGTTAAGGATTTTTATATAGCCAATCATATTACTCCAGAGTAAACACAACCCTAACCATGCGAGTGCCGACAACAATGATGCACAGCCAAATATCGTAACCACACGCGTTGCTGTGCGCTCGGGCAATGGTAATGAACGACACAGATAGTAGCCCGAGGTGAGCATAAATCCATACAGCTGCATTACCGGCAGCGCAAATAATAATGCACTGCTCCAGATTGCCAGTTGCGCCGCCACCAATCCCCAGGCTAATGCTATTCCGACAATACTCCAGGCAATGACGTACCAGAGCAGGCGGCGCAAATCAGATAATATTGGATGCATCATCCCGGTAAATCCTGGCGTTAATTTTTGATTTCTACACCGCCCATAATCGCAGTGCCCATAACGATTAATCGCTTGGTGGACGCTGGTGGCACAACACTTTTATCATCAATTCCACCCATAATCGCCGTACTGCGATTCACGACTGCCCAATCAGCAGGAATTTTAAGCACAATTCCACCGCACACTACGAACAAATCAATTACCACGTCGGATTGAATCGATGCGTCACGCAGATCCAACTCTACCCCACCCATAATCGCGGTAACGTCACCGCCTTTAAAATCCTGTGAATGGCTAACGGTTTTGTTACCACTCATCAGTACAGTGATATCCAGAAACGAATCAGCCGCTGAGGGGCTGTTATGCATAGATGAGGCGATGGATAAATCCTTGTGCCGATGGTCTTTAAAAATAATGGACAATCCCATGATAATCAAAATAACCGGCCACCACTCGTTCCAACTTACATCGATAATGCCGAGATTATTGAGCGTCATCACTACACCCAGTGCAATAAAACCGGTGCCCAAAAAAAGACTGGGGCGATTTTTTGATTGCATTATTTTTAAAATACCAATAACGACAAAAACCGTGGGCCAGAATTGGAATAAGTGTGTTACTTCAAAAAGATTGAGTTTATCGATTAGCGCGAGCAAACCGATAATCAGGATAAAAGCGCCTATAACAACGCGCTGAGTGGGATTGGTATTTGCCATGACGTGCTCCTGTTACATATACCTTGTGTATGCATGTTGATTGCTGATGGTGCAACCATAGGGCAAAGCCACGGTGCTGTCGCGCGTTGGTCGGCGGTTGGCGAAAATAGTCGGTGAATAACGCGGCGAAGCGGGAAAAATAGAAAAGCAACCACCGCAAGGTGCTTTGCCGGTAATTGTCTATACTCTTTAGCATTCCATAAAGAGAGGTAATGCCATGCTGACCAACCGCACCTATGTTTTGGACGATGAAGTCGATTTCTTGCACAACTATTACGAAAGACTGGTAGTCCAGGAAGTGCATGACCAAAGTGAGCGCGTACAGCAAGGCGACCGGGATTTTCTCGCCGATGTAGCCTGTGTTGCCCTGAACCGGCTGCCACCGCGCTATATCCGCCACGATGTGGATATGACGTTTTTTATGTCGCCGCAGGACATAGTAGAGATCGAACGCAAAGTCAGCCAGGCAGTCAGTGATGCACTCAATTACGTTGAAAGCCGGGAGCGCGGCGAAACCCCTAAATTACCACCTGTAGAAGTTTCGCTTATTTCCACCCGGGGGGATAAACCCGCGAAGGCTGCAAAAGCAGTAGAGAAAGAGAAAAAAGAAGAATCAAAACCCGCCAAGGCTAAAACATCCAGGAAAAAAACGTGACAACAACGTAGGTTGGAAAAGCGCAGCGCCTTCCGACACTCTGCGGAAAAAAGTCGGAAGGTGCCTTAGGCTTACCTGCGCGGCCCGTTCCAACCTACATAGCCCGCTCCAACCTACGCCCTTCCAACCGTTGCAGCCCGTTCCAACCTACGTTGTTGGCGGCAACTCAGAAATTATCTGCGAGCCGCTACCGCAGGCAATCACCGTGCGCATCGCTTCTTCCACACTCACATGCGGCAACAAATCCACGCATTCAGCTGACAGGTGATAAACAAATCCCGACGTTGGGATCGGTGCTGTCGGTGCGTAAACCGTGTAGTCGCCATTAGCATGTTTTGCAGTGACTATAGCCGTCACCGATACACCCGCCGCACGTCCCATTAAATAGGCACGGCATACTTCTCCTTTTAGCAGCGAGGTATTGCCCTCCCCGCCTAACAATTGGGTCACGACCTCTCGGATGGTTTTGTAACCCGGTGCCAGGCGCGATAACCAGATATCAATTTGGTCATGCACCCATCCACCCACGGTGGTTTTAATAAATAAACCAATCAAAAAGCAGACGCTTAACAGCAGCAATACACCCAACACATCAGCGATATAGTTAGTGAAGGCTGTCTGTTCCACCAACCAATGGCTCAGTGGCTGGATCATTGCGCGCACCAATCCCAATAGCCACTCCACCAGCCAGAGGAAAATCGCAATAGGCAGGATTACCATAAATCCACCGAGCAGGGTAATGCTGACAAACGAACGCAAACGCTTCATGATTGGAGCCTTTAAAAAATAAGATGGATTAACGTGTGAATACTCTTTTCTCTCGCCTATTGTGCACCAGCCTGCTGGTGATAGTGAACCTGCAAGCTTTCCCGGATGCCGTTGCTGCCGAACCAATCCCGTTTGAGGTGCTCGCCGAACGCAACCACAAACCCAATTTGTTTACCCAGGGTTTATTAGTGGATGGCGATCACTTTTATGAGAGCAGCGGCCTCTACAACCAATCCTTGCTGGTCACTTATCCCATCGCCGAGCCGACAAGCCAATGGGCAAAAATCTCTGCGCCTTTTACTAAAAAACAAACTGTCCCGGCACGCTTTTTTGCTGAGGGACTGGCGCTGCAGGATAACAAACTCTACATGCTCACCTGGCAGGAACAAACCCTGTTGATCTACGACAAAAACACGCTCAATTACCAGACCAGTATTAACTATAAAGGCGAAGGCTGGGGATTAACGAGCAATGGTAAGGAACTGATCCGCAGCGATGGTAGTGACACTCTTTATTTCCACCATCCAGAATCCTTTGCCGTTATGAAAACGCTTAAAGTCACCAATGGCGATGCACCGGTAAACCAGCTCAATGAGTTGGAATTTGCGCAGGGATTTATCTGGGCCAATATCTGGTATGACGATCGCATCGTTAAAATTGATCCGGAAACCGGCAAAGTCGTCGGTGAGTTAAACCTCAGTCCACTCAAACAAAAGTTATCGCTGAACAATAGTGAGCAAGTGTTAAACGGCATTGCCTGGGACGAAAAACAGCATGCGTTCTGGGTAACCGGCAAAAACTGGCCAAAGATGTTTTTAGTTCGTATCACCCACTAGCCTCTTCACACTAATCCTCCCTATTTCACCAGATTCCCACCCTCAAGCCTGGACTCCAGGCTTGAGGGCATCCATTTGCCCCACAATTCCACTTCTACCTTTTCACTCCCCTTGCTCCACCTTTCCATTTGTCTATCAACAGGCTTTTCCCCTGCGTTGTAAAAACTTGACCTGTCGCACATAAGATTCCTTTTTGTAGCGCTAGAATTTCCACAATTGGTAACAAATACACCAAATATGGATTTTTATGAATGCAAGGCCATTCCAAAGGCCATTACTTGAGAGGTAAAAAATCATGAACTACAAACTGGTTTCCCCCCTATTGCTAAGCCTGTTACTGGCCGCCTGTGGCGGCGGTGGTGGTAGCACCACCAATAACAACACCGGCGCCAACAATAACAGCAGCGCCGCGAGTGGCGAGATCGCTCAAGGCATGGTGACAGGGTTTGGCAGCGTGATCGTCAATGGTGTGCATTACGATGTAAAAGACGCCGAGATAGTGATTGATGGTGAAACCCTGGTGGAATCCGACCTGGAAGTTGGCCAGATAGTACGCATCACCGGCAGCGTGAATAGCGATGGCCTCCACGGCAAGGCAACCAAACTGGAGGGAGAAGCGCAGCTTGTCGGCCCTATCACCAGCATTGACCTGACCACAGGCACTCTGGTCGCCCTGGACCAAACCATCCTGGTCAGTGCTGATACCTTTTTTGATGACGACCTGAGCCTTGAGCTGTTGACGATTGGCAAGGTGATCAAAGTGAGCGGCCAGCTCAATGGCGATGGGGTTTTGGTCGCCACACGTATCGATGAAAAAAATGGCCTCGCCAACAACAAATTCCAACTCTCCGGGGAAATTGAAAACCTGGACACCACTGCCATGACCTTTACCCTGAATGGCACACTGGTGGATTACAGCAAGGCAACCCTCTCCCCGCTGCCGGACAAAACCCTGGTAAATGGTTTGAAAGTGCGTGTGATCGGCAGCTTTAGCGGCGATGTATTTGTGGCTGTCGGCAACCTTCACCCCAGTTGCCTGGGCTTCAGGCACTACCATGATTTTAAAAACCACACTGGCGTTACTCTCAGTGGATTGGTTTCAGAACTGGATGCAGGGATGAGCTTTACGCTCGACAACACCAAGGTGCTTATCACTACCGACACCAAATTTGATGGTGGCAGCCCAAGCGATTTAATTGATGGTATCCAGGTAAAAGTCTATGGCGAGCTGGATGCAGACCAAAACCTGGTCGCTAAAAAAATCAAACTCAATTACAAGGCAAGAATCAGCCATAAAGGCCTGGTTGAAGCGATTGACCTGACCGCCCAAACCTTCACCGTCAATGGCATCTTGTTTGAAGTGACCAGCGATACCAGCTTCAATGATCGCAGCCGCAATAAAGTGCGTTTCTTTGATCTGGAAGATCTGGCAACCGGCGATACCCTGCACGTGCGCGGTTACAAAATCGCAGCGACAGCTACCGGCGCCGAGCGCAATATCGCCACCCGTGTTGAGCGCCACAACCCCCATGCCTTTGGCAACGACGATTGGAAGCTGGAAGTGGAAGGTGTGGTTGAAGCCGTGGGCGATGGTAATATCACTGTGGCTGGCCAAGTCATCCAGGTGAACTCAATGACCCACCTCGAAGGTTTCGCCGATCTGGAAACATTTTTTGCAACAGCCCTGGGCACTAACATTGAAGTCAAAGCACTTGCCATGAATGGTGTCGCTACTGCACTGAAAATTGAGTTGGAAGATTAAGATCCACCTATTCCCCGTGTGTTGTTTTCCCCTAACACACGGGGCTTTTTTCGCGTGAAGGATTCATTTCTGTTAAATTTCGCAGCCGCACAACCAAAAACTTTTTGGAAACACTGAAATGCGATTTTTCGGAAAATTTTATGACAACCCCTAAAGACACAGTGCTCTCCGCCTGTCGGCAATTGATGGAGCCGATTATCGGGATACTGTTGCGCAACGGTGTCACCCACAAGGATTTGGCGTTAATTTGCAAACAACTCTACGTACAGGTCGCCTCGGAAGAATTTGGTATCCGCGGCCGCCACACCAATCTCTCGCGCGTTGCCATGCTCACCGGTATCGACCGTAAAGAAGTCGCACGAATTAAAGAAGCCTGGCAAAACAATACCCAAAGCGAACAAAACCAACAGCACCAGGATCGCCTCACACGCCTGCTTTCTGCATGGCACCAGGACCCGGATTTTAGTACCGCCGACCATCATCCACTGGCATTGACTATTGAAGGGGAGCAACAGAGTTTTGCCGCCCTCGCCCGCCGTTACGGTGGCGACTTGCCTGCCAGTGCACTCTTGAAAGAATTAAAGCGTGTGGGTGTGGTTGAAGATGTCGATAACAATGCTGATGGCGATAATAGTTCCGGCGAACACAAAGTTATCGCCACCAAACGTTATTTTGTACCGGCCCAATCTGATCCGGGTGCGCTCTTGCGCGCAGGTAGTGTGCTCAATGATATGGGTTCGACTTTGCATCACAACCTCTACAAAGCCAACCAACAAAAGCAGCAACCATTGCGCTTTGAACGGCGTGCAAGCAATGCACAGATGCCAGTGGAAACTGCGGCAGCATTCCGCGAATTTGTCGAACAGGAAGGCCAGGCGTTTTTAGAAAAAATAGACGCATGGCTCAGTGAACACGAACAAGTGTCGCCCGACCAAAATGCCCCCCGACTGCGTTTGGGTGTGGGCACTTATTTATTCAGCAATCTCATCGAGCCTGAAGTCGATGACGATATCAGCAATGAGGGTGGCAAATAATGTTTCGCTCAAACTACCTGATGGGATTTATCATCAGCCTGACTATTTTATTTTCGGGCTGCGGCAGTTCCAGTGACAACCAGACTGCCGGTATCGATGGCAGCGGTGCACCGGTTGCCAGTAATACTAACGGCACTATCGACGGTTTTGGCAGCGTGATTGTCAACGGCCTGCGCTACAACTCCGACAAGGCGCAGATCCTGATTAATGGTGAAACAGCCATGGAAGATAACCTGCGTGTCGGTTATCAAGTACACATCACCGGTAGTATCGCCATCGATGGCAGCGCTACTGCGGATAAAATTGAATTCACTCCGACACTGGTCGGCACTATTGAACAAATCGATGCAACCAACAATCGTTTATTGCTCCTCGGGCAATCGGTGTACATCACCAATAACACTATTTTTGATGCAGCAATTACCCCTAAACAGATTACCGGTTTGGCAGTGGGCAATAAAATTCTCGTCAGTGGTTTACTGGCCGCGGATGGCAGTGTCAGCGCCACCCGTATTGATTTAGTCAGTGCAAACCAAATCCAGCTCACGGGTTTTATCCGCGAACTGGATGAAAGTAACAGCACCTTTAAACTCAACCAGCAAGTCGTTGGTTTTGCAAGCGCACAATTGATCAACGTCGATAACAGCCGCCTGCAAAATGGCATGCTGGTAACGGCTGCCGGAACCCTGGACAACAATACACAATTGCAAGCCCTGCGCATTACCAAGGTTAATACACGCTTTTCCAACTCGATAAAAAATGTGGATGTTGAAGGTTTTATCACCCGCTTTGTTTCGACGACGGATTTTGATGTCGCTGGCACTAACATTACAACCAATGCCATGACCCGCTATGAAAATGACAATACAGCTGGCCTGAAGCTCGGTGCAAAAATAGAAGTAAAAGGTACACCCGATAACACCGGAAAATTAGTCGCGGAAAAAATTGCACTTGAACCACGCAGTAATAACAAAATCAGCGGCACAGTCACCAAGCTGCTTATTGCCAATAACAGTGGCATCGTCACTGGCGATTTGGAACTGGATGGCGCAAACATCCAAACCACCATTAATACTCGCTATGAAGATAAAGGCCCCAGCCATATCAAACGTTTTAACCTGGGCACAATTCAGGTGGGCGATTATCTGGATGTTACCGGTTATTCAAGTGGAGCCGGATTTATTGCCACCAAAATTGAACGCGAAGAAGCCGATGAGGAAAATGTTGAACGCGAATTTGAAGGCTTGGTGATCGGCATTGGGGTTAACACCTTTACGCTGTTTGGCCGCACTATCACCACCGATGAAAATACTGAATTTCGCGATGAAGAAGGCAACACCATCAGTGCTGCGATATTTTTTGCGCAGGCTATGAGCAAGCACGTTGAGGTACGCGGAAGCCGATCAAACGGAATATTTTTAGCTACACGGGTTGAATGGGAAGATGATGAAAAAAATGGTTTTTAAAAAGAAAGCCATTCGTTAACACAAGGATTATCTAATCAAAAATAAAAAATGCCCCGCATCATGCGCAATGCTGTTCACCTAAGGTTATTTCAACCTTGTTAGTCGTCATCCTCGCGAAAGCGGGGATCCATAAACTGCGAATTTTGCCACGAAAACTGGACTCCCGCTTTCGCGGGAGTGACGACAAATCCTTAAGTGAACAGCATTGTCCGCATCATGCGGGGCATTTCATTAAGGTGTTGATCTCTGGCACCGGTTAACCTAAATCGGTAGTGGCTGGGTAATAGTGATTGGTCATTCGGGTGTCAATGATGTGACATAACACTCAGCTTAGTCTAACTGTCGATCATGGATGTCATCATTTCGTCAACGACTCAGGGTACCTTGATAGCTCGATAACCCCATCTTGCTATCCCCTGAGGCTACTTCCCATGAATAACATCCGGACCTTATCACTGAGCCTGTTGGCTTGTGCTATCACCACCCTGGCTCCATTTGCCAGCGCGCATAACAAGCCCCAAAAGCCAGATAACGAACCAGCCGAGTTCAACACACCTGACTATTGGTTTCAATCTGGCCAAAACGCTGTTCGTGAAGCCAAGCAACAATTCCCCACTGGCTTCAAAGCCAAGAATGTCATCCTTATTGTCGGGGATGGTATGGGGATCTCCACCGTGACTGCCGCCCGCATCCTTGATGGTCAACTCCAGGGCAAAGACGGTGAAAGCAATCGTCTTGCCTTTGAAAAATTCCCGTACTTTGCCCTGAGTGTAACAGCGAGTGCCAACCAGCAAACCTCTGACTCTGCACCTACCGCAACCGCCATGGTTTCCGGTATCAAAACCAATGATGGTGCAATCTCTGTTAAGCAAACCATTGCACGCAATGAAATTGATGCAAATGTTGTTGCAGCCGCGAGTGTAAAAACCATCCTGGAACAAGCGGAAGAACGCGGACTTTCCACCGGTGTGGTCAGTACTGCCCGTATCACCCATGCAACACCGGCTGTTAATTATGCCCATACCCCGAATCGCGATTGGGAAGCTGATGCCAACTTACCCGCTGGCGCAACAGTGAAAGATATCGCGCGCCAATTACTTGAATTCCCTTATGGTGATGGAATTGAAGTGGTTCTTGGCGGCGGCCGTCGTTATTTCTACACCGAGACAGAGGCAGACCCGGAGTACATTGGTCGCAAAGGTATTCGCCGCGATGGACGTAACTTGCACCAGGAATGGGTGACTAAATATCAAAAATCCGCTTACGTGTGGGATAAAAAGGGATTTGATGCGGTGGATGTTCGTAAGACTAACCATCTACTCGGTTTGTTTGAGCCATCCCATATGCGCTATGAAGCAGATCGCGCTACTGACGTGGCCGGTGAGCCTTCATTGGCTGAAATGACTACCAAAGCATTGGGCGTTCTGAAAAAGAACAAAAAAGGATTTTACTTGATGATCGAAGCCGGGCGTATCGATCACGGTCACCACGCGGGCAACGCCTACCGCGCGCTGACTGACACTATCGCATTATCAGAAGCCGTTAAGGCGGTGTTGGATGGAACAGATCCGCGCGAAACGCTGATTGTTGTAACCGCTGACCACAGCCACGTATTTACTATTGCCGGATACCCGGATCGTGGTAACCCGATCCTCGGTAAATCGGCTATCAATGGCGTGCCGCTGAAGGACAGCCTGGGCTTACCCTACACCACCTTGTCTTACGCTAACGGTCCCGGTTTTATTGGCGGCTTCACCCGGCGCGAATACAACCCGGCAACCGAAGGTACTGTTGCAGCGCAATATGAAGGCGGCGCAGAGAGACCGGATTTGACCTACGTTGACACTGCCACCTCAACCTATCTGCAAGAAGCTACAGTGCCAATGGGATCGGAAACGCATGCAGGTGAAGATGTGGGTATCTATGCGTTCGGTCCAAACGCACATCTGTTCCATGGTATTCAGGAACAGCATGTTATTTACCACGTGATGGCCGATGCATTAGGTCTGACCAAGCGCTCATTCGAATACAATGATTAAGATCAATTGAGTTTTGGCAAACACCGCGCCTTTACGGGCGGTGTTTATAACAAAACCTTGCCAAGAATTATTCTATGTTGAAGCCACTTTGTTTTTTGTTTGTATTGCCAATTTCGTTTATCGGTTGCGCCACTAATCCTGACTCCGAAGCCACTGCGCAATACCAACCGATTAATCCGCAACAACTGCGTCCCATCGCCGCCGAATTTGTCACGACTACCACTGCAAAGGGACATTCGCCAATCACCAGCGAGTGGCGCATACAGCGAGACAATCAACGTGTTGAGCTGATGCGTTTTGATTCGGGTATCGGTGAGGTCTGGAGTAAAACAAGCCAGGATCTGTGGTTTTACCAAAAGGTATTTTCCCGGGACCAACAAGTCATTGAATATTCACCTGCGGATCTTGCCGCCCTTGATGTTCAACCGCAATGGCTCTCCATCGCATTGGCCATTGATCCAAACGTGCTTGAATCGTTACGCGTTGGAAAACCAGGTAAAGCAATACACGGATATCAAACCCAACAATTCAAAGGCCAATTTCAAGGTGCTGATTACGAGGTTACCTGGATTCCCGAATTAGCCTTGGCGGCACGCGTGAAATATTCAAATGGTGACATGGCATCGGTCACGGAGATCAAAGTGCCTTACCCATTAGCGGAGTCGCATTCGGCACAGATCAACACAAATCGCTATCGACTGATTGATTACAGTGATTTGGGTGATATGGAAAGAGACCCATTTGTGATGAAAGTGCAAAGCCAATTACCTGGTGGACACATGCACACTCATTGATTGCCGTGTAGCGGCGACGTTTGAACAGAAGTTATGAGGGGAGTAGAAAAAATAACCGCCCGAAGGCGGTTATTTACAACATTATTTGCAAATACTACCCGAGACCACTGGCACACTGGCTGTCGCGGCTGATTTACTTCCCTGGAAACCAAACTCTACCGTTTGCCCTGGCTGGATGCTCGCATTCCAGTTCAGGTTTTTGGCATTGTAAGGATTGCTACCGCCAAGCGTTGCATTCCACAGATTGGTAACTTTTGAACCATCACTGTATTGCCAATTGACATCCCAACCATTGATCACTTGCGTACCGGTATTTTTAATGCGGATCGCCGCCGTAAATCCATTATTCCATTGACTGCTCACAACATAGGTACAAGCCGCTGTGGTTGCCGACAAACTGGATGAGCTGCGCGATGAACTTGAAAGGCTGGAGGGCCTTGAACTGGACGCAACACTCGACTGAACAGATGAACTGGATGGCCTGATCGATGAACTGGATGACCGGACTATTGATGAACTCGACAAGTGGACTATTGATGAGCTCGATGAACTTGATAAATAGACAGTCGACGAGCTCGAACTGGACCCCATGCAGTCATCGGTATAAGAATGTGAGAGTTGTTTTGTTGCCGTACTGGTCCCGCCTCTATTGTCATCAATATAAAGCGAGAATGAATATTCAATAGCCGGGCTGCTCATATAATAATTAATTTCTTTCCCGTATCGATAATCGTAACTGTAATTCGAGGGATCATAGATTTCCCACTTGTAGGTCAAGGCATCACCGTCAGCATCTGTCGATTCCGCACCACTGAGCTGCGCATATATAGAACCACACCCCTCCCGGATTACGCGTGCCGAAATTACCGCATAAGGTTGGTGATTGGCCTGGCTGCTGACACTACTGCTGCTGGAGCTGACGCTACTGGAAGTACTGCTGGCGGAGGCATAGTGTGTTGCCAGTCTTGCGGTAGCCTTGACCCCATTTTCACTGTTGATGAATTTATTTCCCCAGGGCGTTAATTGGCTGGGGTTTAAATCAGTCACCATATTCAAATCAGCAAAATTGGTTGTATTGCCACTCCAGCTCCAGCCCATATACCCTACGCCCAACTCCTGGCTGATTGCCATAATTGCATCTTCATCAACATCCTTATTGGTGTAGGGAGAAATTAGTTCGTTGGTACGATTTCTCCGCACTGGGCCAAATTCACTGATGATAATGGGCAATTGGCGATCAAGATAAGATTTGAGGTAATTACGAATTACGCTTGGTTCATTGTAGGCTTCGAACATATGCACAGAAAAAACCAGGTTTTTAAGCGGGTCTTTTGACAGCAAATACTCGGCGTTATTACGCATCACATTTTCCCAGTCCTGCCCCCAGTTTGCCCCACCAACGATCAGTTGGTTCTTTATTCCACCAAGGCGCATTATGAGGATTCCGGTTTCGGTGAATCCCAAATAATTACTGGTTGCTATATTACCGGTCGGTGCACTGGTGATATCGATGACCACATAATCCTGACTTTCATTCAATACGTCAGCAAGGCTGTTCCAGCTGCTCCAGGGATCAGAATAAGTATAATAGCCAACGTTATCGCCATAACCATAGGTACTCACATCAACCAGCACACATTGCAAGTTGTATTGTTTGCATAATGAAATGAGTTTTTTTATCCGCTCTTTGGAACTGAATGGCTCGACAGGGATGCGCACCGCATTTGCACCTGTGGCGGCAATATCCCGCATCACAAATGGCAAAGAATCATCTGAAGGTAAAATTCCCAAATTCACACCGCGGTAAACAAATGGAACGCCTTTGGGGTCAAGTATTTGCGAGCCTTGCACAGTCCAGTCACTGAACGCCGGTTGGATCACCGCAAACGTGGCGATACCAAAACCAACACTCTTTAATAATTTCAACGATTTTTTCATTGAAAACTTCATGGTATATCTCCTTTTTAGAAAGCAATAAAAAGCCCTGCTTGCACAGGGCCGAGTCAAACATAGCTAATTTATTTATTGGCAAATATCGCCAGTTACTACCGGTACTGAAGCCGCTCCGGCCGATTTACTTCCCTGGAAGCCAAACTCTACGGTTTGTCCTGGTTGAATAGTTGCATTCCATGAAAGATTTTTTGCATTGTAAGGATTGGTACCACTCAAGGTGGTATTCCACGAACCGGTAATTTTCGAACCATCGGCGTACTGCCAATTTACCGACCAACCGTTGATAGTTTGTGCTGTAGTATTTTTAATACGGATCGCTGCGGTAAAACCATTGCCCCACTGGCTGTTAATCACATAAGAACAATTGGCTTTTGCCGCAATCGATGAAGCGCTGCGCGATGAACTTGAAAAAGATGTACTTGAAACAGATGCACTTGAAACACTCGATGGCCTTATAGAGCTCGACGAAACACTGGAAGGTTTTGAAGACGAGCTGGTCGCAGGGATTGATGAACTCGATGGCCTATACGATGAACTGTTGGATGAACTGGAGCTTGAACAAGTTGGAGCGGAATACGATAAGGTTTTGGTAGCAGTTGCTATGCCGCCCCTACCATCATTGGCAGTCAATTTTATTGTGTAAGTGCGGAAAGCCTCCATGTTAAACCGCACAGTGGTACCGGCACTGTTATAGACTGAATTATCACCGTCATTGGTAACTTGCCAAGTATAGGTTAGATAATCCCCATCCGGATCTGTTGTATTGCCTGAATTACCAATACCAATCACCGAGCTGCAATCCACACTAAAAGCATCTACGGTTAGTTCAACCACAGGAGGATTATTCGGTGCAGATGAACTGCTACTTGAAACGCTTGAGCTGCTGGAAACGCTGCTTGAATTATTACTAAAGTGCGTAGCTTGTCTTGCAGTTGCTTTTAATCCGTTGAGGCTATTAATCGCCAATTCACCCCAAGGGGTAAGCTTGTTGGCATCCCAGTCGGTAACCAGATTCAAACCGGAGTTGCTGCTGCCACTCCAGTTCCAGGCAAAATAACCAGTACTGTATTGCTGCGCATATTCCATCACCGATGCAGCGGGCAATTGCAACGCAACGGTTGTTATGGGGGCATTGTTGTGCGGATGATAATAAGGTGCTGGAGCAAAACCACCGATCACTAGCGGTGCACCTATTTGCGCAAACGAAGCGATGTAATCGCGGACTTTTTCGGGATCTGTATAAACATCAAACATTTCCACCGAATAAATCAGGTTCTTTGCATACTGCCCGGTCGCAGCAAAAGCCTGCATTTCTTTAGTGGCATCCTGACCCCAATTACTGCCATCAATCATAACCAGGAAGCCCGGATAAGATCTAATAAAGTTGCCGACGTAACTTTGCATACGCGCAGTATATTCACCGGGGCGAATATCACCCAGCGCCTGGTTGCCCATTCCCAGGATCACATAATCCTGCTGCCCGATCAGCGCCGGAAATGCTGGATAACTCCAGAAACCCATTGCAGCATCGGGAGACAGGCCACCATGTGCATTGGGAAAACCGGCAACATCGTTAGGTTCCAGCACACAGACTACTTTGTTGTCTTTACAGGTCTGGATCAGGCTGCGCAATTGTTCGACCGTAATCGGGCGATTGATATGGCTGTAAGTATTGGTAGAAATTTCCAGCTGCACTGCGTTGGCTCCAGCGGCAGCGGCATCTTTAATGGCCTGCACTGCCTTATCGGGAGCAGCGATATGATCGATGGTCACGCCGCGAAAAATAAACGGTTGGCCATTGGGATCCAGAATTTTTCCATCTTTAATAGTCCAAATAGCCATAGAAGGCAAAGCAACTGCACATAGCCCTGCCACACCCATTGTTTGTGTAATAAATTTTTTTAGCGAAAATGTTTTCATAAAATTTTCCTTTTGCCGCTGAGTCGGCTGAATAAATTCGGATTTACTGACAAACGCTCCCCTTGACCACCGGGATAGTTGCCGCACTATTTGATTTACTACCCTGGAATCCGAACTCTACTGTTTGCCCCGGCTGGATCGTTGAATTCCAACCCAGATTTTTTGCGTTGTAAGGATTACTGCCGCTGAGCGTTGCATTCCACAAATTAGTGATTTTTGAACCATCGCTATATTGCCAATTCACATCCCAACCATTGATCGCCTGGGCGCCGGTATTTTTAATGCGAATCGCCGCTGTGAATCCATTATTCCACTGGCTATTCACAACATAACTGCAGGATGCTGTGGTTGCTTGTGAACTGGAGGAGCTGCTGGAAGAACGACTGGACGGCACCGATGAACTTGAAGGTATTGATGAACTTGAAGGAACTGAAGAACTGGAAGGACGAATGATGGATGAGCTCGACGAAGACCTTATGATGGAGCTAGAACTTGAGCTAACACAATAATCAGAATAAGAGTGGGTCAAAGTTGTACTGGCAGTAGCTGTGCCGCCCTTGCCATCACTTACGATCAATTTCACCGTGTAAAGGCGCACAGCATCCATTCCAAAACTCAAGGATGGACCTGTTGCTTTATAAAGATAACTACTGCTATAACTATTCGTGACTTCCCAGTTATACGTTAATGCATCGCCATCAGGATCAGTCGATCCCTCTGCAGATGCAACGCCATTAACTGATCCACAACTATTATATTTGACCGATGCAGTTATCACCGCCGTTGGAGGTTGGTTTGCTACAGAAGAACTGCTGCTTGAGCTGCTGCTGGAAACACTGCTCGCGCTGGAATTAAAAATGCTGGCAGGTTTTGCGGTTGCTTTAATTCCATTTGCATCATTAAACAATAAATTTCCCCATGGCGTTAAGGCGCTCGCCGAATAGCCAGTCACCACATCAAGCGCAGGATTTTGGTTTCCGCTCCAGCTCCAACCAAAATATCCTGCGCCATATTGCTCGGCATACTGCATCACCGATTCAGCCGGCAAACGCGGTGCGTTTAATGGTAGCGGGCCAACAAAATGTGGATGGTAATAAGGAACGGGGCCAAAGCCGCCTACGACGAGAGGCGCACCTATCTCTTTGAATGTAGCGATGTAATCGCGAATCAATTCCGGATTTGCATATTGGTCAAAAAAATCGACGGAATAAATAATTTTTGTTTTTAGATAATTGTCTTCATTAATTCTGCGTGCAATTTGTTGCATCGCCCTATCTGTATCCTGACTCCATACATTACCATCGATCATCACCACAAAACCTCGTGGCAATAAGCTTAATAAGGAGCTTGCGTATGTAGGGATACCACTTAGATATATGTCTGCAGAACCTGGGTTAGCGTCAAAATGCTGATTACCAAGACCAATGATAATGTTATTTTCCCCACCATACAGGGAGTAATAAATATCGTTCCACGCATCAATGGTTCCGGTTGGGCTAGTGGAACCAGGGAAGCCCCCAAAACCCGCCACATCGTTAGGCTCGAGTACACAGACTAAATTCTGTTCAATGCAAGTTGCGACAATTTTCTTTACTTCTGCGACTATGGGACGGGGAAACACATCGTAATTTTTGATTGAAATTTCAATTTGCGCTGAATTAGCACCTAATGCCGCAATATCCTTTAGGGCCTGTACCGTTTTTTCCGGCGCAAGGGTGTGATCGATAGTCACTCCACGAAAAATGAAAGGATTGCCATTAGCATCCAATAACTTTCCATCCTGTACTTTCCAGCCTGGTGAAGCTGGCGGTGACAAAGCCAGCGCCGAGGTGGAAACAATAGCGACAGAAGTGGCTAATAATTTTTTTATCAGTGAAAGCTTTTTAGGGGAATATTTTTTCATAGAATTTCCTTTTAAAAACACAAAATAATTTGACTGGTTTATTTTTAATTTTCAAAAATAAACCAGCACCTGTTAAATTAACTAAGGATTATTGGCAAATAGCCCCACGTACAATTGGAGCAACCGCCGTACCGACAGATTTACTTCCCTGGAAACCAAACTCAACGGTTTGCCCGGGCTGGATAGTAGAATTCCAACTGAGGTTGCTTGCTGTGTAAGGATTGTTGCCACTGAGCGTAGCGTTCCATAAATTGGTTACTCGGGAACCATCAACGTATTCCCAATTCACACTCCAATTCACAATCGGTTTGGCGCTGATATTCTGGATACGAATTGCCGCAGTAAAACCGTTATTCCATTGGCTGTTATACACGTAAGAACATTTGGCATTGGCAATTGCACTACTAGTGGAGGATGCGCTTGTTATCGAACTGCTGGATGAACTGACAGAACTGCGGGACGAACTGATAGCACTACGACTGGAAGAGCTGCTGGAATAATCCGCAATAGAGCTGGAGCTTTTTACCGGAACACTTGAACTGGGACGGGAACTGGAACTGGAACTGGGATTACTTGAACAAGAATCGAAAAACCAAAGGCCAAGATTCCTGGTAAAGCTGGCACTCATCCCGGTAGCATCTGTCACTTTCAAGGTTACTGAAACTGATGTACCGGAAGCGACTGTAAGTTCTGTACTATATCCCCTCGCACCATTACTCCATTCGTAACTCAATTGGTCACCGTCAGGATCATAGGATCCTTGCGCCGACAACAAAAGCTTTCCTTCCATACATCCCGGCGATGCATTCACTGTAAAATTGGCAATCGGCGGCACATTCGAATTGAAATAATGCGTTGCCAATTTGGAAGTTGCTTTAATGCCATTACTACTATTAATAAAAAAATCACCCCAAGGTGTAAGCTGCAATGGATTCCAGTTCACCACCATATCCAGATCCGTAAAGCCAGCGCGGTTGCCAGCCCAAGCCCAGCCTAGATAACCAACACCCAATTCCTGTGCAATTTCCATAATGGAATCTTCGGCAACTTCGACACTATTGCCAAACGGGTTTTTCCATTCACCATCACGATACTTACGCTTGGGCGCAAACTCGCCAACCACAATCGGCAAATTTCGCGCGGTGAAACTGGTGAGATAATTGCGGATAACAACGGGGTCGTTGTAGGCCTCATACATATGCACAGAAAAAATAAGGTTCTTTAATGGGTCGGCAGCCATGATTTGTTCGGCATTGTCATGCATAGTGAATTGCCAATCTTGCCCCCAAGTACCACCGTCAATCATGATCTGATTTTTAAGCCCTAACTGACGGACTAATGTAATAGCTTGCTTCATGTCAGCAAGATACATTAAAGGTGGAAAATCATTTCCTGCCGGTTCATTTGCCAAGTTAATAATGACAAAATCCTGGTTTTCCTCCAGTAATTGTTTGATTCCGGCGTCTTCTACCCAGTGAATTGATGTGTTAACCATATTGCTTAAGCTAGCCAGATCCCCATAACCAGTGGCTTCCATATGGGTTAGTACACAAACCAGCTTGTTCTCCCGGCAAAGCTGAATATAAGAACGCAGCTCTTCAAGGGATGTGTCAGTTGAGTACACGGGAATCCGAATCGCATTCGCCCCTGTCGCTGCCACATCGCGAAAGAGAGACGCCACGTTAGCGGATGTTGGCTTTTCCGCTACATTAATCCCGCGATAAACAAACGGATTTCCATTAGGGTCAAGGATTTTATTGCCAGCAATGCTCCAGTCGGCATTGGCAATATTGGTGAAAGATGCAGCGGCAATGACTGTGAGAAGTTGGTTCAGAATAAATTTATGTTTTTTCATTGCTTTTCTCCTTAAAAAAACAACAGATTCAAAAGAGTAATTACTAATAAAAAAATGCCCCGCAAATACAGGGCACAAACAATCATCTTGCCCCGAAAGAACAAGTGACCCTTGACTCTCACCGTCAAAGCAATGTATTTGATACGGGAACAGGACGCCGGATAATTATTATGAAAATAAATTATGGAAAAATGCCGCGCAGTTTTTATTGTTATCGGGCATAGCTTGCATGGAGAAGGGGGAAGACGCAATTGGTTTGGAATTTATTCCGCCGACAGAATTGCGACCTGGTCAGCAATTCCTGTCGGTTACTTTCTAAAAATTTTGCCTATGGAAAAGAGGTTTTAAATCTATTTTTGCTTTGGCGCCGTTTTTAACATCTCAGCTAAACCTGCTCCCATTAATGCTGCCCCACCCTGCGCCCAACCTCCATCAACGGGAATAACAGCACCCGTAATGTAGCTGGCAAAATCCGAAGCTAAAAATAAACAGGCATTGGCAATATCATCCGTGGAGCCCATGCGCTGTAGTGGAACTGATTTTGTAACAGCGGCACGAATTGCATCATTAGGTGCAAGGCGCTTCATTCCTTCAGTATTATCAATCGGGCCAGGAATAATTGAGTTGATGCGAATTCCCTCCCCGCCCCACTCAAGACACAAGGTGCGCGTAATCATATCCACACCTGCTTTAGCGGCGCACACATGGCTTTGCCCTGCCATTGGAATTTCCGCCTGGGGCGCAGAAATATTAATAATTGCTGCACCGGGTTTTTGCAGGTGCGGATAAATCGCTTGCATCACATGAAAAGTGCCCAACAAATCAATTTCAATTACCGAACGAAAACCATTGGGAGACATGCCCATCGCCAGCGCCGGAAAATTTCCCGCCGCACCGGAAACAACTACATCCAGTTTCCCCCAGGTAGCTACGATTTCTGCTATGCCATTTTTTATCGCCTCAATTTCACGCACATCCGCTGCAAAACCACGCGCATCAGCCGCACCATTATTTTTTAACGATTGGATCGTATCGTCCACTTTTTCCTGTGCACGGCTCACCACCGCAACACGCGCACCGGCTTTGGCAAAAGTTTCTGCAATACCGCGATTGATGCCGCTGGTGCCACCAACAACAAGGACATTTTTATTTTTAAAATCAAACGAAATAGTCATGATATTTTTCCAAATTAAAAGCGTGAAAAATCCGGTGCACGTTTTTCAAAAAAAGCGGTGACGGACTCCTTGCATTCTTCTGATGCCAGACCCGCCGCAAAACCTGTGTATTCCGTACTGAGTGATGCATCCACTGCAACATTGGTCGCGGCACGCAAGAGTGCTTTGGTACGGCGCACAGCACCCGGTGGCTGCTGCGCAAGGCGCGCAATTTTTGCGCGGGAGTAATCGGTCAACTCATCCCAGGGAAGTGCTTTGGTCACCAATCCCAATGCGGCCGCTTCCGCGCCGGAAAAAGGTTCGCCCAATAAAAATAATTCCGCCGCTTTTTGTTGGCCCACCAACCGCGGTACCAGATAACTGCTTGCATATTCCGGGCATAAACCCAGGTTCACAAATGGCAGTTGCATACGCGCGTCCTCAGCGACATAGACCAGATCGCAATGTAGCAGCATGGTGGTACCTATACCTATCGCATGACCGCGCACTACCGCCACCACGGGTTTACTGCAATGGCGCAAGGCCTCCATAAAACGCACCACGGGGTGGTTATCATGAATTTCCGGCTCATTCATAAAGTCCATCAGGTCGTTGCCGCTGGTAAAAAATTCATCAGTGCCGGTCAATACCAGCACACGCACTTCATTATCGGCCTCAGCGGCTTTAATCAGTTCCGCCAAAGCGCCATACATGGCGAGTGTCAGGGCATTTTTGCGTTCGGGGCGGTTGAAACTCAGGGTCAGTACACGGCTATCGAGCCGAGTAAGGACTTGGGGAATGGGGCTGGTAATCATTGTCGAATCCTTGTTAGACGGAAGTGGTGAGAGTATAGACAAACCGCCCGAGCCTGCGCAGCCCATAAAAGATGGCATCACCCACCCACGGCGGGTACAATTCGCCACCTTCCGTATTTAGCCGCAGCGACTGAATTTACCCTATGAATATCCGCGAATTACTGAACCAGAAAGTCCTCAACGCCATGGCCGCCGTGGGTGTGCCTGGCGACCTGCCCGCCTTGATTGCCCCCGGTAAAAAAGCCGGTTTTGGCGATTACCAGGCCAACTGCGCCATGGGTGCCGCCAAGGCGATGGGCACCAACCCGCGCGAATTGGCGGCCAAAATTGTGGCCGCACTGGAGCTGGATGGCATTGCCGACAAACTCGAAATCGCCGGCCCCGGTTTTATCAATATCGACCTCAAGGCTGAATGGCTGGGCGAGCAAATCGCCAAAGCGCAAAGCGATGCGCGCCTGCAAGTTGAACAAGTCACAGTGCCGCAAAATGTCGTCATCGATTATTCCGGCCCCAACCTCGCCAAAGAAATGCACGTAGGCCACCTGCGCTCCACCATCATTGGCGACTCACTCGCCCGCTTGCTGGAATTCCAGGGCCATAACGTCATCCGTCAAAACCACGTAGGTGACTGGGGCACACAATTCGGTATGTTGATCGCCGAACTGGAAGAGCAATTGGGAGCCAAAGGTGATGACACCATGGCACTCAAGGATCTGGAAGTGTTTTACCAGCAAGCCAAAAAACATTTTGACGATGACGAAGCCTTCGCCAACAAAGCGCGCGACTATGTTGTGCGCTTGCAATCCGGCGATGCGCAAATGTTAAAACTCTGGGAACAATTCAAAACTATTTCCTTGCATCACAGCACCGAAATTTACCAACAGCTCAACGTCACCTTAAAAGATGGCGATGTACGCGGCGAAAGTTTTTACAACAACGACCTCGCACCTGTTGTAAAAGAATTGCAAGCGCAAGGCCTCGCTGTAGAAAGTGATGGAGCCCAGGTTGTATTCCTGCAAGAACTCGCCGATAAAGATGGCAATCCATCGCCGATGATTATCCAGAAGCAAGGCGGTGGATTTTTGTATGCCACCACCGATTTGGCCGCACTGCGCTATCGCGTAAACACGCTCAAAGCCAATCGCATTATGTATTTTATTGATGCGCGCCAATCGCTACACATGCAACAAGTCTTTACGCTTTCACGCAAAGCAAAATTTGTGGATGATTCCGTAAGCCTTGAACATTTGGCCTTCGGCACCATGATGGGCAGTGATGGCAAACCGTTTAAAACCCGCACCGGTGGCACCGTTAAACTCGCCGAGTTATTAACCGAAGCCGTTGAACGGGCCACTGCACTGGTAAGCGAAAAAAATTCCGAATTAACCAGCGATGAAACCGCCGAGATTGGCCGCAAGGTGGGCATAGGCTCGGTGAAATACGCCGACCTGTGTAAAACCCGCACCAACGATTATGTATTCAGCTGGGAATCCATGCTCAGCTTTGAAGGCAATACCGCGCCCTATTTGCAATACGCGTTTACCCGCGTACAAAGTATTTTCCGCAAAGCCGGTGTAGCCCCTGAGTCATTACAAAACGCCATCGTAATCGGTACCGAACAGGAAAAAACCCTCGCGATTAAATTGCTGCAATTCAGCGAAGTACTGGATCAAGTTGCACGCGAAGCAATCCCACACCTGCTCTGTACTTATCTATATGAAATCGCAAGCCTCTACATGAGCTTCTACGAAGCCTGCCCGATTTTGAAAGAAGGTGTTGAACCGGAAATCCGCGATAGCCGTCTGCGTTTGTGCCATTTGGTTGCACGCACCATCGAACAAGGCTTGGATTTGTTGGGGATTGAGGTGATGGAGCGGATGTGATTTTTATCCGCTCTTGATCTAACAAAAAGCCCAGTAAAGACTGCAATGCTGTTCACTTAAGGATTTGTCGTCACTCCCGCGAAAGCGGGAGTCCAGTTTTTTTGAGGCAAAATTTGCAGTTTATGGATCCCCGCTTTCGCGAGGATGACGACTAACAAGGTTGAAATAACCTTAAGTGAACAGCATTGCAGTCTTACTGGGCTTTTTGCTTTTTATTGAATCCTATTTGATGAGAATTTTTCTAAATCAACGACTGCAAGGAATATATAACTAGCATCTTCACCTATGTATTGACTCATGTCATGTTCCGCAACATCAAAAAACTTACCATTATGATATACAGTCCAAGGGGCTTTGTTTCCATCTCGCCCACGCCCACGATTCCACACACTTACAACTGTTCGTCCCGCTTTAGATAAAAATTCCCTCTTAAGCTTCATTTCAAACCTGGTCATGCGATCATGTAAGGGGTTGAGAATGAGATTGCATTTATCGGGTATATTCCTCCGCATACCATGTTCATCATGGATTTTTTTATCGTATCGACGATAACGAACAGCATTACTCTCTCCACATAAAACAATGCAGCAATTACCAACAGCTCGGCGAGGTAATTCCACATTCACATATTCGTCAATTTTTTCCAAGCCCACCTCTTTCATTGAACCAAAAAATTGGTTCCATTCTCTTCTATACCAAGCATCTCCATCTCTAAAAACCCCCACAAACTTCCTTGAATGCCTTTTATTATTCTTGGATTTTAGATCGCCACCACCTTCAACAAATTCCTCATAAAATACGGCCTTCAAAAACTTAAATTTCCCCTTAATCAAGGCATCCATTATAAAGTCACATCGATTATTATTGACTTCCACATTTAAACTATAAAGCGAAAAAAGTATTGCATCACATTCCTCACCATCAAGATAAGAAACCAGCTTTGGAAATACCCCACTAAAATCACGGTGACCATTAGAAAATTTATAACTGTAATCACGCGCTACAATACCCAACTTCTTTACATTCAGCGCAAACTCAAATTCAGAACCAGATTCATTTGCTTCAATTGCATTGCAATCATGATTGTACATTTATAAATTTCCTTAATACATTAACTAAATTGACAACATAAACCCATAAAACAATATAGCTGAGAGGCTATAATTTTCTACATATCCCTTAAAAAAATACCCGAAGCAATTCAATCGCTCCGGGTATCGTTCAAACAATTAACAATCTCTTACAACGTCAACAAAAACGCCACAAGATCATCCTTCTCCTGCTTCTCCAGTTTCACGCCTAAAACCAGATTAAAAAACTCCACAGTATCCGCTAAGGTCAACAGGCGATCATCATGCAAGTAAGGTGGTGAATCTTTGATACCGCGCAAGGGGAAGGTTTTGATGGGGCCATCGGCTGAGGCTTTTCGGCCATTGATGGTTACTTCTTTAAAGAAGCGTTCCACTTTTAAATTATGCATCAGGTTGTCGGTGTAATACGGTGGAGTATGACAGCTGGAGCACTGCCCTTTGCCGAAGAAAACGTCCTGCCCGCGCAATTCACTTTCCGAGGCTTTTGCCGCATCAAGCTTGCCGAATACATTCAACTTGGGCGCGGGTGGAAAATCGAGGATGGATTCGAATTCAGACATAAAATGCACCTGACTTCCGCGCTCCAAAATATTGGTTCCTTTTAAAGTAGCATCGGCGGGTGCGCCATCAAAATACGCGGCGCGCTGTTCGAACTCGGTAAAGTCCTCAACCGTTTTTAAGGCGCGCTGGGAACCAAATAACCGCTGGATATTCAGGCCGCGCAAGGTCGGTGTATCGATCCTATGGCGATGTTCGTTGGGGCGAATATCGCCGACGGTGTGGGTAGCCGCCGTTGTATGGCCGTTAGCGTGACAATCCAGGCAGGCGACTCCCTGATGCGGTTTTAAACTGCGCCGGTCATGGGTCGCATTAAATTGCTGCTGGGGAAAAGGGGTAACCAATAAGCGCAAGCCTTCCAACTGTTTGGGGTTGAGTATGTCTTTGAATAACTCATGGAAATTCGTCAGGGTCACTAGCTGCCCTTTCGATACATCTCCAAGGTCGGGGCGTGTTGTTAAATAAATAGGCGCGGGAAATTCCGGCAATAAATGATTGGGTAAATCAAAATCCAGATCAAAGCGCGTCAAATCCCGGTCAGTTTGCTTTTTCGTTTCATCGATTAAAAATTTAGGGAATATCATTCCACCAGCTTCATGATGGGGATGTGGCAATGGCAAAAAACCGGCAGGCCACAGGTTTTTATTTTTTATGTCATCCGGCGAAAGCTCTGCAAGTTTTTCCCAGCTTGTGCTGGAGGGCAATTTTACCCGCACACCTGCCTGAATCGCTTTTCCGCGCGACATGGTTGCACCCTGCACACTGCGATCAGCAAGGTCATAGCGTTCACTGAGCAGGTTTTGCTGTCGTTTGGCAAACTTGGGTTTATCGGCTTGAAGGCGTTTAACCAGAGATGAAAAATCCTCTTCTTCGGCGGCGGAGACCAGATTGCTAAAAAATATCGAGGCAAAAAATGCAATTGCGATTAATAACAATGGATGTCGGATTGATTTCTTCATAGCAACATTCCTTCTTTAGTGGCAACACGGAGTGCACGGGAATGTAACGCCTATCAAGTGAGAGAGTCCGCTTGCTAAACGCTACACGGGACCTTGCTTGCAATGGAATGGTTGTACTATCGAGAGCTACACTGTTTCAGCTAAATCTTTTTGGCTGAATATTAGAATGCCTTTTTATAATGGAGAGCTTCTGTGCATTGGCATTGACCACTATAGACCAGAGGCTTAATGACAAATAATAAAAAATGGCTATCGCTAGTTTGTCGCCAAATTTTTCTTTATCAAGGAATATGAGGAAAATTAAGGTGATACATGTAAATTAATGTGCCTTGTTACACACTAATGAGGACTTGAAGGCCAATGAAAAATGTAATCTAATCACCACCAACGGATCTGGCAGTTAAAATTATTATCCGTACTTCCCGGCAATTCCTCGGTCAGATTTACCTCAATCCATAATAATGAATCCGTACTTACGGAGGTAAAGATGAAATTACTCAGTATTATCCTCGCGGTTGCGTTACTGGTGTTGGGCGCGCGTTATGCGGTGCTCCATCTGGACAATCAAACCCTGCAACAACAGCTCACGCAGCAACAGGCCAATTTTGATGTGCGTTTACAACAGGAACGCGACACCTATCAGAAAAAAATCGATAGCTTGCAGGAGTTTATCGCCTTTGGCCAACACGCATTGCAACCTGCCAGCAAAACTGTAGCTGGTGCCCCTGCCCCCACGTTGCCGCTGTCCAAACTGGATGAGTTTTCCCGCATCCAGCAAGAAAACTTGCAACGTACCCTGGAAAAAAAATATGCGCTCCTGGTATCGAAACTGGGATTATCAGGTCAGGCACGCGACCAATTGCAGGAGCTGCTGTTTCAACGCGAACAAATCCTGGGCGCTTCAAGTATTGGCTACTACTCATCGCAAGCCGATACCGAAGCTGCCATCAGCAAACAACAGGAAAGCCTGGCAGAAATTGATCGGCAAATTGCCCAATTACTCACCTCACCCGATGACAGGAAAACCTACGACCTGCTCAAAGACTCCGCTTATGAGCAATATCAAATGAACAACTTCTTTGATCAGGTGCAAGCTGACACACCGATTCCTACAGAGAAACGCGACACACTCTTGTTGAGCAAACTGGAACAAAAGCAAGAATTTTCCCGCTATTTAGAAAATGCAGGGCAAGCAATTTCAAATGCCGCGGAAGGAGAAAAACCGTTTTTAATTGAAAAGGTACACGAAGCCTTGCACGATTATAAAGATAATTACTTAACCACCGCACGCGCAAACCTGAACGAAGCCCAATACGATGCCCTGCGCGAATATGAGCAAAAACAATTTAATGAAATGTGGGAAAGCTTAAAGGCGGGATGGGGTGCACAGTAATTTTTTATGACCTGGTTTAAACACTTTCGTCATAACCCTCTCTGTCGCCAGAGAGGGGCTACTGATTTTTGCGAGCCGATTATTGTTGGATCATTATTATAAAAAAATCAGAAAGCCGTAACATCTGACTTGCTAACATCGCAATATGCAGTATTCCAGTACTCACCATATTTGGAAGATTCACTTCCTTTCTGTACGCCCTGGAACTCTTCACACACTTTTGGTGAACCTGATTTGTAACCTTTGATTTTCAGGTTGCGAATCGTGGCTTTATCACCAAAGTTACGGTTTACACCGGCAATGCTACCAATTGTCCCGTCAATCGTTACATTGTTAATAACCACATAACGTGGGCCGCCATTGCTTGAGCAATTACCACATGAGCGCCACAATTTTCCGTTCACACCCTTGGCAGTAAACCCATTGGTAATTTCATAGGTACTGTTTTTGGAGTTGTGTTGGAAAATCTTATCTGGTTTTGAACCCGGGGAATTACTGGTGTTGTTGTAAGCAGATCCGCCAGAAATAGTGAACTTGGTACCACTACTCACCAGGGACGCCGCATCTTCACAAATATCTTCCCAGACTACATTCTCCGCACGACAAGCACCGCTCGTACAGTGAATACCATCAGCACCACCACTACCTGCAATACGCACATTTTTAATGGTTGCATTCTTCAAGGTAATTACGGGTGGCTGTCCTTCCGCGTCGCCAGGGCAAGTCAGACCGATTGTCTTGCCACCACAGTCAACGGTTTTGTTCTCAAGTACCGCACCTGCAACACATTCACCACTACCACCGGTTGAGCTTCCGGAAGAACTGGAAGCTTTGGACGATGAGGTGCTGGTTGCCACACTGCTTTTACTGCTGGAAGATGATGTTGTTCCAGTACCACTAGTAGGAATAGAACATTCTTTTACAGTATTGCTTGGTGCAGGATCAGAACCAAAAGTAGCTACGCTACAACTGAACGAACCACTCAGTACTTTGTATACAAACTTGTCAGCTGCACCAAAGGCAACGTTAGTCGCCTGTGATACTGAACAGGTTGCTCCAATTTTACAGATGGTTGTGTAGCCACTCGGACGATTGGCTGCCATAACTGCGGCAGAAGCGCCAATCAACAAACTCGTTATCATTATTTTTTTAAACATACTAAAACTCCTGACTCCAGAAAGTGGAAAGGAGCAGATTTTGCAAATCGCGTACGACCAACAAACCACACGGGGAGCATAGCTCGTTGACCGCGAAGAACATAAACTGCTGTTTATGCCCGCAAAAATCCTAGCGCTGATAGGATAACAGTTTATGCTGGTCTGTAAATAATATTTATTACCAGAACATTATTTATTAGTAGGAATTTTATTTATTTGTTGGTACCGTATAGCCACGCGAAGCGAATTACATCGAAGCAGCAGCTTCTACAAAATAAAATCGCAACCACCGGCAGTGGTTTTCTCCATACCCAGCATTAAAAACCAATTAGACCCTATGCTCGCCAGCCGCTACAAAATGTAGTGGCTCATGCATTTTATCACCTATAAAAAACACAGATTCATATTGTATGAACCTAATGGCATATAAAAATTTAATAGCGTCAATGCAGTTTGCATTCGTGATGACCTGCTTTTTTTGCGTTTCAGGCTGCGAAAAAAAACCGGAACAACACCAACCAAATTCCGCGCCCTCTAGCGCGGTAATACCATCATTGCATGTTTCCAACCCTGCTTTTTTTGTCGATTTACACACCAAAAACCAGGGATTTATCGCCGGTAGTGATGGCACCATTATTGTTTCTGATATCAACACCAGTTCAAACCAACATCATGCATGGCAAGCAGCCAGAGTACCCAGCGGAAAAAATATACAGGCACTGGCAAGTGATGCTGATACTGTCAACCTTATTGCAGTTGGTGAGGATGGATTAATACTTCGCTCACAGGATGCCGGAAAAACCTGGCAATTAGAAACCAGCGGAATACAAAAAAAACTGCTCGCAATTGTTTTTGACCCCACATACAACACCTGGATAAGCGTCGGCGAACAGGGAACAATTCTGCAAGCGAAAGCAAATCAGCTCGATCACTGGAGTGCAATTGATTCAGACCAACAAGCAACACTGAATGCAGTTTATTATTGGGCCGCACAAAAAAAATTAATGGCCATAGGCGAAAATGGCGTGCTGTTGGTATCAGAAGATGGCGGCACTCAATGGCAAACCATCGCATTACCAAGCCAGGCTGCATTAACCGGATTAATTTCTATTACTGCGCAGAAAATGATTATTAGCTGCGCGGATGGCAGCATCTTGCGCAGTGAAAATAACATCAACGAATGGGAGTTAATTACAGGCGGCAGCTCTGCCTACCCCACCGGATTGATTTACGATCCACTGCATAAAACCGCAATTATGTTAACGGCGGATGGGGAAATACTTATCTCTGACGACGGCGGAAAACTCTGGGCACCCGTGGCCAGCATCCATGAATATCTCACCGACATCACACTAATCGACGCCGGTAAAAAATTGCTAGCCAGTAGCGCGAATGGCACTTTATTGCAATCTGATAATGGAGGTCGCACCTGGAGCAAATTACCGCCTGTGACATCCGCCAGTATTGATGGGCTGTTGGCGATAACCGATACAACTATTGTTGCTTATGGTGAAGGCGGGTTATTAATCCAATCCAATGACACGGGAAATAATTGGACAATACTCAAGACACCAGTGAATGATTTTGTACACCAATTATTAAAAACAGATGCAAATGATTGGTTAGCAGTGGGCGCAAAAGGTTTATTGCTCCACTCAAATAATCATGGACAAGATTGGCACCCCATCGCTTCCGCCCAACAACAAAGCGATTATTTACTATCGATTATTAGCGATAAAAAATCAGGGGCACTGGTGACAGCAGGCCCACCGGGCACCATCCTGCTTTCCACTGACCAGGGTAAAACATGGCGCGTCCGCCTTTCCCTTGGCGATGCAACACAGGGATATTTCCATCAGCTTTTGGGCGATAATCAGGGCACCCTTGTTGCACTCGCCGGTCCGGGCACCACGCACTATTCTACTGATTCAGGTGAAACCTGGGCGATGAGCGAAAGCGACAACACTAAACATTTATTTGCCGGCATCTATGATGAAAGCCATCGACAATTTGTTGCTGTTGGCCAAGCTGGCGCCATCCAGTTATCCCATGATGGAAAAATCTGGCAGAGCGTTGATACAGGCATCACCCAAAACTTGCAAACAGTTTACGCGAATAAAAATTCGCTTTGGATTGGTGGCGAACAGGGTGTGTTATTACGCTCAGATGATGCAGGTATGGAGTGGACACCTGTTACTAGCGGCACGACTAATACCATCCTCTCTATTACCCAAATGCGCACAGGCATATTACTCGCAACCGGCAATAGCGGTTTAATACTGCGCTCGGCAGATGCAGGAAAAACCTGGCAATTAATTTCAGCCCCTGCAAATGATATGTTGCGCAAACCATTGCAAGACCCGGCAACCGATATTATTTACATTGCCAGCCGGAGCGGCACTATTCTTTATTCAAAGGATGATGGCCAGCACTGGTTAGCAATGGATGCATTCACACAGGCATCAATCAAAACACTCGCAATTGATACCGATACAAAAATGCTACTCGGTGGCGGTGAGCGTTTGATTCATATCCCATTACTAGCCAATTAATTTTTAACTTTATTGGATGGACTGCGCATGAAGCATCTATTTACCTTAATTACATCCATTAAATTTACTGTTCGTTACCCTGCCCTGGCAATGGGATTATGGTGCGCAATATCTGGCTGCCAGAACAATAATTCCCAATCACCACAACTTTTGCAATCATCACCACTCTCCTCACCGCAGTTAAGGGGAGTGGCATTTGAACAAAAGCCGTTGACTAATGCCCGCGTAGAGTTAATCGATTTAAATGGCAAACAACTGCATACCACTACCGATATATCCGGACATTATCAATTTCCTTTGCAGGGACTTAGTGCACCATTATTACTTTTTGTCGTCGCAGAAGGTGATGCAAAAGATTGCACCAGCAATACAAGTCTGCGCCCCATCTGTATGGCAGCGGTTATTGAAAAGATAACCAACACCGAAAATCAAATCGGTAATATCAATCCACTCACCGACCGCATCGTTTCTGATCTCGCTATAGACCAGGGTTTTATCGGCCCACAACAATGGGTGAACAGCCAAAAAATAACGTCGTTCAATACAGATCATTTACAAACTGCACAAAGCGAATTGCGCAAGGGATTTAAACCAGCATTGCAATTGATTGGCATTAAGGATGTCGATCATTTTGATCCTGCAACTTATCCCATAGAAAAAAACGGGAAATTTACCGAATTATTGTCGCTTATTCATCACAACCACAATTACGATAATAATACCGGCGAAACCGGCCACACTACCCTGACCGATGTGAGTTTTCGCCCCATTGTTGGATTAATGCCAACCGGTGCCTACGAAAGTTTTGATTTAGTGCGTGCGCAAAAAGAATGGCAACAGATTAAAAATGCGCGGCACCGTATTTTTATTGTGGGCGACTCAACTTCCGCCGTGTATGAACAATTGCGTTTTCCACGAATGGGTTGGGGGCAGGCATTTGCCACGCAATTCAAACCAGATAGCAGTGTACAGGTTATCGTAGGCTCACGTTCCGGCCGCAGCTCGCGCGATTTTTATAATGGCCGCTGGTTTGCACAGATGGAACCGTTTATCCAGGCGGGAGATTACGTGTTTATCAACCACGGCCACAACGACCAGAATTGTGATGCAAATAAACCAGTGCGTGGCGCAGCCGATGTAAATAACCTCTGCACCTATCCCAACAATACCGAAGGCCAACCGCAATTCCCCAATGGGCACCCCGAACTTTCATTCCAGCACTCACTGGAGCGATATATAACAATTGCGCGGGAACGTGGTGCAAAACCAATATTGTTCACACCGACAACGCGAATTAAAAATGCCCAAGGCCAACAGGATACACCTGTCACCCATAGCCATTTCACCCGACAAAATGCTGCCGGAGGTTATCTATTTACCGGCGATTACACCCAAACCATTAAAGATACCGCAACAGCCAATGCGGTACCGCTGATAGACCTGGAAGCAGCAAGCATCCAATTCACCAATGGTTTAGCAAGCAATGACTGGAAAAATTATTGGTTGGTTGTTGATCCTGCCATCAACAGTTTTTATGCCAATGGCGTGGCCGGCAGCACCCAATCACCCGATGGAACCCACTTCCAAAAGAAAGGCGCTGAAGCTATGGCAGGGTTGGTAGCGCAGGAAATTAAAAAAAATGCGGAATTAAAGGAGTTGGGGGAGTATTTAAAATAAATTGTGCCGATTGGGATATCCATTCGAACACAAACCACACACGTCATTGCGTAGGTTGGAACGGGCCGCGTAGGCAAGCGAAGCGCCTTCCGACACAAAAACCTCCGCAACCACAAATTATATTCCGTGAAAAATGTCGGAAGGCGCCGTAGGCTTTTCCAACCTACATTGCTCGTTCCAGCCTACAGGTTATTGTGTGGTTAACAACGCATCGATTTTTTGCAAATAGCCAATTAATGGCGATGAGTGCAGGTTAAGCACAGAAAAATATTGCTCTGCCATGGGGGCAATACCGCAATTTCCGGGCAGCTGCATTTTCTGTTCAATCATGAAATACATGCGCGGTAAAAAAATAAATTGCAGCCATTGCGGAAAGGTCATGGTATCTACGGCAAAAGGTTGCTCGCTGGCCAAGGCTTCTTCGGAAATCATTTCCGCATCCCAGAGCTGTAATTCGCGCAGCTCTTTTTCGATATCCATTAAAATTTCAGCGGCGGCGATGTGGATATTGGTCATGGCGAAGTTTTATTTATGAATAACATGTGTAAACGGCGGCAGCGAATTTAAAATCGCTTTGCCGTAACGTTTGGTGATGATACGGCGATCCAACAAGCTGATTTTTCCCGTATCGGTTTCGGTGCGCAGCAAACGGCCGCAGGCCTGGATTAATTTGAGCGATGCATCGGGCACGGTAATTTCCATAAAGGCATTGCCACCGCGCGCTTCAACCCATTCCGATAAAGCCGCTTCAATCGGGTCATCTGGTACCGCAAAAGGCAATTTGGCGATGATCACATGGGTGCAATATTTACCGGGCAAATCTACCCCTTCGGCAAAACTCGCCAGACCAAACAGCACACTGCCCTGCCCTTCGTCGATGCGTTTTTTATGCTGTACCAGCATTTCCTGTTTGGAGTTGTCGCCCTGCACCAAAATAATATCGCGCAGGTCTTCTGGCATATCTTCAAACACATCGAGCATTTGTTTGCGCGATGAAAACAGTACGAGCGTTCCCGCATCAGGATCAATTAAATTTGGCAGGTCATCGATAATCGCGAGGGTATGCACATCTGCATTTGTTGCCTCAACAGTCGCAGCGGGAATTTCCAATGTCGCCTGCTGGAAATTAAACGGGCTGGGCACGACTTGATAGTGCGCATCATTCGGGGTGCCGGCACGCATTTGGAAACGGTAGAAATTTCCCAGTGCTGTCAAAGTCGCAGAAGTAATTACTGCACCGCAGGCTTTTTCCCACAAACTGAATTCAAGGGTTTTGGCGGCGAGTATCGGGCTTGAGCAGACCTCAAGATCCATATTGCCGCCGCTATCCACCGGCGTTAACCAGCGCGCTTTAGGTACTGATGCCGCTGAATCCGGCGTGGCAAAACTCGCCCACAAATCGCGGTTTGCATCGGCACGCGCCTGCCAGGCACCGAGGATCGGATAATGATTTTCCAAATCAATTTTAGGCACCGGGCAATGTGCATCTTCCATTGCCTGGTTTAATTCATCACACATTTTTTTGAGCAATTCGCTCAAGCGATCAAAACCTTTATACAACTCCACGCAGGGAATCAATAAATCCTGCGGCACCACACCATTATCAAAACGATAGTGGGATTGGCGATCATCAAAGGCGATGGATTGTGCGAGTTGGTCAAATACGGGATACAACTGGTCGAGCCGCTGTTTGCAATCAATCAATGCCGCCGGTAATTGTTCACCGTAACGATCTACATTGCCCGCACCACTGATTACACCGAGCATAGCGCCGAGGGATTTATTGCATTGGTCCAACCATTTGCTGGTGGAAAGCATGCGGCTGTGATGGGCAAAATGATTGAGTGCTTTTTGCGGCAGGTGATGACCTTCATCGAAGACATAAATCGTATCTTCCGGCGCCGGTAATATCGCACCGCCGCCAAGCGCTAAATCGGCGAGCACCAGATCGTGGTTGGTGACAATACAATCGACCGAGTGCATGGAATCGCGCGCTTTAAAAAAACTGCACGCCGTTACATTGGAACAGCGGCGGCCAGTGCATTGGCGATGGTCAGTGGTAATAATTTGCCATTCATTTTGTTCCAGCGCTTGCGGCCAGGTGTCGCGCTCGCCATTCCATTTATTGCCCGCGAGGGCATCCATCATTGACTGGTAAAGCTTGATGCCCTGCGCTGACACACTCGGATATTCATCTTCATAGAGCGCGCGCGTGGGATTGATACCGCTTTCATATTCGGCGATAACATTATCGAGCTTGCTTAAACACAAATAACGGCCACGGCCTTTGGCCAGCGTAAATGAAAATGACAAACCGCTGTTGCGATGCAGTTCGGGTAAATCCTTATTAACAATTTGTTCTTGCAACGCAACAGTCGCGGTAGAAACAACTAATTTCTTCCCCAGCGCTTTGGCCATCACCAGCGCAGGCAATAAATAGGCGATAGTTTTACCCGTACCTGTGCCCGCCTCCACCACACAAATATGGCCACCGGCGCGCTCAACAATTTCACGGTGATTCTCTTCATCCAATTCGATACTGCCGAGTGTTTTGGCAATTTCGGCAATCATCAATTTTTGGCCGTAACGGGATTTTAAGCCCTTGTTTTCCAAAAACTGGCTGTAGGCACCTTGAATTTGTTTTTTGAGGGCATCAGTCAGCATTAGCGATTTTACTCACCACCGGATTAGCGTAAATGCCCAAGGCAATTTCACGCTGGTCACTGGGGATTTGATTCATCCGCATTTCAAACTCCGCTTTTTCAGCGCCCAGTTTGGCAGGATCATAAGGCGTATTATCAGCGCCGTAATTTACCGCAGGCACTTTGCCATGCAGCATTTCGTAAGCAAAACAGTTGGTAGCATGCAGCACATAATTACCGAGAATCTGGTGATCCAACGCAGCAACCAATTCATCGGTATCGGCGTAATTGCCATCGAGCACATCACCAAAGGCCAAATGGATATTGCCTTTATTGCCCGCGATGCCCATGGCAATACTTTTTACATCCTCATGCTCTTCTTTCTGGTAGCTGCCCTCAGTGCGTTGTAAATATAACTCACGTGCCTTGGCCCCATCGCATGGGTCAAGCTCGTAAGAAATCGATACCGGGACTATGCGCAATTTGCGGATGTAATCCGCCAGCTCTTCCGTTTTGGGTTTATTGAGCGCAATCATACCCAACACGGCAGAGTTGGTTTTATCGCAACCATCTTTTGCACGGCCTTCACGCTGGGCAATCCAGATGCTGGAGTGCTCATTGCAAATTGAGTGGTAGATATAGCTCGACAAATATTTTGCTGCTTTTAATTTTTCACGCGGCGCTTTGGCCGAACGATTGACGATAAAACTTTTGTTCAGGCGCATTAAATCCGACACAAAAGGTTTGGTAAGCAGGTTATCGCCAATCGCGATGCGCAGGGTGTTGCAATCGTTGTGATAGAGAACCCAATTCACAAACGCGGGGTCCATGGCGATATCGCGGTGGTTGCTGATAAATAAATAGGCGGTGTGTTTATCGAGCTTTTCCAGGCCAGACACGGTGAGTGATTTGACGCGGGTGCTCATCATGCCCGCCATGTATTTTTCAACAACGTCCTGGAAGCCCTTTACATCATTGATCCCGGCCAACTGGCTGGTAAGTTTGGTGCGCACCAGGGGTTTTAACAACCACCCCAACCAGCGATGCAAGCCCGGGAACTTAAGGCGGGCGACAGCATCCGCCAATTCCGGATCAGCCAACATGCGATCAAGTGTCGGGCGAACTTCGTCGTCGTGATAGGGACGGATATCATCAAATTCGTTCATAGGGGAAGGTCATCACTCGAAGATCAAGGGTAGATTTAAGTCTGGCACAAGATTGAAACCAGGATTGCCGACTTGAAAGGCGCTACGGGCTTGGCTTATCAACCTGACCCAGCGAAAATAGGCGCACAAAATACCGAAAAGGGCCACAAAATGCCACCAAAACCGCAGCTCCCCAGCGCCGATTCACCCTGCCCTTGCGGCACCGGAAAACCCTTGGAAAACTGCTGCCAGCCCTTTATCCAGGGCACATCCAACCCCGCCACCGCCGAGCAATTGATGCGCTCGCGCTACACCGCCCATGCACTGCTGGCCGTTGACTACCTCTGGGCGACCTGGAGCCCGGAACAGCGGATGCGCTCCAGCAAGGCCGACATCCGCTCCTGGGCCGAAAGCTGCGACTGGCTGGGCTTGCAGATCATCAGTACGCAACAAGGCGGCGCGGGCGATGATACGGGCATAGTGGAATTCATCGCCCTATTTCGTCAGCAAGAGCAGGTCCGCCAGCACCATGAAGTATCCCAATTCAAAAAGGTGCTGGGGAAATGGCTCTATGTGGACCACCAGTCATAAATCCCGGTGGAGATTGGCGGGAAATGTGACCAACCCGCCGATCCGGACAAAAAAGCATCACTTCTGCCGCTATCTATTCGACTCATCGGCCCGCGCTGCTTACACTGCCCCGCTAGCCATGACCTACACATGACCTACAAAAGAAATAAAAACGACTACACTCATTCTTAACTTTTTGATTAGCGTGCCATTAACACCAAGCCTATGAAAATCCTCCTGGTTGAAGACAGTGCAACCCTGCGCTTTGCCATGCGCAATTACATTATTGATGCAGGTCACGAACCCCTGATTGCCCGCAGTGGCGAAGAAGCCTTGCAACTGCTCGAAAATACCCCGGTTGATATGATCATCATGGACGTCGAGATGCCGGGCTTGAACGGTTTTGAAACCACACGCCTGATCCGCGAATGGCTCGCCGGGCATTGGATTCCGATTATTTTTGTCACCGGCCTGAATGAGGATGAAAACTATCGCGAAGGAATCGAAGCTGGCGGCGATGATTATTTAATCAAACCAGTCAGTTTTATGATCATCAAGGCGAAAATCCGCGCAATGGAACGCATCGCCGAAATGCGTGACCAGCTCAACCAACTCAATGCCGAACTGGAAGCGCTCAGCCAACTCGATAGCCTCACCCAGATATACAACCGCCGCACCTTTAATGAATTGGCGCAGCAGCAATGGGCACAGGCCAAACGCCACCAACAACCTATTAGCGCGCTGATGATCGATGTTGATCATTTCAAATTATTTAACGACCACTATGGTCATCCGGCGGGCGATTCTTGCCTGAAAAAAGTGACTCAGGCGATCAAAAGTTGCCTGCACCGCAGCTCCGATATTTTAGGGCGTTACGGCGGTGAAGAATTTATCGTGCTCCTACCCGAGACAGATGCAAAAGGTGCTATGCGTGTTGCGCAGGCCATCAGCGAAGCGCTGGAATATATCCAGATCCGTCACGATGTATCGCCCTCCAGCAATGTGGTCACTGCCAGTATTGGCGGTGCTACCTGTTTGCGCACCACTGGCCATGATCTGGAAGAATTGATCAAGAATGCCGACCGCGCACTTTATAAAGCCAAACGCGCAGGGCGCAACCGCAGTTGGATCGATGAAGTCGCCACCCACAAAACATTATTATTGGCCGATACCGACCAGGAAGTGATTCGCCACTTCAGCACCCACCTGCAACCCCACTTCAACTTGCTCACCGCTGAATCGCACAAGGAATGCCTGGAACTGGCTGTCGATTTACACCCGGATTTAATTTTGCTCGGCAGTAATATTGCCAACACAGAAGCCGGTGCAGAGCTGTGTAAAATTTTAGCGCGCACACCCAAAACAGCAGGTATTACCCTCGCTCTGGTAAATCACTCATGCGGAAGTGCAGAACAGGAGCTGGGCAAAACCCTGGGTATAAATATCTGTTTTGATAAAAGCCTGAGCGCACCGGCGTTGTTGAATAAAATTGTTCAGATTGTGCATTAAATACCTGACAACTCGCCGTTTAAATATTTTCATCGCCCATAAAAAAATCCGCTTATGTATAACCACATAAGCGGATTTAATTATCACCAAATAAAAATTAATTCGAACGCAGCGAATTATACCAATTCACTTCACGCGAAAACTTATCCACCTGGTCCGCCACATCCAACACCAACGCAAACAATGCCATGCGTACCAACACACCGTTATCGGTCTGGCGGAAAATCGCGAGGTTGGGGTTTGCATTCAGGTCGTTATCCAATTCGTTGGCATCGGCGCGCGAATCGCGCGGCAGCGGATGCATGATCACGGTATTGGGTTCGCAGTATTGGGTGTAGATGGATTGGTTGAGGCGGAAGCGGCCGCGATATTGGTCGGCTTCTTCCTTGCTCGCAAAACGCTCTTCCTGGATGCGGGTGGAATAAGCGATATCGATATTGCTGATGCTGGTGTGCAGGTCGTCGGTAATGGTGACCAGATGACCCGCAGCACGCAGGTCTTCAACAATGTACTCCGGCATCGCCAATTCTTTTGGCGATACCAGGGTCACGTTGATATTGCTGAACACACACAAGAGTTTGCACAGTGAGTGTACAGTTCGTCCGTGCCTTAAATCACCGATCATGGCGATACGCAAACCGTCGATGGTGCGATTTTTAGAGCGCAATTCTTTGCGGATGGTGTACAAATCCAACAGCGCCTGGGTGGGATGCTCGTTAGCGCCATCGCCGCCGTTAATCACCGGCACACGGCTGCCTTCTGCAAATTCTGCTACCGATCCCGCTTGCGGATGGCGCATACAAATCACATCGCTATAACCCGAGAGTACGCGCGCGGTATCAAACAGGGATTCGCCTTTGGTGAGCGACGAGCTTTCAAAACCGGTGGTTTCGCGCACATTGCCACCCAACAGGTTAAACGCCGAACCAAAACTCACCCGGGTGCGAGTGCTGGGCTCAAAAAACATATTCCCCAAAATTGCCCCTTCCAATACCCGCGTTACCTTGCGGCGCAGGGCGTAGGGTTCCATGGCGTCGGCCACGTCAAAAATGCGCTGGATATCAGCACGTTCAAATTGTTTGATGGAGAGAATATGAGCGCCGGTAAAATTCACAGGAATTCCTTAGCGGAGACCGCTGGCCAGGAAGGCAATAGCCAAAAAGAGTGGAAGGTAAAACGGGCGTCATTTTAGCGGCAGCGAAGCCGGGATACCAACCGCCTCTACTAAAAAATCCGCATCCACTAAAAAATTACCCCGCGCCGATGTGGGGGGATCAATGCCAGAAAGTCAATGAACAGGAATCAAGCTGACCAAGGCGGTATCGGCGCGGCGCTCCTGGGTCGGCAGCGAAGGCGCCAAGCGCGATAACGCCTCCTGCGCGGTAGCGCGATAGGTCGTCAATTTGCCCCCCATCACCGATAACACACGGGGATGTGCCTCATCATCCACCGCAAACATCACCTCGCGCGGGCGCGCAAAGGCATTTTTATCGCTCCGGGGCAGCACGCGCAAACCGGCGAAGGTTTCAATTTCCCCTGAGGGGATGGCGAGCTGTGGAAAGTAATGCCGTAAGGTCGCAAGCAAATAATCGCGTTCCGCCGGTGAACACATCGCCCGCCCTGGGGCATCGGTATGGAGCTTTTCGGTAGTCCCCACCAATAAACGCCCTTCCCACGGGAGTACAAAGACAGCGCGTTTATCCTGCGGCGCCTCCAAATAGAAATACTGGTCTAACAGCGGCGGCAGGAGCAAATGGCTGCCCTGGACCAATTCGATGGACGGTGCTGCCACCGCAGGCTTGATCCGCGCCAGCACCTCACCTACCCAGGGGCCAGCACAATTGACTAACACCCGGCAGCTAATCGATTCATGCCCGCTGGCCGTTTCTATATCCACCTTACAGCACTGGCCATTGCGCTCAGCACCCACAAAACGCGCAGGCATCAATAGATCAGCCCCCAATACCACGGCGGACTGTAGAACGGCGCGGGTCAAAGCCGCATCATCGGTTTGTGCCTCGTAATAGCGAAAAACAGCCTTGAGCCCATCCTGGCGCAACCCAGCCAATGATGACCACTCACCCTGCGCCAATTGGGAGAACAAGGCATTTTTATCCAAACCCGCCAGCAACGCATAAAGGCTCAGTCCAGTGCGAATCGTTAGCGGCGAGCGGGTCGAATCTTCATACACAGGAATATGCAGCGGACGCAATTTCACCAGCTCGGGCGCCAGGCGCAATAACAGCGCCCGCTCCCGCAAGCTTTCGCGCACCAGACCGAATTGCGCGGTTTCCAAATATCGCAAGCCGCCGTGGATCAACTTGGATGATTTACTCGATGTACCCGCCGCCGGTGCAGTTTGCTCGACGACTAAAACGGAATACCCAGCCGCAGCCGCTGCCTGCGCAACACCAGCCCCCTGAATCCCCGCTCCAATGACGACAATGTCGTATTTCATTGTTGTTATTCCGTGTGAAAGTCACTGGAAGTATAGATCAGGGTTGTAAAAATGTTCGACGCTATAAACAATGAATAAAAATTATTGCGCCGCCAAACAATTAAATTATTTCATTAGTCGATTTGTGCAAAGATCCAAATAGCATATGCAATTTAAATTCGTCAGAATGCGCTGATAGCGTATTTTCCATAGCCTATACCGATTTTTATTTAACGACCCCTGCGGTAAAAAACCGAGGGCATTTATTGCAGCAGGTTAATTTTTTAACCACAACAACCGGGGCCTTTTTTTGCACCATATTCATCGTGCAACTTCCACCACTGGTACGGTTCAGTTTGCGGCCAACCAGCAGGTGAATCCTCCCAATTTTCCTGCCGCCCCAGCGGCGTCAAATCAAGAAAACTCCACACGCTGCCTAAATGTTCGATACCGCGATCAACACCCAGATAGGTGTGATAAATATCGCCGGAGTCTTGCAAAAAAACTGTAATGCCGTGGCTCTGCTCGCCCAGAAAATCAGGATTGAAACTGTCAACCGTGGAATACCAGGGAAGATCCCAACCCATACGTTTTTTGAGTTGGACTATTTCATCAATAGGCGCGCGTGCAACCATAACAAACGTGGTATCGCGCGCATTCAAATGTGCAAGGTGCCCCACCATATCGGTAAACATACAACAACCCGGACAAGGCGATTCATCCGCCGGTTTGAGCATATGGTGATAAACAATCAACTGGCGACGCCCATCAAATAATTCCAGTAAATCGACCTCGCCTTTCTCTCCCGCAAACACATAATTTTTTGTTACAGCAACCATCGACTGGCGCCTGCGCTCAGCGGCCAGGGCATCACTTGCATGCGTGAGCGCTTTCTCTTTCGCAAGTAATTGTTCGTGCGCTTTTTGCCATTCCGCCTGGCTTACAACCGGTGGCAGCGCATTTAGCGGTGTTGGAGTTTTTAGGGAATTCGACATGACAATCTCCTTTGTTGATATGGATATAGCTTATTAAAACCAGTGCAATCAGATCCCCGGGAACTTGCAGATCCGGTTGCCTTTTATCGTTAGTCGAATGAGAAGTTTATTGATCGACAGTCGCCTAGTGTATTTTGTGTCCTCGCATAGCTTTGCCTGTTGATATGGCGGCTGGGCGGGGGCACCTTCGGGTGCGCCGGTGTTGATGTAGGGCCGGTCTGCTAACCCTGTCCAGTCGCCTCCATATGTTTAGCAGCTCATGGTGGCGTTTTTTTAAAACCTATATCGTGAGATCCCATTATGGATAATGTCACCCCTTTGGTGCCCGACACCAATTCCCCTTGCGTTATTACCCTCAACCCTTTCCAAACTATTTTTTATCAACAAAGCACTATAGAAATCCATTCACCCGATGGCGAACATTTAGAAACCCTCGGCAGCGAAATAAAAAAAGAAAACCTCCACAACAACGATGTGCAATTGCGTGACCAGATATGTTTAGTGGAATCGCTGTTAGGACACCTCAACCAAGATATTGCATTGCCAGCAAAAGCTGTATGCGGTTTAGCAGAATTGATGTATCGAATGCAGGAGTTTTGTGAGAGGAAGATTGGGTAGAGATTTTGATTGAGGCGGTCGGTGACCGCCTTTTTGGTTATTGATGGGATTGGGAATCAGGCTTGTGGGATTTTTTTGCTGCCCGTACGGCAGTGAATGCACTATCTGCGGGCTGCTCGCACCGCGTAGCTTCCTTAACTGCCTGCTCGACAGTAAATCCACGCGTACGGGTTCCCTCCAATTATTCCACTTTCTTAGCTACCTACACGGCAGTGAATCTCACAACGCGTGGAATCAGAACTTTGAAGATTTTCTTAGCTGCCTACACGGCAGTGAATCAGATTACATCGGCAAGCGCGGCACCCATATGTTTCTTAGCTGCCTACACGGCAGTGAATTCGCATTGCTTTGCGGCATTTAAGGGGTGGCATTTCTTAGCTGCCTACACGGCAGTGAATCCAATTTCTTACGCTTGCAAGGAATTCTATGATTTCTTAGCTGCCTACACGGCAGTGAATGGGGAGGGGTGAACTCAAAACATCGAGATCCATTTCTTAGCTGCCTACACGGCAGTGAATAAATAACATCATTAGGGTCAGATGACGGCGTATTTCTTAGCTGCCTACACGGCAGTGAATGACGATTGGGGCTCAGCATCAGATTTTCTCCTTTTCTTAGCTGCCTACACGGCAGTGAATATCTGCAAGAACAAGCACATAATGCGAGTCCTTTTCTTAGCTGCCTACACGGCAGTGAATAGGGTGTGATAGGTGACTAATTACAATTATGTTTTCTTAGCTGCCTACACGGCAGTGAATTTGCAGGTGGTCCGTATGCGTACGGCGGTCCATTTCTTAGCTGCCTACACGGCAGTGAATAGGGTCTATGTCCCTGATCCTCCCCCGATAAAATGGACACCTAAATTTTTAAACTAAGCATTGTTCATATTCCATCGGAGACATATACCCAAGTCCGGAGTGTAACCTGACGGGGTTGTAGAATTGATTGATGTAGCATTTCAATTCCTTACGTAACTCAGTTGCACTATTAAACGAAGTACCACGAATTAACTCTGCCTTGAGGCTGTGATAAAAGGATTCCATAAAAGCGTTATCAGTACAATGGCCAGGTCGATTCACACTATGGGTAAGCCCATACTTCATAAGTGTCTCCTGAAATAAATAACCCGTGTACTCGATCCCGCGATCGGTATGTACAATAACATCTCTCGGATAATTTCTTTTCTTCAGTGCATACATCAAGGCCCCAACGCTTAACCGCATATTGCGAGCCTCTGAGAGCGACCAACCTATAATGCGACGGGAATATTGATCCATTACTGTTGCCAGGTATTGCCAGCGCCCCTTCACTTTTAAATACGTTATATCGGCAACCCATACCGCATCTAGCTTTGTAGCATTACCGATTTCTAACAAATAATTCTTACCTTTTTTAATGAAATCTCTAAAGGCTGGCATTCTTCGCGTAACCCTCACTACCCGACCTCTCAGATTGGCTGCTTTCATCAGGCGCTCTACACGTTTCTTGCCAACTGCGATACCTGCCGCAAGTAGAGATTTGAATACACGAGGACTACCGTAGCGCCCTTTGCTTGCTATGAAAATTTCCTTAATCTTTTTGAGTAGAGCTTCATCATCCAATGCACGCTGTGACAAATCACGTTTTACCCATGCATAGTAACCGCTGCGAGAAACAGCAAGCCATGAGCAAAGAAATACTACACCGAAGGTTTGTCCGTATCTGTGGATGAATCCAAATCGCTCTGATGTTGTTCCGACAGATACTGTTGCCACTTTTTTAGCAGATCGTTCTCCAACTTAAGGCGCTCATTTTCTTTCTTAAGCTTGGCGATTTCGCTGAGTTCTTGTTGTGGGGTTTTAGGTTTTTTACTCATGGCTTTCCGTATCTGGCCATCACCTTGTAACGCACCATCACGATATTCCTTCCGCCACCGCGATAACATCATGGGATGAATACCCAATCCTGCCGCGATATCTTTGACTTTATTGTCAGGATCGAGCGTCAATTTGACAGCGTTATATTTGAATTCTTTAGCGTAAACCCACGTCCGGCGTGGGTTGTTATACTTGGGCATGCTACCACCTCTTTCATGTTGAGAAGAGGTGTCCACTAAAGCGGGGGAAGTTCACCCCGGCGTTACGCCGTCTTGTTTCTTAGCTGCCTACACGGCAGTGAATAATAACATCATTTGGATCAGATGACGGAGTAGTTTCTTAGCTGCCTACACGGCAGTGAATGCGATGGCACCAAAATCCGTTATATTGCATGTTTTCTTAGCTGCCTACACGGCAGTGAATGAGCTAAAGCCAAACGTGTTTATTTCGGCACTTTTCTTAGCTGCCTACACGGCAGTGAATCTCAATCTGTATCTAATTTTTATGCTCAAAAGTTTCTTAGCTGCCTACACGGCAGTGAATTTCACTCATTTGAAAAAACCTCATTAATATTTTTTCTTAGCTGCCTACACGGCAGTGAATTATAAAGTGTCCGCATCCACTTGGCCGACGTCTTTCTTAGCTGCCTACACGGCAGTGAATACGCGGATTTCCCAGCTGAGAAATATTTAGAATTTCTTAGCTGCCTACACGGCAGTGAATTGCTAATTCGTCAACAATCTGGCCACGTCCCTTTTCTTAGCTGCCTACACGGCAGTGAATTGTACCGGTGTGGTCCGCAAGTTCTTGCAGTTTTTCTTAGCTGCCTACACGGCAGTGAATAGCGTCCTTCTCTTCTTCCCAACCGGCTTTCTTTTCTTAGCTGCCTACACGGCAGTGAATGCGACGGAGCGATTTAAAAAACAACTGCACATTTTCTTAGCTGCCTACACGGCAGTGAATAAAAAAAATACTGAGTATCTCAATCAGCACCTTTTCTTAGCTGCCTACACGGCAGTGAATACGATGGCGTTACTGCATTCACCGCATACGTTTTTCTTAGCTGCCTACACGGCAGTGAATTGTAGATCCTAGTAGAGATCAGCAGCCTGTTTTTTCTTAGCTGCCTACACGGCAGTGAATTTTGGAACCAATCGGGCATTTTCATACATCTTTTTCTTAGCTGCCTACACGGCAGTGAATCAACCAAAGGCGCTGATGCTATTGGTGATGGGTTTCTTAGCTGCCTACACGGCAGTGAATGCATGGATACCGGCATATGGCCAGCTTATGGTTTTCTTAGCTGCCTACACGGCAGTGAATTGGGACAATCTAAAGCACAAGGAAATATTTCATTTCTTAGCTGCCTACACGGCAGTGAATGGTACCGGTACCAGATGCCGGTAATACTATTTTTTCTTAGCTGCCTACACGGCAGTGAATGTTATTTATGGCAGTTAGTATCTGCTGCCAATTTTCTTAGCTGCCTACACGGCAGTGAATTCGCGGTACTGCTGCAAAAATGGAAGCCACTTTTTCTTAGCTGCCTACACGGCAGTGAATACCGATAAACAGCGCCTTGCGTTCCACCTCTGTTTCTTAGCTGCCTACACGGCAGTGAATATATTATCGCGCTTTTCTAACAGCGTTATTGCTTTTCTTAGCTGCCTACACGGCAGTGAATATTGGCCACCGCCGCGCCGGTAATCAATTCGCTTTCTTAGCTGCCTACACGGCAGTGAATTAACTCATCAGTTTCGATTAAAGAAATACCAATTTCTTAGCTGCCTACACGGCAGTGAATAATAACGTCATTAGGATCAGATGACGGAGTAGTTTCTTAGCTGCCTACACGGCAGTGAATAATCTTCCCATCACTGCTTATTATTCAAATGATTTCTTAGCTGCCTACACGGCAGTGAATAAAACGTGCCGAACGTGAGTTTAATGACGTCCTTTCTTAGCTGCCTACACGGCAGTGAATAGTTACACAAACACAGGGAGAGTGGCGCTATTTTTCTTAGCTGCCTACACGGCAGTGAATAATGTATCCGCCGTTTTTGCGGACGCTCGGCATTTCTTAGCTGCCTACACGGCAGTGAATATGACAATGTTGCCAGTAAAAGAGCTGATCCATTTCTTAGCTGCCTACACGGCAGTGAATCCGGCATTCAGCGCCAGGCAGGTGTTTGATATTTTCTTAGCTGCCTACACGGCAGTGAATTATCGCCGGGCAACACCTCATCGAGAAAAACATTTCTTAGCTGCCTACACGGCAGTGAATGAATAAGCCTTCTGCCCAGCTGGTATCGTTGTTTTCTTAGCTGCCTACACGGCAGTGAATTACAAATATCCGGATTGCCATTTGCCTCCTCGTTTCTTAGCTGCCTACACGGCAGTGAATACCAAGCATCAGCTGGATCTGCTTCTGGCTAATTTCTTAGCTGCCTACACGGCAGTGAATATTCTTCCGGTCCGTATTTGGCCTCTGTCGGAATTTCTTAGCTGCCTACACGGCAGTGAATGCGCGCTGGGTACTCGCCATTGGTGCCGATCATTTCTTAGCTGCCTACACGGCAGTGAATAAGTAATCGTTAAAATCCCAAGAGCGCAGTGCTTTCTTAGCTGCCTACACGGCAGTGAATGTGTACCAACTACAGCCAAACGACGCGCCTCTTTTCTTAGCTGCCTACACGGCAGTGAATTTCTACTGATACTATCCATACCAATCTCCTTATTTCTTAGCTGCCTACACGGCAGTGAATCACAGAAAGAAAAAGTTAGGCCGAGTGGTAGTTTTCTTAGCTGCCTACACGGCAGTGAATTGATGAGCCTGGAGCTTAATCCGCACGGAAATTTTCTTAGCTGCCTACACGGCAGTGAATTTTTGAAAAAAATCGCTGCCGCAATTGGTGACTTTCTTAGCTGCCTACACGGCAGTGAATATGGTGCCGACCAGCCAATTGTTGCGCTCATATTTCTTAGCTGCCTACACGGCAGTGAATAAAATGACAGCCCCTCTTGTGGAAATAGACGGTTTCTTAGCTGCCTACACGGCAGTGAATTTTGAGTGGGCATGAGAACCCCCTTTGTGATTTTTCTTAGCTGCCTACACGGCAGTGAATACTGGACCGCAAGAATAATCCTTAAACAGCTTTTTCTTAGCTGCCTACACGGCAGTGAATCACAAGCCGGCATTGATCCTGCCGCGCTACAGTTTCTTAGCTGCCTACACGGCAGTGAATCTGAACACTCCTGACCAGATTGCGCAAGGTAATTTCTTAGCTGCCTACACGGCAGTGAATGATCAGCAGGTTTGCGGGCAGCGCTGGTCCAATTTCTTAGCTGCCTACACGGCAGTGAATTCATCCGCATGCGTTGCTGGACTGATCGCCAATTTCTTAGCTGCCTACACGGCAGTGAATTAGCTTAACCACCGTAGCGTCAGCCTCTGGTTTTTCTTAGCTGCCTACACGGCAGTGAATCAAATTTGTAGTAAACAACCTCTGCCTGTTGCTTTCTTAGCTGCCTACACGGCAGTGAATTAACTGGTTAACATTTTCATTCCTGTTTTGTATTTCTTAGCTGCCTACACGGCAGTGAATTTGAGTTGGCCACGGCTACGGAAACGCAAAATTTTCTTAGCTGCCTACACGGCAGTGAATAGCCTGATCAGCAGCTATAGCGATTGGCTTAATTTCTTAGCTGCCTACACGGCAGTGAATTTGCTCGCTGTTGCAATCGCCGCGGTAGGATTTTTCTTAGCTGCCTACACGGCAGTGAATGTCAGCGAATTCAGCCAGATCTCCCGCTCTTTTTTCTTAGCTGCCTACACGGCAGTGAATATGATTGGCGAACAGTTAAATCTATGAATATGCTTTCTTAGCTGCCTACACGGCAGTGAATAATTCTCACAGCTATCCATATGGCCGCCAAAATTTCTTAGCTGCCTACACGGCAGTGAATCAGAATGGACTCCAGGGCTTGCATATCTTGAATTTCTTAGCTGCCTACACGGCAGTGAATCCGCCCCTGCTGGCTCTTGCTGCGCTGGAACTTTTCTTAGCTGCCTACACGGCAGTGAATGGGGTTCTGCGCAGCAGTGCAATCAGTTGGATTTTCTTAGCTGCCTACACGGCAGTGAATGCTTCGTGGCCACATACCATGCGCGCTGGTCCTTTCTTAGCTGCCTACACGGCAGTGAATGAGGCGGCTGGTCTTAATCGTATTCTCGCTGTTTTCTTAGCTGCCTACACGGCAGTGAATACATTATTCGTACTGGTGTCGTGTCGATCGAATTTCTTAGCTGCCTACACGGCAGTGAATATCACAGGCAATAGTATCCGGGTATCTGTTGATTTCTTAGCTGCCTACACGGCAGTGAATATCGTGATGGTTTACAGTTTACGATTACTGACTTTCTTAGCTGCCTACACGGCAGTGAATAATAAATCTCAACAGAGATTTAATGAGCGTGATTTCTTAGCTGCCTACACGGCAGTGAATTCTCTGCGTCTACGTGGCCTACTTCCGCCGGTTTTCTTAGCTGCCTACACGGCAGTGAATTCAGACTCAGCTGTTTCGCCATCCGTTGTCCATTTCTTAGCTGCCTACACGGCAGTGAATTCTGATGTTAAGCCCAAATCGTCGTTATTTATTTTCTTAGCTGCCTACACGGCAGTGAATTTCAAAAATTGCTCGAGCGTGATGCGCGCGGTTTTCTTAGCTGCCTACACGGCAGTGAATTTCCTATTGCGGCCGCGGCCGCATCCGCTGCATTTCTTAGCTGCCTACACGGCAGTGAATGGGTCACCCTTTTGGGGCCAAGGGAGACAAGATTTCTTAGCTGCCTACACGGCAGTGAATGTGTCGCCAGGTAAAACCTCATCAAGAAAAACTTTCTTAGCTGCCTACACGGCAGTGAATTCGATCGTTATGCCGATGACATTATTCGTACCTTTCTTAGCTGCCTACACGGCAGTGAATTCAATGGATTGGTTGCCGCCGGTTATCTGATTTTTCTTAGCTGCCTACACGGCAGTGAATAATAAATTGCGTCATAACTTGGCTGGGTATGTTTTCTTAGCTGCCTACACGGCAGTGAATATGCTCGGCTTCAGCGCCCTGAATTTCTCGGTTTTCTTAGCTGCCTACACGGCAGTGAATTGCGCTTGCCGCGTCAAAATACAATGTTTCCGTTTCTTAGCTGCCTACACGGCAGTGAATGTGAAATAAAGCGCGTGACCACAATCAGCGGTTTTCTTAGCTGCCTACACGGCAGTGAATTTTTTCACCGCATCAATCGGGTATTTGGCGGCTTTCTTAGCTGCCTACACGGCAGTGAATATGTCGGTTAGAAACGAATACCACCTCTCATATTTCTTAGCTGCCTACACGGCAGTGAATAACAAAAACCATAAACCGCGTATAACCGCATATTTCTTAGCTGCCTACACGGCAGTGAATAATCATCAAAATGCCAATCGAGATAACGCTTATTTCTTAGCTGCCTACACGGCAGTGAATGGGATATCTCAACATTAACTTCGGATTTCCGATTTCTTAGCTGCCTACACGGCAGTGAATCTTGATCCGGGACAGTAGCAGTAGACGCAATATTTCTTAGCTGCCTACACGGCAGTGAATAAGGAGATTTTTTATTATGGCCGTTTTGCCGATTTCTTAGCTGCCTACACGGCAGTGAATGACGAAAAAAGATACCGTCAAGATTTCTTGACTTTCTTAGCTGCCTACACGGCAGTGAATGGCAGGACTACCCACGGCAAGAATACGATTAATTTCTTAGCTGCCTACACGGCAGTGAATTCAGACTCAGCTGTTTCGCCACCCTTTGTCCATTTCTTAGCTGCCTACACGGCAGTGAATTCGCGCTCTATTGCGTAATCTAATCTGTCGTCGTTTCTTAGCTGCCTACACGGCAGTGAATCAATATTTGCAGGAAAATGAAAACCATTCTTTTTTCTTAGCTGCCTACACGGCAGTGAATTATCAAATGCAATAGTAAATTGTTTTTATGATTTTCTTAGCTGCCTACACGGCAGTGAATATAGTGCTGGTGGAACTACGGTCACTGAGTCTTTTCTTAGCTGCCTACACGGCAGTGAATTTTGGCCGCCAGCAATTGCAAAAACTGCTTTATTTCTTAGCTGCCTACACGGCAGTGAATCCGCTGTGCTTTCGTCTGCACTGCAAGCTGTATTTCTTAGCTGCCTACACGGCAGTGAATACCGGTAAGGCATTTAATGAAGCTGCCATGCATTTCTTAGCTGCCTACACGGCAGTGAATAGTTAATGTATCAAAATAACCAATTGATTTTTAAAGAACTTTAACCGCTTTAGGGTAAAAAACCCTCTTTTTTCAGCCATCCGTAAGGCCTATAAAAATCAAGGACTTATAAAGGCTTGAAAAAAGAGGGGTAGTTTTGTTAAAACCAAGGAACAGTCGCAGTACTGCTGAAACCATAACTTGTAAAAGTACCTACTACGGCACCATCCAACTCCTTACTGTGTTCAACATAAATGCGCATCAAGTTGCCATTCGATAGGCTTTTGATTTGCAAAAATGGTAAGCGCAACATCTTTTGTTGTGTATCAGGAATGAGTTGGATTGCTTCAGCCTCAGAGAGCCATCCTTTTGCGACTGAGCGTTTACGTTTGTTGTGAGCACTTTTTGCCTGAACTCGACGCACGATTTTGTAACTGACTTTATCGGGGATTTTTTTAACCTCAGATTGATGAGCGTAGTCACGTAAGCCTTGCAACCAATTCACACCCATCAGTTTTGTTAAATCCGTTTGTGTACCATGCAAACGGATCTTATTACCCAGCAATTTCGTAGCATCAGGAAAGCTGACGCCTACCCTGCCCTCAGCAACCTGGCCAAGTGCTCGATGCAATTTAGAGAACAATGCATTAAGCAATACCGTTTCCTTAAACTCCGGATCAGGTAAAACTTTTATATCGATGTAATAATCCATGGCTTACCCCGCATCGCCGAATACACCACCGCGAATCAGAGTGGCGACAACATAGTGCTGTTGTTCCAGATCCGGCACTTTGTCTTTTAATACCCAATTATCCAGCAGATTGTAAAAATCCATTTTCTGTTTTGGTTGGCGATAGGCTTTACCTTGAGTAGTTACAGAACCATAGGGCTCAATTGCGATTGGGCCAAGTTCATCAGCACCTTCATACCATGTATCTATAGTACGCAAGGCATTGCCGATTTTTTGCGAATGAATGGCTGCAACTTTATTCACTTCGTACAAGGTTTTACTCTTATCACCGCGACCACGTTCCAGAATTAACTCTTGCGATGGAAACACTTCCTGCCCCGCGCCAATACGTACAAATGTGGTGATTTGCAGTAATACATGCTGGGTTCCTGCCAAGCCCTGCTCAAGCACATTGGTCAACGCATCCAGCTCTGGATTGCTGCTGTTAAAGTCACGTAATGACAACTTCAATGCATCAAATGTCCAGTTGGAAGCAACTTGCCCATCGCGCAGATGAGCAATTTGAATATCAACACTTTCTGCTCCCACACGGTTGCGCCATAAAAAGCGGCCATTAGCCAAATTAGCAGCGTAACGTTTAGCCAGTACTGAAAAGCCTGTGTTATTCACATAACCTTCTACAGTTTGCAAAAGTTTGGATTGGTAAGCTGAGTCATTGCAGGCAGATGGTTTTCCGGTACCGGGTAACACACGCAGAGTAAAGACAACTTTTAAGGTATCGGCATCAGCAGGAAGTGAGGCAACATCTACCGTTTGTAAATTCGGATTTTCAATAGCCGCATCCAACTTTGCCGGATCCTGGTCTTTGGTTTTCAAACGGTTTGAAATCGTTCCGCGCACAGATTTCTCTATAATGTTAATTGGCGACCACTGCTGGTGGTTATCGCGACTACCCCAATCACCCGCATAAAAAAGTGCATCAGATGGATCAAGTTTACGTTCAAAAGCGAGTACAGAAGCAGTTTTAATGTCGTTAGCCATAATAAATATTCCTTGTTGTTCAAAAATAAAATTAATCAAAAATCGTATTCAATTGCAGCTTCCAGTCGATAGTCGTTGCGACAACGATATAAACCCGTTTCTTTCTCACTATCGGCATACCATAGAAAATCTTGCGGCGACTGCAAACGGTGCGGGCTTATCCATTGACCTATACCATACAGGCTTTCCACAAAACGGAAATCTGTAGTGTTGTCCCGTGTATTCGCCACTGTGCCAGCAGCCTGCAATTCGGTAAGCGCGCCATACCCCAAAGGAATAGGCACCACCCAACCCAATTGCTGGCGGTCATGCTGCCATTTGCCTTTTTCTGGACTATTTTCTTCACTTTGCCAGCGCCAATTAATACGCGCTAACGACAACCAAGCATCCAGGCGAGTCACTGTTGGATTCTCTTCCAATAATTTTTGAAACCGTTCTTCCAGCAAATCTTGTCGCTCGGTTAGTACAAAACCCGGCAACAAACGCATTTTGAGTTGATTAAATAATTTTTTTTGTGAATCACTATCGCCCGTAAAAGGAACCACAAAAGGCGTTTTACGAACCTGTGATATACCAGAAGGAATTACTGTGCCTCCTGCGATACGTTTTCCACTGATTAAAGCAGCTACTTGTGCAGCAATTTCTTGCGCACGCACCTGCTCTTGCAACAATTGGCTTTTAACCGCAAAGACCAAACTGATATCCAGATGGATGCGCCCTTCTTCCACAATGGCTGATGTTTTTCCATCTTTGTCCACCGGGTTACGGGTTAAGCGAAACGCATTTACAAAACCGGTATCGGTAATCTGCTCATCGTAATCATGGGCAACAACACCCACAGCATTGAATTGCAAGTCCAAACCGCTGGCATGGGTTTGCCTTTCAAGTGCCCACATCAAGCCTAAAAAAGCACTCATGGAAGGAAAACCGTGAGTTAATGGACTGGAAATAGCGTTTGCGTTTTGCACGCGCAAGCGCGGTATTACCAACAAATATTCAAAGTATGGGCACTCAGCCATGAGTCACCTCCTCCGCTATTGTTTTTAATGCCCGACGCTGCATAGGCGCCCGCCATTCAGTATCAATCAATGCTTGTTTAGCCCAATGCGCATGTTCTGCATCACCTACGGGAAAATTCTCTTTCTTTAAAATATCATTCAGCCAATTACCAAACCGATGCGCAACCTCATCTGGCCAATCTTTCCATTCAAACGCCTGCTGAAAAGCCTTGTCCGCATCTTCATGGTCAGGGTGAAATGGCAATTCGGCGCGTTCCGGATCTAACCAAAGCTGTTCGCACAACGGCAATCGGCAGTCTGCATTGCGAGTCCAACCTGGTTCATGCAACTGCCGAGTCGCCAAACCAAAAGCAACGAGAGACTCCCCTAACAAACGCTCAATTTTTTCGCGTGCCACTTGAGTCTCAACAGTTCGACCACCACTGGTTTTCATAAAATTGACCAATGACTTTATCAACCCATTAACTCCCTCGTATCCACGAAAGCGATCCAAAGCAGAGTCAACAAACAGGAAATTGCGCGAACGTTCTTGATTCCAACGCGGCGGTAGCGAAGCCATCAAATAATTCACACCACCGCGTTCACTATTTAACTGGCTAATATTTTGCGGTTTAGTGCCACCCAGTTTGCGTATTACCAAGCCCCGGTAATCGTGATAAACAAAATCATGGGCTTGTTTTTTAAAGTAGGCTTGGCGTGCTTCTTTATTTTTCTCACCAAAGCGAACATCATTGATTTGCTCATGCACTTTGTGGGCAAGGCTGCTGGAGAATAATGGTTGCAATAAATGATAACCAGCATCGTCCACTGGCTCACCGGAAACACACCAGTAAACCTGCTTTGCATTTACATGGGAAACCAACTCATCGGTTGAGCGCACTAAGCTTTTAAACGCAGCAGCCCATTCTTTCGCTGTAGTTTCGTCCTGATGTAGTGCGACGAGTAGATCTGCATCATCTTGTTGCAGCCAATCAAGCAAGCGCTTGCCTTCTACCTCCAACTTAAGAAATTTATAAACGTCCAGAGCAGCTGCATTGCCGACAATATCATCAGCATAATTTTCGCCTAACAGATGAGTGCCAATCTCCGTATGCGAAGGTAAGGTTTGGGGAGGAGCATAAAGGCTAGTACCACGAGCATCCGGGTGAGTGGCTTTTAGAACGTGGGTTACTGCCTGTATTTGGGAAACACGCCGAGCCGCATCAGCAAGCCAGGTGTGGTAATCGTATTTGGCAGACGCTGGGCCTGCTTCATCATCGCTCTGCCCTTTCAGTTTCGCCTCGCGTCGTTCATCGATAAATGCAGCGATGGATTGGCGAAAAACCTCAGTACGCAGTAATGATTGTCGATCCTTATTCATAAGAGATTCCTATCTAAATCAGCAATCGACTTGATCGCTGAAAAGCCTGTAGAATCCCTACAGCAATTTGCTGTAGGGATCGTTGAAATAAGCGTATTACCTCTATCTTCTGGTCATATGCTTGTCAGACATATCTCTATCCTCCTTAGCGCATCAAACCTGTGCTTGGGTACCGAGTTCAACCGGCAATTGCTAATTCCTGCCAAGCCACTGTTCGAGCAGTGGCTTGGCAACTCTTAACAAGCTGTATACTATTTCACCCAAAACAAGATTGTCAACCAATACATCAACAATATAAAACTATCGAAAGGTAGCTTAGAATAATACATCAGCGATATAGATGTGTTCATTAAACTGCCGCACAGGCAGCACTTAGCCGGGTATCAAACCCGGCTTTACTTTTCCCCCCCAAAGCCCAGCAACGGATGAAAGCGCCACCCCTGCTGACTGTCTTGCACATTCACAACCGTAAACTTGGGCGCAAGCTTGTCTAAGGGTTCACCTTGAGCTTCTGCTTGTTCCACCAACAACTGCATCAAATCACGCTCCCCCCAAGAACCAATCCGCTGCCCCATATCAAGTGTTAGACGCTCCAATTGACTTTCAGCACTTGTGTAGATGGCCGGTTTATTACCTTTTGACTCTTCGTGAATCCGATGCAATATCAACTGCTCTTCATCCTCATCAGGCAGAAATACCAACGTTGTTTCCTGTTGCTGTGAGTCGTCACGAAAGGGCTGTTGTTGGGGTAGCGCCCAAGTGAGTGACGCTTGAGGGTGTTGCCAGGTACAAGCTGCATTCAGCTCAGCCGTTTGTGGTTTCGCCATACGGGATATTTGTGCTCCCTGCATTTTTGGCAGCATTTGATTGGCCATACGTGCGTGCTCCAAATCTACCAAACTGGTTTTGTCTTGCCAGGGTTGAGGGCGCGGTTGGATACGGGGACGTGCCGTAATGATTTGATATTCGTCTTCGCGCAGCAACTTATCCAGGCGATGTGTGATCAATCTAAAAGGCTTATCGGCCTTTGCTTTTTCATCTTCAAAGCCAGGGCGAATAAATACCGCATCGCCTTTTGCAGAAATGAAATGACGTACATTAGTATCGAAAATAAATATATTGGGTTTTGTACAAGACTTTTGCCTATGCCGCTGCACCCGGCCAGCCAATTGAATAAGCGAGCGCATGGAGGAAGGCTCCACGGCTGCCCAATCGTAATCGTGATCCCGGCCAACTTCAGTTACGGGAGAGCCAAGAACTACAAACAAATGATTTTCCTCGGGGTGAGCATCAATCATTTTGCGAATTTCTGAATGCTCGTACACTGCCTGCGGATGACGCCGGTTTAGTGTGGTATCCAACTGGTGTTCAATTGCCGAGCGAAGTAATAATGGAAAACGCGAGTGGTATACACAAAGGTGAATACGATAGTTTTCCGGTGCACCCAACCGGAAAATTTCCTGCGCCACCTCAAACAACGGTTCGATATTAGCCATACGCACCAGACCAAAACTGATTTGCTTGCCGCTTTTAGGGCAAATTTCGTGATGATCAGTATGTGCTTTGAGAATGGTATCCCTTATTGAGTGCGAAAATTCGCGATAAATTTGCTCGCGTTTTTTAGTTTGATAACTTTCAATGTGCAAAGAAACTAAAATACCGCAACGCTTGGGGCCATCTTTTTTAATCGTTTTTTCCAATGCTTGCACACGCTGTTGCACAAAAAGTTCATGAGCCTGAGCAAAATTTTTGTCATCAACGGCAACAATATTCTGCACACCAAATTCATCTACCCACAGGCAGGGGATATCTATAGATGCATTAATTGCACCTGTATTAGCGCCACGATTACGCTGATAATGTTGTCGCCCAGCACGATAGGCTTGAAACATTCCCTCTATCAATGCCGGCGGCAACGTTGCAGATGACAGAACCACACGGCTGCCCAATAACCCCGCCCAATGAACCAAACGGGTGAGCGCGGGCAAATCGGCCAAATCAAAATCATCCAGTTCATCCAATACCAAATCACTGCTCATTAATCGCAACATGGGAGCAATTTGTCGTCCGGCACGCTGCGCTTCTGTTGCAGGTATTAAGTGGTCAATAGTACACACCAACATAGGTGCAGACAGCAAAGAACGAATTTTACTATCTGCCATAGCTTTGGATAATAGCGGGTGATCGCCATGTTGGCCTTCATAAAGCACATGACCATCTTCTTCTATTAATTCCTGTATAGATGCAGAACCTGTGACCTCCGCTTTAGCTTCGTAATATTCAAAAAGTTGGCGACTGGCAGATCCGCCAACGCGAATTGCCAACTCATCATCACCCAAATGTAAATCGTCGCGGTAGCTGCGACCGGTTTGTAAGGTGAGTGTGCGCAAACCCAATGCAAACGTTGCGCGCATTCCCTGCGCAGCATCGGCAAGATTATAAAGAATACGGGCGTTCGCCAACGTTTTACCGCACCCTGTAGAAGCCATATTGATAATAAAAGCACCCTGCTCAGTAGCAGCGGCTCGCATGGCATTAGCGGCATCCGCTGCCCTATCCTGCCAACGAAAACGCTCGGACTCACTGCGCTTTTTTAAACCGCGATGCCGCGCCAACCTGGGTAAATGCAATTCAAAACCCGGCAAATAGTGTGCAATACTGCCAGCCAATTTAGCCACACCGAGCAGATGCTCATCCAAGGGTTGCTTTAAGGAACCATCGCTGTGGGTATTTGCAAATACCGGGTAATTATTATCACCACGCACACGTTCAGGAGAGTTAGGTGGTAGTGACGAGTAATGGTGATCTGCCAGCATTAAACTCATGCGCGCCAAGTGCATAACATAAGGATTATTTAACCAATCACCCTTTCCTTGAGTATTGCGCAGCGCTAATAAACGTGAGGCCAGCTTTGCAGCCTGAGTACGCCATTTGGATAAAACGACAGGCAGTTGATGCTTAATTGTCCAATAAGATTCGATACTGCCTTTATCGGCCTCACGTTTAATTTCATTCCAATCGTGAGTCACACTTTGTAACAAATTCGGCAGCTGATTTGGATTAAATTTTGATGATTTTTTACCCAACCATGCCTGTAGCCCGTTTTCATAATTCTGTTCAGGTATTACCGGTAAGCGATGATGGGTAACAACCAGCCAGCCAATCGCAGCAGCCAACGGCGGTAAATTTTTAAACGGTGGCATTGTTTCAGCATCCAAACCATCACGCTGATAACGATCTTTTAACAACCAACTATCATCATCGGCTTGTGATGGCTCCATCATTCTGCGCAACCAAGCCTCATCACCATCATTACCAACAAACGCCAAAAATAAACGCAGCGAAACCCATTCGTGGCGATAAAGATTTTTTTCTGATAGTTGATTACGCAAACGCTGTTGAAATGCCACACTGGCTTTACCCAGGTCGTGAAGTAAGGCCGCCATCTGTGCAAGAAGTTTTATATCTTCTCCGGTGTGCCAATTATTTTCATCGCCGGCGCGAAGCACATCGCGCTCGGTAGTGTTGGTTGGTACCGCACCTTGCATATTAAATTGACCGGAGTCGCCTACAATCCACATAAGCTCAGTGTGATCCTTACCGCGAATCCAGTGACAGGCAACAGCGGTATTTCTCCGCGCAGTTTTACGCAATAATTTTCGCAAGGTATCCAAACCATCCATAGTAATCGCGGTTTGCCAAGTGCGATCACCGCAACGTTCGGCAAACTGGTCGAGGATACGGCGGGTTTCTGTAAGTGCACGCTTATTGCACTGAGACACCAACAGCACATTCATTGTTTTGCCCCTGCTCGTTCAGCAGTTGTGAGCGCAATTTCTTTGAGGGTATCAATCATAAAATCTAACGACTCACTGCGAGTTAATGCCTCAATACAATTTTGGCGAAATTGCTGCTCATCATCACCGCGCATAGCAGACAGAAATGCTTGCGGTAAAATCACCGCATCTTTCACCAAATCAGCCGCATCAAATACCAATCCTCCACGCCGGGTCTTTCCGTGCAATACCGCCAAACCATGTGGCAAACCTAACACCCAGGTGGCTGTCGCACCCAATCCATAAGCAAGATAATTACCGTGATCGAGAAACCGATTCGCAGGGTCAGCACCCGCGCCTCTTTTTGCGCGGGTAAAATCACCGTAATTAACGGCATCTACTGCTAACTTGAAAAGTGCTTTACTCACTCTGGCTTCTTCTGTAAGCAACATTCCCACATCAGGAATAGAATCAATTCTCTTGACGCTGCCCTGCAACAATTCACCTAAACGATCCATATTCACAAGAAAACCAGAATCGCGCATTAATCGCTTATTCCACTCTTGTTGCAAGCGCGATAGTCTGGCCAATTGCAATGCTTTTGCTGCATGTAAACGAAGACTATCATCAAACCAAAACTTAACCCAGTTTTGCAGATATTCTGTAGGGCGATATTCACTCTGTGGTGAAAACCAGGAAACATCAAAATCCGTTTCATTGGCTGTGAACAAAGGCGTTCCACCACCGCCACAAAATCCAACCAATACACCCGCCTTGGCAAGCTCACGCATAGCAGATTGGGTAATGGACGTTCCAGTGCCCAGTAAAATCGATGTGGTATTGGCAATAGGAATGTTCCAATATAGTGACCGCTTTCCTTCATCAGTCACATATTCAACCCGACCACCATTAACCAGCACTCTGCAATGTTGCAGATAATAAATATTTGCTCGTTTTGAATGAAGTATGGTTTTTAAATCCGAAGGAGATATGTCGTCCATTTATCAATACCTGATTTGATCAACTGATTACAACCTACTATTACTATTGACAGCTCAATTTCCATAACAAAAACATAGATGACCACAAACTATAAACCAAGCACAATTACACGATGTTACCTCCAAAAATGTTTAGGGCATGAATTTAGGCTTTTAATTAAGCCACGCTTTTACCTCTGTTTTCCAACGCAAAAACCGTGCGATTAACACTGAGTTTTGTGCTGGAAAGAAAACATCTTCCCCCGCCACAGGCCCCCAACTCTCCGGCAGCCCCGCCGCCATACACGCAACCCCCTGCACTGTCGCATCCGCACTATCACTGCGGTAAACATCGGCTTGGGTAAGGTCTGCAATTTTTTGGCAAACCGCATCAGCTTTGCTGAAGCCACCACTGATAATTATTTTTTTCACGGCGCCGGGTTGATTCATCAATTGCACATTGATTGTGATTTGGAAAATAACGGATTCGATCCAGGCGAGGATTTTTTCTTGTGGTGATAGACCATCACTAAAATGGGATTGCAAATCGGTTCGCCAATAAGGGGCGCTTAAGCCGCCGACGGAGTTTAGAAAATAACAATCATCGGTTGGATTTAATGTTAGGGCGTCATTTATTTCTTGTGGTGTGACGGCCAAGCCGGTTTGTTGTTGGATAAAACTGAGCGCGGCGGCGGCGCCGTTTACGGTTGCTTCCCATGCGTATAATTTTTTATCGGTGGGATTTTTTGGTAGCCACAATGGACTTACTAATAATCCATCGGGTGCATGCAGGTTTTCGCTGATGCGCTGGATAAATGCGCCTGTGCCTATATTGATATAACAAGTATCGCCCTCTGGCAAACCGCGCGCAAAAAGCGATGCGCCCTGGTCGCGTGCGCTGGCCGTAAACGGGATTGCGTGACCACCGAGCAATAGATTACCGAAGTGGCTGTTGTGATGCAGGCATTGTGGCAAAACATTGCGTGGGATTTTGAAAATATCCAGCAGTGATTGATCCCAATCGTTGTTTTGTAAATTCCATAACAGTGTGCGTTGGGCATGACCGGGATCGACAAAACTTCTTCCATGATCGATAGCGCTTTCGTCATCCATGGTAGTATTTTCGTCATACCCGATAGCATTTTCGTCATACGCGCGAACGCGGGTACCCACTTGATTGATAGAGCTGGATCCCTGCGTCCGCAGGGATGACGATTGTTGGATATAGACTGGACCGACAGAACTTCCGTCATACCCGGTAGTATTTTCGTCATACCCGGTAGCATTTTCGTCATACCCGATAGCATTTTCGTCATGCCCGATAGCATTTTCGTCATACCCGCGAACGCGGGTATCCACTTGATCGGTAGAGCTAAATCCCTGCGTGCGCAGGGATGACGGCACTCTGTTATTCACTTGCGCGCTGTTATTTTTACAATCCAATAAATGCCAAAAAATATAACTGACGATGGGGCCGATACTGAGGCAATTATCTTTTTGAGCTTGCGCAACGTTTTCATTATTTTCCAGACACCAGCGCATTTTGGTTGCGCCGTAGTGTGACGATAAACGCAAGCCGGTGAGGGGTTGGATTTGTGCGTGTGTGAGAGTGATATTTTTTAAATAAGGTTCGCCGCGAATATCTTGCCAGCTCAATACCGGGGTAAGCGCTTCACCGGTTTGGTTGTTCCAGCATAAAAGCGATGAGCCCTGCCCTGCAAAACCCGCCGTTGCAATCCGCTTTACATCACCCCCAAGGTGCTGCTGGATTTTTTGCAAACACTCGCGGATACCGGCGAGAATTTCTTCGCCGTTTTGTTCGATGTGTTCGTAGGGGGAATTTTCCGGTTGATGGTGCGTTGTTGCACAGGCAGCTGAATAACAACAGACTTGCTCGCCTGTAGGTGTATAAATTGCAACGCGGGTACTTTGGCCGCCTTGGTCAATTGCGAGAAAAAGATCGGTGGTTAGATGGGGGCTTCTGGACATAGCACTTGCTCAATAATGTTATTGAGCAAGTGTAGCGGGGAATTATTCGCCAAGGTTTGGATTGGGAATAAATCCGCCGTAAGGGAATTGGGCAATTTTATCGCTGCCGCCTTTGATCTCGCTAATTTTGGCGGGGCCTTCTTTTTCGACTTCGTCGATACGCACGATGGAATGCATCGGAATATAAGAGCGTTTTACACCAGCGAATTCGGTTTTGAGTTTTTCTTCGGCGGGGTCGATCAACAAGCCGCTGCGTTCACCAAATACAAACTCTTCAATTTCGATAAAGCCATACATTTCGCTTTGGTAAATCGCAGAGCAAAACACTTCGTAAACCTGAGCCTGGTTGAGGAATATCACTTTGTATACGGGTTTAACTGCCATAAAACTCTCTTGGAAATCATTCGGTGATCAGGCTGGGCAAGGAACTTGGACGCCCCTTGCAAAGGGCGCGCAGGATACCACATGTTTTCCCTATTCTCGCCTCATTTGCCTGCTTTTTATACAGGGTCATTAGTCGATTGTGTTATTAGCGCCTATACCTGCATTCACTAGTCCCCGGCCATCTCTGGCGGCGGTGCGGCGCCCTTTTGCGGCGCGCGCAGTAATAACAACAGCGGCAAGGCGGCGATTGTCACCCACATCATCAATTGGAAATCCTGCAAGTAGGCGAGCGTGGCCGCCTGCCGCTGGACTTCGCCGTTGATTGCCATCAACCCCTGGGTGGTATTGATATCCCAATGGCCCGTCTCACCGACTTTCGCCAACGCCTGGTTGTAAGGATTGATGTAATCCGCAAAGGCAGCGTGGTTGCGTTGGATATTTTGCTGCAACTCCGCCATCACCACCGAGATACCAATACTGCTGCCGATATTGCGCGTCAGGCTAAACAGCGCCGTACCTTCATTGCGGTAGCGCCCTTCCAGACTCGCAAAGGCGATTGCCGACAGCGGCACAAAGATAAAGCCCAGACCGATGCCCTGTACGGTACTGGTACGGATGATGTCCCACTTGGTGATATCGGTATTAAACAAGGTCATTTCCCAGAGGGAGATAACCGTCAGCAGCAGGCCAAAACCGACTTGGTAGCGCGGGTCTATTTTTCCGGCAATCCGCCCTACGATCATCATCGAGAACATCACCCCCATACCGCGCGGCGCCATCACCAGGCCGACGTCCACCACCGGGTATCCCAGCAGGTTTTGCAGGAATGGCGGCAATAAGGCCATGGTGGCGAGCAGGATGATCCCCACCACAAACATAAAAATCAGGCCGACGGAGAAGTTACGGTCCCTAAAAATGGCCGGTTCGATAAACGGCTGGCGATAGGTAAAGATGTGGCTGATAAACCAGTAGAAGCCCAATCCCATCAGGATGCACTCGGCGATAATTTCCGGGCTATGGAACCAGTTCTGGCTTTCGCCGCGATCGAGCATCATCTGCAGCGCGCCTATGCCCAAACTCAGGAAGGCAAAGCCCAGTAAATCGAAATGGCGGGCTTTATTGATCACAGTTTCCTTAACCGTGGCCATCACCCCCAAAAACGCCAACAGCCCCAAAGGCACGTTGATATAAAACACCCAGCGCCAGCTGTAATGTTCAGTCAGCAAACCGCCAAGCGTTGGCCCGAGAATGGGCCCGAGCACTACGCCCATCCCCCAAACCGCCATGGCCTGACTATGCCTTTCACGCGGATAGGTATCCAGCAGGATCGATTGTGAGAGCGGCACCAGGGCGGCGCCAAACACACCTTGCAGCAAGCGGGCAATCACCACTTGCGGCAAGTTCTGCGCAATCCCGCAAAACATGGAGGTGATGGTAAAACCGGCAATTGACCAGAGCATCAGGCGTTTACGGCCAAAACGATCCGACAGGAAACCGGTGAGCGGCAAGAAGATTGCAGCGGCGACAATATAGGAGGTCAGCACCCAGGAGATCTGATCCTGGGTTGCCGACATACTGCCCTGCATATGGGGCAAGGCAACGTTGGCGATGGTGGTATCCAGCGCTTGGATAATCGTCGCCAGCATCACCGAGGCGGTAATCAGCCCGCGTTTGTTGGCCGACACTGGCGCCGCAGTCTCGCCGGGTACTTGGTCAATCGCTGCCTGTGCCACAAAAAATTACCTCAAAAACCGGACTGAACAGAATCGAATTAGATGGACATACCCGCCCTAGATGGAGAGTCCAAGCAAGGAACGCTTATAGCCAGTGTCAATTTCAATCGCTGTACTCAAACCCGCCTGTAACGGAGGCGCGTCTTTATTGGGCTTGATGCTGATACGCACCGGCACCCGCTGGGCGATCTTGACCCAGTTGCCTGTGGCATTTTGCGCGGGGATCACCGAAAACTCGGCGCCCGTCGCCGGACTGATGCTTTGCACTTCACCCTCCCAGGTTACGTTGGGATAGGTATCCACATGGACTTTTACCTTTTGGCCAACACGTACATGGGTTAAATCCGTCTCGATAAAATTGGCTTCGATCCAAAGGTTATCGCTCGCTACCAATGACATCACCGCACTGCCTACCGAGAGAAATTCCCCTGCCTCTGGCGGCTTGGTAACTATGCCGTCTTTGGGTGCGGTGATTTGGGTGTAACCCAGGTTCAATTGGGCCTGCTCAACTTCAGCCTTGGCTGCACGGTAACTCGGGTGCTCTTCAAGCGGTGCCTCGGCATCACCACCAAGCGATTCGGCGATACGGTGTAAATCCTGCTCCAGGGTGATGACCTGTTGGTCACTGACACGGCGGGTATGGCTTACCTCATCGTAATCAACCCTGGCAACCAGCTTGCGTGCCGCAAGGTTGGCCTGGCGCTGCTGTTCATTGACCGCGTAGTCACGGTTGGCAATCGCCAATTGCAGCTCCGATTGTTTTTCGCGATAGCTGGCATGGAGCGCGGCGAGTGTGGTGCGGGCCTCACCCAGTTTGGCCTCGGCTTTGGCGAGGGCGACCTCGTAGGGTTTCTGGTCCAGCACCAGCAATAACTGCCCGGCTTTGACATGGTCATTCTCCGCCACCAGTCGTTTGGCAACAGCACCGGCAACGCGCGGGCGGATGCTGATCACATCTGCTTTGGTGTAGGCATTATCCGTGGTCGCATAGCGCCCTCCGGCCAGATAGATCAGTAACCCTATTACCGCAGCCATCGCGGGAATCACCACTAATAGTATTAACCGGCGTGACGATTTCACTTCACTCATTTCTCATTTACCTCTTTTAACTCCTGACGTTCAGGGGCTTCTTTACACAGCAAGGTCAGGTTCTCGCGCAATTTGTTTAAGCCAAAGAAAAGTGCATCGCGCTGCTCTTTGGTAAAGCCTGCCATCGCCTTGGCCTGGAATTCCTGGGAGGCCTCTTTGATCAGTTTCACGATAGGAGCAGCAGCGGGCGTCAGATATAGCTGGAAGGCACGGCGGTCTTTGGGGTCCGGGCGACGCTCAATCAAACCGCTTTCGGCCAACTGGTCCAGCAAGCGGGCAAGGCTAATCGGCTGGATCTCCATAAAGTCGGCCAGATCCACCTGGCGTATTCCCTGCCAGCGGAATACGCCCAGCAATGCGCGAGCTTGCGCCAGGGTCAGGTTGTATTGCTCGAAATAGCGGGCAGCGAGGCGGCGGGTTAAGCGCATGTTATCGCTCAGTAAAAAACCCAGGCTTTCCTCCTCTGGCGTCAACGGAGGCAGTGCATCGATAGATTCAGCGGCAGGGATATGGCTCATAAGTCATCCTCATAAAAAGCTAAATATATAATATACATAGCTTACTATTTTACAAAGGAATTATTCGGCAAAAGATTGAGTAGAAATACCTGCCTTTGGTTATAAACCGGATTAGCCGCTATACTGCCCGCCCCTTTCTTATATTCCCCAGTCGATTTGCTTATGAACTTTGCCTCACTCGGCCTTGCCCCCGAATTGCTCCATGCCATTAAAGTCATTGGCTTCAAGACCCTGACACCCATCCAGCAGGAGGCCATTCCCGCTGCGCGCCGTGGCATAGACCTGCTCGCTACCGCCCAGACCGGCACAGGTAAAACTGCCGCCTACAGCCTGCCGGTATTGCAACAAATGCTGGAAAAGCCCAAACATACCGAGGCGGGATTTGTACGTACGCTTATCCTTGCGCCCACGCGCGAGCTGGTGCAACAAATTGCCGAGGCAATGCAGCAATTTGCCCAGTTCACCCCGTTTAAAATCACGACTGTCTATGGCGGGGTAAAACTGACCGGCCAGGCCAATAAGCTGCGCGCCGGCGTTGATATCCTGGTAGCGACACCAGGCCGCCTGATGGAGCACGTCGAACTGGGCAATATCAATCTCGCAAAAGTAGAATTCGCGGTGCTGGATGAAGCTGACCGCATGATGGATATGGGTTTTGTGACTGATATGCACGCGATCCTCACCAGCATCGTACGCAAGCATCAGACTATGTTTTTCTCGGCAACCAGTTCGCCGCTGGTAACCAACCTCGCCAAGCAGGCGATGAACCGCCCTACCCTGATCTCCATCTCCAAACGCAATTCAGTCGCGGAAACTGTGGACCATGTACTCTACCCGGTGGATAGCGACCGCAAATATGAATTGTTCCTGCACCTGTTGCGCGAGCAAAACTGGTATCAGGTGATGGTATTCAGCAGCACCCGCGAAGAAGCGGAGAATTTGTATAAGGCACTCAAAGACGACAAAGTCGATGCAGCAGTAATCCACAGTGAGAAAACCCAGGGCTCGCGCAAACGCGCATTACAGGATTTCAAAGACAGCAAATTGCAAGTACTGGTAGCGACCGAAGTCGCCGCGCGCGGATTGGATATTCAGGGGCTGGATTATGTGGTGAACCTCGACCTGCCTTTCTTCACCGAAGACTACGTCCATCGCGTAGGCCGCACTGGTCGCGCCGGTAAAAAAGGCACCGCAATTTCATTGGTGACACCAGCCGAAGAACACAAGATAGCGCTGATCGAAGAAGTGATTGGTACCAAAATCAAACGCGAAAAAATCAAAGGTTTTGAGGTAACAGAACAAGTCATCAAAGTGGTGAGCAAACCCAAAAGCGGCTTGCTAAAACTGGCTGACAAACCGGCGGGCAAATCCAAAGCAGGCAATCCTAAAAAATCGGGCTTCGCCAAACCGGGACCGCCCAAATCAGCTTCGACCAAAACCACCAGCAAACCCGCGAGTAAACCCAAACGCGCAGGCTCAAAAGACGCGCGCCCGGCAAGTAGCCTAAGCAAATCAACGCGCCCGAAAAAGAAGTAAACCTGCAAAACTTACCGCCATAAAAAAGCCGCTTCCGGAATACCGGAAGCGGCTTTTTAATACGGAACCGAATGATTAATCGTTCAGGTCTTCATCGTCATCAAGACTGTCATCACCGGCTTCGCGCGGTTTGCGGATGCCATGTGCAGCTAAAATCTCAACATAAAAGCTATCGCCACCGGCGGTGGCTACTTCATCCATCTTTTTGGTGATTTCGCCTAAACGCACGACCTCGGCAACGTCTGCCGTTACCCCGAACTTGCAATCAAATGCCCAGTAATCAACGCCTTTTGGCAGGGTTTTGCGGCGCTCGCGTTTTACATATTTGCGCACTTCGTGCTTGATGGCCTCCAGTAAACGATCAGGATGTTTGCCTTCTACTTGGAGCTTGAATGTCTTTTTCATGGTTTACCTTGTGCAACAAATGGCGCAATACAGATTGCAGGAACCGGAGCCAATGCCGGGGGCGCATATTATCACGGGTGCGCTGGTCTGCGGCTGGGCAAGAGGCGGTAAATTAGCGCGAGCCCAGCGCCGATAACCACGACGGTCAGCCCCATATCCGCCCAACTGTGGTAACCGAGATAAAACATTAACTCCAGATAGCCGAGGAAACTGGTCAGTAAAAACACCCATCCCGCACGCGATTGCAGCCCAGCGCCCACATACGCAACCAGTGACAATGCCAACGCAGTGTGGGTCGAATAATCCAACCCGAGGGCAGCCCAAATATGCAGGTGATAATCCAGCAACATCACACCGAAGACCAAAATGGCCGATGCGAATAATTTGGCCCAAAACCAGCGGTATCCGCGCATTATTTCAAGGGTTCCGACCCCAAGCGTTACGAGCAATAGAAAGGGAATATAGTAGTCGGCAACTTTGGCTAGCAGTTCGTTCATAAGGCTTGGGATTCCAGGCGGCGTGGGGTTCGGACATCGAGGGGTTAATAACGCCGCGCAGGCTAATTCATCGATCACTGAATGCCAAGGGCTTTTCTATAGGCTTTGCACCATAAGATAGCTATAATGCGCGCCTTCTTTTTCTGCGTGCTTTTTGACCAATCGGTTAATCAGCAATACGCGTCAGCCAGTGTCACTCCTAGCAGGTAGTAGTTCGATGTCCACCACAGAAGCGCCTATTAAAAAGCTCTATATCAAAACCCACGGCTGCCAGATGAATGAGTACGACTCATCGCGCATGAAGGATTTGTTGGGCGAGTCGCACAATATGGTGCCGACCGAAGACCCGGAAGACGCTGATGTCATCCTGATCAACACCTGCTCCATCCGCGAAAAAGCCCAGGAGCGCCTGTTCCATGAGCTGGGCCGCTGGAAAAAGCTCAAGAAGAAAAATCCCGATCTGGTGATTGGTGTCGGCGGTTGTGTCGCCAGCCAGGAAGGTGCTGCCATCGCCAAACGCGCACCCTATGTCGATCTGATTTTTGGCCCGCAAACCCTGCATCGCCTGCCAGAAATGATGGAGACCAAGAAAAGCAACGGAGTGGTCGTGGTGGATGTCAGCTTCCCCGAGATCGAAAAATTTGACCGCTTGCCACAACCCGATGCCGATGGCGTGAGCGCCTTTGTATCGATTATGGAAGGCTGCTCCAAGTACTGTACCTTCTGCGTTGTGCCCTATACCCGCGGTGAAGAAGTCAGCCGACCAGTGGCAGATGTGATGGCGGAAATCCTCCACCTGGCAAGTCAGGGCGTGCGCGAAGTTAACTTGCTCGGCCAGAACGTAAACGCGTATCGCGGCGACAATAATGACGGTACTGTCATTGACCTGGCCGAACTGATTACCTATGTGGCAGCAATTGATGGCATTGACCGCATCCGCTTCACCACCTCGCATCCGGTGGAATTTACCGACGCATTGATTGAGGTGTACAACCAGGTTCCCGAGCTGGTTAGCCATTTGCACCTGCCGGTACAAAGCGGATCAGATCGCATCCTCATGGCCATGAAACGCGGCCATACCGCGCTGGAATACAAATCCAAACTGCGCCGTATTAAAAAGAATCGCCCGAATATCAGTTTCTCTTCCGATTTTATTATCGGCTTCCCGGGCGAAACCGATGCCGATTTTGAAGCGACCATGAAGCTAATCCAGGATATGGACTTTGATACGTCCTACAGTTTTATTTACAGCGCCCGCCCGGGTACACCGGCAGCCGACTTCCCTGACGACACACCGGAAGAAGTCAAAAAGCATCGCCTCGCAATTTTGCAGGATCGTTTAATCCAGCAAGCGTTGGCGATTAGCCGTCGCATGGTAGGCAATACCGAACGCATCCTTGTTACCGGCTATTCCAAAAAAGACCCAGGCCAACTCTGCGGCCGCACGGAAAATAACCGCGTAGTCAACTTCCGCAGTGATGATGCCGACCTTATTGGTAAATTTGCCGATATCCTGATCGAAGAGGCGTTGACCAATTCATTGCGCGGCACATTGATTAGTTCAGAGCTGGATGCTGACTGGGTGAAATAATATTCCCGAAGAAAATGCAGCAATAAAAAATCCCCGTGTTGAGATTATCAATACGGGGATTTTTTATTGCGACATTTTATTGGTCCATTAATTGTTTTACGCCAGGATCGCTTCAAGCTGTGCGAGTGATACAGGCTTTAACAAACTTGCGGCAATACCCGCTTGCGCTGCGCGCGCCTGGTCAATCGCCTCTCCACTTGCCACAATAATCCGCGCCTGCGGATTGCGCTTATGGATTTGCTCGGCACACAGGTAACCATTCATATCAGGCAAATTTAAATCAATCAGCACCGCATGTGGGCTGCACTCATCTAATAAACGGAGCGCTGCAATAGCATATTGGGTACTAAACACTTGCCAGCCCATCAGGTTCAACAAACCCTCCATTGCCGCCAGGGTATCAACGTCATCCTCAACAACTAAAATAGATTTTACTTGCGCTGACATTGATGGCGCATCCTTGGCAATTGATAAAAATCGGGCCAGGCAATTATAAAGTCGCGCCTGGTCAAGCGGTTTCCCCAGATAGGCGGTAAAACCCGATTCGAAACAATGGTCCATATCGCCCTTCATATGTGCAGCTGTCAATGCAACAAGCGGCAATGTATATCCTTCATGGCGAAGTTGTTGTGCTGCCTGATGGCCATCCATCACCGGCATATGGATATCCATCAACACAAGGTCAAAACTTCTGTCCAGGGATTTTTCCGCATTCACGATGCGCACCGCATCAGCACCATCGGTGGCATAAACCACTTCTGCACCGGTCAGCTGGACAAAATGGCCAATCAATATACGGATATCGCGCAGGTCATCTGCGACCAGCACGCGGCCAGTAAAACGGGGAATTTTTACGCTGTGCTCTATTGCCGCATCAAAATTCAATGCCAGCATTTCAGTTTCAGCATATTCAAACTCATCCAGTTCCACAGTGAAACTGAATTCACTACCTACACCCATTTCACTGGCAACCTGGATGCGCCCGCCCAAACGTTCAACCAACTGTTTACTGATAGTGAGACCCAATCCTGTCCCTGCACGAGGATGAACCTGTGCATTCTTTGATTGCACGAAAGGTTCAAAAATAACACTCAAGGTCTCTTCGCAAATACCAATACCGGAATCTTTAACACTGAAACGGATCTTCCTTTTTCCATCTTCATCAACCCAATCAATCTTTAACAGAACCTGCCCTTCACGAGTAAACTTTATGGCATTGCCCATCAGGTTTAATAAAATCTGGCGCAATCGCATAGGGTCGGTATTAATAGTCACTGGCAGCGGATAAGGCGCCTCTATACGCAGTTGTAGATTTTTATCGATTGCTGCTCCCTGCATCAAAAAATAAATATCCGTAAGAAATGCGGAAAGCACAACCGGTTGTTTTTCCAGTTCCAACTTTCCCGCTTCAATTTTGGAGAGATCCAAAATATCGTTGAGCAGACCCAGGAGATGTTTTCCATTGCGATGCACAATGCGTAAATGTGCTGAATTTTCTGCATCACTGCTTTTGTTAAGCAGTAATTCGGTAAAGCCTAAAATAGCGGATAAAGGAGTACGCAATTCATGGCTAAGATGGGCAAGGAATTCACTTTTTAAACGGTTTTCGGCTTCCGCCTTTAAACGTTCAACTCGTTCGCGTTCGACCTCACGGCGCGCCAATGCATAGCGAATTGCACGCGCCAATTGTTCTGCACTTAATTTTGATTTGACCAGATAATCAACCGCACCTGCTTGCAGCGCCTGGCGATCCACTTCCACCTGATGCATGCCAGTAAGTAAAATAACCGGGCCGGAGAATCCCACTTCGTTGGAAAACTTTAATAATTCGATACCGTCGCGCGCACCAAGTTTGTAATCCATCAAACACAGGTCATGTTTATCTTCTGCCAAGAACTTCTGGCCTTCTTCATAGGTTGAAGCCCAATCCAGAAGACAGGTTTGGCCTATATCTTCCAATAAATCCCTAACCAGCAAAAAATCGTCTTCATCGTCGTCAATAATTAATAATTTAATATGCTGCATACCAGCCCCTGATTTCCTTGCTACTTACGGCAACTCCACAAATTCCACCCAATATTTACCTAGGGTACGCATCAACTCAACCAATGCATCAAAGGTAACTGGCTTGGTGATATAGGAAATCGCGCCAAGATCGTAACCCTTAACCATATCCTCCTCAGTTTTTGATGTTGTCAAAATAACCACCGGGATACGACGCAACCGCGGATCCGCTTTAATTTCTGCCAGCGCCTCACGCCCATCCATTTTGGGCATATTCAAATCCAATAAAATTAATCCGGGCATTGGGTACAAAAGACGGTCGCCATACTCGTTATCACCGCGCAGATAACTTAACAATTGCACACCGTCCTCAACAAAATGCAACTCATTCAGCACCCTGCTTTCGTGCATAGCTTCTTGCGCTAACAAGCGATCATCAGCATCATCCTCTGCCATTAAAATGATCAATGTTTTTTTGGGAATATTCATGGATACATCCTTTATGTGCTGCCGTGGCAACGTAATACTGCTATGAAGCATCCGCTAATAAATCAGCCAGTGGCTCTATCAGGGTTTGTGTCATAGGTAAATGGATTGTAAATATCGCTCCTTCACCGGGTTCACTCTGTGCGGTAATTGTGCCGCCATGGCGCCCAATAATTTTTCGGCACAGCGCAAGGCCTATACCAGTGCCAGAATATTCTCCGCGCCCATGCAAACGCTGGAATAAACTAAATACGCGCTCCGCATACTGCGCCTCAAAACCAATTCCCTGGTCAGAAAATCGCAAACAACACCAGCTTCGAACATCCTCAGCTATCGGAGAAGCCAGATTAATTTCACTGGTGACGGTGATGATGGGGCGTACATCGAGCCGATGAAACTTCAAACTATTGGCGATCAAATTCATAAAGACCTGTGCAATCTGGGATGCATCTGCATCAATAGTTGGCAAGGGATCTATATGTAATTGAGCGCTCGTTTCCTCAATAGAATAATCAAGGTCATCCATCACTCTGTGCATTACTTCATTTAAATCAACGCTAACAAATGGCCGCTGTTTAGTCGTCACACGCGAAAAACTTAACAAATCATCAATTAAAGCCGACATACGTTCCGATGCTGATTGCATACGCAATACATAATCGGAACCTGTCTCGCCTAATTGTGCAGAATACTTTTGCTGCAACCTGTCGCCAAAGGCACGAATTTTACGCAGGGGCTCTTGCAAGTCATGGGAGGCAACAAATGCGAACTCTTCCAACTCTTTATTGCTACGCTGTAACTCTTCAGAATATTGCAATAACACCTGCGTGCGCACACCAACCTTTTCCTCCAGCTCGGCATTGGCATGGGCAAGGGCAGAATTCAACTCTGCCACCTTATTTGAGTTGCGATATAAGGTATAAAAAACCCCCAGCGACAACAACAAGCCAATACCATTGGCCAGCAATAATGCCATTAGAATAAATTCCCTATTCTCTGCCGCGACAGCCTTGTTATTTTCCAGCAATCTAAATTCGTCGCTTTCCATTTCTGCCAACAGCTGTGAAATAGAGCGCATCAAGCCAATACCTACATCGGTTTTAATCTGCCGTATTGCTGCACGAATTTCATCTCTATCGGTCAGAGTCACTATCCTCTGCATTTCATCAATTTTTTTACGCACATAGGTATGGAGCAGTTCGAAACGCTTTTTTTGCTGTGGTAATTCTATTGTCGATTCACCCAGCTGTTTCAACAACTCGTCTACAACAACCAGTGTTTGATGATAAGGCTGTAAATAATCGGGGTCACCGGTCAGTAAATAACCCCTCTGGCTGGATTCAGCAGCAGCCAATTCCCTATTCAGATCCTTGATGAAATTAATTGTCTGCAAGGTGTTATTAATACTGATGTTGTTTGTGGTAATAACATCAATAGAGCGATAGGCAAGCACCGCACTCACTGTAAAAAAAGTAATCGCGGCAGAAAGCGCCATTACCCAAACAGAACTGGGTAGCTTGTTAATAATATATTTGTTAAAGGGATTGTTATCGATTAATGAGTCACTACTCACTGTTTTCAGTCTCATTGTTGTCATTATTGACACGAGTGAACCGGGTATCCTGCAATGTTTCAAGCACTTGGCTACACTGCTGGCACTCCGCCAGTATCGTATCGAATATACTGATGGCTTTACGAATATCGCCTGTGCGCTCAAGTGTTAACTTACCCAATTCTGCGTTAATGGAAATTGTATTAAGTGGATTGCGCAGGTCATGTACAAATCGATTTTTTTCACCATCCATATTCATCCTCCTATAACTCAACATTCCCATAACTGTTTAAGCGGTTATAGAGTGTTTTTAAGCTGATCCCGAGAATATCGGCTGCTTGTTTTTTATCGCCATCAAAATGTTCAAGCGTAGACTCTATAAGCTCACGCTCGACTTCTTCAACCGTTTTTCCAACCCGGATACCTGCTTGAGGCTGATGGGTGACTTTTGAAAAAGGTGATGTAAGGTTTTCAGGTAAAACCAATAATTTCTGTTGTTGGTCAGCCATAATATACGCGCGATGGATCGCATGGCGAAGCTCGCGCACATTGCCCGGCCAATCGTAATCCATTAATCGCTTCATCGTTGCATCATTAATCCCTATTTCCCCACCATACTCCTGGTTAAATCCGGCCAAAAAATACTGGACCAGCAATGGAATATCCTCTTTGCGCCCACGCAAAGGTGGAATATAAATGGGGAATACAGCCAGGCGAAAATATAAATCCTCACGCAAGCAACCCAATACGGCAATATCCTGCTCAGTGCGATTGGTTGCCGAAACAACCCTGCATTCAACATCAACACTTGTAGTCGCCCCCAACCGCGTCACTTTTTGCGTCTCTAACACCCGCAATAAATTAGGCTGCAAATCAACGGGCATTTCTGTAATCTCATCCAGAAATAAGGTTCCGTTATTTGCCTGTTCAAATACACCTATCTTGCGATGGGTCGCACCGGTAAAAGCGCCTTTTTCATGACCAAATAATTCACTGTTAATAAGTTCGCGTGAGAATGCACCGCAATTCGCAGCAACATAGCGCCCTTCTGCCTGACTGGCATAGTGAATCGCCTCTGCTACCAATTCTTTCCCTACACCGCTTTCACCCAATAACAAAACATTGGCTTTCGTTGCGGCTACCCGCTCAATCATTTCATATAAATATTGCATAGGTGCTGATTCACCCACCAAATAATTAAAATGTAATTTAATTGATGGATCCGCTTTAGCGATGGCAGGAGTATTTATTTCAAACAATGATTCCAATTGTTGTAAATCAATTGGTTTAATGAGGTAACTGATATTGGATCCATATAGTTTTTTTACAATAAACTTGATGGAAGGATGTCCGGTAATAAATGTAATTTTTGTTTTATGTTGGGCAGGTAAAGTTTCCAACAGATGGAGACCGCTGCCATCAGGCAGGATTAAATCCAGAATAAGGTGGGTATATAAATTTTTGCTGAGAAAATCCCGTGCTTGGGAAACTGAATCAGCAGCTGTCACACTGTGCCCTAACAAACTCAACAGTTGTACAGTGGCATCCAAAAATCGCCGGTCATCGTCAACTAGTAATACATCAGCCACGGTCAAAATCCTCCTTTAGCTAGCTAGCGTCGAGGGCTCATTCTAGCACCAGTCAGATAGAAGAAAGCAGCGGCAATAAACAACTTAGCGATACACTTCGCTTTTTTAGGTGCCAACCTTAAAAACTGGCAGAGTTCTCAATCCTGGTAAAATGGCGCGATATAATCGATACGCAGTTGAATCCTTGGGGCCGAGCTCAAGTCGGGTGACAGCACCAATAACAAAAGGTGCGACAACAAATGAGATAAAAAAAGAACTAAATTCAGGAGTGTTAACTCTTGCACATAAATGTTGCTGCAAAATTGCATTTTGCAACGATAACTGATCACTCTTTAATTTGACTTTTGCCTTTAAATCCATCCCGAGTACTCCGCACAAAATTATCAATTTGCGCGCGCGTATAAGGTAAGGTCATACGTGTGCGATATTTTACATATAACCACCGACAGGCTAATAACAATACAACTTGTTGCAAAAAGAAAGTCAGCAAACCCCACCCCATCACACCACTTGTTGCAACAACGGACCATGCCATTAATACGGAAAATGCGCACCAGGTTAATAACATAATGGGCATTATCAATAACCAGAGCATCAGCAACCTGGGCAATGTACGAAAGGCGAGTAATGCTTCTACGCGCGCAAGATCAGCAATACCACCAATAGCTCCTACAAATTGCTCTCCCAGCTGCAGGGTTTGCTCTATATCTGTCATCCAGCCCGGTGGATTTGGTACAGCCTCGTTTTCAGGGATATCCTTTTGCGATGCATCATCCTGATAAAAATTCCCCTGAGGATCGGCAGTCCCCGGGGGATTTTCCTGTTGACCATGAATATTCATGATCTAATTACTCAATTACGACGCTGCAATAAATAAGACACTAGCCAACCTGCTGCAAAGGCAACACCTACAGTCACCAATGGCTTCGCTCTCACAAGCTCTTCAGCTTTTTCTTCCAATTCAATTGCGCGCGCTTTCCCTTCATTAAGACGAACCTTTGCATTAGCGGCGGTTGCACTACCAATTGAACCAACAGCATCATAAATACTGGATGTTGCTTCTTTAAATTGGGCGATCGCTTCAGCCATGGAAATGTCGTCCATTTTACCATTTTCTTTATTTGTTACAGTTTGAATAGCCATGGAAATTACCTCTCAGGTTGTTTAATAAACATATTGAAGATAGTGTAAACGGCTAAAAAATCCATTCAGGATAGATATTTTTGATCCACTAGAGACGACGTCGACCAAAAATAAGCGACAAGACAAATAACACCAAAAACACAAAAAATAATATTTGCGCTATTCCTGACGCCGCACCGGCAATGCCACCAAACCCTAAAAGGCCAGCAATAATGGCAACAATAAAAAACACCAATGAATAATAGAGCATAGGATTCTCCTTTTATAAATATTCAGCTTATTACTTTCAATGAACGTGCCAATTAACCTAAGGTTAATAAAAATCAGGGAATAGTTATTTACAAATACGTGCTAAGAAAAAAAGGAGATAAAGCTATTAAGTGAAAATCAAACAATATAGATACTAATAGGTCGCACTTAATCTTCATAAAAACGCCAAAACCTTCATCTATTAAGGCTTCATTACCAAGACTTACATCATTTATATGATCCTTATCCACGACAATTCAATTGCAAAAAATATCAAAAACACTACACATCATTCAAACCCATATCTCATATCAGCATCAAAAAATAAACGCCATAAAGTTACAATTATTGTAGTTATTGCAAAAAACCTTCCGCATTTTTAATTTTTAAATAAAAAAACAAATAGTGATTTTTATCCGGGAAGCCAGAGAGCACAAGGCAATCAGGATAATTGTTAAATATCTGGCACAAAATCAGCATTGCAATTTATATGCGTCACTTTATTTTTAACGCATTTTCTACTTTTTAAATTTACTGTTTCAATCATTAGCTTTTGAAAACAGTTGTCAGAAAGGAGAACGATATGAAAACCACATTATTACATTTTATTATTGTACCGCTGGGCGCATTTGCGCTCACTGCATCAATGACTGTTATTGCCGGCAATCAAGGGGATGATGCACACAGGAGTTCCTATACGGAGAAAAAACCTGCTGCCGAATTTTGGGCCGATTTTAAGCAAGATAGCGAACAAACCTGGCGCGATAGCAAAGCAGCTTTTAAAGATGGCTGGATTGAAAGTAAGCTGGAAACAGCATTAATGCTTAACAAACATCTTAATCCTTTTGATATTGATATTCGGGTGGACAACAATATGGCCACACTTGAAGGTAATGTGTATTCCGATATCGATAAGGAGCTTGCAGAAAATATTGCACTGGGCGTTGAAGGTATTGATTCAGTAACCAACAAAATAAACGTTATTGAAAAACCAACCAAAGTAGCCGAATCCAATCAACCGAAAGGGCGTAATTTTGCCCAGTATGTAGAAGATGTTTCGACCACCGCCGCAATTAAAAGCGAGTTGTTGGCCTCCAAAAATATTGATGGCCTCAACATTGATGTAGATACACTCAATGACAAAGTGACCTTGTCAGGTAAAGTAAAAACCCTGGAGCAAAAAGCCCTGGCACAAGCCATAGCCGCCAAACACGATGATGTGAAAGGCGTGGTCAACAATCTGCAAGTAAAGTCCTGATGAAAGGTGAAAAAAGATGCCGCGGGGCGTTTATCGCCCCCAATTTTGCCATCCCCAGGAAAAAAGCAAAAAGCCCATTAAATACAATAACTTAATAAAATTAAGTAGAAACAGCATAAAGTTGCCGCAACATTCAGCCCCTATTCAGCTGTAATTTAGGCTTTATCCCTCACGCTGAATGGTTTAGTCTTACTTTTCCTTATGCAAAAAGAGCTTACTTACCACTTTGAACAGCCAGGTTATAACCCCTCCCGAAATCGTCACCCAGCCGTTAACGCTGGAACCTAGTGATAGTCGTCGCCTTGCCAATCTCTGCGGCCTGCTCGGCCAGCACCTTCGCCAGATTGAAGAACGTCTTGAGATAGAAATTCGCCACCGTGGAAGTGAATTTGAGCTTACCGGCCCTTCGACCAAAATTCGTGCCGGTGCAGAACTATTACGCAATCTTTACCTGACGACCGAACAAAACGAACTCACTCCTGATGAAGTGCATTTGGCACTGCAAACCTCTGGTATTGAACAACTTATGGAACAACTGGATAACGCTGAAGCCCAAGTATTGGCCGGCGACTCAGCTGCGGCTGATACTGCGGGTAAAAGTGGTGATGAAGGTGGTATTACTCTCATCCGTACCAAAAAATGCACCATCAAGCCCCGTGGCCTGAACCAGCAGCGCTATGTGCGTGCAGTACAAAGACATGACATTAACTTCGGCATCGGCCCAGCCGGTACCGGAAAAACCTATCTCGCCGTCGCCTGCGCGGTAGAGGCCCTGCTGAAGAACGAGATTGAACGCATCCTGCTGGTACGCCCGGCGGTTGAAGCAGGCGAAAAACTCGGCTTCCTACCGGGTGATCTCGCCCAGAAAGTTGATCCCTATTTGCGTCCACTCTATGACGCCCTGTTTGAAATGCTGGGTTTTGATACCGTCGGCAAGCTGATGGAGCGCGGTGTTATCGAGGTTGCCCCCCTCGCCTTTATGCGCGGTCGTACTCTTAATAACTCTTTTGTGATCCTCGATGAAAGCCAGAACACCACCCGGGAACAGATGAAAATGTTCCTGACCCGTATAGGTTTCGGCACCACTGCAGTGATTACTGGCGACCCTACCCAAATCGACTTGCCGCGCGGTATGGCCTCTGGCCTGCGCCACGCGATGGAAGTACTGGAGAATGTCAACGGCATCAGCTTCACCCATTTCACATCCAAAGATGTCGTGCGCCACCCGATTGTCCAGCGCATCGTGGAAGCTTATGAGGCCTTCGAGCAGCAACCACCGAAGCAAGACCAATAACCATGGCCTACCAAATCGATATCGAGAGCAATAGCCAGAGCCAGCTAATCCCTGCTTTGGCCGATCTGGAACGCTGGATTAGCGCTGCATTGCTGAACCAGGAATTTGAAGACGCCGAAGTTAGCGTTTATATCGTCGATGAAGATGAAGGGAAGGAATTGAACGCGCAGTATCGCGGGAAGGATTATCCAACCAATGTACTCTCCTTCCCCGCCGATATCGCTGAAGAAGTCGGCGTCCCCCTACTCGGTGATCTGGTGGTTTGCGCGCCCGTAGTAGAGCGCGAAGCACAAGAGCAAGGGAAAACCTTGCACGCACACTGGGCACATATGTTGATACACGGCACCCTGCATTTATTGGGCTATGACCATATTGAAGACGATGAAGCAGATGCTATGGAAACCCTGGAAACCCAAATCGTCACAGGTTTAGGGTATCCTGCCCCCTATCAAGACATCACTGAAGAATAAAAGACCTTGGGAACCTATATCATGTCGGACGACCATCCGAGTAGCGCTACTACCGAAAAACACGAGCGATCCTGGCTGGATAAACTGATCCATGCATTCAGTGCGGAACCAAAATCCCGTGATGAACTGCTGGAAATTATTAAAGATGCAGCAGATAACCAATTGCTGGACCAGGAAGCCTTAAGCATTATCGAAGGAGCGCTGGATGTATCATCCTTGCAAGCGCGCGAAATCATGGTGCCGCGCTCACACATAGTAGCTATCCGCCTCGAAGATTCACCACAAGAATACTTGCCACAACTGATTGAGTCCGGCCACTCACGCTTTCCCGTTATCGGCGAAAATATTGACGATATAAAAGGTATCTTGCTGGCAAAAGATCTGTTGCCGCTTGCGTTAAAAGGTACGGATAATTTTAATCTTGAAACCATTTTGCGCCCCGCCACCATCATTCCAGAAAGCAAACGCGTCAACGTGTTGCTGCGTGAATTCCGCGAGAACCGCTACCATATGGCATTGGTGATGGACGAATACGGCGGCATTACCGGCCTGCTCACGATCGAAGACATTCTTGAAGAAATTGTCGGTGAAATTGAAGACGAAACCGACGAGCAGGAAGAAGCTACCGACTTTATCAAGCGTGTCAGCGAAAATGATTACATCATCAAAGCACTAACGCCCATCGAAGACTTTAACGATTTTTTTAATAAAGCATTCAGTGATGAAGATTTCGACACTATCGGCGGCATACTCATGCAAGAATTCGGTCATCTACCAAAGCGCAACGAAGTTATGCAAATGGACAATATGCGGTTCCGTGTCCTCTATGCCGATAATCGCCAAATTCATTTGCTGCGATTGACGATACTAAGTGATTAAGCTGTTGCAAATGTAATCACTGACAATCCCGCCAAACGGCGGGATTTTTTTAACCTTATACCCAATAGACAAACTCCATGCCCGATAAAATCCTGAACCTTACGCAACCAATAGCCCTGTTAATTGCACTGCTCAGTGGTAGCCTGGTTACCCTTAGTTTTGCGCCTTTTAATATATGGCCAATTGCCATTATTAGCCTGATTGCCCTTGCGCTCCAGCTAAAAGAACAATCACTTAAAACCATTCTCTGGCGCAGTTTCGCGTTTGGTGTCGGATTTTACAGCGCAGGCATCCATTGGATTTACGTGAGCATCCATAATTTTGGTGGCGCATCACCGATATTTGCCGGCTTTCTTGTATTTATTTTCGCCTGTTTTATGTCTGCTATTTTTGTAGCGCCTTTTTATATTTTTGGGCGCTGGTTCAATCGCCACTCACTCAGCTTAATTATCGCGTTCCCCGCATGCTGGTTGCTGGGAGAATGGATGCGCACCTGGTTTTTGACCGGTTTTCCCTGGCTTTTTTTAGGCTATGCCCATTTAACAACATCACTCGCCGGCTGGGCGCCGATTGCAGGCGTAATGAGCATAGGATTTATTCTTGCCTTAACGTCAGGCGTTATTGCGGAATGGATTTGGAATTTTAAAAACGAACAAACCAAAAAAATTATCTTGATTAGCGCCACCGGGTGCTGCGCGATATTGTGGGCTGCCGGTATTGGTTTCAAAAATATTACCTGGGCGGAGCCTGCTGCAACACCAATTAATATCGGTATGGTGCAACCCAATGTCGATCAAAGCACCAAACTCAGTTTTAATCAGGACACCACTATTGCTGCGCTTAATCAACTCCGCGATCTCAGCACAGATTTGTGGGGCAATGATTGGGTTATCTGGCCAGAAGCAGCAATCCCTACATCGCTGACTTACCACGATGCACTCCCTTTTCTGGAAGAGATGAACACCAAAGCCACCGAGCACGATGCCGCATTATTTACCGGTGTGATTTATGAAGACCGCGACAAAAAAAAATATTACAACTCTATTGCCGGGCTCGGCCAGGGTTATGGTTTTTATCACAAGCGTCGTTTAGTACCTTTTGGCGAATACGTGCCATTGGAGGAACATCTGCGTGGTTTGATCGAATTTTTTAATTTACCCACGTCATTTATTCATTTGGGACCACAAGACCAACACGGATTGATCGCCAAAGGTGTGCGCATTACTCCCGCAATTTGCTATGAAATTGTCTATCCGGATTTAATCGCACAAGCCGCCAAAGAAACCCATGTATTGCTGAGCGTAAATAACCTCGGCTGGTTTCTCGACTCCATTCAATCCAAACAATTTATGCAAATGGCACAAATGCGCGCTCTCGAAACAGGTCGTTATCTGGTTTACAGTACCAATAATGGCCCCAGCGCCATTATTGATAACCATGGAAAGATCCTTAACCACAGTGATTCTTTCAAGGCACAAACCTTTACCGGTGTAATTCATGCTGTAAAAGATTGGACGCCGTTTATGATGTACGGCAGTGGGCCGTTGGTAATTCTCGCAACACTGCTGTTGCTGTGCCTAAACTTGCCACAATTGCTCAAGCGCGAAGCTGTACCCGAAGAAGGACAATAATTATTTCGAATGTAATAGCAATAATTGGGGTGTAGTGAACTGGTTTTATCGTTAGAGTAAACCCAACACCATCACCTCCTTATTGCTATGACGACACCCATCTCTCCCACACTTTCAGATCTACGCTGGCAACTGCTGGGCGATACCGGCGCTGACGGCCAGTTTGTTTATGCTGTTATCACGACCGGCATTTATTGCCGTCCCGGTTGCCCTTCACGTCGCCCCAATCCGGACAATGTGCGTTTTTTTGTCGATCATACCCAGGCAGAAGCAGCAGGTTTTCGCGCCTGTAAGCGCTGCCATCCGCAGCATCTGCACAGCGACGCATTACAGACTGAACGTATCACCAACCTATGCCATTTTATTGAAAAATCAGCGCAAGAACCCAGCCTTGCCGAACTGGCGGAATACTCCGGGCTCAGCCGCTATCATTTACAGCGTTTATTTAAAGCAGCAACAGGCTTAACGCCAAAAGCCTATGCCAAAGCCCATCGCCAGCAGCACGTAAAGTCGCATAAGCCCCCTACCCTTCGGAATCAACCCTCAATGACAATTTATTTTGCAGTGGACAGATGTTCACTCGGAACCATTCTGATCGCACAAAGTGAAAAAGGCATCTGCGCTGTTTTGTTTGGGGATGAAGCACAGGATTTACGCGGTGATTTACAAAAGCGCTTCCCCAAGGCAACACTTATTGCAGGTGATGAAACCTTTCAGAAAACAGTCGCACAAATTATTGCAATGATCGAGCAGCCCCAACTGACCATCGCATTACCACTGGATATCCGTGGCACCTTATTTCAACAGCGAGTCTGGCAGGCACTGCAAAAAATCCCTGCCGGTGAAACGCGAAGCTATAGTGAGATAGCAGAAGCGATTGGATCCCCCAACGCAGTGCGTGCTGTCGCAGGCGCTTGTGCTGCCAATGCGATTGCCGTCATTATCCCCTGCCATCGAGTGGTGCGTAATGACGGCAACATATCCGGATATCGCTGGGGTATTGAGCGCAAACAAAAACTATTGCAACAAGAAGCGGAACGTACGAAACCATAACCTATGCCAACCACCACACCATGCCAACCTCGATAGAAACTTGCATCCCTCTACCGCGCAATTTCCGCGTGGCCGATTTTTTAGCGTTTCACCAGCGCGATGTACAAATGCTTGCCGAAATAGTCAGCGAAAACCAATTACAAAAAGGTGTTATCTGGCAAAGCATGCCCGCCTGTATTGCATTTAGATTTGCTAAAAAACAAGTGGATATCAAGCTCCATATAGATTCCGGCCGCAAAAAACTGGATATCGAAAAAAATAAACATCATCTCCAGCAGCTCGCTCAACATATGCTGGGACTTAACCAAACCGTTGGTGATTTTGAAAAATTTGTTACGGATCATCCACAGCTCAATGCCTTGATTATCCAGCAATCAGGCCTGCGAGTCCCACAAGCGGCAACAACATTTGAAGCCCTGACCTGGGCGATAATCGGCCAGCAAATCAGTGTGAGCGCTGCCGTTTCTGTGCGGCGAAAATTGATCTTGTATGCGGGCTTACAGCACTCATCCGGCATTTGGTGCTACCCAAGTGCAACGCAAATTGCTGCGCTTGCAGAAGACGATTTACGCCCATTGGGATTTTCGCAAACCAAGGCTCGCACTGTAGTAGAACTGGGCAAAAATATCCTTAATGGGCATTTGCCTCTCGACCAATGGTTAAATGATTACTGGCAAGGAAATAAGCTGGCAGCACAAGATATTTACAATGCGCTAATTCAAGTACGTGGCATAGGCCCCTGGACAGTTAATTACGCATTACTGCGTGGTTATGGTTGGCTTGATGGCTCACTGCATGGAGATGTCGCTGTGCGGCGCAATTTGCAGCGCTTATTAAATACACCCGAAAAACCAGATGAGACTGCAACCAAAGATTGGCTTGCCGGATTTGCCCCTTGGCGCGCATTGGTTGCTGCGCATTTATGGGCAATGCAAAAAACAGAAGGGTTTTAACCAAAAATAAAACCCCGAGGGTTTAGCTCGGGGTTTAGAATGTATGCACCATGCTGTATGCGGTTAACAAAAATCATCTACACACTAAACAAAGCCGCACTATCCAGACCTTGTTTTTCCATAATGTCACGTAAACGCTTCAACGCCTCTACCTGGATTTGACGTACACGCTCGCGCGTTAAACCAATTTCAAGCCCCACTTCTTCAAGCGTACTGACTTCATATCCACGCAGGCCAAATCGACGGGCAAGTACCTCACGCTGTTTTTCAGTCAACTCATCCAGCCAATGATCAAGGCTGGTCGTCAGGTCAGCATCCTGTAACAGTGCTGCCGGGTCGGACACATGAGTATCCGCAATAGTATCTACAATAGCGCGATCGGATGAATTGCCAATAGGGGCATCAATAGAGGTTACGCGTTCATTCAAACTGAGCATATGCTCAACATCCGCCACCGGTTTTTCCAAAAGATTAGCGATTTCTTCCGGTGTTGGTTCATGATCCAACTTTTGCGACAACTCACGCGCTGCACGCAAATATATATTCAATTCTTTTACAACATGGATGGGCAAACGAATCGTGCGGGTTTGATTCATAATCGCACGTTCAATAGTTTGGCGGATCCACCAGGTAGCATAGGTTGAGAAACGGAAACCACGTTCCGGATCAAACTTCTCAACAGCACGGATCAAACCCAGGTTGCCTTCTTCGATCAAATCGAGAAGTGCCAAACCACGGTTCACGTAACGACGGGAAATTTTTACAACCAGGCGAAGGTTACTTTCGATCATGCGTTTACGCGCTGCGTCATCACCTTTTAATGCTTTGCGGGCAAAAAATACTTCTTCTTCGGCACTTAGGAGGGGGGAAAATCCAATTTCATTTAGGTAAATCTGGGTAGCATCAAGCGTTTTATTGTATTTGTCATCAATAATACGTTCACTTGCACTTAGCGCAGAAGGCTTAGGTAAGTCATCTTCTTCTGCCAACATCAGTTCTGCTTCATCCAACTCTACATCCGGAGCAATAAATACATCATCGCGATCAAATGTGGTTGAGTCCCTATTTTGTAAAGTCATTTTTCAGCCCCTTAATCAATTTTTATTTAACCGGCTGGCTTTTATAAGTCATCCAGCTCGCTCAAGCTGTACCTCTTGCAGCATGATGCCAACATGCCTGGAGATATTACCCATAAGCTTCTGTTCTAGCTTATGAGTGTGACACTTTAGCGTCGTGGTAGAAACTTTAATGGATCTACCGGAGTACCATCACGACGAATTTCAAAGTGAAGCTTTACTCTATCGGTACCACTCGAACCCATATCGGCAATTCGTTGCCCAGCTTTAACAAAATCACCTTCTTTTACTAATAACCTATCGTTGTGGGCATAGGCGCTGAGGAAGGTTTCATTGTGCTTTACAATCAATAATTTGCCGTATCCGCGCAATCCGCTTCCGGAATAAACAATCTGTCCGTTAGCAGCTGCAAGCACAGGCTCTCCCAATTTGCCGCCAAGATCAATACCCTTATTTAAGGCATTAGTGCCCTGAAATGATGAAAGCAGTGCACCTTTTGCAGGCCAGCGCCATTGTGGTGCGCTCCATATGGGCTTTTTCTCTCCCTTAGCTCCTCCTGCTACTGTTTTACTTTCTTGACGGACACTCTTGCTTTTTTGGCTTGATGCAGGTTTTGAGGCACTTCCGTGTACAGGCTGTTTGGCTCCGGCAATCGGCTTGCTCGCAGGCTGTTTTCCTGATACAGAAGGCGTAGCCCCCGCCACATCCAAACGAATAATTTGCGAAGGTCGAATGACATAAGGAGGTGAAATTCCATTGTGTTTTGCAAGGACTTCATATTTCAAACCATACCGCCAGGCAATAGAAAACAATGTATCGCCAGGAATAACAATATGTGCCTTTGGGCGATTGGCAATATTTTTGGATCGATCAGGAGCAGGGGCGGAAGGATGGGACGTACAGGAAACAAGCAGAAAAAAAGCGATCAATATTATGAACAGTTTAAGCGGACTGACTTGGTAATTAGGTGGGGCTTTCCGCATGAAATCACTCAAGACCTATAGTTGTTTTGCGACCACTCTTATACGATTTAGGACTTAATATTCAAAATTTATTTTAAAATTATCTAATATTTTTATAAAAACGTGCACAAAAAGGGGATTTGAAACAACCAAAACACAATCCAAATGGGTAAATTCGCACACATCCTATTCCTTCTTGGTGCATTTTTATCCGCCAAACAGATCACCCCCTGTCAATCTCAGACTTAAGATTAAGTATTAACGCGAAGTGCCTGAAAGAAAAGGAACAAATTTTACAGGCTCCAATATCTGGGTAATGTAGTTTTCACTTTCTCCGTCGCGCAAAATTAGATGCAGTTGCTGTTCCCTTCCACCAATAGGGATAACCAAGACCCCACCAGGAGCGAGCTGCTTTAATAACTCATCAGGAACTGCCTGGGGTGCGGCGGTACTAAGGATAGCGTCATAAGGACCAGCCTCTGGCCAACCAAAACCACCATCTGCATGGCGCAACTGGACATTGCGCAAACCCAATTGTCGCAAGCGATCACGCGCCTTGTCTTGTAGGGGTTTGATACGTTCCACGCTGTATACATTCGGAACCAACTGAGCCAAGACACTTGTCTGATAGCCGGAGCCAGTCCCCACTTCCAGTACTTTGTTTAGTTTTCCGCCGGCGGCCCCAAGCAAAATCTCGGTCATGCGCGCTACTATGTAGGGTTGTGAAATTGTCTGGCCATGACCAATAGGGAGAGCTGTATCTTCATACGCACGATGCGCAAGGGCTTCATCAAGAAAAATATGCCGCGGGGTATTAAGCATTACATCCAATACACGCATGTTGCTGACTCCCTGGTCGCGCAAACGCTGAATAAGACGCTCACGGGTGCGTAGCGAGGTCATACCTACACCTTGCATCAATAAGTTAGTCATTTCAGATCATCTCCTGTTTTCACAGCAACAATACAATTGTTTTTTGCCCCTGATTGGCACCCAAACGGCAACTATAGCATAGCGTCGTACTGTTTCCTGCTAGGCAGTTTCGGGGAGTTCGCCGGACTGGTTCTGAAGGTCAGCAAGTTCATGCAAAACAGAAGTAGCAAATTCCCCTGCCCCCAAAGAAAACTGTAAAACCAGATCATTATCAATCCAGGACCAGGCGGAATTACCGGGGATTAACTGCAACGCACGACGCTCCTGCGATAATCCCGCATGCTCGAGACCATCGCACCAGGTAGCCCAATCAGCCAGGGCTTTTTGCTCTAACTCCAGCAAGGCACCGGAGACCAGTGGCCTGCCCCTGCCCCACAATGGACCTGAAGCCTGAGAATTAATTTCACCATCCAGCAAGCTCGTCCAGCTATTGGCAAGCACTCTCGCTGATAACACTTGATTAAATAAATAAGAACGCGCCGCTGACAGCATTAACCCACGCTTTTGTTTATCACGATAACGTTTTCCTCCAACAAGGATAGCTTCTGCCTCGTGCAAGTTATTTCCATCCACACCAAAACGTTGTTCGCCAAAATAATTGGGAACACCTTGCACAAAAACAGTGTCAATTTTTTGTTGCAGAAGGTTACGGTCTTGCGTTTGTACATCGCGCAAACGAATTACAAAATTATTCTGCCGATGCTCGCCGCGGCGCAACTTATGCTGATGCCTGGATACAGATAAAAGCTGGATCGATCCTGTATTCAATAAGGCCCAATCAGGTTCTGGAGCCTTGGGAAGATAAACACTAAACCATTGTGCAGTTACTGCGTGGCGATCTTTGCGGCCACAATATCCAACATCCATTACATTTACATTGGCAAGCTCGGCAATTTTCCCGGCAACCCAGGCAGTATTCTCACCACGTTTACAAATATGAAGAAAAACATGTTCACCTGAACCCGAAGGAGCGTAGCCCAAGTCTTCATCTACCTGAAAATCTTCAGGTTGCGCACGAAAAACAGCGCTTGCAGTTAATGCACCATAAGCGCGAGGAAAATCCAATGAAAACTCTGTCAAAACAATACCTGTATCATGAAAGTGATTTAATGAATCACAAATACCGCATCTACAACATCTATCGTTAATAAGGAAATTACCTAGCGAGTATTTGAGTAATGCCATTCGCAGTTAAAGATTATCCTGCACAGCATTTAATTTGATTTATGATTTTTCGAGCAACACTACAGCATAACAAGCGATGCCTTCTTCACGACCGGTAAACCCCAGTCGCTCGGTAGTAGTGGCTTTAACATTGATTTGATTTAACCCAGCCTGCAAATCAGCAGCAATGGTTTCCAGCATCCTGGGAATATAAGTAGCCATACGCGGCGCCTGTGCAACTATAGTCATATCCGCATTAGCAATTTTCCAACCTAACTGCCCTACTTTTGCATAGACCATACGCAACAAAGAACGACTATCTGCATTGCGATATTGCATATCCGTATCAGGAAAATGTTTTCCTATATCACCCAAGGCTGCTGCACCAAGTAAAGCATCACACAATGCATGTAAAAGAACGTCACCGTCAGAGTGCGCGATCAAACCATGATGATGCGGAATAACTACACCGCCAATAACAATCTTATCGCCAGGACCAAAAGCATGGACATCGTAGCCATGACCAATACGCATAGACATATTTCAATTCCGTAACTGTAACCAAGGATTAACGGGTTAAACTTGTTGCTGTAAGAGGATAGCAGCAATTGCCAAATCTTCCCGGCGCGTAATTTTTATATTATCGCTACGCCCTTGCACCATTAGCGGTTGATAACCGTAACATTCAAGTGCAGATGATTCGTCGGTGATTATTTTCCCTTCGCTCAATGCACGCTGCAAACAATCGCGCAACAAACCCAAACGAAACATTTGCGGTGTTTGCGCTTGCCATAACAACCGGCGATCTGCAGTTGAATGGATAACCGAATCTGCAACATGCTTTAAGGTATCGCTAACAGGCACGCCCAATATGCCTCCCACCGGATGATTTTTTACCTGCTCTATCAATTGCATAACACTACCTATATGAATGCACGGACGGGCAGCATCATGCACCAACACCCAATCTTCGGGTGATGCTTTATCCTGCAATTGCGCAAGGGCGTTTAATACGGAATCGCAACGCTCCGCACCACCGATAACGCGAGTGATGCGGTCATGTTTTGCAAACGGCAAATCATCCCAATAGGCATCATCTGCCCCCAACACCAGGTAAATACCAGCAATGTCAGGCAGGTTTAGCAAACGCTCCAGTGTATGTTCGAGCACTGTTTTCCCTGCAAGGGGTAGATATTGTTTCGGATAAGCAGCGCCCATCCGAGCGCCTATGCCTGCGGCAGGAACTACAATCCAATAGGCGGGATTTTGGGAAAAATGTGAGTGACTCATGAGGGAATATCGAAATTGGACAGTTAATAAAGTGTAGCGGACAGCAACTACTGTTCGTCATCCAAAATCATAAAAAAAGTTTCGTCTTTTTTGATCAGGCCAATATCATTGCGCGCACGCTCTTCAATCGTATCGAGGCCGGTTTTTAATTCCTCAACCTCAACATCAAGGATACGATTGCGCTCACGCATACGATCATTTTCTGCTTGCTGTAATTTGATGTCGGCCTCCAAGCGATGAGCTTGTGCCAAACTGCCATCCCCCACCCACAACCGGTATTGCAGTGCGGCAAGCAATATTATCAATACACCCAGCAGCCATTTCATAACATTTGTGCAATCTTTTTAAACGTTAGAACAATTTTATTATCATTAAAAACAAAGGCCGAAGACTCGGCCTTTGTTTTTCCAATCATCTTATGACTTGAATTCTGCACGTCCTTTGTAAGGAGCGGCAGCACCCAACTCTGCTTCAATACGCAGCAGACGGTTGTATTTGGAAACGCGGTCTGAACGGCACAGTGAACCCGTTTTAATTTGGCCCGCAGCAGTTGCCACAGCCAAGTCAGCAATAGTGGTATCTTCAGTTTCACCTGAACGGTGAGAAATTACCGCAGTGTAACCTGCATCCTGTGCCATTTTGATCGCATCCAGGGTTTCTGACAAAGAACCAATTTGGTTGAATTTGATCAAAATAGAGTTAGCGATTTTCTTCTCAATGCCTTCTTTTAAAATTTTGGTATTGGTTACGAACAGGTCATCACCAACCAATTGGATTTTGTGACCAATTTTTTGGGTCAAATCTGCCCAGCCTGCCCAATCGCTTTCATCTTTACCGTCCTCGATAGAAATGATTGGGTATTTGTTAGCAAGGTCAGCCAGGTAATCGGAGAATTCGTTAGTGGTAAATACACGACCTTCGCCAGCCAAATCGTACTTACCATCTTTGTAGAACTCAGTAGAAGCACAGTCCAAAGCCAAGGTCACATTGTCACCTAGTTTGTAGCCAGCCTTCTCAACAGCCTCAGCGATAACTTTCAATGCATCTTCGTTAGATGGCAGGTTTGGAGCAAAGCCGCCTTCATCACCAACTGAAGTGCTCAAACCTTTGTCGTGCAGGATTTTTTTCAGAGTGTGGAAAATTTCCGCACCAACACGTAGCGCTTCAGCAAACGTTTTTGCGCCTACCGGCTGAACCATAAACTCCTGGATATCTACGTTGTTATCAGCGTGCTCACCACCGTTGATGATATTCATCATTGGAACGGGCATGGAGTATTTGCCCGGAGTACCGTTCAGGTCTGCAATGTGTGAATACAGTGGAACTTTTTTGGAGATAGCGGCCGCTTTGGCATTTGCCAAAGACACGGCCAAAATGGCATTTGCGCCCAGTACGGTTTTGAAATCAGTACCATCAGCTTTGATCATTGCATTATCAAGTGTGCGCTGATCAAGAGAATCAAAACCCACTACCAGATTCTTGATAGTAGTGTTGATATTGTTAACGGCCTTTAAAACACCTTTGCCCAAATAGCGGGATTTATCACCATCGCGCAATTCCAAAGCTTCGCGTGAACCGGTAGATGCGCCTGATGGAGCAGTTGCTGAACCCACGGAACCATCATCCAAAATTACCTCAGCCATTACCGTTGGGTTGCCGCGGCTATCCAAAATTTCAAAAGCTTTGATATCAACAATCTTGGTCATTCGTTTTCTCCAGAGTGTGTTTCTACAAAAATATGTTTTACAAAAGAAGCTGTATTTATTTACTGAATATCGAGTGGTGGAAAATTTTTCACCGCATCATCAATCGTTTTCATTTGATGCAAAAAGGGCTGTAATTTATCGAGAGGCAATGCGCTTGGACCATCGCATTTGGCATTATTGGGATCTGGATGCGCCTCCAGGAATAATCCTGCCAAACCAACCGCTATACCTGCGCGCGCCAATTCAGCCACCTGGTGGCGACGACCACTTGATGCTGCACCCATTGGATCACGACATTGCAATGAATGGGTCACGTCAAAAATAACCGGAGCATTACCGCTGACTTCACGCATAGTGCGGAACCCCAGCATATCAACAACCAGATTGTCATAACCAAAGTTGGTGCCGCGATCACAGAGGATGATTTTATCGTTGCCGCACTCGCCAAATTTTTCAACAATATTTTTCATTTGGCCGGGGCTTAAAAATTGCGGCTTCTTGATATTTATCACTGCGCCGGTTTTGGCCATAGCAACAACCAGATCCGTCTGACGGGCAAGAAACGCGGGCAACTGGATTACGTCACAAATATCCGCCACCGGTTGGCACTGGTGAATCTCATGTACGTCGGTAATCACAGGGATATTAAAGGTCTGTTTGATTTCCTGGAAAATCTTTAATCCCTCTTCCATTCCTGGCCCACGATAGGAGTGAATGGACGAACGATTAGCCTTATCGAAAGACGCCTTAAATACGTAGGGAATACCTAATTTTTGAGTTACCTGAACGTAGGCTTCAGCAACTTGCATCGCCATATCGCGTGATTCAAGAACATTCATTCCGCCGAACAAAACAAACGGCAGTGAATTTCCAACACTCAGGTTGCCAACGTTTACTATTTGTTGAGACACATGTATTCCTTTCAGAATAAATTTAAAAATCGATCAATAATGTGAAAAAGGGGCGCAATTATTTGCGCCCCTTTGATTATTTTTTATTTGCCAAGGCTGCTTTTACAAACGCAGTAAACAATGGGTGTCCATCGCGCGGCGTGGAGGTAAATTCCGGATGAAATTGACAAGCCACAAACCAGGGGTGATCGGGGATCTCAACCATTTCTACCAAGGTATCATCAGCAGACCAACCACCAATTTTCAAACCGGCTTTTTGCAATTGATCGACATAGTTGTTGTTGACTTCATAGCGATGACGATGGCGCTCAACGATAACATCTGCACCATAGACCTGACGGGCATTGGAGCCTGGAACCAGCCGACACTCCTGGGCCCCCAAACGCATGGTGCCGCCAAGATCAGAGGACTCATCGCGTTTTTCCACTTCACCATCAGAAGTAATCCATTCGGTAATCAGACCAATTACAGGATGCGGGGAGTTGCGATCAAACTCAGTAGAGTTGGCACCCTTCAGGCCCAACACATTGCGCGCAAATTCGATAACAACAGACTGCATACCCAAACAAATCCCCAGGTAAGGCACTTTGTTTTCACGTGCGTATTGCACGGCCATCAGTTTGCCTTCTACACCGCGCTCGCCAAAACCACCCGGGACCAAAATTGCGTCGGCATCTTTTAAAATACCAACACCTTCATTCTCGACCCGTTCGGCATCGATGTAATTGATATTCACTTTGGTGTGGGTATGGATACCTGCGTGGGTCAGTGCTTCAATCAACGATTTATAGGCATCCAACAACTCCATGTATTTACCAACCATGGAAATGGTGATGGAGTGAACCGGATTTAATTTACCGTTCACCACCTTATCCCATTCACTCAAATCAGCTTCGCGGCATTGCAGGCCAAGCAATTCAACAACTATTTGATCCAATCCGAAGCTCTGCAGCAGACGGGGAATTGAATAGATGGTATCTGCATCAGGGAGAGGCACAACAGCGCGTTCGGCAACGTTGGTAAAAAGTGCAATTTTGCGGCGTGAATCTTCATCAACCAAACGCTCAGAGCGGCACAGAAGAATATCCGGTTGCAAACCAATTGAGCGCAGCTCTTTTACTGAGTGCTGGGTGGGTTTGGTTTTGGTCTCACCTGCGGTGGCGATATAAGGCACCAGGGTCAAGTGCATCAACAAAGCGCGGGAACCCATTTCTACCTTTAACTGACGTACAGCCTCAAGGAACGGCTGGGATTCGATATCACCAACAGTACCACCAATCTCAACCAGGGCGACATCAACATCGCGCCCGCCTTCAAGGATACGCCGCTTGATTTCATCAGTGATGTGGGGAATAACTTGTACGGTACCGCCTAAATAATCACCGCGGCGCTCTTTACGCAACACTGTCTCGTAAACACGGCCAGTTGTGAAATTATTGCGGCGAGTCATTTTGGTACGGATGAAACGCTCATAGTGGCCCAAATCCAGATCTGTCTCAGCGCCATCTTCTGTAACAAATACCTCTCCATGCTGGAAAGGGCTCATGGTACCTGGATCTACGTTGATATAAGGGTCTAGCTTCATGATGGTGACTTTGAGGCCACGAGCCTCAAGGATAGCCGCCAGGGAAGCCGAGGCGATGCCTTTGCCCAATGAGGAAACAACACCACCAGTTACGAATATATAGCGCGTCATGTAAAACCTGATTAACTGTGAAAAATGCGGAGCGGATTGGAGATAAAGCCGACAGCAGCCTCATTAGTGAGACAAGGGGATTTATCGTTCAGGACGGGGCGCCAGAGTAACAGAAAGGCCTTTTCGGCTCAATGAAAAGCTCGCCCGAGTCTAGGGAGCTGGCAATAACAACCACGCCAATACAAACAAAAAACAAGCAACTTGCCTACAAAATCCGGCAGATATTCACCAATCTTCGTGTGTTGTCAAAGCAAATACTGACTGGATGTGGCGCCCCGAAAAGCCACGCGTTTGTAAAAAACGCATCTGTTTTGCGCGTTCACGGGGATCAGAGGGCAACGCACCGCGGAATTTTTTATGCCACGCATCGCGCGCAAGTTCAAACCATAGAGCATCGGAATCATCGACAAAGTGGGCAATCAATTCGCTTGCCACCCCTTTTTCACGCAACTCCATCCGGATAATAAGCGACCCCTTACCCTGCCGTTGACGCATAGCGACAAATGCTTGGGTAAATCGCTCATCGGATTGTAGGCCCTGCTCTATCAACCCGGCAATTGCTGCATCAATCAGCTCTGCACTGTCAAACTTGCGCCCCAGCTTATCTTTTAACTCCCTGGCTGAATGCTCACGCAATGCCAGTAAATTCATGGCACCGAGGCGAATGTCAGTTAAGGTGGGGGATACCTGTTGCATAGGATAAATACTGTTCCAATAAAAATGGCCGCAACAGCGGCCATTTGGAAGATCGTAGCGGTTTAGTTAACCGGCGGGAAATGGGCCATCACTTCCGTCACCGCCGCACTAAGCACTTCACGTTGTTGCTGGGGTGCCATACTGCGCCCTAAACGCTTCTCGGAGACGCCACGCCAAATGGGCTTACCGGTTTTGGCATCGCCAATGTCAATAATCAGGCTACCTTGATTGTAAACCCGAACCCCGTTGCCATAACCATAATAGGGCCAGGGATGATAATAACCGCGGCCATAGTAGCCATACCCATAGCCATATCCGTACAGGGCATCGTAACTATGCGGATCTATTTTCTCTTCTATCACCACGTGGTAGCTGACAATAAAATCAGGCGTTGCACCGGTAGCAACACTTTGATAACGCTTGGCCAATTCACCTTCAAGTGCAGCATGAATATGGCTCAGGGTAAATGGGGAAACCAGGATACTTTCCTGGGTATTTTGTTTTGTCTCGGCAACTTGAAAGGTCTTTAGTGATGAAAAATCAAAGTCTGCTTGGTGATCCGTTTCCACTTCAGGCTGGGAACTACAACTGGCAAGCAGCAATACGCTGATTGCCACCAACAATACGCCTATCCGCTTCATGATTAACCTCGCTTTTATTACTACTTAATCTGCCCGAGTATTGGATATCGCCGTTAATTGCGCCTATATCCTGTTGATTTAGCGCAAATTTTAAGCTGCGCAATGGAGTTATTGACGACAGCATAGTGAGCGGCATACCGGGATGCAAGCAGTAACGCTTAAAGACAAAACCTCCGCAACCAGGCTGGAAAACGGAGGTTTTTCAATCTATGACGGGGAATTACATTTCCACATCATCGACAACTTCACTACCACCCGGGCTAAGTGAGAGTGCAGGTGTTGCCAGGAGTTCCGTCCTGACTTTTTGTTCGAGTTCTTTGGAGATCACCGGATTTTCCTGCAAAAATTTCATCACATTATTTTTGCCCTGGCCGATTTTGTTGCCTTGGTAGCTGTACCAGGCACCCGCTTTATCGATCAACCCTAACTTCACACCATAATCGACAATTTCCCCCATGCGATTGATACCTGAACCATAGAGGATCTGGAATTCCGCTTGTTTAAATGGAGGAGCAACCTTGTTTTTAACAACCTTCACACGGGTTTCGGAACCAATAACCTCTTCACCCTCTTTCACCGCGCCGATGCGGCGGATATCCAGACGCACAGAAGCATAGAACTTAAGCGCATTACCGCCTGTTGTGGTTTCGGGGTTACCGAACATAACACCGATTTTCATACGGATTTGGTTAATGAAAATCACCAGGCAGTTGGCATTTTTGATATTACCGGTGATTTTGCGCAGCGCCTGGGACATCAAACGCGCTTGCAGGCCTACGTGATGATCACCCATTTCGCCTTCGATCTCAGCGCGCGGAGTCAAGGCGGCAACCGAGTCAACAACCAATACATCAACAGCACCTGAACGCACCAGCATATCGGTTACTTCCAGAGCCTGTTCGCCTGTATCTGGCTGGGACACAATCAGATCCTCAACATTGACCCCCAATTTGGTGGCGTAAATCGGATCAAGCGCATGTTCGGCATCGATAAACGCACAGGTACCGCCCGCGCGCTGGGCTTCGGCAATTACTTGCAGTGTCAGGGTTGTTTTACCGGATGATTCAGGGCCATAGATTTCGATAATCCGGCCTTTTGGCAAACCGCCAATTCCCAAAGCCACATCAAGGCCAAGGGAACCGGTAGAAATTGCGGGAATGGCGATTTGTTCTTTATCGCCCATACGCATTACAGTGCCTTTACCAAATTGACGTTCGATTTGGCTTAATGCGGCCTGTAGCGCCTTCTCTTTATTCGCATCCATCTGACACCTCAACATAAAAATAGTGAAACACGTTGTTATAAAACCTGTGAGCCGCTCTTATTGGCAACTCCGGCTTGAATCATTCGGGTGAATCAAGGATCACACCATTGGAGATAGCATACAGCAAAAACCTGTATACGCAAACAGTACTAGCATTTTATACAGTATTTTATCCTAGGGCCTCATCCAGGCACTACCAAAGATGAGGTAGTAAGCCATGCCATCCGGACCATGGGCCGCATCCACCCCCATGTGTAATTGGTATTTGCGGGCCAATTCGTAACGGAAACCCAAACCGCCGGTATTGATGTCCTGAGTCCGTTCGCGCTCAGCAAACTCGTTTCCGGCAGTACCCGCACCCGCAAAGGCGACGGCACTAAACCTGCGCCAGAATTGCCAGCGCACTTCCGCTTCAATCTGGCCTGCATATTCTCCCTGATAACGCACTGCCGGTGCACCGCGCAATTGGATATAAGGACGCAAATAAATCGGCGTGTCGTCAGAGCTGTGCAAGGCGCCAGCAGCAGCACTGAGCGTGACTTTATCTGCAACCGGCCAGAAACCCATGGTGAAAAACGATAGGCGCTCGAACTCCTCTTCCCCACCCAGCTCGGGCGAGAAAATAGCCGCAGAAGTGCTGAAGTAGAACCCTTTATTGGGTGTAAAGATGGAATCGCGCGAATCATAGGTGTATTCAGGCAAGATGCCTGAGAGTTTATTCTCAAGGTCTATGCCCTGTAGTACAGGCTGGTCGGGCTTGCGCATAAAGTCTAACCGGGTGTCCGCCAGCAGGTAACCAAGGCCGAGCCAGGAGCGCGACTTACCGAGTCGATAGCGCCCCATTAAAAAAGCCCCGCTGGCCGAGATGTTGTAGCGCTGCGGGTCATTCTCCAATGATGGATCAGAACCTATGCCGTAATAATCCAGGTTAACCGACATATCAAAACCACCCACCAGTGACTGGAGTTGATCGTCAAACCAGTAGCGCGAATCGGCAGCAAAGACCCCTTTGGTATCGTTTTCGGTTTGCAGTCCCCCCACAAAACTCAGATTGGGCCGGCCAAATCCAGCTTCAGCGTTTTCCACTTCCCGATCGACAAACACAAGGCCGACGGTAGCTCCATAGCCAACTGCCGGTTCAGTGATGGGAACTACCAGGGGGATAAAACCATAAGCCTGATCGATGAAGCCACTCACATCGAGCCAACCATCTTCCCTGGAAAATAATAAGGAGTCCTCCTTCGCCGCCCCAGCTGCTTCGGCCTCCGGGGAATCCTTTTTAGCCTCTGTCATGGCTGGTGCTGCCTCAGCTGTAGTGGAGGCCGAGCCGGTTGTATCGGACGCGGACACGGGTATCGCCATAAGCGCAACAGTACAGGACAACGACAACAGCAAGGGGGTTATTAATCGCATAAGCACAAGCTCCAGCTGTTTAAGGCAAAGAATGGCAATGAGGCCGCTAATACTAATCGATGCGGCTGCCGCTTAGTTCTATCACTTGGGTTGAAGTATCGATCCTGATTGCACGATAGCAAAAGAATCAGTGTGAAAAATTACCAAAATAAGAAGGGATTATTTCCTCGTCCCCGCATAAGACTTCCCCTAGGCTGGTGACCAGAACATTCAGGACACTCAATGTTCTCTCGCTGAGCTTGTTTACATTCGCTAACCAAGCCGTGTCGTTAATCACTAGAAGGAGTTTCGTTATGAAGCCGCAATTGTTAGTTGGGCTGGCAACAGCCTGTTCCCTGTTTCTCTTCAGTCAAACCCTGATGGCTCACAGTGCCGCCGATGCCGATGCTGGTGGCTTGCGCGAATTGATGGCGCAGAGTGCTGCTGTTGCTTATGGAAAAGTTGTCGATATCGAATACCGCAATTCCGAAGCTACCCGTGAAGAGCCCAAAGGTGTTCCACACACGTTTGTAACCTATGAGATAGGTAAGGTATTTCGCGGTTATCTACCGTCAAAAATCACCCTGCGCATTCCCGGTGGAGCCGATGGCAGCGGTGGTGTTTACACCGAAACTACTGCACCCACATTTGCCCGGGGCGAAGCGGATGTGCTCTTCATTCCCGGCGGTGAACCTGGCAATTGCCAATTGGTGAATTGTGTAGAAGGCCGCTTCCGCGTAATCGATGACCGCATCTACAGTGGATTTGGCGTTCCGCTGGTGGGCGCCGAAAAATCGCTGGAATTTGGTGGAAAGCCACGCTTTGACGTCAACACCATGGAACTCCCCCGCCCTGCATTCGATAAGGTCATCAAGCAACCTGACGCTGCACGCTGGATTGCCGCCAATCAAATTGATAGCAAAGGCCTGGAAGAATTGCGCAAAAAATATGATGCCGAAGCACCAGCGCTGTACCGCATTGATATGAACGTCGAGGGTATTACCAAAGCGGATGATTATTCTGGCGAGGCACCTGCAAGCGTGATGAAGGTTTATCGCGAGCCGCTGATCACAAACGAGTTTTTCGCATTAATCGAACACTTTAATGCAGAGCTCGGCCAGCCCGAACAAAAAGTGGTGTTGGCTAATCCAAAACTCGCATTTACGGTTAAGCCACCTGTGACCGCGGCAGTAAAAGAAGCGGCAATCACAGAGCCAAAACCCAGCGATGAAGAATTGAAATTCCGCAACCTTCCGGAAGATTCTGTACGCAGGACTGCAACCACAACCTCATTAACCGTTAAGTAATATAGGGAGCCATATCATGTTACGGTTTACATTATTCATCAGTTCATTATTAGTCTTTATCGCCCAACCGGCCTTGAGTGCATCCTGGCTGGAATGCGATGGCGACAGCGGCAAGAAATTGCGTTGGGGTGGTAACTCCACCAGCGCACGTATCAATACGATTAGTTTTAGCGGCAGCAATTTAACCGCTGTGCAACGCGGCATTAATGCTACCAATGCCAATCCTTCTCCATTTATGGTCAATGCCACAACTGAAACCGGCGGTGTAAGCAGGGGCAATGGTCAAAATGAAATTTACGCAAACAGCATTTCACCACCAGGCGTTGCGCAAATGAATTACCACTGCTATTGGTTTTTCGGTTGGCACTATGGTTTGGATGAAGTGGATATTGTGTTGGACTCTGACCGCACCTGGACCAGCTCTACCGCAAAATCGGCCAACACGTCCTACACCGGTTCTGCACTCCCGATTGACTCGGTTATCACCCATGAAGCCGGGCACTTCCTCGGTTTGATGCACGTGAATTGGGAATACAACGTGATGGGCGATTCATGGCGCCATCACCATACCAATGGTACTACTGCCAATATTTATTTTGGTGAAGATGCCTCCAATGGTTCACGTGTGCTGTACGGCAACCAGAGCACTACCTTTAACGATGTCTCTGTATCCCACTGGCGTCGCACCGGTGCCAATGGTGAATATTCCAGCCATGATCGTGTTCGGGTGCGCAACAGCAGCGACACCGCAACCCTTACTGGCATCACCATCGCGGGTGAACCAGGATTCCGCGTTACCCGTGGCACAACTGTGCGCCCGGAATTTACCCTGGAAAACAATGGCAAAACGACCCAAAGCAATATCAGCTTCGGGATTTATGTCTCTACCAATGATTTTATTAGCACCAGCGACAGGCGCCTCGGCGGAGGAACCTTCGGTTCACTCAGCCCGGACGATGTGGCCACCACAACTATCCCGGTATTTATCCCGAGTGATTTGACGGTGGGGCAAAATTATTGGCTCGGCATTATCATTGACGAAAGCAACGATATTTCCGAAACCGATGGCAGCAACAACATGGCTTATACCCCGATCAGGATCCAGTAAGCCTTTTGATATCTACAAACTGTTAATGCATACAAAAAACCGCCGAAACGGATTGTCTCGGCGGTTTTTTATTATCCAGCTATCTTGTCCCCTTCCTCTAACCCCTTTGGCAATCTTGTTTTATTTCACTTGGGGAGCAACCCATTCAACAATATCTTTACTGAGGTCTTGCAAGCATTTGCGTGTAGCAGAACAGACTGTTGTGCCCGTGCCCATATCCAGTACGTCAGTTGAGGGGGTAAATTCGTTCAGCGTCATAATTGCACAGGTATGTTTCGCAGTGACCATATCGTCCTTACCCTTTATCAAGGCAACAGTCACTTGCACTTTGGGTAGAGGACTGTCTTGTTTGGTACCAAATTGACGCCCTTCATTACCTAAGACTAATTGTTCAATATCGATCGCGACTACCGGTATTACCCCGTTAAGGATCTTGTCAGCAGTGCTTATAGGTTCAAGCCGTATACCATCGCTGTGGGCCCGCTCAACCAGACTGCTCACTAATACCTTATCTATATCGCACGGAAATTCTGATTGTTTGTATTTGTAACCTTTCACATTAAAACCAAGGTTTTGGTTGACATAGACCAGGGGTGCCTTATCGCTCAAAGGCGCAGGTTCAGATGCAGCGACAGCGAATAATGGACAGGCAAACGCCGGGATCAGGAATGCAAGTTTTGCAAACGACAGTTTTGTAAGTGATAGCTTCATAACCTTACCTTTTGTGGTTGTGATGTAAGAGAACACTCATCGATACACCAGAAGATGTGTGTGAGTTGACTATATTGCAAATGGTGATGGAAACACTGACCATCCAAAAACCTCGTGCTTACCTTTTGCTTACCAATTTTTTCCCCTTTTAAATCAATAAGATAGAATAGACCAAAACACAGCCATCACTTGTATTCACTTACTTATACTTGCAGAATTACATTCATAGCTGCGGCTTACCAATAGCCTGCGGCCGCAAGCAGACCAATAAGAAAAACTTACCGAAAAAGGTATAACTATGCTGACTGCAACAGGTTCAAGGCTGCAATGAACGCCTACCAGGAAACCGGCTTTATGTTGGGCGAGATTAAGGTATCCCCCTCGCACAACACATTATGGGCACGCAACCAAAGCCTGAAACTGCAACCCAAGGCGATGGCCGTGTTGCACTATCTCGCGTGTAACCAACAACGTGTCATCAGCAACGAAGAGCTGATTGAACGCTTATGGGCGGGCCGCGTAGTCACTCATGGTTCGGTGCAAAAAAGTATCAACGCCTTGCGCAGCGCATTAAGTGAACTGGTTGGTGACCAGGAACTGATTGCACATTATTCAAAGCGCGGCTATCAGTTGATGGTAGAACCCCAATTCCTGACACCCGCATCACCTGAAACGCCAGATGAAACCAAATCCTCTGTCGGAACAAGGTTGCCTGAATTTCTGGTAGCCGATACCAAAAACCATCGCAAGCGCCTCCTTGTCTTGCGGGCATTATTGGCCCTGATAGTGGTCGCCATTTTTTATAAGGGGGTTAATTGGCATACCCTTTATATACCGAACCAACACCAGACTGTCTTTAGTACGCCCCAGGGCTACACCAATGAAACCGGGCACGAGCGGAGCCCGACACCGCACCCGGACAACCAGCACCTCGCATATATCCGCGAAAGTCTGAACGCAGACCAGGCTGGCGGCACTGAAAGCGAAATTGTGATCCGCAATGTGGCAGGTAAGGATTGGCGCATCGCCAACAGCAATGGCACTTGGTTTACCCTGGCCTGGTCCCCTGCTGGCAAAAACCTGGTGGCAATTGAAGTCAAACGGCGCGATGGCCTGCCCCTGGGCACCCGGTTTTATCAGCCCTCCAACTATCTATATTCCTTCCATATTTTTGCATTGGACCTGGAGCAGGAACGGCTGCTGGAGAAACAGCAACTCAGTCAATGGCAGGGACACATTTACAGCGTCACCTGGTGGGATGAAAACACGCTGGAAATTGTCGCCAAGCAAGGGCCCAACTCCGGCAATGGGCGCTATCGCTATTCCATCCTGGACCAGCAATTAAAACTGCTGGATGAATTTGAAGGTGCGGTGAACCCGGTCGCCAGCGCCATCCTCAATCAACAGACAGCCATTGCCAGCCGGTATAAAAACAAGGTTCAGATTGATTTCCTGAATCCGCAACAAAAACCGATAAGCCGCGCAAGGTTGGATGTAGGGGCTGCGGATATCAGTTGGATTCCCGATGGTAGTGGCGTCCTCGCCTATGCCGAAGCAGAGCGTAAATTATTCGCGGTTTATCGGGATGGAAAACAGGTAGCTATTCCGTTGGCAGATAGCAAAGACAAAATTTTCTCGCATCCGCACTATAGTGCGGATGGCAGCGGAATTTTTTATACCGAAGAAAAACGCAGTTCCAATATTGTGCTGGCAGCGCTGGATGGAACTAAAACCCGGCTTACAGAAAATACTGATTTCAATTACGCCGCAAGTTTTTCTCCCGATGGGGAAAAAGTAGTCTATGCCTCGGTGCGCAATAACCAGATCCATTTATGGTTAATAGAAGCCGGACAAGAACGCCAGCTAACCCAACAGCCAGTGCCCAAAAAAGTCGATACCATTATTTGGTCGGATGACGGAGAACATCTTGTCTTCAATGCCGATACGCAAATCTATCACTACAACCTACTCACCAATGAAACCGCATTGTTGTTAGATGGGACCGATAAGATAGAACCCATCGCCTACTTCCCCGGCAACAATCGGCTGTTTGCACTCAAACATAATGGCGACGTCAGAAACTTGTGGCGAGTTGAAGGTCAACAACAAAAACAACTTACCTTTGGTGCAGTCGGCTCTGCCATCGAATACAGTGGCGATATCTATTTCCAATACGTCAGCGAAAACGGACTCTGGACATTGCGCAGCAACAATGATGCCCTTGAACGGGTAACCGCAAACCTCGATGAATACAGCAAATTGCTCAAGGCGGATAGCAAAGGGATTTATTTTATGAATGGCGGCGTTTGCCAGGAGTCGGATATTTATTATCAGGATTACGCTACAGCCACCAAATCCACTTTTTTAGTACAAAAAAGCATAGCTGTCTCGACAAGCGCGTTTAATATCAATAAAGGCTTATTGCAAACCGAATGCTATTTGCCTGAGGCAAATATTGTGTTGTTGAAGTGAAGGAGCATTAATATCGACCATGACCATCGTGATTAGCTATGGCATTAAAATTGCTAATTCATAAATCGTGAAACAGCAATTTTTCTTCGTCTAGAATAGAAGGAATATAGAAGAGCCCAAAAGGGACAAGCGCCACAGCAAAATCACTTGGGAACAAAGCAAATTGGATATTCAAACATCAACTAACAAAAATATAGAACCTCTCGTAAGTATTGTTATTTGTACCTATAACAACGCAGAGTCATTAAGCATTACCTTACAACAAGTACTATCACAAAAAGTATCCAGACCAGAATTAGTGGAACTGGTCATTATCAATAACAATAGTTCTGATCATACCTCCCAGGTATTGGCAAGCCTACAAAACACTACATTTGCTTTCAGGCATTATTTTGAAGCGCGGCAAGGTGTGTCTCACGCGAGAAATACCGGGTTTGAGAAGGCGCAAGGAAAATATATTTTATACACCGACGATGATGCCGATATCCCGCAATGCTGGCTGGAAAAATATTTACATAAAATAGCCACGAATGACGCAGATTGTATATTCGGGAAAATTTCCATTATCTGGGACATGCCCCAACCCTGGTGGTATGACACAGATAAACATCAAGGCCTTTTTGCCGCCCTTGACTATGGCGATGCAGAACTTCAGATACGCACCAAAAAATATCCCTTTTTTTCAAAAAATGTGTGCATTAAAAAAAGCTGCCTGGTTGAAATAGGAGGGTTTGATCCTGCCCTTGGGAGAAAAGGCAATATCCTGACTGGAGGAGAGGAAATACTGGCCTATTATCGCCTTATTGATGCGCACAAAAATATTTATTACTACCCCGACCTCATCGTTGGGCACAGATTGAAAAGGCGCGAATACACAGAGGAAAACATTACCCACCAATATTTGGCATGCGCAAAACCAATCGTACAAATCGCCAAATTGCAACCCGGGAAACGGCTCTTTAAAAAACCGCTTGGGACATTGGAAAACCAACTCAGGGAAATGCTGGATTGCTTCCCTCAATTAGTGAAGGCCTATTTAAATAAAAATAGGAAAGAGCTTTTTTATCAAAAACTGCGCTTCTACAGGGCTTTTTTGGTAATCAAATTTTGGCTAGGCAAGACTTAGGCTTTCTTCCAACGCCCACAACACCGCTTGCCTCTGCACCTCCGCCCTATTCCCAAAAAAACGTGTCAACTCGGTTTTAATTTCCCCCGTTGCGAGAGCCCAGGCATACCAAACCGTGCCCACAGGTTTTTCCGGCGAGCCGCCAGTGGGGCCTGCAACACCGCTAATAGCAATCGCGATATCAGCGCCAGACAATGCAAGTGCCCCGCGCGCCATTTCGATTACCACAGCTTCGCTAACAGCACCTTCACGGGCGAGGGTTTCAGCCGATACACCGAGCAGTTTTTCTTTGGCGGCATTGGCATAGCTGACAATGCCGTATTCAAACCAGGCAGAACTGCCGGGAATCGCCGTGATGGCAGCCGCGACACCACCGCCAGTGCAGGATTCGGCAGTAGCGATACGCCAGTTACGTTGCAGCAATTGTTCACCGAGGCGCTGACTGAGTTGTAGTAATTGATCATCCATTTTGTTGACCCGGTTATACGTGGACAGGAGATGTTAGTGTGCCGCCATTCTAATATTGATGCCAGCAAGGGAAACTTTTAACCGCGAGCAATAAGGCGATCTATACTCCAGCCATAACATTTGCGAGAGCTTTAGCGTGCAGACAATTCCCGGTTATCACATCAAAACACTGATTGGTGAAGGCGGTATGGCCAAGGTGTACTTGGCGGTACAAAAATCGCTCGACCGACCGGTGGCGATAAAAGTATTGGATGCGAGTTTGAATCAGGAGCCAATCATCCAGCAGCAGTTTGAACAGGAATCCACATTGGTGGCGCGCCTGAGTCATCCGAATATCATCCAGATTATCGACAAGGGCATCAGCGAACAGCAATTGCCCTATTTCGTCATGCCCTATGTGAAAAGTGTTTCGCTCGAGACCGTATTGCCACGCAAGGATATCAGCCTCACCCGCAAGCTCGATATTTTAATCCAACTCTGTAGTGCACTCGCTTATGCGCATCGCAATGGTGTTGTGCACCGCGACATCAAACCCGCCAATGTTTTGGTGGATTACGATGGCCATGCCTATTTAGTGGATTTTGGTATCGCGGGTTACTTTACTGCCAATAAAAAGGCTGCCAATAAAAAGGCCGCCAATAAAAAGATGGAGAATACAGAGGCGGTTCTCCCCAACCAGGAAATGGTGATGGGCACAGGCGCCTATATGGCACCGGAGCAACGCGAAGGGACTTCCTATACCAACCAACAAAGCGATATCTATTCGCTCGGTGTGCTTATACATGAATTGGTGTTTGGTGTAGTGCCCGCAATGGCAGACGAAAACACCTATGCGATTCCGCCCGCACAGGACAAATACGCTATTACCTCTGCCATACGCGCGCTGATCAATCGCTGCATTGAAGCCAATCCCAACCAGCGCCCGGCATCGGTAGATGAAATTCGCCAGCAATTATTATTACTTGCCCAGGGGCGGCATTTGCAAGTGAACCGCTGGGGAACTGAATCCACACGCGATAATATCCCGCCCAATTACACCTTGCTTGACGTATTAAAAGAAAATCCGTTTGGTGCAACTTATTTGGTGAATGATCCCAATCGCCAACGATTTTTGGTGATCAAAAAACAAAACCTGGATCACCTCGGCAACGCACCTCAATACGCAGCAAAATTAACGCAAGTACAGCATCCTTATATTGCACGCATTTATGGGACAGGAAAAAATTCACGCGTATTTATCAGCGCGATGGAATATTTACCCGCGGGCAGTTTACAAGAGCGGCTCACCCAATCGCTCAGCCTGGGACAGTGTTTGACAATCGCTCAGCAACTTTGCAACGCGCTCGCTTGCGCCCACTCCTACGGCATAGTCCACGGCAACTTGCGCCCGAGCAATATTTTATTTGCGGAAAAAAACCACCTCAAATTAAGCGATTTTGGTTTTCCCGCCCACAGCTATGGCGGTGATGCCCATTGGTATCAACCCGCAAACGAGCCAGTTTCAACCAGCGCTGATGTTTATGCATTGGGCGCAATTTTATTCCAATTATTTACCGGCAATTTACCTACCCCGGATTATTGGGGCTTTAAAAATCGCTGGCGTTTGCGCAATACACCCAAACCACTGCGCAAATTGATTTTGCAAATTATCCACACCAATCCCACCAAACGCATCGCCAGTGCCGAACTGGCCGGTGCAGGGTTCAACCAAATCCAGGGCGATCAAAAAACCCAGGTATTGGAAAAAATGATCGGCGTCTGATGCGAATGTAGAACACCATTTGGTGCTAACTCGCTACCCAGTATCCAGATGGATGAATTACCCGATATCAATTTATGCTGTTGTATCATCCGCATCGGTTTTTACCACCACAGGCTCAAGCGGCATCAATTCCAATGTAAGGCCACTTAACGTTGTTCCAGGCGGAGGCCCTTTACGTGCAGTTTTCACACCTGTCGGTTTATTTGATGCAAGCGCTTCTGCCGCGCGTTTTTGTTCCAACTCTACTGCCAAGGCGGCTTTCTTCTCGTCAACCTTGCGTTTTAGTTGCGCGGCCATTTGCCTGCATTTATCGGCTTGCGATTGCATGTTAGGCATATCGCCCAGAATCTCAGCCAGCAGATAATAGGCATCGGGCAGACCTGCAAATTCCGGATACAACTTATGTATGCCGTTGAGCAATTTCACTGCTATCTTTAAATCGCCCTGTTGTTTCAGCAAGGTCGCGAGTTGTACACGCATTGCCGGTGAATCTGGCAGATAATCCGGTGCGATAAATAATATCTGTTTGAATGTAGGCGTCAGTTTATCGAAGCGCTTGCGGCGGTTGAGGAATTCTAAATAGATCAGCCCATAATCTGCCATTAATGCTGTTTTTTTACAGGCATACAACAATTCAAAAAAGGTTTCAAAAAATACCGGCTCGTTAGGATACTGCTTGAATGCTTGATAATAGAGTTGGACCACTTGCTCGTAATCGCCCTCTTTTAATAACACGCTGATTTTTGCTGCAAGGCGTTCCTGCTCCGTGCGTTTGGGTTCATCCTCGTCCTCATCGGAACGCGCGCTGTAACCCAATTGTTCCTGATATTGGAACAGCATGTAGCCCATCAGGTGAAACATCACCACTGTGTAGTAATTGGAAACAACGGATTGCAACAAGTAGGACACTGCCGGAACCAATGCGCCTATCCATTCATGCAACACGCCCACTGAGGTCATCATGATCAGCATAAATACAATCAGCAGGCCGTAAGGCAAACCAATCGCCGCGATAAGCGCAACGGCCGCAAACGGGTTCATTGCTTCGAGCATATTTTCGGTTTGCGCAAAGCGAATCAAAATTGCGGGAAAAGAAAAGACGGCGATAAAACCAAACAATCCGCCCAGCGCCGGGCCGAGATAATAAAAAGCAGCGCCAACAATGGCACTTAATACAATGGTCATTAACACCAATTGCAATAACAATTTAATGCCGCCGGAATAGGCATCCATCACATCCGGCGCTTTCATTTCGCCCATGGCTGTGCGCTCAAGGCAAGTGAAGCTGTATTTCATAATGGAACCGGCGGCAAACAAATACATCACTACCGACAGGATCAGTAAAAACGGCATCAGCGTCGCAAGTACTGAAATAATGGCGGTAATCACGATCAAACTCATGGAATTGGAATTGACCGGATATTTAAACGCTTCCGGCAACCTGCGCCAGAAAGGTTCAACGGTATTCGCGGAGCCGAGGCTTTCAAGCACTGCACCACACACAAAACAATGGGCGGCTTTGTTTTCATCATCAATGCATTTATCGCACTGGCATGTATTGCACGCGCGACAAATATAAGTAGCGCCATCCAATGGGTGATATTTACAGTAATCCACGCTCAGCTCCTTGTGCGAGTTGTTTTGCCAGTGCATCGTAATGGGATTTTTTACCTGCGTCGCGCAGGCGCAGGAATGCAGCAGCTAATTTGCTGGCATAGACCGACAACGCAGGATTTTTACAGCCGCGCGCTTGCAGTTGCACAAATAATTGTTCTGCCGATTGCGGGCTTTCCAACGCAGTAAATTGTATTCCCAACTTTAATGCAGCCTGCTCGGATAAGTGTTGATGGACCTCTGGGTTATCTTTCCAGACCTTATCCAGTTTTTTAACTTCTTCCGGGGCGAGCAAGGGGACTGTCAATAAATTCACTGTTGCAGGTAGATAGGCATTACCGCGCGAAATTTTCAAAATATTGTAGCGGATCATCGCCACATCAAAGTTCAGACCTTTTTCCTTGATCAAGGCATCAACCAACACCAGCGCACGATCAAAGCGGAACTTTTCAATCGCCTCATAAATATCTGCCAATTGTTGTTGACGCGGATCAATTGCCTGGTCCGCTTCAATATATTGTGCATTGAGTGTATTACGATTAAATAACCACGCCAGACCAATCAACAAAGCGCCCGCAACAAACCCGCCGGCATGCGCCATAAACGCCACATTGGATTCAGTATCGTTGTGATAGCTGTAAATCTCTTTGCCGATATAAAACGGCAAAATCAACAATGCAGGCGCACGGAAATAGCCGACAAAAAAGAAAAACCAATAAAAGAATTCGATTTTCTTCAAGCGAAATACGGCGAGGTACATGGCCATCACGCCGGAGATAGCGCCGGATGCACCGACCAGCGGTGCGGTACTTGTCCAATCTGAAGCCACCTGTGCAAAACCGGCGGCAACACCCGACAGCAAATAAAATAATAAAAACCGCCAGTGGCCAATCGCCGCTTCTACCGCAAAACCACAGATAATTAAAAAGAACATATTGCCCAGCAAATGCATAATATCGCCGTGCAAAAATTGGTGGGTTAAAAAAGTGGATACACGCAAATCGCTCGCGCGCAGGCCATTGGCGATATAACTGACCGATTGCAATTGCGCATGCAGACGTGTTCGCTCAGGTGCCCATTCGGCGTAGTAATCCGGCGTAAAATAGTTGCGGTAATTTTTTTGCAGGTAGCTGTAGAACTCATCGCTCATCAGCAGCGAGCCGATAATCTCTTCGTATTCATCATCCTGGTATTGCTGGCGATAGTCTTTTAGTAACCCGGCTTCCTGTTTTTCTTCCAGGTATTTTTCATAGATGGGCCACTCATGCGCCAAATAGTCTTTGGCCTCGTAGGTAGTCATTGCCTCGATGATTTTTTTGTCATCGCCGCTTTGGTAGAAAAAAAACACCATCACGTTGAGCAATACCAGCGCGCACAACACTATCGGAGCATTGCGCCAATCCAATTGTTTTTCAGTGGGGACTATTATCATTTTTTATAGGTTCATTCCTTTTAGTGGGAAACCAGCTTCTCGGGTATAACGGTCCAAACTTACGCTATCAACACCCGGGAAGTATTTGCACCTTATCTGTAGCCAACTTTGGCTGTTCGACGGGAGGCTCATGAATTCTACCCATATTTTGACGCCAAACCTATTTACACCAAACCTATTCATCAAGCGAACTCACCAATTAGTAATATAATTGGATAATTATGTGCCCCCTATTGACAGTTCTTAACAGCTCGGTATAAATTAAGCCTATAAATATGATATATATAACAAACAAGAGAGGAAGCCATGATACACAACCCATCAACTACATTTGTTCGCACCAGTCTTTTTATGGCTGTGAGCTTGTTAGCCCCTATCGCCGTTGCCCAAAGCACCGCTAACCAGGATGGCCTGGTCGAAGAAGTTGTCGTTACCGGCAAGTTCCTCAAAAGCTTGCAGACCGCAGCGGAAGTCAAACGCAACGCAGCCAGCGTGGTAGAAGCCATTTCTGCCGAAGATATCGGCCAATTACCCGATGTTTCCATCAGTGACTCCTTAAAACGCCTGCCCGGCTTGGCGCAAGACCGCGACCGCGGCAATGGCAGCCAGATTTCGATCCGCGGTATGGGCGGTATGCTCGGTTTTACTACCCTGAATGGCCGTGAAGTAGCGATCCTGGAAGAGACGCGCAACATCCGTTACGACCAATTCCCCTCTGAGCTGATCAACGCGGCGCAAGTCTATAAGACTCCACAAGCCTGGATTCCTGAAGGCGGCGTATCGGGCACCATTAACCTGGATACCATCAAACCGCTGGATTACGACTCAACCAAGGTGGTTGTAGACCTGCGCGCAACTTCATCCGACCTGGGCAAAGATATCGATGATGCAGCAAACAGCGGCATGGGCCAGCGCGTCAGTGTTTCCTATATCGACCAATTCCTCGACAACACCCTGGGTGTAGCCATTGGTTATTCAGGTCGCTCTGAATCTATCGCTACCCAGCGCGCCGAATTGTGGAACTACGGTGACACCTGGCACAACACCCAATGGAATAACGAATTGGGCGCGAATGTGATTGCTCCCTGGGGCGGTTCTGCGCTGGTACGCGGTGGTGAAGACGAGCGTCATGGGGTGATGGGCGCGATCCAGTGGCAAGTGAACGACAACCTGGAAATAGCCTATGACGGCTTCTGGTCTTCCTTTGATATCAGCGAAAACCAGCGCGGTTTTGATTTCGGTATCTCCAGTAATTTTGATGACCAATGGGATTTGATCGACACAGTCCCTACTGCTTATACCAATGAGAATTTGGGCACAGGCGCAGTGGATTTGATTTCCGGCACCGTCAACCTCAATTCCCTGCGCAACCTGAATGAAGAGTACGTACAAGACGACGAACTCACCAGCCACGGCCTCAACGTGAAATGGACCCAGGATTTGTGGACAGTCGCTGCTGACGCCGCCATGTCCGAAACCAGCCGCGATAAGCGCTGGGCCACAGTGCGTACTGAAAATACCAACCCCGGCCGCGCCACCTTTGGCGCTACTAACGATGGCCGCATGACCTTCGAATTGCTGGATGCATCGCTCACGGATACCAGCACCAACAATGTTGCCGGTATCCAGGTACAACCCCAGGCGGAAGGCGGCGATGAGGTCAATTCATTCAAGCTGGATTTCCAACGTGACGTTGATAATAGCTTCGTGACCGCCGTGAAATTTGGCGCAGCCATGTCCAGCCGCGATAAATTCGAGCACGGTGAAATCTGGACCCAAAGCGTTACCCAAAATGCCGGTGTTGCTATTCCGGCCAGCATGCTGATCGATGCAAAAAGCGACAGTTACTGGAGCGACCTGCCCGACTACCTGACGATTGACCGCGAAGCCGTTATCGACAGTTATTTTGGCGGTTTGGAAAACCCAACCCCGGGCGATGCGGATGATTTGATATCCAGTTGGGACGTGAGTGAAGACATCAGTGCCCAATACGTTCAGTTGGATATGGGCACTGAAGTCTTTGGCCTGGCACTGACCGGTAACCTGGGTGTGCGCAATGTGGATACCGAAACCACTTCCAGCGGTTACCAGCAGGGTGAAGATGTCTGGGTGGAAGTATCGCCCGGCAATTGGCAGCCACAACAAGTCGTAGAGGCGATATCGGTTGACCACGATTACAACGACCTGCTGCCGAGCACCAACTGGACCTTGAACCTGACCGAAGAACAATTGCTGCGTTTTGCCGCCGCAAAAACCATGTCGCGCGCGCCAGTCAATATGATGAGCCCAAGCCTCAACCTGAACCAGGATTTGTGGGGTTCAAACCCGGGTGAATCTACTTCCGGCAACCCTAAACTGGATCCATTCCGCGCCGACCAGGTTGACCTGTCTTACGAGTGGTATTACTCCGAAGGCTCGCAGGTTTCTGCCGCCGTGTTCTATAAAGATTTGGAAAGTTTTATCGCCCGCGCTGCCGATGCGGAAACCGTCGTGAACAATGGCAAAGAGTATCAAGTATCGCGCCCCATCAATGGCAGCGGCGGTTATATCCGCGGTTACGAATTGCTGTGGCAACAATCATTTGATTTCTTGCCCGCACCCTTTAACGGCCTGGGTGTTTACACCAACTACTCGCACAACGAATCCAATGTTGAGCAGTACGTACCGCTCTACAGTACTTACAAAGCAGGTTTGACCGGCTTGTCGGAAGACGTTGCCAACTTCACCCTTTGGTATGCATTGAATGGTTTTGAAGCGCGCACCTCTTACAGTTATCGCAGTGAGTTCCAACGCGATATCAACCTGGTGATGGGCGAAGAAGGTATGAACGATGCGGAAGGTTATTGGGATTTGAGTTTGTCCTACGAATTCAACGACCACTACAAAATGTACTTCCAGGTACAAAACCTGACCAACGAGCCTTACAAAACCTACGGTTTGGAATCCAACAACCCCAACCACATCAACAAGTATGAAGAGTTTGGCACTCGCTACTCTGTTGGTTTGAACTGGAAGCTGTAACAGGCGTTTTTGCAAATCCTTGCTGTAACTTGTCAATGGATCTCTCCCTTTATTTACGGCTGCTTCGGCAGCCGTGTTTTTTGGGCTAGAGTAAATCCACACACCTATGTAAGCGAAAGAAACGATGATAAAAAAAATATTGTTACTCGCGACCTGCTGTATCGCCTGTAGCGCATTGGCAAACACACCTACAGTTACCGGCAAACCTTTTTATGTCGGCGCGGATTTATCCTACGTCAACCAGATGGAAGACTGCGGTGCACGCTATTACGACAAGGGGAAAAAACAGGACCCCTTTACACTCTTTGCGAAAAAAGGGGCCGATCTTGTGCGCGTGCGTTTATGGCACGATGCTGACTGGACCAAGTATTCCGATCTTGCCGATGTAAGCAAAACCTTGCAGCGTGCCAAAGACAACAAAATGAAAACCTTACTGGATTTTCATTATTCCGACACCTGGACTGATCCGGAAAAACAATTTATCCCCAAAGCCTGGGCCCACATCACCGATACCAATGAATTAGCAAAAGCGCTTTACGATTACACTACCAGTACCTTGGCTGCACTCGACGAAAAAGGTTTGCTACCGGATATGGTACAAGTCGGCAACGAAACCAATATCGAAATATTGCAACAAGAAAATTCTATCGTGCACGGCATTCCCAACTGGCAACGCAATGCCGCGCTCTTGAACAGCGGTATAAAAGCAGTGCGCGATTACAGCAATCAATCGGTAAAAAAAGGCAACCAGCCAATCCAGATAGTGCTGCATATCGCGCAACCGGAAAATGCGCTCACCTGGTTTAAACAGGCGCATGAAAACGGCGTTGATGATTTCGACATTATCGGCCTTTCTTATTATCCACAGTGGTCCACTTATAAACTGCCCGATTTACCCACTGCTATTAAAGAATTGAAAAATACTTATCACAAAGACGTGATGATTGTAGAAACTGCTTACCCCTGGACACTGAAAAATTTCGACAAAGCCGGCAATGTATTAGGCCAAAATGCTGTGCAACCCGAATATCCGCCGAGCGCCAAAGGCCAATTACTTTACCTGCTAACCTTGACCCAGTTGGTAAAAGCCTCTGGCGGTTTGGGTGTAATCTATTGGGAGCCAGCCTGGGTCAGCACCCGCTGTAAAACCCTATGGGGCAGAGGCTCACACTGGGAAAACGCCAGCTTTTTTGATGCGACGCGCCACAACAATGCCCTACCCGCTTTTTTGTTTTTTTCGGCAGACTATACAGAGTAATTTTTACCGGGCAGCCTATCCCAAACAATGAAATAAGTTCGACGAGTGAGAGACGCCATGCACAACACCACAAGAGATGCCACAACAAAAATGATGAAAAAGTCACTCCCGCTTTTTAGCGCCCTGGGTTTATGCACCCTGCTCGCAACATGTTCACCCGCGCCACAACACAATGCGGCAAGCGATAGCCTCTTTGACAAAGGCTGGCAATTTTTCCGCAGCGACAACACACTCGACCTCGCCAGTGCGCAGCAACAAAAAGAATGGGAACAAGTACAAATCCCGCACACGCCTAAAATCGAATCATTGGTTGTAACCGGGCAATTCCAGGGCGATGCATGGTATAAAAAAACGATTACGACTGAAGCTAGCTGGAAAGGCAAACAGATCAGTTTGAAATTTGATGCAGCAATGAATGCGGCCGAAGTCTGGCTCAACGGTGAAAAACTGGCTACACACCTGGGCGGTTATTTGCCCTTCACCGTCAACCTCACTGAAAAATTAATCTGGGACGCGCCGAATGAATTATTGGTGCGCCTGGATAACCGCGACAATCCCGTCACTGGCCCCAAGCCATTAAAAGATTTGGACTTCAATACTTACGGTGGAATTTATCGCCATGTGCATTTGCAGATCGACAATGACCTGCATATTACCGATGCTATTGCCGCAGGCAAAACCGCCAGCGGCGGAATTTTTGTCAGCTACCCGCTAGTCACGCATGATCACGCCACTATTAAAATCAATACCCATGTTTTTAACGCGAATATTGATCCTAAAAAATTTCGGGTGGTACAAAAACTATTAGATGGTGATAAAGTTGTCGTCGATCAAACTGGCGACCTGCAAACGGTGAATGGCAAAACCGATGCAGAAAATACCATCGAATTGCTGCTCAAGCAGCCACGGCTCTGGTCACCCAAAACACCTAATCTCTACAACCTGGTTACGCGAATCTATGAAGGCGATTCATTGGTGGACGAACAAACCACACGTATAGGTATCCGCGAATTTAAATGGGTAGAGAACCAATTATTGATTAATGGTGAAAAAACATTTTTGCGCGGTGTGAACCGCCACCAGGAATATCCCTACGTGGGTTACGCCACGTCTGATGCTGCAGATTATCGCGATGCAGTCAAAATAAAATCCGCCGGATTTGATTATGTGCGTCTCTCGCATTACCCACACTCGCCCGCCTTTATGGCCGCTGCCGATGAATTGGGTTTGGTGTTGCTAGATTCTATTTTAGGTTGGCAATATTTTTCTGAAGACCCGGCGTTCCAGGCGCAAATCCAGCAAACCTGCCGCGATTTAATCCGTCGCGACCGCAACCATCCCTCGGTAATGGCATGGGAGTGTTCACTCAATGAATCCTGGATGACCGAACCCTTTATCGATTCACTCACAAAAATTATCCATGAAGAATATCCCAGCGCACTGTCGGCCGGTTGGCAGGAATATGGTTACGATATTTATTTGCAAGCGCGCCAACATCGCCTGGAGCATTATAAAGAACCAAATAAACCTTACATCGTCAGCGAATACGGCGATTGGGAATACTATGCTATGAATGCTGGTTTAAACCAAACCGAGTGGGCAAATTTATTACAAGCCGACCGCTCCAGCCGTCAATTATTGAGTGATGGTGAAACACGTTTGCTGCAACAAGCGGCCAATATCCAGGAAGCACACAACGATAATTTCAACACCCCCGCATTTGCCGACGGCTACTGGGTCATGTTTGATTACAACCGCGGCTACTCACCGGATCTGGAAAGCTCGGGCATTATGAGCATCGATCGCCTGCCCAAATACAGCTATTACTTTTACCAAAGTCAGCGCGATGCAAATGAAATTTCAGATAAATTTGCATCCGGCCCCATGGTATTTATCGCCAGCGAATGGAATGAAAAATCAGATAAGCATGTGCGCGTGTTCAGCAACGCAGATGAAGTAGAGCTCTTGCTTAATGGCAAAATTATCGCCAGACAAACGCCAGATAAAAATGTCAACAGCAAAAACCTGCAACATCCGCCATTTACTTTTGCGTTGAAAAAATTTGAGGCGGGCGAATTAAAAGCCGTTGCCTACAGTAACGGCAAGATAGTAGCCGAACACAAAGTAGTGACGCCCGGTGCAGCCGCAAGCTTGCGCTTATCGCTGGATACCAGCGGCAAGGCGCCACAAACCGGGGTTAAAGATGCCGTGTTCGCCTACGCCCAATTAATCGATGCACAGGGTAACCCGGTGACAGCGAATAATATTCCGGTGACTTTCTCATTAGCAGGTGATGCAAAACTTATCAGCCCCGCAACTATCAACACTACTGCGGGCTATGCGAGTGCACTAGTTGAAATTGGCAACTCAGTGGTCGGCGTCAAACTGACTGCTACGGCAGAAAATTTACCGGCAGCCAATCTGGTATTTGCACAATAATCTATCAATAACGCCAGCAAAGGGACTTGCTGAAAAATATCTCTGTCGTCGTACCCACGAATGAGTGTATGCCCTACGAAAAACATTACCCACTTCTAAGCGGTACCGCCATACCCGCGAATGCAGGCATCCACACTGACCAATAAAAAGGCCGCTCTATGCGGTCGTCATACCCGCGAACGCGGGTATCTACACTGACCAATAAAAAAGGCCTCTCTATGCGGTCGTCATACCCGCGAACGCGGGTATCCACAAAAAAAATTAATCAAACCCCCGGCCCTATCGGGGGATATTTGATAAAACTGTCCGTTAACTCCATACGGGCAGATAATTTCATAAGGTTTTTATAATCACCCTTTTCCGTTATATCCGGCAACATGGATTGGATAAATTGCCAAGCCACAGCAGCGGTAATGCTCTCTTGATTAATTGCATGCTCAAAATCTTTTTGCCTTTTAGCAACTTCAATTTCCAGCAATGATAAAGCAGCAACCAATTGCCCCCTTACCCGCTCCAACCAAGGCTCGTGCTGCGCAGCCTTAGGCCTTAAATTGACTTCATACACACATTGGACAGCTTTTTCACAAGCAGCCAAAGCCAATCCCACCGCCCTCATCTCATGCTGCAACTGCACAGCATCTCTTGACCACAAGGTTTTGCCATTGGCTTTTGCCGCCTCAACAAATTGCAACATTAACGAAGAGTCCATCAACACCTCTCCATCATCACATACCAATGTAGGCGCCTTTACCACCGGGTTAATACTTTTAAATTTTTCAAACGTGGAAAAAACGGATACTGCTTCATGGTCAAATGCTACACCAAGCGCGTCCAACGAAATTGCAACACGTCTTACATAAGGTGAATCCAGCATTCCGATCAAGCGCATGGTTATGCATCCTTAAAGTGTATTTTTCAGAGGTTCATTTGATTGTTTCGGTACTTCATGAATAATGACGATTTTAAATTCCAGCGTGCGAGACAACTGCGAGTGGCAAGCCCGCTAATTGCGTTGCAGGTATTGATTTTTTACCACACTCGCTTGTTAACTTACTTACTTGTTGACTTTATACTTTTCACTGAAACCAGTGCTTTTGTATGGTGATGACCCGAAACCCCAACAAAAAGTTGGCCGTCTACTACCGCAGCATTTCCTACAAGATCTTTTTGTGAATTGTAAATACTGGCATCTTCAAATACGAGTTGGAAGCGAGTTATTGATTTTGCCACTTCATCAAGAGCGCCGTCCTCCATAGATTCAGTAGTGACGCACTGCGGTGTGCTAATGGTTAATATCCAACATGTCTCAGGAGTATCACCATCATCAATGCTTTCATAGTTTGGTGGACCGGGAAAGGTTTCGCGTGAAACTGTCCCTGTGAATGTAACCTCCTGCCCGTCTTTCAGGCATTCAGCGAAAGAAAACATTGGAAGTAAAATAGTTGATAAAATTATAGCTTTACTTGCACGCATATATTTCTACTTTTATGCCTAACGTTAAGATTCGCGGCGCAAAGCATCCGCAAAATTACCTGTTAGACGAACGATTAGTGTTTGCCAGCCGCGTTACATTTATGATGGATTAACTTCGGAACAATTAGCAACAGCTGTTTGTTGAACTCACGTGCGTACAGTTCCATGGCATATTGATAAATAAAATGCGCTTCTGAACACGGCGCATCAGTTGTACCTGGTATCACAGATACCAGACCTTCATTTGACCAGCATGAATCTGAGCCTTTGGGAACACCTGGCACACTTAGGCTGTAACCAAGAACGCCAAATAATTTTGGATCATCCTTTTTAGCCTCAACGGAGGCCTGAATTTCTGGAGGAAAGGTCATAATTAAATCAAGCCCTTCCTGAGGAATCTTACATATCTCTGTTGCTCCACCCATGCTACTCAAAATGCATACTAAAAATATCGCTCCTCTCATTATGTGATCCATATAAAGCTAGTGTTACTCACAAAGCCGCGATTTAAATTCTGTCCAGTGGAACGAAGCGGAACGATGCTTGACCGTTTATTAGACTATTTTATTTTTTAACCACTACAATCACCAGCTGCGTCTTCACGTTGCTGGGATAGTAGTGTCAACGGCTCTAAATAACTGCACTTCCAGTAGCGCAAGGCAAAACGTCGCACCAACCAAGCGTACAATGGGAGGAAGAGTTTGCGACGAACCGTAACTGTGTAGGAGTAAGTAATGCGCGTGCCTCCAGCAGCATCGCTTAAAAGAAGCTCCTCCTCACCCGTAGTATTGAATGTGTGATTCAGCGTCGAACAACGATAGCCCTCACCCGGAAGCAACTCCACATTGATGGTGACGTATACACGCGGAAAGAACCTCCCAAAGGAAGCCGCCTCTGCTTCAACAACTAATCGATTATCAACACGCGATACAACTCGTGTTGAATGAGCGATTCGTGGAAAGTGCTGCGAAAAGTGCTCGAAATCAGATGCCACGGCGTAGACAAAATGTCTGGAAGCAGGAATAAACCAGTGGCTCTTAATGGTGAATCCTTCAGGATGTAGCGATATGCAATCACTGTCGCTATTCACTGTAGTTGAGTACTGATTCATATTTCGGAATACCTATATAAATGATGTAATCGCTATTGCTCGTGCAGCCTGTATGCGAAAAATGATGACGACTCCAAATGCCATGGTGCAGGATAACTGTGAGCGGCAAGCGAACTAAATTTGCATTGCAGGTATTGATTTTTTACCACAGCCGCTTGTTATGCATTTATTTTAAGGTTCATGCCGCCTTGTTCCTTTGCATAAGGGATACCTACTACAACCCCAAAATTTACCACCTGCATTTCCTCCCTGCTGAGCAGCTCGCAAAACCATGCTACTTTTGCACTTTGGGCATTTGGTTAAAATTCTGCGCTTTCTTCTCTGAGATTTCGATTTATTTTCTCCAGGCGAACTTCTCTCGGTTTCAGAGCTTGCAGGACTTTTTTTGCTAGAAAAATCAAATACCACACTGTTGCTGCAGAACTCACCAAAAACGAAACCATGGGCTGCCATGATGAAACTCCTCCGTGATGAGAACACGCTCCTTGTTTGCCAAAAGAGCTAGATGATTCTCCATCATTACATCCTATGGGGGGAAGCAATTTCATTACTAGAACAAATACGCCTAGAAACACTATTGCAGGCATTGAGTTAATTATTAAATTTTTCATTTACTCCCTACATAACATTGTTATTAGACAGAAACTTTCCGTATACCCCCTGAAAACTTTCCGTCCAAGTTTTTGGTATGGTCTTATACCATAACCTCACCTTACCCACTATTACGACAGTGCGGTTTCATTGGGCTTATTAAAAACTATCGCGAAGTTTTGTACCAGCAGGGCAATAAAAAACCGCACAGAGAAGCTCTGTGCGGTTTCCGGTTCGAACAATTGAAAATTTAGCGAATCGCGTTTACTTAAACGCATCCCATACCGCAGTGGCCTTGCCGTTATTATCCATAGCGCCGAGCGTATAACCTTTCCAGCCCGGGCGCGCTTCCGGTTCCCAGTAGAAAATTGCCAAGCCTTTACTATTACTCACTTGCCCCACTTTGGTAATCATATCTTTCACAATAGTTTGTGCTTGCGAATGATCCCAAGGCACACCGATTTCAGAAATCATCACCGGTACAGCGTAACGTGAAACCATATCGTTCAAATTATTTAAACAGGCAGTATTGGCATTTTGCCAAGTGTAGCCCGATGCGTGTGTGGGATAAGAGGATGCACCTATCACATCAAATTTTCCGCCGTTGGCTCTCAGTCCATCAAAGATCCAGCGGAAGTTGGCGTTGTCGTGGCAGTTAGCTAAATGCACAACAACTTTACTGCTCGGATAAATTGATTTCGCGGCGTTGTAACCCGTGTTGGTGAGCCAGGCGTAATTTTTCATATTGACCGACGCCTTGCCGTCATTCCACAACATACCGTTATTGGTCTCGTTGCCGACTTGCACCCAATCAACTGTTACACCGGCATCTTTCACTGCTTGCAGGGTGTAGATAGTTGAATTCCATACTGCATCCATCAGTTGCTGGAAGCTGTAGTTGCTCCATGCGGCAGGTTTGGTTTGCTGACCCGGGTCGGCCCAACTGTCGCTGTAGTGGAAATCGATCATCACCTTCATACCAGCGGCTTTGGCGCGTTTGGCTTTGGCCACTACATCCTGCGTGCCGCTATACCAGCCATCGGCGGGGTTGACCCACACGCGCAGGCGCACGGCGGTCATGCCCTGCTCTTTCATAATCGCCAGGATGTCTTTCTTTACGCCGCTGCGGTTGTAAAAGCTAATGCCATTGGCTTCGATTTCTGACATCCAACTGATATCAGCCCCTTTGATGGGAGCCGCACTGGAAGTGACAGGAAGAGCAAAAACAGTTGCGATACAGGCGGATAACGCCCATTTGGTTAGTTTCATGATGTTCACCGTTATTTTTATTAAGTCTTTTGGGTGCCTCGCCGCCAATACCGGCCGGACAGGCGTTGTGTGTAATGCCCATCTCACACATAATTTATATGATAAATAATAATTTAAGACAAGAGTATCAGGCGACAATTATCACTGCGAAAGAATTAAACCCGATGGAGGGTTTATGCCAAGAGAATCTCTTCGGATAAGGCAGAGCGGGAACCCGGGACTGGCAGGTTGTCGCCAGCGCGGTAGGTAAACACCATCGAAAACTTGGTGCGGCCAGTGGTATTACGGCCAGCCGCATGGAACAGGTTGCTGTGGAATAACAGTAAATCCCCCTGGTGCAGTGGCACTGCCTGAACCTGCTCAAGCAAGGGTTGGTTTTTAGCGATATCCGTGCGCAGGAATTGGCTGGCATCCAACTGGTCAGTTTCTATAGTCCAGAGATGGGAGCCGGGCAACACATGCAGGCAGCCGTTTTCGGGTAGTTCATCGCCCAATGCCAGCCAGCTTGATACCAAATCAGCACGCGCAAAACTCCAGTAACGGCTGTCGCGGTGCCAGCCGGTCACACTGGAAAATGCCGGTTGTTTGGTCATGATGCAATTGTGGTGGGCTTGCGATAGGAGCACTTCCGCACCCAGCAACTGGTGAAGGATGCTTTTGAGAGGATCACCGGTCGCCCAATCGCGCAACATCGGGTGGCGCTGCGACGCCATGAGCAAACGTCGCGCCGTTGCACCACCTTCGGCCGAACGCGATATGGGCGCACCGGGGTATTGGGTATCTGCTTCAAATTCAATCGGCATGGCTTGCTGTTCCAACTCGCTTTTGGCGAATGTAACAACTGCATCACAAAATTGTGGCGCGGCAAAACCAGGCAGCACTAAATATCCATTTTTTTTAAATTGAAGAAGTTGTCCAGATGTCAGCATTGCATACCCGCTCGATAATAATCACTGGATTACAAAATACAGGATTATTACCGGCAAGTGAATGCACAAACCTTACAAGATTCCCAAGCCAAGCTTGGGAATCGTAAGGCGCTTTTTTTACATTGATTATTTGATTACATTGTCAAAGATCAACAATTCACCCGTTGCACTTACAGCGATCAATTGATTGTTAACCCATATCGGCGATGCGACAAATGAACCCAATGCCTTAACTTCCTCCACGCCCGCTTGTGTTTGTTTGTCGGCAGCAAAGATTTTTTCGCCGCGTAACTTTCCGGTTTTACCATCAACAATATCGTTAATATCCGCCCTGCCTTCGGGAGTTTGGTAATACCATAATTGTTTACCGGTATTTTTATCAAAACCATAGAGCTCACCCGCCATAGTCCCAACAAATGCGTAGCGGTTTTGTATTAACAGGGGCGATGTGTAAGTCCACAAACGTGTATCAGCGCGATATTTTTCTGTGCCGGTTTTTTTATCCAGTGCTAAAAACAATCCGGTGTCCGAGGTGCCGACATAGATATTTTTTTCATCGATTGCAGCAGTCGATAACACCCAACTACCTCCCGCAGAGTAACGCCAGAGACTGGCACCATCGGTTTGCCTAAAGGCATACACAAAACCATCGCGCGCACCGACATAAACCGCATTGCCATCTACCGCAGGTGCTGCGGTGATCCCCTGCATTATGCCGGATGGATCTGTGCCGCCCTGAAAGTGCCAGGCCTCCAAACCGGTATCAGCATTCACTGCGTAGAGCCGCGTGCCCCAGGTGCCGAAGAAAATTTTATTGTTAGCGTAAACCGGTGATGAATGGATCGAATCGCCTGCATCAAATGACCAGACTAATTCGCCGCTGAGCGCATCCAACGCATAGAGGTGATGGTCGCTACTACCAAAGTAGACTTTGCCATCGCGTACCAGTGGGGATGACAGATAAAAATCCCAGGGTTCAGGCACTGGTCCCATCTCAGGAGGAGAATAATAACCACCAATTAACGCAAAGCGCGCTTCCCCTCCAGTAGCAAAACGCCAAAGCCGTTTACCCGTCGCTTGCTCCAGTGCGTAAAAAAAACCATCGCGACTTAAAAAATAAATGCGCCCGTCCACAACTGTCGGCGTGGAAGCTATACCCGCCTCTGTGTGATAGAGCCAATTAAATTTCCGGCCGGCCAGATCAAATGAATAGAGATTGCCATTTTCCGCCGCCACAAATAATTGTTCACCGGCAACAACGGGTGATGCAGAGACAGGAGAAGAAAGCGAATACTGCCAGTCCACTTTTAATTGTTTCGGTTTATCGTTGTGGCGATTACCCGCATCTACCTGATTGGCGGATGAGATACTGCAACCCAAAAGTAACGCACACCCTAATAATGATATTTTTTTCATTGCAAAGCCTCCGTGGTTAATGTTCACCACGGAGCATAAAAGCAGTTGGGGATAAGCAGTAATGAAGGAGTTTAAAGAAAGCTTAAGGCGTTGATGCAATTGAACTTTCAGGTTGTTGTAGTTGCATAATTAATGTTTGGAAGCGCGGGTTGGCACGCAAGGGATCATAAGCAGGATCAACACCTGCCCACAACAAAGGTGATTGACGCAGAGTAAATGCTTGCTCGATATAATCCATTGCCACGTCCAATTCACCTGCAACCAATGCATAACGCGCCCAGGATAATGGCGGCGCGTATTGCCCCAAATCGGCCGCGTCTTTGCGCTCAAGCAACCAGTGATTCACACCCGGCAAGCCTGCGCGAACAAATGCATCCTGCGCTTGTTGCAAATCAGTTCCCGAATATCCTGCGTCGCGCATTAACCACAACCAGTGTTCGAACGATTCCTGTGTGCGCCCCAAACGTTCGTAAACACGCTGGGCAGAAATATGGGTATAGCGATTGTCCGGTTCAGTGGTGGCAATACGCTGCAACTCTTGCAATGCCAGATCATCGCGCTTTTGCATTTGGTAAATCCACACCACCGTTGGCACTGAATAATTGAGCGGGTTTAATTCGCGCGAACGATCTACCTGCTGTAAGGATTCGGTAAATCGCCCTTGCGCCAATAATAATTGCGCATATTGCATGGGAGCTTGATCGTCGTTTGCATTTAATTGGATCGCCTGCTGATAGCTATGCTCAGCGGCAACCTGATCGCGTTTGCACCAGAACACCGCATTGCCACGCCATAACCATGCGGGTGCCAGCTGCTGATCCAATGCAATGGCTTTATCGAGCAAACCCAAGACTTCAGCGCAATTGTCATTGATCGCTAACTGCTCTTGCAGCAATTTTATTTTTGCTTCCGCCATACTGGCGTAAGCTGGAGCATAGCCGGGATGTTGCAACAAAATATCGCGCAGGGTTTGGATCGCCAATTTGTATTGCCCTGGCTCCCAGCCCGCAATTTGGGTTTGGGCCTGAACAAAACTATTTAGCGTTACGTCATCCAACTGCGATGCAGATTGTTTAGCGATTGGATCTACGTCAGGAACAGCCGCAGGTTGTTGCACAGATAGGTATACAAACCAAACAATCACCGCCACTACCATAAAAAACAGGAACAACCAGACAAACTGCCCAAACTGTCTGCTTTTTTTCACTTCAGGCAGAGGTGCCGAAATAGCATGCAGCGCCTCTGCTTTCGCCAAATAGGGTTTGGCACTGGCAATCAACTGATAACCAACACCGGGAATGGTTTTAATATAAGCAGGTGCGCGCGAATTATCGCCCAGGGCTTTGCGCAAATGGCTGATAGCAACGGCGAGACTATCGTCATTGACTACCTTGCCCTGCCAGATAGTTTTGATAATGCGCTCTTTATCCAGTACCTCGCCCTGGTGATCAATAAACAATAACAACAGCATCACCAAACGATTCTCCAACTCCACTTTGGTATCGCCACGCTGCAAGCTATTGGTGTGTACGCATAAGCGCCACTCGCCTAAAAAAAATTCACTCGCATCTGACTGGGGTTGATACACACGCTCGGACATACATTGCTCACTAATCTACAAAACTCCGCGACCTTAATCCCTCGTGCTGCGCTTGTCCAGCATGGGTATCAGTTGATCTGCCAAAGCGAAATTAATACTTATTAAGAATCCTTTAAGAGCCTTAATTACTTGAAGGGGTTAGTCTTTTTACATCAAAACAATAAATCCAGCTGTTAAAAAAGTGATACAAATATGTCCAACGAAACTGTTTTTTATGCTGTCCATATACTCTTGTTGACGCTTATCCTTAGCGGCTGCGGTGCCGCCTCCCACTCCACAGGGACCAATAACCACTCGACCAGTATTGCAGTGGCGTCATCGCAAGCAAGTTCATCTATAGGGATGGAATCCTCATCCAGTAGTGCAGAGAATATCAAGTCCACCATCATCTACGACAAAATCCAAAGCCAGGCACTGGATACCCGGATCGGGTTTGCCATTTATTTGCCCGCCGGTTACGACCCGGGCAAAACCTATCCGGTGCTCTACATCCTGTACGGTTATGGCGGCAGCGAATATTCCATGTTCAACAACTTTATGAGCGTTAACCTCACTGCTGACAAAATGATCGCCGCAGGTACTATGAAATCCATGATCCTGGTGGTGCCGGATTACAAAAACAGTTTTGCCGTGAATTCAACGCGCGCGCAAAACCCCAATGCCAGTGGCGGAACCATCGGCCTCTATGAAGATTATTTGATCAAGGAGTTAATTCCTTACATCGATCAACATTTTGCAACCGATAACACCCGCACAGGCCGTTTTATCGAAGGCTATTCGATGGGTGGTTTTGCCGCGCTCCATTTGGGTTTCCGCCATCCGGAGTTGTTCAGCAAAATTGGCGCCCACAGCAATGCACTCTGGGATTACAGCAGCAGTGACTTGTTTACCGGCCAGCGCAATTGGCTCTATACCACCCCCGAATTGCGCGCCGAGCGCGATCCCTTCCTGCTGGCACAAACGCAAGACCTACGTGCAACTGATATTTATCTGGATGTAGGCACAAGCGATCCACTTAACGGTATAAATGAACGTTTTTATAAACACCTGTTAAACCAGGGTGTACGCGTGGAATGGCATACCGGAAGCGGCGGGCACGATAAAAATTATTGGGAGGCAAATACGGAGGAATATTTCGAGTTTTATTGATTATCCGGCGATACCTGAATATGTCGGACCTGATGACGGCAGCCCATCTTCAATAATGAACGATGGGTTGCACTGGTTTTTTCACCAAAAAATTTTCATTACACAACGTCTTTTTTCACACGGCGATATTTACGCACGCCTGGAGTGTTTAAATTTGATTAATCATCTGGACATCGGGCGCAGGAAAGGATTTTCGAAAGGTAAATGCATTAGCTGTCGAGCCATATGCCCGTAAACTCGCCAAGCGCTCGGCAGCCTCCTCGATAGTGGGGCGGTGATCGCGCGGAATCCACCAAAGAGCCGCATAGGCTTCTGACATATTTTCAAACCATTCGCGTTTGCGGCGCAGTATTTCTACATGCGCTGAGCGAAAAGCATAGCTGTGAAGTGATTCAATATTTTCCCACACTGACATGTTCACTACGATGTTATCGCCAAATGGACGAATTGCCGTTGCATCACCAGCATCGTCTTTCAAGCGCCACACAAATCCTGGCGATTGTTCGGCAAGCTCATTGATACGATCGAGATTGGCAACGAAATCAGCCAACCGAGGCGAGTCCAGTGGCTCAAGCAAGGTGGCGATATTCAATTGGGCTAATTGATACTGAGACATTGAGATTCCCATGGTGCTAATATTTTTTGAACTTTATAACAAAAAAGAGAAACCTTGCGGAAATATTTTCAACCCCAAATAACCTGGGGAAAGTGGATCAATTTCATTTGCTCGCCTGGCATTTCCAACCCATATAAAGGGGGAATTTGTCCTCTCAATTAGCTGCTATGCTTAGCTCACATTCAACCAACGGGACATAGTGCAATTATGGTGTTACGGGACTACCACAGATATTGGAGAGTATTGGCCGCTGGATTGTGTGGCCTCCCTCTATCCCTGGCCCAAGGTGCAGAAAATTCCAATAATATTTTTGATATGTCATTGGAAGAACTGCTCCAAGTTAAAATTTCCACCAACCGCACCCCGGCAGTTTCCAGCGCCCTCTCCTTTAAAGTGACGGTGATTACTGAGCAGGAAATCCGCCAACAACTGGCATTGGGGTTTGATACTACCCAAATACTAGCCAATCTTATCCCGAGTATGGCGCCAAGCCGACAAAAACTCAGCGGCATGGGCGAAACCCTGCGTGGCAGCGCTGCATTGATCATGATTGATGGAATTCCCCAGGGGAATCCCCTGCGCGATGTCTCGCGCGATGGCCATGTGATTGATTTGGAAATGGTGAAAAGTATTGAAGTAATTTATGGGGCCAATGCCATGCAGGGGCTTGGGGCAACGGGCGGGATTATTAATTTTATTACCCAGGATACAGCCAAAGAGAACAAACCGGCTACCGATGTTTCCGCTACCCTGAACACTGCCGATAACTCCTCCCCCGAAACCCGTGGTTACAAACTGGGGTTTTCACATAGGGCCCAACAGGATGCATTCTCGCTCTTGCTAGCGGGCACCTTTGAGGAGCAAGGCCTGTTTAAAGACGGTAATGGAAACCTGGTCGGGCTGGAACAAATACAAGGGGATATCCAGGATACCCAAAGCCATGACCTGCTACTTAAGGCCGCGTATAGCTGGTCACAACAACACTTGCAATTGACGCTGAATGATTACCACATCACCAGCCATGGTGATTATCTGGTAATACCCGGCAATATCCAGACAGGCGTACTTACTTCAGTTAAAGAAGGAAGCATCCATGGTGAGCCGCCAGGAAACAAGGTAACGAATATCGCGCTGGATTACCGCAATAACCAAATTGGGGATGCCGAGCTTTCCACCAAATTATTCTGGCAGGATTTTGCAGCCACCTTTGGCGCAACCAATACTGCGATTTTCCAAGACCCCGACCTGGGCACCAATATTTATGACCAATCGCAAATGCGTTCGGAAAAATACGGATTGAAATTCAATTTTTACCAACCGAAAGTAGCAAACAGTGCATTGGATTTAACGGCCGGGATGGATTTCCTTGATGATAAAAACAGTCAGGCGCTGTTAATGACTGATCGAATCTGGTCACCGGAAATGCACTTTCGCAACTGGTCACCGTTCTTGCAGGGCGATTATCACCTGACTGAAAAATTCACGCTCAATGCGACCCTGCGCCAGGAAATTGGTGCACTGGAAATAGCGGATTACCGCACCATCGCCACTAGTGGTAATACGCTCGTGGGTGGCGGTGAGCTGGATTTCAGCGAGATGGTTTACAACCTCGGCGCCATTTATAAATTAACGCCCAATTTGAACCTGGTATTTAATGATGGTGAAGGTTTTGGTATGCCCGATGCCGGGCGCGAATTGCGCGCGATTAATACATCGGGTTTGAATGTGGAAGATATTTTTGAAATTTCCCCTTTGATTACCAACAATCGCGAATTAGGGTTGTTTTACGCATCCAACAATTGGCAAGGGCAACTCAGTTATTTTGAGTCCAATGCTGAACACGGCACACAATTGCAATTAATCAATAGTGTGTATCGCCTGAATCGCAGGCCCAGCGAAACCAAAGGCTGGGAATTTAATACGCGCTGGCAAGCGACAGAACAGACATTGTTAAAGCTGATGTATGCCGATATTAGCGGGCATTACGATAGTGACGGGGACGCGGATCTCGACAGCGATTTAACGGCATTGGATATCCCCCCGCGCCGTTTGATTGCCAGTTGGACCCAGGAGTGGTCGCACAATTGGTCATCCCTCTTGCAGTGGAATTACGATGCATCGCGGGATTTTCAAACACAGGGAACAACCAGCGCAACCTTTGAGGGATACAATCTGATGGACGCCAGCCTCACCCACCATAGTCACTGGGGTGATATTTCGTTCGGTATAGCCAACCTTACCAATCGCCAATACACCACTTACTTCACACAAGTTGTCCGGCGCAATGACCGCTTTTTTGCGGGCCAGGGGCGCAGTTTTCATTTGCAATATCGAGTGGGATTTTAAAAGCTTATCCTATCGTTTTCTTTAATGACCTGCGGATTTTTGTATAAAACATTTCAACCATTTGATGCGCCCGGTGTAATGCCTTGTAATGGCATTCGCGATTAAACTTCTGTATTAAAAAATATTCCTGGCGGATCCAAATTCATTTTTCATTTATCTGCTTACCTGTCTTTTCTTACATTCTTATTCATTATTTGGCAGATTGTAAAAAGGTGGCACCTCCAACTTCATATTGATGCTGTGTTTTTTTCCTTTTCTATACTGAAACAACAAAATATTTACGAAAGGAAAATAAAGATGAGGACATGCAGATGAAGTGCCCTGCAATACTCTCCACTGAGCCCGAACGTTTAAAGGCTTTATCCGATTACGGCTTTGATGATGAACAGCTGCTGCAAAGCCTCGACCCGGTTGTGCATATTGCCTCGCGGATGTTTGATATGCCGGTGGCAGCAGTGAATATGATTGGTAGCGACCATGTCTTTTTTGCAGCAAGCCTGGGCGTAGGCGAAGTCGATATGAGCCGTGATGTTTCATTTTGCGCTCATGCTATTACCCAATCCGATGTGATGGTGGTACCCGATGCCACTTTGGACGAACGCTTTCATGATAATCCCCTCGTCACCGGCTCAACCCACCTGCGCTTTTATGCTGGTGTGCCCCTGCTCTCACCCAGCGGACTTGCCTTGGGTGCACTCTGCGTAATTGACGACCAACCACATACAGATTTTTCGCAAGAGGCCCAACAGCGTTTGCGCGAGCTGGCAAAGATGGCATCAGACCGTTTGGAATTGCGGCGCATTGAAGTTTCAACTGAGCGCACTCGTCCCGCCTTTGAAGAATATGCGGGCAGCTCCTCCACACCGGTCATCTGGTTTGATGAACACCTGCACATTATTGAATGGAATGAAGCCGCCGCTGCTGCACAGGGCTACATACTGCTCGATAAATCTTCCCTGAGCGTTGACCTGTTGCTACCTGAACCCGAGCGCACCGGTTTCCGCCAGTTGATTGCACAGGCTGTTGCAGCAGGATCGCTCAACCAGCTCAATATACCGACCGAGATACAGGGACTGCATAAGGATGGTACCGAGCTTCGTTTTGGCTTTGCGCTTTTTGGCTGGCACGATGCAGGCCGGATGAAATTTGAAGCCATCCTCAAAGACCAGACACACCAGCAGCGCGAGGAAGAAGAGCTGCGCCAGCAGGCAAATATTGACGGGCTCACTGGCCTTGCCAATCGGGGAAAATTCTACCGTTGTGTAGAGGAAGTACTGACCCTCCCCACGCCTGCGGCGGTATTGATGATTGACCTGGATGGGTTCAAAGATATCAACGATACACTCGGCCACACCCTGGGCGATGCAATCCTGCGCGAAGTTGCCAATCGGATGCGGCAATTGGCCAGCGACAATGATGTTGTTGCCCGTATCGGCGGGGATGAATTTTCCATCATGCTGACAAATGTGACAGATACTCACACCGCAATGCAGTTCGCCGACTCACTCATTGCTGCCATTGCACGCCCCATCCGTGTTGACGACCACGAAGTGCGCGTAGCCGCGAGTTGTGGTGTCGCTATGGCACCCGCCCAGGCACAGGAAGCACTGGAGTTGGTGAGCGATGCGGACCTTGCGCTATTCAAGGCAAAAAGTACCGGACGCGGACGTGTGTTCCTTTTTGTCCCCAGCTTACGCATGGAGGCTGTGGCACGCCGACGCTATGGACTTGAATTGCATCGCGCTGTTGACCAGGGTGAATTTGTACTCTTCTACCAACCGCAAATCAGCATGTTCGATGGTTCTATCACCGGGGCCGAGGCATTAATTCGCTGGCATCATCCGGAGCGGGGAATCTTGTCGCCCGCCGCTTTTTTGCCCGCATTGGAAGGTGGCCCACTCGCCGCCACAGTCGGCTCCTGGATACTTAATGAAGCCTGCGCACAAGCCGCTTACTGGCGACGCAGCGGAGCTCCGCGGTTCCGTATTGGCGTCAACCTGTGCAGCGCACAATTCCGTGTGGGAGATTTGGCAACCGAGGTAGTTGAAACACTGACGCGGCACGGGCTGCCGCCGGAAGCATTGGAGCTGGAAGTCACCGAAAATATCGTTCTGGATAACGACGATATAGTGCTGGAAACCCTGCAACGTTTGCATGACTACGGTGTAGGCATTGCATTCGATGACTTTGGTACCGGCTATGCATCCCTTAGCCTTTTAAAATCCTATCCACTGTCGCGCATTAAAATTGACCAGTCGTTTGTGCGTGGCATTTTGACTTCCAAACGCGATACATCCGTCATTCACGCCATTATTGATATGGCCCGGAATTTTGATGTGGAAACCATCGCTGAAGGTATTGAAACAGAAGCGCAATACGCTTACCTGCGCAAAGAAAAATGTGACGAAGGCCAGGGCTATTTATTTGGCAAACCTATGACCGCAGCACAATTTGAATTGTTGTTAGGTGTTGGTGACGCAATGAAAGCGATTGCGTGAATTATTGACGACGAATTATTCCGCATACTGCGTATTTTATTTCAAAAAAAGCCCTGAGTTGCAGCAATGCTGTTCACTTAAGGTTATTTCACCTTGTTAGTCGTCATCCTCGCGAAAGTGGGGATCCATAAACTGCGAATTTTGCCACGAAAACTGGACTCCCGCTTTCGCGGGAGTGACGACAAATCCTTAAGTGGACAGCATTGCTGCGTTGCAGGGCTTTTGTTTTCCAATCAAAAGTTTTCCCGTAGGATTATTTTCTCCAGATCCCGGTATAAACCGAACCGCAGTACCACCAGCCAGTACGGGTATAACCCAGGTTAGCGTAGTAATCCGACTTTTGGTTGAAGCCGCTCAAACTCAAACCGGCATGTGCATACCAGGAACCACTGCTGGGAATCCAGGTGGTGTTATAAATCTGGCCACCGTCGGTGCAAGGTACTGTATCCAGCATCACACCTGAATCAGTGAAGTGATTGAACCAGGCCTGGAAGCGCTCGTCAGGAATATTGTTAACAGTCCAGTAACCGACAGAGTGCGGTGCCCACACCAGGACTTTACCGGCGGGCAAGGCTTTGCCGCTCAATAATGTCCATGGACCATTGACGGAAGCATTGTTATTGGTAAACGGTGTAGTTTGTCCATGGTCAAATTTTATCGTCACTGGCAAACCATCTTTTTCCATATGCACATGCAAATGCGGGCCAGTGGAGTTACCGCTATTACCCACCACACCTAATACCTGCCCTTTCGCAACTCTTACGCCACCGGTAACTTTGCCGTCCTGGGTCCAGGGATTGGAAGTATTGGGGGTAGACAGGTAAGTATTGTTGTGCGGACAAATACTGGAAGGCACAGTGCCTGGTTGAGCGTGGGCATAGAGTGCATAAACACCATCATCTTGCAAAATCCACACGTGGTTTCCGGCCAGGCCAATGTATCCATCCAACAGTTTTTGCAGTTTACTGCCCGCCGCGTTTTGCGGTGAATTACGCCAGCAACCGACCACAGTCCCCGCTGCCATAGCGCGAATTTTTGCACCGTAAATAAGGTAATTGGAGTTCACCGTAGTATCGGCACCATCGGTTTTCAAACTACTCCATTGGCCGCTGCCAATATGGCGTACCGCACCAATATCAAAACCTTTTTCCTGGGTGCCGCCTGACCAGTGGGCACCGGTTGAGTAGCGATGGTTGAGGTTAAGGTCATCCGCACGCAAAGGAAATTCTGAAGCGCTGACAGAGATGGAAACCAAAGCAGTTGAAGCGAGGACAAAAGCGCGGGTTAAAAAGCCAAGTGTGTTCATTTCAAACGTCCTTATAAAATCAAAAAAAGATGAGTGGGTATTGGAGTCGTTCCACCTTTATTGAACACCTTTTCAATAACAGGTGAACCGACTCCGCTTACAGCGCCCGAATTGCAACGCTATGGGATGCCATTTTACGGAATTCAAAAAACAGGAATAGTCGCCAATGACGGAGATTTTTGTAAGCCATTGGCGGGGAAGTAAATTGTTCACAAGAGCGATGTGAATTTTTCACATAAACATTGCGCTGGTTATTTTTTGGCTTTCTTATCGCTGGTGACTAAAAATTCCAACCCCACACCGGGATCTTCTTCACCGGATTCATCTACCGGGCTGGCAGCTTCGCTGGCTTTATGCTCCATTACCATGTCGTTGGCTAATGGATACACGGGCACTGCAACATCACTAACGAGATGTGTTTCATATGGATGGTAAGAATAGCCCGGCTTTTCCAGATCACTGGTAGACACAGCAAAATCCAATGGTTTAATTTTCTCACCGCGTCGATCTGCATATATCCGCGTAAATTCGGCACCGAATAATATAATCAGCCCCGCATAGGAAACCCACAGCATAATTAATATCACAGTGCCCGCTGCCCCATAGGCGGAAGCGGGATTGCTGTGGCCAAAATAAATGCCCAGTGCAAATTTAGCGAGCACAAACATGAGCGCTGTTACAAAAGCACCAACCCATACATCCCGCCAAGGGACTTTTGCATCGGGCAGGACTTTAAAAATTGCAGCAAATAAAAACGTCACCACACCCAGCGATAAAGAAAAATCAAGGGCACGAAACAGGATATTAAATATCTCAGAAAAATAATAAGCCACCCAACTGCTCACAATGGATAGGAATGCAGAGAGCACCAGTGAAACCAATAATAAAAAACCGACGGCGAGGATTAACCCAAACGAAAATACCCGATCCAAAACCATTTTGGTAATTTTGCGCGTGGGTTCCGGTTTCACTTCCCAAATCATATTCAGTGTTTGTTGTAGTTGATAAAACACACCGGTTGCACCAAAGATCAGAGTCGCTATACCCACCAGGGATGCGAAGGTAAAATCCTGATGCACACTCGCATTGGCAATGATCGCTTCTATATCCCTGGCGGTATTACCACCAATCATCTTGCCGATTTCATCACTGATACTGCTGGTTACCGCTTCCTCCCCATAAAAATATCCCGCCAGGTTGATAATAATCACCAACAAACCGGGCAATGAGAAAATGGTATAAAAGGAAATCACCGCACTATTTCTAAACGGCTCGCGCTCTATCCATTGGAGGAATGTATCCCGAAAAATCAATGCCAATTCTCTGGCTTTTACAAACAGCATCATTTTTAGATCCTTGTTTAATAAGGCGTTAGCCAAATACTTTTTCTATGTGCTTAACGATTATGCCTGCTTAAGGTTACTGGATATGTGTGCTTGCGCACTTCCCTAACAATCACGTTTAATCAGGCGACAAAAAATAGGGTTCAGCCTCCATCCATCGGGCAACTGGGTAAAAGCGCCTATACTTTTTGGGAACCTTATCATTGGCTATCAATAAAACAAATAGGTATACCTTGCCCATGGACATACCCGAGTTTATTGCTTCTTAACCAAACTTATATTTTATTAACATGGAAACAAGAATTTTATTCGCTGACATTGTGCTTTCTGAAATAATCCTCGTATTGCTGGTAATCCTGTTTTTTTCCATTCGTCATAACCTGAAGCAAAAAAAACTTTTAAAGAGATTGCATGGAAAATACAACGAGGCGATATCAGAGCAAAATTTAGCATCTGATAAAAGACCCGGCTTCTATGGTGACAAAAAGGCACCAAGCCAAAACACAATTCAAGAATACTTTGAACGATCCATTGCAGATTCATTGCAGCGCTATGAAAAAAACACCGGATCAAAACACCCTCACCTCGACCCCAACCATTCATTCAGCGGCCGCACTGCGGCACTGCGGTGCCTTTACCTGACAGCAGAAAAGGAAGTGTTTGATGAGCGAGGGATTACCCACGCTGGTTGGGGCCTATTTGAAAGAAAGCTCGCCGATATTATTCGCTGGCAGGACAAGAAAAATACCCGGCGGCAAGAAGTACGGGACAACCGTATAAGGCTGATGCAGGATCGATTAGATGCCCTCAAAGGCAGCAATGAACAAAACAAACAACTACAAGATAAAATTGCCCGCTTACTGACATCTGAAAAGCAGTTGAAACAATACCAATTAGAAAGCCAGCGCACTATCAATCATTTGCAAACCATGCTGGAAAAATTACAGCAACTATCGTCCGCTGAAAAAACAGCCTCATCGGAGACGGGTGTTCAAGGTGCAGGGACCCAAGAATTTGATTTGGCAGAGATATCCACCACAAACAACACGAATGTCAGGGATATGATCAGGGAATTGAAAAGTTATAAATCCAGCTTTAGTCCTGAACATAAAGCAAAAATGGACAATTACATGAACATCCTGGAAATGGAGTTAATAAAATCTGGCCAATATATCGGCAATCTCAAAAAAGAACTGAAAGAAACAAAAATGCAGGTTACCAATTACGCCATCATGTTAAGGGATGCCCGTCAAGAGGGTTCGCACCTGACACTCCCGGAAGCCCTTCGCCTGGATCCTGCAGAATTGGAAAATACTTCCTCCTTGCCCAGACCGGGGGAATTAAATCCATTCATTCCTGAGGCGACTGCCCCAACCGAACAAAAAAATATTATTAGCGAACTGATCCAACTCAGGAAAAATAACGTAATGCAGCGCGACCTTATCCATCAAATGAATGAGGAAATACAGCTGTTAAAACAATCCGTTAACCCTACCGATACCGATGATATACGCACGGAAAAAGAAGCAGAAATCGTACGCTTGGAACGTTTGGTAAAAGAATGCCAAGGTTGTATAGATACCCTGGAAAGCGAAGTAGACCATCTTTATGCCCAATTGCAGGAACGCAATGAAACATCCAATACAACTGCCACCGAGAATCGCGATAAATATGACGGTGAAGAATTAACCCTGATTACCAGCGAATTGGAAAAAACAATCGCCCACTACCAGCAGCTCCATGCGATAAATCGTTTGATACTGGAATTAATAAAATGTGATTCGATATCAGCGCTAGCCAAACTTATATTGCACTTTATCAAGGATTTTAAAGCACCCATAGGCTTTGCTATTCATTCAATATCGGGTAAGGCCGAATATTTTCCCGCTGCACTTTTTACTGAATCAACAATAGCCTTGGTGAAAGCACCGGCCATTACCGAAACCTTAATCCATGTTGATGAAGGTACACTCTTTATCCAAGGTAAAATTCATCTGATGCATCTCAACACGCCAATGGACAACTACCCGATACTTGAAACCAACCTGCAAGGTTTGGTCAATACAACTGCAGAATGCATAAAAAGTATTGAATTGCGTAAGGTTAACCAAAAACACAATCCAGACAAAAATGACTGGATGGATGTAACCAAAAACCACTTATCCAATATCAACATCCAATACGCTTCACAAATAGAAGAAAACCGTAAAACTTATAACAGTTTTATCGCAGAAATACGCCGGGCCTACCCCCTACTGGAATTACACGGCCAGGGTGCAATAATCCTGGATAATGCTATCAATGAATATGAAGAACGCATGCACCTTCTGCTCAGTAGTGGCGATGTTATTGACCGGGAGATAACAAAATTAACCGAGCAGATGGCACAAATAAAAACCAACAATTCCTTTAAAAAATAAACCTTTCCGTGCCACTCCCCACCACCGTAACCACTCATTAACATAAACAGTTCACTGTCAGGTTTTTAACACTTGCGACAAAATTAAAACAAAAGTACGAAAATATTGCCGCCCAGGTTAAGAACAGTAATCAAGCTATATTTTTCTCACTACCTTTTGTACTGTGATTTAATAATATAATTAAGGACCTGACTATGCCATACCTTTCCCGCCGCCGTTTTTTAAATCACAGTGGTATTTTTTTAAGCGCCTGTGCGACTCCGTCGTTTGCAGCAGCGGCTGTAAATACTGTTACAACGCCGAAAGTACAAACGTCCATCAAACAATTTAAATACGCGCAGGTTCAATTGCGCGAAAGCCCGTTGCTGGACCAGTTCAAGTATCAAAGCCGGCTATTTATGGGCATTGATGATGACAAATTGCTAAAACCCTTCCGCTCGCGCGCCGGGCAAGACGCCCCAGGCGAAGATATGGGCGGCTGGTACGATGACTCTAAAGATTTCCATATAGATCCCAATGACTGGAGCACAGCCAATTGGCATGGCTATATTCCAGGCCATAGTTTTGGCCAATACCTATCAGGACTTGCGCGCAGCTTTGCCATCACCGGTGACGAGAAAGTAAAACAAAAAGTGAATGTACTTGTCGAAAAATACGCACGCACTATCTCACCGAAATTTTTCGAAAATTATTACCTGCCCGCCTATACCTACGACAAACTGGCAATCGGTTTAATCGATGCCTATCAATTTACAGGCGCGCCCCAGGCAAAACCGGCACTCGATAAATTGACTGATACAGTGCTGCCTTTTTTGCCCGAAAAAGCACTTACCCGCGAAGAACGTCGCCAACGCCCTTACACGCAAGAAGCAGAAATTTGGGATGAGCCTTATACGCTGCCAGAAAATTTATTCCTGGCCTGGCAACTCGGTATGGGCGAAAGATACAAAAGCCTTGCCCTGCGTTATATGCAAGATGAAGCCTTGTTTGATCCACTCGCAAAAGGTATCAGCCCGCTCAAAGGCAAACATGCCTATAGCCATGTGAATGCACTGAATTCAGCGATCCAGGCTTATTTAGTAACAGGTGAAATGAAATACCTGGCAGCAGCGCGCAATGGCTTTGAATTTTTAGAAAAACAATCCTATGCCACAGGTGGCTGGGGCCCGAACGAAGAGCTTCTTGCAGCGGATGATACCGAAACACTCTTTAAATCCATCACTGAAACCCATCGCTCCTTTGAAACACCTTGCGGCGCCTATGGCCACTTTAAAATCGCACGCCATCTGTTGCAAATCACCAAACTCAGCCATTACGGCGATAGTATGGAACGCGTGCTATACAACACCATCCTCGGCGCAAAACCAACATTGCCCGATGGCAGCACATTTTATTATTCGGATTACAGTAACGATGCCCACAAATTTTTCCGGGGCGAACAATGGCCCTGCTGCTCGGGCACATTTATCCAATTGGTAGCGGATTATGGCATCAGCGCCTACGTGCACGACCAGGAACAGGTTTATGTAAATCTCTACATTCCATCGCAGGTTAATTTCCAACTGCAAAATAAAGAGATCCACATCAACCAAACCACCCACTACCCTTTAACAAATACATCCATCATTGAAGTGTCTGCCGCACAACCAACAAAATTCGGAGTGTCATTGCGCATCCCCAAATGGGCCGGGCCAGCAACGCAAATTAAAATTAATGGAAAAATCCAAAAAGACGAAATAAAACCCGGTACCTTTTTAACACTCATAAGAACCTGGGAGCGCGCAGATCGCATAGAGATTGTGTTTGATATGCCACTGCGTCTGGAACCACTAAACACCACCCACCCCGAAATGGTCGCCCTGCTAACTGGCCCACTGGTGCTCTTTCCAATTGATGCCGCGAAAGTGAACTTTACCCGCGAGCAATTACTCAATGCGAAACGACAATCAGAATCGGAATGGGTGGTAGTAAACAGCAGCCAGGGCACAGTTAAACTGAAACCGTTTATGCACATCAAAGATGAAAATTATCGGTTGTATAGTAAAGTTTAGTTTTTCCAGGAGGGGAATTTATACATTCGGGGGTTGTAGGTTGGGTCGGGCCGCGCAGGCAGTGGTGCCTAACACCTACCACACCCCTTCGCGATTGTGGAAGATAGGCTTAATTAATTTGTTTCGCTGGTTACAATCACCAACATTACTAAATAGCATTAGCCGAATCTTTCTTGGATGCATCAATTATTTTATCCATTGCCCTACTATGAGACCATGCAGAATGTGATAATGATGGCAATTGTTGAACAGATGAATCCTGCTTCACTGCATCATCAATAGATTTTACAGAATCACTTAAAAATTTTATGCATTTATGAAAATCATTTCGATAAACAAAAACTGCATCAAAACAAAGTATATCCAAATAAAATTTCATGTGTTTTATATATTCAGGATCCTCACCTTCCAAAATCCCATAATGAGAATCAATGCTTAAATGCGCACCAAATAATTCAGCAGTTTTATTTTTCTCCATTGAAGATTTAGCACATTTTAATTTTTCGATATTCTTCTCATTAACTTCATAAGCATTACATTGCGTAAGAGGAGAAACTAATTTTTTAAATGCATTTGCAATGGCTTCCGCAACCTCAGAATTAATTGCAAAAACACCATTCTTTGCCGCGGGGTAAATAAACGAATGTAACCACCTAACATCCGCCTTGAATACACAATATTCATGCCCCTTATCAACAATCTTTAAATAAAACCTCTCAAACTCCTCAAGATGCTTGTAATAGTTAGAAAATGCATTTTGAAATTTTGCTTCTTTTAGCTGATCTCTCAATGCTCTTTCGGTTTTTTCCTGAGCAATTCGAGCTTCTTCCGTCGCACGTCGAGTTGCTTTCAACTCCGTCACTAGCAACCAGATCGTCAAAAATCCAAAAATTGGATTAACAACTCCCCCCATGAAGTCGCCAAATTGCCCCCAGGCTGAACGATATTCAGCTTGTTCTGACTTCAAGCAATCGGATTTCTTCTCTGCATCCTGTATAAGATTACAATCCCCAAAATCACTATTACCAAAATGTACAGAAACTGAGACCAATGCAATTACCAAGACAACTCCAGCTATCCAGAGCATGGGGTCTGAAAATTTTGGCCACTCTTTCGAACCTAATGATTCTTGTCGCGACTCTTTTGATTCCATAAATATTTACTAGTCCTGCTAGTTTATTAATAGCTTAATTTTTTCTAACTTGCTGGCCTGCATATCAACCTGCGCGTCAGGCTAATTATCTCCCGCTTCAACACCTAGGTGTAAGTTGCAATCTTGAAGAATATTTATGTCAAACCACTCTCGATTCCTCAAAATTTTCTATGCTTTCTATGTTGCGAGGCCAATTCGGCCGATAGGCGCAAAATATATTGGCAGATACTGATTCTGTTGGCTCTGTATCCAGCAAACCAAGTGCAATTTCAAATGGAGCATTGGGAGCTGTTAATCGATAATAGATGCTGGAACCACAGTTTGAGCAGAAGCCTCTGTGGGCCTTTTGGGAAGAATGGAAGATTTTAATAAGTTCAAACCCGGATTCCCAATTCAGGTTTTCAGCATTTACTGTCCCGAAAGTCCCATATGCTGATCCACTGAACTTTCTACACATTGAGCAGTGGCAATTTGCAATTTGGGAATCGAATTTTTCAAAGCTAAATTTAATACCACCACAAAGACAGCTGCCGTTCATAGATTCATCCTTCAATAATAAAATTAGCGATTTCTTAGTGTTTTGTTTTACATGGCTTATTAAGTGATCTTAAACGGTTAGACCAGAAATTAATTATTTGTTTATAAGCCTTTAATTAAGCCAACTTCGATAGCAAAAGCTTCAAGCTTGTCCTCAAGTTGATCGAGATTTTCATAGAAAAGTGTATCAAGCGAATCCAGCTCTGGTTCAACTCCATTCCCTTCCAAAAGCTCCCAGCGCTTCTTTCGATCTAGAGGAACATCATTAGAACCAAAGCATTTTTCTTTTGCTTGATGCAGAAGTTTAAGCGAATGTGTAGCGCCCAAACGTACAAGACCAAGTTCTGCTTTGTAATAATATGCACCTGATGTATTTGTAAAAAATTGGTCAAATCCTCCGTTATATACTTCGCCACTAAGAACATTTACAGAAAAATAAAGCTGTTCCTCTTCAGTGAGCAAATTAAACCCTCCTTCCGTATGATAAACCTTCTCAACGAGGTTACTCCACAGAGCACGAAACGGACAGGTTTTATCTAACTCTCGCTGCTTTTTATAATATTCTTTTGATCGCTCAATACTCGCGCGATTTCCATTTTTACAGGGCATACAAAGCCCTCCAGTGCGCTCCGCTGTACTTGGAAGTACCAGCGCCTGGCATTCAGCACAGGGAATTTTTTCACTCATTTTTATTTTTTTACCTCATTACTAAATTTATTGATCTTTTCGCAATGAAAATTCTTTTGCCGTTTCTAGTGTAATTACATTAAATAGTAATTGCCGTGAACGCTCCTTAACCTTATCCACCGGATGAGCACTCATGATGCCTGAAAGAACGACCTTACACTTGGGATCACGATCAATAGCTAAAATTTCCAATGCCTCGATTACAATATCATCGTCCTCATGATCATATATGACATCAATAAGCTCTTCACTGGTGCAGGGTAAATTTTCGGCCAGCGATTTTTGCGCGTCCAAATATAACTCGACGACGCCCTGCGCCTTACTATTTAAAACTGATAGCTCCGAAAGGGCTTTCACTATTTTTTCATTAAACATTTTTTTGACCAAATTAATAGTTTATTAAACAGCTAGCACCGTATACCAAAATACACTCATCATCGAAATCAAATCGATCAAAATAAGCACCGCATAGACCGTAAAAACCAATTAAAGACTATCGCAACATTAAACGCCAGCCTGAATTACAGCCTATTACTGCCGCTCCGTTGACAGCCTTACCCTCATCCACTAACCTGCCCGCGCTGCGGTAAATCCCGCAGTCGGGATTCTGACCCCCGCGACCAAACCGGCACTAGAACGTGAGTTCTAGCGTCCTCGTACAGCTTTGCCTGTTGTTATGGCGGCTGGGCGGGGCCACCTTCGGGTGGGCCGGTGTGGTTTGGTCCGGTGGTCAGAACCCTGTCCAGTCGCCCCCATGACTTCTGATCTCATGGGGAGCGAATGCCACACAATCAAACTGCGAGATTTTTATTATGGATAATGTGACCGCTCTACCCCATCCAACTAATCCCTGCGTTATCAAACTCAATCCATTCCAATACGCGTTTTACCAACAATCCCACCTTGAAATTCACTCACCTGATGGCGAATGCCTTGCACAATTTGGTGAAGGATTAACCCGCACAGAGGAAGAAGATGCACATTACCAATTGTGGGAGCAGGCGTGTTTATTGGAAGTGTTGTTTGACCAAATCCAGGAAGATGTGAAATTACCCCAGAGGGCAATCACCGGCCTTGCCGATATGATGGGTAGGATTAATACGCATTTTTTAAAAAGCCGGTGATGCAAATAAAAGAGTGAAAAAAGGCGACTATTGTCGCCTTTGTTAGTAAGCAAAAGTTAGAAATTAGGTTTTTATTGCCGAGTATATATATATTTTATAACCTATTAATTATACGAGAAATTCCAGTGGTTTAACTGCAAACTTTTATTTTAAAATTATATTACTGATGTTCATTTTTTTGTTACTTTTATTATTGCTTAGTTCTTTCATGTACTGACTGCGACTAAAATAGTGAATAAAGCTGTTTTTATTTTTAGCCAGTTTAAAAAAAAGCACAAGCCCGAATACTACGATCACCAACCAAAATAAAAATTCAAGCATTTCGGTTTTCCTCAGTTATGAAAAAAATGATATTGCGCTATATAAACAATTGCACCACCTATATATCCCATAGTAGCCAACAAGCTGATCTTTTTGAGATACCATATAAAATCTATTTTTTCTAATCCCATCGCAGCTATTCCTGCTGCCGACCCGATCACCAGAATGGAACCACCTGTACCAGCGCAATATGCAAGGAATTCCCACAGGAAACTGTCTGTAGGGTGCTGATCAAGGCTATACATTCCCATTGAAGCTGCCACCAATGGAACGTTATCCACAATTGCACTGGCAAAACCGATCAGCGTGACAATTATATCCAGGCGTCCAACCGTTCGATCAAGCCACATAGCAAGATTGGTTAAAATGTTGGTATGCTCCAAAACCGCAACAGCCAACAATATCCCGATAAAAAAGATAATGGATGATGTATCAATTCGACTGAGCGCCTGGGTAATTGTTAACTGATTTTTCTGATCCTGATCTTTGTCTTTATGCATCAGATCTGCGACTAGCCATAAAATCCCCAAACCAAATAGAATGCCCATAAAAGGCGGAAGGTGCGTAATCGTTTTAAAAAGTGGGACTAAAACCAGAACGCCAATGCCCAGGAAGAAAACAACATTTCGTTCTGCATTTGTGGTTAACTCGCTGGTCTGTTCCTGAATTGGGGGAGAAATTACAACCTTACCTCTCATCATATAAATAACTACTAGCAATGGTAACAACAGGTTTACAGCAGAGGGTAAAAACACTCCAGTAATAATATTGGCAGGTGTTATTTGCCCTCCTATCCATAACATTGTTGTGGTCACATCACCTATGGGTGACCAAGCTCCACCAGCATTTGCCGCGATAACAATCATCCCTGCAAAAAATAAACGGTCATCTCGTTTATCCAACAGCTTCTTTAATAATGAGATCATTACGATAGTGGTCGTCAGATTATCCAAAATCGCACTGAGGAAAAAAGTGATCACACAAACCAATAACATCAGCATCGGCATGCTTGTCGTTTTAATTTTTTTTGTAATTATTTGGAAACCGTTGTGTGCATCAATTACTTCTACGACTGTCATGGCTCCCATAAGAAAAAAGACTATTTGTGCCGTATTGATTAATGTTTCAGACAGTTCAGTTGAAACATGCCCATTACCTGACAACAAGGCATATGCGGTCCATAAAAGGCCAGCAGCTACCAGGGATGTTGCTGCTTTATTAATGTGTAAAAAATGCTCCAATGCGATAGCTACATAAGCTATAACAAAAATGGTCACAAGAATAGTTAACATATGAGTACAGGATTTCGTTAAGGGAGTGTGTAAAGGCTAGCATGATCGTTTTTATGAAGCTAGCCATGTGAACTCCCCACAACTCGGCCTCAACCGCTCTTCCTGCGGCAAATCCGGCAGCCCGAATTCTAATTCCACACCCCAGCCAGCACTGGCATGTGAGGTCTGGCACCCTCGTACAGCATTGCCTAGCGTTACGGCTGCCGGGTGGGACTACCTTGATTTCAAAAGCGTTCGCTAACGCACCGATATGCACCTGTCTTTCTTACAGTATCTATTGCGCTACGAAATTTTCCCACAAATGAAAAAATATATCGCTGTAGAACTGAAAAAGGAGCAGGCAATGATTACCACCATTGGAACGAATGAAACAAATAACGTGACAGACTATGCGCCCGCTAATGCATGGTCGGGTTGTGCAGTGTCCTGGGGAGCCATTTTTGCTGGTGCGGCAGGAGCAGCGGCACTGTCATTAATTTTGTTGATCCTCGGAACGGGCCTTGGTTTGAGCACTATTTCGCCTTGGGCGAAGGATGGTATAGAAGCGAAGACACTTGGTGTATCCGGTATTTTGTGGATTACATTGACATCCATTTTTGCTTCCGGCTTGGGTGGTTATCTGGCCGGGCGTTTGCGAACCAAATGGGCTTCCACGCTCGGCGATGAAGTTTTTTTCCGCGATACCGCCCATGGCTTTCTGTCCTGGGCTGTTGCTACATTATTGACCGCGAGCTTATTAACATCTGCGGTTGGTACCATTATTGGTGGAGGAATTAAAACAGGCGCGGCAATAGCGGGTGGTGCTGCGAGTTCGACGGGCATTGCTGCTGCCGTTGCCGGTACCAACTCCGATAAATGGGCCGATAAATTGAAATCCGATAATGATCTCAGCGGTTATTTTATCGATTCCTTATTTCGCAAACCTATGGGTGCTGCACCAGCTCCCGACGCAACTAATCCAGCGCCTGCAACAACATCTACAACAACGCCAGCCCCCTCTTCCTCAACTACGTTACCTGCTGATACAACAGCTGCAACAAAAGCACCTGTAAGAGAAGTCGCGCGAATTTTTGCCAACGCTCTGCGTGTCGGTTCATTGTCACCTGCAGACACCCAATATCTCGGCCAGATTGTTGCCTACCATACCGGCTTGACTCAACAGGAAGCGGAAAACCGCGTAAAAGGTACGCTCACCCTCTGGCAAACCAAATTAAAAGAGACAGAGATAACAGCCAAACAAGCTGCTGATGCCGCACGCAAAAGCGCTGCTTATATATCACTCTGGCTATTTGTATCCTTACTTGCGGGTGCCTTCACTGCGAGCTGGCTTGCCACCTGCGGCGGCCGCCAACGCGTTTTGTAATTATCATTTAAGGAAGGAGAAAGACTATGCGTTCAATTCTTTTATGGGTCCTTGGCGTTCCTATTCCTATCATTATTTTAATTGCGATATTGACCTGATTTTTTATTCCCTGAATTAAGAAATCAGTGGCATATAAGCGGCACTGAATGCATTCAGTGCCGTGCCCTTATTTTTTGAAGAATGACATTAATTAAAATCTTCATGACGTTTTATTAAACATTAAATCATTCATATTTGAATGTATTCATTTATAACTCATGCTCGAACTATTTTTTATAGTTGTGCGCCAGATTCTGGTATCTTCCCGTTGGTCTGTTAATCTTTGTCGGCTGCAAAATCAGGTTTTGCAAATGCATAACATTGTGTCAATCATCTGTAAGGAGTTTGTCATGAATATATGTCGCCGAAAAACTGTTTTCCAACGCACTTCAAAAACCAGGGGTATACGGCGAAGGCTTTTTTACCCTTTCACATTTGTCATCTTTTTACTCGGATTATCCCCTGCCGCATTTTCAGAGCCGCCCTATTGCAATAAAATTTTTACCGCTGGCCTGCTCACCCATACTGAAGGAAGTAAAGTCCAATTTGGGCGCAATGCCCAATTGTTGGGTGATGACAGCTACTTAGTGGGCGCATCAACCGTCACTTCCGATTATTATTCCCCCAAAAAAAGTTGCGATGATTATTTCTGCCGCGCTGGCACTATAGACGGCATTGAACCGATTTTAATTCCACAGAAAGATACATTTTCTACCCGCGATGTGGTAGTTCACGCCCACAAGAAAAAAATACTCTCTAAAAAAACCGCTTATGGCCGTGTTGATGTTGAACGCAATGCAACGCTGGGTTTTGAACCCCGCGCAAGTGGTTACACTATTGATGAATTAAACCTTGAACATAAAAGTAAATTACAACTGCCCGCCGGGGAATACTGGGTAGGTAACCTCAGCCTTGATGAGGAAGGAAAAATAGAAGTTGTCGGTGAGGGCACTGCGATTTTGTATGTAATCAATGATGCCTCAATTCCTACAAAATTTCGCATCAATGACAAAACCCAAGATCCGGCCAAATTGGTCATCTATAGCTATGGCAATCTGGATTTCGCCTCACACACTAAAACCCACGCATTTATTTATTCATTGGGTGATGCACGATTTGACAAAAAAACAAAAACAACCGGTGCAGTGGTAGCAAAAAATATTTCCCTTGGCACTGATAGCAAAGTAACTTTTACAGCGGACTCAATGCAGAACCTTAATTTTAATAATATCTGTTTAGGTGCCCCGCCGAGCCGTGACTTCATTGCACCAGTCATTGAGTTAGATCCATTCCCTTACAATACACTGGAATCAAGTGTAATCATTTCAGGCAAAGTTACCGATAACAATGGTCCAAGATGGATTGAAAGTGCATACATTTATGCCTGGCCTGACAATACAAAAATCCCTCTGGATAGTGATGGCCGTTTCAGCATAGAGCTTTCCTTAACCTCCACTGCAAGTTTTACAATTACAGCGACGGATAAATCCTACAACAGTTCATCCGTTCCTTTTACGATACGCAGCGAAACCAATCTCGAATTCGCGATTAAAATGGATTATTACGAATGGCAACAATACAAACCTATGCCTGTAAGTGGCGTTATCACTATTCCTGAAGGCAGGACAATTAAAGAAGCATTTATCGAAACAGCCCAGGGGAATATACCGTTGCAATTGGTTAATAATCGTTTCAGCCTCTATCTCCCTTTTGTTCGCGGCTACAATGAATATCGAGTTGTCGCCCGCGACCAGGATGACAACGAAATATCGGAAATAATTTATATAGATGGGCTGTCAGTTGCGGTATTTGAGCAGGTTAAAATTGAAGGAATTGCAATGCTTAGGCCTGAACGAAAAATTACTGGCCTTTTATATACCTTGTGGCCACTGGAAGATTTGGCATTTTCCATTGATGGCGTACCGCAAGAATTGAAGCCAGTGCGTGAAGGTGTTTATGAATTTTCAACGGAAATAATATTACCTATTGGGCGCAACCGACTGACATTTATGGTAACTACACCGGAAGGAAATACCTACGAGGAATTTGAAAGCTGGTATGAACCGGACCGAGTATTCCTCTCAGTAGATCAGACATCCATAGAAGACCCAGACGCATCTCCACAAGTCGTCCAGCTCATAGGTTATCTGCATATCCCCCTGGAGCTAATCCGGGAAAAACTGAGCCTCGTTGTGACCTCTGACCGCCACCCCGGTATTGAAACCCCTGTGAGCACACCCAGCCTGAATGAAACAGGTAGTGGTAGTTTTTCAATAGGAGTTCCATTAGAGCCGGGAGAAAATAATCTGCTATTGAAAGTTAAGGATGGGAAGGAGGATGTCATTGTAGACGTGGGAGTCTCGCAAGTTGAGATTCAGGTTATTGGCAATTAATCAGTGACAAACACTAATAGCAAGCGAGGTCACATTAACTCCTGACCTCGCTTGCAATCATGACCTCTTTTCTTTGTTGACACCTCACAAAAAAACGCACTAACTATTCGATTTATTCTTTTTAATCTGATCCAACTTTTCCCGTAACTGTTTGTTTTCCTCTGCATAGATAATCTGTGGAGTGGTAAATTGATTATTTCAGTTGCACCCTGGCCGCACTCACACGCCAGATAACGTTGCCTACATCATCTGCCACCAATAAAGCGCCTTTACTATCAAGGATTACACCAACCGGGCGACCATAAGCATCGCCTTTTTCACTTAAAAACCCGGTGAGCACATCAATCGGTAATTCACCGGAGGGTTTGCCATCCACAAAGGGAATAAATACCACTTTGTAACCACTATGGGGTTTGCGATTCCAGGAACCGTGTTGACCGATAAACATTCCATCGGCAAATTGCGTAGGTAAATTATTGCCCGCTGAATACGCGAGCCCTAAAGATGCAGTATGCGCACCCAATGCATAGTCAGGCACAAGCGCGCGCTTTACCAGATCCGGATTTTGCGGTTGGACACGCACATCAATATGCTCGCCAAAATAACTGTAGGGCCAACCATAAAAACCATTTTTTTGAACGGAGGTTAAATAATCAGGCACCAGATCATTACCCAACTCATCGCGTTCATTCACCACTGTCCACAATTCACCGGTAGCCGGGTGCCATGCCAAACCATTTGGGTTACGTAAACCTGATGCAAAAATACTGCGCTTACCGGTATTGATATCCACTTCTAAAATCGCCGCCCGCTCCTTCTCCACATCCATACCCGCTTCTGCGACATTGCTATTGGAACCCACTGTTGCATATAGCTTACGTCCATCCGCACTGGCGATAATATTTTTAGTCCAATGATGATTAATAGTGCCAGCCGGTAAATCCACCAGCCTTGTTCCGGGTGAGGATATTTTGGTATCACCAGTATGATAAGTGAAATGGATGATCGCATCGGTATTGGCGATGTAGAGATCGCTGCCCACCAACGCCATACCAAAAGGTGAATTCAAACCTTCCAAAAAAGGCGCATGAAAATCCACAACACCATCGTTATTTGCATCACGCAATAACGTAATGCGATTGGCACTTTCACCTGCTGCCCCCGCCTTCTTCATAAATAATTTCGTCACCCAACCTTTGAATCCTTTATTTTCGTCAGGCCGTGGCGGTGCATTGGTTTCCGCTACCAATACATCGCCATTTGGCAATAAATACAACCAACGCGGATGCTCCAACCCCACTGCAAACAAATTCACTTGCAGTCCCGCAGCCGGTGTTGGCTGGGTATTTTCAGGCCACCCTTTTACAGGTGCGACATTCATTGTGGGTAGCAGATTTTTTTGAGGCGCAGGCAATACCGGGTTAATGCCATAACCCGCCATGGATGAGGAAGACGCATTTCCCTGCGCCCCCACAGTTATCGCCACTAGCAATAACGCAAATCCAATCAGAATCCTTCCCCAGGAGTAAATATGTACTGTGTGACTTTTCATATGACTCCTCTCCACTAAACTCATTTAAAGCATTACTGATGGGATTTTTTACCCTTCAGGTTGTTGATAGTGCCCGGGATGGACATTCGGATTATTGGGATGATGAAGGCCAACAACACGGATATCGGTAATCGAAACGTTTTTCGATGCATTTGCCAACCTTATGTATTTTTCTGCTTCTTCTACGGAAAGAGTCTCGCGATCAGATGAGACTTCCATCGTATTAGGTTGGTTGTCACAAATATAACTTATCAAAAAACGTGTCTTTCCTTTCATATAACACCTGTTTCATCTTTGAGTTAAACCCAGACTAACAAGTTGGCGCAGGAAAAAATGTTCGCTAGCGCACCGAACAATTTTTACTATCGGGCAGCGATTGACTAGCCCTATAAAAAAGCATACAAGGATAACCCCGCGCAATTAACCTTCGATGCGGATAAAAAAGATAACCATAACAAATCGAAGCGCCAGACAATCAGTTCGCCCTCATTAATAAACGGAGATTTGAATATGTTTTCCAAGAAGTGGATGCAACACATTTCTGCTGTGTTTTATATGCTACTGAGCTTCATGGCCCTGTGTAGTTGCGGCGGCAATGACGACGGACACAAGGGCACCAGCCCGTTATATTCGAAGTTCGAATACACAGAGCCAACACAAACCGAACTAAAGCAAATTGTTAATGGATGGCAAGCTCGCAACCTCACAGCGACCAACGCGGAAGTTATCGCCCGGGACAATCGCGATCCCCGTTTCGAGGTGCGTGTATATCGACATTTCATCAACGGACGCGCGCACGTTGGGTTAGTATCCGTCCCCACTTCCGATAAATATGCATCCTATCCTGTTGTTATAGAAGCGGATGGCTTAAACCAAAGTTCCGCTACATTCGATGGTGACCGCTGGCTGCGGCAAGCGCGCGAAAAATTGCCGGAGGTTGTCTATATCGTTCCAACCTTCCGCGGACGGACGTTATTTTTCAACGGCATCAACGCGCAAGCCGAAGGGGATTTTTGCGATGCCTATGATGGCGCAACAGATGACACCATCGCGCTATTAAACGTTGTAGAAGCTGAAGTACCAATCGCCGATACCAATCACGTTCTGGTGTTCGGCGGCAGTCGCGGCGGCAATGTCTCACTGTTATTGGGAGAGCGCGACGACCGGGTCGTTATAGTCTCCGCAGGCTCCGCCCCCGTTGACTTCCATCGCGACGTTGTCCGCGAACGCTACGGTTCACAATACGATTGCCAATTTTTCTCCGGCAAAACCGCCGCACAAGCAAAACAATTAATGCTAGCCAGTTCCCCCATTTATTTTCCGATGATGCCATCAGTGCAAAAAGTCTATATCGACCACGGCGAAAACGACCCGGTCGTCCCCCTATGGAACGCCAAAGAAATGGTTGCGCAGTTACAGCAAAGGGAAACACTCGTTGACTACCAGGAACATCCCGGTGCGGGGCATGACCTGAGCATAGTGGCGCTCTACCAGTCGAGGCAGAAAAATATATTCAATGAATTTGTTTTGCAGTATAGGCCTGAGCCGGGTGGGGAATGATGTGTTGGGGATTGTTCCGAGAATCCCTCGGGTAAAATAAAAGCCCCGCCTTTTTAACCAAGGGCGGGGCTTTTTATTGGCTCATGTTTAGCGCTTGAGCCGGTTGCAATCTTTTGACTCTAATTGAGATTCATTTTTACTACCGATAACCAGTTAATTAATATCACCCTTTGCAATGGTAGCGCGTAAATTTTGCGTGGCATTATCCATCAGAGGCCCACTCACCTGAACCTGAAAGCTAATAGTGTCTTGGCTTTTATCTTATTCAATTGCCCAAGTGTTTTTTACATTAGGGGGCATACCATCAATTGGATCACCCCCCACTATTGCACCAATTACACTTGGCTTGTTGGTAGACATAATTAAATTCCTTTAGATTAAGCGATTGGGATATAAGCGATACGGATTTTATTTTTTATCTACACCACTTAAATTTTTACCTGGAATGGAGTCCAGATAATTCAAAACTGTTTTGTCTGCGGCAGATTCTGTGTAGACAATTAAATTCACTGCATCAATATTCACAGCCACATATCTCGTTAATATTTTAGTATTTTCAAAAAAGCCTTTTTGTTCTACAGTAGATAACGCCTTTTTCGCCTTATCAGAAGCTTCATAACTAATATACGCAACTCCCAGGTGTGTTTCAGATTTTGCCGTTAACTCTTTAAAATAAATATCATTGGCTTTAACATCCAATACATCATTTAACAAAGAGTCTCCCAGCGATTTTTTAAGATAATCCTTTTTATTGTTACTTTTAGAGTAAATCTCGGAAATTTTAATATCATCGTATTGCGCCAGTAAATAACCTTTTAGATCCTCCTTAATAAGCGCATCTAAATCTTTTTGAGATGCTTCTTGTGCATTACAAGAAGCAATAAAAAAACATAAAACCATGAAGTAAAATATTTTTTTACTCATATTCAGTTCCTCAAGATAATTATTTAGGGAGCCTTGGTGTAAGTTGGCCTGACTGCTTGCTGGTAAGTAATTATCATTTTTTTAGATTGCCCTATTTCTGCCAACTGTGCAGACCTGACCGTTTTTGTTGTCCCCGACAAGGAAATAATAAAATCGTTGAACTGATCAAACCCTTGGGGTCCATCACATATTTCAATACACCCAACAGAAGCATAAACCTCGCGTTTTGGATCATCAGGGCCATCATGGATCAAAAAATTTTCATATACCTGCCAAGCGCCCATTTCCAGCGAGCTTGCACTATGAACCGAATAAGTTGGAATCCAGGCTTTGATGATATGAGTTTGCTGGTCAGCAAGACCAACTACCTTTGGCGAGCCACCTTTGTCACACTGAATACCAAAGCGTAAAACCTCAAACACACGACTTGAAGCTTTACCGTTTTTATCCGTACCAGAAACAGTCAATTGATAGGTTGGGATAATAAAAGTGCCAAATTTCTGACCATAAGGGTAAGCCCAGGTTAAAGATCTACCGATAGGTTTATTTCCAACAATTAGCTGTATAGTTTTCATAGCTATCTCCCTTAGTTTGCAAATATATTCTTTGGCGGATTTAGCCGCAAAACAATCTATCTCATTTGGAAAAATAAGTAACCAACTCCGAAACAGCTAACATGGTAAGGATTCACAAAATTCTCTTTCAGCAGCAGTTTTATTCCTGCGTTTCCAAAATATCATACTGAAGTACATGAGAAAGTATACTTGCACGCCCTTACATTGTTTCGCATACTGTCTTGAGACTCTCACAACTCCACGCCATTCCAGCAGGTCCTTCTGCCTCCAAAATTTGATATAGAAATTAGCTTACATTTTCTAAATACAAAATTTTTTGTTTATTACACCTTGCGGCTAACGAAAAACTTTGTCCTGTTAGCTATCGCAACTCTAACGTTTGGGAGGCGCGCTCTATTTACGAACAACAAAAGTCGCACTTGCTGATGACCGTGGGAGTCCATGTAACTAAGTCAGGGGGCAGCGTAAGGTAGAGTATGTTGTGGAACAAACGTTTGTAAGCTTGGCACTTGCTCACACTTCTCCTCCCTCTCCGGCTTCTTATACACGCGACAAATTGCAGTATCAATCTCACAGGGGGATGGGGGCGGCCCCTTAACCAATAGATTCTGGGTAATGAATCCGGTCGAATAATTGTGGGCCGCGTCATGTGTTGGGATCCGCTCACTAAGAAGGCTTGCAAAATTACAAGCAATTATGCTCATTGAATGCCCCGAGAAAGGTGCTCTATCTTCATTTTCGAATTGGAGTCCAATATCGTGACGCCCGTATCTGGCTTTAGTCATTGAGGTCGATATAAATCGGACATTTTCCAAGAACTCTCCTCCATGATAAATACGGTGAATTACCGGATAATAATTTCTAACAGCATCACGCAATATAAGAGATGACCAATTTGTTACCGGAGATGTATTAAAGGTGAAAACTTCCTTAATCTCTTTAGACAAATATCCAGCCTGCTGTGCAAGGCCCCCACCAAGGGAATGGCCTGTTGTATATATTTGAATTTCCTTGCCGTCGACGTTGAATTGATTCTGTAGCCCCTGAATAATGCGAGGTACGTAAACGCTGGCCAATTCATATTGTTTCGGCTCAAATGCAAATGTAGCAGCAATATTTGAACCCCAATCATGAAAGTATTGTCCACTGCGGTTTTCTGTACCTCTGAATGCGATAACCGCCTCAGTAGTAACCTTCTTATTCGTGTCCTCATCAGAGATTGTATATATGTAGGTCTCGTAATAAAGACCTGAGCCTCCGAAACAAGGTAAAACACCTTCCAGTTCTTCCTTCGCCGATGGCGACGGAATCCATCGACTCCAGCCTGGCGGCATCCCATGGTCGGGCCTGCTCTCTTTTTCCTCTCCCGGCATTAGGTATTTGCAGCCTGCACTATTTTTTATACCGTCAGCAAGATCCCGTCTATAAACAACCTCGGCAAAGAGTGCCATCAGTCCGAATCTATCTGCCGCTTCTAATAGAAAAGTGTCCTTTGGAAGTATTGCATCTTTGGTTTTATTAAATTTTGATCGGTCAGCGTAAATCGTTTTAAATGGGCCACATCCAGCTACTAGTAACAATATCATTAGAGCCAATAGCCATACAAAAACCTTGTATTGATGGCGTGATTTTGTATTCATCATATCCTCTGTTATTTGACGCGTTGAGTACAACACTGATTCACACAACTTAGCGTTCACCACTTACAAACTGTCGAGTAGAGCTTCTCTCGTCCCTGAGAAAATAATCTCTAATCCAGAGACAGACCGGTAAATATTTTCGTGAAGTCAACTCGTGTAATCAGGTATATATTGATACTGTCATTAGGTGACTCGCCCGCTTCTTCAGCATCGTTATCTGCACTTACATTTAAATTAATACCAGCTAGAACCTTGCCATTGTAAAGAGGTAGCTGACCAGTAAACGCAACCCTATGCCCTGGTACTCCTTCAGCCTTGCCATAGCCAACACCAAAATAACGTACTTTGCTCAAGCCAAAACGCATACCGGCATAATAGCTTTTTGCGAATTCATCACTGCTCTCCAATTTTCTAATATTGAACTCAGCCATTGGGCCATAAAGCAGACTTGAGCTAGTGATCTCTTTATTAAGCGGGGAAAATGCACCTACCGACCCCACAAGAGTAGGTTCGGATTCGCAATCATCACCACAATCAGGATCTGCCTTTGTTTGTTCCTGCTGAGTGGTCTGCAAAACATCGCCATATAAATGCAAATGTTTAGCGTTTTCCGCATAAGCACTATATTGGATGCGCAGGGTAGCGTTTTCATTTAGATTGGTTACGCTAGTACCGTCAACCCCCATATAAAAACCGTTATAGACTTTACATGCTGCCCACTCTGGGCATTCGCTCGTGACTTCAACAACTCGTTCGATTACTTTTATACTAATATTTATTGGGATGTCCTGTTTACTTGCACCAGTATTATCACGCCCAATAGCATGAATTTTGATGGTTCCTTCACCTTTTCTATCATCAACCAGCTTAATAAATAGGGATTTATTCGATTGAGTGTATTTAATCAGTTTGTCTACACTTTTTGAACCGTTTGAACTAGAGCCGGTGGTTTTTTTACTACTGACACTACTGTTAGTTGAACCAGCCCACTCTACTGTGTAGCTCCAGCTAAGCCCCGCATTATCTTTGGCTTCAATGTTTTTCTTATTTATTTCGCTAAAGAGAATTGGCTCTATTGTTTTCTGGCCGGCAATATAAACGAACTCCAACGGTTCAGCACTTACAAATAATGGTGCAACGAATAGCAGGAAAGAAAGCAGGTGTGGCCTCATAGTAATTCCTTCATAGGGATTGATAAAATTTCACTTCGATTTTAATACTTCATCTTATTTTTATCATGAGCAATCTGCTTGATCAATATTTAGATTAATACTTTAACTTTTACTCTCTCCTTTTCCACTTCTCTCGCAAGGGACAAACCAATCATACGACAGCACCCCCTATCATTTTAGATACGCTTTCGCAGCCCACGGTACAAGCAGCGCTACCTGAAGTAATACCATCACACAACACCAATCTGCGCAATTCCATTAACCTCAAATGTTTTTGGGCACAAAGTCGCTCCTCACCCCACCTTCCCCAACAACACATCCAACAACAAATAACTCGGCCTCCCATCCACCGCCATGTCATTATCCACCTGAAAATGTTTTATCGCTTTTATAGTCTGCACGCCCAAAACTCCATCCGGCTCCCCTGCCGCATAACCAAGCTGGTTTAATGCAGATTGAATTTTTAAAACCAAATTTTTATCTATGGCTGGTGCATTGGATTTATTTGATTGGGAGCTTGCCGGACGAATAGATAAAAATTGAGGTTCAACAGTGTGCGTAGTTGTAGAACTGGCACTAGATGAATGAGTAGTTTGCTGATTGTTTCGCTGTGAGTTATTGGATTTTTGTGTGCTTTGGTTTTGATAGGTCGTGCCGCTATTGTGGCAATGATAACCACCGTGTTTTCTATCGTGATGACAGCCTGATGCATCTGTTCTGCCCCCATGGGCAGAAGCGATTGAAGACAATAGGAACAATAAGCAAATACATAGTACGTTATTAGTATTCATAATTCCGAAGCAGCCAATCCCAGGTTGACGTCTATACAAATTTTTATAAAGCCCAATCCCTGACCAGCTAAGTGTTATTCGTGATCACTCCCATAACTCACAAAGTAAAGCCTATCACGACCTACCGTGCCAGCCAGAATTACAGCATATTACGAAGGAGTTAATTGAGAGTTTCAGTAACAGGTTAGAACAACAAATAAAAATAAATGATTGAATTAATCCCCCCATGAGAATGCATGTTTTTATCCAACGAAACACCTGCACAACAATCAACAACGCAAATTAATGTTCAATATTCCATCGAATTGACAGCCCCGCCCTCTTCCACTAACCTGCCCGCGCAGCGGCAAAATCCGCTGTCGGGACTCTCAACCCCGCTCAAGACTGGCACAAGGCGCGTATTTCTGCGCTGCTCTGTGTCCTCGCACAGCTACGCCTGCGTTATGGCGGCTGAGCGGGGCCGCCTTCGGGCGGGCCGGATTAGTCTTGACCGGTGTTGAGAACCCCGTTCAGTCGCCCCCATAATTCTCAACTTCTGGTGGCGGTGTCCCAATCAAGACTGTGAGAGTTTGTTATGGATAATATTACCCACCTGGTGCCCGTCACCAAATCCCAATGTGTTATCACCCTCGATCCATTCCAATACAACTACTATCAACAAAGCTCGATAGAAATCCATTCACCTGATGGCGAGCATTTAGAAACCCTTGGCTGTGACATACAGAAAGAAAACCTCTTCCACAACCATGTGCATTTGCAAGATCAAATGTGTTTGGTGGAATCGTTGTTAGGCAACATCAATAAAGATATTGAATTACCGGCGAGAGCTTCGCGTGCGTTAGCAGATTTGTTATTCCGAATGCAGGAATTTTGTGAGCGGAATAGTAAATAGATTTGCGGCGGCCGGAAGGCCGCCTGTATGTTTGGGAATAATTAATGGCGCATTACTTTAACGGCGCATCACTACCAAATGTTGCGATGGCGAAATCAATAAAACTGCGTAGCTTTAGTGTCATGCGGCGGTCAGGTGCGTGCAACAAGTGAAATGCGCGGGAGGGAACAGGATAGTCAGCCAGCACTTGTACCAAGCGCCCGCTCGCCAATTCATCGCGCACCAATTCCCAGGGCTGCAACAAAATTCCCATTCCGGCACGGGCGGCAGTTAATAAGGCTTCTCCGTTATCCACCATTAATTTTCCAGCGACCGGAACAGAAATAGCCGCGCCGGTTTTGTCCTTAAACGTCCAGCGCGAGCGCAATTCTGTGTGTGAAAAACCAAGGCATTCGTGTTGCACCAAATCATTGGGATGGGTAATTGCCGGTCGATTAGCGAGATAGGACGGCGCGGCGCACAAGCGCAATTGATAAGGTGCAAGCGCCCTGGCGATAAGGCCGCTATCTGCCAATTCACCCACGCGGAACACCACATCGAACCCCTCGTCGATAAGGTCCACATAGCGATTGGAGAGCGACATATCGACCGAGACTTCCGGGTACATCGCCAAATATTCCGGCAAGTGTCTGGATAAGGCATGCACACCAAATGTCACTGGGGCATTAATGCGCAGGCGTCCGCGCGGAATGCCGCCACTCATAGCAGCCAAGCCTTCGGCTGCATCCACTTCAGCCAGGATGATCTTCACGCTCTCATAAAACGCAAAGCCCGCTTCGGTGAGGTGATGCCTGCGTGTGGTGCGGTTGATCAGCCGTACACCCAAGTGCTGCTCAAGGGTTTGGATATGCTTGCCTACCAGTTGGGATGACATCATCAAGGCATCGCCTGCCGCTGAAAACGAACCCGCCTCCACCGCTTTGGCGAACACACCCATGCTTAATAGCCTGTCCATTCGAAATGCTCCGTTTCAAGTATTGATCCAATTTGGCCATTTATCCCAATACGTTTCAAGTCATACAGTGGGCGCTCCAACCAATCCCCAAGGAGAACAACCATGAAAGTAGCCATTATCGGAACCGGAAATATGGGTGCAGGCCTGGCTTTGGCCCTAGCGAATGCCGGTCATCACATCAGCATTGGTGCGCGTGATCCCGCCAAAGCCGCCGCACTTGCCGAGCGCCTTGGCAAAGAGGCAATTGGTGGTGGCATCGCGGCCGCTGTGAAATTATCCGACCTCATTATTATTGCCCTGCCCTATGGCGCTATCGCCGAAGCAATCAAGCAAGCAGGCGATTTGAGTGGCAAAGTGATTATCGATATTTCCAACCCCATCACTGCCGATTACAAGGAACTCCTCATTGGCCACTCCACATCCGCAGCAGAGGAAATCCAAAAACTCACCCAGGCTCCGGTAGTAAAAGCGTTCAATACAATTTTCGCGGGCTTGCTATCACCCGATTCACGCAAAGGAAAAACCTTGCAAGTTTTTATTGCGAGCAATGATGGAAATGCAAAAGGGAAAGTATCCGAACTGGTGACGTCAATTGGTTTTGAAGCGGTCGATGCTGGCCCACTCACCAATAGCCGTTACCTGGAACCTGTTGGTGAGATGAATATCCACTTCGGGTTCTTCCTTGGCCAGGGGCCGGTTGTGGCACCGGCGTGGGTAAGGGTTTAAAAATTTATTTAATTTGTAGGTTGGGCAGTGATGCTCAACCTACGAGCTGAAATTTAGCTTACAGTGATACCTCGAAATTTTCGATCTGGGTTGCTCTAAGGAGTTGCACCATCTTTCTCTTCTACCTTCAACGTAACATAGTTACGATTATTGTTATAAAAACCCCAGGCATCGTTTGCGAAACAATACAGGTATCCAGATTTCTTGGGAGCATAATTTTTCTTCGAATTACCAATTGGGAAAATTTCGTGATCTACTGGAGTGCCGTCTTTATTTTGTTCAACCTCATTCGCAATGCATCCCATTAAACAAAACCAGGGAGCATCTTCTCTTCTAGTCAAGAAGAATTCCGCCTGTTCATTCTTGGTTATTCCCCGATAAACATTCTCTATTTTACCGAAAAAAGAACCCAATAGATGAACTGTCTCTCCCGAATAGAATCGCCCATCCTCAGTCCCTTTTGGGCCACATGAAATAGAAGCGTCACACCAGGTCCCGGTAGCACTAAAATCGTAGACCTTGCCTTCTTCCAAATAAATTCCTGTCCAATACCATGGGTGTTTTGCATATATATCTTTCTCCGCAACACCTTGCACGAAAGGAGTTAAATTGCGATATGGCGCTTGGGCATGAAAACAGTCTTCATGCCTCGTTTGTACATATGGTGAAACTGTACCATCGCTTGCACAAAGATTCGGGATAGCCCTTGGGCGAGGTAGCATCGCCTTCATAATTCCAGTATATGAATCATGCAGATCATCAAGTGGGTTAATCTTTGATGTCAAACCTTCAATAAAATTATCCGAAATAATAAGTTTATTGTCATGAGTCCCATTTACCTCGTCGATCATCCATTTCAACGTACACATTGACAACCCATTGTCTTTATAACCACCACCAATATCGGAATGCACCCCCGGAAACCACGCCTGTTTAACTTGTTCGTTATTCAACACTTTTTTATTTTTATCCCGCCATAACGTGGGAGTAAAACTGGAGCGCATCTCATCTATCGCAACTGCGTGTCGAGCATGCTTAATATTGGATGAAATTTCTACATCGTGAAATTCATATTTTTTGGGGTTATCAAAAAGGTCAGCTATAGCTTTGTCATTCGGCACACCTAAAGCCCCAACCGTATCCCAAACTCCGACGAACTCAACATAATTTGATTCAGGAACAAACGTGAACCCGCCATACTTTTTAGTATAAACAGCTTTATCCAAATCCTTGCGATAACCATCCTTATATAACCGCTCAACCAAGTTAACTGACTCATTGCCCTTATCTTGGGAAAAATCTAACAAGCCATAGCGAGCAATCATTCCTGCCAGGCTTCTTGCAGAAAAAGCACCTCGACTGAATCCAAACAGAAAGATCTTATCTCCTTGCTGAAACTTTTGGGAAATCCAGTAATAACAATCCATTATGTCTGCGTCAATTCCCAGACCAAAAACGCCTCCCACCAACTTATCAATTATTCCCTCAGTTCCAACACCTGCCTGATAACGTGTCAGCTGAGTTGCAGGATTATGCAGTAGAGACTGAAACAATCGCCTCACATTTGTTGGAGCAGGCCTACCCTCATCTTTGTTATTTGCATCATTCCAAGTCCCATCGCAACATACAATTAAATTTCTCATACATTTATCCTTAGTTCATTTAAATATTAATAGTTGCTTTATGATTTATGTATTTCACCGAAACCCAATTTGGGTCACCAACCACGCAATAAAATTGGTTTAAGGCACATTTAATTTTTAAAACCAAACTAATGCTTACTATTGGGTATTGATTTATTTTGATTAATAGATTAACGGGAAAATATATAATCCGTGCATTTTCCATAACCACCCAATAAGACTACTACACCCCATAACTCCAGCAGGAATTACAGGATATTACGCAAAGATTAATTGGGAGTTTCAGTAACAATCTGAAATACCTGAACATCACCACCGTTACTGCATATCATGCTATTGCGAGCACAAAAAGAAGGACATATAAAAAAGCCCGACTCAATCTGAGCCGGGCTTTATGTGGTTTCAAAAAAAGTTACGTAGTGCAACCTGATTTACGCACTGCTTATTGCATGCGAAAAATGTGTGGGTAATTATCTATTTCAATCTATGACGTTATTTATCTTGCTCGAGAACCACCAGGATTTCTCTTTCTGATAAGCCGAACGGAACAACTGCCAGTTCTTTATTGGCATTAAGTTTCAACTCAATCCTTGTACCAAGATCAATGGCTTCTGCAACGGTAAGCGGAGTACATTTTCCTACGCGAGCCAATTTTGCATTGACATATCCAATCGTCAAACCGTATTTAGAATCCTCACGCCATTCCTGCCAGTGACCATAGCCTTCATTCCTGCTGGCTGTGCTGGTGGTTATTTCGAATTGAATGCCATCATGCCCGACATTGCCGGCATAATCGCCATGCATAAAGACCTGGTCACCTTCCTGGGTTGCCCTGCCATTCCAATCGGGAAACGTGTCGGACACCCAATAATAACGTTGGTGTGTACCAACAACGCCCGCTGGATAAAAACAAATGCCCTGGGTTGCCCATTGGGTGTGAACAGGACTGGAATCATCATAGGCGGTAATTGACCAGCGATTCCCATTGGTAACCAAATCAGGGTTATGGGGTGGCAACGCTTGTGATACCAGAGGTGTAGCTAAAAGCAGAGAGGCAACGGACAACGATAATTTACGTACAAACATGATTAATTTCCTTTTGTTAATGAGCATAAATATACGCAGAAAAATATCTGCATATTCTGACGGATTTGACGCTGTTTCCTTGAAGGAGATTAGTATCTACGAAAACCCGTCATCAGCTATAAGCTATGCTTGCAGGTGTGTAGTTAATGTGAGGAAGTGGGATCGAACCATGTGAAATATTCACATATGGCATATCAATGGGCATAAAAAAGCCCGGTTCAATTTGAACCGGGCTTAATGTAATTTTAAAGAAATTATTTATTACATTTGATTTATCGCATGGCGCATTATTGCGTGCGTAAAAGTGTGTAGGCTCCCGCCCTACCAGATGAATAGGAGGTAACTTCAATCACATATGTGCCTGCGGCAGGAATTGTGAAAGAACCAGAGCTTGCCGGTATACGCGAATTTGTTCCGCCACCGCCATCATCGTTCGAGGCAATGGTGGTGCCGCTTGAATTCCTTAAATATAAATAGGTGTCAAACGCACTGGCACTCAGCTGTATGGCAACCAATTGGCCGGCAGTTGCGGTGAACGTATAACGATCTGTGTAATAGCCCGCACCACGCGCACCTGCATTGCAATCCGTAGCCGCCAGGGTTCCATTATTGGTTACATTTAATGTCGAGGTAACACTGGTATTACACACATTAACTGCAACGGAACTGTTTGCGCTGCTCGCAACAGAACTATTCACCACTGAACTATTCACACTACTCGCAACTGAACTACTTGACGCATTACCAGCAGTGGTAACCAGCAGTGAATATGCACCGGCTTGCAACGTTGAATAGGAAGTTACTTCAACCACATAAGTTCCTGTTGCACCTGCCGGGATTGTAAATGTGCCGGATGATGCAGGAATGCGCGAATCGCGATTGCCACCACCATCATCGTCAGATGCAATGACAGTACCCGATGGATTCTTCAGGTACACATAACTATCAATAGCGGTTGACGATAACAGGATAGTTATTTGCTGCCCTGGAGTTGCAGTAAAACTATAACGATCTGTGTAATAGTTCGTTCCACGAGTACCATCATTACAATCACCGGACGCCAGGTTACCGTTATTAGCGATACCAAAAACTACAGGCAATATAGGACCACAACCAACCGCACTAATACTGGAGCTGCTAACACTGCTCACGAGAGAACTGCTAACGGCAGAGCTGCTAATGACAGAACTCGCAACAGAACTACTCGCAGCTGAGCTGCTAACATTCGAACTGCTGACGACAGAGCTACTCACTTGGCTTGAGCTAACCGAACTACTCAACACATTCGAACTGCTGGAGCTGCTGGAGCTACCAAGAGGCCCATTAGTCACTAACAATGAATATGCACCTGTTTGAAAATCGGAATAAGAAGTTACTTCAATGATGTGGGTACCTGATGACCAAGCAGGAATGATAAGGGTACCGTTGTAAGCCGGAATACGTGAGACACCCACAATATTATCCTGGTCAGTTCCCAGCACTGAAGCTGTCGGGCTCATCAAAAATATATGGGTATTAAAATCCGCTGAGGTGAGTTGCACTGTTATTTCCTGGCCAGGCACCGCAGTAAAACTGTAACGATCCGTGTAGTAATCATTCATACGGATACCGGTAGTGCAATCATCGGGAGTTAAATTGCCATTCCTGGCAACACCGAATTCAATCGGCACTACGGGACCACAACCTTCAGTATTGGCATTACTGGAGTAAGAACTTGCGGAACTGCTGGTTCCATCTGTCGAAGGAATTACCCTGCTGGACGTGGCCGATGGCAAACCTGTACCCATCGCATTGGTCGCTGTTGCTGTAAAAGTGTATGTCGTTCCATTCGATAAGCCTGTGATTAAACGTACGATCTCACCTGTACCAGTATCGATATAGCTACCTGTTGTTCCCGCTAAAGCATCAACACCACCTGCCGGCCTGGACACAAGCGTATAGCCCGTCGCAGGATAGCCAGTATCATTGTAAGGCGGTGAAAACCTTACCTGAATTTCGCCATTGCCCCTGGTCAATGACCGGATGACAGGAGAGAAATTCTGCATAACAAAAACAGGTAATTCCCACTGTTCGAAAGGGGTGTCGAGACTTACGTAAACAGCATCACTATCGCCCCAGCATTTAACCTGGCCGTTATTTAGCAGTGCACACGCATATTCATAACCAACCACAACATTCGATACACCCGAACTCAAACCACTGACATTGACAGGTGTACTTGAAAAAAGCCCGGTACCATTCCCAAGCTCGCCATCGTTATTATCGCCCCAGCATCGGGCACCACCATCGGTTTTCACAACACAGGTTTGTCCAAGGCCTGCTGAAACATCAATAACACCTTGTCCAATCACAGATGCATTTACCGGTGCGACACGAGTTTCCGTTGTGCCATCACCTAATTGGGCATGAAGGTTACTTCCCCAACATTTAACTGTTTGGCTCGTAGTAATGGCACAACTGTGATAATTGCTGGACGAAATTTTAACGATACCGCTCAAGCCCAATACCTCTGCGGGGAGCAAACTAGCAGTCGATGAACCATTGCCCAATTGTTGAAAGGCATTGTCACCCCAGCATTTCACTGTACCCACATCCGTTAATGCGCAACTGAATGCATCGCCCACTGATATTGCAACGACTCCACTTGATAAGCCGACAACAGGAACGGGAACAGATCTGTTCACCCTGGTTCCATCACCCAATTGCCCGGAAGCGTTAGCACCCCAGCACACAACACCACCTGCGGAATTAAGTGCGCAGGTATGATCCCTGAGCGCACCTATGGCAACTATGCCGCTCGTGAGTGTACTGACATAATCAGGTATTTGATTATCGACTGAAGTGTATGTATTACCTTTACCCAATTGGCCGTAGCTATTTTGGCCCCAACACTTAACCCTGCCTGCATCAGTCAACGCGCAGGTGTGATAACTTCCTACAGCCAACCCGATAATTCCCGAGCTTAATCCACTGATAGTCGCCGCAGCCCTGCCATCGCTATTCCCCACACCTAATTGGCCCTGGGTATTGCCTCCCCAACATTTAACGGCACCACCGGCACCCAATGCACAAGCATGGTGGTAACCCGTTTCAATTTTACTAACCGCTGTTAAAAGTATTTGCGCATGGGCACTACCAGCTCCAATTGCCAGCATCGCACCAACAAGAACACCCGCTAGTTTTAATAAGTATTTATCAGCTTTATTTGACAATAAAAATTTCAATAATGATCGAATCATATTTCGTCCTTTTAATTAAATAATTATTAATCCGGGATACCTGACAATCCTGAATTATTTGCCATTCCTGCGATTCGTAAAGCGGCGCTGCTAATCCATGCCATTGATGTTATGGATACCTGCGAGCACAGGTATGACAAATGGGTATTTTCAGAGACCTTCCAGGCTCCACACAAAACACATTTGTGCAGTTTCGTTTAATGCCTGGTAAAGCACACCAACCAAAACTGGAAGGAATGATGCGCCATGGCAATATTTATAACAAGTAGCATCTGGATAGAGGATATGCAGAAATAGTATGCAAGGAGAAACAGGGAACAACCTGTTCAATTGATGGAGTAGACTGTTCTGGATGCCCGCGTTCGCGGGTATGACGAGAAGATATATCCAGCTATAACAATTAATGTATTTTTCAGAGCGTCCCTGCCTGACAAAATATTTGCAAATTTATTCTGTTACAGCAACCACCTCGATTTCTTTTGCTACTCTTTTACGCCCATTCAACATCCAACCAATGGGTGTCCAGCGCACAAATAACAGATAAGTCACTACGCCAATCAGAAGGGTTATACCGACTGACGTACTGTATTTAGCGAGTAAGCTCCAATCCTGGTCCATCAGTTTATATTGCACAATGAATAATAATGGCAAGTGGATAATGTAGATCCAGTAAGAACTGTCGGAGAAAAAGCGCATCAAGCGATTGCGGGAATTCAAATAACGCTTACCTGCAACCAAACACACCAGTGTCATCCATACCGAAATATAAGCTTCGCATAACTTCAGGGAAAGCTTGAGTGGAAGTTCTACCGGAGCTGGCGGCATAGTGATTTCCTTGGGGACAAGGTAGTAGTAAACCGCGTAAATAATCAGGCTCGAAACAAATAAGTGCAAAGCGAAAGGCTGTAACTTTTCAATAAAATGTTCCGTGCGGAACATCCAATAACCCAATACGAAAAACAAACCGAAGAATCCAAACGACCACAGCTGCGGTAGCAATTGATCTGGCGCCGGGAAAGGAGATGATACCGACAACAATGCAGGCAACAGCAATAGCGGGAACAGGAAAATAAAATGCAGCGGCTTGATAACACTAAACGCATTATACAAGCGTGACCAATTAATATAGCTGAGCACCCACGTCATAATGCAGAAGAACACCAGATTATACAAAAACCATAGATGCATAGTAGAAAAAGGGGGTGGCGGCGTACCCGGTGTAGCTATGGCCTGGGCAATCATAAGCAAGAGTGGCGATTTATTTTCTACCGCTGCAACTGCCCACATCATTGAGGCAACCACTGCCCACAAACACAAAGGCAGGAAAATAACAAAGGGTAATAAAATCCGCTTGGCGCGATTGGCAATCATGCCGCCCATACCGCGCTTACCAACCAGGTAAGCGACAAAAAATCCGGCAATAATAAAAAACAGTGGCATCCTGAACAGATGCGAAAACCAGCCGACAATATCCACCAGCGCAGATTGCTGCCTATCGGCAGTAAACCAGAATTTATTGAGTATTGGACTATAGGCGAGCGCAGCGTGAAAAAACACACCGCCGATCATCGCTAATGCACGCAGATTATCCAGATAATGCAAGCGCTCCATTTCATAGGGGCGTAGTTGTTCCGTGGAGCTCATAATGACCACCTCATAGGATTGATTGGGGATTCCCTGAGACAATCCCGAGGATAAAATCTCAGGAATAAAATCGCGGGCTAAAAGAAAACTTTCTTTCGAGATCGAAAATAAAGTGTACCGACCAGCAGCAGAACAATGGCAAAAATCTCACACACTAACACCTGGCTTGCAGTAGCAGTCCAGATAAAGCTGTCGCCCCGATTATGGCCGCCAATATCCGGTGACCGGGCCAGGAAATATAAAGCAGGATTTAACAAACAGTTAAGACCGATCATTACGATTAAAAAACTCGCCTCGGTTTCCGTGGCCATAGTTACACTCCAGCAAATACAATGGTTCACCGCAATCAATACACAGATAAGCAGGGTAAATGCTATAAGACCATCGGGTAATGGCGTTAGTAAAATAACGGCTGTTGTTGCTAGCACCAATAGTGCCCAAGGGATAAAAAAGAGCACCATATTCGATAGAAATTTCGCCATTGCATAATCCGCTGGCGATACAGGAAGACTCATCACAAATGCCAGCGTTTGCTCTTTTCGTTCGTTAATCATGGTAGCGGCTAATTGATGGTTACCCATCCCTACCATCATGCTGATTAACATAATGGAACCCATAAAAAATTGCCATTCGCCGAAGCTGATAAGGCATAACGAAAAAATACCGCCGCCAACATAGGTCGCCAATAATTTCCGATTTAAATACCAGTCCTTATAAATTAACTGCTTGATAACAGGCATATTGAGTGCCGAATGATTCACTATCGCATTCATCTCCTTGCTACCTCCCTTACCGTTGCGATAAAAATTTGTTCCAGTGTCATGCGCTCAACCTGCGATACTTGCAAACCCTGCTGATTAAGTTTTGGGAGCATTGCATGGTCAAATCCCCTTATTTTTATTTCATGTAATGAGCCATTACTTTTTAATTCAGCAATACCGGGTAACTCCAGCGGCTGACTGAGCGTACCTGAGCACAATACCCTGCGCCATCCTTCGATATAGGTTTCTTTATCCTGACAGGCCAGGGTTTTACCCTTGTGTAAAAAAGTAATCGCATCGGAAAGCTGTTCTACATCCTGGGTACTGTGTGAGGAAAATAAAACACTACGCTCTTCATCGCGCAGAATTTCCGCCAACTCAGCCAGAACCTCGTAACGCGAAACAGGATCCAGCCCAGTGGTAGGCTCATCCAAAATCACCAGGCGAGGACGCCTCGCCAATAATAAAATCAAACTGGCTTTAACACGTTGTCCATGCGAATAGCCTTTTGTTTTCTGCTCTGCATTCATATCGAATCGTTTTAACAAATGCTCGGCATAAAGCGGATCCCAGGAAGGAAAAATCGATTGAATGAATTTCATATGCCAGCGCAAATTCTCCGTGCCATACAAGCGCATATCTTCCGCTGCATAACCAATATTTGCTTTCGCCAACACCTGTTGCTCAGGCAGCCGATAGCCCAACACATCCACACTACCGCTATCCGGCTGGATCAATCCCATAATCAGGCGCAAGGCGGTGGATTTACCTGCACCATTCACTCCCACCAACCCCATCACCTGGCCGGTAGGCAATTTCAGGTCAAGGTTATCCAGATAAAATTCCGGATAACGCTTGCAAACCTGGTGAAATTCAATGGCATTTTGCATGTTCGCTTCCGTTATTCAGGCAACTGGTAATCAAAACTTACTCCCAATAGTATTTACAACGCCTGGTCCGGTAGGCGTATCCCGTTTGTACAACTGCAATTTTTAATAAATTAAAACAACCCTATAAACTATGCAGCTGCCAACGCTTTTTTCACTAGTGCCAGGATTTGACTGTCACTTAAATCCAGCGCTCGCCCGGCACCAATCAACCCCTGGATGTAGTTATCCAACTCGGCTTCCATCAGCGACTTTTGCACATCGACAACATCGGCTACAAAGGAACCGCGCCCGGCCTGGGTGACAATCACCCCTTCCATTTCCAGTTCGGTATATGCACGCTTTACCGTGATAACACTGACTTTGGTCGCCACACTCAATTCACGAATTGAGGGCAAGGGGTGCCCGGCAGGCCAATCACCTGCGCGCACTTTTTGTTTTATTTGCTCCATGATTTGCAAATACATGGGCCGACTATCGTTTTGCGAAAGAAATAATGCCTCGGTCACGCAAACCCCATCTGTATATATACGATATGCACAGTATACACAGATATGCACAGTGCGCAAGCGTGTATACTCATCCCCTTCAAAAAGAAAGCGCAGCGGATGCTGCGAAGATTGACACCAACGGAGACTATGTTCCGGCATTACATCGGTCTTTTGCTGCGACTGGGACTGGTTAAAGCATCTAGTGCAATTCGATTGATACCTTCACCCACATCTCTCACAAATATTCTTTGTCCTGGCCACCACAGTTTGTGATTTTGTTATGTTGCCGCGTTGTACTGGCAACAAGTGCTCGATGATTTTGAATTGTGCTTTTGAAATTTCCATGCGCTATTTTTATCATTAATAGTGTTTACACTTGGCATGATGAAAAATTGTGAATTTAGTAAAGCTTGCACAAAAGAAATATACGCCAATATTTTTTCAGAGTTCATTGAGAAATAGCCTATGGCATCGCGAATGTCCTCTTGTACAAGCTTTCATTAAGTCAATCCATTGCACATTGATTGATCTGGGTATCACAAACAGATTCTCGTTATGCAACTCCTCTACTCACAATAACAAAGGATCCTGCTGTTCCAATGGGCATACCACCTAAATCAAAATCCGGTTTAGCATCAGGTCCGCAGGTTGCGCGAACCGAACCGCGAATGCTTCCGGGTTTTGCTGCTCCATTTGTAACTGGCAACTCTGGGATCACCCAGCCGATAAGTTCATAAATTGCCCCCTTTGTTGGGCCTTCGGTACCGATGCCGGTGGCTTCAAAGGTAGCAGGCGTAGTACCTTGCCCATAGGCTCCTTTTACCGAAACATTGAGTGCCAATCCAGGTGCAAATGATAGAACAGCATCGAGTATGTATCGGTCTTTACCTGCCGGATCCACGAACGCCTGGCCGCACATAAATTTGCCTTTTGCCCATTTAGTGGCTGAGACTGAATTACCGGGAACAGCATCAAGTTCCTTCTCTGTTGGAAGAACCAGATAGCTTTGGTAATACCAGCCCTGGAATTCAAATAGAGGAAACCACGGATTCGATTCAGTTTTCATTTCACTCTCCTTCATAAAAAATTCAACGCTCGGGTGTAGCATCCTGGCAACTACAAATAATTCAGATGCCAACAACAGCGTAAGGTGCGTCTTTAATTCTTTCATCAACCAAAAGGTTGAAACGATGAAGTGAAAATTCACCTTCGCAAAACGCAAGCGGGCTTCTTGAACAGACTGTTATTTCGTCATAATCTAAAGGAGCAGATAGAGAGAAGTCGTCGGATAGGGTTCATCAAACCAAGGATTTGCTCATGAGTGTCGGGAATATCTCATCATTGTCGCCTGCAAAAGTTTCCGGGTTGATCGGCCTAATTTATGACTGTGCTATAGATCCCCAGCGCTGGCCTTCTACACTGGAAGCCCTACGTCAAATATTAGGCTTTCGTTATGCTATTCTCGCCTTACAGTCGCTTCCCGCTAGCAGCCCTTTACTCAGTGCAACAAGTGGTATTGATTCCAGATGGCTGGAAGCGATTCCCCAGTACAGTGCCGATTACATTGACCGCTGGGGTGGACGAGAGACTGTAGAAAACCTGCCGCTTGAAGAGCCCGCTGTATTATCGTGGGTCAATCCCCGCCGGAATTGGGAATCCACTCGTTACTATATCGAGTGGCAAAAGCCACAGGGAATTATAGACATACTGGCCATCGGTGTAGCTCGTGATTCCCTGTCTATTGGTTCAGTCGTTTTTGGTAGGCACTCAGAATTTGGAGAAATCACAACAGCTGATGTTGATGCTGCTCGCTTATTCATTCCACACCTCCAGCGAGCAGTTGCGATTAGCCGTATTCTTGAGATCAAAGCTCTAGCTGCAGCCACCTTTGAGGCTACGCTTGATGCCTTGTCAGCGGCTGTCTTTCTGGTTACAGCTGACTTGCATATCGTTCATGCAAATCGCGCTGCAACGGACATGCTATTAGACAGGGGATTAATTTATGCGCAACGACACCAACTAAGCATCCGCTCCATCGGTGCCACAAGCGCGCTCTTGGCTGCGGTTGCGCAGACGGCAAGTGACGAGAGCCATTTAAACCGAAAGGGTTTTGGGATTCCGGTACGTGGAACTGAAAATCAGTCATGTGTTCTGCATGTTCTTCCACTCAAGATTGGATCCATCAGGTGTGAACTTATCCCTGACGCAAAAGCCGCAATATTTGTTGCGCAAGCTACTGTGCGGCCACCATCAGCAATTGCCGCTGCCTCCGCGCTGTTTGATCTTACTGCGGCTGAATCCTCAGTGCTTGATGCTATTGTGGCCGGGCGAAGCATTGCAGAAACCGCAGCCATTCTGCACAACAGTGTCGCGACGGTTAAAACTCATCTCCAGCATATTTTCGACAAAACAAGTGTACGTAAGCAGGTTGAGCTAGTGGCGCTTATTGGATCCCTTTCATTGCCATTGGAAAAATAAAAAACCTCTTAAACAATTGTGGCAGTAATATTTGGTTCTATTTAATTTATTTGGGGAAACCTCGTAAGCAAAAAATCAACCTTTTGGTTGATGAGCGTGAAGAAAAAGTTGCTCTACACTATTCCAAAGATGAAATTGCTAACCAACTATCTTGCTGGAGGATGGCGCACTTTAGGGTTAAGTACCGAGAAATTAGCGCGGCACTAAGCGTCAGACTCCAACCAAATAGTGGCATGTACTTCAATCATGCCGATAGCAATCGATGGTACTTGGCGAAGCCCGTTGGAAAAACAACGGAGGGTCATACGGTCTGGAATGGCCAAAAAATATCTACTTAAATGCTGACGTTAATATAAAAATTATTTTCTCACTTACAGATAACGCAAACATTTTTACAACTTAAGTTCAACTTTGAAGGATTAACTACCATGACATATCCAATTGAATTCGGTTTGGCAACAAGTAACTCCTATCCCACCGGAACAGGTAGCTACGGATACAACGGGGAAATTTATCTGGTTGTACAAGATATAGCATTTGATAAAGAAGTTTCGGTATGGGCACGGTCGGGATCAAATTGGGCAAGTATCCCTGCCAAATATATTGAAGATCTTCCGGAAAATAGAGAGCTTTGGGTTGCTAAAGCAAATAATTCTGAAGATGAATTCGTAGCCAGATACTCAGTTAACGGTTTGATTTATTGGGATAACAATAATGGTCATAACTACGACTTTCCAAAAGCCTATGGCACATTTCTCGCCATAACTGGCAATCAATTCAAAGTGGTTATGGGAAGTGCGCACATTGCCAACTCTAAAATAGAAGTAGATCTTGGAATTCAGAATCTGGCTTTTGACAAAGTAGTTGGAATTTTATTCACCATAGATCATTGGAGCACCACGCAAGTAACCTACGCAAATTGGTCTCGCACCATGAACAGTGGGTTAGAAGTATGGCATGCATCGGCAAACATCTACTCAGCAAGCGAAGTGGAATTTGCTGCATTCTACCAAGTGAATGGCGAAAAATATTGGGACAATAATTTTTGGAGAAATTACCAAATAACACCCACTACGCCACAGAAATGGGGAATGAGTAATTAAGTAGATTTACCTCGTTTATTACAGGTATTGAATAGTATTAAACCCACTTGGTTACTGATCAAATAAGGAGAATAGTCATGAGCAAAATTTTTAAGAAAGGCGATCAAGGTAAAGAAGTAAAAGTTATACAAACACGATTAATGGAAAAAGGTTTCATCACCAATGAAGAAATTAACGGAATATTTAATCATGAAACCTATCTTGCCGTGCGTGCATTCCAGGCGCAAAACCTGGATCGCCATGGTGATCCACTTACTGTTGATGGAAAAGTGGGGGAATTAACCTGGTGGAGCCTGCATAACCCGAAGCCGGATCTCCAGCTGAATAATATAGATGTTTACAAAGAAATGCCTTCACTTGAACTTGGCGGTACAAAAGCAGGCCGTGCTGCCTTGCAAGCTGCAATCGATGAATTGAAACAAGATGCCCGAGAAATTGGCGGTGACAATCGCGGCCCTTTCGTACAGCGTTATCTCAATGGAATTTTACCTGAAGGCAATCCCTGGTGCGCCGGTTTTGTCAGCTATTGTTTTACCAAGGCGCCCAGTGGCATTCCATTCAATTACACCTTGGGTGCACGAAATGTTTTGCAACAATTTAAAAAGCGCGGCTGGGCGCACGAGCCAAATAGCGGTTATTCCCCTCAGCCTGGTGATGTAGTGGTTTGGTGGCGTGAACAAATCGGTGGAGAAAAAGGGCACGTAGGTATAGTGCATCATCTCGGTGATGGATTTCTCTACACTATCGAAGGCAACAAAAGCCCTCGTGTTCAGGGGTTTAAATATATTTTCAGTCGCATGGATAAATTATTGGGATTTGGGAAGGTGCCGGATTGATAAAAACATATCCATTACTCTGGAGAAATTCAAATCGATGTTAATGATCTTCCTGGAAAAATACTGGGTGCTGCTAAAGGTGTTCTTAATGAGAAATAGCCAGAGATCAAGGATTAAAATTACCTAATGCCTATCGAAACGGAAGCTTAGGGTTTGAACTGCGTCAAAAGAGGCAAAACCCTAAGCTTCTATTCAAATACTCCCGCTAGTCCTTCTATTTATTTTCAGCACCTATTCATTCACTGCTTCGCTCGACAGATGAATGGATAGTGTTTGTTGTCGATGATCGGCTCGACTTCGAAAAAGTCGTTGAGCACCGATTCGGCCGTACAGTACGCTCCCTCCACCCATGCCTGATCGTTCGAATAGGCCTCGCCGACAATGAAAATGTCTGCGTCGGCGCCCTCGACCAACTGCGATGGTTTGCGGATTTTTTCCTGCACGTCTGCAATGTCGTAGTGCGCGGCCCATGCGTGATAGCCCGCTGCAAACGGCGGCAGCGACCAGTCCATGTAGCGCGACTCGATCGGCTCAGGCACCGAGCTGTAATCCGCGTTAGGCCCAAAGTGCAGTTCCGCCAATTGACGTCGCAGCATCTTCACCATGCGCGGTGGCACCTCGCGCGGCCCGTCAAGTGTCTGGATGTCTTCCGAACGTGCCTGCTTACGCTCGCGGTTGGGCCCAATCTCCAGCTCCTGCCAGAAAGTGGTGAACGCCTCGTCATCGTAGCTGGCAAGGATGCCGTAGACCGGCTTCTTGTCGCGCGCGCGCGCATTGTTGCCAAAGTACACCACCATTCGGATTGGCATGTCGGTGATGCTGGGGCCAATGGTGTTGCGTTCGGCTGCACTGGTGAGCTGCTGCTCTTCTTTGACGCTCACGCGCACTCCGGCCTGCTGTTCCACCGCCCTCACAAGGTCTGCCGAGGAGGAGAACTGCACGCCGAGCACGGATGAGGAGCCAAGCGCGTCGCAGAGCACGTCAGGGAAACCGTCGGCTTTCAGCTGATCGATCACGGCAGGTGTCACTTCGTATCCGACGATCTGCGCCGGATAGGGTGCCGTCAGCCACCACGGCGAGTCGAAGAACATGCCAACCTTGTAAGACGGCTGCATCACCGCCGCTTCAAGATACAGTCGCACCTTTTGGGCGTTCAACACGTCCAGCACCTCGCCCGAACCCGTATAGCGCGACCCCTGGGCCACCAGCTCAAGCGCGTGGCGAGGCATTGCCAGCCATGCGGCCTGCGTAGTACGACTCTCCGCAACACGCCATGGCTCGGCACGCGTGGCCAGTCGATAGCGGATGACGCCCTCCTGCACGAAGATGGCCTGGAGTCTCGTATTAGGCGTGAACTTGAACTCGATTCCCTTCTGATCCGCGAGCGCTATGATCGCTTTGAAGAGCGCCACGAACATGCGCGAATACCCGGTAGTGAGCGTGAAGTAGTGCGTGCCGGGCGTGAATTCGTTGTTGGATTGGAACGCAACCGCCGAATTCCAATTGATGACGTTTGACGAGTAGCCGTTGCCGTCGGCAGCGTAGCTGTACCCCTCCGAACCGAGCTGGTCATACATCAGATTCCAATATCCGATGTCCTTGAGGTGATCACCCTTCTGGAATACAGAGGACGCAGGTAGTTCGGCTTCAATACGGCCGTGCTGGTAGAAGTCGTTCCACTGCTGGCGCGTAAACGAAGTATTCTCCGTGCTGGGCGCCAATTTCTGTAGCACCCCAAAGCCGTTATCGGGCGGAGCGTTGGCTGCGACGGTGTTATAGGGCGCCGGGTTCTGCGATGTGATGTTGTTCTGGTAGAAATTCTTCGAACGCAGGCAGTACAGCGGGTTAAACGACTCGTTGAACGGCACTACGTAAGGATCAAGGCCGGTTTTGGAGATTACCGTGGTGACGAGGCGGTGACCTGGCGCCGCGCCACCATTAGCACTCGTGTCCCAACGGCTGTACCGCATACCGCCCACCTCCAAATAGGAGCTGTCGGGATCGTTCTTGTAGTGCCAGGTACAGACGCGCGCGCCCGCCTCGCGGATGTCGCTCTGCTCGCCAGTGAAGTCGTAGTTACCCCAATCGAACAATTCCAGCACATCGCCGCGCACGAGCTGTTTCTTGCGCCCGATCTCCGTGTGTGTTTCACCATTGAGGAGACGCCACGCGGTATAAAGGCCCGCCGCGCCCGCACCGAAGATGGAGTAGGTTTTTTGTGTGGTCGTCATCATCAGTTGTACTCCGTTTCGGTTTTGTGGAAGTAGGTGTGACCTTCCTGGAAGTGAGAGATATCAAAAGAGGTCCGCCCGTCGAGCGCGAGATCCGACAAAATGTGCCCAAGGAGCGGAACGAACTTGGCCGCCCAACCGGTCGCACACACCACAATGTCCTTGTGGTGCTGCACGTATTCAGGTGCGAAATCAACGATCAACTCCTTGTTGGCAATCTTGCTCAGCGCGACCATGCAACTGGAAGTAAAGTGCGGAACAGGATCAAGCCCTGTCATGTGATCGCGCACCCACTGCGCGGTAAAGTCGAGTTCTGTGGGGTTGGGCACCAAAGTGCGCTCACCCGGCGAATCGAGTGGCTTGACCACGAAGTCCGATGCCACCCGGATGTACCCGGGGTAGTTCCAGTCCACCTCGGGGAATCCGTAGAACTGGTTCCCGTTTTCGCCCACCGGGTTTTGGAAAACGAACCAAGTGGGGTATTGGATATCGGGTTTGGTCTTCTTGTAGAAGGCAGAGGCCATGCTCCAATAGGTCGCCGCTATGCGGAAACCGAGCAAACTGAACACCCCATTGGCAAATGGCCCTGGCGTTAACACCAGCTTCTTTCCCGCAAATGTGCCCAACGGCGTACGTACGTGGAATGCTCCATCCCGC
>CAZIWB010000006.1:0-42839 GCA_964542655.1 uncultured Cellvibrionaceae bacterium
GAAGTGCATCGGGCGTTTGGATAAATCAGTGTCAACGTATTTTAGGACTGGACATACCCGCGTTCGCGGGTATGACGACAATTTTCTAAATCAAAAAAGTCCTAAACTAAAAACTCTCTAGATTAAAAACTCCAAGTCACATTTAATTTTCCACCAACACCGGCTGCCGGGAAGCCAATGTCTGTGTAGTAATCTTCATCCGCAAGGTTTTCCAAACTCAAACCAAAGCGTGTTTGTGCATTGAGTTGCCAATGTACGCTTGCGTCGAAACGGTTGTAGGCAGCGAGCGTTTCTTCGACATCGGTGCCGGTATAACGGCTTACGGCGAAGCGGTCGTCTACACGTATATATTGGACGTTGAAGCTCCAGGCTTCATTGAGCGCGTAATTAATAGATGTGCCGTAGGTGAATTGTGGGCGGCCTAGTAAATGGTTGTCGGATGACAGCATGTCGATATCGGTATAGGTTCCGTGTACACGAATAGCGAGTGTTTCCAGTGCTTGCCAATTTAATTCGCTTTCCACACCGCTGGTTTCTACGCGTGAACGATTAACGTTTTGAAATGATTCGCTATCAAAATCGATCAGGTTGCGGTAGTTATGATCGAAATAGCTAACACGGAAATTAATTTCATTTTTCTGGAATTCAAAACCTGTGTCCCAGGTGGTGACGGTTTCTGGCAGCAAATCTTCGTTGCCAACTAATACGTGGCCTAATGCAAAAAAGCTTGGCAATTTAAATCCTTCACCCCAATTGGCGAATAAACTCCAATTGTCATTCACGGTATATTTGGTGCCTATTTGGCTACTATCATTAGCATCAAATCCCTCTGCATCATCGCGACGAATACTAGCCTGAATTAACCAATCCTCCATAGCATAAGTATTTAAATTGATGAATGCGCTATCAATCTGACGCTCCAGGGCGAAGTTGTTCGGATACACATCAGGTGAGACCAAATAGCCTTGGCTATCGCCGTCTTCATTTTTGGTTTCTATACCAATATTGGCCCACAATTTTTGTTGGTTGCCCAGCGTATTTATCCAGCTAAACTGCGTGCGATTAAAGTCGATAATTGAACTATTAACGGGCACTTCATAAAAAGGCGATATGCCGGGTGACCAGGTATCTTCATCACGCTGATACCAGGTTGCACTTACTTTGCTTTTCCAGTTGCTGTTGACTTGCGCAATCCAGCTCAAGTCTGCGCTTTGGTCTTTATAGTCACTGCGATCCAGATCGCGACTAACGGCAAATTCTGGCCCGCCACTTTGCTCAGGGAAGCTGGTGCGTTCGCCATCAAAATAACGGTAGTTGAAATTCAGTGTGTGGATATCTTGTTGCCAATTCAGGCGGCTGGTGAATTCGGTATTTTTTGCGGTACTGCCTTCTACCGGTTCACCGGCGTCTTTACCTTGCAAACTGAATGCGTAACCGAGTTTGTCAAAACTGCCGCTGGTGGCTACGCCAACGCTGCTGTAATCGTCGCTGCCTAAAGTGGCGTTAAGTTGGATGGATTTTTTTCCGGGTGTTTGGGTGATGATATGGATCACACCAGCGAGTGCATCTGAGCCGTATACAGAGGATTGCGCACCGCGAATAATTTCAATGCGCTCGATGGATTCGATATTGATGCCGTTTAAATCAAACGCACCGCCGCGGGTATTGGTTGGGTCATTGAGTTGCACACCATCAAGCAAGACAAGCGTGTGGTTTGCTTCTGCGCCGCGCAATGCAATAGAGGTAATCCCACCCGGTCCACCTTGTTCTTCAACCCAGAGGCTAGGCACCTGACGCAGCGCATCCACCAAACTGTGTTCGCTGAGTTGCAGTAATTCTTCTTTGTTGAGAATTGAGACGGAAGAGGAAAGTTGCTCGTTAGTAACCGGGCTGTAGCTGCCGGTGACGATAAGTTCTTCGGTGGCGGAAAAGGCAGGTAATGCGATGATGGCGAGAAATAATGGAGCTAAGTGAAATTTTTTCATTTAAAACCTTAATTTTGTGTTTGGCAATCTTTCGTCATTCCTGCGAGCGCAGGAATCCAAAATTGATACTACTGGATACCCACTTTCGTGGGTATGACGGTGAAATTAGATAAATTTCCGCTTTCAGAAATTTATGCAACCTATAGTGCGGAATCCATTTTCACCCTACTTGGCAATCTTTCGTCATTCCTGCGAGCGCAGGAATCCAAAGTTGATACAGATGGATACCCACTTTCGTGGGTATGACGGTGAAATTAAATTATTTTCCTGCTTTTGGAAATTGGTACAACGTATAGTGCACATCCATTTTTATCGCACTCGGTAATCTTTCGTCATTCCTGCGAACGCAGGAATCCAAAATTGATACTATTGGATACCCACTTTCGTGGGTATGACGGTGAAATTAAATTATTTTTCTGCTTTCGGAAATTTATACAGTGTGTAATAAGCATCCATTTTTTCCGGAGCATTTTTACCGAACAGTAGCGTGCCTGCCAACTGTACATGATAAATCCGCGCCGTTTGTTGTGGGTGGATTTTTGCTTGTTCGAGCGATGCCAATTCAATACGGATGGCTTTGCGGTCATCACTCAACACAATTGATTTAATCGCGTCTTGCTGCAAACCCAATTCATCCGAGCCGTAATCTGGCGCATCGCGGTACACCCAGGACTCAATAACGAGCAGCGATTTTAATTGTTCGGCCGTGATATTGGTATTCACTGCTTGTGTTAATTCAATATTAAATCCACTGGATGTCGCCAGCATTTGCCTAATGGCGGGTGCAATTGTTTTTCCATCCCACACGATGCGTTGCAAGCTGGCGACATGACCGCCTTTTGCTTGCCAGCCGCGGCCGGTCTGCCCGAGTAACAAGCTACCATCCGGTAAAAAGAGTGGGCGCATAACACCGGATTCCAAACCGTCGATAAATGGCATCACACTGCCTTGCCCAACACCATCCACATTTTGCACGGCGATGCGCAGCAAATTCGATTGGGTTTGGTCACCCATCAACATCTGCCCGCTAAATGCGCCGAATTTTCCTTTGGTGGTATCCCAGGCCGGATTACCCGGTGAGTTGGCGACGCGGTTATGCGGTAGCAAGATAATCGGATTGGTGCGTTTGTTTTGTACTTTTTCCCAGGCGATTTCCGGTGAGTCGGGTGTCATGCCGGGTAAATCGACAAGGCTAGCCGGATGTCCGTAGAAATTATTTTGTTCGATAACAAAAATCTTCGAGGTGCCCATGTATTCACCCTGGTTATCGGAATACCAGAGGCGTCCATCCGGGCTTGTGCCCAAACCAGCGGGGCTGCGCAAACCATTTGCCCAGGGTGTGAATTTGCCATTGGCTTCAACGCGGATATTCCAGCCTGCAAATCCACCGTTGCTGCCCATGTATTGGCCACCGGCTTTGTAAGTCGAACCATCGTTGCCATCGGCGAGGTTGATGCTGATGTAATAGGCTCCATCATCGCCGCGCACCGGGCCGTGCATGTAGGAGTGATAATTGCCGTGATAGGAGTGGGCATCAAACAAGGTTTCGTAATTATCGGCAATGCCATCGCCGTTGGTATCGCTGATGCGAGTGAGTTCTGCTTTTTGTCCGGCGATAACGGTGAACCCTTTTTTATCTTCCACCAGCAAACCGAGGCTATCAAAGGTACCTTCGGCAAATAATCGCCATTCACCTTTTGCCATGCGCCAAATGCCGGCGGTGCGTGTTGCAATTACGGTGGTTTTATTTTTAGTTAATGCCAGGCCAAGGGCTTCAAATAATTGTTCGCGGCCAAAATTGTCTTTGGGCGGATAATAACTTTCAATGCTGTAGCCTGCCGGTAAAGCGGCGGTGGAGGCTGTGATTTTGATGGGCTGTTTGCGGTAATCAAACGTGGATTTTTTCGCGTGCCATACATTGTTCGCCACGGCCATTTTTGCGTTCAATGTTGCTTTGGTTTTTCCCGCGGGCAATGTCCATTGCTTATCGGCTAGTTGGCCTTTATTTGCTGCGATGTTTTGCAACACATCGGTATTGATCACAAATGTCTGAGCGGTTTTTAAATCGCCGCTGATATTAATGGTGACCTTACCGCTTGCATTGATCGTGGTTTTCACCGTGATGGTATTTTTGCCCACGCGATATTTGAAATCGGGCAGTTGTTGTTTTTCTTTGGAGTTGCGTGAGTAACCTAAAAATTGTGCATCCATTGCCGCGACGCGTGCGAGGTGGTCTTCTTTGCTGTAGAGCGATGCTTTGGCGGTTTCAGGATCGCCGAATTTGGCATCTTTAAATGAGAAGTCGATTAATTTTCCCTGCGCATTTAAAGGCGCAAATAAAAACTCTTGCGCACCCAGGGTAATTTCGCGGCTCTCGTAACCCATCTTCAAGCCTTTGCCGCCGCGATTTAAAAATTCGCCACTCATATCCAAAAAGCCACCCTGCCAAATTTTGGTAATGGCGAGCAGGCGTGGATCAAACGAATAATTTACGCCCCAAGGTGTGCCCACGTGAATTGCGCGGCCAGAGACACCGAGCATGGGGCCGCGTTGGATACGTACTTCATCGTCAACTAATAATTGCAAACGGTCAGCGATGGGGTCGTATTCTTCCGCACCGGTTTGCGCGAGCAATTTAATACTGGGGCCTTGTTCGCGCGGGCTGTTAAGTGTAGCGAGGTAATCGCCAATTGCATCGATCTGCACATCACTTAATACCTGCGCAGAAAACACTGGCATGATTGGCATAAAGGCTTCGCCTTTTTTGGGGCCACTTTCGGCAACGGCAAGTTGGTCGGTGGAGGCGCGCAGGCTGCGGTGCAAATATTGGCGATCGGCTTTAATGGTGAACCTGTGTCCTTCACCACCTTCAACCACTTCGCGGTTGCGTGGTTCGCGTTTGAACAAACCGTAGAGATTTGGACCGGTACTTACACCGGCATCATCTTTGTTAATCAAGTGGCAGGCATTGCAGCCGACGGATTCAAATGTTTCTTTGCCGAGTGCAACAAAATCGACCAGTTCTTTTTCATTGGTGGCTTCACCGGATTTTGCCGGTAATTTGATTTGTGCAAAATCCGCCGGGGCGATACTGAAATTGCGTAATGCGAATGCGCCGTTCTGTATCAATAACGTAGTTGGGCCGCCCTGGTCTTCCCAATCCATACTGGCGCCGTCACTGATGCTATCGACAATCTGGTTGGTGATAGTCACTTCGCCGTTGATGCGCGCCTCCAGGATCAAACCATTTTCAGTTTTATTGCGCGCCTCATCAAAACGCGGGGCGCGAAATTTTACGCTGAGTGTTTGCCATTCGTTGTTGATATTTTTTAAATCGATCGCATAGCGGCCATGCAAAAATAAACGTGCATATGTGCCCTCGGGAACCAGGAATTCCATTTTGATCAGCGCGTCGGCGAGATAGGCTTGGGTGACCAGGTGTTGGTCGCTCTTGAGATCTTTCAGCACAATAACATCGCCCGCTTTACCCGCTGCACCGAGTTGCAATATGGTGCCGACTGCACTGGCGGATGTGGTCGTGGTCCAGGCAGGGTTTTCTCTAAAGTCTGCCAGGGGATTGGTGTCGGCATGTGTTTGTAAGGAAAGTGCGAGCGTGAGTGAAGCAAATAAAAATGAGCAGGGCTTCAATAAAGACAGTAAAGACATAATCATTACCTGTGGGGATGCGGTAAAAAAGCGCCGCAGTGATTTACTGCGGCGCAAGCAATCGACAGTTGAGCAATAAGCTAAACAGTCAGCGGATAAAGCGGAAAATTAGAGTTTGCGTACCCAGATATTGCGGAAGTTCATCGCGTTACCATGGTCTTGCAAGCGAAGTGGCGCGCAGCCGTGGGCTTTGTAAACCGGCTTGCCGATCCATTCGGTTGCGCCCTGGATTTCGAAATGGTTTTGCACCAACACACCGTTATGTAACACAGTGACGTAACCGGGCGATGCGAGCTTTTGTGCATCGTCAAATTTCGGTGCAGTAAAAATAATATCGTAAGCCTGCCATTCGCCCGGCGCGCGCGATGCATTCACCAACGGGATGGATTGTTTGTAGATCGAACCGGCTTGCCCGTTTGGATAGGTTTTGTTGTTGTAGGAATCCAGCACCTGCACTTCGTAGCGTTCTTGCAAAAAGACACCACTGTTATTGCGCGCCTGGCTCTCCAGCAACTTACCGCTCTCATCGGTAATCAGTGTTGGTGTTTTCCATTCGACATGCACTTGCAGGTCACAAAATGATTCTTTGGTTTTGATATCGCCAGTTTTCGGCACAACGACCAATGCGCCATCGGCAATTTTCCATTTGGCCGTGCCGCCTTCTGCGCCCTGCCATTGGTCCAGGTTTTTGCCATCAAATAACACTATTGCGTCCGACGGAATGCCATTGGCCGGAACGCTGATTACCCCAGGAACCGGCTCCCATACTTCTGTTTCCTGGGCGAGTTGCCAGGGTTCTTTTTGTGCGGCGGCCATGAGCGGAGCTGAAATAGCGCAGAGCATCAGTGTGGTTGTAGAAAATAACGGGTGTAACGGGAAGAGCCTTTTCATAGTGTTGACCTAAGCATTTTTATAATTGGGTTGGGGTTGTCAGGTATTGCTTTTAGTGGGGTTCATTAGCCTGGCCACTGTCTAGGCAACAGTGGTCAGTATAAAAGTCATTTAAACTATTAGATTATTTATACTATTTAGCAGGGCATGCGGCGATGCTATTTACACAGCTTGATAAATTGGTCACGGGCAAAAGGTTTTTTTAACAAAGCTTTACGGATAATCGCTGCGCAAGCGGGGAATAGGAGGGGCTGTGATGGCAGGTATTTTGAAATCACTCGCCCGCTAGCTGGAGCGAGTGATAGCGATGCTAGTTTTTGGCCCAGCGCTGGCTGCTTGGGCAGTTCAAAAAGCGGGAGTTGGTGAGCCAGCGTTTATCGGGATAGTAGGAGAAGAGAAACTGCTCGCCTTTAATGGTATCGATGACTTTGCGGGCGATACCGGTACGGACAGCAGGGCAGCCCCAACTGCGGCCAAGGCGGCCCAATTTGTTCGCCAGTTTTAAATCAACGTAGGGGGCGCCATGGAACACAATTGCGCGCTCCATCGCCTTATCATTGAAACCACTTTCCAGTCCATCCATCCGCAATGAGTAACCATTGGCCCCGGTATAGGTATCTTTGGTGCGGAACAGGCCCAGGCTGGTTTGCAAGCTTCCGTAAGTGTTGGAAAAGCTCCGGGCAAAGTTTTCGCCGGAATTCTTGCCGTGGGCGACTAATTCGTTAAAAAGCAGCTTGCCGGTTACCAGGTCAAACACCCATAGGCGTGGGACAGTTGATGCAAGTGAGTAGTCGATGACGGTGAGGTTGCGCGCAGGGCTGATTCCTTGGGATAGCGCACAATCCAGTGCCGACAGTGCCAGGCCAATCACTTTGGGGTTTGCTGCGGGAGCGGCTTTGCTCAGCTTTTTGAGCAGTTGTATAGAAGACTGGGCGCTGGCAAAAGGGGAAGGTTGTGCGAAAGGGTTGTTCGCGTTGGCTTGGCCGGCTGCAACTTTTAGCGTGAAGACGCTAGTACAGGCCAAAATAAACAGGGTCTTAATGATCGTGTACAACATGGATAACCCTGATTATTCTGCGGGATGGAAAGTTGTAGCGGCCTTGCTGGGAAAATTTATGGCGTAACCGGAATGGTGTGCGCTTTAAATGCTAGCATCATGATAAAGATGCGGCAAATAACAAAAAATCAAAAAACAGGCCATATTGCATTTTTTTTGTTCGATACTTTTGTTTGATGATGTTGTTCGATCCTTAGGGAATAAACCCTGGTGTCCTAAATGTGCAGGAGCGCTTGTGTATGTTGGTATTCGGTGTAGGGGTTGATCATGTGTGGGCAAGCCGTTTATGGGGCGTCCGTTTGTTGCAGGGCTTGTTGCTATTGTGGGTCGGTTTGGGATCTGGCGCCGCCTTCGGTTGGGGAAATAATCCCGCAGCGCCTGAGGTGGAAAAAGTGCTCGACACTTCCAGCCTGATCGCCCAGGAAATTGAAGTGCAAATGATTGCCCTGCAATTGGATGCTGCCGAGGGGCGCAAGGCGTCCGGTTCGCGCCACTTGACCGAGGCCCTTGTCAGTTTTTATACCCAGCGCAATTATCGTCCCGTGTGGGATAAATCCGAGCGTCTGGAGCAACTCATTACTACCCTGGAATCCCTTACGGATGACGGCCTCAACCCCGACGATTACCAGGTAACACAACTGCGCCAGTCGCTGCTGCTGTCAGGAAGTAATTCCCCCGTCGATGTCCCTGGGCGCGTTGCGGATGAGCTGCGTGCAACCAGTTCCTATTTGCGTGCGCTCTACCATTTATATAACGGCAAGGTAGATCCGGCCGCCCTTGATCCACAGTGGAATTTTGATTTGCAGGATGTAGCCCCGGTTGCCGATAGCGCACATCTTTCGAGCAGTATTGAGTCAGGGCAAATTCCCGAGTTGTTTGAACAGACCCGGCCGCAGCATCCGATATACCGCAGCTTTAAAGCCGGGCTACAGCATTATCGCCAATTGGCGGTGCAGGGTGGCTGGCCTTCATTACCATCTGGTGAGACGCTCAAACCCTGCATGATTAATCCCCAGGTGGCTATTTTGCGCCAGCGCTTGCAGGCCTCTGGCGAATACGTGCTGCCACTGGTGGATGATCTGGTAACCACTACTCCTGCCCAAAAATGCATGGGCGCAACTTCCACAGCAGCTACCGCAACATCAACAACCACAACATCTGCGGATGCAGCGAGTAGCTCCAGCGCGCCCGCCATAGATCCTGACCAGGTGTTTGATGAAAACCTGGTCGAAGCTGTTAAAAAATTCCAGCGGGAACAATATCTGGAGGCGGATGGGTCCATAGGCCCGGCGACCCGTGCGGCCCTGAATGTGTCGGTGCAGGCGCGTATCGACCAGATCCGCGTCAACCTCGAGCGCGCGCGCTGGCTGCTGCATAACATCCCGCCCGATATGGTGTTGGTGGATGTGGCCGGTTTTAAAGTTACCTATTTCAAGGGCGGTATGCCGATCTGGCGCTCGCGGGTGCAGGTGGGCATGGCCTATCGCACCAGCCCGATTTTTAAATCGGAAATCAATTACGTCACGCTCAACCCGACCTGGACTGTGCCGCCCACCATCTTGCGCAAAGATGTGCTGCCCAAAATACGCAAGGATCTGGGTTACTTGAAAAAGAGCAACATCCGCGTGTTGGATAGCAATGGCAAAGAATTGAATCCGGCCAACGTCAATTGGTCGAGTCCCGGAAACATCACCCTGCGGCAGGATGCGGGCGAGGATGCTGCACTTGGCAAGGCCGTTATTCGTTTCCCCAACTCCTACGCGGTGTATCTGCACGATACCCCGCACCAGAAGTTGTTTGATAAAAGCCAGCGCGCTTTTAGTTCGGGTTGTATCCGGGTGGAGCGCGCTCTGGAATTGGTAGAGTTGCTATTGGCGGATACACCTTCCTGGGATGCCGAGGCAATCAACAATGCCCTGGCAACTGGCAAGACCCGCAATGTCACCCTGGCTAAACGGGTGCCGATCCTGATCGCGTATTGGACGGTTGATGTCGTTAGCGATACACAAATTGCATTCAAACCGGATATTTACGCCCGCGATGGCAAGGTGCTGACGGCATTGAATAAGCTCTATTAAGGGGTAAAACGAAGAAAAAAGAGGAAAAAAGACGGGTTTTGATGACTTATTGAGCGCAAAAGGCATGCAAGTTTGTATTTATGCCAAGTCGCGTCTAGCGTTATATAGGAATTAGGCCGTAAGCAGAATTGGCTTTATGTTTTTTACCTAGAATCGCTCAATAAGGATCGATACCCCATGGCCACTAAAAAGACTTCTCGTTCTACCGAAAACCAGGAATCGGACGACCTGATTACCCTGGATTCACCTCCGGACGCGGAGGCCATCAATCTGCTTACTCCAGCGCCCGGCAATGGTTATATGTATTTCACCGAGCGCGATCTCAATAAGATCCTGTACAACCTGGATACCCTGCGTACCAGTGTCTATCCCCACCTCGCCAATGCCCAGGATTCGGATAGCTACAAACAACCACAATTTCCTTCGGTGTGCCTGATCGGTTTGGGGCGTTGCGGTTCCAATATCGCGTTGGATGTGGCTTCGCTGGTCTACAACGCACGCAATTTTTATCTCAACGAATTTAATACGGAAGAAAAGGTTGTCCGCGAACCCGATAAGCCGATGCGCTGGATCAAACGCAGTTTGCATTTGACCGGAGGACATCACCTCAAGCCGGTATTTTTGATTGAGCCGCTGGTGATGTTGGGGGATCTGGATAAAGACATTGAAGGCCGTATCCGTTTCTCGCACAAAGGCGAGCGCTCCGGCTTCCTCAAGGATTACACCAAAATGAAAATTATGGACTTGTCGGAAGTCCATGCCGGTGGCTCCGGTAACGCGCCTATCCTCGGCCAATATCTCGCCAAAATTATTTTGAATAAAGATACCCAACGTTTTTCCAATCCGGATTGGAAGCATGTGCACTCTTATTTGATTGACTCATGCGGTATTAAGGCCAACCAATCGCGTTTGTATTTTTATATTTTCAGCGCCGGCGGCGGTACTGGCTCAGGCATGGCGAGCGAATTTGGTTTGGCTCAGCAATACGCCTATATGAGTAAAACCTTTGATGTGCGTGCGCAAAATGAAAACGCAGAAAATCACGGCCACTCCTTTGTGTTCGAGCCGATTTTTACCAGCGGCATTTGTATCCTGCCGAATATTTCCGACCATGGTGTGGAAATGTCGGAAGCACTGCATATCAACGCCGGACGTTTGTTGTGTAAATACTTGTCGGAAGAATGGGATTTCTCTTACAACTTCGATAACGAGGACAGCAGTGAAGCCAGCGTTATGCACCGCATCCGCCCCTGGAATGCCATGATGCTGATCTCCAATGACATCATGCGTTATGCCGAAGCAACGGACGACGGCAACATCCAGCACATCGATGTCAACGCCATGGAGAAATACGCCAACCAATACATCTCCCAGCAAATATTTAACATCCTCACTGCCCAGGCGGTGACAACGGATTACGATGAAAATTATTTCCGCCGCGCTGGCATTGATATCGGTGAAACCATTCGCCTGGATGCCAACGATTTGTTTATGAGCTTGGCGGGGCCGGTTGCAGTTGCTTATGCGGAATCAGTTATTCCCAATGCAACACCACCGCAGGGCGTGGACAAACTACGCGGTATAGAGACTAAAAAAATCGGTGAATTAAATATTGATGATTTATTTTATCGCTCTATTGATCTGCCGCACTTTAACAAGGTGACCCAGGCGATTGAAGGTATCAGCCTCTTGCCAATAGAATCCGGCCGCTATCGCGAGTCCCTGGCCAATTACCTGCAAAAAGGCTACGACGCTGAGGAATTGAAAAACCTGCATTTCTTTAAAAATTGTTCGTCAATTGTATCAATCATCTCACTGCCAAAAGATTACAAATTGTCGTATATGGATTTGAATAAACTCAAATCCCATTTGAATGCACTTTTTCCCAATACCACTTTGAAACGCTATGCGTTGGTAATTGGTGCCTCGGCCAATATTTCATTGACAACATTGATTGTAAAAAGCCCCTGTTTGAGCGATGACTTCCTCACCCTGATTGTAGCCTTTATCAAACGCTGTTTTGCCAAAGATCCATTCCGTTTTGATGAGCAATTGGATGCAGCTATGCTGGAGTTTATCCGCGCTGATGAGTTTGATGAAAAACTGGTGGATAAAATGCTCAATGAGTATGAGAATCCGGCCAAGATCCTCGATACTAACTGGTACGCGATCAAACCTATGTACGAGAAGAAGTATCGCGAGTTGATCAATGATTCGGAAAAATTCTGCTCCATCAACGATATTCGCCTGTCGCGCGACAGTGTGAAAAAAGCGATCAAATACCTGCGCGAGATCTATCGCCATAAAATCAGTAAGACGCGTATTGTCTCGCTCAATGCCCTGCCTGCATCAATCGGTAAAGCGTAAATTACAGAAAACTTTATTATCAAGGAGCCGTAAGGCTCCTTTTTTATTTGTCATGGGTTATAAACCGGGTGATATCGGTTCAAAGCTGCACATCGTAATCCATGCTTTTATGCAGGATACGCACTATCAAAATAGTAGCCGTAGCGCCGGGCTTATAGAAAATGATATGACTACCCTGTGGGAACTTTCGATATCCACTGCGGATGTAGTCGCACGCAATTCCTGCGTCGGAGTTTTGCGCAAGCAATCTAAATGCTTCATCCAATTGTTTAATATACAGGTTGCGTTGTGCTTTACCCCAGCGGGCTTCAGTGAAACAAGCAATTGAACGCAAATCGCTTTTTGCTTCCCGGCTTAATTGAAACAATTCCATTAGTTTTTTTGTTCATCCAGTTCAGATAAAAAATCATTGTAGTTGTAATGTGTAATGCCGCTCTCTTCACCATGGACAAGCATTTGACGCAGTGCTTGAAGCTTGCTTTCGGAATCTTCGAGTAATCGCAAGCCCGCCCTTACTACTTCGCTCGTTGAGCCGTAACGGCCTGATTCAAGTTGTGAGGCAATAAAGCTATCAAAATGATCGCCCAGGGTAATACTTGTATTCTTGGCCATAAAAACCTCCTGAAATACCAACAAATACCATATTATGGTATTTGTTGGTGGGGGTTCAAGGCGAATGGCTTGTCTGGATCAAGAGGTTAAAGGTAATTTATTGTTTTTAAGAGAGAAAAATATGGTTCCTGCATTAATCGCCATCGATCACATTCATGTGTCAGTCAAAGATAGAAAGTCAGCTGAGCAGTGGTATAGGGATATCCTGGGGTTGGAGCGTTTGGTCGAATTTGAGCAATGGGTTACCGATAAGGGCCCTTTAACAATTGGTAAAGGGAATATCCATTTGGCATTGTTTGAGTCGGAATCGGTACAAAATACCGTGGTTGCGTTTAGTGTGACTGCCGAAAATTTCTTTGCCTGGATCGATCATTTAAAAGATAAAGATATACCCGTCAATATTTTCGACCATGACCTTTCCTGGTCAATTTATTTTCGGGATCCGGATGGTAATCCCTTTGAAATCACAACCTATGAATATGATGCCATCATGAAAAATATGGATTGGGCTAAAAAATAATAGTTTGCCGATGAATGGCAAAAAACAAAAGGCGAATTTAATTCGTCTTTTGTTTTTTTAAGGTCAAAGGTTCACAACCGGTAACCAGACTTCAATCTCTCCCAGTCCTGTCTGTGCATTAAAATTCTCGCCGTACCGTTCAAAAAAATGCAGTGAATTGTGATCTTTTGGTGCTAGTGCATAACCTGACTTGGGAAGCCATTGATCAAACGCGTAATCAATGGTGTCGCGTATGCGATTTACATTGCCTGGATGGGTAAAAACGGCATAGTTCTGTGAAGGGATAATAAATGGACCGAGTGACGTCGGTGTATCGTTAAAATCCCAGACTGCACAACCCGCCATGTAATAATATTCCCGGTTATCGATGCTGATACATAAACCGTAGCCGACATCGCTGACGCGCTGGGGAATGTCATTCCATTGGCTAAGAAGCTGTTGCCAAAGCGCCGGGATTTTTTGCGCGGCCTGCTCATCCAATGGCTCGCGCAATCCGGCGATCAATAATGGGCCTGTGGTTACAAAACGCGGCGATAAGGCGGCGCTTGCATCAGGTTCACGCAAAGTGTTGTTGGAATCGTTCATCTTTTTCAGGATCCAGTTCGCGGATGGGCCGAATCTCGATTGTGCCAAAACGCGCGGGCGGAATTTTACTGGCGAGTTGCAGTGCTTCATTCAGGTCGCGTGCATCAAGTAAATAAAATCCTGCCAGCTGCTCTTTGGTTTCAGCAAAGGGCCCATCGGTAATTAATGTTTTTCCATCGCGGATGCGCAAGCTGGTGGCGGTGGTTGAAGGGTGCAGTGCATTGCCACCGAGCATTTTCCCGCTATCGCGTAGCCCTTCACCACAGGCAGCGCATTCGCTGTTCAATGACTTCCATTCATTGGATGTCATATTGTTGATGATGTTTTCATCATAAAAAACCATGCAAAGGTATTTCATAGTCGCTCCGCTAGACAGGAAAAATTATGCTTGTACGTGGCTGGGTTCCATAAACATTATCTCCCAGTGATGGCCATCCAAATCTTCAAAGCCGTGATAATACATAAAGCCATAATCAAGTGGTTCGGTGGGCCAGGCTTTGCCTCCGGCAGCGATAGCTCTGTTAATGGTTTCATCTACTTTTTCCCGGCTATCACATGAAAGGCAAACAATAACCTCCTTGGTCGCATGGCCATTGGCAATCTCTTTTGATGTGAATGTTTTAAATTTTGGTTCCGTCACCAGCATGGAATAAATAGTTTCGCTGATAACCATGCACGCCGCATTTTCGTCAGTAAACTGCGGGTTGAATGTATAACCGAGTGTCCCGAAAAATGCTTTGGATTTTTCCAGATCTTTGACGGGAAAGTTGATAAATACTTGTGTTGCCATAATTTGACTCCTTGTAAATAAAGTTTCAGTAGATAGTAAAAATTATTCGTAGCGCACGATGTTTTTAAATCCGCCATAGGCCATGCGTTTAAAATCAAAGGGAGGATTGTCTTTGTTACACATATCGGCCAGGCGCGGATCTGCCATCACCAGCGCATTAATGCGATCCCGCTCTGCGCGAGAAGCGTAAATGATCCAGGCAATAACCACGGTTTCATTGTCTTTACAACCTGCGGCCTTGCGGAAGGACGTCATATCCTGAACATCCAGGTCATCACCCACGCATTCCCAATAGGCGATAGCGCCATGTTCTTTCCAAACGGCACCGGCTTTGTTGGCCATTTGTTGGTATTCGGCAAGTTTTTCCGGTGCAAGGGGGAGTAAAAAACCATCTACATAATGAGTCATTTTGGTTGCTCCTTTAGGCTAACAATGTGGATCTCACTGGTTAGTCGTAGGTACAACGGGAAAATCGACAGCAGTGGTTAAAATATTTTTATCGGGCGCAGGCATTGGCGGCTAAAATTTGCACGTGTCGACCTGGCTGGCGCGACAATAACTGCTTTGTCGGCAGGCAAAAGACGCTATCCTTGCCACAGCTTGCAATAACCCGTTCATTTTCAAGAGTCAGTTTCATGCATCAACAGGATACGCTCCTCCACGCTATTTATTTCCTGCTCTCCGCCACCATCGCTGTGCCTTTATTTCGGCGCCTTGGGCTGGGTGCGATTCTTGGCTATCTGGTGGCTGGTGCAATTATTGGCCCTTATGAGCTGGGTTTGATTTATCAACCCGAAGCCACCTTTCAGTTTTCCGAATTAGGGGTGGTATTGCTGCTGTTTGTTATTGGTTTGGAATTAAATCCGCAGCAATTGTGGAAAATGCGATTGGATATCGGTGCGCTGGGGACCGGGCAAATGTTACTGACAGCCCTGGTAATTACCGCATTGGTTGCGCTATTTCTGGATTTATCCTGGCAGCAGGGATTTATGATCGGCCTGGCATTGGCGCTCTCATCAACGGCATTTGCTGTCCCGCTGATGGAGGAGCATAAGATCATGGGGTTGCCGCTCGGGCGCCGGGGATTTTCCATCTTGTTGTTGCAAGACCTGGCGGTTATTCCCATTTTGTTATTGCTTGCCAATTGGGCACCCTCTACCAATGCCGAACACCCCGTTCCCTGGTGGATAGGCTTGTGCACTGTGGCATTTTTATTATTGGCGGGTGCAAGGATTTTTAATCCGCTGCTGCAAGTGGTTGCCAAATATGGCAGCCGCGAGATCCTCACTGCATCAGGTTTGTTAATCGTATTGAGCGTTGCCTACTTAATGCAGGCGGTTGGATTTTCCATGAGTATGGGCGCATTCCTCGCCGGCATGCTGCTCGCGCAATCCAGCTTTCGCCACCAGTTGGCGGCAGATATTGAACCTTTCAAAGGCTTGTTGCTGGGGTTATTTTTTATCGCCGTCGGCATGTCGTTGAACCTGCGCTTGTTATTTGCAGAACCACTATTGATCCTGGTATTGGCATTGACGTTGATGCTGGTAAAAGTTGCGGTTGTGGCATTTGTCCTGCGCATCCGGCAGTTCCCGATCAAAGAGGGGCTGCTAATGGGAATCATGCTGGCACAAAGTGGCGAGTTTGCATTTGTGGTCATGTCCACGGCGGAGCAATCGGCATTTATCCCGAAAGAAATATGCAACTACGTAGTATTGGTAGTGGGGATTTCCATGGCATTGACCGGACCCCTGGTGATGCTGCACGAATGGGCCACCCGTCAACGCACCATGCAGGAAAAAGCCCAACAGGAGGCGAAGCAAGCCGCGGATTCTCTCAACGAGTTGAAGCAGGCTGACACACACAAAGCTGAAGTGATTATTGCCGGTTTCGGCCGGTTTGGCCAAATTATTGGTCGTATCCTCACTGCCAGTAACATTCCTTTTAATGCACTGGATAAAAATCCGGAACACATAGAATTTTTGAAAAATTACGGTGTACAAAGTTATTACGGCGATGCAACTCGCATCGAATTGCTGGAGGCCGCAGGCATCCGCGATGCCAAAGTATTAGTCGTTGCCCTGGTCAATATAGAGGCATCGCTCACCGTTACCAAAATAGTCAAAAAACATTTTCCACACATTACCTTAATCGTCCGTGCGCGCGACCGCGCCCACGCCTATCAATTGGCAGAGCTGGGGGTGGAAAATCCCATCCGCGAAATTTATGAGTCCAGCCTGAGCGCCGCCGAGCGCACGCTCATGGAAGTTGGTTATACCGAAGGACAATCGCAACAAGCGATAGATATTTTCCGCGATCATGACCAGGGCCTGCTCAATAGCGCTATCGCACTCAGTAAAGACCCTAAAGAATTGGAGCAACTGGTGCGACAAAGCCGCAAGGAGTTGAAGGAGTTGTTTAATAAAGATATGCAGCTATGAATAATTGTGTTCGCGTTTGTTTTAGAAAAGTGCCTTATCCTGTATTTCGCCCAACGAGAATGTGCCAAACGACATCTCTTTACTTATCACGGCTTAAGCAAAACCGGTGCAGGCCCAATTTGATAAGGCATAGGTAGCTTTTCCAATAATCCCACTGCCAGTGCAACCCCCATGCGGCCTTGGATTCTTGGTTCATTGGATACGGCGCTGATGACTTGCTTTTTTGCTAATAGTTTTAATACGTCCGGCGTTGCGTAGTAGGCAAATACCGGTGTGTCTTGTTTAATAATTCCCTCTGCTTTTAATTGGTAAGCCGCCACGCTGGTGGGACCGGTGCCGACAATCAAATCGTAGGTTTTTCCGGTTTGTAAGTGTTGGCGAAGGTCGCGATTTTGTTCGCGGTAGTGCGGTGTTAAATGCAATGTTTCAATTTCAACGGCAACATCTTTCAATGCATCTTTAAATCCCTCATCGCCGCGCTTTACCCAATCTGCTCCTGTGGGGCCGGGTATCCATAATATTTTGGGTGTGTGTTTTGGTGGATGTTCGGCAAGGTATTTTTTAACTTCAAGGCCGCTGGTTTTGCCCAGATGATAGTTGTCTAAAAATGCGCGCGCATCTACTTCCTGCGGGTCATACCCATTCACAAAATCAATTATCAATACTTTTTGTTCTCGCAAACGATGCAAACTTTTATTTAATCCGGTCCTGTCTACAGCGGCGAGCAATACGGCATCCAGTTTGCCAGCGCTGCAACGTTGGTTAAGGATACGTTCCTGCTGCATCAATCCTGCTTCGCTATAGCCACTCGCTTCGTAGATAACACTGTCTACACCCAGGCGAGCGGATTCTTCGCGCACACCACGCATCACCTCATCCCAAAAGGTATCGCTCACATTGGGTAGCACTACACACAGACGCCAGGTTTTGGTGGTGTTTATTGGGCCGCGAAATATTTGCGATTGTTCGGGTTTATCGGCTGTCATGCGCACAAGTGCGGGCACTTCGAGTGGGTTCGGCGCTTGTGCATGGATGCCCAGTCCGCTGGTCATAAGTAAAAACACTAATGAGTAGCGTGCTAAGGCAAATCCTCGAGGTTTTAGCGCATGGTGTTGGTGCATAAGTTATTCCTTTCATCGGCGATCCGGCTAAGTGTAGCAGTTGCCGTATGCCTTATCTTGTCGATTGCATGTGGTGGATTGGTGTTGCCCTGCATCAGGATCCAATGAATAATCGACACCAAATTGCTATACCGAGGATATTTATTTGTTTGCAGAATATAATCTTGAAAATAATTTCGAATTCACCGGCTGCAAGCTTGTCTATCTGGTTGATGGAAAATTATTGGTTTACAGGCGCGATAATAATCCCGATATTCTTTTTCCCAATCAGTGGGATTTGCCTGGCGGTGGGCGGGAGGAGGATGAGTCGCCGGAAGAATGTGTGTTGCGGGAATTGCATGAAGAATTTGGGTTGGTTATTCCTGCGTCGCGTTTGGTATTCCGGCAGCAAGTGGTTAACCATTTGCGCAATGGTTTGTCGTGGTTTTTTGTGGCGATCGGTAATGATGAAGAAATCGGCGCTATTCGCTTTGGTGATGAGGGGCAGTTTTGGCAGTTGATGGATGTTGACACATTTTTAGCTGACCCGGATGCTATGATAATCCTGAAGGCCCGCTTGCTTAGGTTGTTTCATGCCAATTTCAAGACGCATCATTCAATAGAATAATTTTCCGGGCTGTCGAAAATAATCCATGTTGTTCGACTAGTATCACCTCTCCGCATTTTGTGAGCTTTATCTTAATTTCCACCAGGGAGCCAGTTATGAAAAACATTGGTAGCTGCCATTGTGGCAATATCCGTTTTGAAGTTGAAGGTGAAATAGATTCCGCGTTGTCTTGCAACTGTTCTATTTGCCAGTGCAAGGGATCGCTGTTGTGGTTTGCACCTTTTAATGCATTCAAGCTGCTAAGCTCGGGCGAGAATGTTGGAACCTACTTGTTTAATAAACAGGTAATCCACCATAAATTTTGCCAGGTTTGTGGCGTGAGCCCCTATGCCGAAGGTGCTGATCCTGCTGGTAATAAAGTGGCGGCGATTAATGTCCGCTGCATTGAAGGTATAGATCTGGAAGCGATTCCTGTGCACCATTTCAATGGAAGGGATGTAAATTAATAATCCGTGGAAAAGTATTTTCAGTCGGATTGTTATTAATTTTCGTTATTTTTTTTTTGTTTACTTTTGAGGGAATGTGAATGCAAACGATATTGACACCTGAATTGCTGGCGGCGCTCATTATATGTTTATTGGCTCCTATTCATGCGGTAACGGTGGCCTTGATTAAAGGGCATTTGGCGGGGCTGGCTTGGGGGAGTGGGAACCGCGATACAGCGCCGGATTTTCCCGAGTGGGTCGACAGGTTATCGCGGGCCCATACTAACCTGCTGGAAAACTTGCCCAGTTTTGTAGGCGTAATCTTTGTTGCGCACCTGGCGGGTGTTCACGATCAAGTAACGGTATTGGCGGCCTGGTTGTTTGTAATTGCACGCATTATTTATATTTTTATTTATGCGTTGGGGATTACGTTCCTTGCAATCCGGACCTTACTTTTTTTTGGATCGCTTGGGTGTATTGCTGCAATCGTATGGCGTATTTTTCAAATTGCTTTAATTTAACGCGTGGATTTGGATCATCTTTAAAAGAGAATTTCGTCATGCCTGCGAACGCAGGCATCCATCAACAATACATCAGGCAAAAATACATCAGGCAAAAACATCTCAAGATAGTGCCTGGAGTTTGCTGTGCAGGAATCGCTGTTCCGGTTCCTGCGCGGTGAGTGAAATGGCTTTTTCGTAGGCGGCTTTGGCCTCTTCCCGTTGATCCAGTTGTACCAGGAATTCTGCGCGCGCGGCGTGGAGCAGGTGATAGTCCTTGAGTTGGTTGCGCGCCACCAGGTCATCCAGCAGTGCCAGTCCTTCTGTCGGGCCATCGCGGTGTGCAATTGCCACTGCGCGGTTGAGTTCGATAATCGGCGATGGATGACGGAACAATAACAAATCGTAAAAGCCGACAATTTCCTGCCAGTCGGTTTGCGCAAAGCTTGGCGCTTCGGCATGCAGTGCGGCTATGGCGGCTTGCAGGCAGTAGATGTCGGCGCTGCCGCTGCCGAGTGCGCGCTGGATCAATTGTGAGCCTTCGGCAATTTGCTCCTTGTCCCACAGCCTTCGGTCCTGGTCTTCCAGTCGAATCAAATCGCCGTTGTTGTCCATGCGCGCATTGCGGCGCGAATCCTGGATTAGCATCAATGCGAGCAATCCAAGCACTTCAGGATCGGGCAATAAATTGGCGAGCAAGCGCCCGAGGCGGATTGCTTCCCGAGCCAATTCCTGGCGAATTAATTCGCTGCCGGATGAGGCGGAATAGCCTTCGTTGAACATCAGGTAAATCACGTGCAGTACTGCGTCCAGGCGGTCGGGTAATTCGCTGCGCGCCGGGATTTCATAGGGGATATTGGCATCGCGGATTTTATGTTTTGCGCGGACTATACGCTGCGCCAGGGTGCTGGGTGAGGTTAAAAATGCGCGCGCAATTGCTTCAGTGGTGAGACCGCAAATTTCACGCAGGGTGAGCGCCATTTGCGCCTCGGGTGCGAGGCTCGGGTGGCAGCAGGTGAAGATAAGGCGCAATTGGTCGTCTTCGATATGCTCGTCCGACCACTCATCGGCTTCGCTGGCCGCCTCTTCCAATTCTTCAGCGATATCGTCGAGCGAAGTATTAAAGCGCGCGCGGCGGCGGATCTGGTCAATCGCCTTGAAGCGCCCGGTGGATACCAACCAGGCGCGCGGGTTGTGTGGTACGCCATCTACCGGCCACTGTTGCAGGGCGGCGGCGAAGGCATCCTGCAGGGCTTCTTCGGCGAGGTCAAAATCTTTCAGCAGGCGGATTAATGTCGCCAGCACGCGCCGCGATTCACTGCGGTAAAGTCCATTGATCAGGGCTTCAATACTGGCGGGCATAGAATCGCCTCGGTTGTCCGTTAAGCGCTGTGGGTGTCATCGACAAATGCAGTGGCGATGGCGGCGAGGATCATGAACGCACCGGCGCAGACGAGCGCGTAAATCGGTTGTCCGCCAAACAATTTGCTGACCACTATCGCCAGTACGCTTGATGCGAGTATCTGGGGTATGACAATAAAAAAATTATAAATTCCCGCATACACACCCATCTTGGCGGGCGGCAGGGCACTGGTCAGTATGGCGAGGGGAAGGGCAAGGATCGATGCCCAGGCAAAACCGACGCCGACCATCGCGAGCAATAGCCAGTGCGGATCGCGGATAAACAAAAATGATATCAGGCCGAGCGCGCCCAGGCAGAGGTTGATCATATGGGTAATTTTGCGGTTGGTTTTGCGCACCAGCAGGGGAATGGCAAGCGCGGCGAGGGCGGCAAAACCATTGTAGGCGGCAAATAAAATTCCGACCCAATCGGCACCTTCGTTGTAGGCAAGCGAGGTTGGGTCAGTGCTCTGGTAGTGATGTGAGGTCACTGCTGCGGTGGTGTAAATCCACATGGAGAAGAGTGCAAACCAGGACAGGCATTGCACCAGCGCCAACTGCTTCATGGTGCGTGGCATTAGCACTATATCGCGCGTGATGTGATAGAGCGCATTGTCCGTGCGGCCAGTATTTTGCAGTGCTCCGGCGGCAAATTGCAGGAGCCCGAACAGCACAATGCCCATGCTGAGCACATAGAGTTTGGGATCGAGCCCGGCAGCGGGGATAAGCACACTGGCAAGCGTTCCCGCACCGACCAGGATCGTCCCCCAGCGGGCAAAGCCTGTGTAGTGTTGCCCATCTGTGCCGGATTGCTGCTCATCCCGCCAGCGCTGGAAGGCGGCTATTTGTTCCGGGCTGTATTCCTGTGTGCGGTAACTTGACCAAAGCAGGCTGAGCACCAGTATCGCTGCGCCTATATAAAACGCATAAGTCACCGAGGGTGGCACTTGACCTTGCGGGGCAGTGTTGGCGATATCCAGCCAGTTATTCAAAATCCACGGCAGCGCCGAGGCTACCACCGCACTCACCCCGATAAAAAAACTCTGCATGGAAAACCCGGCCGAACGTTGCTCATCCGGCAGCATATCGCTCACCAGGGCGATGGAGGGAGCGAGGGCGATATTGAGCGAGGCATCCAATACCCAGAGCATGCCGGCGGCGATCCAGAGCTCCGGTGAGTTGGGCATTACCAGCAGGGCCAATGTGGCGGCTATGGCCCCGCACAAAATATAAGGGCGGCGACGGCCATGGCGATACCAGGTTTTGTCGCTCATATAGCCGATGACCGGTTGGATCAACAGGCCGGTAATGGGAGCGGCAACCCAGAGGATGGGGATCTCTTCAATGGGCGCGCCGAGGATCTGGAAAATACGGCTGACATTGGCATTTTGCAGAGCGAATCCAAACTGGATGCCAAAAAAGCCAAAGCAAAGATTCCATATCTGCCAAAAACCGAGTTGCGGTTTGCTATTCATAGCGGGTTCTGGGTTATTAGGGGTTGTCTGCGCGCGCATGTTGGCGGGGGCAGAGGATCATTTCCGCAATGATCTAATGGTGGGCGATTATAGCGAAAAGCTGGCCGCCGTGGGTTTCCCTGCCTTCCTTGCTGTTCTTGTCTGATTGACATTAATTCCCTTGTGTATTTTCCGGTTCGTTTTTCTAACGACGCTCCACCTTGTTTCCAGCCATTGCGTTTTTTCTCCTTCTGTAATCCTTGCTTGTTCGATTTCATCGGTTGCGGCCATCGCCTTGCAGCCAATTTTATTGACGATGCAACAAGGCTTTTTCCGTGTCCTGTGATCGACTGCACACCCATCTATTTTCCATGAAAAATAAAATTCCTGAAAACGTTTTCAGTAAGTTTAAAAATATTTTTTAAACGGGATAAAAATTATTTTTCACCTGAAATCGTTTTCAGAAAATTTGAAAACGATTTCTTTTTTGTCGCGCCATTTTTGGCTATAGACATTCGGCGACAGCGGTTATTAAGATGATAAAAATTGAATAGTTACACGTTGTCATGCGGGTAAAAGTTATCATTTTGGTCTGTAGATTTTCACCAGAAAACGGCAAAAAATAGAAAATCATTTTTATAAAAATTAATCTTATTTATTGCGTGATGTTTTTAACATTTTAATAAAAACGAATTCGCCCTTTCCCAAGCAGGGTGATTTGTGTGTTTGATCGATACTGCAAATACACAGGTTATACATTGGGGATTTATTGAAACACGAGTAAAAAATAATTCCATAAATCGGTAAACGGAGAAGTCCATGAACACAAAGCGAGGCTTTAAGAGAAAACTTATCGCCAGTGCGATAGCGTCCTATGCTGCGTTCGGCTTGGGAACACAAGTAGTTGCACAGACGAATGACAGTTCCATCGAAGAAGTGGTGGTGCTTGGGGTAAAAGGGGCGCAGCAAAGTGCCATCGCCACCAAGCGCGATGCCAAATCCATCGTTGACGGCATAGCTGCGGAAGACGTGGGTAAGTTGCCCGACGTTACCATCACCGACTCATTGCAGCGGATTACCGGTGTACAGATCCAGCGTACAGCGGGTGAGGGTTCGCGCCTGAGTGTGCGCGGTATGGACCAGGTAGCGGTCATGATGAACGGCGAGCAATTCCTTGCAGCCGGTAACCTGGCGGGTGCGCAGCCGGACTTTGGCGATGTACCAGCGCAGTTATTGCGTGCTGCCGACGTGTACAAAAGCCTGGATGTGACCAACTCGGTGTCCGGTATTACCGGTACCATCAATATCAAAACCTTCCGCCCGATGGATTTCAAAGAAGGTTTTAGTGCGGCGGGTGGCTACGATCTCTCCAATGGCGAGATGAGCGATGAGATGGATAGCACCTTCAATGCGTTGATCAACTGGCGCAATGAAACTATCGGGGTGATGTTGTCCGGTGTAACCGGCGAGAAAAACCTGGCTAACGACTATGCGGGGCGTGCGGGTGATCCCGGTGGTTACCAAATGGGGCCAGGCTCGGCATTTGAGGGCAAGTGGACCGTCAACCACAATCACGGTTACCGCTTCTCGCGCGCAACCAACGAGCGCAACCGCGACGGCTTGAATGGCTCATTGCAAGCAGATCTCGGCAATGGTCTGGAGTTGGTAGTAGAAGGTTTCTACACCGAAGCCAAAGAGTATCAACGCGAAGTAGGCCTGAATATTTCCAACCGTTGGCAGGGCATGACTGCGCTCAGTGATGAGCGCAAATCCATGTGGGATGACCAATACCAAAACGGTTGGACAGGTGCGCAAATTGCTGTGCCTACCCACGCCACTGATTCTGTGACTGGCGATGATGGCCGCGAATGGATTATCGCTGACCAATTCAGTGTTGAACCGCTGTGGATCCAATCAATCGGCGGCAACCGCGTGATCGATTCCGGTTCCAAAAACTTCAACATGGAGTTGAATTTCGATAACGGTGGCCCGCTCACCGGTAGCATCCGCGGCATTAGTGCCGAGGCTTACAACAATGTACTGTTTGCAACTGCCCAGGGCGGTATCAACAGTTTCCGTGGCGATACTGTGCAAAAACTCTATGGGCATTTCTATCCCAAAGATGTGGTTGAGCAATATGGCCTGACCCTCGACCCGGATCACCTCGGTGAAGTGGGGGTTAACGGTGGCCGCTTTGTATTGCCGAACCCCAAGGGTTACGACGAAGATCCGATACTTGGCCTGGATTACAAAGGCCACACCGCGCGCTGGAGCGGTTTTGATCGACCGATTGCCGGTGGCTTGACCGATGCCAGTGGTGAAAAATCCCTTGCCCAGTACATGGCCAACAAAGACAGTTGGATCATGGAAGGTGAGCAACTGGAGCAGGACAATGACACCGACGCCAAACTGAATGCCTTTAGCATCAATGCTAATTACAAGTTTGAAGACTCGTTCGTCACTGATGTAGCAGTTGGGTTGCGTGGCAGTTCGCGCACTGTCGATGTGGAAGCCTACGATTACTGGGCGCAATTCTACGTCAACTCCAACAACCGTCTGACCGGCCCAGACCTGCCCAACTCCACCAACATTGTGGGTTGCTATGCGATGTGGCGTTCCATCGACCAGAAATTTGATGGCGGTGGCAGCGGCGGCGAATGTTCTGCCGGTGAACGCCTGGATGCCAATGATCCATCCTCATTCACACCTTATTTCGTATTGCCGCCACAACCGCTCGATCACTTTGGCGAGAAGCTGCAATTCGTAACTGATCTGGGTAAATATGCCAAAGGCATTCCCGGTTTCTGGGCGGTGGATCCAACGACCTTTGATGATCCTGAAGCGTTCAACCGCAAAGCCTTTAACGACATTAAAAAGATTATTGCTCCGGCAAACAGTTACACCGTGACCCTGGATGAAGTGAGCAGTTATCTGGTCGGTAATTTTGTGGTGGATTCAGTGTCAGGTACTTTGGGGGTGAAAGTCATTGAGTCGGAAGTGTCGGCCAATGTTTATCAAAGTACCGGCGTACAGCGCGCTTACGGTGGCTCGCACTACTACACTGGCCGCGAAACCAATACCAAGAGCCGCACCGATGTGTTGCCATCGTTGAACCTCGCGTGGGATGTCACTGACGAAGTGAAACTGCGCATGAGTGCAGCGAAAAACAAACAGGAACTGGATTTGTTCCGCTACGGTTCCAGCCTGAATATTTTCACCGGCCCGGATCCGGAAGATTCAACCCAGCGTATCCCCAGCGGTTGGAACTCACAGGCGGATATCAATCTTGATCCATGGTTGAGTAACAACTACGACGTGTCAGCGGAATACTATTTCGGTGAAGCGAGTATGTTGAACATTGGTGCCTATCTCGTTGAGATTGAATCCTTCGTTGAGCAAAAACAAAGTTACATCGACGTAGTATCACGCGGTAAAACCTACACTATCCTTGGCGATGGCCCAGTGGTCGGTAAAGGTGGTGAAGTGAAAGGGTTGGAATTGGGCGCGAAACTGGCATTCAGCGACCTTACCGATAACTTCCTCAGCAATTTCGGTGTGGAAGCCAACTACACTTATTCACCGAGTGAGCGTCCGGGTCTTGCATCCGATGTTACTGGCGAAAAATATCCATTCGCCAACAACTCGGAAAATACCTACAACTTTATCCTGTGGTATCAGCAAGACCGCTTGCAGGGTCGTATAGCCGTTAACGGCCGCGATGATCGCTTCGTACAGGATTATGGCACCTTGAATTATGCAACCTTTGCAAAAGGTACAACCTTTGTTGACCTGAGTGTGAGCTACGATGTTATAGACGATGTGACCCTGTACGGCCAGATCGCCAACCTTACCAGCGAAGACGACAAACAAGTCTATCGCCTGGCGGATGGTGTAGAGCAGGGCTCCTTCGTGAACGACAACGAAACGCGTTACTCCATTGGTGTGCGCGCCAAGTTCTAATGTTAGCTGAAGCAAATTCTGGAGTGATCGTCATTCCTGCGAATACAGGAATCTATTAAATAAGAAAGCTGAAATGTTCGTCACTCCTGCGAACGCAGGAGTCCAAATGTTGTTTTATGGATGCCCGCGTTCGCGGGCATGACGAGAGTGTATATTTCAACGCTTCCTTGTGTTTAATAGATAGTTGTGTTCGCGGGTATGACGAAAATTAATTTCAGGATGCATGAGTAAGTTACGCCGTGCAGCAGCACAGCTGCCCGGCGTAATTCCCGTGTGTTTGCATTGAAATAATTGCAATCACAATTGATAAAAACATAACAACGATGCAATGAATATGCGCGCAGTAAAAAGCATTATTATTGTCGGTGGCGGCACCGCAGGCTGGATGGCAGCGGCGAGCCTCAAGCACCATTTCAAACAGCGTATTGATATCACGCTGATCGAATCTTCTGAAATTGGCACTATAGGCGTGGGCGAGGCCACTATCCCCACTATCCGCCAGTTTTATCACCAGCTCGGCCTGACCGATCTGGAAGTTATCCGCGCAACCCGCGCAACTTGCAAATTAGGGATTCAATTTAACGATTGGCACAAACCTGGGTCGAGTTTTATCCATCCCTTTGGTGTGTATGGGCAAGCGCTAAAAGGAACAGATTTCCATCACTATTGGTTAAAGCTACGGCAGAAAAACCTGGCAGCGGAACTGGGTGATTATTCCCTCGGCGCGGTGCTGGCAAAAAATAATAAATTTACTTTTCCCTCACCGAATCCGCCTTCAACACTTTCAGTATTTGATTGGGCATTGCATTTTGATGCAGCCCTGTTTGCCGGGCTGATGCGCAAGCATGCCGAGGCCAATGGTGTGCGCCGGATCGACGCCAAAATTACGCGCGTTAACCAGCGTGCCAGCGACGGTTTTATTGAATCGGTGCAATTGGATTACGGTGCAATTTTTGCGGCGGATTTATTTATCGACTGCTCCGGTTTTAAAGGCATCTTAATTGAAGAAGCCCTGCATAGTGGCTATGAAAACTGGAGTGACTGGCTGTTGTGCGACCGCGCATTTGCAGTGCAAAGCCATTCAGTTGCCGCGCCCAACTCCTATACCAAAGTCAACGCCCGGCCGGCGGGCTGGCAGTGGCAAATTCCCCTGCAACACCGCGATGGCAATGGACATGTTTTTTCCAGCCAGTTTATGCGCGACGAAATCGCGCGCGAAATGTTAATTAAAAATGTGCAGGGCGAATTGCTGCACGAACCGCGCAAACTCAGTTTTGTGCCGGGGCGGCGCAAACAAACCTGGAGTAAAAACTGTATTGCGATAGGGTTAGCTGCGGGATTCCTGGAACCCTTGGAAAGTACCAGCATTGCACTTATCCAAACCGGCATTGAAAAAATCCGTATGTTGTTGGCGGCGGGGCAATACAACGACAGCATCGCGCGCGAATTTAATGAAACCACCGCGCTGGAATACGAGCGGGTGCGCGATTTTATTATTCTGCATTACAAGCTCAATGCGCGCGACGACACCGAATTCTGGCGCCATTGCCGTGCCATGACAATTCCCGATTCCCTGCAACACAAAATGGAATTGTTCAAGGCGAGCGGCCATGTAGTGAATTATCGCTGGGAAATGTTTGGCCAGCCCAGTTGGTTGGCGATTTTTGAGGGCTTCGGTTACCTGCCGGACGTTTACGATGCGCAGGTCGATCAACTGGATGAAGCCATGCTGGCGCAAAACCTGGCGCGTATGCGTGAATCCCTGCGTGCGACTGTTGCTGATACGCCGGACCATGGTGAATTTATCGCGCATCACTGCGCAATCAATGAAGTTGCCTGAGGCATCAGGCAACTTCATTTTATAAAACCAGGCACAATTATTTTTATAAAACCAGACACAATCGTTTTATAACAAGAGAGATAAAACAAAATGATAAAACCCCTCGAAAAAATAGTCATTGTCGGTGGTGGTACTGCGGGTTGGGTTGCGGCGTCTATATTGGCCAACCATTTGGCGAAGCCGGATCACTCTCCCTCATCGGTTAACATTGAATTAATTGAATCGGCGGAAATCGGCACTATAGGTGTGGGCGAATCAACCATTCCCCCGTTTATTGAAATGCTGGAAAACCTGGGTATCAACCAGCAGGATTTTATTAAATACGCGCAGGGTAGTTTTAAGTTGGGCATTCAGTTTGATAACTGGCGTGCGAAAGGCGAATCCTATTTTCATCCATTTGGTACTATCAGCGCGGGCATGAACGAACAAATTTTTTACCAGATGTGGTTGAAGAGCGCCCATCAAGGTGACCAGTTTGGCCTGCAGGATTTTTCGCCCTGCCACATAATGGCCAAGCACCGGCGTTTTTATTTGCCACACATGATGAGCAAGACACCCGCAAGCGAAGCGCGCTACGCATTGCATCTGGATGCAAAACTGGTAGCTGATTATTTGCAGCAATATGCCCAGGCGCGCGGCGTGGTACGCACCGAAGGAAAAGTGGTTGAGGTAGTACAGCGCGATGACGGCGCTATTGCCAGTGTCGTATTAGCTTCTGGTGAAACCGTTGCTGCAGATTTTTTTGTGGATTGCAGTGGTTTCCGTGCACTCCTGATCGAAAAAACCCTGGGGTCAAGCTATCGCGACTGGACGCATTATTTGCCTTGCGACCGCGCGGTGGCGACGCAAATTGAAAAAGTTGGTGAGACAGTTCCCTTTACTCGTGCCATCGCCTGCGATTACGGCTGGATCTGGCGTATCCCACTCCAGCGTCGCCTTGGTACTGGCTACGTATATTCCAGCCAATATTGCAGTGACGATGAAGCCATGAATACGCTGATGAGTACCATCGATGGAAAAATATTGGTTGAGCCGCGAGTGATTCCATTCAAAACCGGTGTGCGCAATGAAATCTGGAAAAAAAATTGTGTATCTATCGGGCTGGCGGCCGGTTTTATCGAGCCGCTGGAATCAACTGCAATTCATTTGGCAGTGCGTGGTATGGTCCACCTGCTGCGCAATTTTCCCGATAAGGATTGCGACCCGGCATTGATCAACCAATACAACCGCCGGATGATTACTGAATATGAAGAGATCCGCGATTTTATTGTATTGCACTATTGCATGACCGAGCGTGAAGACACGCCTTTCTGGCGTTGGTGTAAAACCATGGAGCTACCGCCTTCACTGCAAGACACCATGGATTATTTCAAAGCCCAGGGCAGTTTGCCGGAAATGATTGATGCGTTGTTTCATTCGGTAAGTTGGCGTTCGGTTGCCGAGGGGATGGGAGTTCGTCCCCGCAAATATTCACCGCTGATCGAAGAGATGGATTACCCGGCAGCGCGCCAAAAATTTATCGACTTTGTTGCAACCATGGAAGATTTTATCCAGAAGTTGCCAGCCCACGATCAATTTATTCGCGACAACTGCGCTGCATTTTAAGTGTGCATTAATAACCTGGTTTGATTTTTGTGTTGTATTTTTGTTGTGTTTTCTATTGTAGTTGCTAGCCTTTTATTGCTTTACTGGATTTATATATCCTTGAGCCCCTCTTGATAACCCGGCAATTTATTGCCGGGTTTTTTTATGGCCGAAATTTATTGCTAAAACGTCTGAAAACGTTTTCAGGTTGATCCTTTTTTTGTTGTTTTTTGCGTTATTTTTTTGTGGTTTTTATGCCGTTAATTAATTTGTAAAAAAGAAATCGTTTTCAGTTTTTTGAAATCGTTTTCTTTTTTTAAAACGCTATTTTAGCTCTGGACACTGGTGTAAAGCTGCTATTAAATTAACTCAGGAGCGTGCAAGTTTCCGCGCCGGTAGCCGCACTGCTCAGCGATTACAATAATGGCAATATCGGCTGGTAAGTTGTTTTCTCCTTTAAAAAATATCCATTACATGTGACTAGAATTTCAATGAAAAAAATACTTATGATCCTTATTACCTCATGGGTAGCTACTGCATCAGCCGTACAGACACCGGCTGCCAGTGTTACGTCGCCTGAAAAAATGGTTCGTGTAGAGTTTTATTTGACCGAGGCTGGTGAGCCTAACTATCAAGCCTTTTACAAGGATAAAGCGATAATTGCGGATTCGCGCCTGGGTTTTGAATTGAAAAACCAACCGGCATTGGCCAGTGGCTTTAAACTGGTCTCATCCAAATTGGACAAGTTTGACCAAACCTGGGAACAGCCCTGGGGTGAAGAGCGTTTTATCCGCAACCATTACAACCAATTGCGCGTGGCTTTGCGTGAAGCCAGCGGTGCAAAGCGTAAAGTGGATTTGGTGTTCCGTGTCTATGACCACGGCATTGGTTTCCGTTACGAATTCCCTGAGCAGGATTCGCTTACAACATTTGAAATCACCAAAGAGCTAACCCAATTTAATATGACCGCTGACCACACTGCCTGGTGGACACCGGCGCAAGCGGGCAACCAATACGAATATCTGTACCAACAATCTGCCGTAAGCAAGATGGGGTTGGTACATACGCCCGTCACCCTGAAAACGAAGGATGGGCTGTATCTCGCGTTGCACGAAGCTGCATTGCATAACTATTCCACCATGAATGTCACCGGCAGCGCCGACGGCAAAATCAGTGCAACCTTGGTACCCGTTTCTAAAAATGTGGCAACCGCAGTCAAACTGCAAGTTCCGGCGGTAACACCCTGGCGCACGCTGCAAATTGAAGAATCTGCTACTGCGTTGATCACCAATTATTTAACCCTGAATTTAAACGAGCCAAACAAACTGGGTGATGTGTCCTGGGTCAAGCCGGCAAAATATGTTGGTATCTGGTGGGAATTACATTTGGAAAAAACCACCTGGAAATCCGGCCCTACCCATGGCGCTACTACTGCCAACACCAAAAAATATATCGACTTTGCTGCTAAGCACGGATTCGCCGGTGTGTTGGTTGAAGGCTGGAATAAAGGTTGGGATGGTGAATGGTGGAAGCCAGGCGGTGGCAATGCCTTTAATTTTTATACGCCGACTGACGATTACGATGTAAAAGAATTAAGCCGCTATGCACAGCAAAAAGGCGTTTACATTATTGGTCATCATGAAACCGGTGCGGCTATCGAAAACTATGAAAGCCAATTGGAAGATGCGTTTGATTTTTTAAGCGCTTACGGCATGAAAGCGGTCAAAACCGGTTATGTCGAAACGGGTGAGGAATTGGTCAATGGTTTGTATCACCACGGCCAGTTTTATGTGAATCACGCGCAACACGTTATCGATATTGCAGCGCGACATAAAATTGCTGTAGTAGCCCACGAGACAGTAAAAGATACCGGCGAGCGCAGAACCTACCCGAATATTATTTCGCGCGAAGTGGCGCGCGGTCAGGAATACGATGCCTGGTCGGCCGATGGTGGCAATCCGCCTAATCACACCGCGATAATTCCATTTACCCGCTTGCTTGCAGGGCCAATGGATTTTACTCCCGGCGCATTTGAATTGACGCTGCCATCGCGACCTAAAAACCAGGTCAATACTACTCTGGCAAAACAGTTGGCACTCTATGTCGTGATTTATTCACCGGTGCAAATGGCTTCGGATTTACCCGAGCATTACGAAGCACATCCGGATGCATTCCAATTTATTAAAGATGTCGCCGTGGATTGGGAAACCACCAAAGCGCTCGGCGGTGAAATTGGTGAATATGTGGCGATTGCGCGTAAGGCGCGCGCCAGCGACAACTGGTTTATTGGTGCACTCACCAACGAAAAAGCGCGCAGTATAAAAATCAAGTTGGATTTTCTCGATGCCGGTAAAAAATACACCGCACGAGTTTATCAAGATGGCAAAACTGCGCACTATGCAACGAATCCAGGAAGCTATGAAATCAGGGAAATGGATGTCTCTACCGGCGATGAGGTTTCACTGCAGTTGGCTCCTGGAGGTGGTGCTGCCATTAGTGTAATCGCCAGGTAATTTGATGTTTTTGTACATGGTTTATTGTTAACCGTAGTCTCTCCCTTGCTTGGGGCAGTTGCGAATAGTCATTCAGGAATGTGTCTTTCTTGTATTACTGGGGTATCGCGCTGCTCCTTTTTTAAAGCATCCAGTTTTTTAAAGCATTCAGTTTATTTCTCCTGTAATTTTTCAAGCGGTATAGTCCTGGTTATAAAAGCAATAATTAACTGTTAATTTTTTACCATGCTCGCTCGAGAGCTGGCTCCGAATGTAAAGTTTGTTAGGCACAGCGGCGATTTTTTTGTAGCGCGACATCAGTGTCGTTGCGCAGGGGATCGCGATGGAATGATAAAAATAATCCACGGACAGCGAATTTGTTTATGGGGTAAATATTAAGAGAATTCTAATCTTTCGTCATACCTGCGACTCGTAGGGCTGCGCAATTAATCCATAGTCTGAATATTATGGATACCCGCGTTCGCGGGCATGACGAAAGAGTATATTTCAAAAAATACTTCACTCTTCAAATAACAAATTTAAAACATAACGATCACCCTCGCGTGAGAACAATGAGGATTCTGCAATGATAAGGCAATTTACACCGGCTACCGCAGCGATTAAGGCCTGCACCAGCCTGGGCTTTTTATCCCAACTGTTATTACTCTCCACCGGCGCATCTATGGCATCGGCGCAAACCGCCGAGCGCGGAGCCTACCAAATGCCTTATACCCGCTACGAGGCGGATGTGGCGGTACGCAGTGCCAATGCGCAATTAATACAAACAACCAATTTCGATATTTCCAATACCGCATCTGAAGCATCGCAGCAAAAATATATAAATTTGCCAGCGCAAAACAGTTCGGTTGAATGGACGGTGACCACACCCGGTGCGGGCGTAACCATGCGCTATACCATGCCGGATTCGGCAACAGGCGATGGTTTGAATGGCTCCGTTGATGTGTATGTGAATGGGCAATTTGATCAGACAGTGCAAATCACCTCACGCTGGGCCTGGCAATATTATGTCAACCAGGAGCCGGAAAATACGCCACACGCATTTGCCAATACCGATTATATTGCGATGCGCTTTGATGAAACCCATTTCAAATTAAATCGCGCATTAAATGTGGGTGATAAAATCCGCATCCAGAAAAATAATAACGATGGCCTCGCCTATGGTATCGATTTTATCGAATTGGAACCCGTACCCGCAGTAATTTCCAAGCCAGCCGGTTATGTTTCTATCACTGATTTTGGTGCAACACCCAATGACACTGTATCGGATTTAGCTGCATTTAATTCGGCTGCGGCAGCGGCAGGTGCAGCGGGTACTGGTGTGTATTTACCGCCCGGCAAGTGGGATTTCAATAATAAAGTAGTGTTGAATACCAGCAATATCGGCATCAAAGGTGCGGGTATGTGGCATACCGAAATTTATTATTCAAATCCGGCAAAATTCAGCGGTGGCATGATTGCACGTGTGAATAATGTTGAAGTGTCGGATATTTATTTCAACACCATCAACAACCGCCGTTTTGCCCAGCCCGGCGATTATATGATTTACAAAGCCTTTATGGGCACCTGGGGCAATAATTCCAAATTTACCCGTGTGTGGGCAGAGCACTTTGAAGTGGGTGCCTGGCTTGGTGGATACGATGCACCTTATCCGGTAGAAGTGACCAATAATTTGTTAATTTCCCAAGCGCGGTTCCGCAACAATTACGCCGACGGGATTAACTTTTCACAGGGCACTTCCAATTCAGTTGTGGAGCAAACCAATATTCGCAATAGCGGTGATGATGGTTTGGCGATGTGGCCATCAAACAGTCCCGCTGTGCCGGAAGAAGTGAATAACGTGTTCCGCTTTAACACGGTTGAGCATGTGTATCGCGCTGGCGGCGTGGCGATTTTTGGTGGCAAGGATCACAAGGTACACAATTTATTAATCCGCGATTGTTTTGGTGGCAGCGGTATCCGCTTCACTACCGACTTCTCTGGTTACACGTTTAGTGAGCAAGGTTTGTATCGCATTTATGATCTGGATATTAACAACTGCGGCACCAGTTATGATTTGTGGCATCGCCCGCGCGGTTCGGTGGAAATCTACGCCCCCAACGGCATCCGCAATATGCAATTCGATAATCTTAAAATAACCAACTCGCAGCGCCATGGCATACAAATGTATGGCAATGGCTTTACCAACATGACGTTCAATAATGTGGTGATTGATGGCACAGGTAAAGATGCATCGGTGCGCAATGTATTGATGAATTCTTACGGCGGCGTAGGAATTTATGCGGAGGCTAATTCCGGCAGTGTGACGTTCAATAATGTTGCTATCAGCAATTTTGAAGATGTTGCGGTGGTAAACCAAAACCAGGGCTTCACACTCAATATCACTACCGCGCCTGTTCCGCTGCAGGGAATTTCGTTCGCCAGTAATCAATTGACCATGGCCAATGGCGATACGCGCGGAGTGGACGTGATTTTTAATCCGCCGCAAGCAAGCAATAAAAATGTGACCTGGACTTCATCCAACACCAACGTAGTTTCCATCTCGGGTGCAAGTTCTGGTTCTGCTACCTTGACCGCATTAAACGTCGGCAGTGCAACCATTACCGCGCGTGCGCAAGACGGTAATTACACCGCTACTATGAATGTCACAGTAACACCGGCAGTAAGTATTGCGGTGATTAGCGATACCGCCAGCGAAGCGGGCGCAGAGGCGAGTGTGCGTATCAGCGCACCGCAAATTGCCAGTGCAATCAATGTGGCTTACACCATTGGTGGCAGCGCATCGGTGGATGATTATATTTCGTCGCCATCGCTGAGCGGTGTGGTGTCGTTGTCGCCATCCAATACCGAACAGGTTATTAATATTTCTGCGCTTGACGATACTGTGTTTGAAGGCAAAGAAACCCTGGTGTTGACCTTGCAACCGGGCAGTGGTTATCAACTCAGTAATGCGGTGACGGCGACAATCAATATTGTGGATAACGAATTGCCCGCGTGTAATTCACTGGCAATTGGTTTCACCAATTCTGCGCCGGTTGTCGATAATTCTATCGATGCAATTTGGGGCAGTGTGCCATCGCGTGCAATCGACAACACTACCTTTGGTTCGCGCCCAACCGATTTCTCTGGCAAGTGGCGTGCAATTGCCACCAGCGACCGTTTGTATTTGTTGGTGGAAGTGGCCGACACATATAAAACCAGCGATTCCGGCAGCAGTTGGTGGGAAGATGATGTGATCGAAATTTTTATCGATGGCGATAACAACAAAGGCACCACCTACGACGGCGCCAACGATTTCCAACTCGGTTTCCGTTGGGATGATGCAACAGTGCAAGTGGGCGGCAATTCGGTCAACCGCACAACGGGCATCACTAAATCCCATTACGCCACGGCGAATGGACACACGCTGGAAGTATCCATTCCCTGGAGCACAATTGGTGTAACGCCAGCGGTAGGTGATCGCATTGGTCTGGATGTCTCTGTTGATGATGATGACAATGGCGGTGCGCGCGATTCGCAAATGACTTCTTTTGCGACTACCCCGATGGGCTGGAGTAATCCATCGCTGTTTGGCTCTGTGTATATCACCAGTTGCTCGGGCAACTTCAGCAGCGCCAGCAGCAGTGTGCCATCCAGCGTTGCGCCCAGCAGTTCGCGCAGCAGCTCATCCAGCAGCCTTGCGCCGAGCAGTAGCAGCCAGCCTTCATCCATAGCGCCCTCATCCAGCTCTGTGGCGCCAAGCTCGGTAGCATCAAGCAGTTCGAGTACGGCGGCGACTAGCTATCGCATTGTGAACCGCTGGAAAAATACCTACCTTTATGATGCGGGCGATTATGTGGGTTATGGCACCAGCGCCACGACTAATGCCTATCGTTGGACGGTAGAGAACGTGGGCAGCGGGTTTATCGAGTTGCGCAACGTTGCCACTGGCGATTATATGCATATCGAAAACCAGACCGGCCGCATCCAGGCAACAGCGCGCAATGCAGCTTGGGACAGCTCCAAATGGTTGTTGGAAACGGTGGATTCCGGATTTGTGCGCGTGAAAAACCGCTGGCAATCCAGTCAGTTTATCCATGTTGAAAACCAAACCGGTTATGCGCAACACGGCGTGATCTACCCCAGCTGGTGGAGTGCCCAGTGGAAGCTTGAAGCGGCCCAATAAGTTTCAATGTGTGAGTGATGCGGGCCTTTGTGCCCGCATTCTTTTTTTTACGCGGAAAAAAGTGCTAGCCTTAACCCTGTCAGACACGACGATAAATACATAACAACAAAAAAACAGGCCATCGACATGATAGGAATAAAAGACATCGCCAAAGAGGCGAAAGTATCTCCCGCCACTGTTTCGCGCGTGCTGCGCAATCCGGAACTGGTCACTGAAGACAAACGCAATCGTGTATTGGAAGTCGTCAAACGCACCGGTTATACACCCAACAGCCTCGGCGTCAGCCTGCGCATGTCCAAAACCTACAACCTGGTTGCGATTATTCCCGATGCTATCAGCGTATTTAATTATCCGGTGATCCGCGCGGTAGAGAGCATCGCGGTGCAAAACGGTTACTCATTGCTGCTGGGCGATACCCAGGAAATGGAGAGCCGCGAGCGCTCCTTCGCTAATATGGTTCGCTCGCGCCAGGCGGATGGCATTTTATTATTTTGCTCGCGCCTGCCGTTTGATATAGACCCCGAGCGGACACTCGCGGAACAGCTACCACCGCTGGTCAATGCCTGTGAGCCGGTGGATATCGATGGTATTCCCAGTGTGAATATCGACAACACCACTGCCGCTGAGGATGCGGTAAATTATTTGCTCAGCCTCGGTCATAAACGCATCGGCGTGATTGCAGGCAATATGACCTCGCCCAGTACCATTGCGCGATTGGAGGGTTATAAACGTGCACTGGCGAATGCAGATATCAGCTTTGATGAACAGCTGATCAAGATTGGTGATTACGCCCTTGCCGGTGCTGCGGAAGCAACACGCAAGTTGGCGAATTTAACGAATCGCCCCACGGCTATTTTTGCATTCAGCGATGAAATGGGCATGAGCTGCATGGCCGCCTTGCATCATATGGGTTTTAAAATTCCGCAGGATTTTTCGGTAATGGGTTTTGATAACATTCGCTACGCCGAATATTGCAGCCCGGCATTAACCACCATTGCACAGCCAATGACGGAAATTGGTATTGCCTGCATGGAATTATTATTACCACAACTCAACGGCGAGCCAATGACACCGGTAAAACGTATTTTGCCCCACAGGTTGATGGTGCGCGAAAGTACGGGCTTGGCGCCGCAACTGATTTAGTTATTTATAGGCCATCATTCCCAAGCTCCATTAGGAATGATGGACTTTATTCAAGCAAATGGTGCTTGTCTCCGCACTACAGGTTTTAGAGCTTTTCCAAAAAATGTATAGATGAAAAGCCATCGATATGGCCATCTCCCTCCGTATCAATTTTGGCCCAACCATCATTGATTTCAGTTACAAAGACTACCTGGTCTAATTTTAGGAGGTCCAGTTTGTCGAAGTGTGTTCCTGGGCCACCGCGAAGAATAAGTCCCCGGCGTGCAATCACTTTATAGCGAGGCAACTGGGAGACCTGTTCGCTATGCGGTGATGTATCTTGCGCAACAAAAAACTGGCCGAAGTCGGCGTTGTCTGGATTGGGGAGATTAAAATCAACGCCCAAACCTGCCAGTTTTCCTTCAGGTGCTTGTTGTGCCAAATGATAGTTTTTGTTTTTCAGTGCTTGTTTAGTGCCGCGAAACCCTGTGGACATGGAAAGCCATATGTAATCAATGAGCCCTGCATGTTGCAAAGACGTACCTACCAAACCTGATCCATAGGCGCCAATTTTAAATTCAGGATTTGTTTCGCCCTCTTCATGGAATGCGCGTTTTATGCCATTAAAAAAGGGAATTATATTAGCCTTAATTTCGTTTTCATCTGCATCATAATCCACCGAGAAGTAAATTCCTGATCCAGGTGGTTGGCCAATTTCATCTTTGGCATAACGGTATGCGCGCCGTCCAGCTGACATTCCTGTGGCTTCGCTAAATGCACTGGCAGAGTTTTGTCTCTGTTGGAAAACGACGGCAATTTTTATGTTGCTGGCCGATAGTAATTGGGCCTCAGCCAATTCAAGGCGCTTTTCTGGTAATGAGCTGGAGTTGCTAAAGTTATAATAGCGAACAACTACCCCGACATCGTGCGCAAGTAATTGAGGGATTTTTTTACTGGTATTCTGGGGGGTATCAATAATTAGCATGTGTTAATTCTCCATATTAAACAAATAGTTAAAAACCAGAAAATGGATGTGTGCAATAACGTCTGAATTCTGGTCTTGCCAGTTTGATAAAACAAGAATATTTCCGGCGAGGTTTTAAATAATGGCGCTTAAATGTTTTTGTGTTTTTGGGCAGTCAAATAATGCAGATAATTCATGTTGTTATAGTTTATTTAAACAATCTGGCAATTTTAATTTAGCAGCGTCCAATTTTTCACGCCGGGATGAAAAAAACCGCACTCTTCATAAGCGCGCTGGATAATATTTTTCTTTTCCAGTTCATCGATTCCACGCACCAGTGCCTTAAAAATTTCCTCACCTTGCGGATGTAATTTACTAACAGGCCAATGTCGGCTGCCGGGCAGGGCAACTTTAATTCCGGGGATAGGTACTAGCTCCAAACCATCCACCATCACTTTCATGTCCGGATTTATCTGGAAGGGTGCAAGGGTTACATCAGCACGGCCAGCAACGACCATGCGCACAATCTGCACCCAATAGGTTGCATAATATATTTTTTTTATATCCAGTGATTTGAGTGTACTGACATCGGCCTTCCAATGGTTATTTGAGGCCGCACTTAACGTATGGATTTTTTCCAGGGTATTGGCTTGCAGGGCTTTTTGGTTGTCGGCGCGGGTATATAAACCGGCGATAAATTCGCCCTCTTTTACCAGCGCCTTGGTTTTAAATAAATGACTACTATAAGGTTTGAGATCCTCGCGCCACATAAGTGCAGCAGATAGAGCTACCTGTCCATCAGCCAATAATTTTAATATGCGCAAATAACTGTTTTCTGGCCGCAACACCACCGATCCTTCGAATCCACCCAGGTGCAATGCCTGTTGCAGCAGGACAATTTCAATTACATCGCGCCGCGCCCCGGCACCGCCAAAATAATTAATTTGCAACGGGTCGCGTGCGCCTACAAACAATTGGTAATCCGCAATAATATCCTCATCAACCGCCGCAACAATCGTCTGCCCGGCAATACCAGTGTGCGGCATTAGCATTATCACTAGCCAATAGCAGCGCATTACTATAGTGCAGAACAATCGTTTCAAGGAGGATTCCTGCGAAAAGGTTATAAAAATCAATAATACCAAATATATGCTGCAACTTTGGTTATTAGTTTCCGTAGGCTATAAAAAATACAAATAATCCAGGTGAAGGGATTTTTTCAAGTCTCGGAACTGGCGCTTGTTCTTGCTTACAAGTGAAGAATGGTGGTTTATTGTTCTGCTGTGGTGGTAAATCAGCGCCGCGAAAGAGAAGTTTCCTCTGTCATTCAGGCATAGATGTCCAGGTTGGTCCCTTCAAGGGCACACACAGCTATAACCGACGGCCGTTTAGCCATTGTGCGCAAATATCGGCTTAAATGTGGAAATGATAACGGCGGCCTTTCAAAACCACTGCCCCAGTGCAATAACATAAATAAAACAAAATCGCAGGCACTAATATTGTCGCCGAGTAAAAATGCCTTACCCTCCAATTCCCGGTCAAGCAACGAAAACATTTCTGTTATCCGAATTTGCTGGGCCAGCTTAATCGCATCCAACCCGGTTGTTGCAGTGGTATGTTTTTGCGGATAGAAATACACCATCAACTCGGGCTGTAATGACGCATTCAAATAAAATAACCACTGATAAAATTTTGCTCGTTCTAATGTTCCAGAGGAAGGAATTAAATTTTTATCAGGATGCCGCTCACATAAAAACAAACAGATAGCCGCACTTTCATAAATCGGTTGGTCATCAACCACCAGTGTGGGAATCCTGCCGGTGGGATTTAATTTCAAATACTCGGGATTTTTCTGTGCTTCTGTTTTTCGGTCAACCAGCATCAATTCATAATCCAGTTGCATTTCGGCCATTAGCATATGAGGCGCGAAGCTGGCGTTGCGGGGGTAGTAGAAGAGCTTGTACATGGAAACTCCATTTCAATATTGGCTATTTAATAGCACGGTGATTGGAGTCGTAACTATAGAGAAATTTCGTGAGTCAGAAAAGAACATGACGAAAAATAAAAAGGCGAGTTAATTAACTCGCCTTTCATATGATTTTATTTCAGTCTTCCTTTTACCAACAACTGCTGCAATGCAATAAAACAGAACAGTAGTAATCCAATCACAATCTTGGTCCACCAGCTGCTGAGGGTGCCGTCGAATGAGATGTAGGTTTGCACTACGCCCATAATCAACACACCCATTAGCGTGCCGAACATATAGCCGTAGCCGCCGGTTAACAATGTGCCGCCGATAACCACTGCGGCGATTGCATCCAACTCTACACCAACGGCGGCGAGTGAGTAGCCGGAGAAGGTGTAGAAGGAGTAGACGATGCCTGCGAGTGTGGCGAGGAATGCGCTGATGGCGTAGATGCGAATAGTGGTTTGTGCGAGTGGAATACCCATCAGTGCTGCGGAATTGGCATCGCCACCGACGGCGTAAACGCGGCCGCCGAAGCGGGTGTAATGCGCGATAATAATTGCGGCGAATAACACCAGCAAACAAATGATCGTTGAGGTTCCGATCCAGGCATCGCCCGGTAACATAAAGCCAAACTCGGCGACCTGATTGTAAAATTCATGTTCGATGGGAATGGATTCTTCGCTGATAACACTCGCTAAACCGCGCGTGAAAAACATTCCGGCAAGCGTGACAATAAACGGCTGCATTTTGTAATAGTGAATGATTGCACCCATGATCGCGCCGAATGCAGTTCCTCCAATCAATACGATTGGAAATACCACTAACGGATGCCACTGGTATTTGCTGATCAATACACTGCACACCACACCGGTTAACGCGATAACTGCACCGACGGATAAATCGATACCGCCGGAGAGGATCACAAAGGTCATGCCCACGGCGGCGATAATTAAAAAGGCGTTGTCGCTGAGTAAATTGAAAAATACGCGTGAACTACCAAAGCCATCAAACTGGATTGCACCTACACCAAACAATGCAAAAAATAATGCGCAGGTGACGGCAAGTGGAATAAATTTGGGATTTAATTTAAGCACGGTTGGCCTCCTTGTTTTTCTTTTTAGATAAAAGGGCCCAGAAGTTCAACTGGCTTAATTGTTGTTGGAAGCGCGGTGACTGCATTAACAGCACAATGATAATGGCGCTGGCTTTGATTAGCAGGTTAAATTTCGGTGGAATACCGCTGAGGATAATTGTCACGGTCAGTGTCTGGATAATCAGCGCACCAATCACCGCGAGGAAAATAGAAAAGCGGCCACCCATTAGTGATGCACCGCCAATCACTACCGCGAGAATCGCATCTAGCTCTAACCACAAACCGGCGTTGTTGGCATCAGAACCTTTGATGTCTGCGGCGGCGATCATGCCCGCAAGTGCAGCGCAAAGTCCCGCTACACAATACACGCTCATTTTAATAGCTTTGGCATTCAAGCCCATGTAATGGCTTGCCGATGGATTTGCACCCACTGCTTCAATGTACAAACCCAATGCAGTTCTGCGCGTTAATAATTGCACGATGATAAACGTGATAATTACCAGCACGACAGGGAAGGGTAGGCCGAGGAAATCGCCAGTGCCTAAAAATGCAAAACCGGAATGATCGAAAGTCACTATCTGGCCTTCATTCATTAATTGCGCAATACCGCGCCCCGCGACCATTAGAATTAAGGTGGCCACAATCGGCTGGATACTCATATAGCCCACGAGGAAGCCGTTGATCACTCCCGCAATTAATCCGGCGACCAAGCCAGCGCCGATAATAATCGCGAGATTATCGACACCTTTGGTGATGTAATAAGCGCTGGCTGCTCCGGCGATGGCCATAATCGAGCCAACCGACAAGTCCACACCGCCGGTGGCGATCACCAACGCCATTCCAATGGCGAGTAACGCAACCGGTGCAGCGCGGTTGAGCACATCAATCAAGCTGCCGTAAAAGCGGCCATCTTTAAATTCAATATTGAAAAATTCCGGTGCAATTATCGCGTTGATAATTAACAGCACCAGTAAACCGGCGCAGGGCCACAAATAGCGGCGCAGGTTTTGGTTTTTAGTCAGGTTCATAATGCTCTCTTCGTTTTATGGATACCCGCGTTCGCGGGTATGACGATTCCCTTTTAAATTAATTCGCAGTAACGCCCAAAATTATTACTTATCCGTCATCCCAGCGA
>CAZIWB010000006.1:42939-44641 GCA_964542655.1 uncultured Cellvibrionaceae bacterium
ATCCGTCATCCCTGCGAACGCAGGGATCCAGCTGTTGACTGTTATGGATACCCGCATTCGCGGGTATGACGAAAAATAAATACTCTCTAGCAATTGCTTAGCTAGCCGCAATCGCCTGCATAATCCGCTGCGGATTAATATCATCGCCTTCCAGCTCTGCAACTTTATTGCGGTCGCGCAATACAATCACTTTGCTGCTAAACGCCACCAATTCTTCCAGCTCCGATGACGCAACTACTAATGCCAAACCTTGATCGCAGAGTTTGCGGATCAAGCGGATAATTTCCGCATGCGCGCCAATATCGATACCGCGTGTGGGTTCATCGAGAATCAACAGCGAAGGATTGGCCGCGAGCCAACGCGCGAGGATCACTTTTTGTTGGTTGCCTCCGCTTAATTGCTCAATCGGTTTTTCAATATCCGAGGTGGCGATACTTAATTCTTTCACGTACTGGTTGGCGATTGCTTCCTGCTCTTTACGCGAAATAAATTTCCACCAGCCTTGTTTGATCTGGCGGGCGAGGATCATATTTTCACGAATAGAAAGCTGGCCGAGGATGCCATCGTGTTTGCGGTCTTCCGGGCAGAGCCCCATACCGGCATCAATCGCATCGCGCGGCGAGGAAAAATTTACCGCTTTGCCATTGAACATTACTGAGCCATGGTGTTTTTTATCGACACCAAATACCAACCTGCATAATTCAGTGCGACCTGAGCCGAGCAAACCGGCAAGGCCGACCACTTCACCTTTGCACACTTGTAAATCGACTGGTGAGAGGGTGGCGTTGCGCGCAAGGCCTTGCACATTCAATAAAGCATCGCCGCAGGCTGAATCGACTTGTGGTTTGTGTTCACCCAATTCTGCAAGTTCTTTGCCGAGCATATGGCCAATTAATTCGCTGCGCGATAAATTTGCCGCAACAAATTCACCCACCAATTCTGCGCTGCGCAAAATAGTGATGCGGTCGCATACCGCGTAAACCTGATCGAGAAAGTGGGTGACAAATACGATACCGATACCACGCGCTTTCAAATCGCGCATGATGCGAAACAGCGATTGCACTTCATCGGCATCGAGGCTCGCGGTAGGTTCATCGAGAATCAATACTTTCGCCGACATATCCACGCCACGCGCAATTGCAATTAATTGCTGCACCGCGATGGAATAATGTGAGAGCGGCAAAGTTACATCGATATCCAGATCGTAACCTTTGAGTAATTGTGCCGCGTCCTGGTTTACTTTTTTCCAGTTGATCAAACCAAAACGGCGCGGCTCGCGGCCGAGATAAATATTTTGCGCAACTGTGAGGTTGGGCAACAAATTCACTTCCTGATACACGGTGCTGATACCGAGAACTTGCGCATCGCCGGTGTTGTTCGGAAATATGGGTTTTCCTTCCAATAAAATATCACCACCATCGCGCTGGTAAACACCGGTCATCACTTTGATAAGTGTGGATTTTCCTGCGCCATTTTCACCAAGCAGTGCGTGAATTTCGCCGGGGTATAAGTTAAAGCTCACGCCTTTGAGGGCGTGGACGCTGGGGAATATTTTATGGATTCCCTTGAGTTGTAGCACTGGTGTTGGTTGGTCTGACATGGAATTATTCTCAATTAATGTAACCATCGTCATACCTGTGAATGCAAGTATCCAGTTGTGCTTTGTGGATCCCCGCGTTCGCGGGGATGACGACGAATTTTT
>CAZIWB010000006.1:44741-157300 GCA_964542655.1 uncultured Cellvibrionaceae bacterium
GTTGTGCTTTGTGGATCCCCGCGTTCGCGGGGATGACGACGAATTTTTAAATTAATTCGCAGTAATATCTGTAATTGCTAACCTATTCGTCATACCTGCGAACGCAGGTATCCAGTTGTGCTTTGTGGATCCCCGCGTTCGCGGGGATGACGACGAATTTTTAAATTAAGACGACGAATTTTTAAATTAATTCGCAGTAATATCTGTAATTGCTAACCTATTCGTCATACCTGCGAACGCAGGTATCCAGTTGTGCTTTGTGGATCCCCGCGTTCGCGGGGATGACGACGAATTTTTAAATTAAAACGACGAATTTTTAAATTAAGACGACAAATTTTTAAATTAAGGCGACGACGATTCCCGGTTAAACTATTTAGCGCCACGCTTCGTCAATTCAGTCGCAGCATTCTCAGCGGTATAAACTGCACCACCCATTTTGATCCATTTATCAAATTCTTTTTTACCACCACGGAATTCATTGATCACATCAAACGCCGGGCCACCGAGATGCGGGCTCAATTCCACCGACACATTAATCTCGCCTGCAACAATCGATTTCAATGCATCATCTACAGCATCTACCGACACAATCAAAATATCTTTACCTGGTTGCAAACCCGCTTCACGCACCGCCTGGATTGCACCTAACGCCATCTCATCGTTATGCGCCCAGATTGCACAAATGTTTTTGCCGCCGCCTTCTGCTTTCAGCATGGTCTCCATTACTTCCTTCCCTTTAGCGCGGGTAAATTCAGCCGTTTGGCTGCGCACAATTTTGGTTTCCGGAAATTTGGCGATGGTGTCATTAAAACCTTTCATACGCCCAATCGCTGCGCTCGAACCTACTGTACCTTGCAGTTCAAGGATGTTGCATTTACCTTGAGTTTTTTCAGTGAGCCAGCCAGCAGCGCGTTGGCCTTCCACTTCAAAATCCGGTGCGATACGGGTGAGGTAAAGTGATTGGTCGGTAACCGCAACGTTGCGATCAAGAATCACCACCGGAATGCGCGCGCGTTTTGCTTCCATCAATACCGGCTGCCAACCCGTCTCAACGACTGGCGCAATTAAAATCGCATCAACACGCTGCGCAATAAAACTGCGCACCGCTTTAATCTGGTTTTCCTGCTTTTGTTGTGCATCGGAAAATTTCAGGGTGATGCCGCGTTTTTCCGCTTCGGCTTTTACCGATTCAGAAAAACTGGTGCGCCAACCGGATTCGGAACCCACTTGTGCGAAACCAACAGTAAGCGCGTTGGCGGTAGCACTGATGCCAATTGCAGCAGCCAGCGTAAGCGTTTTAAAAATAGTTTTCATAAAATGTTCTCGTGTAGTTATTAATAGTTATCTATTAAGAATTGGTTATTTAAGAAATCTCTGAAAAATACACTTCCGTCATACCCGCGAACGCGGGTATCCATTTCTCGTTCCCAAGCGGAGCTTGGGAACGAGGGCAGAGGGAGTCCAGCTTCAAATCCACCCACCATCCACAATAAAATGCTGGGCGGTACATAAACGGCTATCGTCCGATGCCAGGAATAACGCCATAGCGCTGATGTCTTCCGGCATTACCGATTTTTTCAAACACTGGTTTTCTAAAATATTCTTCGCTGATTTTTCTTTGGTAAGCATGGCGACTTGGCGATCTGTCATCACCCAGCCGGGGACCAGGGTATTCACGCGGATATTATTGCCACCCATATCGCGAGCCAGCCCGCGTGTTAAACCTTCAATCGCCGCTTTGGAACTGGTGTAACCGGGCATGCCGCCCTGGGTTGCGTACCAACTCATGGAACCTAAGTTAATAATAGAACCGCTGCCGAGTTCGAGCATATGTTCATAGACAGCTTGCGCCGCAAAAAAATGGTGACGTAAATTCACCGCCAAACGCTCGTTCCAATAATCAATGGTGACTTCACGAAAATCGTGGCGTGTATCGTTGGCCGCGTTATTGATCAATACGTTGATGGGGCCGACATCGTTATAAATTTGTTTGATGGTCGCTTGCAGCTTGGGAATATTTAACAGATTGCAACGGTAGTAGCGCGGTGGTGTGTTATCGGGGCGATGGCTCAGTTGCTCGACCAATTTGGTGGCATCGTCATCGCGGATATCGATAAAACACACCTGCGCGCCCTGCAAACAAAACGCTTCAACCAGATTGGCACCAATACCGGATGCACCGCCAGTAATTAATACCACTTTGTATTTCAGGCTGGGATATTGATTGGTGAGTGTCATGGCTGCATCACCTTAATGGGAGTGGCCGGGTACATCCGCACCGCGGCAACCCACAAGGAAATCAAAATCGCAGCCTTCATCGGCTTGCATTACATGTTCGATATACAGCTGCAAATAGCCGCCGTTTTTTTTGTGGGTTTTTTGCTGGCGCAATGCATCCAGACGCGCGGTGATTTCTGCATCGCTCACTTCTAATCCAAGTGAGCCCGCATCTGTATCCAGTGCGATCCAATCGCCGTCCTGCACTGCTGCGAGCGGGCCAAATTCCTGCGCTTCGGGGGCAACATGTAACACGACTGTGCCAAACGCAGTGCCGCTCATGCGCGCATCGGAAATGCGCACCATATCGGTAATACCTTGCTTCAATAATTTCGGTGGCAAACCCATGTTGCCCACTTCCGGCATTCCCGGATAACCCTTGGGGCCGCAATTTTTTAATACCAGGATGCTGTTGGCATCGACATCGAGCGCTTCATCCATAATGCGTTCTTTGTAGTGGTCAAAACTTTCAAACACCACTGCTCGCCCGCGATGCTTCATTAAGTGGGGCGATGCCGCGCTGGGTTTTAATACCGCGCCGCGCGGCGCAAGGTTGCCGCGCAAAATACAAATACCGCCGTTGCTGCACAGGGGATTATCAATGGTGCGAATAACATCGTCGTTATAGCAGGGCGCTTGTTGGTTATTTTCCCAGAGTGTTTTTCCGTTTGCAGTTAAACAATCTTTAAATAATAAATCGGCATCGCCCAAACGTTTTAATACGGCAGGCAAGCCGCCGGCGTAATAAAAGTCTTCCATCAAAAATTGGCCGGACGGTTGCAAATTTACCAGCGTGGGAATTTGTTGGCCGTAGGTTTGCCAGTCTTCCAGCGTAAGCGGCAATTCCATACGCGCGGCAATGGCTTTTAAATGGATAACCGCGTTGGTGGAGCCGCCGATCGCGGCATTGGTGCGAATCGCATTGATCAAGCTTTCGCGCGTGAGCAATTGCGAGATGCATAAATCCTGCTGCACCATTTCCACAATCCGCATACCGGAAATATAAGCGAGGGTTTTGCGGCGCGCATCGACCGCAGGAATCGCCGCATTTTGCGGCAGCGATAAACCGAGCGATTCAACCATGCAGGCCATAGTCGATGCGGTACCCATGGTATTGCAGGTGCCGGTGGAGCGGGACATATCCGCCTCCGCATCCATAAATTCCTGTAGCGAAATATTGCCCGCTTTGTAATCTTCGCTCATGCGCCAGACGAGGGTGCCCGAGCCGACATCTTTCCCTTTGTGTTTGCCGTTGAGCATGGGGCCGCCGGTCACAACGATGGTGGGGAGATCGCAACTGGCAGCGCCCATCACCAATGCGGGCGTGGTTTTGTCGCAGCCGACTAATAACACCACGCCATCAATTGGATTGCCGCGAATCGATTCTTCAACATCCATCGCCGCCAGATTGCGCGTGAGCATAGCGCTCGGGCGCAGGTTGGATTCGCCATTGGAAAAAACCGGGAATTCCACCGGTACGCCGCCGGCTTCCAAAATGCCGCGCCTGACGCTTTCGGCCAGTTCGCGGAAGTGGCTGTTGCAAGGGGTGAGTTCTGACCAGGTGTTGCAGATGCCGATAATCGGCCTACCCTGAAAGTGATGTTCGGGAATGCCCTGGTTTTTCATCCAACTGCGGTACATAAATCCGTTTTTATCCTGGGTGCCGAACCATTGGGCACTTCGCAGCGGCTTTGGTACTGAGGTAGATGCGTTTTTTGTCTTATTATCTTGGGTCATACAAGGCTGCTACATCTTATTAAGCCACAGCTATGGCAGGGTCAGCCCAAACCTTGTCCCAGTCAGGGCAGCAATTATTATTAAAGTCAGACAATATAATGGGCGCGCTAAAGTGCAGCAATCCCAATTACGCAGGTTTACCCAAGAGTTGCGGGGGTATCGTGATATCTATAAAACTTTTCGCTGCGAAGACTTGATTTAATTGTATTATAATATCAATATAAATCAACCCCCCTCCTGTAGAGGGTAATTCTTGCCAATAAGAAGAGATGATCAGTATGCGTTCATTGCTCCAGCCATTTGTTATCGCGCTGACTGCCTGTTGCGGCAGCTTGGTGCAGGCTGCCAACCCGATTTTTACCGATGTGTTCACCGCCGACCCGGCTGCCATGGTGCACGGCGGCAAGGTGTATCTCTATGCGGGGCACGACGAAGCCAAAGACAACACCAGGTTTTTTGAGATGCACGACTGGCTGGTCTATTCCTCCGCTGACATGGTCAATTGGGAAGCCCACGGCCCGCGCCTGCACGTGAAGGATTTTAAATGGGCCAAAGGCGATGCCTGGGCCAGCCAGGTCATCGAAAAGAACGGCAAGTTTTACTGGTATATCACCGCTCGCCACAACGATACCAAGCCCGGTTTTGCGATCGGCGTGGCAGTGGGCGATAGCCCGCTCGGCCCCTTTAAGGATGCGCTGGGCAAGGCGTTGATTACCAACGATATGACTACCGATACGCCCAACGATTGGGATGATATCGACCCCTCGGTGTTTATCGACAATGACGGCCAGGCCTATCTGTTCTGGGGCAATAGCAAACCGCGTTACGCCAAGCTCAAGCCCAATATGATCGAGCTGGATGGCCCGATCATGCCTATCACGGGTCTGCCGGAATTTACCGAGGCAATCTGGGTGCACAAATATAAGGACAACTACTATTTGTCCTACGCCATGGGTTTCCCTGAAAAGCTGGGTTACGCGATGAGCAAGAGCATCACCGGTCCTTGGGAGTACAAGGGCATCCTCAATGAAGTGGCGGGCAATACCCCGACTAACCATCAGGCGATTATCGAGTTTAACAACAAGCATTACTTCATTTATCACACGGGTACGGGGCGTCCGGACGGTGGCCAATATCGCCGTTCAGTATCGATTGACGAGCTGTTTTACAACGCAGATGGCACCATCAAGCGCATTGTTATGACCAGCGAAGGTGTGGCAGCCAATAAGGCCGTCGAACCAGCTAAAAAATAAGCATTTAAAGCACCTTTACACCCCGTTAAACCAATTGACATGGGGTTCTCTTACCGGAATAATATTGTCATACAATATTAATATCCTCTGATGAGGCAATAGTATAAAAATGGGTGATGTTATGACCTCTTATGCCTTGGGGCTGGATTATGGTTCTGATTCGGTCAGAGCCCTGTTGGTGGACGCCCTTACCGGTAAAGAAGTAGCCAGCAATGTGGTCTATTACCCGCGTTGGAAAAAAGGCTTGTACTGCGTACCGGCGAAAGATCAGTTCCGCCAACACCCGCTCGATTACCTGGAAAGCCTTGAACAAGTGGTTCAGGGGCTATGGCGTACAGCACCTGCCGGTGCTGCGCAGCAAGTTGTCGGCATCAGCTTTGATACCACCGGTTCAACACCGGTTGCGGTAGATAGCGAAGGTGTTGCGCTTGCGCTCAAACCAGAGTTTGCTGAAAACCCTAATGCCATGTTCGTGTTGTGGAAAGACCACACTGCGATTAAAGAAGCGCAGGAAATTACTGCTGCGGCCAATAAGTCTGTAGAGAACTATTTGAAATACGAAGGCGGAATTTATTCCTCTGAATGGTTCTGGGCGAAAACCTTGCACGTATTGCGTGAAGATTCTTCAGTGGCCAAATCAGCTTACCTGTGGGTAGAGCATTGCGATTGGATATCGGCCGTACTTACTGATACCACCCACCCCAGCAAATTGCGTATGGGCCGCTGTGCCACTGGTCACAAATTAATGTGGCATGAAAGTTGGGGCGGTTATCCTCCCAATGATTTTTTTGTTGGTATTGATCCGCTGTTAAATGGTTTGCGCGATCGCCTGCCAGCCGAAACATTTACCTCTGATCAAGTTTGCGGTGGCCTCACTGCCAAGTGGGCCGACAAACTGGGTGTGCCGGAAAATACGCCGGTAGGTTTCAGTGCATTCGATTGCCATATGGGCGCGGTTGCTGCAAAAGTAAAACCGGGTGTGCTCACTAAAATTATGGGCACCTCCACCTGCGATATTACCGTCGCAACCTACGACGATATTGGCGATAAATGCATTGCCGGGATTTGCGGCCAGGTTGATGGTTCGGTAACGCCGGGCTTTGTTGGCCTGGAAGCAGGGCAATCAGCCTTTGGTGATTTGTACGCGTGGTTCCGCAATCTGGTGAACTGGCCGGTTGCTAACATCTTGCAAAACTCCGCACTGCTTGATGAAGAAACCAAACAAAAACTCGCGCAAGAAATTGAAGATAAAACCCTTATCGAATTAAGCAATGCAGCGAGCAAGCTGGCGATTGGTGAAGCGGGAATTACCGCGCTCGATTGGGTCAATGGCCGCCGCACTCCCGATGCCGACCAATCGGTTGCTATGGCGATTGCCGGTTTGAAAATGGGCAGCAACGCGCCGCAAATTTTCCGCGCACTTGTTGAAGCAACTGCATACGGTGCACGCGCAATTATCGAACGCTTCAAGCAGGAAGGTGTGGCGATCAATTCTGTAGTTGCGATTGGCGGCATCTCTAAAAAATCCGATTTTGTAATGCAAACCTGCGCCGATGTGTGGAACTGCCCTATCGAAGTATTGGAGAGTGAACAAAGCTGTGCATTGGGCGCTGCGATTTTTGCTGCGGTTGCCGGTGGTGTTTATCCTGATGTGGCAAGCGCGCAAAAAGTGATGGCGTCCAGTGTATGCAAAACCTATACGCCTAATGCAAATGCTGCCGCTACCTATGAAGGCTTGTATCAGAAATATCTCAAGCTTGGCACTTTTGTCTCTGCTGGAGGTGTGCAATGAGCTACACCGAATTAAAACGCGAAGTGTTCGAAGCCAATATGGAATTAAACCGCCGCAATCTGGTGGTGTATACCTGGGGTAATGTTTCGCAAATTGATCGCAGCAAAGGTGTGATTGCGATTAAACCGAGCGGCGTGGCATATGAAGTCATGACGCCGGAGGACATCGTAATTGTGGATTTGGAAAATAATATCGTGGAAGACTCTCCAACTAGAAAAAGTATGCGTCCTTCTTCCGATACCAAAACCCACACCCATTTATATCGCCATTTCGACATCATCGGTGGCGTTACTCACACGCACTCCACTTATGCCACCGCTTGGGCGCAAACCCAGCAAGCAATTCCCTGTTACGGCACTACCCATGCGGATTACGCCTACGGCGAAATTCCCTGCACAGCGGTAATGACTGACGAGCAAATTGAGCGCGATTACGAAGAAGAAACTGGTGTGCAAATCACCGATTGTTTTAAAGACCGCAGCCCGAAAGAAGTACCCATGGTGATCGTCGCCGGTCACGCACCTTTTACCTGGGGTAAAAATGGTGCCGATGCGGTTTACCACGCGGTGATTTTGGAAGAGATCGCGCGCATGGCTTACCTGACGAAAACTTTGCAACAAAACACAGCGCCGTTAAAACAAAGCATTGTGGATAAACACTATTTGCGCAAGCACGGAAAAAACGCCTATTACGGGCAGAAGTAAAATTTTAATTCAGTAGGTGGTCGTCATCCCTGCGTACGCAGGGATCCAGGGTTGTAAATCAAAAGCATTGGATCCCCGCGTGCGCGAGGATGACGACGGTACGTGATCCCCGCGTGCGCGAGGATGACGATAGATAAAGATACACGCATTGTAGATTGGGCTGAGCGCAGCAATGCCTGCGCGGCCCGGCTCAACAAAAAAATCGAAAAAATTTGAGGAATCAAAAAATGAAAATTTACGGCGATAAAGAAGTCTGGTTGGTCACCGGCTCACAAGATTTATATGGCCCAGGCGTTTTGAAACAAGTCGCCGAGAACAGCCAAAAAATCGCAGCAGGTTTAACTGAGTCAAACAACATCTCGATCAAAATTGTTGCGCAAGATACGGTTAAGTCACCCAAAGAAATTCTTGCTGTGTGCCAAGCGGCAAATAGCAATCCAAACTGTGTTGGCTTGATCCTGTGGATGCACACTTTCTCTCCAGCAAAAATGTGGATCGCCGGTTTAAGTGCATTGAGCAAGCCTTATATGCATTTGCACACCCAGTTCAATGCGGAGCTGCCGTTTGCTGAGATCAACATGCACTTTATGAACCTCAACCAATCTGCACACGGCGACCGCGAATTTGGCCACGTGAGCACGCGTTTGCGTCAAGAGCGAAAAGTGGTTGTTGGTCACTGGGCAACTGAATCAGTGCAAAAGCAAATCGACAGCTGGTGCCGCGTTGCTATGGGTTGGTACGCCAGCCAGAATTTAAAAGTAGCTCGCTTTGGCGACAACATGCGTCAAGTAGCAGTAACCGATGGCGATAAAGTTGCCGCGCAAATTAAATTTGGTTACGAAGTTCACGCCTACGGTTTGGGCGATCTACAAAAAGTGGTTGATGCAGTCACCGACGCACAAGTTGCAGCACAAATCGAAACCTACAAAAAAGAATACGATGTAAATCCCGCAATTTTTGACGATGCACATCAATTCCAAATGCTGAAAAATGAAGCGCGCCTTGAACTGGGCATGTTGAAGTTTTTAACTGAAGGTGAGTTTGGTGCGTTCACCAACTGCTTCGAAAACCTCACCGGGTTGACCAACCTGCCTGGCCTTGCAACCCAACGTTTAATGGCTGCCGGTATTGGTTACGGCGGTGAAGGCGATTGGAAAACCGCTGCGATGGTTCATATCTGCAAAGTGATTTCCAAGGGCCGTGAAGGCGGTTCATCCTTTATGGAAGACTACACCTATCACTTTGGTGCGGTTGATCAAGTACTCGGCGCGCACATGTTGGAAGTTTGCCCTTCTATCGCTGCTGCAAAACCAAAACTGGAAGTGCATTTGCATACCATCGGTTGCCGCAATGATATCGCGCGTTTGATTTTCACCGGCAAAGCGGGCCCGGCGCTGTGTATTTCCCTGATTGATATCGGCACTCGTTTCCGCGTAATCATCAACGAAGTAGACACCGTAAACCCACCGCAAGAATTGCCAAAGCTGCCAGTAGCCAAAGCGCTCTGGGAGCCACGTCCAAATCTTGAAATTTCTGCTGCCGCCTGGATTCAAGCCGGTGGCGCACACCACAGCGCTTACACCCAAGGCGTAACGGCTGATGAAATCGTTGATTACGCAGAAATGGCTGGCATCGAAGCCGTTGTGATTGGAGCTGACACCACTGTGCGCAATTTCAAAACCGAATTGCGTCACAATGCGGCTTACTATCATCTGAAAGATGGTGTTTAAGATCTGAAAGACAGCGTTTAAGTATTTGAAATAGAGTGTTTAAACGCTTTTGCTTTTAACAATGTTGAAAAGAACTGAATTGTGAAGGGATTAGGTAGAGGTTTGTGAGACCGTTTGGCGACATGGATGTCGACAACGAGCCTACATGGATGTATTCACGGCGTGTCACACAAACCTCTACTTAAACCCGGAATTTACTACAGTTTTGTGTGTAAATAGTCACTGAATAATTCGTAGAAAAATATTATAAAAATTCATTACTGTCAGCGCGTTGCTTTCAATAATGGGGTCGGCAAAGGTAACTATGGATCAGTCCGGAAGAGCAAACTAAATGCATTCAAAAATAAAATTATCGGTTATCGCGTTTTTGGTATTGTTTTCATCGTCCTGTGCGGTAAACAAAAATCCACAAGCAAATACTAGTGGTGACGCTTGCGGGAAATTGCTGACTTTTAGCACAACTGAAAATAATGTAACGATAAAAAGCGCGGTGAATGTTGCCGCAGGCCCTGTACCACCAGTGATGTATCAACGCCCCTACGCAGGAACCCTGGCGAGTTACTGCCGTGTTGATGGCGTGATAGATGAACGCATTGGTGAGGGTGGAAAACCCTATGCAATTGGTTTCGCACTTGCATTGCCGGAAAAATGGAATGGCCGTTTTATGATGCAAGGTGGTGGCGGCCTTAATGGTTCAGTTGCAACACCATTGGGAAGCAGCGCAGCCGGTGATATGGCGGCATTGCAGCGCGGGTTTGCCGTTGTCACTACCGATACAGGACATCAAGGCGCGCACGGATTTGATGCGAGTTTTTTTAGTGACCAGGAGGCGACGCTGAATTTTTTGTACCAGGCGATTGGCAAGGTTGCAGTTACCTCCAAGCAAATCGTTGCACAGTATTACGAAAAACCAATTGACCATTCCTATTATATGGGATGCTCAACGGGTGGCCGTGAAGCCATGATTATGTCGCAGCGCTATCCGCGGTTATTTGATGGAATTGTTGCCGGTGCTCCTGCTATGCGGACCAGCTTTTCTAATTTGGCTGATAAGTGGGTAATGACATCCTTAGCCAAGGTTGCCCCCAAAGATGAACAAGGGCATCCAAAAGTTGCCGAGGCGTTGAATGCACAGGATAAAACTATCGTTATGGATGGTCTGTTAAAACAATGCGATGCGATTGATGGAGTTGCCGACAAGATGATCTCCAATCCGGCCGGATGCAAATTTGATCCCATGTCAGTTGCATGCAGCGCAACTAAAAAAGAGGCGTGTATCAGCCCCGAAAAAGCCAAGGCCATCAAACTGGGATTTGTCGGGCCAAAAAATTCAATTGGTGTGCAGGTGTATCCCGGTTTCTGGTTTGATACTGGCATAACTGAAACCCAGGGGATTCCCGGTTTATTAAATCCCGGCAATCACCCCATTGTTGGAAAAATTACCAGCACGGATATGAATGTGGACCAAGAAGCTATGGCTGCTTCAACACCGGCGGCATTTGTGGGTGATTCCGCTTATTGGACCTTGCTCAACACATTTTCTGGCAATGGTGGCAAGCTGATTTTTTACCACGGTGTCAGCGATCCCTGGTTCTCGGCGCAGGAAACTACACGTTATTACGAACAATTGGTTAAGGATAATGGTGGTAGAGAAAAGGTATCGCAGTGGAGTCGTCTTTTTCTTATCCCTGGTATGGGGCACTGTGGCGGTGGTGCAACCGCACTTGACCAGTTTGACATGATTGATCCGATTGTCGATTGGGTTGAAAAAAATCAAGCGCCAGCGCAAGTCACTGTTACGGGCAATGCATTTCCAAATCGCAGCCGTCCGCTTTGCCCCCACCCTACCTATGCGCATTACAAAGGTGTTGGTGATTCAGAAAAAGCAGAAAATTTTGAGTGTAGATAATCGGGCAATCATTGGATTCGAACTTATTGCTGGTTTGTGCTCTAATTTCACCTTAACGGTAATCTTATTCGCAAACCCGAGAGCAAACGATGTACGACCACTACGAAGCATTGATTTTTGATATGGACGGCACGCTAGTTGATAGCGGCCAGTTGCATGAATTCGCATGGACCACCATGTTGAATAAATACGGTATCCCGATTGACCGCTTGTTTATGCGGTCGCTGGCAGGAGTACCAACTAAAGGAACCATTGAAATATTGCTCGAAAAATTCAATCTCACCGTCGATGCCAGCCTCGACGAGATGAACGATTTTAAAGAGCAGGTTGTGCATGACAATATGCACAAATACGTAAAGCCAACTGCATTACTTGAAGTCGCGCAAAAATACCATGGCAAAAAGCCCATGGCGATTGGCACCGGCGCCTATACTCAGGAGGCCGAATCGATTTTAAAAATTTGCGGTTTGGATAAGTACGTCAGCGTAGTGGTAGGCGCAGACCAGGTACAGAACCCCAAACCAGCACCGGATACATTTTTACGCTGCGCAGAATTGTTGGGTGTAGATCCCACTAAATGCGTAGTGTTTGAAGATTCAAAACTCGGCCTGCAAGCAGCAGCCAGTGCAGGTATGGCGGGCATTGATGTGTTATTAGTCCATGCTGTGGAAAATGATTATTTTTTATAAGAGAAAAGCATACCTGTCGTCATGCCCGCGAACGCGGGTATCCATAAGTTTCAATAGTCTGGATTCCTGCGTTCGCAGGAATGACGAATAAAATAGATTTAAGAAGTCAAATCAGCAAGACGGTGAGAGATAAAGGAAGCGGCAATTACTACACCAGTGATGCCGCTTTTTTTAATTCAACAATAGCAACACGAGGTCACAATAATAATGCAAGCGTTAAACAAGCAGGCATCCGATAAATTATCGATTGCCGAAAAAATAGGGTTTGGCGCTGGTGATATGGCGTTAAACGTTGTGATCTCGTCCATGATGCTGATCATCACTTTTTATTACACCGATATCTTCGGCTTATCGCCTATGGATATGGGCATTTTATTTTTCACCGTAAAAGTGATTGGTGCTATTTCTGATCTCGTGATGGGACAAATCACCGACCGGTTCACCTTCCTTCAAGGTCGCTATCGCCCTTGGTTGTTGTGGCTGGCGATTCCCTACGCTGTCAGCGTATTTTTTGTATTCACCACACCCAGCTGGGAATACGACGCCAAATTAATTTGGGCTTACTCCACTTACATCATGATGACCCTGATTACCTCGGGTGTCGGCATTCCCTATATTTCATTGCCCAGCGCATTGACTAGTGATCCTAAAGAAAAATTATCGGCCAATGGCTACCGTTTGTTCCTCGCCAAAATCGGCGCATTTATGGTGGCGATTGTAGTGCCGGTTGTTGCAGGCATGTGGGAAGACAAATCAGTTGGATATCAAGTGGCTATGGCGATTATGTCGGTCATTGGTGCGGCCATGTTTTTGTTTTGTTATTTCAACACCACCGAGCGCGTGGTGCATGTGGTTGAACCGCAACCTCTGTGGAGCCAGTTCGTCCAATTATTAAAAAATGACCAGTGGTTAATTTTGGTGGCAGTGTGCGTTACCGGCACTATTGGTTATGTGATCCGTGGTTCAGTTGCGATTTATTACGCGAAATATTATTTGGGCGGCGATGAAGCCTTGGTGTCCGCATTTTTATCGACCGGCGTAGCTGCTGCGATTCTCGCCATGGTTGCCTCTACCTGGATCACCAAATTTTATTGCAAAATTAACCTTTTCCGTTACACCCAACTATTAGTTGCAGCATTGAGCGTGTCGATCTATTTCCTGGTTGGCCGCGATGATGTGGTGCTCGCATTTGTATTGTATTTCCTGTTGTCTTTTGTAGTGGATCTTCATGCTCCCGTGTTCTGGTCCATTATTTCCGAGACCATTGATTACGGCCAGGTTAAAAACGGCAAGCGCGTATCCGGCTTCGCCTATGGCGGAATTTCAGTGGGGCAGAAAGCGGGTATGGGTATTGCGGGTTTGATGGTGGGGTGGTTGCTCACTTATTTCCAATATGTACCCAACCAGGAACAATCGGATTTTTCATTGATGGGCATTGCATTGATGCTCTCAATTATTCCCGGCGTCTTCCATGCGTTAATGGGACTGTTTATGTTTAAGTACCGCATTAACGATGGCTATTACGCTGATCTTAAAAATGAAATGCGTGCGAAAGGTTATATTGCGGAGCATTGATTTGCTGTCATACCCGCGAACGCGGGTATCCATATTTTTTGTCATGCTCGCGAACGCGGGAATCCGCAAAATGGATTCCTGCGTGCGCAGGAATGACGAACAGCAAAAACCAAAAAAGTTATACCGGAGAAAATTGTGAGCGAATTATTAAAACCCCTGATCCCCCAGCGCGCCGATCCGTTTATTTATAAACACACCGACGGCTATTATTATTTTACCGCGTCTGTGCCCCAGTACGACCGCATTGAATTGCGCCGTGCAAAAACCATCGCGGAATTGGCGACAGCAAAAACCGTTGATGCATGGCATAAACCTGCGACTGGTCCTTACAGTGAATTGTTGTGGGCTCCGGAAATCCATTTCAATAAAGATCCACAATCAGGTGAATCGGCTTGGTACGTATATTTTGCCGCTGCACCCAGCCGTGAAATCAAATTTGATTTATTCCAGCATCGCATGTATTGCGTGCGCAATAAAAATGCAAACCCGCTGGACGGTGAGTGGGAGTTTATGGGGCAAATCGATAGCGGCATAGATACCTTTTGCCTTGATGCTACTACCTTCACCCATAATGGCGTGCTCTATTATTTGTGGGCGCAAAAAGACGTTAACATTCGCGGCAATTCCAATTTGTATATCGCCCCTATGAAAACTCCCTGGCAATTGGCTGGTGAGCCAGTGATGCTGACCAAGCCGGAATTTGAATGGGAGATTCGCGGCTTCTGGGTGAATGAAGGTGCCTCGGTACTAAAACGCAACGGCAAAATTTTTATCAGCTACTCGGCGAGTGCGACTGATGAAAATTATGCAATGGGATTATTGTGGGCTGATGAAAATTCCGATTTGTTAGATCCTGCATCATGGACAAAATCCAAAGAGCCGGTGCTTTGCTCGGATATCCCCAACAAAATTTTTGGCCCCGGCCACAACAGTTTCACTTATGGTGAAGATGGCGATACCGTGATGCTCGTATATCACGCGCGCACTTATACCGAAATTGTTGGCGACCCATTGTGGAATCCGGATCGTCACACCTTTGTAAAACCTTTGCGCTGGAATGATGAAGGTATGCCGGTGTTTGGTAAACCATCTATGGCTGATTAATATCCGCAGTTTTTAAACTGAATAAATAAAAATCCACTCATCGATCAGCGGTTAGTGGATTTTTTTATTGCTGTTCTTCGTTAACAGAAAGCTAAATTTTTATTAAAAATATAAAACCAATATTCTGCATAAGTATCCATCCCCTCCTATAGTAAATAAATCCCGGTAAGGATCGCAGGGCATCATTTTCACATTGCCGTGTTTATTGTTTCTGGCAGATAGAAACATTTATAGGCGGAGTAATATGCGCTGTCATGAATTTGTCGTTTTTGTCTTGTTGGTTCTTTGATTTTATTTGCCTGCCATTATTTCGACGAAAAATATCTTTCTTATTCCAAATAAAAGCGAAAGGGGCGAATCGATTGCTTATTATTCTAAAAATAGAATAAAAAATGATGCATTAAAAAAATTGTCTGCTAGTCTTATGCGCAAATTGTGACCAGGGTCACATTTGTATTTTGGAAACTTTTTTATTCACAAACCGAGGTGTAAGTGAAAAATCTATCACTTAAATGGAAGATTTTGTTCAGTGTGACCTTGACCTGTATCGCTGCTGTTATTGCAACGACATGGGTAACCGTACGCTCCGGTATTGCGACAACGGAGTCCGCCATTATTGAAGACACACGCACACTCGCACAGGTATTGGGTGAGGCCAGCATAGGCGCAATGACCTTTGATGACAGCGCAACAGTGAGTGCGTCGCTGGGTGCTTTGCGGGTAAGCCCGCGTGTATTGGGCGCGGTTGTGTATAACAACAAAAAACCTTTTGCCTGGTATGAAAAAAATACTGACTCCAAAACTGTGCCGCACGAATTATCCGGCAGCCCGCGCGCCGCAGGTATTGAAGGTGATGGCAAATTATTGGTCATTACCGAAACCATTAAATCGGACGGTGCCCCTATAGGTGCAATCAGTTTGCGCGTCGATATGGCCGAAGTGGATGCGATTGTCACCGATGCAATTTATTCTGCGCTGGGCCTCGTATTTATTATCAGTTTGATTGCCGCTTCACTCGCCTATGCTGTGCAATTAAGCATTGTGCGCCCGGTAAATAATGTAGTGATTGCGCTGCGCGATATTGCAGAAGGTGAGGGCGATTTAACGCGTCGTTTGCCCGTAACCGGTAATGATGAAGTATCAGAATTGGCGCGTTGCTTTAACCAGTTTGTCGAGCGCTTGCAATCGATTATCGCGAGCGTGGCACATACCGCGCGCGAGGTGAGTGATAACGCCGTCAACCTCTCGCAATTGTCGCGTGAAAATGAACGCGAAATCCGCACCCAGCAAACTGAAATCCAACACATTGTTGGCGCAGTGAAAGAGATGGCCGGTGTAGTGCAAAACGTGACGGTGAGCGTGACTGAAACGGCTGATAAATCCCTGCAAGCTGATGATGCCGCTGCCGCAGGTAGAACCCTGGTGGTGAATACCATGGGGCAAATTACCAATCTTTCGGGTGATATTAAAACCGCTGCGGATGTAATTGATCGTTTACGTAAAGAGACCGTCAGCATCGGTTCGGTGCTGGATGTCATTCGTGGTATCGCGGAGCAAACCAATCTGCTTGCATTGAATGCCGCCATTGAAGCGGCGCGTGCAGGTGAGCAGGGGCGTGGTTTTGCGGTGGTTGCCGATGAGGTACGCACACTCGCATCCAAAACCCAAAGTTCGACCACTGAAATTCGCGAAATGATTGAGCGTTTGCAATCCGGTTCCCATGAAGCAGTGGAGATGATGGCCGCCGGAACCAATCAGGCGGGCAATGCAGTAGTGCAAGCCAGTGATGCGAGCCATGCACTGGAAAATATTACCGAGATTGTCAGCGTAATCCGTGACAGGACCAACCAGATTGCCGCAGCTTCTGAACAGCAGAGCGCAGCAACACGCCAGATCGAAAGCAATATTGATCGCATTTCATCGGTTGCTACCCACACCGCCGAAAGCTCCAGCCGCATCACCACCAATACCGGTGACCTGGCTGAAATGGCGGCGCGTATGGCCGAGTTGGTGGGGCGTTTCCGGGTTTGATTTTTCTGTCAGTTTTGCTGTGAATTTTGTTTTTTGTTGTGCTTTTTAATGTTTGTTGAATTTTAATTTTGTTATTTCATTAAGAGGAAAATCCATGAAATCGTTTGTTGTTGCTGTTACTTTTCTTGCTTCATGCCTGGTGTCATCTTTTGCGGCTGCGTGCGACAAGCCTGCTGCCAAACCTGAAATCCCCGATGCTGCCACAGTAGTTACCGCGCAAATGGTAAAAGCAAACAATGATATGAAAGCCTATGTAAAAGATATGGAAGCTTATTTGGGTTGTGCTGGCCTGCCGCGTGCAGACGAGAAGAAAGAACTGGATGACCTGAAACAATTCGCTGAAGATTTCAACCAGGTAGTGCGCGCATTTAAAGCGAGATCAGCGGGCTAATATCGCTGCTGTCCGCATATACCAGAAAACCCGCCAAATGGCGGGTTTTTTTATTGCTGTCGCGTTTTGCAGGGGGGCTTTCCCCTTGTCTGTCGGGTGTTTTGTTAGGCGGTAGCCCGGCTTCCTCTCGCTGTTCCCCGCTATCGAAAAATGACCATTTAGGGCTTTACTCACTGTCACTTGTATGACAATATGAAACGATAGTAATATTGTATGATATAAAAATAAGTTCATTAGTGCAAAACATAAGGTGCTGATCAATAAATCGCGCTTGCCCAAATGCGGTTAAATCGGCCCGAATTCATTAATAAGAAATAACTACACGAGAGGGTAAATCCATGAAGCTATCAAGTTTAGCGCTTGTCGTTGGCGGGCTGCTGGTTCTGGGCGGTTGCGGCGGTGGGGGCGGGGACTCTACGACTAAAGCCGATACTGTTCCTGCATCACCGGCTCCGGCCTACGCCAAACCAAGCCTGGCGTCCGGCATACCATTAACGGCGGAAGGTTCGGTCGATTGGCAGGATAAAGGTATACACGACCCATCCGTCGTCAAATCAGGCGATACTTATTACATCTTTGGTTCCCACCTGGGCGCGGCCAAATCAACCGACCTGATCAATTGGGACGTGTTTTCCTCGCTTAGCGCGAATGACAAGGTGGACGAGAGCCCGTTGTTCAATACTTATTCATCCGAGATTTCCGAAGGCATTGAATGGAGCGATGGTTTCAAAGGCAACTGGGCTGCGGATGTTATCAAGGCGCCCAATGGCAAATTCTGGTTTTACTACAACCACTGTGCACAAACCGAAGCCGATAATGGCGGCTGCTGGAACCGTTCATACCTGGGCCTGGCTGAGGCCGACTCGGTTGAGGGGCCATATGTAAACAAGGGCATATTCCTGCGTTCAGGCTATCGTGGTGTAGAGGTTGACACTGACGGCAATAGCGAAACTCCACCTGATACAGTATTCCCGGAAATGGAAACCTATCCATTAGATAACGGCCAAAAAACCTGGCTCGGGGCAGTTGATCCTAACGTAATTGACCCTGCTGCTTTTTTTGATAAAAACGGCGGTCTGTGGATGGTGTACGGTTCCTATTCCGGCGGTATTTTTATCCTGGAAATGGACAGCAACACAGGTAAACCCAAAGCGGGCCAAGGCTATGGCAAGCGTTTGGTGGGGGGCGACTTCCGCGCTATCGAAGGCGCATTTGTGATGTATAGCCCGGTAGCAGACTACTACTACCTGTTCTATTCAGTAGCGGGCTTTAACGTTAATGATGGCTACAACATCCGCATCGCGCGTTCCAAAACTCCAGCAGGGCCTTACCTTGATCCTGCAGGTGTGGACATCGCCACTATTGGCGGCACCTTGGAGATCGGCGGCAAGCTGCTAGGTGGCTTTGAATTCACTGAAACTCTGGGGGAGACAGATCCATCCTGGGGTTATCAATCACCCGGCCATAACTCTGCTTACTACGATGACGCGACCAAGCGTCACCTTTTGATAACCCATACCCGCTTCCCCGCATCATCGACTGCTTACCCGACAGTTCCTGAGGCACATGCTGTTCGTACCCACGAAATGTTTGTGAACAAAGAAGGTTGGCTGGTGGTATCGCCCGAGCGTTTTGTCCCGTTATCAGGTGACAACCTGGTCGATGTTGATGAGGTCGCCGGCCATTACAAGTTTGTGAACCAAGGCCTTGGTGTGAATAAGAGCGCGATCAAGTCCAGCTATCTCACTTTGAATAGCAACCGCACTGTAACTGGCGCTGAAACGGGTAGTTGGACAATCCAGGGTGATGATTCAATCAAGCTGACTTTGGAGTCAGGCACCTATTTCGGTGTACTCAAGTGGCAGTGGGATAATGGCTTGAAGAAATTGGTGCCAGTATTTACCGCAATGGCACGCGATGGCGCGAGCATCTTTGGTACCCGCACCGATTCGATTGCCGACACTGCGGTGGCCGTCAGTGCTGTACAAGCTGCGCTGGTTGTTAACTCCGAGCTGACGTTGGCTGATGAAGGTTATGTGTTGCCTTCAATTGGCAAGAGCGGTACCAAAATCGAATGGGAAAGCACCAATGAATATTTCATTAATTCAAAAGAAGTATTTATCCCTACTCCTGATTTAGGTGACCAAAACGTTACTCTGACTGCCAGGATGAGCTTGGGCGACCAAACTCTCAGCAAAACATTTAACGTTACCTTAAAGGCGCGTCCTGCATTTAAAAATGCCATAGCGCACTACACCTTTGAAAACGTAATGACTGACTCATTGGGTGGATTGACGGCGGCTAAAACCACCGACAACAACTTGGCCAATGTGGATGTGGGTGTGCCAACCTTCACTGCTGGCTACAGCGGCCAAGGCTATGATTTTAACGGTGCCAATGGCGTGCGTCTGCCAGATGACATGATCCAATCCAGCGATTACACAGTGTCTTTCTGGATGAGATCTGAAGCAGCAACTGACCATACCCCTGCCTTCTTCATGGCGACTGATGTCGACCACTGGGCAAGCTATATCCCGAGTAAAGCCTGGTTCACCTCGACTTCATTAATCTGGAGTAACTATCTTGGTAACTGGAACCAGGTGATTCATTCAGCCACTGCACCTAAAGATCAATGGCAACACGTAGCGATTACCTACACCGGCGGTACTATGAGTTTGTATACCAACGGTGTTCTGTCTGGTTCTATGCCGCGCGATGACATTTTCAGCAGTGGCGGTCTCTATGCTTTGGGCGTGAACTTCGGTTGGGACTTGCCATTTGTAGGTCAAATCGACGAACTGTTGGTGTACGACTATGCGCTGAGTTCATTGGATATCAATGGTGCAGCGATCAACAACTTGACTGCCCCCGCACAGTTCGCCGGCTTCGTAAAAGACGCCCTGGAGTTGGGTGATATGACCGCCGTGCGTGACAGCTTTGAGCTTGTGCGTGTAGGTCCATTTGTATCCGGTATCAGCTGGACCTCCAGCGATGAGCGCTTCCTGAAGCCAACCAACGGCACGGCGGTAGTAACCCAGCCAACCGCTGACGAAGGCGACCAAACTATCACCCTGACTGCCCACATCGCCTACGAAAACTTTACCGACACCAAAGAATTCCAGGTAACGGTTAAGTCTCTGGCGCCAGCGGAATACAGCTTTGAAGGTGACTTGACCTCGCTCAACGACGTTGCGGCGGCGGGTACCGTGACTGGCAACCGTATCGAAAGCACTGGAGGAGCAGTCAGTTATGTTGAGGGTGTAAAAGGCTCCGCATTGAACCTGGATGGCAATTCAGGTGTGCGTCTGCCAAACAATCTGATCTCCAGCAGCAGCTACACCATCTCTCTTTGGTTAAAACCAACAGCCTTTACCGACTACACCACTGCGTTCTTTGGTGGCGCCAATGGCAACTACTGGCTGAGCCTGGTGCCATCTATGGCGGGTAGCGGCATGACCCGTGTGTGGGCAAATGGTCCGTCGTTCTATGACAACGCTGAAATGAGCAAGCGCATCCCTGCTGGTCAGTGGACGCATATCGTGATCATGGTTGACGGTGAAAACAACAACACCATCAAGCTCTATGCGAATGGCGTGCTGCAAGTTGAAGCAACGGATTTCCGTCGAGTGATGACTGTAGCGGGTGATACCAACGAATTCGCGCTGGGCGTGAATTACTGGGATACCCCGTTCAACGGCGCTATCGACGAATTGAAAGTGTTCACCGGCACTATCAGCGCTGAAAAAATTAACTCGCTCTATCAGGAAGGAGCAGCTGCCGCGCAATAAGTGGCTGGCTAGCAGGCGGGGGAGCGATCCCCCCCAAATTGACATCCTTCCCGTGTGTTAATGCCTAAAACATTAACCCAAGCTAATAAAAATATTGGAGTTTATTATGTTTAAAAAAACCGCATTAGCGAGCGCGATGCTTGCAGCGATGATCGCGCAAGTTGCCAGTGCCCAAGAAGCAAAAGCCGCACAGGGCGCACAAGAAGATCAGGTTGAAGAAGTTATTGTGGAGGGGATTCGCGCAAGTTTAGGTAAAGCCCTGGATATCAAACGCGAAAGCCCCCAGATCGTAGAGGCTATTGTCGCGGAAGATATTGGTAAGTTTCCCGATAACAACGTGGTTGAAGCCTTGCAGCGTATGACCGGTGTGCAGGTGACCGGCCGTGGCGGCGGCGAAGCTGACGTAATTTCGATTCGTGGTTTGAACGACGTTCATACCACCGTGAATGGTCGCGATGTGTATACCGGCATTGGCCGTGCTATCGCCCTGCAAGATATTCCTGCCAGTTTGCTGTCGAGTGTAACGGTATATAAAACCCGTACTGCCGATCAGGTCGAGCGCGGTATCGCGGGATCGATTGATGTAAAAACCCATCGTCCGTTTGATTTCACCGATTCAAAAATAGTACTGGCCGGACGCGCTATCTATTCCGACCAGCCCGATGAAATTGATCCGAACATCAGCGCCCTGTTTAGCAATCGCTGGGAGTTGGAGAGCGGCGGTGAGATTGGTGCATTGCTTAACGTCTCTTACGCTGAAACCCATTATCGTGATGACACTATGACGGCGGGCGCGGTATTCCCGTTCTTCAATGCTAATCCGCACCCCGATTACTCCCCTTACGAGATGATCCCCAGCACGCGCAATAACACGCAGATCTGGCAGCCGGGTCTGGAGATGGGCTTACCCAATGCCGCGGGTTCAACCCTCAGCATTGATGGCACCGACTACGAATATTTGTTGATGCGCGATGCGGTCTTCGGCACTTCCTATACCGGTGTTCGTGAGCGTCCAGCGGCGAGTGTGTCCTTGCAGTGGGCGCCCAACGATGAGCTGGAATTGCTGGCCGAGGGTTTCTATACCGGTTATCGCAATGAATCGCAAAACGCTATGTGGTTCAGCAATACCTTTGAGCATCAAAACGGCAACATTGATATCCCGATGATTTATGAGGGCACCAATGTTGTTAAGGAACATCAGGGATGGAGCAATGGCGGCTTCCAAAGTGGTGATTACGCTACCGGCAAAACGGACAGCTATTTATATGCGTTGGGTGCGACATGGACACCGTCTGACAACCTGAAAGTTAAGTCAGAACTCTTGTTCCAGAACAGTGAATTCACCAACGACTTCTTTGCGATGCGTTTTGCGCGTACCGCCTATGGCATCAATGTCGATTACAACGACCGCGATGGTGTGCCATCGGTTGAGTTTATTGATAACCCGGTTACCACCCTGGATGAATCCGACATGGCGGCAGTAGAAAACTGGAACGCATCCGGCATGTGGGATAACGGTGGCCGTGACGAGGGCGACTCCGTCGCTTTTGTCACTGATGTTGAGTGGGAGTTGGATAACCACTTTATCCAAACCATCAAAGCCGGTGGTCGCTACGAAGAGCGCAATGCCCAACAATTTGGCCGTGGTCAGGAATCCTGGGACACCGGCGGCAGGACAGTCAATGAGTTAATGACTGCGCTGGTAGACGCGGGTGCCGAGGGTGATGGATCGGGTTTGATCTTTACCGTAGACGATTACTTTCAAGGGCGTGCGAACACCTTTGATAGTTTTGTAACTGCTGATGGTAGTTATCTGTTGGCAAACGCCGGTGCAGTACGCACTGTCTATGGCCTTGAAAAAGAAAGCCTGGTGAAGACACTGGATGTTACTGAAGAGTCCGCCGCGCTTTACGTAACCGCCCAATATGAGCTCGGCGATAGCCTGAGCGGTGATATTGGCCTGCGTTATGTGGACTACACCCAATCGCTGGAATCCTGGTCAGAAACCGGTGTGAATACCTATGTTTATGATCATGCAACGGGTGAAGGCAAAGCAGATAAAGTATTACCAAGCCTGTCGTTGAACTGGAATATCACCGATGATCTGGTCAGCCGTTTTGCTTATACGCAAACCCTGCGTATGCCTAACTTTACCGATTTGAACCCATTGCAATACTTCCAGGATCCCCTGACTGAAGGTTCGGGTAGCTACGGCACTGCAAATGGTGGTAACCCTGACCTTAAACCCGTCGAGTCAGTTAACTACGATTTGTCGTTGGAGTGGTATTTTGCGGAAGGCAGTTCTCTGTACGGTGCTGTGTTCAAGCGCGAAATTGACGGCTTGGTTGTTCCCGGAAGAATGGTAGTTAACCGCTTGAACCAAAAAGGCAATCCGCAAGATTACGTGCTGAGCGTGCCTGCAAACGCAGCCGACGGCGAGTTGTCTGGCGTGGAAGTTGGTCTGGTTTACTTCCCCGACAATCTGCCACAAGCGCTGGATGGTTTGGGGGTGCAGGCAAGTTATACAGCGTTGGATTCATCACAACAAACACCTGTGTATGACACGCTGGGCACTATCACCGGTTACGTAGAAACCAAAATGTCGGGCGTATCGGATTCGTCTTACAGTGTAATGTTGGCCTACGATAAAGATGTCTTCGATGCACGTTTGTCTTATACCTGGCGCGAAGAGTTCTACAGCGGTAACGAGGCGGCCATTTTTGCTAACCCAATCCAATTCTGGAGCCGTCCGGAGCAAAGTCTGGACTTGCAGATTAGCTGGGACGTGACCGACGAACTGATGCTCACTTTTGACGCCACCAACCTGTTGGATGATGTTTACCAAAGCTACTATGGCGAGGGTAATGAAAGCCTCTATAACTTTGGCAATGGCGTTTACTCCAAAACCATTGCCTTAGGTGCCCGTTACGCCTTCTAATAAGTTGACCTTGATGTAAAGCAGTACACAAAACCCCAGCCTGACCCGCTGGGGTTTTTGTTATTTAGGTTTGGCCCGCGTGACCTCCTTAAATTTTTAATCCTCCCTAAATTTTTTAATCCATTGGCACTTGCAACACTGGAAATATAAATATATTATATTACAATTAATGTGTTGTTTGTCCTTAGTTGTTTATTGTTTTGTTGCGAGTCTCCCTTTGTCGTTGGATGGTGTTGTTTTTGTCATCAACACCACTTTTTCAGCCGTTACAGCTTCTGTAGCGGCTTTTTTTTGCCTGAAAATTGATATCTGTGTAACTGTGGGTAACAGTCAAAAAGAGGATTTACCTGAATTAACAAGATTTATCTAAAAAAATGGCGCCTTTATTGACGACTTTCAGGCATAGGAATAGTATTTATTTGTCTTACAATATGTATATATGTTGACCATGTTAGATTGGATTGTTAAGGGTTGGCGGAATTGCTACGCCATCAACACGATAACCCTGCTTGGCCAGGCATTTTTAGTAAGGCAAAACCCAAAACAAAAAGTAGAGATTTTTTAATAATCTCGATTGTTCCTGCTACAAGTAATACAGGTGCAATCGAGCACGGGAGAGAGCACTCATGTTCCAGAAAAAAACACTTAGCATATCCATTGCTATGGTTGTCTCTTTAGGCGCGTCTTATGGTGCTGTTGCCCAACAAGACCAGGTTGAGGAAATTGTTGTTTCCGGTATTCGCGGAAGTTTGGAAAAAGCGCTGGATGTAAAACGCGACAACACCCAAATTGTGGATGCAATTGTGGCGGAAGATATTGGTAAATTTCCTGATAACAACGTCGTAGAAGCATTGCAACGTGTAACAGGTGTGCAGGTTACCAATCGTGGCTCGGGTGAGACGTCCGCTATTTCAATTCGTGGTCTGACCGATATCAATACCACGGTGAATGGCCGCAATATTTTTACCGCATCAGGTTTATCGGTTGCCCTGCAAGATGTACCTGCCAGCTTGATCAAACAAGTTGATGTTTATAAAACCCGCTCTGCTTCGCAAATTGAAAACGGTATTGCCGGTTCTGTTGATATTAAAACCCAACGTCCATTTGATTTTGATGGCTCCAAATTTGTATTGGCAGCGCGTGCAATCAATCAGGAACAGGCAGACGAAATTGATCCAAATATCAGCGGCTTGGCCAGTAACCGTTGGGACACAAGTTCAGGTGAATTCGGTGCATTGGTTAACTTGTCGTACGCAAAAACCAATTACCGCGATCAAAGCGTAACGCCCGGTGCAATGGTGCCATTTGCGACTGATAACCCGGTCGCCCCCTTCACTAATTACGAGCGTATTTTCCTAACTCACGAATCTTCGCCTGGTGTTCTAGACGTAGCTGAAAACCCCATTTGGACACCAGGTTTATTAGATGGAATGCCAACTACACCGGGCTCCACCGTAAATGTTAACGGCGAGCCAATGGAATACTTGCTTGGCCGCGATGCGATTTTTGCCAGTGATTTCACTGGAGAGCGTGAGCGTACCGCTGCAAACGTATCTTTCCAGTATGCGCCTAACGATACCTCCGAATATTTGTTTGAAGCTTTCTACAATGGCTATCGCAATGAATCTTTCAATTCATTGATGTTCTCTTTTGCTGACTGGTGGGGTGCGTACGTAAACGATCCAGCTGCTGCCAATATCGAAGTTTTTGAAGGCACCAATATTGTTAAATCGCGCAGTGTGTCCAATCAATATATGTTTACCAGCGGTGACTTAAGCACCGGAAAAACCGATAGCTTTGTGTATGCATTGGGCGGTAACTGGGATATTGGTAGCAACCTGAAAGTAAAATCTGAATTGGTATATCAGGACAGTGAATACTCTACCGAATTTGTTGGTATGCGCTTTGATAAAGTCGGTTACCAATTGGATGTCGATTTTAATGCGGGTGGTGGTTTGCCAGCGTATGGTTTCCCTGATAATCCTGCTACTGCCGATGTGAATGAAAATGATTTGACTGACCTGGTGGCCTGGAATAGCGCGCAGTTCTACGATTCAGGTACGCGCAATACCGGTGATGCAACCACGTTTACTACCGATGCAACCTATACCACTGACTTCAGCATTTTTACTGCTTTTGATTTTGGTATACGCCTTGATAATCGCACAGCCGCAGAAGCAAGCAGAAGGCAAGGTGTGAAAGACAATGCAACTACTGCATATGATCGTTACATCCGGATTGACGGCGCGTATAACGGCGCTATTGCTATTGAGTCGATCGATGGTATTGCTTCTATCAATAAAGGTTTCTTTGATGGCGAAGCAGATGTTCCCACTACATGGGCAGCTGCAAATGGCCATTACTTGAAAGGCAATATTGATGAAATGAGAGGGCTTTACGGTTTAACGGAATTGCCCCTCATTAATGGTTTCGATATTGAAGAACTCACTACTTCAGCATACGTAACTGCAAAATTCGATACTGAATTTGTTGGTAAGCAATTAGATGGTGAGTTCGGTCTGCGCTATACCGGTTCCGATACTGATATGGTGTTCACCGATATTAATAAAGAGTTGGATAATCCCACGGTGGATAATAGTTCCTCAGCCAGCGCGGACACTTCCAAAGTGTTGCCAAGTTTGATGGTTCGTTATCACTGGACAGACGATCTGGAATCACGTTTTGCTTATACCGAAACCTTGCGTCGTCCTGCATTCAATCAACTTAACGCCAATATCAATTACAACGAAGATGTAACCAATGTTGGTTATGGTACTGCAAATGGCGGCAACCCTGATTTGCAACCAACCGAATCGCAAAACTACGACTTCTCATTGGAGTGGTACTTTGCCGATAGCAGCTCGCTTTATGGGACATTGTTCAAGCGCGAAATCGATGGTTTTATTATTGATTTCCGCCGTCAGGTTCAGCATGAAAAACCCAATGGTGACATGGGCACTTATGTATTGAGCCAACCATACAATGCCTCTAATGGTGAATTGAGCGGTTTGGAATTAGGTGCGGTTTGGTTCCCGGATAATCTGCCCTCTGTGTTGGATGGTTTTGGTATCCAGGCCAGTTATACCTCGCTGGATTCATCGCAAACCACGCCGATTACTAATGCTGCGGGTGAAATTATTGAAACCAAAGAAACTGATTTGTTTGGTGTGTCCGATGAGTCTTACAGCGTAGTATTGGCGTATGACAAATATGACGTAGGTGTGCGTTTGTCTTATGCATGGCGTAGTGAATTCTTGAACAACTACGAAGCAGCTGCATTTGCTAACCCGCTTGAGGTTTGGAGAAAACCGGAATCCAGCCTGGATCTGCAAATCAGCTACGACGTAAACGATAACCTGTCGTTGACATTGGATGGCACCAACCTGACCGAAGAAATTTATCAAAGTTACTACGGTGAAAACGGTGCAACCACCAATAACTTTGGTTCAGCTCTTTATAGTCGTACCTTTGCAATCGGTGCGCGTTTGACTTTCTAAGGATACTCTGAAAAATACACTTTCCGTCATACCCGCGAACGCGGGTATCCATAAAAGTCGGCAACTTGGATTAGCTGCGCTGGTCTACGGCTCCTGCTTTCGCAGGAATGACGTTTAATTCAGAGCTTCCCTAAGTGAAAAATCGTGCTGTGCAAAAGTTAAGTTATGCAAGAAAGGCAGCTTGAAATAGCTGCCTTTTTTATTATGCAAACTCGATGTGAATTTTGTTTAAAGGTGCAAATAATGAATCGATTAGCCAAACGCCTGCTATTGGTTATTGGAATAGGGGTGGGATATAACTCGGCAGCACTGGAATTGGTCCCACTGGATAGTATTACCCTGCTGCCCAGCCCTTTCCTGCAAGCGCAAACGACCAATAAACATTATTTGATGTCCCTGGATGCAGAAAAATTATTGGCTCCCTTTCGCCGTGAAGCTGGGCTGCCATTTAAAGAGACCTATGGCAATTGGGAGTCCACCGGGTTGGATGGCCATATGGGCGGGCATTATGTTTCGGCACTGGCATTGATGTATGCCTCCACGCGCGATAAAGACGTGCTTGATCGTTTAAATTATGTGATCGCCGAATTAAAAAAATGCCAGGATAAAACGGGCACTGGTTATATCGGCGGCATTCCCGATAGTAAAACAATGTGGAATGAAATTGCCCAGGGCAATATCCGCGCCGATAATTTTTCTACCAATGAGCACTGGGTGCCTTGGTACAACTTACATAAAATCTTCGCTGGTCTGCGCGATGCCTATTGGTATGCACACAATGATGACGCCAAAGCCATGTTGGTAGAATTGTCGGACTGGACAATTGGCCTCACCAAAAACCTATCGCCCGAACAAATGCAAAATATGCTGCGCACCGAACATGGCGGTATGAATGAAGTATTTGTTGATGTGGCGAACATCACGGGTGATAAAAAATACCTTGCGCTTGCGGAGGCTTTTTCCCATCAGGCAATTTTGCAGCCGCTCGAAAAACAGCAGGACCAGCTCACCGGCTTGCACGCTAATACCCAAATCCCAAAAGTGATTGGCTTTAAGCGCTATGCAGATGCCACCAATAATCTGGAGTGGAGCAAAGCGGCGGAATTTTTTTGGCAAACGGTAATCGATCAACGTACGGTTGCGATTGGTGGTAACAGTGTGAAAGAACATTTCCATCCGACGCAAGATTTCTCGCCCATGATCAATGAGGTGGAAGGGCCGGAAACCTGTAATACCTACAATATGCTGAAGTTGACTGAGCTGTTATATCTCGGTAATTCCCAATTGGCTGTACCTCAAACAAAATATGTGGATTATTACGAGCGTGCGCTCTACAACCATATCTTATCGTCGCAAAATCCGGATAAAGGCGGCTTTGTATATTTCACACCTATGCGCCCCAATCACTATCGGGTTTATTCAAAAGTGCACGATGGTATGTGGTGCTGTGTTGGCTCGGGCTTGGAAAGCCACTCAAAATACGCTGAATTTATTTACGCGCGCGATAAAAAAGCAAAACAACATCCCGATGTGTATATCAATTTATTTATCCCCTCCCACATGCAATGGCAGGAGCAGGGCATAAGCCTGACACAGGACACGCTTTTTCCGGATGAATCCGTGAGCCGGATTGTTATTAATGAATCCGCTAAATTTCGTTTGCATCTGCGCTACCCAAGTTGGGTTGAGCAGGGAAAATTGGAATTGCGTATCAATGGAAAAAAAGTGACGGTGAAGCAGCAACCGGGTGAATACATCGCGCTGGATCGTCGCTGGAAAAAAGGCGACAAGCTGGAATTAAGTTTACCAATGCAAGCCCGGCTGGAAAAAATGCCTGATGGTTCCAACTACTTCGCTATTTTGTATGGCCCCATTGTGCTGGCAGCAAAAACACAACCTTTTGCTAATGAACAGTTGAATTATTTTGCCGATGATTCGCGTATGGGGCATATCGCCCAGGGCAAGATGTGCCCACTTGAAGCTGCGCCATTTTTATTGGGAAACAGCCAGGAATTTATCCAGCAATTAAAACCGGTTGCCGGTAAACCTCTCACGTTTACTGCATCGGGTTTAATTAATGGCCAGAACCTGAAAGATCTTGAGTTAATCCCTTTCTTTCGTTTGCATGAATCGCGTTACACGATTTATTGGCCCTATACCACTGCGGCTGATCTGGAAAAAGCGCGCGCAAAAGCCGCGGCTGATGAAAAAGCACGTATTGAATTGCAAGCCAAAACGATTGATCAGGTTGCCCCAGGTGAACAGCAACCCGAGTCAGACCATTTCTATAAAGGCGAGCAAAGTGAAACTGGAATTTATAGCGGCCGCCATTGGCGCCATAGTCGCGCCTGGTTCAGTTATGAATTAAATGATAAGCAGCGCGAGGCAAAAAAATTGCAAATTACTTTCGCGGGAATAGATGCCGGGCGCAGCTTCACTATTCATCTCAATAACCTGTTGATTGCGAGTATTGATTCGCAAGGAGATGCGCGGGAGTTTTTTACCGTCGATTATGCAATTCCTGCCGACCTGGTTAAAAAATCCAATGGCAAATACACCTTAAAATTTAGTGCAAAACCCGGTTCAATTGCCGGTGGTATTTATGGGGTCAGGTTGCTGAAGGAATAGCGTTTTGCGCTATTCCTTTATTGGATACTAAATGAGTGCGGGATTGGTGAAGGTTAAGCTTGTCGCCGCGCCATTAGCTCAGCAACTGGATCAGCTGAGTTTAATTTGGCATCAATTAAATCAGCTTGTGCGCGGGTTTGGTGTAGCAATGAAATTAACAGGCGCACCTCATCGTACATGTCGCCGTGGGTTTCGTTGCACAAGCGCCGCCCCATCTCTTGCCCCAACCGCAATAGCTCGGCCAGCTCCCGGGCTGTTTCACATTGCTCTTCACGTAACAGATTATCTTTAAACATACCTACCTCCATTAACAACCTGATGGCATGGTAAGAGCCTAATCCCATTAGTGTTTTTTAACAAAGAGCGAATGCTTATAAACTTGAATGTGTTCAATCAAAAAGTTATGAAAATTTTTACCAGACTATGTGAATTACCGCACTTATTCTTTTAAGTGCGGTAATGGTTTTTGTTCAGATGATTTATTTACTTTACCACGTGTTTACTAGCCAGATTTTTACTTTGTAAGGCGTTTACTTCGATAGCTATCCAATTCCTTTTCATCCACGCTTGGCCAACCTTCTTTATTCCAGTTGATTGTGAGGATCTTGAGTTTCTGTAAATAGTTATCGGCGGTTTCATAGGCGTGTAGCACCAAATAATCCTTACCATCCCAACGGTAAGCGCTGTTGTGCCCCAGGCCGACCCAATTTTTATTGCCTTTGATCAACAAACTGCCGCCACCTTCATTCATATCCATACCGGTTTTATCGAGATAGGGCCCGGTAACGGTTTTGGATCTACCTACTACCAAATGATAAGTGGAGTTCGCGCCTTTGCAGCAAAGTCCCCAGGAGGCAAATAAATAATAGTAATCACCCTTTTTGAAAATAAAGGGCGCTTCAATTTCGCCGGGGCCGGCAGTGCTATTTGAGGTTGTCGGTATGGTTGCCGGAACCTGGTCGCGCCGCGCAATGCTATGCCATTCTTGCGGCTCTGCCGGGCGGGTCCAGTCATCGTTTAATTTAACTATTTTCAATCCGCTCCAGAAGGAACCGAAACTCATCCACGCCTGGTTTTGTTCATCCACTATGATGGCGGGATCAATCGCATTCCACATATCGCGATTGGGAACCGATTGGATGACGATGCCTTTATCTTCCCAGCGGTAATCCGGTGATTTCGGGTTCAGGGTTTTATTGACGGTCACACCAATTGCGGAAGTATTTTTACCGAAGGCTGACACCGAGTAATACAAATAAAATTGGTTGTTGTGTTGGATGATATCCGGTGCCCATAGATGGCCATTAAAACCGGGCGCTACTGATTTTGCCCAGGTTGGTTCGGTGATAAAGGCGCGGTCGGAGAGCTTCCAGTTCACTCGATCGGTGGAACTGTAAATAGTGATGCCCGGGCCAGTGCTGAACAGGTACCAGGTATTGCCCTCACGCGTCATCACCGGGTCATGTACATCCACTTGTTTGGCGCCCGCGGGCAGGGTAGTTAAGAAGGGCAGAGCACATAGTAAAGTGGCGATCCTGAGCAACTTGCGCAGGCGATTGCCCTGTTGGGGGTTGGTTGATTGCATAGTTCTCGTTCCCATATTGGTCTAATTCTTAGAATATGTAATATAATATTAATCTATCGAGAATAATAGTTAACCCGTGTAAAGCCTGCCGGGCTACTGCACTTGAGGTAATTCCATGAAGTGTGTGTTGAGTTTAGTGATCCTGCTTTGCGCTGGAGTTTTATCGTTCTGTATTCCCACCTGCAAGAATATGCCTGAAGGAGTGCTCCCAGCTGCGATACCGAGCTCAACTGAGCCTTTGGTGGCGCAGCGCGCCGATCCCTATATCCATCGCACCCTTGCTGGCCGCTATTACTTTATCGCCACTGCGCCGGAGTTTGACCGTATTGAATTGCGCGCGGCCAGCTCACTCCCTGAATTAAAAACGGCCACCGCCACTACTATCTGGCGTAAGCACAACGCGGGTGCTATGGGCGCAAATATCTGGGCGCCGGAGCTGCATTATTTCAATAACACCTGGTACGTGTATTTTGCAGCGGGTGATGCAGAGAAACCCTGGTTGATCCGCATGTATGTATTGGCGAATGAATCTGCCGATCCTCTCACGGGTGAGTGGAAAGAATTGGGGCGCGTAAAAACTGCGCGCGATTCCTTCTCGCTTGATGCCACTACCTTTGAACACAACGGCCAGCGCTATCTGGTGTGGGCACAAAAAGATCCTGAAGAAACAGTAAATTCCGCGCTCTATATCGCGAAGTTAATTTCCCCTACAGAAGTAGGCGACCTGGAAGTAGAAATTTCCCGCCCGCAATTGGATTGGGAAATCCAGGGCTATAAAGTCAATGAAGGTGCTGCTGTGCTGGTGCGCAACGGAAAAGTTTTTATCAGCTATTCCGCGAGTGCTACCGACCACCGCTATGCGATGGGATTGCTCTGGGCTGATGTCGGTAGCGATTTGCTTGCTGCATCTTCCTGGCACAAATTGCCCAGGCCGGTTTTTGCCAGCAATCCAGCCTTCGGCCGCTATGGACCGGGCCACAATAGCTTCACTTTGGCTGATGATGGTCAAAATGACATTATGATATATCATGCGCGCGACTATCTGGAATTACAGGGCAATCCGCTCACTGATCCCAATCGCCATACCTATATCCGCCGCCTACGTTGGACGAGCGATGGATTCCCGGATTTTGGGCAGGATAAAGCGGATACCGAATAATCTATCCATTATTAAAATGAAGAGAATGTGAGAGCGAAAAAGAATGACCACTGCATCGGCAATTACCCAAAAACAATTCGGTGTTATTTCTTCGGGACCTTCTGCGGGCGCAGTAGTGGCTGAATTTACCTTGACGAATAAACGCGGCAGCATCGCCAAAATAATTAACCTCGGCGGCATCATTACCGAGTTGCATGTGCGCGATAAAAACGGTGTGTTGGGCGACGTTGTTTTAGGTTTTGACACCCTCGAGCCCTATCTGGACGTAGGCCCTTATTTCGGCGCGCTTATTGGTCGTGTCGGCAATCGTATCGCCAATGCGCAATTCACTTTAGATGGTGAAACTTATTCACTGGCTGCGAATAATGGCAGCAATAATTTGCACGGTGGCCCAATCGGGTTTGATAAAAAAGTCTGGAATGCAACCGCCGCAGACGATGCCAATGGCCCAATCCTGAAGCTGCACTTGTTGAGCGAAGACGGCGACCAGGGTTTTCCTGGCAATCTCGATGTGACGGTTACTTATCAGTTCACCCATGATGATGAAATCATCGTCGATTATTTCGCTACTACTGATAAAGCCACGCCGGTGAATTTAACCCAGCACACTTATTTCAATTTGGCAGGCAAGGGCGATATCCTCAATCACCAAATGCAAATTTTTGCTGACCATATTAACGCTGTAAATGAAATCCAAATCCCTGTTGGGGAACCTATGCCGGTTGCCAATTCACCTTTTGATTTCCGCAGCCAGCGTCCCATCGGCGAATTAATTAATGCCGATCACGAGCAAATTAAAAACGGTTTTGGTTACGACCACAATTTTTTGATCAACCAAAACACCTACAAACAATTAACTCTGGCTGCGCGCGTTGAAGAGGCAGCATCCGGTCGTGTGTTGGAAGTATTTACCGAAGAGCCCGGTGTGCAATTTTATTCCGGCAATTTTTTGGATGGTTCACTGACAGGCAAGGGCATTACCTACCAAAAGCGCACCGGTTTTTGTCTGGAGCCACAGCATGCACCGGATTCAATCAACCAGCCGCAGTTTCCTTCGGTAGTATTGCGTCCCAGTAAAGAATATAAAACGCGGACAGTGTTTAAACTTTCCGTTAAATAATTGTGAATTCAAATAAAAAGCCCTGCATCTTGTGAAAGGTGCAGGGCTTTTTACTGCGTGGGTATCCAGCTAGAGACTAAGCCGCGGCAAGTACTCGCCCGGAACAATACCGAAGACGGCAAGAATGATCAGGATCAGTAAAAGGATGAATAGCACCCGCACTATCTGTGCGACCGGTGAGGGGAGGGGCAATATCGATACCAGCCACCAAATAAGCCCGAAAACGACCAGGTAGACGATAAGGTTAATGATGATGTCCATGTTTTTCTCCTTTAAACATTGCAGCTATGGGTTAGTACTCTTGGGGTAATCCTGGTAGGTATTTATCGCTTGTTATGAGTGATGTCGGTTTCAGCATAGGGAATGTAGGGAGCATGGGGCGGTGCGTTAGCGTACAAAAGGTAGGGCTATCCGGTTTTTATTCCTTTTTCCAGACTGTAAAGATTCTCAAAAAGCCTTGGTCTAATTACCCATTTCTGGGTAGACTTAATTTATATTATAATATTAATATGGGCATGAGGCGCAGCCTGCGTTGGGCCTTGGTAGGTTGGAGCGGGCTGCGTAGGCAAGCCAAAGGCGTCTTCCGACGTTCATGTTGCGAATGCGCCCCTATGCCGGAAGTCGCTGCGCTCACCTCTGCGGTTCGACCTACGCAGCTCGACCTACGCGGCTCGACCTGCGCGGCTCGACCTAACCTACGATTAAAAATAAATACAGGGTGATAATTTTATGAAAAGAATAGGCAGTTATTTTTTGGTACTCCTGCTGGGTACGCTGGCAGGGTGCAGCAAACCAGCAACTGATTTGCTCACCAGTCCCGACAAGCAAATCACAGTCAATGTCGTTGTTACTGCCCAAAATACCCTGGCCTATAGTATTGAACGTGCCGGGCAACCGGTGATTCTCGAATCGCCATTGGGATTGCAATTAACGGATGCTGATTTTACCCAGGGTATAAAAATAGTGGCGCAATCTCCCATTACCCAGGTGACGGATACTTATCAAATGCAGGTGGGGAAAAAAAGCAAAATTACGTCCACTGCAAATGAACAAACATTTTCCATCGTCAATGCGCAGCAACAAAAACTGACAGTGATTTTCCGTGCAGCGAATGATGGCGTTGCGTTTCGTTATTCAGTGGCTGACGCGGCAATTGCGCACAAAAGTTTTGCTAGAGAAATTACTGGCTTCCAGCTTGCCGCCAACGCACAGGGTTGGCTGCAACCAATGTCTGTCGCGCAAACTGGTTGGAGTAATACCAATCCTTCCTATGAAGAGCATTATCAAATTGAAATGCCTGTTGGCACTGAATCAAAACTTGGCCAGGGGTGGGTTTTTCCCGCGCTGTTTAAAACCAATAACCAATGGGTGGTTATTTCAGAAACGGCAATGGATGGCAGTTGGCATGGCTCCCATTTGCAATTAGGTGCAATCGCAGGCCAATACACCGTGGCACCGCCACAAAATGCAGAGGTATTTATTTCTCCCGCCGGTGAAAAAGGTGCGCTCTTGGCGAAGGGGAGTGATGTATTGATATCGCCCTGGCGCATTATTGCATTGGGCTCATTGGCACAGGTGATGGAATCTACCTTGGGTACTGACCTGGCAGCGCCTGCCATTGCGATGGATCACAGTTTTGTGAAGCCTGGCCACAGCTCCTGGAGCTGGGCAATTTTGAAGGATGATTTCACGACCTTTGATGTGCAGAAAAAATTTATCGACTATGCGGCCGATATGCACTGGGATTACACATTGATCGATGCAGATTGGGATAAAAAAATCGGCTATGAAAAATTAAAGGAGTTGGTGGACTACGCCGCGCAAAAAAATATCGGAATCCTCGTGTGGTACAACTCCTCTGGTGATTGGAATACATCGCCCTATAGCCCCAAAAGCCAATTGTTGACCGCGGCCCAACGCAATGCAGAGTTCGCACGCTTGCATGAAATAGGTGTGCGCGGTGTGAAGATTGATTTTTTTGGCGGTGATGGACAATCGTTTATGGCCTATTACATCGACCTGTTAAAAGACGCAGCCGTACACCAGTTGCTGGTGAATTTCCACGGCGCGACATTGCCACGCGGTTGGCAGCGTACTTATCCCAACTTGATGACGATGGAATCCATCAAAGGTTTTGAATTCACTACCTTTACTCAGGATGACCAGAATGCAGTTGCACAGCACGTAACAACAGCCTTGTTCACTCGCAATATTTTTGACCCTATGGATTTTACCCCTATGGCCTTTGGCGATATCCCCAATATCAAACGCATGACCGAAAACTCATTTGAGTTGGCGGAGTCGGTATTGATGATTTCCGGTATCCAGCACTTTGCTGAAATTCCCGAAGGCATGGTGACAGCGCCAGATTATGTCAAAGATTTCCTGCGTGAATTGCCGCGCGCATGGGACGATGTGAAATTTATTGATGGATATCCCGGCAAGTTTGTAGTGATTGCACGTAAAGCGGGCGATGTCTGGTATGTGGCAGGTATTAACGCCGAAAAAGAAATTAAAAATATAACGCTGGATTTAAATTTTACCGGTGATAAAAAAGGTTATGTCATCACCAGCGGCGAAACCGAAAGAAGCTTTGCGCAACAAGCAATTGATAGCAAAACATCGCACACAATTAGCCTGCGGCCAAACGCCGGGTTTGTGATGGTGTTGAGGTAGGTTGCTGGTGAGGAACGAACCGCAACATGACCATATCACCGCGCCAACCAAAAGCCAAGTGGAGCATTGAATAAGGTTTCGGTGTGAATTGATCGATGGTCATGTTGCGGTTCGCAAGCTCACCAGCAACCTACAAAAAATTAAAAATAAATGTAAATGGTGAGAGAAAAGAAGATGAAAAAAATATTAACCTGTTTGCTGTTGCCAATCTTGTTATTCGGTTGTGCAACTAAAGAGACATCCCAATCCACGGATAAGCTTGCAGCAGATCCCAACTCTTTCACCAATCCCATTTATCCCAATGGCGCCGACCCCTGGTTGGAATATTTCCAGGGCAATTATTATTTGACTACCACCACCTGGACATCGCAGTTGGTTATGCGCAAATCGCCGACCCTCGCTGGCCTCGCAACGGCCACACCTATCCATATCTGGTCGGAAAGTGAATTGGAGCGTTGCTGTAATTTCTGGGCATTTGAATTCCATCGCTTGAATACGCCCAAAGGCTATCGCTGGTATGTGATGTACACTTCCGGCATCGCGGAAAATTATGATCGCCAGCATTTGAGTGTAATTGAAAGCCAGGGTGATGATCCGCTTGGCCCTTATACATATAAAGGTTCGCCCATGCCGGAAATCTGGAATATCGACGGCAATTATTTTGAGCACAATGACCAGTTATATTTGCTGTGGTCGCAATGGGTGAAAGACGAGCAGACTATCTGGATTTCAAAAATGTCCAATCCCTGGACGGTGACGGGAGAGAAAGTAATGATTTCCCATCCGCAATACGAGTGGGAATTTTCTGGTATGAAAGTGAATGAAGGGCCGGAAATTATCAAACGCAATGGCAAAACCTACATGGTGTATTCGGCGAGCTTTTGCAATACACCGGATTACAAATTAGGTTTGGTTGAATTGACTGGCAGTGATCCACTCAAAAAAGAATCCTGGCATAAGTTTGATAAGCCGGTATTTAGCAAAGCCAATGGTGTTTATGGCCCTGGCCACAACGGATTTTTTAAATCGCCTGATGGCAGTGAAGACTGGTTGATCTACCACGGCAACGCCAGCGAGTTGGAAGGTTGCAGTGGCACCCGTTCACTGCGCGCGCAAAAATTTACCTGGAATGATGATGGCAGCCCGAATTTTGGCGAGCCAGTTGCCGCAGGTAAACCGGTTGTATCCCCCGCGGGTGAAAATGGTCCGCTGATTACTAAAGTGCAAGGCACGCAGGTGCAATTGGTCAGTAAAGCCAACCATGAATGTGTTGTGGATGCGAATGGAAAAGTCAGTGGTGCTGATTGCAATGCAGCGCAAGCGACCTGGGTATTGGATTACACCACTAATGGCAACTACAGGTTGGTTAATGCAGCGGGCCAATTTTTGGGGCAGGGCGGTGCTCAATGTGCGGCAAGCCAATCAGCGGGATTAATGATTTCTCCCTGGTACAACCAGCTGTGCCAGCAATGGCAATTGGTTCCTCATCACCAGGGTTGGTTGACCTTGGTGAATGCGCAATCCAAACAGGAATTGCAATTGGCGGATTGCAAAGAGCCTGCACCTGTTGAAGGTGGAAAAAAATCTGTAGAGGATGTGCCGCAATTTATCGAGAAAAAACCTGCATGCACACTTTGGCGGATACAACCCCTGGAAGAGATTGCCATTACCAGCATCCAAAGTGGTAAAGCAATTACCTCAGCTGGCGCGGTTAAAGCAGGTAGCAATATCGAGCAGGATGAATGGCATAATCAGGCGAACCAGCGCTGGTTATTTGTAAATACACAGGATGGTTATTACTACATCCAATCCACTGCTGATTCCAAAATGTGTCTGGCGATTGCCAATAAATCCATAGTGCCCGGCAGCAATGTTGAACTGGCGGCTTGCGGTGATATCCACACCCAATGGCAGGTGGATTTTTTAACAGATGGAACGGTAAAAATCGCGAACCGTAAAAGTAACCTGGTTTTGGATTTAGCTCACTGCGGTTTGGCCAATCACACCAATTTTGCCCAGGGGCAGTGGCTGAACTCCAATTGCCAGAAATTTCAGTTGAAGCCAATCCAATAGCGCCCTCGTGCCCGCAATACAGTTCGTATAACGATATGTCGTCACTCTCGCGTAAGCGAGAGTCCAGCTTTTGCGATAGAAAGCGTAGTTTTATGGATCCCCGCTTTCGCGAGAATGACGACTAACAACCTGAGTTATCCTCAGGGATAGCATCCCCCTCTTGCCCTGTGTTTTATTTGACAATAAATACTCTTGCATGTATACAAGTGTACAAAATAGCAATTTAAAATAAGTCACTTGGGGCGCCCGCTCCGGCAGCGATACAAATTGGCTGCGTTCTGCCGGGCATGGCCTCGTATTCCAATCTGGTTTTTCACCAATGATAAAGTTCTACCGGAATGTTGCTATAGGATCATTAGTGCTGATGATCTTGACGGCATTCATTGTGTATATCGGGTATAAAAAATCCCAGCTGGCCGTGTCATTATTTCCGGCGCGGGACCAGGGTTTGGTATGGAAAACCTCGATAGAACCGGAAAAGCCCAAGGGAAAAACACAATTGCTATTAAGGAATGAAGTGGGGGATATAGAGTACGATTTTATCCTTGACCCAGAGCGGCGCTTTCCCTATATCCACTATTCCCTCTATTTTGTCGATGCCATCCAATCTTCTTTGCAGGTTGACCTGACACCTTACCAGCGAGTGTCGTTCAAGGTGATTTGCGATCCCAAAAATGTCCTGTTGTTTGTGTTATTCAGTTTTGATGACAAGGTGACAGACCTGAAAAACCTGGTAACACGGCGGGTTTCCTCAACGGCATTTACATGCACCCAGCGCTGGAGCACAGTCTCTATAGCGCTGGACGATCTTGAAACGCCGCAGTGGTGGTTAAACCAATACGGTTTTGATATCAGTGAAAAAGGGTACCAGTTGAATAAATCCATGGGGTTTGCCTGGGTTAATTCCCTACAAAGCCCTGTCAATACCCTTTCCAATGTAAAGCTAACGGAAATCCAATTATTGGGGACCGATTCCCGCTACCTATACGGAGCCGGTGCCATTTGTATGTGTTTATGGATTCTGTTTTTTATCGGGCAATTGCGCCGTTATGCCACAGCATTGACGCTGGAAATCCGGGCGCGTGTTAAGGATGACCAACCGCTGATCGCCTATAAGAAGCTATCGATCGAGCCACAAAAGGATAAGGAAAAAGATGCGCTGCTGCGTTATATGGCAACGGAATATACCAATCATGATTTAAGCATGGAGATCGCAATTTCATCACTCAATATTAATCGCAATAAAATTAATGACATATTAAAAGAAGAGCTGGGGCTGACGTTTACCACCTATCTCAACAAGCTGCGTTTGACGGAGGCTGCGAGGCTATTAACCGAAAGTACCAATGTCAACATCTCGGAGATTGCCTACGCTGTCGGTTATAACAACGTGCCTTACTTCAATAAGCTATTCAAACAGGAATACGGGTGCGCGCCAAAAACCTTCAAAACGCTTTATCAATCAAAAGAATCTCTTTAATAAAAAGAGCTGAAGCTAATTAATATGCGCTGTAATTTTATTGGCGGAAATGTTTTTATAGAAAGCGGTTGTGCAGTGATTTTGGCCTTTAAATCCCTGTAATTTTTCGCACTATTGCTTTCATTTTTCGCACCTTGATAGAGATCGTGCGAAAAATGGAAAGCTTTCAGGTTAAATCCGGATATCTTCCTCGCCTCTCCACCCCTTGATTGCGGGTACGCTGGATACATAAAAATAAATTCCAGTTTTGCTCAAAACCTCACACCTGACTTTCAGCATTATGCCAACAACCATTGGCTGAACAGTTTTGCCACTCCATCGCTACCCTTATCGGAGATTAAGACAATGCATAAATTAAAAATCTTTCCTGACCAGATTGCCCAGGCACTTAAACGAACTCGCGGTTTGGTAACTGCGGGAGCTGTGTTGGCCATGGCTGCACAAGGAGCGTCAGCTACTTGTACCTATACCATTGATAATGAATGGAACACGGGTTTTGTTGCCAGCATCACTATCAAAAATGATACAGGCGCAGCGGTTAATGGCTGGAATATCAATTGGAGTTATTCCACTAACAGGATCACCAGCTCCTGGAATGCGAACCTGACCGGTTCCAACCCCTACACCGCAACCAATTTGTCATGGAATGGAAGCATCGCCGCGGGTCAATCTGTGTCGTTTGGTTTCCAGGGCAATAAAAATGGCGCGACTGCCGAGCGTCCAACCATTAACGGTGCTGTGTGTGCTGGCGGTACCGCATCTTCGGTGCGCTCCAGCGTTGCGCCGAGTTCAGTGCAGGGAAGTTCAGTGCCCGGCAGTTCAAGCGCTCCCAGTTCAGTTGCGCCAAGCTCGGTTGCGCCCAGTTCAGTAGCAGTAAGTTCCAGCAGCAGGTCATCTACTGCGCCGACTACCCGCAAATTTGTTGGCAACATCACTACCTCAGGTGCAGTGAGATCGGATTTCATCAATTACTGGAATCAGATCACTCCGGAAAACGAAGGCAAGTGGGGGTCAGTTGAGGCCACACGCGACCAATACAACTGGGCGCCGCTTGATCGCATTTACGCTTACGCGCGTGAACATAATATTCCGGTGAAGGCGCACACCTTCGTGTGGGGCAGCCAATTCCCGAACTGGATAAGCAATTTGAGTGCGTCTGAACAAGCCGCAGAAATTGAAGAGTGGATTCGCGATTACTGCACGCGCTATCCGGATACCGCCATGATTGACGTGGTGAACGAAGCCATTCCCGGCCATGCCCCTGCGGCCTTTGCACAAAATGCATTTGGCAATGACTGGATTATTAAATCCTTCCAGCTCGCCAGGAAATATTGCCCTAACGCAACCCTGATTTTGAACGACTACAACGTATTGAGTTGGGATACCGATAAATTTATTACGCTAGCACGGCCTGTTATCGCCGCCGGTGTAGTGGATGCATTGGGTGCACAATCCCACGGTCTTGCTGATCGTCCATTATCCGAAACCACCAGCAAGTTGAATCAAATCGCTGCATTGGGCTTACCGATTTATATTTCTGAATATGACATCGAAAAAACCAATGACCAGGAACAATTGCAGGTGATGCAACAACAATTCCCATTGTTCTATAACCATGCATCGGTGAAAGGCATTACCTTGTGGGGTTATGTCGTTGGCAAAACCTGGCGCGATGGTACTGGCTTGATCCAGGACAACGGCACGCCGCGTCCGGCAATGACCTGGTTGATGAATTACCTCGCGTCGGTAACACCATCAAGCCAAAGCTCGGTGCCCAGTTCATCCAGATCGAGCCAATCATCAGCAGTGGTTTCCAGTTCGTCATCGATTGTAGTGCCACCATCAAGCTCCAGCAGCAGTTCAAGTTCTTCATCAAGCTCGCTGCGCTCATCCAGCTCAAGTTCAATTATTTCAACCACACCAGCGTTGGTATATGCGATCAACTCGGGCGGTAGCAAAGTGACGTACAACGGCGTTGAATACCAGGCTGATCGCTTCAACACTGGCGGCACCGCGAACAGCACTACCGACAATATCAGTAACGTCGCTGAAGGCGCACTCTTCCAAAGCGAACTCTACGGCACCTTCGGTTATGAAATTCCGGTAACCAATTCGACTTACAGCATCGAATTACATTTTGCCGAGATTTACCACACTACCGTTGGCAAGCGTTCGTTCAATGTATCGGTTGAAGGCAAGCAGGAAATGTCGCAAGTCGATTTGTATTCATTGATTGGCGCTGATGCGGCTTACACTTTCACCGTCAATAATATTCAAGTTACCGATGGCAAATTGAATATTAATCTCGAAACGCTTTTGGATAACGGCACGCTCGCCGGTTTTGCGATTTACTCATCCACCGGCGGAAAATTTGTTGAGCCGCCAGTAGTAAATCCAGATGCAGCAAGCAAAGAAAATGAAGGTGCTGATTGCGTATTGGGTAGCGCACCTGCTGCAACCAGCAACGCAAAATTGCCTGATCCTTTCAAAAAATATAACGGTTCACGCATCACATCCAAATCAGATTGGCGCTGCCAACGCCAGGAAATTCTGAAGCAAGTTGAAGCATCGATTTACGGAACCAAACCAGCGAAGCCGGAAAAAGTAACGGGCAGCGTGAGCCGCACGCAAATTACCGTTAACGTTGAGCATCAAGGTAAAACTGCCAGCTTTACCGCGAAAGTAGAAATGCCAACCAATGCGAGCGGCGCAGTGCCCGCAGTTGTGGTGCTGGGTGGATTTGGTGCGGATACATCTACCATTAAAGCGGAAGGCGTTGCGGTAATTACTTACGATCCTTATTTGGTCGGTGCAGAGTCGGGCAGCCGCACCAATAAAACCGGTGCCTTCTACACGATTTACGGCAACAGAAGCACTACCGGATTATTGGCCGCATGGGGTTGGGGCGTGAGCCGCATCATCGACGTATTGGAGCAATCAGGTGCAACCATCCTGAAGCCAGATGCAATTGGTGTAACGGGCTGTTCACGTTTTGGTAAAGGCGCTTTTGCAATCGGCGCGCTTGACCAACGTATCGCGTTGACCATGCCGATTGAATCAGGCAGCGGCGGCGTACCTATCTGGCGCGGCATCCCCGGTGAAGGCGCACAAAGCCCAAGTAGCGCTTACGGCGAAACCTATTGGTTGGGTGATGCATTCAGCAATTACACATCCGATACCAAACGCTTGCCAGTAGATACCCACGAGATCATTGCGTTGGTTGCACCGCGCGGACTCTACATCATGGACAACCCGCATATCGCCAACCTGGGGCCAAAATCCGCACACGCCGCGGCACTGGCCGGTGCAGAAGTGTACAAAGCGCTGGGCGCAACAAGTTCCATCACCTACCTCTCCAATATCGCTGATGGTTCCCATTGCGCTATTCGTCCAGAGTTTAAATCGCCTTTACAATCCAACATCAGGCGCTTCCTGAAAAAGGAATCGGCCACCACTGGCGGATTGAACGCAAGGTCGAATGCAACAGCCAATATCAACGACTGGGTGGATTGGGCTACGCCAACGTTGAATTAAATAGATAACCAGGGATGGTTGGTTGAATGCAAAAGCCAACACTGTTTATGCGGTGTTGGCTTTTGTTTTTTCGGAATGATTACTTATATCTGAAGACCAGGTGCAAAGAATACAATGAGGAATTCTAATGTTATTTACCCCCTATTTGAGGGGGCGCTGAATAATATTGTTAAGGTATAAGGGAATATCCACAAAGATAACCAAAACTATCTCATCTATATCAGTAAGGAGAGAGAAATGCCTGAAAGCAATTTTAATCACCCTCTTTTTGGCGAGATACGTTTCCGCACAAAAACAGAAGATAAATGGGTTCGTGGAGATAAAATTATCTTCTTAAGCGGTTTTGATATTGCAGATGTAACTCCGGTTTTCATACCGCAATTAGCCAATATTGAAGGGGCTAATAAAGGAAAGCTTCGCTTTCATAAGCGTGGACACCAACAACTTCTAAAAGCGTTTCAGGTTATAGAGTCCAGGGGATTATTGCACCACATTAAAACATGTGCAGGAACGCTGAATGCCCGCCTAAGAAAGCCTACGAGTGGTGCCCTTAGTAAACTACCGTCCAATCATTCATTTGGAATAGCCATAGATCTTAATGAAGATGACCCGGGATTTGGCGATTCTGTCGCTCCTGTAGCGCCGATTTTTCAGGCGTTAGGTTTTACTTGGGGTAAAGCATTTAATGACCCAATGCATTTTGAGGTTAATCATTTTCTTGATTAGCTAAATGGAGCATTGCAGGTACGGGATTTGTCACAACGATGACCGGTTGGATGATGCTGGTGCCAACGGTAGTTAAGTAATGGATTGTAATTCATGCTGGCATTGAATGTTGCTATAGTGCTCACACATTTTTCTCGTCTAATATACTAGATGCTTTTCTTTATCGAATGACGGGTAACTTATGTGTATTCGTGGAATTCAGGAGGTCCATATGTGATTTATAGGTGTTTAACCATGTCTGAAACATCCAAAGCATGATTTAAAATCTCTTAACTTGATTTCACGAAGAAGATTTACGAACGATAACTTATTATCAACCCTTATGAAGGAATTACCATGAGACTAGGCTTGCTTGCTTTTCTGCTATTCATAACACCATTATTTGTAAATGCAGAATCATTACCGGTGGAGCGCATATATATAGCGGGACAGAAAACAATTGACCCAATTCTTTTTAAAGAGATAAATAAAGAAAATATTGAAGCTAAAGACAATGCGGGGCTTAGTTGGAGTTATACAGTAGGGTGTAGCAGTTCAAATAGTTCAAACAGTTCAAACAGTTCAAACAGTTCAAACAGTTCAAACAGTTCAAGCAGTTCAGTAAATTCAGGTAAGTTGTTTGAATGCATGCAATCGGCTGAGGCAATATTTATTACGCTGGTTGACGATAGAGCAGGTGAAGGCACCATCACCGTTCACGCTATTGGGCGTGATAATACTGGCGAACGAAAGAAGGATATCCCAATAAGTATTAAGATAAAGGTTATTGAGCAGGTTGTGAATGTCTCGCGTGAGTGTGCAGAGTGGGTGACTTGTAAAGTCTATAACGCTTTTTATATGGGAGTTGATGGGACGAGTGTCAGCAATCTAAATGAAAACGCTACCCTGCGTATCCAATACAGTGCATATGCTGAAAACTTTAAACATTTTCATTTATATGGCGATGTTTTGCAGACTACTCAACAGGAACAGTCAAAAGCTGATCCCGCATGTGGTGATGATTGTGAATCCGAGCCCACCCTTGTCGGCGGAATAGGTGCATTTGCCCCAATTAACAAGCATATTACTAGAACAAGTTTGCTTTATGGTCCCATGACGGAATTCACTATCCGCAAATTGGAAAGCAGTGATGAATTCGCCAAAAGCTATTATGCGGGTATGCGTTTTGGTTTGAGTAAAGTGCGCTATTTTGGTATTGGATACGGCAAAGCTGAAGGAGTACCAGGGCATAGGGTTGCGTTTACTGGGCAGTTACCTCTTTACAATGGCAAGGTTTTGGCAGGTATTAATTTGAATGTTAGCGCAGATGGTAAAGCTGAAAAGGCAGGTGAGTCACCTAATGACAGTATCAATATCTACCTGATTACACGAGTTGACTTCACGCAAATATTTACCGGTTGGTCTGCACAATAATTTGGTTTCCTCAGGGATGAGGAAAATTCGAACGTTATTATTAGCTCAGATGTGCTAATTCAAATAAAAACTGACAGTCCCACTTCATTAACCTGGTTTGCACCAAATAATAGTGTTCAACCTGTTTCATCGTATTGCGATGCTAATTCAGGGCGCTTTAATAAATATTCTACTAGCAGGCCTGTATCGCCAACATCGAGCGCTACTTTTGCATCATTGAAACTGGGTGATCCTTTTGCGGTCAATTTTTTAAGTAATTTAAGGTCGGCTTTTTCGGGTGGATACATTACCGGTGGTGTATCGGGCTTGGGTATGATCTTGTTGTCGGGGTGGATAATATCCTTTGTGCAACGGGCTATCTGTGCAGAAGAAATAAAGCCCTCATATTATTGAACTCATCCTTCGTCTCGATTTCTCAAGCGTGAAGCCAATCAATTGATGTGGCGTTTAAAGATTGTCGGGATTCTTATCAGGCGAAATAATGATTTGTCGCCCAAAATCTGCATAAAAACAGCGGCGTTTCATAACGTACTGATTTGACATTGCTCTTTATTATTGGTGTAAAACTTGCGCATGCAGTTTGGATAAATGTCATCAGTATGTTAACAGGAGGGCACCCTATGCTTAGCTTCCGTATGATTCAATGCGCAATTGTGGCTACTTTTTTACTGCTAGTGGCCGCATCAACCCAGGCAGTACCTATAAAGTTCGAATTCACCGGCACAGTCACCGATAAAATATTGAGCTATGGAGAGTACACGGATGTGTGGTTGCATGCGCGTAAATGGAAGGGAAAAACAGTAACGGGCCAAATGGTTATGGATACTGAAGGCCTTGAGCTCTACCCCAATCTATCGCCAGACGAGGTTTATTATTCGTCATCTGTTGGCAATAACCCTTCTGACTTTATTTCATTTACCTTAACCAATCCCGATGGAAATACCTATTCTTTTCCGGGCGATTACGACCCATTGCCAGAAGTGGCAGTTGATGGCGGCACTGCTTACCTTATCGATAGTTTATACAATGGAACCCATTTTTTTGCGGATAAAGTCTTCACAAATTCACGCTCAGCACCGAGGCAGGTGATTTCGCTACGTATGCAAGCGTCGGGCGCAAATGCCAAGCAAACTATCACCAGCATGGATTTCAATACGGTTGAATTTCATCCCGAATTCGCGAATGTGCAAAATTATGGTTCAGTGGAATATATTCACGATAACGGGAAAAGATTTGATTACTACTTCACAATTAATTCAATTACTCGCGTACCCATATCTGAACCTTCCAGTTTGATTTTAATTTTTGGTGGGTTAGTTGGGCTTCTGGTGTGTCGGCAACACCACTTAAAAACTATTTTTTCCGCCTGCAATTAAAAGTTGTTCAGTCCTGCTATTATCAAACAAGGCGGCTATAAAGCCGCCTTGTTTTTTGCATCATCACTTCACCATCTGCGCTTTTAAATGCGCATTAATCTTACCCATCATATCCGCAAGGCTTGTGAATGCCTGTAGTGGCAATTTCACGTCTTCCTGAATTTGGTCAAACAATATCTCTAGTAAGCAGGCTTGGTCCCGGAGTTGATAAAGCGCATCTTCCTCCGCGATGCGGGTTAATTCCTCACCAAATTGCGCAAGGCATTCGCCTTCGGGGGAATGAATTTCAAGATGGGATTGTTGGTAATACGCGTATTGGAATTGATCGAGTTTGATAACGCAGGGATTAGTTGAAACGGGGAGAGAGGTCACATTATCCATAACACAAATCTCATTGATTGGCTTTTAAGTAACCGCCCCCAATGAGTCAGAGTTTATGGGGGCGACTGGACAGGGTTCTGACCGCCGGCACCAGATCAGACCGGCCCACCCGAAGGTGGCCCCACCCAGCCGCCATAACAAACAGGCAAAGCTGTGCGAGGACACAAAATGTTCACACATTTTGTGCCGATCTGCTGCGGGGGTCAGAGTCCCGGCTGCGGGATTTACCGCAACGCTGGCAGGTTAGTGGATGAGGGTAGGGCTGTCAACGGAAGGGGAGTAATGGGTTGTAATTCATACTGGCGGCGAATGTCGCTATGGTCTTTAATTGGGTTTGTTGTCATGGGCGCCGCTCGAAGTTCGAATGATTTTCTTTGGCATGGAGAAGCAGGACGTGAGTTGATTTGGTGAGCCAAAAAGAAGTGATATACGACCAAAAATATAAAGCGCACGCAGGATTTTCAACTTTTTAAATAAACCAAAATAATTTTAACTGAATGGTATTTGTGTAATTAATACCTGGTTTGGCTAGTGTTATGCAAAGCTCTGGAATTATAATCACAACTAACTAGTCGCATCTTGGCGTATAGCGTTAAAAATAAGAGCAGTAACATGCATAAAATTTTTATGGCAGTGGCGAGATAATTGATTGCGCCCACTGTGGGAAAGCGCGCACCTGGGTCTCAGTGCTTTTGCGCCCTTACTTGAAATTTTATAAGTGATGTATTTAGCGGATTGCTGCACAAAACTTATCGCAATGCTCTACTAAAAACTGCGATTGATCACAATATTAGTCATTACGTCAGGAGTTTGGCACTATGTCGAATGAATGGAATTCTGTTGAAGTTGCAAAGGTACTTGTCTCACTCGTTATGCCTTTGGTGGTGGCCATTGTGGGGTATAAAGTCTCGCTGCTACTCAAAACCTACGACCGCAAACAACAGCGAGACGATGACGACAGAAGGCGCGCAATTGCACGCGAAGATGCCGCCGAGCGTGATGAAATTGAACGCAGACACACTCCTCATATTGAGATTGGTGTTGAGGTTTTTTTTCTTGGAATTCGTGATGGAAAGCACTTGGCACGCATTGTCGTTAGTGCTGTGAACAGGGGGCAAGTGCTTCATAAATTCAATACCATCAATCTTCGCGTTCGCGGTATAAAGAACGAGCCCTTTGAGTATCTGAGAGATGGCGAACCGCATATGGCGTTCCCTCATAAAATCCTTGAAATGAATTTGGTTCAAAAAGATTGGAATTTTATCTTCGTCGAGCCAGGGGTGACTCAGCGAATTGCGGTGAATACGCTTATCCCAGCTGACTTCACTTATGTCTTGGCTCATACTCTATTCGAGTATAAGAAATCTTGGCCGCATACGGCAGACACACTTAGCGCGGTGCCACAAAGTTATTCCTAGCGCGTAGGTTGGGGGCGCGCAGGGTGAGGAACGAACCCCAACATGACCATCTTGCCAAGCACAATAAAATTAGAAGAAAAACAGTTTTTCATTAGCTACAACGCATTCGGATATTATGAATGTTGGGAGCGCAAGCTCAGGCTTCGCGCCCCGCCCCAACCTACGGTCTGCGCAAAGGTGTCCACAAACAAAACTTGCAAGTCACCGCTTATAACCAATGCCAGGCATCCAATATGATCATTCGAGAATTACAAGAAAATGATTTAAATCAATTGTTATTACTCTACGAACATCTACATAGCGAAGATTCTGCCGGGTTCAATGGTCATGAAAAGCAAGCATTCATTGCGAAGCCAATTACTTTGCCGCAATCTTCTCTTTTATATCTATGATTGGGGCAGTTGGGGTGTATTTTGTACGTATTCGTAATCAAGCCTAACAATCGGCTGCGGTAAAAAACCACACTTGGATTTTTTGAACCCAACATCCCCTGCAAACAAAAACGGCAACCAATCGGTTGCCGTTTTTTATCTACCAATTTGTTCCGAAAAATTATTTCCCCGCCGCAATCGCATCCTCAATAAAGTTCAATGCTTCATCGATCAATGCCAGCATGGATTGTTTGGCGCGTTCGGGGTTGCGGTTTTTGATGGCGTTGAAGACTTTGGAGTGGTCTTCTACTACGCCTTCGTGATTGCCTTTGATTGGGTTGGTGTGGCTGATACTTACGCGCAGTGCGGTGGAAATAAAATCGCGCAGGCGGATGTAAAAGCGGTTGTTGCTCGCGTAGAGGATGCTGACGTGGAAGGCGATATCCGCTTCCAGGTCTTCTTTGCTGTTGCCTTCAGCTTTGCGCATGCCTTCAAGGGCTTTTTCGATATTGTCCAGCTTGGTCTGGTCTGCGTAGCGTGCGGCGAGGGCGGCGGCTTCGGGTTCGATGGCGATGCGCACTTGCAGGAATTCTTTTAATACGAGCAGTGAGGGTTTGCTTTCCAATACCCAGCGCAATAAATCCGGGTCAAAAATATTCCATTGGTCTTCCGGCAAAATGCGGATGCCTTGCCGTGGTTTGCTGGAGATCAGGCCTTTGGCGGAGAGCATTTTTACGGCTTCGCGCACGGCGCTGCGGCTTACGCCAAATTTTTCACAAAGTTCTGCTTCGGTTGGCAGGCTGTCATCCAGGAATTCACCACAAATAATCGTGCGTCCCAGCTCTTGCACCATCCGTTGAGATAGGTTGAAGTTGCGGTCGAGAATGGCCATTGTTATTGTCGTCCAAGAAAACAAAAGATGAGCAAAGGTTAACGATTTATCGTTAATAATACAATCTGAGAATTAGCCCGACAGGTTACATGCGGGGTTAATTTTTGACCGGATTGTGAATGTCCTTCATATCCCTATGAAGGTGCAACCTGCATTTTGTTATTGGCTTTGCTGCGCTTTCTTATCGTAAAAATCCTTCAGCACAAAAAATGCTTTTTTCTTCACCCCTTCGTTGGAGAAAACCCCTTTGCGGTTGTAGTCATCCTGGATGCCATCGAGCAGGCGGCGCGGGGAGCGGAAGTCGGCGAGGATCCAGGGAGACGTGCCTACAAAACCATCGATCTTATCGATCATGCCCAAACTTTTGCGATAGAGGTTTTCCTGGAATTCTTCGGTGAAGATGGTGTTTACATCGCCGTGATAACCCTGCCGTGCACCACCGCCAAACTCGCTGATAAATACCGGTTTGTTGTACTGAATTTCCCAAGTCACTTTGTCGGCTTTTTCCGGCAAGCCATCGTACCAGCCGATGTATTGGTTAAAGCTCACCAGATCTACCAAGTCTGCGAGCGGGTCTTGCACAACTGCGATCATGGGGTTGTCGCTGCGGTAGTGTTTTTCCATGGCGGCACTTAACAGGCGGGTGTTATCCAATGTGCGCGCTTTTTTGGCGAGGCGCGCGAGGAATTGGTTGCGGGCATCGGATACCGGGGTTTCATTGGCAAGCGACCAGATAATCACCGCCGCGCGGTTTTTGTCGCGTTCGATCATCGCCGCCAATTGCGTTTCGGCATTTTGGTAGGTGGCTTCATTTTTCCAATTGATGGTCCAGTAGACGGGGATTTCTGACCAGACCAATAAACCCATCTGATCGGCGAGGCGCACCATGTCTTCGTTGTGTGGGTAGTGGGCGAGGCGCACAAAATTTGCGTTCAGCTCTTTTGCCCAGCCCAATAATGTTTGTGCTTCTTTGGCATTGCTGACGCGGCCACCGCCATCGGCAGAATATTCTTCATGCACGGAAATGCCGCGCAGGAAAACGGGTTTTCCATTGAGCAATAATTGTTTTCCTTGGGTGCTGATGGTGCGCAATCCGATGGTGTCAGCAAGCTTGTCGCTGCCGCTGCTGATTTGCACTGAGTAGAGTTTCGGATTTTCCGGTGACCAGAGTTGGGCATCGGGCACCGCAAATGAAAAGCTCGCGCTGCCGTTTTTATCGGCAATCAATGTCTGCTGGATTTTTAACTCGGGCAAACGCAGCTGGATTTTTTCACCGCCTTTGGCACCATCCAATAACACAGAACCGCTAACCGTTTTTTGTTCCAGCGAGCTGAGCGCAATTTTGTAATCGCGGATAAACGTGCGCGGTACGTTAAAGAGTTTTACCTCGCGGGTGATGCCGCCATAATTCCACCAGTCGGTATTGAGTGTGGGAACTGCATCGGCGTGGCGTTTATTGTCCACTTTGATGATCAGTGAGTTATCTTTACTTTTTAATTTGCCAGTCACTTCGTAGTGGAAGGGCGTAAAACCACCGACATGTACACCGAGTTTTTTACCGTTTAAATAAACATCTGCACGGTAATTCACTGCACCGAAGTAAATAAATTGGCGGTCGGTTTTTTTTGCCGCAGGCGCATCAAATTTTTTGCGATACCAGACGCTGCCTTCGTAGTAATAGAGTTTTTCTTTTTGCGTATTCCAGTCACCGGGGACTTGTAGTGTATCGGCCTTATCGAAATCGTATTCGATTAAATCAGACGGCGTTTTTGGTTTTGAGTCGGTAAAGAATGCATTGACCGAAGGTTTTTCCTGCTCGTCAAATGGCTCATAGCGATAGTTGTAGTAACCATTTTCGTAGGGGTCGACAATGATTTTCCATTCGCCGTTGAGTGAAGTTGCAGCGCGTGTATATGCCTGAATCGATTGGGCTTGCAGGGGGGATTCCGCGGCGGTTGATAACTGTGGAATTCCCAGGCACAGCGCAAGCAGGCCGGATAAAAATAATTTCATAGGGCTGTTCCCTTGTAATCGTCGGAGAGAATTATTGTGTTGTTTTCACCCGTCTGGTGCGGGTTGATTGTCAGGCTGGTTATCACGCTAGCGTTCAAAATGAAGCGCGCCATGTATTAGTGTTGTGAGGCGGGCGACTTGCGGGATTCTAGTATACTTTTGAGGGGCTTAATGTTGTGCCAGGTGATGAGGCGGGGTAAATATTTGTTAACTTGCAAATAGATCTAGGCCGACCAGTCTTCAACGACAAGTCCATCTACCCGATTAAATTCACGCAGATTATTCGTCACTAAAATGCAGTCTGTTGCTATGGCATGACCGGCAATGGCGGCATCGTTAGCACCTATAGGGATTCCGGCATTTGCGAGTTGTAGTTTAATTGTTGCAGTCGAGTCTACGGCGCTTTTATCCCAGGGCAAGATTGCATCGAGCCGCTTGATAAATTCGCCTACTAACACGGAGTGTTTGGGTGTAGCTTTTTTGCCAATAGCACCAAAACGCATTTCGCCGTAGGTAATGGCGGAAATGACGATGCGGTCTTGTTGGGTAACCTTGTCGGCGAGGCGTTGTAAAACACTGATTGGGTGCTCGCGCATGATGAAAGAGCAAATGCAGGTGTCGAGCATATAAGTCGATTTCACAGCATAAACCGCCCTTCGTCAGCAATTACGTCGCTGCGCTCGATCAGGAAATCATCATCGGCTTTGGGCAAGTCTGCTAAAGAAGTCCAGTCTGGGCGTACGGGGCGAAGGATCAGGGTATCCCCCTCTTTTACAATTTCCAGCTCGCTGATGCCTTGATATTCCATGTCTTTCGGCAAGCGAACAGCCTGGTTTTTGCCGTTGGTGAATATGGATACAGTGCGCATATATACCTCCTGCGGATCTCGAATGCCTTGGCTAGTATTTAGCCAAGGTGTGGCATATGTCAACCATATGCCAGTTTTTAATCCATTACCGTGGTTTGCGCTGAATGCCCCGCCTTTTTCCCCAACCCCCAACTCCGCACCTTCTCCATATACAAATACACCACGGGCGTCGTAAAGAGGGTGAGCAACTGGCTTACGGCGAGGCCGCCGATAATGGTGATGCCGAGTGGAGTACGCAGTTCGGAGCCTTCGTTAAAACTGAGGATCAACGGCAGGGCGCCGAGCAGGCCGGCGAGGTTGGTCATCATGATCGGGCGCAGGCGTAAAAGTGCGGCTTGGAAGATGGAGTCGCGCGAGGACAATCCTTCCTTGCGCTCCAGTTCCAGCGCAAAGTCGATCATCAATATCGCGTTTTTCATCACTATGCCGATCAATAAAAACAGGCCGAGCATGGCGATCAAACTAAACGGCGTATCGCTTAAACGCAATGCGAGTAATGCGCCGATCCCGGCCGAGGGCAGGGTCGATAAAATCGTGAGCGGGTGGATGCTGCTCTCGTACAAGATCCCGAGGATTAGGTAGACCGCGAGCAGCACGCAGGCGATCAATACCGCCGGGTCTTGCGCCATGCCCGGTGTGCTCGGCCCCCAGCCGGGGCGGGTGCTGCCAGCGGGTGCGAGATAAACTTCCTTGGGGACCATCAATTCCGCGACCTTGGCTTCTATCGCCGCGCGCGCCTGTTCTTCGGTGTAATTCTCGGCCACGCCGTAGCCGATGCTTTCTGAGGCAAATTGGTTGCTGTGGCGCACCCGGTCTTCGGCCAAGCCATAACCAAAACTGGAAAAAGTCGAGAGTGGGACGCGCTTGCCATCGCGGGTGATAACTTGCAGTTGTTCGAGCACTGCCGGTGTCGCTGTGTAGCCCGGTTCCAGTTCCATCACCACGCGGTACTGGTTCATTTCGTCGTACATAGTGGAGACTTGCCGCTGCGAGAAGGCGTTGTTGAGCATGCTGGCAACCGTGTTCATATCCACACCCAAACGCTGCGCGGCTTCGCGGTCGATGGTGAGTACCACTTGTTGCGTACCTTCCTCCCTTACCCCGTCGATCTCGGTCAGCTCTGGCATTTTTTCCATAGCGGTAGTGATCTTGGCGGCCCAGTTGTGCAGCACTTTCAGGTCGTCGGCGAGTAGCATCAGCTCCTGTTCGCTCCGGCTGAAGGGCGAGCTGAGGCGTATGTCCTGGTCCGGGCCAATCATCAACATGGCGCCGGGAATGCTGGGCATCTGACGACGCAACCTGTCTACGACTTCATCCACCGACACGCCGCGCTCGGCCATGGGTTTGAGGCTGATACGCATCCAGGCGTTGCTCACGCCGTTGCCGCCACCGCTTGCGCCGAACACATCTTCTACTGCCGGATCAGATAGCAACAATTGGCGGAACTGCTGGATTTTAGGCTGCATCAATTGGAAGGAAAACCCGTCGTCACCGCGAATCCAGCCGGTCATTTGGCCGGTGTCCTGCTCGGGCAACATGATTTTGGGGATAGCGATATAGAGGTAGATATTCAGCCCGATTACCCCGGCGAGGATCAGCAGCACAATACGGCTATGGCGCAGCGCCCAGCCCAGGGCAATGGCGTAGGCCTGTTTGATATCGTCGAAAATGCCTGGCTGGTGCTCTTTTTTCGGTTCGGCCCCGAGCGGCTCTTCTTTAAGTAATAGCTGTGCGCAGAGTGAGGGGGTAAGGCTGAGCGATACCGCGAGCGAGATAACCATGGCGGCGGCGAGGGTGATGGAGAACTCGCGGAAGAGTTTTTCCACTATGCCACCCATGAGGATGATGGAGACAAACACCACCACCAGGGTGATATTCATCGCCAGTAGGGTAAAGCCCACTTCGCGGGTACCTTCAATGGCGGCTTTAAAGGGCGAGGCACCGCGCTCGATATGGCGCTTGATGTTTTCCAGCACTACGATTGCATCGTCTACCACCAATCCCGCCGCCACAATCAGCGCCATCAGCGATAGGTTGTTGAGCGAGAAGCCGTAGAGGTACATGACCGCGAAAGCACCGATCAGCGCCACTGGAATCGCGAGGCTGGGAATCAGTGCGCTGCGTGCGCTGCCAAGGAAAATCCAGACCACGCCGACCACCAGCAGCACCGATAAGGCCAGGGTGATTTGGGCTTCCTTGAGGGTGGCGCGTATACCGGGGGAGCGATCCATCACTACTTTGAGTTGGGTGTCGCCGGGCATAAGCGCGCGCAGGGCGGGCAGTTGGGCGTTAATCGCATCGATAGTTTCAACGATATTGGCTCCCGTTTGACGGCTGACAGTCAGGGTGACGGCGGAGCTTTGGTTGTGGAAACCATCGGTGTAGCGGTTTTCGACTGAATCGCTGACAGTGGCGACATCTTGCAGGCGCACCACGCCGCCATCCTCGCGGTAGCGGATCACCAATGCCTGGTAATCCTTGGCTGAGCGCAGGCTTTCGTTGGTGCGCACCTGCCAGCGGATATCGTCCTCTTCCAGCATGCCAAGCGGGCGCAGCACATTGGCGTTGGCCACGGCGTTGCGCACCTCATCGAGCGCTATGCCGTAGTTGGCGAGGGCGTTGGGGTTGAGCTGGATGCGTACGGCGGGCAGGGAAGCTCCATCAATCCCGACCTGGCCCACACCCGGCACCTGAGCAAGCTTTTGCGCAAGAATGGTGGACGCCGCATCGTAAAGAGCACTGGGCGAGAGGTTGGGCGAGCTGAGTGCGAGCGCCATGATCGGCGCCTGCGAAGGGCTGATCTTGCGATAGCCCGGATTGCCCGGCATACCGGCGGGCAACTGGCCACGGGCCGCATTGAGTGCAGCTTGCACATCGCGCGCGGCGGAATCCAGGTCGCGGTCGAGGGTGAATTCCACCCAAATAAAGGTCGATCCTTGGGTTGAGTTGGAGTTGATCGCGGTCACGCCGGGAATACTACCGAGTGCGCGCTCCAGCGGCGTGGCCACAGTCGCCGCCATACTTTCCGGGCTGGCGCCGGGCAGGCCGGCGTAGATTTGCACCGCTGGCAAATCCACCTGTGGCAGGGGCGCGACCGGCAGCATGCGCCAGGCCAGCAGGCCGAGCAGGACGATGCCGACCGCGAGCAGGCTGGAGGCGACGGGGCGTTTTATAAAAGGATCAGCGATAAACATAGGTTTCTCGTGTAGGTTGCTGGTGAGGAACGAACCGCAACATGACCATCTCGCAGCACCAACCAAAAGCCAAATGGAGCTTTGAACCAGGTTTCGGTGCAGGCGGATGTATGGACATGTTGCGGTTCGTTCCTCACCGGCAACCTACGCCTCCTCCAGGATTGCTGTGTTGGCCGGGTTTTTATCCACCCAGCGATCAAAAAACAAATACACCACCGGGGTGGTGAACAAGGTGAGCACCTGGCTTACCAATAATCCCCCCACCATCACCAAACCCAATGGCTGGCGCAGCTCCGCACCGGAACCACTCGCGAGCATCAGGGGCACAGCGCCAAACAGGGCGGCGAGGGTAGTCATCAGGATTGGGCGGAAGCGCATTAACGCGGCGCGATGGATGGCCTCGCGCGGGCTGAGGCCGAGGCTGCGTTGGGCTTCGAGCGCGAAGTCCACCATCATGATGCCGTTCTTTTTCACCAAGCCAATCAGCAGTACCACGCCGATTACCGCAATCAAATCCAACGGTTGGCCAGTCAATAGCAGTGCGAGCAGAGCGCCGACCGTGGCCGAGGGCAGGGTGGAGAGGATGGTCACCGGGTGGATAAAACTCTCGTACAAAATCCCCAGCACGATATACATGGTCACCACAGCGGCGAGCACCAGCCAGAGGGTGTTGGTGAGCGAGGCGCGGAAGGCTTCGGCGGCACCCTGGAAACGCAGTTCCAGGGCGGCGGGTAAATCCAGCTCGGCCTGCACAGTTTCAATCGCATCGATTGCTTCACCGAGCGAGGCATCGCCCGCGAGGTTGAACGAGATAGTCGTCGATGGGAATTGGCTCTGGTGATTGATCAGCAAGGGCGCCGGGCGCTGGCTGATTTTGGCGAGGGTGCTGAGCAGCACCGGTTTGCCCGAGCTGCTGGCGACGTAGGTATTCTCCAGCGCTTTCAGGCCCTGGGCGTATTCGGGATCGACTTCCAGTACCACTCGATATTGGTTGGCCTGGGTAAACAGGGTGGCGATCTGCCGCTGGCCGTAGGCGCTTTGCAGGGCGGAGGAGATATCGCTGACCCGCACGCCGAGGCGCGCGGCAGCGTCGCGGTCGATCTCCACATAGGCTTGCAGGCCGCGGCTTTGCAGGTCGGCGGCCACATCGGCGAGCGCCGGTTCATGGCGTAAACGCTCCAATATTTGCGGCACCCACTGGTCGAGCAGCGCGGCTTCCGGGGTGGTCAGGCTGAACTGGTATTGGGTGCGACTGACGCGATCCTCAATACTCAGCTCCTGCACCGGCTGGAACCAGGCGGTAATACCGGCTACACCCGCAATGCGCTCCTGCAAGCGCTCAATGATCTCGCCCGCGCTGGCGTCGCGCTCGTGGTGCGGCTTGAGGTTGATCAGCAAGCGGCCGGAGTTGAGGGTGATATTGCTGCCATCCACGCCGATAAACGATGACAGGCCTTCCACCTCGGGATCTTGCAGGATCAGCTCGGCCAGTTGTTGCTGCTTCTCGGCCATGGCGCTGAAGGAGATATCCTGCGGCGCCTCGGTCACCGCCTGGATGACTCCGCTGTCCTGGATGGGGAAAAAGCCCTTCGGCACCGCGAGGTAGAGGCCGGCGGTCAAGGCCACCGTACCAATCATCACCGCCATGGCGGCGGGTTGGTGTTGCAATACCTTGTCTAGCCCGCGCCCGTAATGTGCAATCAGCCGCTCCATAAAATCGGGTTGGGCGTCGCTATGCACCGGCGCATGTTTGAGCATGCGTGCGCACATCATGGGGGTGAGGGTGAGCGATACCAGCAGTGAGATGCCAATCGCCACCGCCAGGGTAATCGCAAATTCCTGGAACAGGCGCCCGACCAAATCGCCCATAAATAGCAGCGGGATCAGCACCGCGATCAACGAAATCGTTAGCGATACCAGCGTAAAACCAATTTCCCCCGCGCCCTTGAGCGCCGCCTGCATCGGCGATTCGCCCTGCTCGCGGTGGCGGGCGACGTTTTCCAGCATGACGATCGCATCGTCCACCACAAAACCGGTGGCGATGGTCAATGCCATCAGGGTCAGGTTATTGATTGAGAAATCGAGAAAGTACATGGCCGCAAAAGTGCCGACTAACGAAAGCGGCACCGCGAGGCTGGGGATAATGGTGGCGGGCACCGAGCGCAGGAATACCAGGGTCACGGCGACTACGAGGCAGATCGCAAATACCAGCTCCTTTTGCACATCGCGGATGGAGGCGCGGATGCTGTGGGTGCGGTCGCTGAGGATCGCCACATTCACGGCGGCGGGCAGCGATGCGGTCAATTGCGGCAGGAGCTTTTGCACGCTGTCGGCGACCTCGATGACATTGGCGCCGGGCTGGCGCTGGATATTGATCAATACCGCCGGTTGGCTGTTGGCCCAGGCGGCGAGGAAACGGTCTTCCGCCCCGTTTTCCACGGTGGCCAGATCGCCCAGGCGCAGTGGTGAGCCTTGATTCCAGCTAATTAATAAGTCGCGGTACTCCTGGGTTGAGCGCATCTGGTCATTGGCGTCGAGCATGGTGGAGCGCTGTGCGCCGTCAAAGCTGCCCTTGGGCTGGTTGGTGTTGGCTGCCACTATCGCATTGCGCACTTGCTCCAGGCTGATCTGGGTATTGGCGAGGGCGTTGGGGTTGACCTTGATGCGGATCGCCGGGCGTTGGCCACCGGCTAAGGTCACCATGCCCACACCGGGCAATTGCGCCAGTTTTTGCGCCATGCGCGAATTCACCAGATCGTAGACCTCGGGCAGGGGCAAGCCAGCCGAGGTTACCGCCAGGGTCATGATGGGCGCATCGGCCGGGTTTACCTTGCGGTAAATCGGCGGCGTGGGCAGGTCGTTCGGTAGCAGGTTATTGGCGGTATTGAGCGCGGATTGCACCTCTTGCTCGGCAACGCCCAAATCCACTTCCAGCGAAAATTGCAGGGTAATAATGGAGGCGCCGGTGGAGCTGGTGGAGGACATCTGCTTCAAACCGGGGATCTGCCCCAAGCTGCGCTCCAGCGGCGCGGTGATGGTGCGCGCCATCACATCGGGGCTGGCACCGGGGTTGAAGGTGAACACCTGGATGATCGGGTAATCCACCTGCGGCAGGGCGGCGACCGGCAACGACCGGTAGCTCAACAGCCCGGCAAGCAGCAGCGCCAGCATCACCAATGAGGTGGCGACGGGGCGCAAAATAAAGGGGCGGGAAATGCTCATTATCTATCTCAAATCATGGTGCTTCGTAGGTTGCTGGTGAGGAACGAACCGCAACACGACCATCTTGTCGCGTTAACCCAAAACCCAATGGAGCTTTGAATCAGGTTTCGGTGCAGGCGGATATATGGTCATGTTGCGGTTCGTTCCTCACCAGCAACCTACGGAGCTCAATTATTTAGCCAGGGGTTATTCCATCACCTTCACATCTTTACCTTCCCAAAGCCGGTCGATACCTTCCAGCACCACTTGCTCACCTTCGGTTAAACCTTCCAACACCGATGTGCGCGAACCTTCCAATGCGCCCAGCTTGATAGGGCGCATCGTGGCTTTGCCCTCTTTAATCACATACACATAAGTCCCTTTGGAGCCGTATTGCACCGCATCGATAGGAATGGTCACCGCGTCATCGAGCGTATTCAAATGCAGGCGCGCGTTCACAAACTGATTGGGGAAGAGGCTGTCATCGGTGTTATTGAACTGGGCTTTCAGGCGCAGGGTGCCGGTGGTGGAATCGATCTGGTTATCGAGGGTGGTGAGTTTGCCCGTCGCCAATAAGCTCTGCTCACTGCGGTCCCAGGCTTCAACGGGTAATGAACTGGCTGACTTTCCCGCGGCTGCATAGGCAGTGCGCACGGCGGCCAACTGGTTTTCGGGAATAGTGAAAGAGACGGCGATAGGCTGGGTCTGGGTGATGGTCACCAAGCCATTGTTATCGCCCGCGCTGACCAGGTTGCCAACATCCACCCGGCGCAGGCCCAGGCGTCCGCCAATCGGTGCGGTGATGCGGGTGTAGGACAGTTGCAGGCGTGCATCATCCAGTTGGGCGCTGTGGTTTTTCAGGGTGCCTTGCAACTGCTCAACCAGTGCCTGCTGTTTATCGTACTGTTGCTTGGCAATAGACTTTTGCGCGATCAAGCGCTCGTACAAACGCAAATCTTCTTCCGCGTTTTTAAGCTGGGCGCGGGTTTCCTGCACGGTGCCCTCGGCTTGTGCAAAGCGGGTTTTGTAGGTGGCAGGATCTATTTCCGCGAGCAAATCCCCGGCTTTTACCTGCTGGCCTTCCTCAAACAAAATGCGCAGCAACTGGCCATCCACCCGGCTACGGACTGTCACTGTATTGAGCGGCACCACACTGCCAATGGCTTTGATGTGTACTTTTAAATCCTCTTTGGTCACCTTCACCACATGCACCGGGGTTGGCCCCATCCAGGGATTGGGCGGTGGCGGGCGCTTTTCCGCTGCTTCACGAAAACCAAAAAACCACACCAGCAACACCAGCACAACAAGGGTAATTCCCGCTAACCAGCGCTGGCCGCGCGATAAGCGATTTACAGGAGCAAACATGGATACATCCATCAGTTGATTAATTTGGAACAGTTGTTTCTTTTTAGCTGCCTATAACACAGCAAAAAACGGGAACCCGGCAAGATGGAGCCTGGCGCATTAGACCGCGAGGCTAGTATGCAAGGAATAAGCCCGCAATCGCTTTTACATTTCCCGACGTTTGGTTACAGAGTCCAGTTCAGGGATTAGTGGTGGCGAATTAAAAAATGGTATTTTGAGCGGCGAGTTTTTAAATTGTTATCCAAGGAGAGTAATCAATAATGTTAGATAAACCCGTTGGTCATGTTTTCCCATCGAGCGATGTAATGCCTCTTTCCCCACGCCAGCGCCTGCATTTAATTTTATTGGGGGTGGAAAATGTCAGTAAATCCACCGCGTTCTATGAAGCGCTCGGTTGGAAAAAATCGCCCACCAGCAATGAGGGTTTTGTAAAATTTGACCTGGGCGGTTATGCCCTTAGCCTTATATCGCGCAACGATTTTGCAAAAGATGCCCTGTACGAAACGGCAAAGGGGTCAGGTTTTTCCGGTGTGGGTTTGATTTACCTTGCGCAATCAGCCGATGAAGTTCCGCGTATCCTGGCCAAGGCGGTGGAAGCTGGCGGTGCTATTGTAAAACCGGCCACGCGCACCCACTGGGGCATTGCCGGTTATTTCACCGACCCGGACGGACACTTGTTTGAAGTCGATTTTGAGGAAGCCTGGGTATTTGATAGCGATCACCGTTTGGTGGTTGATCAGATGAATAATCCTGCGGGTTAAAAAGATATTGTTTGTAGCCATCGTCCAGGCTGGTAATAAAAGGATTTTCCAGCGTGATCAGATGACGATTGCCAAGATCCGCGCGAATAATTGCCTGTCCCTGGGTTTCATTCCACAGTTTCATGTAAGAACCATCCCTGTACGCAATCTCTAGCCCGCGCTGGATCCTGTCCAGCAGCGGCTTACTGCTTTTGTGAGCAAACAGGAATTTGGGCAATGGATAGTAGAGCGCGAGTTTGTTATCCAGTTGTTGCGCCGATGCGTTTTCGTTCCTGAGTTCATGAAAATATTCCGACGGGCTGGGGCAGAAGAGGTCGACCCGCCCCGCTTGTGTCATACGGAAAAGGCTGGTGATATTGCCGCCCTCCACAATTTTCAAACCATGGTGTTTCAGTATCTTGGCATCTACCCAGCCTTCACCTACACCCAACTTGTAATGTTGCAGTTGCTGCAAATGATTAATCTCCCGCACTTGCCCAAGGATATTTTTATTGGCGTAACAGATGCGATAACTGAGCGCGCCTAATTCAAGCGGGAAGGGAATATAAATGAGGTTGCCGCTTTCCAGTAATGCATCTTCATAGCTCAATAAAATCACAAAATTGTCGTAGAGGTTTTGGTTGAGCGCGGATATAGCGTGGGTGCGTGAAATAACATTGATCGGCACCATTTCAATAGGGTTATCGCTGGTGCTGGTTTTTTCCAATGCCAGTTCAATTACCTTCTGTTCAAAGGCTTTTCCTTTCAGGTCGCCATAGGATGGAAGTTTATGCGTCACGATTACTGGTTTTGATAATTCAGGCGACGATGCGGCAGGTGTTTGTGCAGGCAGTTGGGCGTTGGCCCCAAAGGCGATAAGCGTTACTACGAATATTGAAAAGAATCTATACATTCAGTAGCGCCCGGACAGTCATTGGAGAAAATACGCCGCTGTTTTAACTTTATCTAATTGATTGAATAACAGCTTGTCAGCAGAGTGTAGGCCAAATGTGGGTTTCAGCCAATGTGCGGAAGTGATTGTGTGCCCTTGTTCGCATTGCAAATCCACAGCGATTCCAGCGTTGGATTTATTTCAACTTGATAGGCGTCCTGCTCAATAGGCGGCAAGGCTGCGCCAGTCAGAAGTGCTGTAAAAAGCGCTGGAGGGTTGCATTCGAATGTTAGTGAGAGCGAAAAAATTTCATGTTGGGTTGCATGGCTATTCGCCAGTAATTGAGTGGCAGTTTTGATGCCGGCTTCAAATTCAACCAGTGATTTTGTGGTGGAATCAACATTCGGTTGGGATTGCAAAAAAGTTTTAAATTGTTCCAGTTCGGCGGCAAAAAATAATGTGCGTATAGGTTCGGTGATGATGTAATTAATCACGAGCTCTTCCAATCCATTGCGTTTCAATAATGCGATGGTAAGTGGGGCGGTTGCGCAAACGCGGCTGATCCGCCACCACTGCTGGACTTGCTGGGTCACATGCAGCCCCGGTGAGTGCAACAATTGCTTTAGCCATTCATGTTCGGTGGCTGTGAGGTCACTGCAACTCCGGTACTCATCGGTCGAGCCGCGCGAAAACCCCACCAGGCTGCGCTGTACATCAAGCAGCGACATTATTTTTCTCCTGCGGGAATATATGTTGTGGATCGTGCAGTGCATGTTGTGGATTATGCGGTGCATGTTGTGGATTGTGCAGTGCAGGATTTACCGACATCTGCACATAATCATTCCAGAATGTTTTGCAGCGTGTTAATTGCGCGACGATTTTTTCCTCGCCTGTCACTGGCAGCGCTTGCTCCAGCAATTCATAAGTGATTGCGCAGAGGTTTGGCACTCTCGGCAAAACCCACGCAAGTAATTCCCATACCGCCTCGGGTACTTCACGGCTGTGCACATCCAATACAAACCCTTCATGGCTTACGCCGCCTGCGACATGGATTTCCACCACGCGATCCAGTTGCAAACGCGTTAATGCCGCGTAAGGATCAAAACCAAAATTGGTGGCGTTGCAATAAAAATTGTAAAGGTCGAGCAACAAGCCGCAGGGCGTGCGTGTGAGTAACTGATTGAGGAAATCTATTTCGTCCCAGGCCGGATTATCACTGGATTGAAAGTCGGGCAGGTAATAGGTGGTGTTTTCAATCAGGAAGGGTGTTTGATAACGCGTGCACAAATGTTCTATGCGCGGGCAGAGTAGATCCACAGCTTCTTGCGTGAACTGCATAGGTAAAATCAAACCCGCATGGCTTTCTGATCCATCTTCATTTTTTACTAGCATAAAACCCAGATGTTCGCTGTGCCAGGCAAAGGTTTGTTGCTGCGCATATTGGTCGAGGATATTCAGGTAATCATTATTCCATCCACTTGCCGAACCGATAGAAAGGCTGAGCCCATGGACGACAACCGGGCAGCGATTGCCTATCGTCAAAGCGAGCTGGAGTTTGCTGTCGTCCAAGCGAAAACGGCGTTGGTGTATGCCGATATGGCCACAAATAATTTCTTCACAAAAAATATCCGGGCTGACTTCAATGTAATCAATGAGGTCTAAGTGCCGGAGGATTAAATCATGGAAATACTCATGGTAATTAATTCCCACCCCGAGTTTGCGCAGTGATGGTTGCGGCAGCATATCCTTCTCCCGATGTGATGAATGCCGATAAAAACCTGCGGCTTTTATCGGCGTTTTTAATCCCTAAAAGTGTGCTTGTGGCATCACTGTGGCGTAGGAAGGTATATTGGTTTTGAGCGGGAGTACGGGGTTGATATGGACATGCAAATCAAAACCATTAAGGCCGCAGGTTAAACAGCCAGTGATCCCACCGAGTTGTTTAATAACACTGTACAAGTCGTCAATTTTCAAATCGCCGCTGTTAAAGGTAACGTCGATCAATTTGGGCGCAGCAGTGGTTTTTACAACATTGCCTGCGGCGTCGTAGCAGACTTGTGCATTTGCAGATTCAGCGACTGCCAGGGTGGCAACTGCCCCTGCTGCCAGTACGGAATTGCGCAGGAAGTCGCGGCGGTCTTTGTTGCTGGATTCAGCGTTTTGGGTTTCTACAGATTTATCTTCTGACATGGTCCTTCTCCTAAAGATTAAATGGATTAACAGAACAAAATCCATCTTCCGTCATTGAAAGGCGATTTGTTCTTTCACCATCATGCGCCTCTGTACAAGAAAAAATCTGTGATAAAAGAAAGCAGGCTGTTGTGATTTATTCAGTAACCTGCAGGTGAATAAATCACACCCTTGTTTATTGCTGTTGGAGTGGAATAGGAAAAATTTCTTTTATGTATAACGGTTATTTCATTCACTGTGTGTCTTGGCGAACAGAACTGGTAACAACAGACCGGCATCCTGAGCGCGGGTATTCCTCTTATCATTTTGACATTGGATGATAGGTATAGGCCGAGCAGTTATTTAGCGGGAGGTGTTTATGTTAACCAGGCAATTTCCCCATCTCGTTTTGTTGCCCGGCCTCGCAAACGATGCACGTTTGTGGCAGCACCAGTCTACGGAGCTTGCCGATATTACCCATGTGTGGATTGGTGATTTGACGACGGCCGATACCATCACTGAGATAGCAACGTCGGTACTGGAAAATGCGCCCGCTGAACAATTTGTGTTGGCGGGCATGTCGATGGGCGGTTATGTTGCGCTGGAAATTATGCGGCAAGCGCCAGGGCGAATCCTCGCGCTGGCATTGGTCGATACCAGTGCGCGGCCGGATACACCCATCACATTGGAAAATCGGCGCGCTGCCAACGAACTCGCGGAAATAGATTTCCAGGCCGTGATCAATGAACTCATGGCCAAACAATTACATCCCTCCCACCTTGAAAACCACTATCTGGTTGGCCTGGTTAACGATATGGCGCTAGGCCTGGGAAAGGACATTTTTATCCGGCAACAAAAAGCGATTTCCAATCGCATTGACAGCCTGCCTTTTTTACCGCTAATCAAATGCCCGACCCTGGTGATTTGTGGGCGCGAGGATGCCATCACCCCTTTGGGGGTGCAGCATGAAATGGTATCCGCGATACCGGGCGCAGGACTGGTGATTATTGATGGCTGCGGTCACCTCTCGCCTATCGAACGACCGACAGAGGTTAATGACGCCTTATCAAAATGGTTATCTGACATTGGCTTAAAGGCATAAGGTGATTCGTTAATTGCACATGGCTTATGAGAGGTTGGAGGCAGAGATGAAAATGACAAATGGAATAAAAATTGCCTTGTTACTGGTTGCAACGATTTTTGTTGCATTTGTAGCATACGGTTTGCAGACGGACTGCCCGCATACAAAGGGTTATGTTTTTTGCAGCGATGCTGAACGACAAAAGTTGCAAGAATAGTTTGTAGCATTTGCAAAGGATTGTGCGACGGACGATCTATATGTCGATAGGAAATCTGCAGTAGCAGTTTAGGAATGAATGTTAATTAGGTGTTGCAACAATTGAATTATTGCGCCAGAAAAAACCATCAGGCTAATGGGAAAATCATTAACCTGACATTTTGTGTGATGTTATTGGCAAATATGGTTAAAACTCTTTTTTTGCATTCTCCGCTTTTTTGGCTTTTTTCGCGTCGTGTTTTTCTTTCGCCGTTTTGGCGGCCGGTTTTTTGCTTTCCTTCTTGCTGTCTTGGGCTTTGCTCATGATGGTGCTCTCCGGTGATGGATTAACGTGCCACGCTTTAAGGCTAGACCAGTTTTTTACAAATACCCATCGCCATTACAAAAAATCAAAATGGTTGATCTGTGCGGTAGAGCACGGCGATGAAAGCAAGGGGAGTAGTAGCCTGCATCGCCCCCCTAAACCCCCGGGAAGGATCCCATGGGGGGAACTCCTGGTATTGCTCACTTTTTACAAACAGCAAAAGTTGAATCGGCATTCCCATTCATTTTTAAGTGGACAATTGCATGACTAATTTCACAAGTTATACCCCGGCTGTTAAAAGCAGGGTTGTACAGGGAGCCGCAGATAATCACCTCCCGCCATACAGTGATGTGCCGGCCCAGATTGTTAATACACGCGGTGTAGGGGCTTACGGATTATTTCAGGTATATGAGCCGCAGGGCGAATTTACCAAGGCGGATTTTTTACAAAACCCCGATGTCTTTACTTCTGTCTTTGTGCATTTTTCCAGTGTGGCAAATGCACGTGGAGTGATTGACAGTGTGCGCGGATTTGCCGTGCGTTTTTACACGCGCGACGGCAATTTCGATTTGATTGGCAATAATATTCCAGTGTCATTTATCCAGGGAAAGCGCCCGGTGTTGACCGAGGTGTCGGGTCAGGATGCGCATTATGATTTGCCGCAAACGGCATCCGCGCAGGATATTTTCTGGCATGGAATGGCGCGCGCACCTGAATCCATGCATGCGCTTATGTGGGCGATGTCTGACCGCGCGCTACCGCGCAGCGTGGTCATGATGGAAGGTTTTGGTGGCAATAGTTTTTATCTCACCAATGCAGAGGGAAAACTCTGTTTGGCAAGGTTTCATTGGAAACCGGTCCTGGGTGTGCATTCGCTTATGTGGGATGAAGCAGTAAAACTTGCCGCCAGGGATGCCGATTTTTATCGCCAGCATTTATGGGATTTGATTGACCAGGGGCAATTCCCCGAGTGGGAATTGGGTGTGCAGATTATTGCCGAAGAAGACCAATATAAATTCCATTTTGATTTGCTTGATCCCACCAAATTAATTCCGGAATCCCTGGTGCCGGTGCGCATCATCGGCAAGCTGGTATTGAACCGCAATCCGGAAAATTATGGCGCAGGGGCAGATCCCGTTGCGTTCCATTCCGGTCACCTGGTACCGGGTATTGACCTGGGTATTGCGAGTGCCAATCGTAGCGAAAAAATGTCGCCCGGTGGCGCCTTGTTTAATGATCACTATTCGCAAGCCGCACTTTACTGGCGAAGCCAATCGGCCTGGGAGCAGAACCATATTGTCGCGGCCTTTTGTTTTGCGCTGGCTAAAGTCAGTGTGCCTGCAATACGTGTGCGCATGCTTTCGTTACTGATCCAGGTTGATTCTGAATTTGCACAGCGTGTTGCGCGTGGGCTCGGCATGGCACTGCCTGCACCGCCGGAAAATTCCGTAGACTTTCCTTATATGGATGTTCCCTTGATCGATGCAGCATTGAGCGCGGCAAATTCACGGAAAGATTTTATTACCGGGCGGCATGTCGCTGTGTTGGTCGCCGATGGATTTGAAAGTGAGCGTTTCCTTGCGTTACGAGAGAGCCTTGTTGCAGGTGGTGCCAGGGTAAAAATGATTGCAGCACACCTCGGCGAGGTCACCTGCAAACACGGTCACCATTTCCAAATTGATTACAGCTTGCTCACGGTTGGCTCGGTCATGTTCGATGCTGTATTTATTCCCGGAGGGCATGCCAGTGTGGATTCCCTGTGCAAAAACGCCAATGCCGTTTTGTTTGTGAAAGAGGCATACAAGCATGGCAAGGCAATAGGGGCGAGCGATGAAGGTGGGATGTTGATCACGCGCGCGGCGCGTTCATCCACTACGTCCGACAGTTTCAAAGGGCCTGGTGTCATTATCGCGCCGCTGGGTTCTGAGTCGGCAATTTTTGTGCAGCGTTTTATCAGCGCCATAGCCCAGCATCGTTTTATCGAACGCCCGGATTTGGATGCAATCGTTGCATAGCCTAGGTTGCATAACATAGGTTGCATTACATAAAAATTTTAATAATAACTGTTGCAAAAAACGCCGGCCATGAATCCAATGTTGTTCACTTAAGGTTATTTCAACCTTGTTAGTCGTCATCCTCGCGAAAGCGGGGATCCATAAACTGCGAATTTTGCCACGAAAACTGGACTCCTGCTTTCACGGGAGTGACGACAAATCCTTAAGTGAACAGCATTGCGGCCATGAATCACATTTTTCGTGCGCTGGCGAACAGAGGTTGGGTAAGTGCAGGGCTAGTATTCCCAAAGAGACCCTGAAAAGAGTTTCAGGAATCTTTCACAGCGTGGTGTATTTACTTTCAACTACTCGCAACAGGAATTAACTATGTCTCTTTTATCAAGCAATCCAGCAACCCAGGCCAATAGTCAACAATCCCGTCTTCAAGTAGAAGCGGCCTTGTCGAATATGGCGCGCGAATTCCGTAGTTTTGTGTCTGATGTCGAAGACCTGATAAAAGCTACCAACAATCTCACCGGCGATGAACTCAACAAAGCAAAAGCGAAATTGGAGCAGCGCATATCAGTTGCGCGTCGCTCAGCGGAAGAGTTGGGTGGAAGCATTGCCGAACGTGCGCGCAAAACCGCAAAGAGTGCGGATGATTATGTGCACGAGCAGCCTTGGACTGCGATAGGTGCAGGCGCAGGGCTTGGGTTGGTGGTGGGTTATTTGCTTACGCGCCGTTGATGATGTGCATTTGCCAGAGGGAAGCGCCCATCTGCCACAGGGATGAGGTCAGCGAATAAACTGGTCGAATGGAATTATGTTGACCATTTCACCCGCTGCCACTGGGCCGCGCTTCCTTTCAAGGCAGATATAGCAATTTGCCTTGGCCATCGCACTCAACACGCCGGAGCTTTGCATTCCTGCACTGATAACGGTATTAACACCCTTATTGATGCTGAGGATGCCGCGCTGGAAATCGGTGCGCCCCGGTTGTTTTTTTAATGCCTGACCCGCGATTGCGGTAATACTCGCGCGCGCTGAAAATATTTCACCCGCGAGATAGCGCAAACCCGGCACCACCAGTTGATGGTAAGTGACCGCTGTAGAAACCGGGTTGCCTGGCAGGCCAAAAAACCAGCCTTGCCCCAAACGGCCAAAGGCAAATGGTTTGCCCGGTTTCATGGCTATTTTCCAAAAATCAATTTCACCTAATTCCGCAAGCACATCTTTGGTGTAATCAGCATCGCCGACCGAAACACCGCCAGTAGAGATAACCACATCCGCTGTGTTCATCGCCTGCGTAAATGCATTGCGCAGTGCAGAAATATCATCGGGGATTAAACCCAGATCGATCACTTCAATCGGGAGCCGCGTTAACAATGCTGCCAATAGCGGGCGATTGCTATCGTAAATTTTTCCTTGTTCCGGCGCTGCACCAGCCGCTAATAATTCATCGCCAGTGGTAAGCAGGGCAACACGCAGGCGGCGCATAACCTTTACCTGCGCAATCCCCAGTGATGCGAGCAGCCCAATATCCAGTGCATGCAAACGTTGCCCGGCAGTTACTACCTGGCTGCCCAATGCAATGTCTTCACCTGCGCGCCGAATGTTTTCTCCCAACTGGGGAATTTGCGTCAATGTGAGTTGATTGCCCTCGCGCTGAACATTTTCCTGCATCACTACGGTATCGGCGCCCGCCGGAATTAATGCCCCGGTCATGATGCGCACAGCTTGCCCTTCACCAACCTGCCCGGTAAAGGGATGGCCTGCGAGGGATTGGCCAACCAGCGTCAAGCTGCCATTTCCATTTCCATTGCAATCCTGCGTGCGTAGCGCATAGCCATCCATAGCTGAATTGTCGCCACCAGGAACATTAATGGGCGCGGCGATAGAAACCGCGAGCACACGATCCAGTGCATCGGCGAGCGAAATCGTTTCCGTTTCGGATACAGGGTTTAACTGATTGCAAATACGGGCGAGCGCCTCTTCGATGGGCAGCAGGCCGGGTTGAGCGCAGAGATCCACAATTTTCCCCTGTATAAAATGCACAATCATCAAGTGGTTTTTATTTACCGCTTAACGCAATAAAGTTTTTATATTCTCGGCGGCAGAGGTCGCCACAAAGTTACCCAGCGCACGGTAGACTTCAAATTGAGTCTCTTCAAAGTATTGGTCGCTGGTTGCCTCGTGGGGATAATGCGGGTTCGCATGCCGATAATAATGCAAATATTCTTGCTCCAATCCCGTGAACGACAATTTCAAATAGAGCAAGCGGCCAATTTCGCCATTGCTGTATTCAATAGTGCCTTCGGCAAAATTATTGGGCGACAAGCCATTCACCGGGCGTATAGAGGATACGTTCAATTTGATGTTGATACCAAAATCAATCGATGCATAACGCTGCAAGGTAATTAAACCTGCAAACGCAATGGTTGGGTCTGCCTCAGCATCAATACAGATAATGGTTTTGCATTGCCGCTTGAGCAATTCATATACACCCAGGTTTTCCAAATGGCCGCCATCAGAGCAATTAATATAAGGCGTGCGCTCACTGGTAAAACCGAAAGCTTCGCGGATCAAATAAGGCAGGCCGGGCGGACGGAAACGGAAATTATATTTGCTGTTTTCCTGGTTAAATTTGCAGGGATTGGGCAGCCAATAGTTCAGGCGCAGGTTTAACAGGGTTAATAAAAACCGCAACCGGTTTATCGTGCCTACACCCATATTTGGTGAAACCGCTGCGGCAGAAATTGCTACCGCTGCACCAAAATTGAAATTTTTGTCTGCTGCTTCCAGCGCGGTGGTTGGGCAGTAACCGGTAAAATCGCTGCCGCAAAAACGCTTGGTTAAAATAAAAGGAATTGACCTCCGTGAGCGCAACTGGGGGTTGGTGCTGCCTTGCAAATTTAACGTGGTGTTAACAATGTGGTAGGGCGCAGTACTTTTTTCACCGTTTAGCTCGCTCATTTTTAATTCATCGGCAGGCGCCAGCTTGCCATCTTTTTGGGTGAGTAAAAAGGTGCGGCTGAGGCGATCGCGATAAAATGGATGCAAGGAAAATCGGTTGATGCTAACGAAGAGGAAGTTATACAGCCAGACCGCAAGCCCCATTAAATAAATCCACCATTCAGCTTGTCCATGAGATAACTGCAATTGGCTGATGCGCAGCATTTTCTTGTCTTCAGACAAGCCCAATGCCTGGGCTAATTTTTCTCCGCCCATTTGCTTCAATATAAAACCCAGGCTCCATTCGTTGACGATAGCAACATCGATTTCTGCATTTTTTTCGGTGGTTAAAAAATCACCCCAGGTTTCCGGCTGGCAACTGAAATGAATGCTGTCATGGGTGTATGAATCCACCCGGCAGTCTTTGGTCTCAATATATTTTTGGTTGAGGATGGGGAACAATAGTGTTTGTAGCTGGAGCGCCATTTTTTCATCAAAAACGGCAGGGGCATTGGCGACATTCTTGGCATGGTAGTCCAAAAAGAATGATGCATCGCTGGTATGTTCAGCCGTTATTTGCGATTTCTCCGTATCACTCAGGTCATAACTAAACGGGGAGTTAACGGCCTGGATACAAAAAAACAGGTACAGCAATACCAAGAGTACCGGCGCTAACAAACTGCTCACAATCAGGATTATTTTTGCGCGCATTTTTATATAGCCCAGAATCAACAGCACCAGCGATACAACAACGGCGATGGCGATACTATTGGCATATTCGATTGCAAAATGTTGCAGGTCAACAAGCAGGGTTGTCGCATTGTAGCCAACCACTTTGCGCAAAAAGTGCAACAGCGGAATAGACAGTATCGCCGTGAGTGCGATTACCGTGTAAATCACCAGGCGTTCGTCTGCCCTATCGCGCCCGCGCCAGCTAAGCCCATCCTTGAAAATAGGGCGCAGTATAAATCCCGCCAGCAGCGGCAAAATGCCAACGATCAGGGGAAAGAAAAATTGAATTTCCGCACTGAAGCGGCCAATGATTTCCAAAAATAATTCAGTGACAAATACCGCCAGAATCACCAAAGGGAAAAAGGTCAATATGCTGCGCAGGACACCTTCCATAAAAAGAATGGGTGTTCTCCAGCCATTCATAAATCCGCCTGCGCGCAAATATTCGCTGTAATTGCGGATATGGTTCAGCGCATCGGGTTCGTTGCGGCCATTTTTATCGGTCAACAGATGCAGGTTTTCCGGATTTTCTTTGGCGAGGGAACTGACACAGCTGCCGATATAACCACCACCCGAAACAGTGGACAGGTAGTCGAATTTGGAAAATAACTTTTGGGTGATCAGGAATTGGATAACGCCCAGGCAAAAAGACGCTGAGCGAATCCCACCGCCGGAGCAGGCGAGCCCAACCAGATTATTGCTGGTGGTAAATTTATTTTGCAGGGGGGGATTATCCTGGCTTGCCGCACAATTAGCGCGTCGGTTTGCCACTTCTTCCAGTTCGCGAGGGAAAACTTCCTCCTGGAACTTTTCGAGTTGTAGATCTTCAGTCATTGGAATATTTTCCCTTTAATAGAAATGGATTTTTGTTTGTGCCTCCATGCTATTAACTCCTCATCGTCACCAGCCTCCATACCATGGCTATCTGGCGATCATTTACTGTATCAAGGTAAGGTGTCTGATCAGGCAAGCGTTGCTGCCCGCCCGTATTGGCTTCCGGTTTGCCCGGTGGGGCCTTGGTGCGGATGATAATGCAATTCCGGTTGCAACCGGAACTCCCACTTACAGCTTATTCTTTCTTGCCTTCTTAATTAGCGGTATACATAGTGCGGTGTTTTTTAATAAACGCATAGGCCGCTTGCACGCGCTTAAAGCGTTCGGTGGCGTTATTGATCTGCTCTTGCGCTAAACCCTGGCTCATTAATTTATCGGGGTGAAGGTGGCTAGCCAGTTTTTTATAGGCGTGGCGGATTTCCATTTCGGTCATCTCTGCCGTCACGCCCAATATTTTGTAAGCCTTGTGCAGATCCTGATTGTGGTTGTCCGCAGTGCGCTGAGTCTGCTGGTTTTTTCTTGCCTGATCATATTCCGGTGTTGTGGGCGATGCATTATAGGTATCCGCTTGCGCCGCTTGTGGTGGGTTGCGGCTCAGGGCAAGTTGGTCCTGTTCATACAGCATTTTCAATAGATGATTGAACACAATACTTCTGTAGCCAACTTCCCGCGCGATCCATTGCAGTGCATGCAGTTCTTTTTCCATCAAGTATCCGTCGGCGCGCGCCATAGTGAGCAGGTACACCAGGAAAATCTGGATCAATTTCGGGGTGGCGGATGCACGAAATTCTTGCAGTGCCTCGCTGGCATTAAAAGCAGGTGAAGCACCGGATTTAAATAAATACAGCGCATTGCGCTGTTCATCTTCCGCGAGCTTCATTTTCTTCATGTGTACTTTTAGGCGATCAATCTCACTGCGGTTTATTGGCCCGTCGCAATGGGCGATATACCCCAAAAAGCTAAACACCGCTTTTGAAAAGGCCTCGCGAATATGTTGACGCTTGTCAGGCATGGGAAACCCACCATCGTTGTCTTGCCTAAATCATAGGTGGTTTTAAATGGATTGCAGGATACAGGTTGAAAAAAACACAAGTGCCTGCGTAAAATATGCACCGGGCTTCCAGGGCGCCCACCTCGCGAAAACCTATGTACCTGTAGTAACCGCAAGCAATTTGCTTGCATACCCTCCTTGGCCAGAGCGAGCAGGCCAAAACATTATTGGAGCTGGTATGCACCCTCAATCACAATCGCAACAACAATCCCCACAACAAACATTACCATCGCAAAAACCTGAATCCGCTGCGGAGCTTGTCCTACGCATTGCCCGCAATCTTCATCGCGCTGTGAATGCCGAGGCTTTGGCAATTTCATTACCGGTATTGCGCCGTCTTCTCGCCACTAAAACCCTGACTGAAATTTCGCTGCCTGAGCTACAGCGCCGTCGCGATATCGTCCAGCGCAAACATGTGTTGCGCATGCTGGCAGTCGAAGCGGGGTTTAATTGCTGGGAGGATTATCGTCATGCACTCGATGAGATGAATGCAGATCAGGTATCCCACTTCGAACAATTTTCCCGTTCCGCGGGTTACCCCAATCTCTGGTTCTCGACTTATGAAGAAGCGCAGGATTATGCGTGGAAAAATAACGGTCGTGCATTAAAGATTGGCTCGCAGGCGGTGGTGTTGGTTTGATACCCAAAAAAATAGGCGGCACCTGGCCGCCTATTTTTTTGTATTCACATTTCACGTCGTCATCTGCTTTTTAAGGTGCGCATTTATTTTGCCCATCATATCGGCAAGGCTGGTAAACGCTTCTCGCGGTAATTTCAAATCATCTTGAATCTGGTCAAACAACACTTCCAACAAGCCTGCTTGTTCCCGCAACTGATAAAGCGCATCTTCCTCCGCAATCCGGGTTAACTCATCACCCAATTGCGCAAGACACTCACCCTCAGGCGAATGAATTTCAATGCGGGACTGTTGGTAAAAAGCGTACTGGAATTGATCGAGTTTGATGATGCAGGGGTTGGTTGAAACGGGAAGGGAGGTCACATTATCCATAATAAAATTCTCGGTTAGATTTGCCATATACCCCCATGAGGTTGCAATTCATGGGGGCGGACTGAGCAAGGTTGCAACCACCGGATCTAACCACACCGGCCCGCCCGAAGGCGGCCTCACCCAGCCGCCATAACAACAGGCAAAGCTGTGCGAGGACACGAAAACAAACGTCTCGTGCCGGTTAGAAGCTCGGGGGTTGCAATCCCGACTACGGGATTTACCGCAGCGCGGGCAGGTTAGGGGATGAGGGTTGGGTTGTCAACGTGAGGCGGTAATAGGTTGTAATTCAAACTGGCGCTTAATAGGGCGATAGTCTTTAATTGGGTTTATTGTTGCGGGAACTGCTTTCTTTCTATGGGGTATTTCATTTCTTTGATGTGGGGAAGTGGAAGCGTGATTTGATTTGTTGATGATAATTAAAGGGGCTGCTTTTGTGCCCGTAGGTTGCTGGTGAGTTTACGAACCGCAACAGATTGAATGTCAGCAGTGTGCCGAGACTGTGTCAAAACGCATCCACAACTCAAAACTATTTGTGCAATAAGTTTTTAAAGGTGAGGTAAGCTTCACTACACTAACTTTTCCCAATAGATGTCTCAACTCACCGAGGGATCATGATGAAGCGATTTATCCAAGGCGAGCAACGCACGCAAATTACGTTACTTCCAGAGATGTTGGACGATTATGTTACCGAAGAGAATTCTGTTCGCGTGGTTGATGTTTTTATCGATAACCTTGATCTTCAATCATTGGGTTTTGAAGGCGCGATCCCGGCAGTTACAGGAAGACCTTCTTACCATCCCGCTGTTCTACTAAAGCTATACGTTTACGGCTACCTCAACAGAATACAATCCAGCCGCAGGTTGGAGCGTGAAGCGCAGCGTAACGTCGAATTGATGTGGCTGATTGGTCGCCTGACACCCGATTTCAAAACTATATCCAACTTCCGCAAAGACAATGGCAAGGCTATCCGCAAGGTTTGTAGCCAATTCGTTGTGATATGCAAAAATCTCAATCTATTTGCCGACACACTTATCACAATTGATGGCAGCAAATTCAAGGCAGCCAACAACCGCGACAAAAATTTTACGAAGGGCAAAGTAGATCTGCGGATGAAGGAAATTGAATCCAGCATCAACCAATATCTGAAAGACCTTGAAACTGCTGATCGTCAGGAACCGGAGATCAAACAACATCGAACCGAAAGGCTCCAGGAAAAAATTACCAAGCTCAAGGCGCAAATGAATAAACTTTCTGAAATTAAAGAACAGCTCAATGATGCTCCCGATCACCAGATATCTAAAACTGATCCCGATGCTCGCTCAATGAGATCACGTGGCAGTGGCGTTGTTGGTTATAACGTACAAACCGCCGTAGACAGCAAAAACCATTTGATTGTTGCTCATGAGGTGAGTAATGAAGCTAATGATCGTGACCAGCTATTCAATATGGCTAGCAAAGCCCGCGATGCGATGGGTGCAGAGCAGCTTACCGTTATAGCTGACCGAGGCTATTTCAAAAATACGGAAATTCTGGCCTGCGACAACGACAACATAAAAGCAATTGTTGCAAAAAGCGTGACCTCGAACGCGACAGCAGATGGGCGGTTTGGCAAAGACGATTTTGTTTACGACGCAAAAGGTGATGTCTATCATTGTCCAGCGGGTCAGCAACTTATCAAACGTATGACCACAATAGAACGTGGAAACACAATGCACAGGTACTGGACAACGGTTTGTAAAACTTGTCCATTAAAAAGCCAATGCACGCCAGGTAAGGAACGACGTGTAACTCGCTGGGAAAATGAAGCTGTGTTGGATGAAATGCAAAGACGCCTTGATCAATTTCCAGCAGCGATGCGCATCCGACGAGAAACAGTTGAGCATCCCTATGGCACTATCAAGTCTTGGATGGGAGCGCAACACTTTCAGATGAAGACGCTCAAACATGTTTCCACGGAAATGAGTTTGCATGTGCTAGCGTATAACATGAAACGCGTGATGAAAATTATTGGCATTGATTCATTAATAATGACATTAGAGGCCAGATAAGGCCTTTAACGTTTTATACGGCGGATATTTGCAGTTGTATAGGCTCGCTTTAGAAGCAAAAGTTAAAAACGCGGGTCAAAAAAGTAAGTATTAAATTAGCCGTAACGCTAGCTTCATTCGTTTAAATGGCTATGTGAACACAAAATCAACCCTTTTGTGTATTTTTGAGTTTTTACACGGCCTCTGCCCAAAGCGGGCACTGACTTCATAGTTAGAATTGTTCAGGGTTTATTGTAAAACCAACTTGAAAAATGCCGCTTGGCTGGAATCAAAAGCGAAACGTTAATGTTTAAGTAAAATAATAGGACATTCAAATTAAATGAATGAAACATGGTATACCGCTTATCACGGTGATTCTTGGGAAGAGATGTGTAATGTCCTTCTCAGCTTAAAGCATGGTTCGAAATACCAACCTATATCCGACAAAGGCGGAGATATGGGTTTGGATGGTTTGGTTCTGTCAGATGGAGTGGCGTACCAAGCATACGGTCAAGAGCCCGACAATCAGAATCCAGCAAAAGCGGTCAAAGACAAAATACGGAAGGACTTGCATAAGCTTAATGATAATAAAGATGATATTCATGAGGTTGTTGGTGAAGCAAAAATATCTAGATGGGTGTTGTTACTCAATCGTCAAATTCCATCAAGCTCTATACATGCTTATGCGAAGACCCAAGAAGATGAGGTCAAAACTTGGAATCTCCCTTTTCTTGCTGATGATTTCCGCGTTTTTATTCAGCCGCCATCTTATTTTGGAACTGAATATTTGGAGCATAAAAAGAAGAAGGACGAACGAGTTGAAATAAATATTTCCGCCAACTCTGCGCCATCTTTGACAGGTTTGCGTCAACATGGACAATTTTTAGCAGTGTTAGAAAAATTCAAAAAAATATCATCAGAGGATGATGTGGCAGAGCGCCTAGCGTACAAGCAGTTTAAAGAGTATTTCGAAAACGCTGAGCAATTGAGCGAGATAAGAAAAAGGGAACCAGACTTTTATAGTGAAATTGAAGATATAAAGTTCGATGTTGAGGCAGATGCTGAAGAGGGAAGTCTGCTATCAGGTTCATTTGAATCAATGTCTCAAACGAGAAATGTTTTAGAATCAAGATTAAATAATAAAATTGGATTAAGGTTAGGAGCTAACACGTTAAATAGAGTTCGAAAATATATCGTTGCAGATTGGTTTGTTAGATGCCCACTTGATTTTAAAAAGCAGGAATAACCAAAAATGCTTGAATTAAATTTTCAACAGAGACCTGTTGATGTGCCCGTGGATCTGAGATTGTATCGCCGTCTAGCGATTTTAATTATTGCGATAGGTAAGTGTTGTCCAGGGCAATCAGCATCGTTACGTCAATTACATTTTTATAACGCTTTATTCATTGATGCTGATTTTTATGATTCCTATATAAAATTCAAAAAAAATGATTTGTTCATAGGAGTTTTAAGCCCTTCTGCTGACCCATACTTGAATCGATGCATTGGCTACGCCATAGGGTTAGATCTAATTGAACAGAAAATTATTAAGAATGGATTCAGACTAGTGATCACTCAGGAGGGAAAGCATTTCTTAAAAAACCTAGAAGAAAATAGATTGACTAAAGATATATTTATGCAGGCGGAAGTAGTTGGAAAAATACCTGAAACAGAAATAAAGAGAGCCATAAGGATGGAAGGATAATGCCGCTGTTGAAGTTCAAAAGATTAGTTTTAAAGGCCAATCTCTTTGGCGGTTCCAGATTATCATCAGATATAGAGTTTGATGATGGGTGTACCGTAATCGTTACAGATACGAATACTCAAGGAAAAAGCTCATTAATCAACTCCCTAGCTGTTGGGCTAGGTTTTGATGACTTGGTTAAGGGTAATGTTTCTGCTTTAGTAAAGCGAACAATAAAAAGGGATAGTAAAGAACATACCATTTTAAACGCACAAATATATTTAGAAATTCATAATTCAAAGCAAGAGATTCTTTCTGTTAAGCGAGATATTCAGCCAGAACTATCTAAAGGTATGCTTGTAAATTTCACTCCTATTTCAGCGTGGAATGACAATAATGCTAAAGAGTTCTACGTTGGGAGAGACTCTTATATAGGGGCGAGGGGATTTCATCGTCTCCTGAGCGAATTTATTGGCTATCCTGACATAGAGGTAATATCCCAGAATGATGGCTTGGTGAAGCTCTATATAGAATATGTTTTCGCGGCGATATTTATCGAACAAAAACGAGGATGGGCCGACATAATGGCTAACTCGCCGTACTATCAAGTTAGGGAACCGAGAAAAACAACAATTTCGGAAATACTGGGATTAGACTACATTCAAGATAGTTTGCGTCGGAATAGTCTAAAGCTGGAACTGGCAAAGTTAAAATCCAAATATTTAGAAGGCCTTGATGGGCTAAAGGCAATCGTGAATGGCAAACACTTCTCACTAAAAAATGTTACCGAGGATGTAGACTCACTTGTATGGAATCCAAAGATATTTCGGAATTTTGGTTCCGAACACATTTCATTGGAGGATCTTATTACTGAAAAGACTACCAAGCTATTAAATATGGAGATGATTCCTCATCGAGAGGTAGATTCTGGATTAAGTCGCGAAATGGCAGAAATTACAGAAAATATTACTGTATTAAACTCAAAAGTTCGTGAAGTTGATAATTCTATAGCAATTTTCAAAGGGGCGATCCGCAGATATCAACAACGCGCCGTAGCGCTAGAATTAGACTTAGAGAAAAATAAAGAAGAACATAAGATAAGAAAATTATTTCACCGTGATGAATGGAGTGTTGGCGCTCATTGCCCCGTGTGCGAACATGAAATTGACGAGACGTTGCTTTCTCAAGTTAAAAGTTTTCCAACAATGTCGATTGAGGAGAATATTAAATACATCAAGGATCAGTTGGATCTACTGAAGGAAATGATATTAATAGATGAAAAACAAAGAGAATCTGCTGAGCTAGAGAAAAAGCATCTGTCTTCAGAAATTGATTTATTGATGAAAAGACACTTTGATATCCAGCGCAGCCTATCCAGTGTGATTCCCTCGGATTTAATGACTCAAGCACGAAATATTGCGAACTTGGAACAGGAAATTGATAGCCTGTCCGAGCTTGATTCTTTCGTTGCGATCAGTCTATCAAAAATAAAAGTTACGTTTGATGATTATCATAAAAAGATAGAAGAGCTTGAAAAAATTAGTGATGCTCTTTCAGATAGAGACCGAAAAATAATTAAGAAGTTTGAAGCAATATTCAAAGGATTTTTAACTCGTCTTGGGTACAACTCTTACGAAATTAACGCGATATTAATAGATGAATCCACTCTATATCCCCGAGTAATGGCAAGCACGCTAGAAAAGAAAAAGCATATGCGAGCTGATTTTGGAAGTTCAGCGAGTGATTGGGTAAGAATTATAACTGCCTATACGCTCGCACTACATATGTCGAGAAATAACTCGCCCAAAAGCCTACATCCAAACATCTCAATTTTAGATGAGCCAGCGCAGCAAAACATGGACAATGAAGATCATTTAAAATTTTACGACATAGTTCATGATGTGTGTAAGCAAGGAGGTCAAGTTATAATTTCAGAAACAGATAAAAACCACTCTGTCCGAAATAAGGCAAAGTCTTTAGGCATGAAGGTAATTGATTTCGGAAAGCAATATGTATTGACATAGCTTATAGATGCGCTTCTGGACGATCTGAAAAGCTTCAATTTAAATGGAAAAATTAATATGAAATCATCTTTCTTTCCAATAGACGATAGCGAATCGAAACATACCATTTCTCTCACTACGATAGATGTTCCTTTGGGTAAATATAATATTGTCAGAAATGAGATATATAATTTTTCATGTGGTCTTATTCATGAGGAGGGACATATTAAGAATCCCCCAGAGTTACATGGTGCAGAATTGCTTAAGGGGTGTGATTGGGCGACGGATGATATGCGGTTAGATTGCTTCAGAAAAATTGTTGAAATTATAAATACAAACAAGCTCTATGTTTATAGACTTGGATACTATAAAAAGTCAGTGAAGATGTTTCTAGATTCAGACCCTAAGCTGTACTCATTAAATTTCAGCAATATGCAAGGTTTAATGGGGTATCTTAGCGAAGAGAAGATGGCAATACCTGTAATTGACGGGCTTCATGAAGAAAACAGCAAATTTTTTAATATAGGTGGTCAGGGCTTAAGTATTTTGCATGACAGTGGCATTGAAGCCAGTGTAACAATAAAAAATTTTAAGAACATTTGTGAGCCTCTTTTTGCGTCAAGTAAATATTCTGCATTAATACAGCTGGCAGATATGGCAAGTTACATGCTGCAAACTCTTGACTATAAGATATTAGGGGTGCCATGCGGAGAGTTTAAAAAGAAAATCCAGGAAATTTGTGAGTCATTTGATCAAGAACTAATCCATAATGAAATTATTCACCTAAATACTACAGAGTGATGCTTGCGTAGAAGATCCTATAAATTATATTGCTGACGAGCTTCTTTGTGGCTTTTAAGAACCATTAAAATCTCTTTTTTAATGTCCGCTCTTGGGTGTGAACGGAAGTTCGAATGGCGGATACACTCTGTCTATCAAGGTGGCGGTTGCAAATTTTTTACAAGTGGAACGAATTGGTCAGTGCTTTGGTTCTGCACAAAAAAAGTAACTGTTCAGGCAGTAGATAGGAAAGCGAGACCGGAGTGACCGGTTTCAGCAATGCCCTTTTCCAGCCGGATAAGCGAATAAGTATTCCGAAAGGCATGGCGGGTTGGTAGAAATAGCTTCGTTTATTGATTCAATTAAGGGCATATGCACACCTGAAGTATGCGTTTACTGGTTGGGGGATGTTATGAGGGAGCCAGTGAGGAAGCCCCTGAGTCTAGCGCCAAACCTGTGTTATTGTATTCGCTAGGTTTCAGTCGAATTCATCAGTTTGAATTCATTGCTTAAATCACTGATGCAGGGAAAACCCAATAACACAATAAAGTTCTATTCTATATCGTTAGAAAATAGGCGAAGCGTCAGATAGTCTAGGTATTGAGTTAGTTGAATATTATTTTCCTCTAAATCGAAACTTTATAAGTGCCCTTGAGATTTGATTCAGCGTTGGTTGGTGTATTGAAACTAAGGCAGGAAAAAGCAAAGCTTCATTGGGCTCCGTTATTTTTAATAAAATAAAAATGGTTATAAAACATGGGGATTAAAATGGTTTCAAAGTCCAGTATTTTTGCTGCCGCAACATTCATTACGACCCTGCATATCGCATTACTTACGAGTGGCTGCGCAGCGCCGGTGAGGTATGCGTTCGCGTATGATGATCATCAGCTTCCTAAACAAGATGTTGGAATCCTTATAGGATATTATGGGCCACCCTCAGCAGTTCTGGTTTCTGATGTGGATGGAAGGTCCTTCGGCATAAGTTTCACACAACCGCATCCGGTAAAAATATATGTACTTCCGGGCCAGCGCAAAGTAACAGCCCGCTATATCTCAGGAAAACCCGAACCACATAAAGAAGCTACCCGCATTATTAATGTAGAGCCAGGGCATACCTATACACTTGACGTCTTTACCTTTCCTGGGGATGACAACCCGCAATTGTCTGCAACAGATCGGGGCTTGAATTACAAAAGTATTTATTGAAAAAATTAAAAGAGACGCTGTTTTTTATTCAAGCCAAGAGCGAAGCATTTTTCAGAATAAAACGTAATTTGCATTGAAAATTGACACGCCTTGGATGGTTTATGCCTACGGGTTTGGGCTGTGGGTAAGCCAGTGCCTTTTCCCATTTTTTAGTTGTGCCGAACTCTTTTTAAACGATAGCTGTCATTGCCGGTTTCAATAACATGGCAGTGATGAGTGACTCGATCCAATACGTTGTGTCATCTTTGCAGCACCAAACACATTCGACTACTCGGCAATGCTGAGATCGCGCTTATATGGTTTTGCTTCGCAAAAGTATTCCACAACACAAACTTACAAACTGCCGTTGTGCTTAACGTTCGGCAAATCAAAAAAATGGAGAAGTGCAATGTCATATAAGTACAAATGTTTTTTGCTAGTAACGATGTTAATTGGCTGCCAGACTTATGTTGCAAGCGTTACACCTCAGGACGTTCGCCCAGTTCCTGGAATTTATGAAAAGAAAATTAGCGAGGAGGTATCTTCTGATGTTCTCAGAGAGAAAGCAGATGCCGGGGACGCTCATGCACAAAGTGAGCTTGGCGCACGATATGGAGAAAAAAATCCAGAAGAAGCGTTTAGGTACTACACCTTGGCAGCGCAGCAAGGGCTAGCAATCGCACAGTGCAATTTGGCTTACATGTATTTGCAAGGTGAGGCTACAGCCAAAGATGAACAAAAAGCCATTGACTGGTACTCCAAGTGCGCAAAACAAGGTCATTTTGCCGGCGAATACGCTTTGGGCCGCATGTATGTTGGCGGGCAAAGTCTACCTAAGAATGGAGCTCTTGCTGAGCAGTGGTTTTTGCTGGCAGCTAATCAAGGCTTTTTACCTGCACAAGAGGCGTTACTCTACATGTACGAGAATGGTGTTGGTGTACCAAAAAATTCACAGAAAGCCATGTTATGGCTACATCGTGTCAGAGACGCAAAGATAACTGGTTTCGTTTGGAAGCAAGATTCATAAGTGATCTGAAAAAAATAGTATTCTTTAATTTTTCTCACTATTGTTATTCGTTGGAATTTTAAAACGGCTCCGATCCATGCCCGCTACGCGAGCCTGTCAAAATCGGAACGAAAAAGTAGGATAACAATGCATAAATATTTATCGAAGCATTAAGGAGTATGGCGGTGTTCTATAAAAAGTGGGTACTTGGTGTAGCCGCATTGATGGTGTTGGCAGGTTGCGAGCAAAAAACACAAATCAGCATGATCCGTAGCCTATGGTCGAGCGGTCCCATTGTCATCACGATTGCTGAGGATGGAGCCCTCGCGATCGACGGGATTGATTCTGTGCACTGGTACTGCAACATCAGCAGGGACGATCCAACAATTTGCCGCGGGCGAGCGGATAGGCTGAGTACGACATTGCGTTTCTTCGACAAAGCGCCTCTGACATTTCACAATCAGATGTTGATGCTATACAAAAATCGCGACGGCATTGTCGCCGTGCAACTGATGTCAACTACAGATGACGGACGCGAGATGCTCGAACGCTTTCGCCCGTTAATCGAGAATCGCTATGCCACCTCGAAGGATGCCTTCAGTCGCGCTTGTGGTGAGAACGATGCGGCCCATGCCATCGAAAGTGCGGAACCAAATGTGAATGAACGCCACTCTTCGATCTGTGCGGACATTGGATCGACAGAAATCACCTGGCGCTTCTGTACATCTTCAGGCCACCCGAAGCAGCGCAGTGTGGAATTAACGATCCAGGCGCCGGGACTTCCCGGGCCACGAACCTGGTGGTTTTAACTGATATTCATTGGTGTCGGCGCCAAATTAAATATTCACTTCTGGTCGTTGCAAAACGCCAGAATTTGAACGTTGAAAAACGAAGCAGAAGATCATTTAATAGCAATATAAATTTACCTCTATCGAGACGTGCAACCACTGGGCGAAACTAATCTTTATTTAAGGAGAGGGTAATGATGAGACGATTTATATTAACGCTGACGATGCTATGCACTCCGTTTTTTGCCCACGCAGCCTTTGTATCGCTTGACTGGAAAACATCCGGTGACGCTTTGATCACGCGGGACACTGCTACCGGACTTGAATGGTTAGATATTACCGAAACAACCGAGCGAAGTTTTACCGATGTAAAATCCCAATTTTCTGTTGGCGGTGAATTCAGCGGGTTTAGATATGCATCGGATACTGAAGTCATTCAGTTGTTAAGGAATTTCGGATTTAATAATTTTGATAGTTATTATCACGCTGAAGATTTTCAAGCGGGCAGCGATTTTTTTGAATATTTAGGCATTAACAGCTTCATACCTGCGGTTGCAGGTCGCTCAGGAACCATTAGCTCCCCCGGGTACAATCAAGGCATTTTTGTCGCGGCTTGTTTTTCAAACGATCCTGTGTACTGCGCTGGCGACATAAATAACGAATCGCGTATGCAGGGAGAAAAAGCCTATGTACGTATGGCAGAGATAAATTTCGATACGGTAGGATTCATGTACGCGAATTGGCTCGTTCGCGACAAGTCATTAAGTGTGCCTGAGCCTGCGTTATTACTGTTTCTATTATTAGCGTTATGTACTGTGTATATCACGAGGGGAAGAAAGGCTTCTCCCGTAGCTTAGTGCGCATGCCCATCCTGGTAGCGAGGCGCAATTGTCTGCGGGCAATAACTCGCTACCAAAAATGTAAGTGAAAACGCAACACTTTAATAATCAACCGAGTTTGCTATGAACAAATGTATATCCCTAATAACGGCACTGTGTCTTGCTGCGCTTGTCTCCCTGCCTGCTAACGCAGAAAATCCCTCAAACGATCCGGCTTATTTATTTCCTGCCCAAATACAGAATTTCCCATTGTATGGCGATGCTGCGATTCCGAATTCCAAGCCGGTTCCCAATGAAGAAACAGGTGCTGATAAAGGTTGGATACAAAAAGTTTCCCAGCCTTATATTCAGGTTTATTTGCCTGCAAAAGTTAAAGCGACAGGCGCGAGTGTGGTGATATTTCCAGGGGGAGGTTATTGGGGATTAACTTTTGATTACGAAGGTGTTCAACAAGCCAATTATTTTGTCGATCACGGGATTGCAGCGTTTGTTGTGAAATATCGAATTCCGAATGATCTTTGGATGACCGACAAATCGGTTGGTCCGCTCCAGGATGCGCAGCAAGCGATGAAATTTGCCCGCCAGCATGCTAGCGAATGGAACCTGGATGCCAATCGAATTGGTGCAGTTGGTTTTTCGGCGGGTGGTCACCTTGCGTCAACCCTGGCCACGCATTTCAACGATCCGCAGATCGAAAATCCTGACAAGATAAATTTACGTCCCGATTTTCTAGTCCTTGTATACCCTGTGATCAGTATGGATGCAAAAGTCACCCACCTGGATTCACGCAAAGCCTTGCTTGGCGAAAAGCCATCAAAGGAGCGCATCAATTACTTTTCCAACGAGCTGCATGTAAATGCAAATACGCCACCCACACTGTTACTCCATGCTGTCGATGACAAATTGGTAGATGTAAAAAATACCATCCTGTTCCTTGAAGCGCTTAAGCATGCCGGGGTTTCGGTAGAAGCCCATCTATTTGATAAAGGTGACCACGGTTTTTTCCTCATTCCGCGTGAGCGTTGGCATGAACCGATTATGGAATGGCTTGCAGCAAATGGATGGCTTGATTTGAAAAGACAATAATTCGTCAAGAAAATAAAAGGCGGCCATTGCGACCGCCGCAAACAATTACTTATTTCACACAGCCGACTGTCGTGATGGCAGTGCTGGAAACAAAGTCAGCGCCGTTAATAATTGTGCCTCGCAATTCAACAGAAGTGTCGCCACAGGCGATGCCGGTATCGCTGGTTTTAAATCTCACCACCAAATCGGCGATGCCATCGAGGTTAAAATCTTTCCGCGTGAATCTGAAGGGCACGGCACCGGCAGAACCCAAACGAATTGAGCTGCGTTCTATCTCCCAAACAGGATCGAAGGGATCAGTTGAATCGGCACGCGACAGTATGGCCAAAACGATGGTGCCGCCTGAGTTCGGCAAAATACCTGTCTCAGGGTAAATTAACTGGAGTTCTATCGGAGGAACTTCGCCGGTGGAATCAACTGCACCTCTATCGCAACCTGTTCTGAAATTACCGCGCTGATCGATCAGGATCGGTACACCATTAAAATCTGTGCATAGTTTTCCTTCGTTATCAATCGCCGGGCTATTTGGCAGCAACGCATAACTCGGAGTGGTGCCGTCGTAGTCGGCCAAGGGGCCAATCACTTTGGTGAAGGTGTCAGCCTCTGGTACGACAATGTCGGTTTCTGAAGGGGCGTAGCAGTTTGATTCTTCGGTGATCAGGTTGTTTTCCACCAGGAATAATTTCGGCAAATCATTCGGGCCGAAATCGTAACAGGGCGACATGCCCGCATGCCCGACGATCAAAGAACTTTTGGTGTAAACATAGGCGGCGCCATCGGCATCGGATGTTGCTGCAATCGCAGAACCCCAGCCTTGCGATGTGTTTGAGGCAATCGTTGAGCTAGCCAAATACACAGTGCCACCGTAGTTATAAATCCCGCCACCTATGCCATTTCCCTCTGCTGCACCTCGCGCGTGATTGTGGCTAATCGTCGTGTTAATAAAAGTGGATTTTGCATCCTCTGCGCTGTAGGCCCCGCCACCCCTGATCGCTTTATTGCGGACAATGGCGCTTTCGCGCACGGTCAACACGCCAGCATTATAAATGCCGCCGCCTTTATCCGAGTCTCCGCCGCGTATCGTCGAGCGTTCGATTAAAAGTTTTGTGTGTTGCCCCGGTCCGTTTTTTATTCCAGTACTGCTGTAATTGTTTTCGATGATGGAATCCGAGAGGACAAGATGTGCCTTGGTGGATGCACCTGGAATGCCATTAACAATAATGCCGCCCTTGCCATTATTTTCGAAAAAGTGACTTCTATTGATCCTCATGATGCCTTCGTTGAGGATCGCGGCGCCGCCGTAAGTTTCTGTTTCAACACTGTTGTAGAGAAATTCTGTATCGCGAATATAAGCCCGTGCACCTGGCGCGTTGTAGATGGCACCACCGCCCGATAAATACAGAAAATTATCATTGATGCCGTTGTTTCTGAGAAAGCTCCGTTGAACGCGGAGAATACCTTCATTGTAAACAGCTGCACCGCGTTGCACGCCAGCGCCCGGTTTAAATCCATCCAGATTCCCGCTGGTAATTGCTATATCGCGCAAGGTGAGTGAGCCTCTGGGTTTAACATGGAAGTAGGCGCAGGAACCTTGCGCATTCAAAAAACTAGCGTTGCCCCCGGCACCAATGATGGTGATTTTTCCTTCAATAGGTGGCGCGCAGCGCGATGGATAAGAGGTGAGGGAATAATGGATTCCTTCGGCGAACCGAATAACATCGGCTTCACGGGTTTGGTTTGCAGCTGCGACTGCGTCATAAAGGCAATTGAACCGACCAGCATCACAGTGGAATTCTGCCGCTCCAACATTGGGTGATGCAGCAATAACTGCAAGAAAAGCGAAACCACATAAACTTGGCGCAATGATTTTCATATGATTGTCCTCGCATGTGTTCATTAACGAGGGGCGTTGCATGCCAATAACATCTCTATATCGGCGTCGCTCCTCTGGGTGAGGCGCGGCGAATTTCCGCGCCGACTCATGAAGCTTTTGGCGAAATAGAAAATGTTTCAGAACCCAAGCGCCACAGCTTCCACGCAATACTAGATGCTATTTGTGTAAATAATTTTAATCTGACGACAATTGTTCAACGTTGGGATGGGATTCAAATTTGAGTTGAAAACCCCTGCCGGTATTTTGTCGCTTTTGGTTTTTGAAAATGGATTTTCAGCGCCATATTGTTGCAGCGCTATAAAGAAAAATTTTTATAGAGAATAAAAACAGGCGGCAGTTGGTCGCCTGTTTTTTTGCATTTTAATTTCACTTCGCCATCTGCTTTTTAAGATGCCCATTTATTTTGCCCATCATATCGGCAAGGCTGGTAAAAGCTTCTCGCGGTAATTTTAAATCATCTTGAATCTGGTCAAACAACACTTCCAACAAACTAGCTTGTTCTCGCAACTGATACAGCGCATCTTCCTCCGCAATACGGGTTAATTCCTCACCAAGCTGCGCAATGCACTCGCCGTCGGGGGAATGAATTTCAAGATGGGACTGTTGTTAAAAAGCGTACTGGAATTGATCGAGTTTAATAATGCAGGGATTGGTTGAAATGGGAAGGGAGGTCACATTATCCATAACAAAATCTCGGGTTAAGTTTGTTACTACCCGCCTCCATGAAGTCGTAATTCATGGAGGCGGACTGAACAGGGTTACGACCACCGGACCTAACCACACCGGCCCACCCGAAGGTGGCCCCGTCCAGCCGCCATAAAAAACAGGCAAAGCTGTACGAGGACACTAAGACTCGCGTCTAGTGCCGGTTAAGTGCGGGGGTCGTAATCCCGACTGCGGGATTTACCGCAGCGCGGGCAGGTTAGGGGATGAGGGTGGGGTTGTCAATGGAAGTGCACAGATGCTTTTGGGTGTCGTTGCAACTATCTTTTGCAAATTTAAATTGTATACCCATAATAAATTCTTTAGTGCTGAGAATTGCCTCTTTCGTTTCGTTAGTAAATAAGTGGGTATGGTTAACTGATTGTAATGGCGGGTAATGTTTGGGTGTGCTATAAAAACCCTTTGGCATACATATGAGAACCTCTGCGTTGTTTGAATAAGTCTTATTTTATTTCGTAATTTGATCGATAAGGTTAAAAATTATCACTGCGTAGAATAAAATTTCGTTCAGATGTTGGCGTAAATAAATGGAGTTCCTGTACAGTTTGAAAAAATGTATTTCGAGAAAATAAAAGGCTGTATCGCCTAATCATGACCACATCTAAAAAACAAACTAATTAAAATAATTACTTAGAGAGTAGCTGTGAAAAAAAATACAAAAGAAAAACTATTTTATGAAAAAACTTTAATAAATCATAATTTAAAATGGGAGAAAAAAATAGGATAGAAAGGAATAAAAAGAGCAGAAAGAGGAGGCTAAAAAAAATCAATGCCAGAGTTGAAAATAATGGAAGAGTCACTATTTATGCTCCACCTCAGATTGATTTATATCATCATAATAATCATAAAAAGATGTGCCAATTCCTTATAAGGCTGAAAAAAAGTATTTCAAACGGCGATAAGGTTTTAATTTCTTTCTATGACACATGGCGAATAACGGCCGCTGGTGGAATATTGCTTTTGTCCGAGGTTGATCGGATTGTTAAGTTTTATGGCGTTGGGGTCATAAAAGCGTCATATCTTGGTGGTTTTGACGGGGCAAAGGGGAGCGCAAAAAAAGTCGTAGAGTCGGTATTAAATCGAATCGGTTTTTATGCCCTATTAGGACAGAAGATGAAAGATATCCCGGAGCAGGAGAATGTCAAGTGTTGGAATGCAGTAAATGGCGATAGTGCCAACGGCGAGTTGGCGGGTTCTATGCTAGAACAAATTCACAATCAGGTTGGCACCGAGTATCATAGAAATCTATATAGGGGGGCAATAGAGGCATTATCAAACTCTGTAGAGCACGCCTATATGTGGCCACGAAAAGATTGTCTTTCCCAGATTGTCGATAAACGGTGGTGGATGTTCACTGCTTTGTATGATGGGGATTTGATCGTATTGATTGCAGACTTGGGTGTTGGTATCCCCAACACTATTAAACAAACTCAGGAAGAAAGTTTTTTACAAAAGATATTTGCGAAATTCAGTTTTAATGCCATCACAGATGGTGGATGGATTAAAACAGCAACCTTAGTTAAAGAGACAAGAACTCTAGAAAGTAATCGTGGTAAGGGTGGGGGGGATCTTCGATCCTTGGTAAAGAATGGAGTTGACGCTCAATTAAATATATTTAGTAATAAAGGGAGGTATAGGTTGTCGAAGAAGGCTCCCGCCAGAAGAGATAGCTCAGTGAAAGAAGATGCTATGACTGAGATTGAATCAGTCTATGACAATAGGCACTCCATTTATGGCACTATTGTTGAGTGGAGTATTAAGGTATGAATATGAGCAAACATTTTATTAAAGTAGCAGAATTTACAAAATATCCCGGCCCTAGGTTTATCAAATTGGGGCCATGTTCTGGAGAGGAGTTTCGCGAAACTGTGCTTTTACCTGCGATCAAGAGCTATGGAGGTAATATCATTGTTGATATGAATGGTGTTTCTGGGTACGGATCTTCATTTTTAGAGGAGGCATTTGGTGGCTTGATTAGAAAGGGTATCGAATCGAATGTGGTATTGGCTATTGCTAACTCTATTATTTGCGATGATGAAGAAACAATAAAAGAAGAAGTGCTCGGTTATGTAAATGATGAAATAGAAAAAATAAAAAAATAGAGTCTGATTTATGGCAGATTATTGGTGGATTGGTTGGGTAATTACATTGGTAACTTTTTTATCTGGCATATGGTTTACCCGAGCATTTAAAAAGAAAGATCGGCTATGTTCTTTTTTTGACTTATATGCTGATTCAGTTCGTGATCTTGAGGATGATGCATTGTCCTATTGGATAAAGAGAGATAAAAATATCCACATGTATCAGCTTATTATTAAGCTTAGAAGATTGTCGGCGTTATCAGCTAAAATTCGTAAGCTTAATAAGCGCTATGCTCCGCCCTCTAGTAAAGATTTTATTGCCTTCAAGCAAGCGATAACCCTATACGATAACCATTCTGATGTTCCTTTAAGTGTGGATTCTGAAAGGGCTAAAAGTATTATGCATTTGAGTGGAGTATTGCAGAGTCATTACCCAGACTTGCTTTAATATTTCTATTTTATAATTTTTACAATCTTTGTAAAAAATGTATTAATTGTCATGACTTTTTAAATGGAAATGGTATGAAAAAGGTGGTTTAGCTTATGTCCTTCAATGTAAGGATTTTGAAATCAAGCCCCTTAGCGATGGACAATTCTGAATGCGCCGCTGCCGAAGCGGCGACCTTCGTAAGCTCTGAAAAAGATGCGCGCTCATAACTCTTACAGCAGCTGCAAAACGCAAAGCTTGAGCCAATCGAAATTTATCAAAATTCATCCGTTGAAGATGTAGCATGGTTTGCTGGCAGTGAGTATCGCAGCGATATTTTGCAGTTGGTGGAGGAAGTAAATTTTTCCGGTGAGTTTAGATTTGGAATTTTTAGGTATGCTGATGTCTAATAGGGTTGTTGAGGTTTAGGCAAGCTCCCCAATGTGCGATTATAAATGTAATACACTTTGTCGATTGTAATGGATGCCCGCGTTCGCAGGCATGACGAAAGTATATTTTCAGCGACAGCCTAAGGCAGCAGACTTTTAAATTATGGAAAGTTCACAGGTTTGGATCATAGATCACAAGGCTACCTTAAGCGAAGACTCACCTATGAATCTCGACGGCTCGTCATGGATTTTAGGTGTTTGTGTATTGTCTGCAAAAAATAAAGAAAATGCTTTTGTAAAGCTCCATGAATTTCTGAAAAGTGAAAATATGGAATTAGTTGAAATTTATCAATTGCAAAAATATTCAATTGAGCATTTTAAGGGCGATTCTCGTCGCGAAAATCAGATCAATAATGCTGTACGTATGGTTCTTGAAGATGGAAAAGCTTGTTACGTGCATGCACGTACGTCTGAATCGATGGGGTAAGTGTTAATAGCTCTTAACCCCAACATAGAAAAACCATTAATTTTAAGCAGCCTCCACAATTACTCGCAAAAACATTGCGCCAAAACCCACATAAACTGAGAAAAAACAAAAGTATTGGTCACGCGACATATAATTTATCTTTTTGGAATTTTAATCAGCATTCGACGGTCGAATCTTTATGGTTTGCTTTTTAAATTCATAAATTTTCAAAAGGAGAAACTTTATGAAAAGCTCAGTGGCTGTCGCCAAAGAATGTTTCGAAGCCTATGTTCGAAAAGATCGAGCTGCCGTTGAATTGCTTATCAATGATGAATTTTATTTTACGAGTCCCCTGGATAATCGTATTGATCGAAAGACCTACTTTGAACGTTGCTGGCCCAATAGCCAGCATATTGCTGAATTCAAGTTCATCAATGTTGTGCCGCATGACGACAAAGTTTTCGTGACCTACGAAGGTAAAAGCACAGGTGGCGACGTTTTTAGAAATACTGAAATTCTCACTGTACGTCAGGAGAAAATTACCGAAGTTGAAGTTTATTTCGGGTGGTCAATACCGCATAAAGCGCCCGAGAATGGTTTTGTGACTGAATAAATCAGGTAGCACTTGGTCGTTTGGTTTGGGCAGTGCTATTGATGGCTCGTTGCGGGAATTTTATTCGCTTATTAATTTGATCAAATAACGCATCCAACAAACACGCTTGGTGCCACCGCTGGTAACCTGCGTGAGTGCGGACATATCTCAAAATAAAAGACCCAAAACAAAAAGTCCTGCAAAACAAAAAGCCCCGTTACTCGCGTAACGGGGCTTTCATGTTTGGTGCCCAGGAAAGGACTTGAACCTTCACGGCCGTAAGGCCACCAACACCTGAAGCTGGCGTGTCTACCAATTTCACCACCTGGGCATGCTCAGCAAGCTGAGGCCGCGCACTATAAATACCGGCCCTGTGACTGTCAACAGCCTTTTCGGTTTTATTTGTAGGTTTGTCATGATTGCTGCCCTATAATCCAATTATGACCGCCAGGAACCTTCAGATTCCGCCAATCTTGATTACAGGATGCTCAATTGACTAAACGTAAAACCCCGCCCCGCGATGCTTTCGCTGCCCGCGAAGCCGAAAAATACGAAAACCCCATCCCCAGCCGCGAGTATATCCTCGACCTCCTCGATAGCGCCGACCAGCCGGTTACCCATGAGCAGATGTGCGTAATGCTGAAGCTCACAGGCGATGACCAGATCGAAGCCCTGCGCCGCCGCCTGATTGCCATGGCGCGCGATGGCCAGTTGATCAGCAATCGCCGCGATGCCTATGTGCGCCTCGACAAGATCGATGTGGTGCGCGGCCGTGTGCAGGGGCATCGCGATGGCTACGGGTTTGTGATCCGTGCCGATGGTGGCGAGGACATCTACCTGCACAATCGCCAGATGCGCAAAGTGTTTGACGGCGATGAGGTGATCGTCCGGCTTTCAGGCGAGCAGTATCGCGGCAAGGAAGAGGGGGCGATTGTTGATGTATTGATCCGCAATACCACCCAACTGGCGGGGCGCTTCTTTAATGAGGAAGGGGTGCAGTTTGTGCGCCCGGAAAACCCGCGTATTACCCATGACATCATGATCCCCTTTGGTTCCTATGGCGGCGCCAAACATGGGCAGATAGTGGTGGCGGAAATCACCCAGCAACCGGATAAAAACCGCCTGCCGACAGGCCGCGTGATCCAGGTATTGGGCGACCATATGGCGCCGGGCATGGAGATCGAATTGGCGATCCAGGCCCATGGTATCCCCAGTGTGTGGCCGGAAGAGGTTATCGCTGAGGCTTCCAAGCTTTCGCACGAGGTACAGGCGAAAGATAAATTGCATCGCGTTGATGTGCGCCATTTGCCGTTTGTCACAATCGATGGCGAAGACGCGCGCGATTTTGATGATGCGGTTTTGTGTGAGCGCCGCAAAGGTGGTTGGCGTTTGTATGTGGCAATTGCGGATGTATCGCACTATGTGCCAGTGGAAAGCGCGCTGGATGTGGAAGCGCGCGCGCGCGGTAACTCGGTGTACTTCCCCGATTATGTTGTGCCCATGCTGCCCGAGGCAATTTCCAACGGCCTATGTTCGTTGAACCCCCATGTTGATCGTTTGTGCATGGTGTGTGAAATGAATATCAGCGATGCGGGGCGCATCACCGGTTATCAATTTTATGAAGCGGTAATGCATTCCCATGCGCGCCTGACTTACACCAAGGTGGGCGAGATCCTTACCGGTGAAGGCGACGCCCGCACTGCATTGCGCGAGGAATACAAAGCGGTTGTTCCGCAACTTGAACTTTTGCATAAGCTCTATCAATGCCTGCGTGTTGCGCGTGATGAGCGTGGAGCAATTGATTTTGAAACGGTTGAAACGCGCATCCAGTTTAATGAAGAGCGAAAAATTGAACGCATTGTGCCGATCAAACGCAACGATGCGCACAAGTTAATTGAAGAGTGCATGTTGTGCGCGAATGTCTGCGCGGCAAAATTTATTGAGAAACATAATTTGCTCGGTTTGTTCCGCGTGCATGAAGGGCCGACTGAAACCAAGCTCGCGAATTTACGCGCGTATTTGTCAGAGTTGGGCTTGGGTCTGGCCGGCGGCGACAAACCTACACCGGGCGATTACCAGCAATTATTGCAAATGATCCAGGACCGCAGCGACGGCCATTTGATCCAGACTGTTATGTTGCGCAGTTTGCGTCAGGCGATGTATCAGGTAGAAAACCATGGCCACTTCGGTTTGGGTTACGAAGCCTATACGCACTTTACTTCGCCGATTCGCCGTTATCCCGATTTGCTGGTGCACCGTGCAATTCGCTCGGTAGTGCGTAGCACTGAACCAACTACTCATGTGCGCCGTGTTGAAACCGCCAAAGCGATTCCGAAAAAATATATTTACCCCTATAGCGCGAGCGATATGGTGGTATTTGGCGAGCAGTGTTCGCGCACCGAACGCCGCGCCGACGAAGCGACGCGCGATGTGGTGAGCTGGTTGAAATGCGAATACCTGCGCGACCAGGTGGGCGCGGTTTATGACGGCCACGTCAGCGCGGTGACCAGTTTTGGTTTGTTTGTCGAATTGAATGAGTTGTATATCGAGGGTTTGATTCACATTACCTCATTGCCGCACGATTATTATCGCTTTGAACCGGCGCAACAGCGTTTGGTTGGCGAGCGCACCCGCAAAGTATTTGGCTTGGGCGATGAATTGGTGGTGCGCGTGGTGCGCGTGGATCTGGATAACCGCAAAATTGATTTTGAACTGGAATCGGCCAATGCAATCCGCCGGCCTAAATCGGCAGTTAAACCCAAGGTGGCTAAACGCGGTGGTGGAAAATCTGCTGGTGGAAAACATGCAAGCGGAAAACCGGGCGATGCTAAGACCAGGATCGCAGCTGAAAAAACGCAGCTTGTACCAGTAGAAGTTGCAAGCACCGCAAGTGCAGGTAAAAAAACATCGGCGGCAACGTCTCCTGCTAAAAAAACCGCTGCGAAATCATCAGCCGGCAAACAAACGGCAGCAAAAAAATCGACAACCAAAAAAACAACTACCAAGAAAACAAGCACTAAAAAAACAACAGCAGCCAAACCGAAAGCGGCAAAACCTGCAAAAGCAAAATCCGTTACATCCGCTAGTAGTGGTAAAACAGCCAGTGCGGCGAAACCCGCAGCTACTAAAAAAGTTGTTGTGAAGAAAGTTGCTGACGTCGCAGTGATACCGGCGGCAACAAAAGTGACAGCGACTAATGCACCTGTAACGAAAAAGGCACCAGTAGCGAAAAAGTCGCCTGCAACGAAAAAGACTCCTGCAACAAAAAAAATAGCAGCACAGAAACCGGCAAGTGTTAAAACCAGAAGTGAGGTTGATCATGGCGGTAAAAATGCGAAAACTGCAACTAAGGCTGCGTCAGCAACAGTTCAATCGCCTGCGCCAAAGGCAGCAAAAGGCGCGGCTGTCGCTAAGCCTGCGAAGGCAGCTGCTAAAAGACCGGTGGCTAAGGTTAAGGCAAAGGATTGATCGCTGGTTGCAGAGCGAAAATTTTGTACGCGATGAAAATTTGAATCGCGAAATTTATATTGTGAAAGACCGGATTTTGCGCGAGCGCGAAACGCGGATCTCCGGGCGTTGATGATTAAAAAATTGGGACAGTGTTTTGAAACGTGAACATATTTTTGGCCTCCATTCAGTGCAGGCACTTTTAAAAAGCGCACCGCAGCGTGTGATTGAAATTTACATGGTGCAGGGGCGCAACGACCAGCGCCTGCAAAAAATTGTCAGCGCTGCGCAAAGCAATGGCATCCACTGCCAGGTGGTAAACCGCAATAAGCTCGATGAATTGGTTGGCGATGAAAACCACCAAGGCGTAGTAGCGATTTGCACACCGGGTGAAACCTACGATGAAACCTATCTTTTCAAATTGATTGAAAACCTTAACGAGCCGGCATTTTTATTGATCCTCGACGGCGTCACCGATCCGCATAACCTCGGTGCCTGTATGCGCACTGCCGAAGCGGCGGGTGTACACGCGGTAATCGCCCCCAAGGATAAATCTGTTGGTATTACCCCCATTGCCCGCAAAGTTGCCTGTGGTGCGGCTGAAGTTTTGCCTTTTATTCCCGTGACCAATCTGGCGCGCACGTTAAAGAACCTGCAAGAAAAAGGCATCTGGCTGTTTGGCGCGGCGGGTGAGGCGGAGCAGTCGGTATACCAATCCAACCTCACTGGCCCGATTGGTATTTTGATGGGCGCCGAGGGCGATGGCCTGCGTCGCCTGACGCAAGACACTTGCGATCATCTGATGAATATTCCCATGGCCGGTACGGTCAGCAGCTTGAATGTGTCTGTGGCAACCGGTGTGTGTTTGTTTGAAGCAGTGCGCCAGCGTAACTCCAAATAATTATTTGGTTCCATCGATAAAAAAGCGGGGCTGGATAATATCCAGCCCCGCTTTTTTATTGTTTTTATAAACATGTCATTATTGGGGCGTGGCCTGGTTGGCCTGTTGGTGCATGTGTTGTCCTTGCTTGTAGCGATTTAATATCAGGTTGATGACTCCTGCGATTAAACCCACTGGCGCGACAACATAGGCAAACACAAAAAAGGCAAATTTGGTTGCTGCAAAGCTGGAATAAATATACGCAAGTCCATCTACAAAGTTGTCCGGGTTGGCAAGCATGATATAAGACACGAGGTTTTCCAGTTGATCGCTGATTGGCGCAATAGAAGAAATCAATGCGCATACCACCATTATTTTCCTGCCTTTGCTGTTGGCGGCAAACAAACGTGATATCAATACCAGTACAAAACAATGCAGCAACAAGGTCGATAGAATAAAGAGCGAATCTATATGTTGTGTTAATACATACACGTCAAAGGTTCCTTGTTCCTGCAATATGCTGTACCAGGCTTTCAACTTTTCCGGGCTGAATGATAGTTGCGCAACATAATAGGGAACTGGAAATTTGGACTCGATATAACTCGCTGTGAGTGTGGTTGAGGCCCAATAATTAAATGCAAATGCCAGCAGTGTCAGCAGGCCCAATATCAGGGTTTTAGGTGAGTCCAGAAAAAAACGGTAGAGTGTTTTCATGGTGGTGGTCCTTTTTAATTAATGGCTCGGATGAGTTAACGGATGCGGGCACAGGTGTTGATGAATCGAGGAGGCCATTTTCCAGAGTAGGGGAATTCGCCACAAGATCGATATTGGTATAGGAGCTATGCAAAATTGGATAATGGAAATCGCTTGAATTTTGATTGGAACCTGATCCAGGCATTTTTGGCTGTAGTCGAGCACGGTGCCCTGGCGCGTGCGGCCGAGGCTATAGGCGCGACCCAGCCTACCTTAAGCCGGCAAATTGCCGCGCTGGAAGCGGAGATAGGTGCGGCCCTGTTTACCCGTGGCGCGCGCGGCAGTGTGCTCACGGCAGCAGGCGAGGCCCTGGTTTACCCGGCCAAACAAATGCAGTTGGCTGCCCATTCCTTGCAGTTGGCGGCATCGGGGCAAAGCAAATCGCTGAAGGGTACCGTGCGCATCACTGCCAGTGAAATGACCAGCGCATTTTTATTGCCGCCGGCCCTGGCGAGCCTGCGCTGGAAATATCCGGATATCCAGTTGGAAATTGTGGCGAATAATGCTCTGGATAATTTGTTGGAGCGCGAAGCCGATATTGCGATTCGTATGGCCAAACCTGTGCAGGACACCTTGGTGGCTCGCCATCTAGGTGGATTGAAAATGGGCGGTTATGCGAGCAAGGCGTATCTCGAACAAAAAAACATTCCGTTTTCTCCTGCTACCATGGATAAGTTTGATTGGATCGGGTACGACAAAAATCCCGCCATCGTTAACAGCTGTCGCGCTCTTGGTATAGAGCTGACGCGCGACTCCTTTGCCGTACGCAGCGATGACCAGATGGTGTGCTGGCAAGCCATGTTAAATGGTATGGGCATAGGTTTTGGTTTCTCGCTCCTGGCAGCGCAATATCCACAACTGGTGCGGGTGCTACCTGAAAACTGGATCAACGATTCACAGGTGTGGCTGACAGCTCCCATTGAATTGCGCTCTAACCCGCGTATTCGGGTGGTGTACGATCATTTGGCCGAACATCTTATTGAATGGATTAACCGCCAAACGAATTTATGATTGGCTGGCCTTGTCGCAGTGCTTGAATAACCTGTTATTTCCCAATCATCTATCCCCACTTATTTTTACTGGACTGCGTGAAATTTTCTTCTAACAAAAAGAAAATTTCACGTAGTCGTCATCATTTCGTCACTTTCATGATTGCCATTAGCGAATGTGGGTGATATATATGGCAACGTTGTCATATGGTGTTTTAACGTAACAATAATAAGTTTTAGTCTGGCAATAAAAAATGGGTAAGAAAGTCGGCAGTAAAACCAGATGTGGATAAATCTGGTGATAGTGACCAGAAGGAACTTGTAACCCGTTACCAGGAGTGGTGTGTTTCCCAAAGTACGGCAATCTATTGGGTGAGAGAAATAGATAAGTACTGATCTACGGGACGCCCAAAAAAATCTCAAACCAAGCAAAAAAATCCAAAGAAATTTTTCAATTTCTTTGCGGAATCCTTTTGTCAAAAAAATACAACGAGAGTGAGGGGTCTATGAAAAATTATGCGTTAGCACTTGCCGCGCTGTGCGTGAGCGGCTTATCAACCAGTGCACTTGCAGTCGATTGTTCCGGCTTGCCAGTGTGGAATAGCACCGCAGCGTACGGCGGTGGCAGCCAGGTACAAGAAACCGGCAAAGCCTACAAAGCCAATTGGTGGTCGCAGGGGCATAGCCCCGCGAGTTACTCTGGCCAATGGCAGGAGTGGACCTTGCTCGGTGCATGTGATGGTGGCGTGTCATCGTCATCAAAAAGTTCAACACCACTGTCTTCATCCAGCATTGCGCCCAGCTCCAAATCGTCCAGCTCGGTTGCGCCTTCCAGCTCATCTATTTCCGGTGGCAATTGCACCTCATCACAATATGTTGCGGGCACCAACTATGCTGCTGGCCAGTTAGTGCAAAATGCGGGTAGTGAATATCGTTGCACTATTGCCGGTTGGTGTAGTTCTACCGCTGGCTGGGCTTATGCACCGGGTACTGGCGCGCATTGGCAACAAGCTTGGGAGCTGGTGAAATCCTGCGGAGTAGCGTCAAGCAGCGTACCTAGCAGCGTTGCGCCCAGCTCATCTTCTGTTGCGCCTTCTTCAAAATCTTCAAGCAGTGTAAGCAGTCGTTCATCATCCAGCACCAGCGGCAATAACCGTGTGCCGGGCGATGCAGCAGCACTGCCAAAACATGCGCTGGTTGGTTACTGGCACAACTTTGATAACGGCAGCGGTGTAATCCGTTTGGCTGATGTTGATGCTGCCTGGGATGTCATTGTTATCGCCTTCGTTGATGATGCTGGCAATGGCAATGTGGAATTCCGTTTGGACCCTGCATTGAACAAAGCGCAATTTATCCAGGATGTAGCGGCAAAACGCGCACAGGGTAAAAATATTGTGCTCTCTTACGGCGGTGAAAAAGGCACTGTGACTTTAAATAATTCCACCAACCTCGCCAACTTTGTAAATAGCACCGCGGCAATTATCAACGAGTATGGTTTTGATGGTGTAGATATCGATTTGGAAAGTGGTGCGGGTGTTCAACACGGTGCGCCAGTAATTTCCAACATGGTTTCTGCAATCAAACAACTCAATGCAATGTATCCGGATTTGTATGTCTCCATGGCGCCTGAGCATCCTTATGTGCAAGGTGGTTATGTGGCTTACTCGGGAATCTGGGGCGCTTACTTGCCGATGATCGACCAGCTGCGCAATGAACTGGATTTATTGCACGTGCAGTTATACAACAACGGTGGCCTTGCAACACCTTACGCTGCACAATCCTATCAAGCAGGTACTGTGGATATGATGGTTGCATCTGCGCGCATGCTGATTGAAGGTTTCCCTCTGGCCAACGGCACGGCGGGCACGTTCAAAGGTTTGCGTCCGGATCAGGTTGCACTCGGTCTTCCATCTGGCCCGCGCGCAGCAGGGTCTGGCCAGGCAACCACTGGGGATGTCAACCGCGCAGTCAGCTGTCTGGCATTGCGTACCAATTGCGGCAGTGTTGTTCCAGTCTCTGCTTACGGTGATTTCCGTGGTGTGATGACCTGGTCAATCAACTGGGATGTGAAAGATGGTCGCATCTTCTCTGTTCCGGTTGGCAACCATCTGAAAAGTTTGCCGTAGCAATCGCCCGCCAGCGGAGTAACGTCCGCTTATCCTTGAAAAGCCCGCAATAATATTGCGGGCTTTTTATTTGAAAATTTTCTGGCATTTAAATCCTTAAGCTCAGCCCGAATTTTTTATTTGTGCTTTGATCCCTTTAGGTGGAGGGGGTTATATGAGCCTTAACTTTAAATTAAGCATGGCGTTCACCAACCAACAACTGGACGTGATTGCGCAAGCCAATACCAAAGTGATCCTGGCCAAACCGACATTAGGCTTATGATCCTCTGAACGCGAATATGTTGAGCTGGGAAGAAAATTACGGCGTGTATGTGTCGACTGCGAGTGTCAATAGTGGTGCGAAATTGGAAAAATTGTCCAGCACTGGAATTCCAGCTGCGGCCAACAAGTTGTATACCTTGACCGGCAGCGGGGCACTTTCTGCACCGGCAACTGGCTGTGAGCCAGGTTTTTTCTGCTCGCTGAACAGCTACTCAAAACAAGGTGCGATGGCTGTTGGTTTGTATCAGGATGCAACTGTGAATGGTACCGAGATTGCCGGTAATGCGATTTCTATCGCAGGTGTATTGCTGGCAAGCACTGCAGTTATGACTCCCTACACCACTCTCTACGTTTGGCTGCAATCAGAAATTGAAAGCAACACCCTGGTAACCACCGTGACTTCACCTATGACCTTGCTGCGATTTGGTGGTGAGATCGTCGCAAGCGGTAAGTCAGGCTGTTCGGGTTTGCAGAAGGTGGGTTGGTAGCGAGGTCAGCATCGCTCATGGCGCTTCCTTGGGGTAGACGGTAACACGCGCTAGTGTACCGGAGAGGATCTTCCGGATGGGAGCCTTATCCTTTGGGTACATGTCTGGCGTGCAAGTCACTCTGAAAAAACACCCGTGTATTCCCGCCAGCGTTTTTTATTGATGATTGGCTCTGCTATCCTTGTCGCAGGTCTAAACAAGCCCGACCAACCTGCAAATGTCCTGACCATTTGTATTACATAACGATTTATATAACGATTCATACAATACCTCATATAACAACGAAAAAGCGGGAATCCCTATGTTTGCCAATTTACGAATCCTTACTTCGCTGCTGGTGATTGCCAGTGTTTTAATGCTGTCTGCCTGTGCACCTAAAGTGGGTAGCCCCGAATGGTGCAAATCTATCGAGGAAAAGCCCAAGGGGGATCTCACCCTGAATGAAACCAAGGATTACGCCAAGCATTGCGTATTTAAATAAACACCCGACGGCGATAAAAACTCCATACGTCACTTGTACGCAACTCGAGCGTACAGGATGGCGTTGCTATGAAGCCGTATTGCTACAGAGAAAGGTCTAATGAAAACCAACTTTCTAAATATCCATGACCTGGTGTTGGTCCTCACGGCAGTGGAGTGCTGTGTGCTGGCGGCGTTATTGAATTTGTTACCGGCAAAACATGTTCAACCGCGCCGGATTTTATCCGGATTTTTCCTGCTGATTGCACTGGTACTGACTACTACCTTGATTGTCTGGAATGGCGATCTGAAATCGACGTCGATTAATAACTCACCGTTTATCATTACTATTTTGTCGGCCTGTTTATTATTGCAAGGGCCGGTGCTTTATTTTTATCTGCGCTCGCTCTCGCAAGAAGTTGAATTATTGCGTTGGCACAATCTGATCCATCTATTACCAGCGGTTATTGCGGTAATTCTGTTGGTGGTATTTGATATTGATAGCCTGGAATGGCAACCCGCAACGGAATTGGCGGGAGCGGAAAATGCAGCAGTGGCATTTATATGGGCGCTGGTGAAGCTATCACCGCTCGGCTATATCATTGCCTGTGTGATTGCTGAATATAAATTGCGCGATAATTTAAAGCATCTCTATGCCGATATTTCCATGTCGGAATTAAAACTGGCAGATGTAGTGCTTGCCGGTTTTTGTTTGCACTGGTTCTGGTCGTTGCTCGCTTATATGCTGGAAGGCGTGGTGAGCGCCTCCGTTAGCGATACGCTCGGCATTATCGATAATTACCTCACCGTTATGTTAGTGAACGGGTTGTTTGTGTTTGGCTTGATTAATACCCGCCAATTGCTCAGTGTGAATGTGGTGCCCGTTGCCAAGCCGGTGCAGCCTACCAAAATGGATCACAAGGTGGCAGTCATCGAAAAGGCGATCAATGAAGATAAATTGTTTCTGGAAAGCAATATCAACCTTGAGCGTTTTGCCGAGCAGATAGGTTTAAAGCCGCGCGATATTTCGGCTATTTTAAAGATGCATTACCAGTCGAATTTTTTTGAATTTATCAATCGCTACCGGGTGGAAGAAGCCAAGCGTTTATTGTTGTTGCCGGAGTTAAAAGACGAGACCATCCTGGAGATTATTTATAAATCCGGATTTAACAGTCCCTCTGCGTTTCATCGTTTTTTTAAGCGTATGGTGGGTGTTACACCTACCGAATATCGGCAGCGCCGCGATACGACGGCTGGTGAATAATAAAAAGCCCGTTAGATAATTGTCTGACGGGCTTTTTAGTATTAATGGGATGGTTGTACAGGTTTAAGGGAGCGCAACTGCGCTAAAGCGCGCAACTACCAAGCCTGTTGCATCGCGCAACTCCAGTTGATCGCTATGCACCGTGTAGCTGGCAACTTTGGTCAGGGCTTCATTAAAGGCCTGGGCTTGTTCGCCACCTTCCGCACAGGCCATCCTGGTTCCTGCCATTGGTCCCAATGTCAGTTTTTCGCCATCCAATATGTAGCCACCGCTGATGCTATTGCAGCCATCTGAACCAGTAACACGATTCTCTGCATTAAACTGTATATTGGGTTCGCGTTGGTTGGCACCCACAATAATTTCCGCGTCATTCAGTTGGATGAGTTTCCAATAGGTATTCAGCAAGGTGCCGTTGGGCGGGCTGGGAGTCTCTGCCGGGGTTACGGCTGCTTCCGAGGTTGCCACTGCCGCTGCGATAGAAGATGCGGAAGAGCTTTGGATTGAGCTGTTTGGTGCTTCATCCTGCCGGGGTGAGCAGGCGGTGGTGAGTAGGATTGTTGCCGAGAGAATACCTAAAAATATCTTATTCATCGCTTGAGCCCTGTGTAGTGGGTACCTGTATTGATGGGGATAAAAATCCCCGTGCCATCTTGATGTTGCCACTATAGCTGCCAATTGATGGCGAGTTCGGTGCGCTACAACACTTTCTGCCAGTAACCTACATCCAGCCAGCGACCGAATTTGAATCCCACTTCGCGAAAACGCGCGACCTGGCGAAAACCAAATTGGTTGTGAATGCTTTCGCTGGCGACGTTGGGAATAGCAATGCACGCCAAAAGCACATGAATATTCTGTTGGGCCAATTGCTCAAACAGGGCTTTGTATAAAGCGCTGCCAACACCTTTGCCGCAGTGTGCAGGATCCAGATACACAGTGACTTCTGCCGTATGCTTGTAAGCGCTGCGGTCCTTCCATTTGCTTGCATAGGCATAGCCGAGAATAGTTCCCTGGTCTTCATATACCAGCCAGGGAAATAGCCGGGTGTTGCGTTCAATACGATCTTGCATCTCGGCAACACTGACTGGCTGCTCTTCGAATGTAATCACTGTGTGTTCAATGTAGTGATTGTAAATGGCGCAGATAGCAGGAATGTCATTGTTATTACAGGGGCGAATTTCCATTGGTGCTTCCTTTGATAAGAATTGCGCTTGCTCTTGCAATAAAACCAAGGGTAAAAAGCGCTAACAAAACCAGAAATTGATAGCTAAATTGTGAAGATTGATGTGTCAGAAATCCTTCTTTTGTCATGCAAATTATTAATAATTGTGTCCTCCCTGCGCGAACATTCTTTAACAAAATTGATAAACCCCTAGTGATACAATTTTTTCGCAGCATGCAAAGTGAAGATAAAAATAATATCGATGCAATATTGAAATGAAGTTTATTGTCTCTCCATTATTTGGTTGAACCTTGCTGCTGTTCTTGAATTGCCAATTAATTAAGGATGTATGGCAACGTTCAGGATATTTCTTTAACTAACGTAATTTACCGGGAGCTGTAAAATGAAAATGGTTAAGCATGTGTATATTTTCCTCACTTTATTAATTGCCTTTGTCGGTCACTGGGCGACAGCACAAACAAGCAATAGCTATACATTTAATATTGTGGAAGGAACCGTGGTGTCTACTCCGGCGTGGTGCAGGATAAATCCCTGTCTGCCGACAACTGCAACGATCAGCGGTAGTTTTGTAGCACAAATCTCTACCCTTGGCGATCAGATCTTATTTCCTTCCTCCAATATAACCACAACACCAGACGTTTACTTCGAGTTACCAACGGATCCAAATGAAGACAGCAACGGTGTGGTGCGCGATATTGCCTTTACCTTTGAAGGCGACGCCATTAAAGCAAAAGGTATAGTGGATTCGCGCGCGTTTGATGGGCCGCTCATTGAATACCAATTTGTTGCGCGGCTGAGTCAGTCAGAAGTGTTCACTGCACGTCCGGATTACCGCAGATGTTTATTGCCCGTGTGTGGTGGATATTTTGTGAAATTGGTTAATAAAAAATTAACCCAATGCGCAGATGGCAGCTTGCAGGAAGAGTGCTATGTGACTTCTATTGTGTATGGCGATAATCCCATCAGCGCTGGTGCCAGCTCATTTGCGAATAAAACCCCGCTGTTGTTGGTCGGCGCAATTGTGTCGAAAAATGATCCCCAACTTGGCAGCCTGGGTGTATTTTTAGCGAAAGAAGCTTATCGCTCTGCCACACAAAATACCGCGAGTGGAAAATTTTATGGTGTTAGCAATAACGGTATCATGTGCATAACAACACCCTGTTTCAGTTTTGATCAGGTGTTGTTGAATAGCAGCAACAACATTACCAAGTTGTCCGATGTTAATTTGGAAATGTCCGGCGCGCTGCCAGATGATATTGCCTTGGCACAAACCATCCTCGCCAATGGCAAGCCTCTGTATGCCACTGGTGTAAATAAAAAATATCAAGGCTTTGCCGGTGTTGGTGTGCGTTTTGTGGCGCAACAATTTTACTTGCCGATCAAACCTGCCAGTAAAAAATGAAATAACCGTTGGATTTCAATTGGGCATCATTACCAATAAATGGATGCGTTGGAGGATGTAATGGATGAGCATCACCTGATGCCTTGAGCTTGAACAAACCCCACCCTGAAAAGTGGGGTTTTGTTTTTATCTAATAACAGATTAGGTTAAGTATTGGATTTCCTCTGGTATTCCTTAGAACTTAAATAATATCAGGCAAGTTTTCGTAGACCTCCTCCACCGTGGCATATTTCTCCAATGTGGCGACTATAACCGGCATAGGTTCCGCCCATATTTCTGGCAGGTTTTGCTCTTGCGATTCTTTGATTGCAAAGGCGAGTTGCTCTTCTGGTGGATTAAATTGCGCCGAAACTCCCGGTTTATTTCCCCGCGCATCAATGCGATACCAACCCACATCTTTTAAATAAACAGCGTTGAGTCCATGCAGGCAATAGGGTGCGCCAGCGGTGCCCACACTTAACCGTTGATAACAGAGCCCGGCAGGAATATTGTTTGCGCGCAACAATGCGGCTAACAAATGGCTTTTGGCATAACAATAACCGGTGCCGTGAATAAGTACATCAGACGCTTTGCAGGTCACAGGATTTTTACGGAAATCCCAACTGTGCTGAATTTCATCGCGCACAAATTCAAAACAAGCTTTGGCCAATTCCAATTCGCCAGTGCGCTCATGCGCAAGCTGCTGCGCTTTTTCCGCGACAAGCGGATGATTAAAGTCCAGGTAGTGGCTCGATAACAGGTAGGGAGTTAATGAGGTGTTTGCGATCAGCATCGTTAATCCTTGAAGGGTGGGTAGGGAGCATGTTGCCAGTGTAACCAAGTGCGGAGTATTTTTGTCCCCCGCAAACAGATGTGAGCTATCCGACAGTCACGCAGGGGAAGGGTAGATAAACTTTGCGGCCTGGGGGTTATTGGTATTTGGGTGACAGTAAAGATACGTCTGTAACAATTAACCAATCTAATCATTAATAGCCCTGCTTGGATGGGTGGTTTTTGAGTAAAGTAGCCTTCGATTGATTAACTACAACTAACGAGAATGGAGATTAACGATGAAAAAATATGCTTTTGCACTGGCGGGACTGTTAATGGCGGGTGCGCAGTTCGCGCAAGCTGAAGAATGCAGCCTTACCCTGAATAGTAATGACGCTATGCAGTTTGACCAAAAAGCCATTGTGGTTGGTAAAACATGTAAAGAATTCACGCTGAATCTGGTTCATACCGGCAAGTTGCCCAAGACGGTCATGGGCCATAACTGGGTACTGAGTACCACAGCAGATTCCAAGGCGGTTGCCAATGACGGCATTGCGGCAGGTGCCGATAAAGACTACATCAAACCGGATGATGCCCGCGTAATCGCCCACACCAAACTGATCGGCGGCGGCGAAACTGCCTCGGTAACCTTCCCGGTGAGCAAACTCAAAGCGGGCGAAGCTTATACCTTCTTCTGCTCCTTCCCTGGCCATATCGCCATCATGCAAGGGACTTTAAATCTCGCCCCTTGAGCCTCGCGTCATAATTACCCTTCCGGTGTTGAACCATCGCGCGGATGAAATATTCCCGCGATGGTTGAATCCAATTTGCATCCATCCTTGTCCAAGATAAAAACAGCTGACACAAAAGAGGATTGGTATGCTGACGTTTATCTGCTGGTTGTTGTTATGGGCTATCTGCTGGCCACTTGCATTGCTCGTATTGATTCTGTGGCCATTCGTCTGGCTGATCTCGCTTCCTTTTCGCCTTATTGGCATCACCTTTGATGCGATTTTCGCATTCCTGCGCGCCGTATTGTTTTTGCCGGCGCGGATACTTGGGCATAGATCCTGATTACCCCAAACGTAGCCCGCATGGAGTGTAACGAAATGCGGGGCGAGATTTCCACGCACGGAAAATCCCGTATTTCGCTAGGCTCCATACGGGCTACTCAAAAACAAAAACGCCGCCACCAATGGCTTGGTAGCGGCAAAGCAGGGTCGCTTTTATTATTGATTAAAAATCGTATTTGGCTTTCACGCCCCAGGTAATGCCGCGTGCCTGGTAGGCAACATCTTTTGCGGCGCCGCCAAACAGTTCTTTCTCGGTGGGGGCGTATTCAGAATCGTATTCGGTATCGAAACAGTTTTTACACCAGAGTTGGAGTTCCAATTCTTCAGTCACCATCAGGGAAATACTGGAATCTACCAGGTTAACCGAGTCCTGGACGTCCTGCCCATCCAGCCACCAGTAGCGGTCGCCGAAGTAGCTGTAGTCGATGCGGGTGATAATTTTTTTGGTTCCCACCGGTAATTCATGTTGCAAAAACATATTCGCGGTTTGATGGGCAAAGTTAGGCAGGTGTTCGCCTTCGAATTGCTTGTCGAACGCTTGCTGGGTACCTTCAGGCAATTTCACGGAGTTGGCGGTGCGCGCTAATAATTCGGATTCCATGCGCTTAAATATTTCGTCATCGAATTCTTTGATTTCTGAATCCATCAAGCCGAGGCCAGCACCCAGAGTCAAGCTTTCAGTTACTGCGAAATCAATAGTGGCTTCGATACCGTAAATTTCACTTTGCGGAATGTTGTAGAGGCTCTGTACAAAAGTATTGCCATCAAATTCAAATTGCTGGGCATTTTTATAGTCTTCATAAAAAACAGCCGAGCTTGCGCGCAGGCGGCTATCGAGCAGCGTAGTTTTAAAACCAATTTCAAAACTATCGAGCGTTTCTTTATCGTAGCTGTCGGTCAGTAATGCACCTGATGCGTTGAAGCCGCCGCTGCGGAAACCGCGTGCGATGGTGGTATAAAAATTCCAGTCTTCATTAGGTGCATAGGCTAACGAGGCTTTGGGTTGGAATGCGCTGAACGTTTTTTCGAGCGTTGAGTAGGCTGCTGCACAGGTTTCCGGATTTGCATCTGAGTCACAGGCGCCGACCCCGAGTCCATTGGTATCAACCGTAGGGCCGTCGATGCGCGTGACTTCGCGTTGATCTTCATCGTAACGCCCAGCCAGAGTGAGGGTTAACACATCCGTCATATTGTAATCAGCGCTGGCAAACAACGCCCAGGCCGTATTGTCCTGTTCATTTTGCGTCGAGTTAATCAAACCGTTGCAGGTAAAGTCAGTGACTGAAGGGCCGCCGGGATAAGCCGGGACACAATTAAACGGTGCGCCATTGGGTGTCTCCCATGTAGCGCGAATGGTGTCCGCTCGATCAGTCAATAACAGGTAGGCACCGCCGACATAACTCAGGTTCTCGGTCTCGGCCGAGAAACGGGCTTCGGATGAAACGGTTTCAACATCGTAATATTGATCGCTGCCGACAAAATTTCCATCCAGTTGTGCGCCGAGTTGTGTTGTAAAGAAATCCCGGTCAACCGGATTGTCGAGCTGGGCAATAAATTCCTCTACAAAAGGCTGGGTAAAAAATAATACGTTGCCGGTGCGATCGCTGCCGCGCACTTCTCCCGCAACACCGTAGCGTTCGTGGGTGTCGGTTGTGTTGGTGATCCAGGAAAACTCCGACGAATCAAACGCGTGTTTGAATATCACCGTATGGCTGTCGATGCCGCGAATTGCTGTGGGATTACCGTTGGAGTTAATGGGAAACTCATAGGTTTTGTCGGGGTCGCTTTCCAGGCGATAAATATTGCGATACCACATCGCACCGGTTTCCAGATTGTTTTCTGAGTAGCGATAGTCGATGGAGGTGTTATCGGCGATTTGCCACAAAAGTTGCACGCGGAAATCTTCGTTATCCTCAAAATCCATATAGGAATTTTTCGGCGTATAACCGGTAACGGCCTGGCTGTTGCGATCGAGGACACGATTTAAATATTCATTTTCAATGGTACCGTCAAACGATCGCTGGTTGCCCGCTACGCGGAAAAACAAGTTGTCGGCCAGTGGGCCGGACACTGACCCGGAGACTTCTTTAAGTCCATCACCGCCAGTGCCAATATTTATTTTTCCTTCAAATTCCTCACCCGGTTTTTTTGAGGTGATGATCAGTGCACCACCGAGCGCATTGCGTCCGTAAAGTGCGCCTTGCGGGCCTTTCAGTAATTCAATTTGTTCGACGTCATAATACGATTGAGAGACTTCAGAAGCGCTGCCTACCTGCACACCATCGACAACCACTGCGACGGCAGATTCAGAATTGCGCACCGATGAAATGCCGCGCACGATAATAAAGGTTGAGGTCGGGCTGAGTGACTCAACGATAGAGACGTTGGGCATCCTGCTGGTGACATCGCGCGCGTTGATAATATTGGCGCGCTCAACTGTATCACTCGATAAGACCGCTACAGTGTCGGGCACTTGTTGCAGGTTTTCAGTTTTTTTACGCGCGGTCACCAGAACTTCTTCGAGTGCAAAATCGCCGCTGGTATGTTGTTCCTGCGCATTTTTTTCCTGGGCGTAGGCATTAATACCGCTTCCTCCAATAGTGGCGGCAGCAATAATATGGCTAAGCGCGATGAAAAGTTTGTTGCGGAGCATAGTATTCCCTCTGGATTATTGTTGAATTAATGGCCAGTAGGCTACACCGTGAACGCAAAAAATCTTTGTAACGTTTGCCTCATTTTTTGGTGTTTTTTCGGCAATTGAAATAAAGCGTGAAGGGGTTTTAAAAACGATTTTGTGTTGATGGATGTTTATGGTGCCAGATTGATGTCTGACGGAGTGGAGTCGCGCTGGAAATGTTTAGGGGTTTTTCCCATGATGCTGCGGAACTCGCGCGTGAAATAACTTTGATCGCAAAATCCGCTTTCTGATGCGGCATGTTGGATGCTGATGCCAGCGCGCAGCAAGCGACAGGCTTCCTGGATGCGCAAGCGCTTGATATGTTGCAGGGGGCCGTAGCCAAATTGTTTTTTGAACTTGCGTTCAAAGGTGCTTACTGACATGCACGCCAGGCTGGCGAGATGGTCAATATAGATGGTGCCTTTGAAATTTTTTTGCATGTAGTTAATGCATTCATAAAATACATTGTAGGGTTTAATGTTGGCCTGGATGTGACGGGCGGAATGACTGATCCCTTCAACCCCGACGATTTTTCCACAGCTATTTTTTAACGGAATTTTAGAGGTGGTCAGCCAGAGCACATCACCACTGCCGTCTTCAATTAATTCGAGTTTATTGGTAATGACCGCGCCCTTGATTACGTTCATGTCATCTTTCCGGATTTGTTCAGTAATATCACCGCGGAAAAAATCAGCGTCAGTTTTGCCAATCGCATCATTTGGATCGCTCAGGTCAAAATGGTCATAGAGCAGTTGATTTGCGTAGACGAACCTTCCCTGTACATCTTTGGCGAAATAAAAACTGTCAGTAAAGGTATTCACCAGCTCGGTGGGGCGATTCACCTGATGTATTTGGTAAAAATTGATTACGTCATCTGTGTCCATGGAGCGACCACTTTTAATGAGTAAGCTTGTTTAGTGTATGGAAATATTTAATTAAATTGGTTGATAGTACGTTGTACAAAAACGCCGCGACCAATTACTTGGTCGCGGCAAAGCAGGGACGCTATGTTTGTTGCTTACAGTCGTGTGAAAAATCCGCTTGAAAAAGTCGCCAGGGAATCAGGCTTTTCTGGTTGTGCGACCTAATAAAATTCCACTTAAGCCAAGCAGCAAAAGTATGAGTGATGACGATTCGGATACCGGCGCGGATTCGTTAAAGGTGAAATTGTCTAGTACGAAAAATTCTCCGCCGTTGTAGGGATCAATTGAAACGCCGCCCCAGGCGCGCAGGCTGAGTGAGTTGATGCCTGCGAAATTGAAATCGAACCATTGCGCATGTTGGGTGCTGACAATAATGGTTTTAGTGAAGAGGGCGAGGTTATTCAGGAGGCCAGTGACTTCAATGTTTAAACCGTTGTGCCAGGCTGCCGTTAAATAGGCACCGTTAAAATCAAATTGCTCGCCGCCGCTTGTATTGATGACGCTGGTAGTGGCGAGGAAATTAAATGCGGCGTAATCGCCAGACACTACTCCGGTTTCAAAACCGGTTCCGGGTATTGCATCTTTATGGGCATAGGCAACGTTAGTCATGAAGGAGCTTCCCCAATCAAAACCCTTGTAGCCTTCGCTGATTGAGCCTATGTCGGTTGCGGGTAAATCGTCAAAGGTGATGACGGCGGCCTGGGTGTTAATGGTGCTGCTGAGGCCGAGTGAAAATAGCATGGATAATAAAAGTGATTTGGTCTTGTGCATGATATGTCGTCCTTTAGTTGATTTTTGATAATGCTTTTTTGTGTTCTACTTTGCTTTCAAAAAAACTGCCCGCAAAAAAATGCAGGCGGTTTTATTTAACAGGAAAAACCCTGAAAAATACTTGTTCGTCATGCCCGCCAACGCGGGTATCCATAGGGTTTGCTGGACTCCTGCGTTCGCAGGAGTGACGGCTATCCAGGCATTCTTTATTTCCTAAAAAACCGCCTGCAAAAAATGCAGGCGGTTTTATTTAACAGGAAAAACCCTGAAAAATACTTGTTCGT
>CAZIWB010000006.1:157400-216122 GCA_964542655.1 uncultured Cellvibrionaceae bacterium
CATGCCCGCGAATGCGGGTATCCATAGGGTTTACTGGACTCCTGCATTCGCAGGAGTGACGGCTATCTAATCCAGGGCATTTCCAATGCGATGCCTTTTAATTAAAGCCCCGTTAATCTCACCTCCCAGATTGAATAACCCCATTGGTTGCCAGTGCTGCGTGCAGTGCCGTTAATGCGCACATAGCGGTAGCTGCCACTCAAGGTGAGGGTGTCAGTGCGCGCACCAAAAGTGCCGCCGGTTTTGTTGGCGATGTTGGTCCAGGTGGCATTGTCATTTGAACCTTGCACGGTGTAAGTCGCTGCGTTTGCCGCTTCCCAATCGATGGCGATACTGGTGAGCGTTTTGGCGTTGCCCAGATCCAGTGTCAGCCAGCTTGGATCAACGGCGTGCGCCGATTCCCAGCGGGTTCCGGCGTTGCTATCAATCGCATTGGATGCCGCCGTTAATGCAGTGCTGGCAGTTGCGCTCAAAGGCGTGAGTGGGCCAGGGGTGCCAGTGCTGGATGCTGCACTACTGCTGCTTGCCACTGTGCCTTGTGCATAGACTTTCACTTCAAACAACGAATAACCCCAAGTGTTGCCGGTGCTGCGCGCGGTTGCATAGATGCGTACATAGCGATAGCTGCCGCTCACGGCGTTGGTGTCGGTGCGGTTGCCAAAGGTGCCGCCGGTAACCGATTTCAATGTCGTCCAGCTCGTACCGTTAGTTGAACCCTGGATTTCATAAGCGGCCGCGTTAGCAGCTTCCCAATCGATCACCACTTGCGTCAGGTTACGGTTGCTGCCGAGGTCCACCGTGAGCCAGCTTGGGCTGACGCCATGGGTGGATTCCCAACGGGTTCCGGCGATGCCATCGACTGCGTTAGTTGCCGGTTGCAATGCGCTGCTGGCGGTCACCGGGCGACCTTGCGATACCAGTACGGAGGCGCCGGTTGAGCTGGCTACACTTGAGGCAACGGATGAAGGCGCGCTGGAGCTGGCAGCCGATGATGAAGGCTGGCTAACAGTACCGGTGAAAGACACCGCAATAGTGTGGCTCGCGGAAATCGCATTGAAGGTGTAGCTGTTCATCGCGCCCAGTGAAACGCCATCCACAATCACGTTGCCCACTTGTTGACCTGCGGGTGGGGTGAAGGTGTAGGTGGCTGAGTCCGTATTGTTTTTGCTGTAACGGACTGTGTTTGCCGGGGTGATACTGCCTACGCCATCCAGGTTGACCGGATAGATGCGGTGCGGTTTCAAATCGACGGCCATCAATTGCACGTCAGCGACTTCTACCACCTGGCCAGCCGGTGGACGGAACCAGAAGCGGAAGTTGCGCTCATTAGCCGGTGGATAGGCACTGAAACCGCTGAAGCCTTCGTACACGCCATCGCTGTTGCTGTTGGTCCAGTTGATCATGGTGTTGTTGGCGGTGCCGTATTCCACTTTGAACTGAGCCAGGCTGCGCGGCGCGGATTTATCGCCGGCCACCAGCACTTCTTTCACTTCATAGTTGGAATCGATATTCACGCTGACCCACAGATCCTGGTTGTCTGCTACGCCCGGAATACCGCTGGCCTTGTTGCCAGTTGAGCCGTCCACTGCGCGTGATGCTGCACCCCACCATTCAGCTTCCCAGCCGCTGCTGGCGCCGGTGAAATTGGTGGCGCTGATGGCGGGAACCAGTGGATCGCCAGAACCGATATAAGCGATTTCGCGGATCACGACATCATCGATAAAGGTAGTGGCATTGCCCATACCGCCGAACAGGAAGGCGAGACGGCCAGCGTTATCACCACCGGTAAAGTCCAGGTTGAAGCTGTAGTTCGCCATAGTGGTTCCCAAGGCGACGGTTTGTAGCAAATAGGTACCGGCCGCCGATGGGTTCAACTGGTCTTCTGACAGGCGTACTTGAATGTTGCGTGCAGTCGCTGCGCGGGCGCGGAAGCTCACTTGATAGCGATAGTTGCGCTTCAGGCCAAAGCCCTGGGTGTGCAACTGGTAGGAGCCAGCGCCGGTACCCTGGTTGGCGGCGGTAATGCGCGCTTCACCGTTTACCACAGCGTAGGCTGCACCTGAACCGTCGTAGTTTTCGCCGACCCAACCGTTCAAGTCAGTGGCGAAGTTGCCATTGCCGAGCACGTTGATGGCGCGGTCAACCACGGCTGTGCCAGCCGGTTTTGGATAGACGTTGGCGACATCTTCAAAGGCTTTGAATTCCAGCAGCCAGATTGGCTCGGCTTTGTCGATACGGCCTTTGGTCACCAGTTTGACGTAGCGGTAAGTCTTGTTCACATCAAATGTGTGAGTCGTCCAGCCGACGCTTTGTTGGTCAGAGGTGCGGATAAACTCCCAGTTGCCAGTCGAAGTCTTGCCGTAGATGTCGTAAGACTTGGGCAGGTTCCAGGCCCACTCGATCCAGAAATACTTAATGGGTTTATCCATGCCGTAATCGATGGTGATGGAGTGCATATTGTCGTCGCGCGGGGTAGCCCACTTGGAACCGACGTAGCCATCAGCCGCGTTCTTGGCGCCGTTGTCGCGCACGGCGTTATCACCTTCCTGCAAGTAGGCATCGGCAGTGACTGATACCGGCGCCATCCAGCCTTTGAGCGAGTAGAAACCCTTGGTGTTGTTGGTGGGGCGGAAGAAGCTGTTTTTGGTTTCATCCACATACTTTTGCAGCGGGTCTGAACTCGGCAGCGGCCAGTGGGCGACGTAATCGACGAGGAAGTCAGTACCGGCGCGGCCGATATTGGTGTTCATGCTCGCGGTGTCGATGTACTCGTACTCAGTGACGCCACCGGTTACGCGGGTATAGCCGGTTTTGTTGGCCACGTTCGCATCGGTGCTGAACTTGTTGTAGTTACCCACATCCGGCCATTCCACATGGGTGATGGCGTGGTTGAGGATCATGCGCATGGGCGAGAGGTAAGGCCAGGGTTGGTCGCCGCGCTCGGCTTTGGTCCAGCTATAGGTTTTCACGCCGTTGATGTAGAACTCAATGTATTCCGGGGTTTTCACCACACCGTAGGTGATGTACTGGTTGCTGGGGTTGATGCCCAATTGCGCATAAGTAGTGCCATTGGGGTTGCCGCCATAGGCAGGATAGGGGCCTGACCAGTGGGTCTGCGGGGCCTTGCTGGCGTTGTTGCCGGTGAACTCAATAATGTCCAGTTCCTGGCACGCTGTCCAACCCACATCCGGGAAGTTACCTAACAACCACCACGCCGGGAATTCGCCATTGCGCGCTGGTGGCATCTTGATACGGGCTTCAAACTTGCCGTACACGAAAGTTGATGCATCGGTAATTTGCGATTCGAGGCGACCAGCGCGGATAAACAAGGGCTTGCCGTTGCCGCCGTAGTAGTCCTGGATTTGGCCATCCATATAGCGCGCCTTGAGGTTCAGGGATTTGCCGTCAAGTGCACCCGCGTCGTCCTGGCCGGAACGCACGGTCCAGTCGGCTGCGGGGTATTCCACGTCCTGGTAATCCTGGTCTTCGCCGTTAACAAAAATATCTTTTTCCACCAACCACTTGGTGCGGTTGAGGCTGCCGGAATTAAAGTGATCGACAAAGTCGGAATTGGTATTGGGGTTGTTCCAATAGGCATCGTTATAGTCAACCGCCATTACCGCGCTTGAACTCAAGGTGAGTATGGCCAGCGCTAGCGGCTTTTTACGTAGTGGAAAAAACTTATTGCGTAGTGGAAAAAACATAGTTCCTCCGAGGGAATTATTTTTATTGGGTCAAAGTTGATTAAACACCCGTTAAAAAACCACCCGGGCACCGGTGGCAGTTGCCACCAATACCGGGTGAAAACATCCTCTCCCGCCGGGTCAGCGGGAATGGATCGAGGGAGCTTCCGGTACATCTGTTATTAAGAGCTGGATACCCGCGTGCGCGGGTATGACAGGCCAAAACTTCTATCTAGTGGAACATTTCCAACTGGATACCCGCGTGCGCGGGTATGACGTTCATTATTTTGTCCTTAGGGTTGATGCTACTGCTGGACACCTGCGTGTGCGGGTATCTCAGCAGTGGGGCGTATTACCAACCCAATACCCGCACTTCCCAAATGGAGTAGCCCCATTGGTTGGTGGCGCTGCGCGCGGTAGCGTAAATGCGCACATAGCGGTAGCTGCCTGCGAGTGCCAGGGTATCGGTGCGGTTGCCAAAGGTACCGCCGGTTTTGCTGGCGAGGTTGGTCCAGTTGGCGTTGTCGTTGGAGCCTTGCACTGTGTAATTCGCGGCGTTGGCTGCTTCCCAATCGATAGCAATACTGCTCAGGGTTTTAGCGTTGCCCAGATCCAGGGTGATCCAGCTTGGATCAACCGCATGGGCTGATTCCCAACGGGTGCCGCTGTTGCTGTCGATGGCATTGGCGGCTGGCGTCAGTGCGGTGCTGGCTACGGCGTTGGCAATTGCCAATGGCGCGGCCGGTGCCAGGCTGGAGCTGGCGGCAGAGCTGCTAGCCGGGGCGCTTTGTGCATAGACTTTCAGTTCCCAGATTGAATAACCCCATTGGTTGGTTGCACTACGCGCAGTGGCGTAAATGCGTACATAGCGATAGCTGCCACTCACCGCGTGGGTATCAGTACGGGTGCCAAAGGTGCCGCCGGTGACGCTTTTGAGGTTGGTCCAACTGGTGCCGTTGGTGCTGCCCTGGATTTGATAGTCGGCGGCGTTGGCTGCTTCCCAATCAATCACTACCTGGGTAAGGGTCTTCAAGCTACCCAGATCCACAGAGATCCAGCTTGGATCAACCGCGTGAGCTGACTCCCAACGGGTGCCGGGGTTGCCATCGACAGCGTTAGCGGCTGGTGTCAATTCAGTGCTGGCAGTGACCGGACGACCGGTAGAAACCAGTACAGGCGGGCAGTTGCTGCAACCGGCCGAGCTGGAGCTGCTGGCGGGAATGCTACTGGGTGCCACAGAACTGGGTGCCACGCTGCTTTTTGAGCTGCTCAATGGAGTGCTTGACGGCGCCACACTGGACGGCGCAACTGAGCTTTTTACGCTGCTAGCCACACTTGATGGTGCAGTGACCGAGCTGCTGGACGATGAACTGCCAGCAGTGGCAGGTGCATCCTTGTTGTAGGCCATCACGCGGAAGTTATCGAAATAGAAAGTACCGGTACTGGCCACGCCGGGAGTGATGAGGAAGATCAATTGATCGACACCGGTGAAAGGTGCAGACGCTTTGTTATTTGCCCAATCGCCCAGAGCCGCGCGGAAGTTGTAGTTGAATTCCAGAGTTTCCCACTGACCGGTTTTGGTGGTCTCGGTTTGGTAGAAGCTGTGACGACCCACTTGCCAATCCGCCGGGGTAACCGCGCTCACTTGCAGCTCGTTTTCCAGGTTCAGGGAGATGATGGTGCCCACAGGCGCTGTGGTGTAAACATCCACTGCCACACGCACCATACCGTGTTGGGCATCTATTGCATCGGGGATACCGGTGATGCCATTAAACGCGAGGGTATCGTAAGTCGCACCGGCATCGCGCACATAACGCAGCACGTTTGGCGATGAATTCAACGCGTTAGGCGCAGGGTTGGCGACGATAGTACGCACACCGCTGGTATAAGGCGCTGCTTTGATCGCGCCATTGCTGGTGCCATCGAAGTTGGCGACGGTTTGTTTGACGTTGTAGCCATTGTCCGGCCAGGCGATACGGATGTTATCCAGGTAGAAATCGGCGGGGCGGGTGAAGCCTGCCTCGACCATCAAGACCAGGTTATCGGCTTGGCTGGCAGCGATGGCCGAATCAGGTGTGCCGGTATAGCCCAGCTCAACCGTATGCCACTCACCTGCTTTGCCGATAGTGCCATTAAAGCGCGCCAAACGACCGGTATTGCCATCCCATGTTGGGGTGACGCTGACAACGGCGTTATTTTCCAGGCCGCCGCCGATCTCTTTACCGAGCAGGTTGGTAGCTGAGGTGGGGTAGTAAACATCGGCAAAAATCTTGGCGCGACCGGAGCGCAATTCGCCCGAGTTCAGCTTGCCAAAGCCGGTAAGTTTGAGGTTATCCCAGGGTTGGCTGGCATCGCGCACATAGTGCAGCACCTTGCTGGAAGTGTTGACTGCGCCTGGTGCCGGGTTGTTAACAATAGAGCCAGCGCCAAGGGCGATGCCGTTTTGCAAGTGAGTAAGCCCTAACCCGCTTTCATAGCTGGCGAGGGTTTGGGTGCGGCCCTGCTCGATGGTCACCGGCTTGCTGACCGTCTTCAGGCTGCAACCGGTGTTGAAGGTGGCGCTGAAGTTGCCGGAGCGGGCGGTATTGCCGATAGAGGCAACAATCTCACGGGTGCCCTGGCCGGACACAATGGTCACGCCCGCGGGTACTGACCAGGTATAACTGGCGCCAGTGGGGCCATCGACGCGGTATTTTTTGTAGGTGTCGCCGCGATAAATATAGGTATCGCCCTCAACCGACCAACTCGCATCGTTCTTATAAACGGCGACATAGTCCACTTGCATCAACTGCTCAGCGGCTTCGCTACCGTTGGGATTGCCCGCCAATGAGCCGCCCATCGCCAGGTTCAGGATGACGTGGAAGGGGCGATTGTAGAAGGAGTTCCAGTTGGATCTGACCGGCGATACACCGTCGAGCTTGGTGCGTGAGCTGGAGATTTTGGCGACGCCGTCAATCGACCAGACCATACGGTCTTCGTACCATTCCACGGCATAAGTGTGGAAGTCAGTCTTGGTGCGACCGGCTTCGGGGACGATCAGGTTGTCCGGGTTCGGCCAGCCGGTGTTGCCGTTGTAGGGCCAGTAGGCGCCGTAGTGCAGGGTACCGAGGATATCTTCGCTGGTGTTCACAGTTTCGAGGATGTCGATCTCGCCGCCCTGCGGCCAGCCGTGGGAATCGCGTTGCTGCTCGCTGGTCAGCATCCAGAATGCAGGCCAGGTGCCGGAAGCGCTGGGCGTTTTAATGCGCGCTTCGATCTTGCCGTAAGTCCAATCCTGGGCATTTTTGGTACGCAAGCGGGCGGAAGTCCAGCTTTTGCCTTCATAAGCTTCGCGGATTGCTTTGATATTCAGGAGGCCGCCGCTGACCCACATATTCTGTGGCCGGTCGGTGTAGTACTGGAGTTCGCCATTGCCGCCGCCATCGCCATTCACTTCTTGCGACCAGTTGTTGCGGTCAAGGGTGGTGCCGTTAAAGTCATCTTTCCAAACCTGGTTCCAACCGCAGGTTTGGGCTTGGGTAGTTTGTGCAATTAATAGTGGTAAAAGTGCAATAGGGAGTAGCCCAACAGCATTGGCTAGCTTTTTCATTGGTGACGCCTCTCATTATTGTTAGAGTACTTATTGTTAGAATGACATGCGGTCAGTCGCCGCACTGGTGATCACTATTTCACCCCGAACAAGGGATAATCCTCCTGTTTTTTGCATTCCAGATAAAACTGAGAAGCCCCACTTAATGAAAAAATAAAGTGGGATAGTTGTTGGCACTGGTTAGAGTGGTAATTTAATGGTTCGGCCGGGCCATCAACCCGCTTACTCCTGTCTTGGTCGAACACAATAACAGCCGGATCTCCACACCACCGGTGTCGAACCAGAGATAAAAATAATGAAAAACCTGCTTCTCAATTTGCATGAAGTGGTCATTGTCCTGACCATCCTGGAAACCCTGGTCCTCTGCGTTGCCCTCGGTATTTTGCCAGGCGGGCGGAAACAGCCGCGACGCTTGCTCCAGGTATTTTTCCTACTGGTGGTGGGCACCTTGTCCACTACCCTGATTACCTGGAATACCAGCTTCCAGTCGATGGCGATTGCCAGCTATCCCTGGGTGCCAGCATTGCTCTCGGCCTGCCTCCTGTTACAGGGGCCGATACTCTTCCTTTATTTGCGTTCGCTGTCGCGCGAAGTGGATTGGCGCCATTGGTATTACGGTATCCATCTCCTGCCTGCACTGATCGCCTTTGGGGTGATTGTTGCCTGGGACCTGAGCATCGATGACTGGCTGCCCTGGCATTGGAGCAGTTTAGCGGCGGCCGACCTTGCGGCTTTGAAATTTGTCTGGGCGCTGGTGAAGTGCTCTCCGCTGGTATACGTGCTCGCCTGTTTCTTTACCGAATACCGTTTGCGCCAGCAATTGCGCCAGATGTATTCAAGCTTGTCCGAACGCGAACTGCGCTTGGCGGATTGGGTGCTGGGGGGATTTTTTATCCACTGGCTCTGGTCGTTTGTCACCTACTTTTTAGGGGGCTACGTCAGCGGGGAAACCAATGACCTGCTGGGGATCTTGAATAACTACCTGACGGTGTTGCTGGTGAATGGCCTGTTTTTGTTCGGCTGGCGCAATACCCGCGAGTTGCTGCAACAGGAGCTGGTGGTGGCGATCCAACCGGAAAAAGACCGCTTACAGGAGATGCCGCAAGTCGATGAAAAACGCCTGGCGGTAGAGCGGGGCATCCGGCAGCAGCGCTTGCACCTGGAAAGCCAGATCAACCTGGAACGGTTTGCGGCGCAGATCGGGATCAAGGCGCGCGAGCTATCGACCATCATCAATGACCACTACCAGCAGAACTTTTTCGAGTTCATCAATACCCAGCGGGTGGAAGAGGCCAAACGGTTGCTAGCTGCGCCCGAATGCGTGGGGGATACGGTGCTGGATATTCTGTACAAATCCGGCTTCAACAGCCAATCGGCCTTTCACCGGTTTTTCAAGCGCATCACGGGCATGACGCCATCGGAGTACCGCAAGCAGGTGAGTCGCCCCCCGGTACAAGCGACCCATCAATCCCGTTAAATGTTGGCGGGATTTTGTTGGGCGGCGAGCCCGGCAATCTTTTCAATATAGCTAGCGAAGCTCGGGTCTTCACCAGTTAGCATTTTGGGCAGCAGCTTGCGGAAGTGGGGCTTGTTACACCACTCCATGATGTAGTCCTCCCAGGAGTTCCAGCGCCGTGCTTGCCTGGGCGACATATCTTCTTCATACAACAGCAGATAGGCGCGTTCAAACAGGGAGGTGAGCATGCTGAAGATAATCAACTGCCGCTCATTTTGTTCATCATTCAATAACGGGTTGCCGCTGGCGGAAAACAACCGCAAATCCGGATGCTCCAAGGCGACTTTTAAAAAATCCTGATAGTTGTCCGACAGTAATTGATAGACCTCCTCCTCTTCGTTTTCGCGCTCTTTGCGCTGTTCGTACAGGAATACCAGGATCGCCATCGGCAGGCCGATCACGGTCACGATATAGCTGCCCAGTTCCCAGAATTCTACGGTCATAGCTTGCTCCTGTTATGTATTTGAAGTCTAACAGGCGAATGGAGAACGGGCGGGAGCATATAAATAAAAAAGTGCCCAAAGGCGTAATGCCAGTCAGTTAAGAATCTATCGTCACTCTCGCGTACGCGGGAGTCCAGTTTTTGCGATAGCCATTGCAGTTTATGGATCCCCGCGTGCGCGAGGATGACGAAACATACGACTGGCGGAATACCGTCTTTGAAAATGGATCCCCGCGTGCGCGAGGATGACGATTAACACGATTGAAAATAACCTTAACTGACTGGCCCTATGGCGGCAGCGAAGCAATCACAAAATGGCTTGGTTCAAGCCATCAATAAACAGATGGGACAAATAGCGACTCTGAAATAGGCGCACGGTAGTAATCCGGGTTGTACACCCGCGCCGGTAATTCCACCGGTGGATGCTCCACTTCGCCATAGGGCACTTGCGATAACAAATGGTTGATGCAATTCAGGCGCGCGCGTTTTTTATCGTCCGCGCCCACCACCCACCAGGGCGCTTCCGGAATGTGGGTGCGCTCGATCATCACTTCCTTGGCTTTGGTGTAGTGCTCCCAGCGGCGGCGGGATTCCATATCCATGGGCGATAATTTCCACTGCTTGAGTGGGTCGTGCACGCGCGCCAAAAAGCGTTTGTGCTGTTCGTTATCGGTGATGGAAAACCAGTATTTGATCAGGATAATCCCGGAGCGCACCAGCATCCGCTCAAATTCGGGCACGGTGCGGAAGAACTCCTCGTATTCATTGTCATTGCAAAAACCCATTACTTTTTCCACACCGGCACGGTTGTACCAACTGCGGTCAAACAACACGATTTCACCGCCGGCAGGCAAATGGGAAATGTAGCGCTGGAAATACCACTGGGTGCGCTCGCGGTCATTGGGCGCCGGCAGCGCCGCTACCCGGCAGACGCGCGGATTGAGCCGTTGGGTTACACGTTTGATCACGCCACCTTTACCGGCGGCATCGCGCCCTTCAAATAGCACCACCACTTTGAGTTTTTTATCGACTACCCAATCCTGCAATTTCACCAACTCGGATTGCAGGCGCAGCAGCTCGCGAAAATACACACGGCGATCCAGTTCCTTATTGGCGTCGCTACGGCTGGTATCGAGCAGCTGATCCAGCCGGTCGTCATCCAATTCCATCTCCAATTCTTCATCGAGATTGTCGAGCATTTCCTCGTAGATGAAGCGCTCGTAATCAAACGCGGGGGATTTCACGTCGTTGTTCATGCATGGCTCCTGTAGTGCGGCGTTGTTTCCAGATCAATGGTTACCAAGCCACGCTAGGAGCAATAGATGACAAAATGATGGCAATGCGACCTAAATGTGCATTGAAAAGACGAACCGGGGAGATTGGCAGGAAATAAAAAAGCCGCCCGGAGGCGGCGCAGGTTGCTCACTGGAAATGAGCATTGGGAAAGACGTTTAGCGTGTTTAATTAATTGGCTTTGCTGATGCGGATCCAGTTCAAGTTCCAACCGCCAGCATTGGCTTTAATGCCAAACAGGTGATTACCCGCACTCAGGTTCACGGTGTGTTTTACCGTGGTCCAGGTCTGCCAGCCGCCAGTGCTTGGGATCGCGAGTGTGCCGTAAGCCGGGGTTCCGCCCGCTTCTTCAAGCGTGAGGCTGCCACCACCATTTTGGCTGGCAACGCGATACTCAATCACATAGCTGCCGCTACTGGGGATATTCACCGGCGTACCGGCGTAAGACAGCCAATCGCCTGCATCTATGTAGCCCACATTCAAACCGCCGCCGCTATCGCTGGTGGTTTCGGTCTGGACACCGTTCATCGCACTGAAAGTTTCGGCCTGCACAGTAGCAATCACGGTTGGGGTGGGATTAGTGTCGGTGCTTTCGATTTTCAGCCAGTTCACGTTAAAGCCACCGGTAATCGCCGAAAGTGCGATCAATTGCTCTCCCGCTGGCAGCACAACATTGTGGGAAATGGTCTGCCAGTTTTGCCAGCCACCAGTCGCCGGGACATTGATGTTGCTGTACACAGGGCTGCCACCGGATTTTTCCAACTGGATCTGCCCGCCACCCGCCAGCGCGGCTACGCGGTAGCTGACTTTGTAGGTGCCAGCGGCAGGCAGGTTGACTGAATAGGTCATCCAGTCGCCGCTATCGATATAGCCCACATTCTGGCCGCCGCCAGTATCGGTGGTGCTTTCGGCTTGTACGCCGGACATCTGGCACCAGCTTTCAGCCTGGATCACCGCGCCCGGACCTGCGCTAGTGCAGGTTGGGGTTGGGTCAACCGGCGTGGTTGTGCGTGGCCAGTTACGGATGATGTCTTTGGCAAACGCGCCCGACGCGGTAAGTTGTGATGCTGGCCAGCCACCGCTGCCGCTCGCACCGGGCACCAGCGCCGATGAGCCTTCAGCTTTATCATTCAATGCCCAATTGGCGTTGCTGATGTTATTGCGCTTCATAAAATCGACCCAGGCATTGGTCTCGCCATAGTTAACACCGCCATCGCCATTAGCATTGACTGAACCCCACTCGGTGACAAAAATTGCGGCGTTATTGTTGAGTGCGGTCTGGGCGAAATCGCGGATTGCCTGGCCGTGGGAACCGGCGTAGAAGTGCAGGGTATAGGCGATGTTCCGGCCTGCAATGGGGTCGCGCGAGGCTTCATCGACTCGCTGTGACCAGGTGCGGGTGCCGACAATAATCAGGTTGTCGGGGTCGATCGCACGGATCGCATTCACGACTTGTTGTGCATAGGGCTTGATCACGCCGCTCCAGGAGGCGGTATCCAGCGGCTCGTTGTATACCTCATAAATCACATGGTTGCGGTTGCCATAGGTGCGCGCCATATCCTGGAAGAAGGCGATAGATTGTGCTGTGTATTGCTCGGCGTGATGGGTGTGCCAATCGATAATCACATACATATCGTTGGCGATAGCTGCATCGACAACCGCTTTGACCTTGTTTTTGTTGCCGACCGGATCCTGGATATAGCCACCACCTTCATCAACGCCCATGGCGGCGCGTACCAGGGTGGAACCCCAATCGTTTTTCAGCCAGCGGACTGCGTCGGCGTTGTAGTACTTTTCCCCGCCCCAGCCATTGTTACTCCAGAACAGGCTATTGCCCGCAAAGCTGGCGGGTTGGGTACCGGCGAGGATTTTATTGCCGCTCACCGATAAAGGTGCGACATCGGCTTGCGCCGTGGCTGCCAGTTGGCAGCAGAGCAAAGTACCCAGCAGGGTTTTTGCCAGAGAGTAGTTATTCATTATTGTTCCCCATTATTGGTGGTCGTGTTGTGTTGACGAAATAATCTGCCCCGCCTGGGCGGGTCTTCATCATTCAACGGGGAAACGGATCGTGCTTTCCACTCACTTTGGGTGGAAACCGGAAGTGGCAGTCGTTTTATCGGTAGTGGGCCACATCCAGCTACACGGTAACAAACTGTTCGAGTCGGTTGGGAGGGGGATGGAGGTGGCGGTTATTCTTTATCCTTGCATCTGCCAGCTTGAATCCGTACAATTCCGCACCCCAAACCGGCCGGGGGAATGAACCTGCAACCTGTGCAGGTCAGAAAACTGGCTACTCCTTGTCTCACTGCCTCCGTTGTCAACCAACGAGTCGGGAGACTTTAACCCGTAAGGAGCTATAAATGCGTCATTACGAAATCGTTTTCCTGGTTCATCCTGACCAGAGCGAACAAGTTCCAGCTATGGTTGAGCGTTACAGCTCTTCTATCAAAAACGATGGTGGCCAGGTTCACCGTCTGGAAGACTGGGGCCGTCGTCAATTAGCTTACTCAATCAACAAAGTGCACAAAGCTCACTACATTCTGATGAACGTAGAGTGCTCTGAAGCTGTGTTGGAAGAGCTGACCACCAACTTCCGTTACAACGATGCCATTTTGCGTAGCATGGTTCTGCGTGAAGATGCTGCCGTTACTGAAGAATCATTCATCATGAAGGCCGAGAAAGAAGGCCGCGAGCGCAAGGCACGTCCACCACGCGCCGAACGTCGTGATGACGCAGAAGACCTGTCTGATGAAGACGGCGTTGATGCAGATGATTTTGAAGAAGAGCAGGAGGTATAACCATGGCCCGTTTTTTCCGTCGTCGCAAATTCTGCCGTTTTACCGCTGAAGGCACCAAGCGCATCGATTATAAAGATGTAGAAACGCTGAAAGCTTACATCACCGAAACTGGCAAGATCGTTCCAAGCCGTATCACTGGCACCAAAGCTAAATACCAACGTCAGTTGGCTACTGCTATCAAGCGTGCTCGTTACCTGGCTTTGATTCCATACACTGACAGCCACGAGTAAGGGGTATAGAGATGGAAGTTATTCTGCTCGATAAAGTAGGCCGTTTAGGCGCTATTGGTGACAAGGTTACCGTTAAGTCTGGCTATGGCCGCAATTTCCTGTTGCCGCAAGGCAAAGCAGTTGCTGCTACTGCAAAAAACATCGCTGACTTCGAAGCGCGTCGCGCTGAGTTGGAAGCTGCTGCTGCTGGCAAGATTGCTGAAGCGACTGCACGCGCTGAGAAATTAGCTGCGCTGTCAGTGACTATCGCTGCCAACGCGGGTGACGAAGGCCGTTTGTTCGGTTCTATCGGTACTCGTGACATCGCTGAAGCAATTACTGCTGCCGGCGTTGCAGTTGCCAAGTCTGAAGTTCGCTTGCCACAAGGCGTGCTGCGTGAAATCGGTCAATACGAGATCGATGTTCAGCTGCACTCTGAAGTGATCCAGGCTGTTAAATTGGCTGTTATTGCTGAGTAATTTTAATCCCAACCCCCTCCCGACCTCCCCCTTCACAGGGGGAGGAGCTTAGTCCCCTCCTCTTTTTAAGGGGAGGGCTAGGGTGGGGTTTAGGGGGTTACTACTGACAAGCCAGATGAAATCGGGCACTATCGACAACCTTTTGGTTGACATAGTGCCCGATTTTTTTTGCACTCAAATTGATAAATAACGACGCAAGTGTTTTAAAAACTATGCCTGAATCCAGTTTCGAATCATCCAGTTTTGAGGATCGCCTCGCGAGCGAGCTATCCAACCACAGCGCTTTACCGCACTCGGTTGAAGCCGAGCAGTCGGTGCTGGGTGGATTAATGCTCGACAACAACCGCCTGGATGCGGTGTTGGAAGTGGTCTCGGAATCCGATTTTTTCCGCGACGACCACAAACTGATCTTCCGCATGATGATCGAATTGCAGGAGGCGGGCCAACCGCTTGATGTCATCACCCTCTCGGAAGAGTTGCATAAGCACGATGAGCTGGAGCGTGTCGGTGGCCTGGGTTATCTGGTCGAGATGGCCAACAACACTCCGAGCGCCGCGAACATTGCCGCTTACGCCAAAATCGTGCGCGAGCGCTCCACACTCCGCCAATTGATTGGTGCGGCGCAGGAAATCAGTAAGTCGAGTATGAACCCGGCTGGCCTGGATTCGGATGACCTGCTCCAGCTCGCCGAGAAGCGCGTCGCCGAAATCGCCGAAGATCGCCCGAAAGAGGGTGGTTTGGTGGGCGTTAACGACCTGCTCAAACAAACCGTTCAGCGCATTGATGAGCTGTTCCGCTCCGGCAGCGATATCACCGGTGTGCCCTCGGGCATTACCGACCTGGACCAGCGAACCTCTGGTTGGCAACCGGGTGAACTCATTATTCTCGCTGCGCGTCCCTCCATGGGTAAAACCGCGCTGGCGCTCAACTTTGTGGAAGGTGCGCTCTTCAACCAACCCAGGCCGGTGTTGGTATTCAGTATGGAAATGCCCTCGGCGGCGCTGGTGATGCGGATGATGTCCTCCATTGGCCGTATCGACCAGGGCAAAATGCGTAACGGTAAACTCACCGAAGAGGATTGGCCAAAGCTGTCTTCAGCAGTCGCCAAAATGAAAGACAAACTGCTGTTTATCGATGATACCGGCGGTTTGAATCCACAGGAAATGCGCGCCCGTATCCGCCGCATCGCACGCGAACACGGCAACCCAGGCATGATCATGGTGGACTACCTGCAATTGATGACCGTAGCGGGCGGCGGTGAAGGCCGTACGCAGGAGATTTCCGAAATCTCGCGCTCGCTCAAAGGCATCGCCAAAGAATTCGAATGCCCGATGATCGCCCTCTCGCAGTTAAACCGCGGCGTGGAGCAGCGCCCCAACAAGCGCCCGATGAACTCGGACTTGCGCGAATCGGGCGCCATCGAGCAGGACGCCGACGTAATCCTGTTCATCTACCGCGACGAATACTACAACGAAGACAGTCCCGATAAAGGCATGGCCGAGTTGATTATCGGCAAGCAGCGTAACGGCGAAATCGGCACCTGCCGCGCCGCCTTCGTCGGTAAATACACCCGCTTTGATAACCTTGCGCCTGAATATTTCCAGAATAATGACTACTGATCAGGAAATGTTGATTTAATAAAAACCCATCAATGACAACGGTAACAATTAAAAAATAAACATGGATCTATAAAAATGAAAATACAAAAAAAATGGCCACTTTTTCTCAGTGTTCTCGTTCTTTCGGCCTGTGGCGGTGGCGGTGGATCATCATCTCCAGCAAAAAACAATCAACCTCCTGCGGTCAGTATCTCCGGGCCATCGCAAGTGGAATCCGGCGCAACTATCTCTCTATCAGCAATAGCATCTGATTCGGATGGTTCAATTGCGAGTTATAGCTGGGCAACAGACTCAGGCACGGCGGTAACTCTCGGCGATAACAAATCCGCGACTCTTTCTGTAACATCGACAAATGTCAGCGCGGACACCACGGTTAAATTAACCCTGACAGTTACGGATAACCAAGGCGCGTCAACCCAAGCCAACCTACAAGTAAAAATCGTTGCGAAAAAAACATCGTTGGCGATTGACGGTTTGGTAACTGATGCAGTGGTACCGAATGCAAATGTCACGGCGACTGTTCGCGATCTCACGTTTACCACTACCGCGGATGTTAATGGTAAATACACACTTAACCTGAGTGTGGATGATGCACACCTGAATGATTTGGTGTTGATTACGGCAGATGGTGGTTCGGGCAAACCGACCCTGAAACTGGTGTCGCAGTTGCCATCTATGCAAACATTGTTAGTACAAGCTGGCAGCGACAAGCAATTGGATGCGGACGAAAATTTTTCCGTTAATGTCACCAATGTTTCGACAGCCGAATATGCATTAATGGTAAAGCGCTGGAGTTTTTATGGTGTTCCTTTTCTAAGCGTCATCAACGATTTACAACTGGAAAATTTCTCCGGGAGTGCTGGAGGGTACGAGAAGTACTTGCTGGCAGCGCTGATCAAAATAGTTAGCGATTTAGGCATCAGCTTACCCGCAGGAGCGCAAAACACCCTGGATCTGGTGTTGGATAAAGGTCTCACAGATGAATTGCAAACTAGCATTAACACCGCAACTCCCGAATTGATTAGTCAGGTGATCGAGGCGATTAAAAATGATGCCTCTGTTAGCCCCGGCAGCTTGGCCCACGACGGCACCTATATTTTATTAGGGGGTGCTGGCGATACCGATTGGGTGCTGACTTTTAATAACGATAATAAAGGTGAAGCGAAAACTCGTTTTGGTGCGCAAAGTTTTACCTGGGCACAGGGCGTAGGCAAGCTGGATATACACTTCGATAGGCCTATGGATCTAAAGCAGACGGAATGGCTTGGTAGCTGGTTTGCTGCGTCTATCGAGGTTTATATTGACAATCCGCATGGCAGCTCAATGCGTGGCAGTATGAACATGAGCAAAGTACTCATAGATAACGAAGGAACAATTCAGCGCGATGCTTCTGAGTACAAATATGTGCAACTGGCGTCAGCCTCAAAAGGATTGAGCCTGGAAAAAGAGAAGCTGGTTGGCGATTGGATTCAAGGCAGCGATGGCAGCGCGAGCTTGTTCAAACTCAATAGCGATGACAGTGTAAATTTGAGCCATATTGATGGCACTGATACGCAAGCCGGTTTGACCTGGGCCCTTGGCAGCAACGGCTTTACTGTTTTTCGCGATGGCAAAAAATTAACAGATTATTATGTGTTAAACGATCTGGGTGTTGGATACAGCTTCGTCGCTATCAACTGGTCGCCGTCCAGTTCAGATGAAGTTTTTTCCTATGCCTGGAACGGTAAATTAATTAGACAACAGCAATTGCCGGTAGCCAAAGCAGATTTGCGAGGAGCCTACGTAGGAACTGATGGCAGGATTTATACTTTATCTAATGACGATATTATTGAAGGATTGTCTAGTCGCATAACGCCTTGGAATTATTCAGGCTCAGATAGCTCGTGGACAAGGTACATCTATCAGGATAATAATTCTGCATGGTTAGGTTATTGTGATCAGGTTGCTAATAAGTCGTGCAAGGTTTTTCGCAAAACGGTTGTGAAGGTATTGGCTAGCGCGAATGATAGTTACCATCTGCTAAATACAATAACGGAATATGACTCTAATGGTGAAAAATCATATTCGTATTCATTTTTTGAAACTTGGAACAGGATTCCCTCCCCCAGTTATTTTGACTATTGGTTCGATATGTCTACTTATAGAAGGGAATTTTTCCAGCAGACGGCGGATGGTGTCAAAGTCTGGCATTTTGTTGACGGTCATATTGAAATTAACGATAGAAGCGACGATTTATTTCCACAGGCCTCTATCCCGACAACAATTGCAAAAGGGAAACTGCTTTACACACGAGACGGTGTGGCAAAAGCACTTGAGCTGATTTCTGTTTCGGACGAGGGTATTGTCGTATGCGAATACAACGCTGGTGCCAGTTGCACCAAAGGATCAGAAATTACCCTGAGCAATAGAACACCTGCGGCAATTAGCTACAAGGTATCTGTCGGTGGTTCTGTGGAATATGATAGTTGGTATGCAAGCCATTCCGATCCAATGACGCTGTTCGGTAACGTCGCAACATTTACTATTGTGCCAGATCAGGGCTACACCATAGAAAGCGTGACAGGTTGTGGCGGCAAGCTAAACGGCTCTATTTACACAACTGCATCTGTAAAAGATAAATGCACAATTACTGCAAGCTTTGTTAAGGCATCAGTTCAGTAATTAAGAATAATGTGAGATACATTAAACAGGGCGCTTCGGCGCCCTGTTTATTGGTGGAGTACATATCTTTTTTACTGAAAAATGTGATCCTCGGTAGGCTTGAGTGGATAATCTTGCGCTTGAGTATTTTCAGCAGGATCAGTATTAATTTTTATCAATAGTTATTCCTAGTGAGTTTCCCTGATGAACAGCCAAGCCCGCCTGCTCGATAAGCTTTGCGCCAATATCGCTCCCGGAAAACTGGAGTGGATTGGCCTGCGTTCCGAGCGGCGCGGTGAAGTGCTGGTGGTTGATGAAACCGAAGCCGTTGTTGATCAGGGCTTGGTCGGTGATCACCGCATGAAAAAGACTCCCGGTTCCGCTCGTCAGGTCACCCTTATCAGTCGCGAATATATCCAGCAAATTTGCCAACACACTGGCCGCACTTCTATAGATCCACGTCTGCTGCGCCGCAATCTGGTGATCTCGGGAATGAACATGAACCTGCTGCGTTACCAGCGTTTGCAAATTGGCGAAGTTATCCTCGAAACCAACGCTCTTTGCCATCCCTGCTCTCGCATGGATGAAGCGTTAGGCGCTGGCGGTACGGCGGCTATGTTTGGCTACGGCGGTTTGTGCGCCAAGGTTATCCAGGGGGGAAGGCTGGTGGTGGGTGATGCAGTGATCCGTTTGGCTTTGCCGCCGAATGAATGATTGCCTGCTATTGGCTGTTTGTTTTTTGCTCGCCAAATGTACTTCTCAATCCCGACCGTGTATTATCGCGCGCCCGAATCCAAGCCTGGTTCAAGGGCAGTTTGAGGCGTTAATATGCAGGTTTTCCACCATATCCAATCCCTTCGCGAAGCCCTGGCTACCGAGCGCAAAGCCGGTAAACGTATCGGATTTGTACCGACCATGGGTAATTTGCATGGCGCCCATATCGAATTGGTGAAAATCGCCCAGCGCAATTGCGATGTGGTTGTGACCAGTATTTTCGTCAATCCGTTGCAATTTGGCCTGAATGAAGATTGGGACAAATACCCGCGTACCCTCGCGGCAGATTCTGCCAAGTTGGAAGCTGTAGGTTGTAATTACCTGTTTTGCCCCGATGAAAAAGAAATCTATCCCAATGGTATGGCCGAGCAGACCCGTGTGATAGTGCCGACCATGACCGATGTGCTCTGCGGTGCCAGTCGCCCCGGCCATTTTGAGGGCGTGACAACTGTAGTCACCAAGTTGTTTAATATTGTGCAGCCGGATGAAGCGGTCTTCGGGATCAAGGATTTCCAGCAGTTGGCGGTGATCCGCCGGATGGTGGAAGACCTATGTATCCCTATCAAGATTACCGCCGGCGAAATTTTCCGCGAAACCGATGGCTTGGCCATGAGTTCGCGCAACGGTTTTATTACCCCGGAAGAGCGCCCGAAAGTGGCGGTGCTCAACCGCAGTTTGAATGCAATCAAGCAGGCGATCGCTGATGGTCGCCGCGATTTTACGGTACTGGTGGACGAGGCACGGGCGCAAATTGAAGCGACGGGGTTTCGTGTGGACTACATCAGTATTTGCAATAGCCGCACCCTGGAAATGGCGGCACACGATGATCGGGAGATCACTATACTCGGCGCCATGTACACGCAGGGCGCGCGGCTAATTGACAACGTTTCTGTGGTGCTGGGTTAGTTGTTCTAACGCACTGCACAAGTGATTCCCCGGAGGATTCCATGCTTTCACATATGCTTAAAGCCAAGTTGCACATGGCCAAAGTTACCCAGGCAGAGCTGTGGTACGACGGTTCCTGCGCAATCGATGCGAATTTGGTTGCCCTTGCCGGTATGCGCGAGTTCGAGCAAATCGATATTTACAACGTAAACAACGGCGAGCGTTTTCACACTTACATTATTCTCGCTGAGCCGGGCTCAGGCACCTTCTCGATGAATGGTGCAGCTGCGCGTAAAGTGGCGGTGGGTGATCGCGTGATTATCGCGACTTACGGCCATTTCACTGAAGCAGAGTTGATTAATCACAAGCCGAAGCTGGTGTATTTGAATGAAGACAACACTGTGAATCGCACTTCCAACACGATTCCAATACAGGTCGCTTAAGCATCCTATAGTTGTTAATCGGGTTTGCTGATCGGATTAGTTGATCAGATTTTTCGAAGGGGCCGCACTGCGGCCCTTTTTTATGGGCGTTATTTTTTTGTGCTTCATCGCAGTGCAGTATTTACATTTTTTGCGTCATTATGGACAACGTTGTCATTGAGCTTTAAGCTCCAATCCTGCTAAGCTTGATTCCAGTCCTGCGTGGGGATGTTGCATGTCGCTCATTCCATCCATCGCGCGCCCTCTCGATCAATAACAAGATAACGCTAGTGAGATAAAACCATGTCAGAAGTACACCTGTATCCGGTTCCCGAAAGCTTCAAATCCAAGGCGGCGATCAATCTGGCGCGCTATAAGGAAATGTACGACCAATCGATTAATGCCCCTGATACTTTTTGGGCAGAACAGGCGAAAACCTTCCTGACATGGCAACAGCCCTGGTCGCAAGTGACCAAAAGCGACCTGCGTAAAGGTGAAGTGAGCTGGTTTATCGATGGCAAATTGAACGTCAGCGTTAACTGTATCGACCGTCACTTACCCGCACGCGCTAACCAGACGGCGATTATCTGGGAGGGCGATGATCCCTCTGAAGACCAATTTATTACCTATCAAGAGCTGCACGACCAAGTCTGCCGTCTTGCCAATGCACTGCGCGAGCGCGGCGTGAAGAAGGGTGACCGCGTTTGTATCTATATGCCGATGATCCCGGAAGCGGCCTACGCCATGCTCGCCTGTACCCGTATCGGCGCGATCCATTCAATCGTGTTTGGTGGTTTTTCGCCCGAGGCCCTGAAAGACCGTATCCAGGATGCCGACTGCCAGGTAGTAATTACCTCGGATGAAGGTCTGCGCGGCGGCAAGCGTGTCCCGCTCAAAAAGAATGCTGATATTGCGCTCGCGCAATGCCCTGGCGTGCACACCTGCATCGTGGTCAAGCGCACCGGTGGCGATATCGCCTGGGATGAAAAACGCGATTTCTGGTACGAGGATCTGGTTGAGCGCCAGGCAAATGATTGCGAACCGGAAGTCATGGATTCCGAAGATCCGCTGTTTATCCTCTACACCTCCGGCTCCACCGGCAAACCCAAGGGCGTATTACACACCACGGGCGGTTATCTGCTACAAGCAGCAATGACCCACAAGTACGTGTTTGATTATCAGGAAGGCGATATTTACTGGTGTACCGCCGACGTGGGTTGGGTGACCGGCCACAGCTATATCGTCTATGGTCCGCTCACCAATGGCGCAACTACCCTGATGTTTGAAGGTGTGCCGACTTATCCGGACGCATCCCGCTGTTGGCAAGTGATCGATAAACACGGCGTCAACAGCTTCTACACCGCACCAACCGCGATTCGTGCATTGATGGGCGCGGGCAACGATTACGTCACCAAAACCTCACGCGCCAGCCTGAAACTACTCGGCAGCGTGGGTGAGCCGATCAACCCCGAAGCCTGGGAGTGGTACTACCGTGTGATCGGCGATAGCCGCTGCCCGATTATGGATACCTGGTGGCAAACCGAAACCGGTGCGCACATGCTCACGCCATTGCCCGGTGCGATTGACCTTAAACCCGGTTCGGCAACCGTGCCTTTCTTCGGCGTACAACCAGTACTGCTCGATCCGGAAGGCAAAGAAGTGGTCGGTGCAGGCGAGGGCAACCTCTGCATCAAGGCTGCATGGCCAAGCCAGATCCGCACTGTCTTTGGCGACCACCAGCGCTGCATCGATACCTACTACAGCACCTACCCTGGCTACTATTTCACCGGCGACGGCGCACGCCGCGATGCCGATGGCTACTACTGGATTACCGGCCGCGTGGACGATGTGCTCAACGTATCCGGCCACCGCATGGGCACCGCAGAAGTTGAAAGTGCATTGGTATTGCACGATAAAGTTGCTGAAGCAGCAGTGGTTGGTTATCCGCACGATATTAAAGGCCAAGGTATCTACGCCTATGTGACTTTGATGGCGGGCGAGCAACCGAGCGATGAATTGAAGAAAGAATTGTTGGCGTTGGTCGTAAAAGAAATCGGCGCAATTGCGCGTCCCGATATCATCCAGTGGGCACCGGGCTTACCAAAAACCCGCTCAGGAAAAATTATGCGCCGCATCCTGCGCAAAATTGCCGCCAATGAATTGGATTCGCTCGGTGATACATCGACCCTCGCTGATCCGGCGGTAGTGAATGAGTTGATTTCCAATCGAGCGAATAAATAATTTATAGAAAATAACTGGTGATCCCCACAAAAAAGGATGCAAGAAATTGCATCCTTTTTTTATGGTTTTTTTATCAGTAATCGCACCTTGGTTTTATGAAAGTTTCGCGCCTGAAAAAAGTCATGTGATGGTAAAAATCGGTAAAACCTTTCTGTAGATCTGAAAATATGGCGCAGTATCGGTCGGATTGAAAGACGATTATTTTTCGGGAATCTATGATGATAAGAGCGGCGATGATAAGAATAGCTAAACAATGGGTGATTATTGTGCTCGTTTTTTTGCCTCCTTCATTTGTGCATGCAGAATCCATCGGTCAATTTGCCGCAAGCGGCGATATAGGTGCGGTCAAACATTCGGGCGCCGTAAAATATGACTCAGCCTTGCAGCATTACCGTATTAGTGGTTCAGGCACCAACGGATGGGGTGCGAATGCGCGCGGCGACCAAGATGAATTGCATTATGTTTATACGCAATTACAGGGGAATTTTATCTTGCGTGCAAATGTGGCGTTTGAAGGTGCCAGCGCTAATCCACAGTGTAAGATAGGCTGGAATCTACGCACCAGCCTCGATTCCACCTCACCCAATGTACATGCTGCGGTTCATGGCGATGGTTTAACATCCTTGCAATTTCGCGCGCATGCCGGTGGTGATACGGAAGATTACCCGATGGCGATCAAATCTCCCGATGTAATTCAATTGGAGCGCCGGGGCGATACCTACATTATGAGCGCTGCCAAAATGGGGCAGCCATTTCAGGTGACCTCAGTTTCCCATATCAAACTCGGGGAAAAAATTTATGCGGGGCTTAGTGTTTGTGCGCATAATCCTGCTGCGATAGAAACAGGAGTTTTTTCCAATGTGCGCATCATTCTTCCCGCTACAAAGGATTTTCGTCCCTATAAAGATTACATCGGCAGCAATCTTGAAATTATGGATATGGCGACTAAAAATCGCCGTATTGTGTATCGCTCGCCCGATTCGATACAAGCGCCTAATTGGACGCAGGATGGTAAAACGCTGATTTATAACTCCAAGGGGCTGTTGTTTAATTTCGATATTAACAGCGGCAAAAGTTCGGTGTTGGATTCAGGTTTTGCGACGAGCAATAACAATGATCATGTGCTTTCCTGGAGTGGAAAATTAATTGGCATTAGCCATCATGTAGCAGAGGAAAATAATCACTCGACGATTTATATCCTGCCGATTACCGGCAGTAAGAATCCAACCCGTATTACCGCCAAAAATGCCGGTCACTCTTACCTGCATGGTTTCTCGCCCGATGATAAAACCCTGATCTTTACCGGTGAGCGAAATGGTCGATACGATATTTACAGTATCGATATTAAATCCGGCAAGGAAACACAATTAACCGACACGACGACACTGGACGATGGTTCCGAATTCAGTTCCGATGGCAAATATATTTACTTCAACTCCAATCGCACGGGCATGATGCAGTTGTGGCGCATACATGCCGATGGCACCAACCAGCAGCAGCTTACCTTCGATAATTACAACAATTGGTTCCCGCACATTTCGCCAGACGGCAAGAAAATTGTTTTCCTTAGTTACATGAACGATATAGATTCCGGCGAGCACCCTTTCTATCGCCTCGTGTATCTGCGTGAAATGCCGGCCGACGGCGGCGAACCTGAAATTATCGCCTATGTGTACGGCGGGCAGGGGACTATTAATGTGCCCAGTTGGTCGCCCGACGGCTCGCAGATTGCGTTTGTGAGTAACACGAGGTTTTAGGATTAAAGGTGGTGTACATTTGGTGTGCACTACCAAAAATTGCGGCCAGTATTTTGGGCTACCAGTTCGCTCTCAAATGCTGCACAATTCTCTCCCGAACTTTTTTGCGCCAAGCCAGTGTTATGACTAAAAAAACACCTGATTCCGATCTTTTCCTCCAACAAATGAAGGATGTAAAACCCATCAAGGTGGAAGAAAAAGTCACCCTGGCATCTCCGCATCAGGACAAAACCAGCGTGGAAACCCGCCGTAAAGCGGCGACTGCGGAATTGGCGAAAGATAAAAATTTTCTCTCCGGCGAATACATTGAGCCGCTTGACCCGCTCGCGGTGATTGAATTTAAGCGCGATGGTGTACAAAACGGCGTCTACCGCAGTTTGCGGATGGGCAAATACCAAATTGATGCGCGCCTCGATCTGCACAATATGACGGTCGATCAGGCGCGCAGTGCAGTATTCCAATTTATAAAAGATTGTATGGCGCACGATATTCGCTGCGCATTGATTACTCATGGTAAAGGTGAGGGACGCGAGCAACCGGCACAATTAAAAAGTTGCGTTGCCCATTGGCTGCCGCAATTTCCGGAAATCCTCGCATTCCATTCCGCGCAAAAAGTCCATGGCTGGGTAGGGGCAACCTATGTGTTGTTGCGCAAGAGTGAAAAGAAAAAGCAGGAAACCTGGGAGTTATATAACAAGCCTTAACGCAAATAATCTTTAAGGGGAAAATAATATGCGTAATCAATTTATTCTGGCGTTGGTTGTTTTAGTTGCGGTGACATCCTCGGCGTTCGGGCAACAAACGAACAAGCAATTTGTTTTGCAGAATACTGAAATTATTCCCATCCATTCAAAAATTACCGGACGTGATCACGAATTGGTTGTGGTTTACCCATCCAGTTATAAATCGAACCCTGAAAAAAAGTATCCCGTCCTCTATTATCTTGATGCCTATTGGGATACGCCGCTATTGGTGTCGACTTACGGTAATTTAAGTTACGACAACCTGGTGCCGGAATTTATTATGGTGGGATTGTCCTATCCTTCCGGTGCTGATTATGGCAAGGAGCGGCGCCTTGATTACACATTTACCGCAGTGGATGAAAAATCCGGTAAAGCGAATTTATTTTTGGATTTTATTAGAAAAGAAGTTGCACCACTGATTGAAACCCAATATCGCGGGCAAAGCTCCGACAGGGTTATTGCCGGTAATTCCCTGGGTGGATTATTCACTATCTCTGCCGCTTATCTGGCTCCCGATTTTTTCTCCGGATATATCGCCATCAGCCCGGCGGTGGAGTGGGATAAGCAAGCGCTGGTTAAGTTGGATAACAGCTACGTAGAAAAGCATAAATCCTTAAACGGGCGTATGTTTATTTCCTATGGTTCAACTGAATTTCCCGCATTCCGCGATCCGATTATCCAGTTTCAAAAACAATTGGCTGCACGTAAATACCAAAGCCTGGAATTATTAAGTTACGCAATGGAAGGGCTCGATCACACCGGTGTAAAAGGTGATGGGTATGTGCGTGGATTAATCTGGGTTTGGAAGCCGAAAAAACCTACCGGGCCAAGCGGCTTGGAGCGGGATATGACCGCTCCAAAATAGCGACATAGCCGACGGCTGCTTGCGTCGGCTCACCCTTCTCGGTGCGAAAACCACCAATTGCAGAACAGGCAGGTCACTCGCTGCCTGCTTAGATTATTTCTTCATTACTAGTTCTTATCTTCCGCGTCTCCTAGAGCATCTTGTACTAAATAACCAGCAAATAAACAAAAATAGCCATAGTAATCAGTTGGTTATCTATATTTTGTGCGCTTAATTTTTATTACATGTAATGTTTGATTTGTTACATGTAATGACTTATTGTTGGTCCCATGCAGAAGAAATCATCAGCACATTATCAGCGGGAATACCGCAGCCGCTTACGGGAGCAAGGCCTGGTCAAGAAAGAGGTCTGGATTCTCCCGGAGAATGCACGTCGCCTGGCGCTTATGGAGCTGGAATTGAGGGTGTCTGCAAAACAGGTTGTTTCCAGTGGGTTATTGCCAGTTAAAGGAGAAAGTCGAATGACAGATGTTGTGAACCGTTGGACCACCGCGAGCCTGTATGACGCGCTGGGCAAGGCCGAGATATTTTCCGCCAAGCGTGCCGACCTGGAGCTGATCGAGGGTGTGTCGCCTGCGCTGCATATAGTGATGTATGAGTACGGTGATCTGCCGCTGTTCCTGACGGTTTCCGGTGAACAAATTGTTGTTGAGGCGATGCTGTGGTCGGTATCCGAGGTGAACAATCCAGCGCTGTTTAACGAAACCGTGCTGCGCACGCACAAATATTTTCCGCTCTCCAATATCAGTCTCGACAAAATGGATGGCGATGATTGCTACCACATGTTTGGTGCGCTGAGCTCTGCGTCGAGCTTGCATGATGTGATTCTGGAAATCGAAATGCTGGCGTCGAATGTGATTCAGGCGACTGAAGCTTACAGTGAATTTTTAATTAGCTAACCGGGTGCTGGAACGGCGGCCCCGCAACCAACAAAGGTAAATCGCTATGAATATCTGGGCAAAAATGATTACTGCCTTGCGCGGTGGTGTAAATGAAGCGGGTGAGGCGATAGTGGATGGTCAGGCATTGCGTATTCTCGACCAAGAGGTGCGCGATGCCGGTGAGGAATTGAAACGCTCCAGGGACAGTCTTGCGGAAATCATGGCGCGCCAGAAACTTGCCGAAGAAAAATGCAAGCAATTGCAAAAGTCGATTGATGAGCATGAAGGTTACGCAGCGAAAGCGCTGGAAAAAGGTGATGAAAAGCTCGCGTTTGAGGTTGCTGAACACATTGCCGGGTTTGAAAACAGTTTGGCGATGGAGCGGGAATCGGCACAAAATTTTGCGCAAAGTGTAGAGAAATTGCGCGCGGCAATTAATGTTGCCGAAAAAAATATCAAGCGCTTGAAGCAGCAAGTGGATACGGTTAAAGCGACTGAAAATGTACTCAAGGCGCAAGTTGCCGTTGCAGAGCGACACAGCGGTTCGGATTCTAAAATGCGTACGGCGATGGAATCCCTTGAGCGAATCAAGGAGCGTCAAGCGTTAAAGGATGCGCAAATCAAAGCCGCTGGCGAAATGGCGCAAACGACCGGCGACGATTCGCTGAAATCAAAACTGGAAGCCGCGGGTATAGCTACTGCGGGCCCCTCGGCAGATGATATTTTGGCGCGTATTAAAAATAAAAAATCACCGGAGTAATTTCTGGTGATTCCCGATCACTAATAGCCTGAGCGACTAGGGATGAACGATTTTCTGTTAACCATTTTCAATTTTCCAACGGTAGTGTTTACATTCCTGTTGGGAATTGCAGTTCTCTACTGGATTTGCGCATCCTTTGGATTATTTGAAGTGGATGTATTGGATGTGGATCTATCGCATCTGGATGGGCACATGAGCCTCAACTCCCACAGCGAGCACTCCTTTGGTGAATCTTTTGCCGGGTTATTGATGCGCCTGGGTTTGAATGGTGTGCCAGTGACGATTGTGATATCGCTTATCGCGTTGGTCGGATGGCTGCTCAGTTATTACGCCAGCTATTTTTTTCTTGCGTTGTTTGGGTATGGCTGGCTACGTTTTGTGGTGGGCTTGCCTATCTTGTTGGGCTCGCTCTATGTTGCTGTGCTAGTCACCGCGCAGATCATCAAACCGCTGCGAAAGTTTTTTGCTAAAACCGAGCAAAATATCCAGAAAAAAGTATTGGGGCAAACGGCGACGGTGCGTTCGTCGCGTGTTGATAGCAGCTTCGGTGAAGCCAATCTCGATGACGGTGGAGCAGGGCTCATTTTGAAAGTGCGGGCAACGGGCGACCAGGTTTTTGCACGCGGCGATAAGGTAGTGTTGTTGGAATATATCGCCAACAGCAATGTATACAGGGTTGTATCGGAAGAAGAATTTCTGGGTCGTACCAGCGAATAAAGTCTAAAAATCAATAGGATTAAAAGGAGCAAATAGAATGTTCGAAACAGCAATGGCTACACCTGTGCTCACAGTGATTGGAGCCGTATTTATATTTTTAATGGGGTTGGCCGGGTTATTTAAAGCCTTTTACAACAAGGTTGCGCAAGGTACGGCGCTGATTGTTAATGACATGAGCTCTACACCCAAGGTGCATTTTACCGGCGCCCTGGTGTATCCAATCATCCACAAAAAAGAGTTGATGAATATTTCGTTGATTACCATGGATGTAGATCGTCGCGGCCGCGATGGTTTGATTTGTAAAGACAATATGCGCGCTGATATCACCGTAGCCTTTTACCTGCGCGTAAATGAAACACCGGAAGATGTATTGCGCGTAGCTAAAGCGATAGGCGCCGAGCGCGCATCTGACCGCGAAGCGATTGATTTATTGTTCGCCGCAAAATTCTCTGAGGCCTTGAAAACAGTGGGCAAGCAGATTGATTTTATCCAATTGTTTGAAAATCGCATGGAGTTTCGCGAAAAAATTATCCAGGTGATCGGTGATGACTTGAATGGCTATGTGCTGGAAGACGTGGCAATTGACTATATCGAGCAAACGCCCAAAGCGTCACTTGACCCGAATAATATTCTCGATGCCGAAGGTATTAAAAAGATTACTGAATTGACTGCTGCACAAAATATTCGCACTAACATGCTGGAGCGCGATGAAGAGCTGGCGATCAAGAAGAAAAACGTGGAAACCACCGAGGCTATGTTGGCACTTGATCGTCAGCAAGCAGATGCAGAAGCGCGGCAGAAACGCGAAATTGCCACTATTCAGGCCCGCGAAGAAGCGGAGACCAAAAAAGTGCAGGAAGAAGAGCGTCGTAAATATGAACAGACTGCAATTCAGGTAGCGCAGGATTTGGCGGTGCAAACGCAAAACCAGCAGCGCGAAATCGATGTTGCTGCGCAAAACCGTCTGCGTGCGGTAGCGATTGAAGAAGAGAAGGTCACCCGTGCGCGCGATCTGGAAATTGTATCGCGTAAACGCGAAGTAGAGTTGCAAACGATAGAGGCAGAAAAGGCCATCGAAGTGCAGAAGAAAGAAATCGCGAATGTGATTCGTGAGCGCGTAGTAGTGGATAAAACCGTTGCTATCGAAGAAGAGCGTATTAAGGAAGTGCGTGAAGTGTCTGATGCGGATCGTAAAAAGCAAGTGCAGGTGTTGGCTGCTGAGGCAACCGCAGAAGAAGTTAAAGTCAAACAAGTGAAGGCCGCAGAAGCAGAAGAGCTATCGGCTAAACATAAAGCGTCAGAAATTATGACTATGGCACAGGCCAAGCTGGAAGCCTCTGCAAAAGAAGCGGAAGCAATGAAAAAATTAGCCGAAGGTATTCAAGCTGAGCGCGCAGCCCCCGGTCTCGCTGATGCCAAAGTGCAAGAAGCAAAAGCCGGTGCATTGGAAAAAGAAGGCGTTGCAGAGGCGAGCGTTATCCGTGCGAAAGGTGCTGCACAGGCTGATGCAGGCAAAGCAGAGGCAGAAGTTATCACTGCAAAAGGTTCTGCTGAAGCCGATGTGATTGCAAGCAAGGGTGCATCTGAAGCGAGTGCGAAAAAGGAAATTGGTTTGGTCGGTGCTGAAGTGACGCGCGAACAATTTAAAGCCGAAGCGGATGGTTTGGTCGAGAAATTTGAAGCCATGAATGCCATGAGCGATAAGGCGCGCGAGCACGAAGAGTTCCGTATGGGGCTGGAAACATCGCTGAAAGAAACCCTGGCAAGTATTGCTGCCGGTAAAGAAATCGCGAAAGAAAATGCGGAGATTCTGGCAATTGCATTGCAAAAAGCGCATATCGATATTGTTGGCGGTGAAGCGCAGTTCTTCGATAACTTCGCCAAATCATTATCGATCGGTAAAGCGATAGATGGCCTCGCGGGCAAGAGTGGTGTCATTCAGGCGGTGCTCGATCGGTTCGTGAGTAAACCTGCTGTTGCTGCAGAAAAAGTAGAGAAGGCTGAGGTGGCCGAAGTAGTGGGTTAACACCCTCTGTATATTCGGTAGTTGTGTATTCGAAAGCTGTTTATCCAACAATTGCGTAGCCCTTATCGAGGTGCTACGCAAACCACTTCTATTGCTGAACTGAAAAGGAAAAAGGCATGGTGCAGCAAAACTCTACTGCGTCGCAGAACGATTCCAATAGCATTGTTGATAATGCAGTCGCGGAAGGCGGCGCTTATGAAATTATTCGTAAGCGCTTGCTTGACCAGGGGCAAACTTTGACGACGCAGGTCCGTCAGCTGAATGAGGCGCGCCTTGCTGAGTTTGGCAGTTCGGCGATGAATGTGATTGCCCGTGTGCGTGTGCGCACTGAAAATAATTGCATCCCGCGCGATATTGTCCAGGTGGGCGAGCATCTGTTATTCGGCTACAACGTTTTTATTGGTTTAAAAAAAGAAACCAAAATTGACGATGTATTTTCGCTCTTTGTCAGAAAGACAACTGAGTCGGGCATTGAGCTTGAGCCTATCAGTCTTGCCGGAACCTTTCTTACCGGGCAGAGTTTTATCAATGATTTTGATGAGCTGTATCGCTACTACAAAAATACCCGCATAGTTGCGCTGACCCTTAACAATGGAAAATTGTTGGCCGGGTTCCAGATTGGCGAGCGCCTGGATGATATCCGTGTATTCCGCTGGTCAGTATCGCCCGATGGCAAGGCCATCACTTATATCGATAATCGCGGTGAGCGCGATATCCAATTACCGCCCGCATTCGATTTTGAATGGGTTGCTGTTACGCGCGAAAATTCGGTGCATGGCCGGCATCCACATTTAAATATTCTGGATAAAATTTTCGTAGAGGCAGTCAATGGCGACCTCACTATCAAAATTGAAAATAACACCGAAGACGGCCAGGGTATCTACAGCGAAGCAGTAGAAGATAAAACCCAATCCCTTGATGACGCCAGCATTTTTTATGCGGCGGTCGGCAGCCTTATTTTGTTGCGTATTCGCCCCTATCGCGAAGAGCAGTGGCGCCACCTTATATTTAATACCCTGACCCAGCAGGTATTGCGCATTGATCAGATAGGGCAGTCCTGTGTCCAGCTGCCAGAAAACCACGGCCTTATTTTTCCCGGTGGTTATTATTTAAATACCGGCGAGCACAAAATATTTGAAGAAAGTTCTGAAAACTTTCGCTTCAAACGCATGATCCGTTCGCCCAACGGCGAAGATGTTCTATTTGTATTCTATGAGCCAGCGGTGGGCATGGTATCGCTGCTGGCGTACAACCTGATCGAAAAGAAATTGCAAAACCCGATTTACGGCAGTGGTTACGCCATGGCCGATAACGGCGATATAGTGATTTTTTCGGCCGAGTCAGAGCCCACCCGTGTGCATCCTATGCAAGTATGGGAGACACCTTATGTCAGTGCGGAATTTGCCAGCAAGGCGCCGCCACGGCAGAATTTTTACGGCCGTATTGGCAACAATGAATTGGTGCGCGGCATATCTGATTTTTACAGCATCACCCGCATTATTAATAACCAATCCGTCAGTGTTCGGTTGTACGAAGAGTTGAGCCTGTCGGCCAGAAAAATTTTTGATAGTTATTACTGGTTGAGCGAAAGTGAAACCCGCGCTATTGCAGATGTATTAAAAGAAATTTCCACTACGGCAGAATTGGTAATCGACGAATTTGAAAAAGTCGAATCGATTCGCCAGCAATCTGCCAAAGCTATGCAGGAGGCAGAAGCGGAGCAGCAGGCCATACTGCAATCACTGCGCCCGGAAAATTGGGAAGTGGTGGAAGAATATGTTGATGCGCTGACCCGTTTGCGTAAACAGCGCGGCCAATTGGCGACCATCAAAGAGTTTCGCTATATAGATCAGACGCGCATTGCCGTGCTAGATCAGCAATTGCTGGATGCGAACACAGTTCTGAGCGATCAAACCCTGGCATTTTTGGCGAATGAAAAATCGCTTGCGCCCTATCACACTAAATTAGATGAGCTGAACCAGCAGGTCGATAAAGCGGAAACCAACGCGGCTATAACCCCTATCATTGACGTCATCGAAAAAACTGCAACAGGTTTGGATTTACTTTCTGAACTAATGGGAACCCTGAAAGTTGATGATGCAACCTTGCGTACTCGCATTGTTGATGCTATTTCCGAAGTCTATGCCAAGCTGAACCAAAGCCGCGCGAATGCCAAGCATAAGCAGAAAAATTTTGGCTCGGCAGAAGCAGTCGCGCAGTTCGGCGCGCAATTTAAATTGTTTTCACAAAGTATTTCCCATGCGTTGGGTTTGGCAATAACCCCTGAAAAGTGCGATGAGCAATTATCCAAATCATTGGTTAGGTTGGAGGAGTTGGAAGGGCAGTTCAGTGAATACGATCAGTTTCTCGCCGATATTATGGCCAAGCGCGAGGAAATTTATGAAAGTTTCCAGGAGCACAAACAGCGCCTGTTAGATGAGCGCCAGAAAAAAGCCCAGAGCATTATTGATGCAGCTGCGCGTATTCTCGCGAGTATTGAAAAGCGTTCGCTTTCGATTTCGGTGTTGGAGGAATTAAATACCTATTTCGCATCCGATGCCCTGGTGTTGAAAGTTGCCGATTTAATCAATCAATTAAAAAATCTGGATAACGCGGTTAAAGCCGATGATATAGATGCGCGTTTTAAAGCAATCAAAGGTCAGACATTACGCGCACTACGCGATAAAAGCGACATCTTCGAAGAAGGTGGCAATGTTATCAAGTTGGGCCCGCGCCACAAATTCAGTGTGAATACGCAAGAGCTGGATCTCACTATTATCCCGCGCGAAAACATACTAAATTTTCATCTGACAGGTACCGATTATTACGCGCCGGTTGAACACGCAGAGTTATTGGCCCTGAGTGACTATTGGGCTATTTCGCTGGAATCGGAGACTGCACAAGTTTATCGCGCGGAATATCTGGCGGCATTGATTATGGATGCCGCCGAAAATCAGACCGATGGTTTAACGCATGATCTGTTGCATGAAGCCCTGGTTGATGATGAAAAGCTGGGCAAAATCGTGCGCGATTTTTCTGCTCCGCGCTACAAAGAAGGCTATCAAAAAGGCATTCATGATCAGGATGCCGTATTGATCCTGAAAGCGCTAGTGCCAGCGATGGATCGTGCTGACCTGTTGCGTTTTGATCCGCTTGCGCGCGGATTGGCACAAGTGTTCTGGGCGAATCTGGAGGGCTTTGCCAGCAAATCCAAATCGCAAGACACCGCGCTCTCCTACGAAACCTGGAAAGACCGTGCCGCCTCGGCAAAACATATGCAGCGCTTATTTGCGAGCCGCGACGCATTGCAAATGCTGATTGATGAAGTGGTAGAAACCCTCACCGATTTCATCGCGCAAAATCCATTACCTGTTAGTGCATTGGATATGGCGCGCACTGCTGAATATTTAGTGGAAGAATTAGCGCGCGAACGCACCGAATTTATCACCAGTAAGTATGCCGTTGAATTAGTAGATGCACTGAAAAAATCACTCGATGAGGCGACTTGGCGACATTATCAGGAAGTGTCCGGAAAAATGCAGGGCTGGCCTTCAGACCGCTGGAATTTTGCAACCGCCTGGTTGCAAGCGCTGTTAAAAAATAGCAGTGCTGAGGCTGCGCAGCTCAAAAAATTGCAACACTATATTCCTGAAGCGGTGGCCTTGCTCAAGAGCGACCAGCGATTGGATCGTCGTTTTACTGAAGTAGAGTTGGAATTGCAGGTTGGTAATTTGTTGGGTGAGCACCCTCTGATTGTTAATCGCACCCTCGCATTTTCGGTTGATTCATTTGTGCAGCGCCTTGCCCATCATCGCCAAGTCGTTGTGCCTGAATACCAACGGTTTTTATCGGTGCGCCAGCAAATTATCGAGCAGGAACGCAAAACCTTGCGCGTGCATGAATTCAAGGCGAAACCGCTCAGCTCATTTGTGCGCAACCGCTTAATTAATGAATCTTATCTGCCTATTATCGGAGACAACCTCGCCAAGCAAATGGGCGCGTTGGGAGCGAGCAAGCGTACCGATTTGATGGGTATGCTAATGATGATTTCGCCTCCCGGTTACGGTAAAACCACGTTGATGGAATATGCGGCCAATCGTTTGGGATTGATTTTTATGAAAATCAATTGCCCGTCGCTGGGGCACGATGTGCTGTCCCTCGATCCTGAACAAGCACCCAATGCCACCGCGCGGCAGGAACTGATAAAACTGAATCTTGCGTTAGAGATGGGCAACAACGTGATGTTGTATCTGGATGATATCCAGCATACCAACGCGGAATTTTTGCAAAAATTTATTTCCTTGTGTGACGGCACGCGCCGCATTGAAGGTGTCTGGAAGGGGCAGACCAAAACCTACGATATGCGCGGTAAAAAATTCTGCGTATGCATGGCGGGCAACCCTTACACCGAGTCCGGTGAAGCTTTTAAAGTGCCAGACATGCTGGCGAACCGTGCTGATATTTATAACCTTGGCGATATCCTCGGCGGTATGGAAGAACAATTTGCGCTGAGTTATATCGAAAACTCGCTCACCTCTAACTCAGTGCTCGCACCTTTGGCACTACGCGACATGCAGGACGTGTATAAATTTGTTGCCATGGCAAAAGGTGAAGAGGTCGCTACAACGGATCTGGGTTATCAGTACTCGGGTGCAGAAGTAAATGAGATTGTGGGTGTGATGAAAAAACTCTTTGCGATCCAGCAAGTGGTTTTGAAAATCAACCAACAATATATCGCCTCAGCCGCACAGGATGATAAATACCGTACCGAGCCATCGTTCAAGTTGCAGGGTAGTTATCGCAACATGAATAAAATGGCGGAGAAAATTTCCGCGGTAATGAACGATGCCGAGCTGATGCAGATGATTGCCGACCACTATCTGGGCGAAGCGCAAATGCTGACGGTTGGTGCCGAGAGTAACTTGCTCAAATTGGCCGAGCTGCGCGGTAATATGACTGAAGAGCAAAGCAATCGCTGGGCGCAGATTAAAAAGGATTTCCTGCGCAATAAAGTGCTGGGTGGCGACTCCGCCGATACCGGTGCAAAAGTCGTGGTGCAATTGGCGGATATGGTGGAAGGCATTAACAAGTTGGCGCTCGCTGCTAATAATCAACCCGTCGTTGATAACTCTTCCGGCAACCGCGAATTAATTGAAGCGATTGCTGCATCCTCCTCGCGGCTTGAGCGTTCACTTGCTCCTGTCGCTCCCAATGTCGAAGTGATTAACCAACCGTTGCCGGGGTTGGATAAAGTGCTGAAAGTATTGGCGGACACACTGGAGGGGTCGCTGGTGCCGCTGGTGCGCAATATGGATAAAAAACTGGATATCGATTTGCGCAACCACGAAAAAATTGAGCAGGTATCGCACCAGCTAAAAGTGCTTCAAAGTGAATTGTTAGCGGCTAACAAAAAGCCCAAGGCATCACCTGCGGAACCGGAAGCGAATAGTTAATTTTATGTGGCGGCTATCGACCAAATTATCAACCAAATTCAGAGTCTTGTTGGGTATCTGCGGGTTGATGGTCGCCGTGCATATGGTTAATTTTTTATTCGGTGGCTGGTTATATTCCTTTGGTATAGTGCCGCGGCATTTGGGATCCTTGCCCGGTATTTATGCTGCGCCATTTCTCCATGGTGATATCGGACATTTGCTCAACAACCTGGTTGGCCTGTTTATTTTTAGTAGCCTGCTGTTTGTGCATTCATTGCGCCGTTACCTGTGGAGCAGCTTTTTTATCATTACCGTGACCGGGTTATTGGTATGGTTGTTTGCGCGCAGTGCTTTACATATAGGTGCGAGCGGCTGGATTTTCGGTTTGTGGAGTTTATTAATCGCCACCGCGTGGTTTGAGCGCCGCTTGCTCAATATTTTGCTCGCGATACTAGTTGCTTTCTTTTACGGTGGTATGCTCTACGGCGTGCTGCCAACAGATCCGCGCATTTCATTTGAGTCGCATTTGTGCGGTGCTATTGCCGGTGTGCTCTGCGCGTTTATGCAAACAAGGTTTACGCCGGGTTTATCAAAATATCGCCGTAGCTAGCTTCATTTTATTATGGATGTCATTTCATCAGGAATTCCATTTATTCAGGAATCTTAATATGCGTCAGCAGGAGTTGGAAGATTGGTTGGTTGCGACTTTGGCGGACTTTAAACTTAGCCAATCGGAAGCGTTGGAGTTGCGCGATATTCTGCCGGGCCTAAAGCAAGATGATATTGCCTTCACACGCAATAAGTCCTTTGAGTTGGCGCGCGCACCGGTACAGGCAGGTGGCGAGAATGCCATGTCGGCACTTTTATGGTTGGAAAAAATCAGCAAAGTGATTGATGGTTTCCGTCAAGCACAGTCGGTTTCCATCACTGAGGCGCACTTTAGTCCCGGTGAGGATTGTCGTCGCCAGTTGCTGGATTTGTTGGTTTCTGCGCGTGAAACTATCGATATCAGTATCTTCACTATTTCAGATGACCGCTTGGCCAATGCGATTGTCAGCGCACATAAACGCGGTATTAACATACGTTTAATCACCGATAATGACAAAGCCCAGGACCAAGGCAGCGATATTTATTTTCTGATGGATCAGGGGATCGATATTCGTATGGATAAAAGTGAAAACCATATGCACCATAAATTTGCCATTGTCGACAAGCAAGTGCTTGTGAACGGCAGTTTTAATTGGACGCGCTCAGCAACTGAATCTAACCAGGAAAATATTTTGGTAACCAATGAGTCAAAATTGGTGGCGGCTTATTCAGGCGAGTTCGAAAATTTGTGGAAGGCGTTTGTTTGAGAGTGAACCCGTTGGTAAGTTAATGAATGTACTAAAAACCGGAGCTGAGGGCCACTCAGCTCCGGAGGGCAATACTTAATTTAAAATATTGGCCCCATTACTTTCGTATGTCATGGTATCAACGGCGGTTATTACTCCGTTAGTCATAGTAAATACACGCCAGAGTGTGCCACCTGTGTTTGGATTGATGGCGAAAGTGTTGGTAGTTACCCCATTTCTAACAACCGTTACAGTTACTCCCGAATTTGAGAGAGCCATAGAGTTATTTGAGCTTCTGTTAGTGTAGTCGTGAACCGAGAAGCTGTAGTTACTATTCGCCTGCTCTTGTGTCAGTGTAATTACCTCCACCGTATTTGGTGCCTGTGTTGCGTCAATATTCAGGGTGGCTGTGCCATCTGTGTTAGACATGGTGACGTAATTGACTCTCCAACCGGGTCCATTCAGATAGCTATCCAAATCTGAAGGTGTGCCTTGCCATGACATAATAATTCTCACACCGGGAATAGTTGGTCCTATGACAATATTTGGAGTGGTCGTCGGGCATGCTGCACTTACACCTACTGCGCTTGCTTCTCCATCTGTATTAAATGCACGAACGGTGTAGTTCCCTCTTGATAATGTGTGAGTATATTGACCCATTGCGTCAGTCACTCCGCTCGCCACTATTGTTCCGGTGAGATTGTTTACACCCGAACGAATTTCATAGCTGGTATTGGTAAGTGGTGCACCTGTGACCGCATTCAATACCCGACCAGTCAAGGTTCCAGTGGTGCCATCATTCGGTACATTCAATACGTTGTTGATAGTAAGGGTTGGATCCTCAGTGACTCGAACATTGTTTACCGTAGTGCCGACAAAGTTTGGATGGCTAATGCGGATTGAGTAGTTGAGTTCTGGTGATAATCCAACGGAAGCAAATACATAACTTCCTGTTGCATCGCTATTGGTAGTAGCAACAACCTGGTTGGCAACGTTAATTAATTCAACTGTAGCCCCTGCAATCGCCGTGCCTCCGCAAGCATTCGTTAAATGGCCAGTTACACTTACCTGAACCAAATCAATGATGGGGAAGTTGGTGCAGCTTGGGCCGGGGTTGACTGTTTGGGTCAGGCTACCTTTCCAGCCGGTGGTGCGGTTAGTGATTGTCACAGTAGAGGTTCCGCTTGGCAGGATCACCAAATTAACCGGATTAATTTGCGCTGTTGTTGCACTCATACTTCTAGTCCATCCGCTGCCACTGGCTGTGATGGTGTATTGATGATTCGGGTTAGCGAGGCCGATATTGGAGGGGTCATTCACTGTTGCATTGATGCATGCGCAGGTGCCATTCACCGAACAACTGACAACATCCATATTCCATGTGCTGAAATGCGAGACAGTTCCCTGATAGACACTATTGGTCAATGTAGCTGATCCCTCTTCCACCCATTTTCCTGTAGTCGTGTTGTAAAACCACATGGGGATTGTTGATGGCGCTGTTGATGGAATTGATGCAGGGATTTTTACTGTGAATGGCCCCTTGTTTGCCAGTGAATAAATCTGGCCAGTTTGAACACCCTTCACCACAACATCCAACATACCCTGGCTTGATAATACAACCTGGCTTCCACTGCTGGAAACGGCGGTAAAATTTCCCGGAGCGGATAAAAGATCCTGAGTGTTTGCTCGGATGTGAGTTAAGGAGACTGAGAGCTGCTCCGTGAAACCTGACATGGCAGGGAAGGTTACTGAGGCTCCGCCGGGCGTGGTCACTGTATTAGCTACGGCTGGGTTTATTGTTTTGGTAACGGATATCGGCAGTAAAGTAGCGTGGATAATAATTTTTCCGGATGTAGGTTTATACACATTGCTTAGGTCGGCATAACCAGTGGCCGATACAGTAATTGCAGTATCGGTGGTTATATTTGAATTCAGGGTGAATGATCCATCGGCAGCAGTGAGAACTTCTCCGCCACTGTATTTTACTTTTGCCCCCGCGATTGGAAATCCACTATTATTTTTAATGGTTCCAGTAATAGGAGTAGAGGCTCCACCGTTAACGGTAATATTAGTTACCGGCGTGAAATTGGTGATGCTTCCATTAAATGAAGCGTCATTGCTTTGGTCCTGATAGGTCCAATCATTTTTATAGGCTCTAATCTGAAACTGTATAGTTTCTCCACCGAGTAAAACGCCGGAGGTAGAGCCAAAGGTGGTATTGATTTTAGTGCTATCAAACGCGAAGGCGACATTACTGGTCAATACGCGATAATTTGCACCGAGTACCGCAGCATAATCAGATACCCCCACCATCGAAGCTGACCCTTCTTTGGTAAAATAGTACTGTACCGACAGTGCTGATAAGTTTACAGCTTGCGTCCCCGTATTGGTTACTTTCAATTCAGCATGAATTTGCTGGCTTGATGCCAAATTCGCAAGCGGTTTATATTCCACTGTAAATGTCTGCGCAAATGTAAATGCAGAGGCAAGTGAAAGACATAGCGTTGCTGCTATTTTTTTGATACCCATAAAAATTCCTTTCCTATTTTTAATGTTGTTTACTTAAAATAATCACAGCAAAAACTCTTTATTGCTTTTCATCTGAAGGCAATTAAAAGTAAAAGACGGATTTTTAAAATCGTTTCTGCAATGCTGCTAATAAAAATTAGAGCAATATTTACCTTGCAAAATTTTATCTATAAAAATAAAAGCAAAGCTCGATATCTTTAATGGATTAAATAATGCAAGGTTATAGGGAGACTAGAAGGGAAATTTTTTTTGGCAAGGTAAAGAAAAATATAATGGCATCTCAGTCTCTGCTATGTATGCAAAAACAAATAAAAAATAAATAACGAAATTTGGAGTGATGTAGACGATAGCAAAGAATGAAGGGAGTGATTTCACAGGTGAAAATTCAGCGGTCAATCCCTTCTGGATTAAATGTTATTTTTCTTCTATTTCATCCACATCGACTTGCCCGCTCATGCGACGGGTAATATGCGACCAGCACATGCCAACGGCGAGTAATGCCGCCAATAGGATTTCAATCACCCAGGCCATGGCGGATATATTGGTGAGGCTTAAGAATCCCCAGTAAATAAATAACCATACGAGGCAGGCAAAAAGTGCGGCGAGTGCGATTATGCCAATCAACCCGAGTGAGTTGAGTGTGGCCTTAATGTAAATGCCCCAGCCGATCAACAAAACAATTCCTGCAATGACTACATAGGGGGTGATATGGCTCAGGCTGTGGTAGGCCCAATGAAAATAGGAATAGCCGCTGGGGTTGTAGCTCAGCAATACTAATAAGAGTGCAAATAAAAAACGCAGGGCAACACCGGAGCTGGTAAGAGTCATAGGGAATTCCTTTGTGAGCGCTGAAAAATAAGTTGGGTATTATTGGCCAAAATACCTACGGTATTTGATAAAGCCTATCTTTGCATCCGGGTCATAACCCATGGCGGCATAAAAATCCCGCGCATCGCGATTTTCGTAGCAAGAGTCGCTATGCGTTCGGGCGAAACTGATGGTGTCGAAAACGTTTTTAATTCGCTATATAGCTTGGCGATTGCATCGGCGTCGGTGGCTAGGGCACGGCGAATAATGCGCATCATTAATTTTCCTTTCCAATTATTGGTTGCACCAACACCCAAGGTTTTATTACTACTGCCCAGACCAGCGCATCGGTTTCATACCATTGTTGTGCCTGGGTGTCTTTTACTACATCGACCAAGCCTGCGTCCATCCAGGTTTTAATTTGTGCGGCATTATCGGCAACGATTTGTGCCGCTACATGGGTTAAATCGAGGCTGGCATTTACGGCGATGGCATTGCCGCTGGCGAAAAAACGTTGCAGTTCATGCCAGCGGATTTGGGCAGTTTCCAGATTAATTTGTTGTTCGAGTTCGTTGTTCACTTTTTTGCTTCCGTATTGATCAGGCGCGGCTTTTGGAAAAAGCCTGCGCTACTTTTGAATTGGTTGGTTTGCCTAAAGCGCTGCTGATGGCATTTCCGGCGTGGATGAGTTTTTGCAAATCCACACCGTGTTCTATGCCCAAACCATTTAATAAATAAACAACATCTTCGGTGGCGACATTCCCGGTCGCACCTGCTGCATAAGGGCAGCCGCCCAAACCGGCAACGGATGAATCCACAACGCTCACACCCATTTCCAGTGCCGCATAAATATTGGCGAGTGCCTGCCCGTAAGTATCATGCATATGGGCGGCGATTTTTTCGATGGGGATATCGCGCGCAAGTGTTTCAATTAAGTGTTTGATTTTTCCTGCGGTACCAACACCGATGGTATCGCCCAGCGAAACTTCGTAGCAGCCCATGGCCAGAAGTTCTTTTGCTATATTCGCTACCATCGCCGGATCAACCGCACCGGAATAAGGGCAGCCTGCTACGCAGGAGATATAGCCGCGCACAGGAATTTGTTGCGCTTTGGCCGCGCTAATCAGCGTTTCAAAACGCTGGATGCTTTCGCTAATTGAACAATTAATATTTTTTTGGCTAAAGGCTTCTGAGGCTGCTGCAAAAATTGCCACTTCATTAGCCTTAACGGCAATGGCGCGTTCATAGCCTTGCAGATTGGGTGTGAGTGCAGCGTAGGTCACGCCGGGCTTGCGGGTGATGCCAGCAAATACTTCGCCGCTATCGGCCATTTGCGGCACCCATTTTGGATTCACAAAACTGCCTGCTTCAATATATGTCAGTCCCGCATCGACAAGGTTTTCAATCAATTGGATTTTGGTGCTGGTTGGAATGGCTTGCTTTTCATTTTGCAAACCATCGCGCGGACCAACTTCAACAATGCGGACTTTTTTAGGTAAATTCATAGCGATAATTTTATTCGTGGTGTTTGTAAGTTGGTGCGGGCCTGCGTAGGCTGAGGAACGAACCTCAACAGTTAATTTAATCCTCGCCCCAACGCGGCATTAATTCCTGTTGCACACCTAGCTGATCCAGAATGCGTGCGACAATAAAATCAACCAGTTCCTCTACGGTTTGCGGCTGCATATAAAAACCGGGGCTGGCAGGCAATACAATCACGCCCATTTGCGTCAGCTTGAGCATATTTTCCAAATGGATTTCGGAATAGGGGGTCTCGCGCGGCACCACAATTAATTTGCGACGTTCTTTCAATGCAACATCGGCAGCGCGTTCGATTAAATTATTACTCGCCCCATGTGCGATAGCGGAAAGTGTTCCGCCGCTGGCGGGGCAAATCACCATCGAGCTGGGTGAGCTGGAACCCGATGCCACAGCGGCAAACCAATCATCTTTAGCGAGCAGTTGTAATTGCTCTTCATCGGCATCGTAAAGATCACACAACATTGCCTGCTGCTCTTCCAGGTCGCGCGGAAGATCCAGGTCTGTCTCGGTGCGAATCACCACTTCCGCCGCACTGGAGATCATCAAAAATACTTTGCAATCCGCTGCCAATAAACATTGCAGCAAACGCAAACCATACTGCGCACCGGAAGCGCCGGTAATGGCCAGGGTGACTGAGCGTGGTTTTAGTTGAGTCATTTGGTGTGCCTCAGATTTTGGTGAATATGTTTAAAGCAAAAGAGAATCCCCGGGCCTTTTAAAATCCCCCTAGCCCCCGTTTCAAAGGGGGATTTACTCCCACTCTTTGAAACGGGGCGCGCAGCCAGGGAGGGATTTATTTAGTCAACACCTCTTTAACAAACGCAGTAATGCTGTCGTCCTGGCTATTCTCGAAAAAGCAAGCCTGGAAGCGTTCGCCAGTTACAGCAGTTTTCATAATTTCCGGATCGATTGCGCGCAAACCATCTACATAATTTTTTGCCGTAGCGGTTTTAATACTAGTCAGGATTCCGGCATTGCGCACTTGCGATTCGCGCCGCTCGGCGGGGTATCCCTGGCCGCGTACACCGGTAAAAGCTTTTTCAAAAATAGTGCGGATATTCAATTCTGCGCCCCAACCAAACCCTTTGGCAAATGGTAGTGCCAGTGCGTTGCCATTGTTCACTTGCGCAAACAAGTAGGCATCGGTTGGCTCGATGCAGTAACCGCAGAAAACTCCGGGGTGGGCGTTGAGCGACATCATCGCGCCCTGGCCAGTACCGCAGCCGCTCACCACAAAATCCACCGCTTTGGAGTTCAGCAATAAACTGGCGATCACGCCCAAATGGATGTACGTCAGGTAATGGTCGTTGTCATCGCTCATGCCAACGTTATAAATGCTGTGCTTTTGTTCGGCAGCAACCTCTTTAAGCTGCTGCAATACAATCGCGTTTTTGGATGCCTGGCTAAATTCGTTCATTAATGCAATTTTCATGGTGATGCTCTCTATCAATAAGATGAAAAGGATAGTTCTCTTTATGACAGGCTCTTTGGCACTGTTTGCGGGTAATGACCGAGGTAAAACAGATATAGAATGATATAGCGCATGTGTGGTTAATTGAAGGAAAATGCGGATTTTTAGGCGTATAGCGGGCTAGCTACCCGCCAGATCAGTGCCATAACAAGGTCAGGTTCGGCTTGGCGATGACCAGCCACATGATGACCAATACACTGATTGGAATAACGGCAATCGCAGTGCGTGTTACATAAGCATGATAAATGTGAAGTGTTCTGGTTTGCTTTGCATCATAACCGGATTCATTAAAGTGCGAAAAAATCTGCGGTAGTTTGATATTGCCGTACCAAATATCCAGTATTTCCAAGGGCACAATTAAGAACACAATAATGAGTAGTTTCCATTGCAACCAGGGTTGATTGAATCCATAAACCAAACACGCCATACCTATGCCGCTGGCAATCAATGCTACAAAAGCGACATGCTCAAGAATCAGTGTTTTTATAAAAATGCGATACGCCAAATGCGCCGCCGGAGTAATCTCCCCTATGTGCTTGCGCAGCGCGAGCAAAACAAACCAGGCACCAAGGCTTGGCCCGAGCCAAAAAATCAGCGCTCCTATATGCAGGATTTTTAATGCAACGAATATGTCGATAGTTGTCATATTAGTAATCGACTTTTAATTCGTCGGTACGTGGAAATACTTTCAAGGTAATTGCCAGCATCCACACCGTACTCCACACCATTGCCACCGCAGTAAACAATTTCATTGCATCCAACGCATGCATGGCACAAGCGATACTCAAACCAAATCCAAAAAACCAGCCGGGAATGCCAAGCAGAATTAATTTGCGCGGTAAGCGCAGGTTGTTGAGCAGCAATACATTTAACAGCAGCCCGCCAATGTTATAAAGGCCATTGCCCAATGTCCCTGTTAATTGAACCGCGAGCAATTCAAGCGTTTGCATTATGGTGAGGCTTGGGTCAATCGCAGGGCTATAGGGAATAACAAACGCAAAAATAACTTCAGAACCAATATCCGGCACTATGCCGAGTGCGACGAATAATATTCCCAGTACACGCCATTCCGATTTTGGAATAAACGGTAGCAGCATAGTGCAAAAGGTTAACAGCCCAAGTGCCCCCAGCATCCAGTTAATCCACCCGAGTTGCCACAAGCCAAGATTATTCTGGATAAATGCATTGCGCTCGATGACAGTATTGTCAGGGGCAATAAGCCCATCGGTAATAACGAAGGCCATTTGGAAGCAGGCGAGCGTTAGGATAGCTATGATAGTTAAGCCTAATATAATATTTGGTTTCTTACGAAACATAAGTGTATATCGTCCTGGTAAGTATCCTATTCATGTACGCAGAAACTTCCTGCTTTTTATTTTTTGATTAATCTTTAATGATTAATGTTGATCAAATTTGATGGTTTTTGTTGTGAGGCACGGTGAGTATCGCTTTCACTCCACCCACCCCACGAGTTGTAATTCAATCACAACGCATGCTTCGTTAACTGATCCACCAACTTCTGATGCACCCCACCAAACCCTCCATTACTCATAATCACAATATGTGTATTAGGTTCGCTGAGTGAAATCGCGCAGTGAATCAATTCATCTAAATCACGCAACAGTTTTGCAGGTACCGGGCTTTTGTTGACGACTTCGTCCATTGCCCAATCGACATTCGCAGGTTGGTACCAGAGCACGTCGTCGGCGTCGGTGATGCTTTGGTTGAGGGCATTTTTGTGGACGCCCATGCGCATGGTGTTGGAGCGGGGTTCGATAATGGCGATAATTTTTTCGTCGCCGACTTTTGCGCGCAATCCCGCAAGGGTGGTTTTAATCGCGGTGGGGTGATGGGCGAAGTCGTCATAGACTTTTACGCTGTGGATATCAGCAAGGATTTCCATGCGGCGTTTTACCCCGGCAAATTGTTCCAGTGCGTTTGCGGAGTGTTCCGGCGTAACACCAACATGGCGCGCAGCGATGATTGCGGCCAAACCGTTGTTCACATTGTGAATGCCGGTTTGTTCCCAATTAACTTGGGCGACTTCTTCGCCATTGTGCAGCACCGCAAATGCGGAGCCATCGGCAGCCAGCAATTTTGCTTGCCATTCAGCGGAATTATTTTCAGCAGGTTTTCCATCATCGATAACCGCAAATTGTTGCTGCGGTGTCCAGCAACCTTGCTGGATTACTTCAGCGAGGGCTTTGTCGTTCGTTGGTGAAATTAATAAACCGTTATTGGGCACGGTGCGAACCAAATGGTGGAATTGTTTTTGAATGGCGGCGAGGTCGGAAAAGATATCGGCGTGATCAAATTCGAGATTATTTAAAATCACCGTGCGCGCATTGTAGTGGACGAATTTGGAGCGTTTATCAAAAAAGGCGCTGTCGTATTCATCGGCTTCGACTACAAAAAACGGTGTGCCGCCCAAGCGTGCGGAGGTCGGGAAATTTTTAGTGACGCCGCCAATTAAATAGCCCGGCTCCATGCCTGCGTATTCCAGAATCCACGCCAGCATGGATGAGGTGGTGGTTTTGCCGTGGGTTCCTGCCACAGCCAACACCCATTTGCCCTGCAATACATGGTCGCGCAGCCACTGCGGGCCGGAGGTATAGGCGATGCCCTGGTCGAGCACATATTCCACACTGGGGTTGCCGCGGCTCATGGCGTTGCCGATGATCACCAAATCGGGCGCATTCTGCATATGCGGTGGTTGTAAAAAAGCGGGGTCAAAGCCCTGGATAAGTTCGATACCTGCCTGTTCAAGCTGAGTGCTCATGGGTGGATAAACATTGGCATCGCTGCCAGTGACGCGGTGGCCAAGTGCCTTGGCGAGTTGGGCGAGGCTACCCATAAAGGTGCCGCAGATGCCGAGAATGTGGATATGCATAGGAAACTCTGTGTTTTAAATGTTCAGGTGAAAGGTTTTCAGGTTATGGCAGGGATTAACCTATACTTTTTCGATGATTGCAACTCTCTATACGGCTTGGTCTATAACCTGATCACCTTTGTAATGAGAGATTGTCGGGCATCTCCCAATAATAACGAACGGCGCTGATACTTTTTGCTTACTGGCCGCTGCTGATCTGGATAAATTTTATGAAATTATGGTTTGTCAGGATGTGTGCTGTGATGCTGTTGCCGGTGGTGTTCTATGCGGCGGAAGCGGCGGAATTGCATATTGCCAAACCGCATGCGACAGATGATCCCGCCTACTTGTATTTTTCCGGGCTATTGCAAAAGGCGTTGCAAAAATCTGCTAACGGACGCGAGGTGCCACAGTTGGTGACCACCATTGAGATGGCGGAGGACCGCATGGTGCGCGAGCTGAAAGCTGACCGTAGTATCGATATTTTTTGGCTGGGTGGCAGCAAGGAGCGAGCGCGCGATTTATTAGTGGTACCTGTACCACTTGAGCGCGGCCTGGTGGGGTATCGTCAATTTATTATTCGTAAAACGCGCGTGGCAGAATTTGATGCGATACAAACGGTGGCGGATCTGGCTAAGTTCAAAGCTTGTCAAGGTGCGCAGTGGGGCGATACCGAGATATTACGCGCTGCGAAATTGCCGTTGGTGACCAGCGTTAATTATGAAAGTTTGTTTAAACAACTTGCCGCCGGGCGCTGCGATTATTTTCCACGTGGCATCCATCAGGGAAAAGTTGAGCTTGCCAAACGTGCGGCTGCCTATCCGGAATTGGTTGTCTATGAGCCGCTGATACTGCATTACTCCTTCGCGACCTATTTTTATTTACATCCAAAAAATAAAATGCTGGCCCAATGGTTGCAGGATGGTTTGGAAAAAATGATTGATGATGGGGAGCTGATTACGTATATGCAGCAGCAAGAACACACCAGCCGCGCATTTCCCTTGCGTGTTGCCGAAACCAGGCGTTTGCTGGCGCTTCCAAATGATAATTTGCCCGCATTTTCCGACGAAAAAAATCCGCGTTATTGGTTTCAGCCAAGCGATTTTGTTTCTGTAACAACGAGTTCCAGTGCTGGTGTGGATTGATGCTGGGCTGATAGATAGCGTGCGCGCTTTGCAGCTTTCATGTGGTTCATGTCACCCATAAATAAACCATCAACACAATTGCCAAATTCCGAGTCCACACTGAACGCGAGCAGGTGGTAGCCGCCTTCGTCGTAAAGCCCTGCGTATTGTTTAAACAGAACGGGGATTTTTCGGTCATGTTTTTTAAATTCTTCCTGCAATAACTCAAATCCCTGTTCGCTATCCAGCTTGGCAAAACGGTGTTGTAAATCGATTAATATGTCTTCATCAATTTCATGTGGGTGTTTTCCTTCGGCAAGGCTAGCTTCGCTACTGTTGTCATTTTTTAATTCACTATCATTTTTCAAATAGTAACGCTCGTAATAAAACACCAGCAAATCGCGCAATATTTTCGGGTATTGTGCACTCATGCTCACCGGGCCAAATACATAGCGCACTTGCGGGTGGTGCGATAAATAAGCGCCCAGACCTTGCCATAAATAATCCAGGCTGGCTTTGCCCCAGTAATCCGGGTGCACAAAACTGCGGCCCAATTCCAGGCCTTGTTCCAGGTAAGGTGTGAGCGCTGGTTGGAAATCAAATAGCTCGGCGGTGTAGAGCGAGCCGGCGCCTTTTTTCTTCACTAATTTATGGGCTTCACCCAAACGATAGGCGCCTGCGATGCAGAGTTTTTCTTCATCCCACAATACCAGATGGCGATAGTAGTGATCGTATTTGTCCAGGTCGCGGCGACTGCCAGTGCCTTCGCCGACCAGGCGGAATGTCTGTTCACGCAAGCGGCCGATTTCTCGCAGTACTACCGGATGTTGGTCGTAGTCGCAGAGATAAATAATGTGTTTGTCGCGAGTGTTGCCGATCACTTGTGCAGTTTTTAATTCTTTTTTGAGTGCAGAGCGATCTTCCGGGTGGGCGATGGTTTTTTCGGTTACAAAAACCGGTGCACTATTTTTTTTGGATGAAATGCCTTTGCCGATTTTATATACATGTTTTTTCAGGCGTTTGATCAGCGCCTTATCCGCGAGCTGATCAGATTCCAATGCATGATGCGGGATAACTTCCCCTACACGGAATTTAATTTCCGCCGAACGTTTGTTAAACATTTCGTGGGGAAGAAGGGCTGTGGCCAGCGGTTTGAAAATAATGGACGCGCTGTAAAACAGCATGGAATTTTTGGCGGATACAAATACCGGCAATAGCGGCGCATTGGTTTTGCGAGCAAAGTGCAAAAACCCCGCCTGCCATTTTCCATCTTTAATACCGGTGGGGCTTGCGCGCGATACTTCGCCCGCCGGGAAAATAATTATCGCTTCATCGTTGTTGAGCGCTTGCAGGATATTTTTGTAACTTTGTTTGTAGGCGGCGCGCGTCATATTGTCCAGCGGCAGCAGTAAATCATGCAGTGGTTCAAACGCCATCAGCATATCGTTGGCGATGATTTTGACATCCTTGCGTACTTCGCTGACAAGGCGTACTAACGCGAGGCCATCAAGTGAACCAATCGGGTGATTGGCGATAATAATCACGCGCCCCTGCGCCGGGATATTGTTGCGCTCGCGTTGGGAGATGCTGTAACTGAAATTAAAATATTCAAAAATGCGATCAATAAAATCAATCCCGCGATTGCCTTCATGCTCGCGCAAAAACGCATTGATCTCCCGCTCGTGGGTGAGCTTGCGCAAAATGCTGAGGGTGGAGTTGCGCACTATGGGCGATTGCTGGGTAAAGCCGGGGAATTTACTGGTGATGGATTCTTCGATATTGAGCATGGCAGTCACAACCTTGCGCTGGGGAGTTACTGCAAGGCTATGACTAATTGGTGACGGTTATGTGATGGAATGGTTGCAGGTGTGTGACAGGATTCGTGAGCTCGGATATATACCAGTCATTAGGCTAAAAGGTTTTTATTTGTCGTCATGCCCGCGTACGCGGGTATCCAGCTTTTGATGTTGTATTTAAAATCTGTGGATCCTCGCGTTCGCGAGGATGACAACTCCCTATTTAAGGATGACGACTTCCTATTTGAGGATGACGACTTCCTATTTGAGGATGACGACTCCCTATTTAAGGATGACGACTTCGTATTTAAGGACGACGACGCTCTGTTTTGATGGTGACTTTTTGTTTGTTGATGGCAGAGCTCTGTTATATCGTTGTCGCCCCAACCAATTGTTCTTCCTGTTTGGCCAAGAGCGCAGCATAAGGCGCCTTTAATCCCAACAACTTGCCGCTGTCGTTTACGATATCCAAATGTTCCTGCAGCGCGCCATCAATCAGGCGCTGGCTAATTAATATTTCACCTTTGTCCGGTTTGAGATGGTTGTTGTGTTGCACCACAAAATCTTTCAGTAGCGATTTATTGGAGCTCACCGGTGCAGATAATTCATGCACCGCCGCCGCGAGATGCAAACGCGGGCTGGGGCTTTTGGCAGTGAGGCTATTGAGCAATTGCGCTGCGCACACCGCGCGGAAGCTGCATTCATAAAATGCTTCGCCAGTGAAATCGATAATCAGTGTTTCGCCTGACAGCATCTGCCGTTGGCCGCTGTATAAATTCAACACGCCCTGCAATTGTTTTTCAAAACGGCGTAATACAATGGCAAAACTTTCGCTGTTTAACTGCTGGTAAAGTTTGCTCATGTTGACGATATCCAGGCTCAAGCGCACCGATACTTCTTTGGGCAGCTCGGGTTCAGGTTCCGGGATGTCATTGATCGTGGGCATTTTTTCCACGACAGCAGTGACTATCTCGGCGGTGCTGGGCAACTTATCCCGCAACTGCGACCACCATTGACGCTGGATCGACCACCAGATCACTAGCAGTGTGGAAAATACCGCCGCCATCCACAGCATAAAAAAGCGATAGTCGCGCGCCGTATGCAGCGGCACATCCAGCGTCACTTCCAAATAACCGGCCACGTTATTGTGCAGGGCGATGGGTGCGGAAAATTCGTAGCGGCGGCCTTTGATTTCCTGGTTGGGTTTGAAACCGTTTTGCACCAGCAATTGGTTTTCCACTGTGTGGATGGTCACGCCGATCACATTCGGATATTGGCCGACCTCCAACAGTATCGCTTGCAGGCTGACCAAATCCTGTTGCAGGGTCGCATTCACTGCCTGGCGCGCGGCGCTGTTGGCCAGCACCTGGCCATAATGGCTGATCTGCTCGCGCTGGTTTTGTTCGCTGTTGTAGATGTAAGCCCAGGCGCCAAAAGCACCCAATGCGACCAAAAGCAGGCTGCATAGGCTGAGTTGTGGGTAGGTACGGTAGGTCTTGATCAATGCCATCTTGTTGTTAAGTCCGTGCTCGTCATGTTGCGTTCATAGTTCAATCCCAGTTCCCGCCAGGATCGGTAGCTTGGACAACATCCGGCCTATACCGTCGTTAGTTGTCGTGTGGAATCGCATTCTAGCCTAAGTTACCGGTGCGCGCTAAGGCACAGTTCTTATCTGGAAAAGGCACAGTCCCTATCTGCAAGCTGCTGTGGGCCGCCATGAATTCCGCTAGAATGCGCGCTTTGCGCAATCGCCTCCCAGCACCCAATGGATAACCGGTGCTAGAAAACTAGCACACACCGGGCCAGGCTGTATGTTTGTTACCCCTTACTTAGAGACGCACTGTGAACGAACTTTTATTGATTAACGCATCGGGGCAAGACCAGCCCGGCATCACCCGCGCCATTACCAATGTCCTCGCTCGCTGCGGTGCGCGTGTGCTGGATATAGGCCAGGCCGTTATCCACGATACCCTCGCACTGGGGATTCTGGTGGAGTTGCGTATCCTGGCCGATACGCGCGCGCAGTTGCTGGAGCAGATCCAGCAAGCTACGCAGCCACTTGGCATTCAGGTGCGTTTCCAAACTATCTCCGCTGAAAGCTATGAGCACTGGGCTGAGCAGCAGGGTAAAACCCGCCACATAGTCACCTTGCTTGCGCGCCAGATAGATGCGGCGATGATTGCAGAGTTAACCGCCGTCACCTCCTCCCACGGCTTGAATATCGACAGCATCAGCCGCTTGTCCGGCCGCGTGTCGCTCGCGGATCTGGATGCGGGCGAAGATCATCAAGGCAGCGCCTGCGTGGAATTTTCGGTGCGCGGTATGCCTGCGGATCTGGCGGCATTGCGTGCGGATTTTATGGAGCTGTCAGCGCGCTTGAATATCGATGTCGCCTTCCAGCGGGATACGGTTTATCGCCGCAATCGCCGCCTGGTGTGTTTTGATATGGATTCAACCCTGATTGAAGCGGAAGTGATTGATGAACTCGCCAAAGCTGCTGGTGTAGGTGAACAGGTTGCCGAAATTACCGAAGCGGCCATGCGCGGAGAATTGGATTTCAAACAAAGTTTTGCTCGCCGTATGGCACTGCTGAAAGGCCTGGATGAATCTGTGCTCGCTGGAATCGCCGACCAATTGCGTATCACCGAAGGCGCAGAAAAATTAATTTCCTCGCTCAAAAAACTCGGCTACAAAACCGCGATCCTCTCGGGCGGGTTTAATTATTTTGGTCGCTATTTGCAAGGCAAACTCGGCATCGATTATGTCTACGCCAACGAACTGGATATTGTCGATGGCAAAGTTACCGGCGAAGTAAAAGGCACAGTGGTTGATGGCCAACGCAAAGCCGAATTGCTCGCAATGCTGGCAAAACAGGAAGGCATTGCATTGGAGCAAGTTATTGCTGTCGGTGATGGCGCGAATGATTTGCCGATGCTCAGCGTCGCCGGCCTCGGCGTCGCCTTCCGTGCAAAACCCCTGGTAAAAGCCTCGGCGGAGCATGCGATTTCCAATCTGGGCCTGGATGCGATTTTGTATCTATTGGGTTTCAGGGAAAGGGATAAGCTGCTTTAAGTGCGGCAAAAATCAATTGCTCTGGATCATCCTGCGTAACACCTTTTTGTCATACCCGCGAACGCGGGTATCTCTCATAAGATCTGGGCAAGGGTAAGGTTGCTCAGTGAAAACCGTCGTACTCCAATCATATCGAACGCATCACGTGCCGCAATGGCTGAATCGTTGCCTCGAAAGTGTCCGGGCCTGGGCTTCTGCCCGCGGATGGGGTTATGAATTTCTTGATGACCGTTTTTTTCTCCTGGCCCCGGACTGGGCGCGCCAGCGTTGTGGCGACAATATCTATGCGGTTACGGATATTTGTCGTCTGCAGTGGATGCGCGACCAGTTGGATGCGGGCGTTGAGCGCGTCATCTGGGCGGATGCCGATCTCCTGGTTTTCAGGCCGTCGCTGTTGAATGTGGAAACGCCGAACGGATATGCATTCGCGCACGAAATATTTTTCAAATTGGATCCTGGTGGCGGATTCACGCCTATCGAAGGTGTGAATAATTCGATGATGGTGTTTGAGCAAGATCAGGATATGCTCGATGCTTATCTTGAGCTATGTCTGGAGCGCCTCCGTACGCTGCCTTCGGGTGCTGTGCCGCGCACCGCATTGGGGCCGACATTGCTTGGAGAGTTCAATGCGGGACGCTCGCTGGATTTGTTGCATGGCGTTGGCTTGTTCACACCGGCGTTGATGAAGGAAATAGCGGGCGGTGGGGGCGTCTTGACGCAGCAACTGGCAAAACGTTCCCCGGCGCAATTGGGTGCCGCCAACCTATGTCATTTCATACGGAACGCCATTCCGGTTGGAAAGCGGGCGCAATTTGATGCCCTATACGGGGTGGCGGTGAAGCGGTTGGTGGAATCATCCGACACTGTGCTCTTATGAGGAAAATATCTCTTTTCTTCTGAATGTTTATCAGATAGAAATGGGGTTTTGTTAAAAACTCACAAAAAATACCATCTGTAAAAATATCTTCCCCTTTGGTCACAAGCGAATCCGATTGGATTGGCTGTGTAACCGCCTTTAATGTGTCGTGTTTTTCTTTTCTTTGTACGCTTTCTGCTTGTGTGATCCTGCGCGCCCATTTTTTCTAATCTTTTTTTACTTACAAGGAGATAATCATGTTGATCGATAAATATAGCGATATACGTAATCTCGGGGCGGGTTTGTTTGCCGCCGTTCTGTTTGCTTTATTTGCGGCTTTTCCAAACCCTGCCAGCGCTGTCTTAATTGAAGGTAAAGTCAAAGGGGTTATTACTGATGTGTTCACTGAGGGCAATAGATCTGACGGCCCCTTTTTTGATGTCGCGGTTGTGGGCCAGTCTTACCATGCGGATTTCTGGTATGAGTTTGATGAAAATAATTTCCCTCCTACTTATGCCGAGGATTCCTTCCGTGAATACGATTTTGGTTTGTCTGCTATGGGAATCGTTGTACATGTGGGCGATGAGAGTTATAGCTCTCCCACCTCCAGCGAGTTTCCGTTGACGCATTTCAGAAATATGATCAGTATTTTCCGCGGTGATAATTTCAGTTATTTCAATATGACGACTTATAATCTATATAGCGCTGTTAATCCGCGCTCCGAAAACCGATTAATCGATATCAATTTTAATTCTGCCACCATGGACTATTTTTCGGATTTGGATTTGGTGCAAAATATTTCTGTTGTGGCAACAAATGGATCTTCATTGGGTGAAATGCATATTTTGGATTATGGTACCCGCGATGGTGATAGATATCCCGGGGATTTATACACTTACGATGCCACCGTATATGGAAGTATTACCAGTTTCGATATGCACGTACGCGGTTCGGTGGTAGATGAGCCCGGATCGCTCGGGTTAATAACACTCGCATTATTGCTGATAGGCTGGCGTTATCGTTGCCATATAAAGACAACAAATAAAGGTTAAAAATAATGGTTGAAAAGAAATACGAAGCATTGCTTGTGTTATTGAAATCCCGCTTTGAGAAAAATATGAACCGTCATAAAGGGTTTGAGTGGGCCAAGGTGCAGGAGCGGTTAACGGCAGATGCGAAAAAATTGTCGTCACTGAATGAAATGGAAGTGACAGGCGGTGAGCCGGATGTGGTTGGCTACGATAAAAAAACGGGCGAATTTATTTTTTTCGATTGCTCGGCAGAAACACCGAAAGGTCGTCGCAGCCTGTGTTATGACCGCGCGGGCCTGGAATCGCGCAAAGAGCACCAGCCGGAAAATAATGCACTGGATCTGGCCGCGGCTATGGGGGTCGAACTATTAACGGAAGCGCAGTATCGCGAATTGCAAACGCTGGGCGAGTTTGATTTGAAAACATCGAGTTGGGTACAAACCCCGGCGGCGATTCGCAAATTGGGCGGTGCACTGTTTGCGGATCGCCGTTACGATACGGTGTTTGTCTATCACAACGGTGCGCAATCCTATTATGCGGTGCGCGGTTTTCGCGCTTCGCTCCGCGTGTAAATAAATTTTTTTCTTCCCCCCTAATAAAAACAAAATAAATAAAACAAAACCCCGGTTTTTACACCGGGGTTTTGTTTTTACAACAACACATTTTTCACTGCGAGCGCGTCACGAGAATACACCTGTCACTGCGCCTTTGGAGTAAGGCGTGTAGCCAGTCAAACCAATGGATTGCGCGGCGGTATCCAGCAATTGCGTGTGGGTATTGGCGGTGATAATACGGCCGCCAGTAAAGTTGGCGTGGCCGCTGGCGAGCATCAAAGGAGCATCTTTACCCGAGTGTTCGCTGCCGTTGGCCATATCGCTCAGTTGCACAACCAGGGTGGATTCAAACAGCGGGCGGCCTGCTTCATCGGTAGTTGACTTAAGAATATCAATCAAGCTGCGCACACGCCCGCTCAGGTAGGCGCGGTGTGCAATGAATTTGGCGTCGACGCCGCTGTGAATAGAGTCGTGCAGGGTGTTGGCAAAACCGGTTCCGGTAATGTTGGAGCCGTCGGTGCCCATTTGGATCGACACTACTTTGGTCAGGTTGCAGGCGAGCGCCAGTGCGGCATTGCGTGCTTGTTGATCAAACAGTTGCGAGAAGTGTTGACCTTCCATTGGATCAGCATCGGTGCTGCCGTAGTTATTCCATGACGGATTGCTACAGCCGCTGCTGATTGGCCCGGTTGATGAATTTAAATCGGTTTTTAATTTTTCAATTGCCGCAATATTTTCATCGGCGCGCAAACGTTCAGTGGTTGAGAGTTGATTGCGAATTTTTTGTAGTGCAGCCAAATTCATGTCGTAGATTTTTGTCTGCTGCAATTGCGCCGTTGTTGCAGTACCACCACCGCTGCTGGTTCCACCGGTAAACAATGTATTAAACACAGTGCGCGGGTTACTGGAGTAGGTGGATTGTGTCCAGATATTGGTTGATGAAATCGAGCAGTCCAGAGTTGCACCGGCGGCGGTATTGGAGATAACACCCAAGCGCAGTGAACTGAAGCGCGAGGTTGAGCCAATCGCCGATTGCGCGAGTACGTTATCCACCGTGGTGCCGTTACCGTTAAACGCGCCCAGTACCCGGAAGGTGAGGCCGTGGCCGCCTGCTTCGGTCTCACCGGAAACGATCATCGTATCTTTAAAGAAAATACAATTTTGTTTTACCGCATCAAATGCCTGTGAACAGGAATTCATGGTCAGTGCCCCAGCAGAGCCGCTTGGAGTGAAAGTTGACACTTTTGGATCACCGTCTTTGGCTCCGGGTGGAAGCACGAAGGGTGTGCCACCGGGGACGTATACAAACACCACGCGTTGAATTTTTGCTGATGAAGTTTGCGCTTCTGCGAAGCGGCTGGACATGATGCCCATGGCCAAGGTAGAGGCTTGGAGTGCCGGAATACTGATGCCGGCTTTAGCAACAAACTTTAAAAAATCGCGGCGTTTTTCATCAGCCATTTTTTTGAAGTCATTCATAATTAAAACCCTTTTTATCCCGTGCCGAATTAATTGTCGGCGATTGGTTGGGAACACATTTTTTGAAGGGCGGACCTGTGTCCGCCCTCATTTTTTAGGATTAGTAATCTTTGCGATAGCGCACTGATTTCAGGTTGCCCAGCGTTTGCAACATCACTTTGCTGCTGTTGCCGTTCGCGGTCATTTGCTGGATCAATACGGCTACTTCATTCGCATTGTTTTGCTTCTGTGCATCGCTCAACGGAATCGGGCTGCCATCGCTGCCGATTTGGTTGCGATCGTAATAATTAAGACCGGTCGCAAACGCCATGCGGAAGTTGTTTTGGATGAAACAGCTGCGCACTTGATCCAATCCAGCCGCGGAAGCGATCAGCTGCTCACCGAAGTTTTTGCCATCGGTGAATTTCAAGGTGGCGCCATCCTGCATATTGCTCACGCCGTAGAGCGTACCGTCATCACCTTCCATTGCGATTGGCAGGTTGTTGTTGTCGCGCGTTCTGGGCAGGCCAACCGGGTCAAAGTTTTCAAAACCAAACCCGAGCGGGTTGATGATTTTTTCGTGGCAATTGGTGCATGGCGTTACGCTGGTCAGGAAGTGATATTCCTGGCGGGTAGTCGCGTAGCCACCTTGTGCCGCTTTGATTGCATCGAAGGCTGCTTGCTGATCGGCGCGCAGTTTGTCGAGTGATACACCGGTCGGCGGTGGTGGCACGTCGTGGCACAGCAGAGCGCGGCGGATACGCACCGAGCGCAGGATCGGCGCGGTCTTTTCAGCGTGGGCGTTCTGCGCAAGGAATGCACCGGAGGTCATCAAGCCACCGCGGTTGGTAGTAGTCACTTTCGCCAGACTGCTACCCAAACCGGATGTGTTCAGGCCGTAGTATTGCGCCAGGGTCGCGTTGGCGAAGGTGTAGTTGCTGGAATAGAGGTTGGTGAAAGGTGCACCGTCCAACAGCACGTCGTTATAGATAGCGCGCACTTCGTCCAGCATCGCTGTTCTAACTGCCGGTGTGAAGTTGGGGTAGAGGGTCGCGCTGCGGTTTTCGTAAGGCAGGCCATCAACCCCCAACCATTGCACGGCAAACTTGCCGAAGTGCTGGCGTGATTTGGTGCTGGTCAGCAGACGCTCGATTTGCGCATCAATTTGCGTTTTGGTGGCCAGCGCTTTGTTATCGGCAGCAGTCAGCAAGGTCGCATCCGGAGTTGAGCCTGTGTAGGTGAATGACAGGAACGAAGCCAGTTCGTAGGGCGTCAACACATAGGCGGTATCCGGCAGCACATTGCGGTCGGCGCTGGGTACATCGCTCCAGGTCAGGTTGGCGGTGCTATCCACTGTGCCGGCACGCAGGTCTGCGACTTTCACGCCCACTTCACTGCGGTACAGGAATTGTGGCGATTCCAACACGGCGCGCAAGGCGAGCTTGATCGCATCGCTATTGGTGGCGGCGTAAGTTGACGTAAAGAGCGCAAGGAAGCTGGTGCGTTCGTCAGTAGTCAACGGACGGCGGAAGGCGCGTTTGGCGAAGCCGGTAACAAAGGTTTCTCCACACGCAGCCAGGGTGCCGCTGCAACTGGCGATAGTGGTGACGGTTGCTGCATCGGCAATTTTACTGGCCAGGGCAGTGTAGGCGCGGGCGCTGTTCTCATTGATCACGGCGCGGGCGTTGTTGGTGAAACCGCTTACCACCAGGTCAGCAGGGATCGAGCCCAGGGTCGCGCTATCGAAAGTAGTTTCGATATTGACGCCGGTCAGGTCAGTCACGCTGTTGATGTATTCACCTTTGGTCAACACACGCAACAGGCGGTCAGCGTAGGTTGGAGCACAGCTATCGCCCACGCAGACACTGGATGCCGAGCTGGATGTTATCGAACTGGTAACACTGCTCGAACTGGAGCTGGTGAAGCGACTCAACAAGTAAGAGGCTACCGCATTGGCGCAATTGGCATCACACAAGGCCGGGTTTTGGATCGGCATATTGGTGTCGATGTAAGACGCCAGGGTGGCCAGGTTGCGTTGGGTCGGGAAGTTGCTGGTCAGTGTATGGCAGCTAGCGCATTGCTGGGTAAAGATGGTTTGGCCATTCAATGCTACTGATGATGAGCTGCTGGTAGAGCTGACCGAGGTTATAGCGCTGCTGGAAATACTGCTGACGGATGAAACAGATGAACCATTATCACCATACACCAGGGTCAATGCGCTAGTCGCCGTAGCCGGGATGCTGTCGGTGTAGCTGATGACTTTATAGTCATAGCTGCCGGTGGCAGTCAGGCTGTCAACGTAGCTAACCGTGTTGGCGGCAGTGCCAGTAGCAGTTGCCCAACGGCCATCGGCGCCTTTACGGCGGACCAGGAAGCCGCTCTCGTTGCTGCTGCCATCCGCCCAGGTCAGGCTGGCGGCACCGGTGGCATTGCTCACGCTACCGTTCAGGCTGAGGGCGGCGTTAGGTGCAGAGGCCAGGGCGATAGCCGGTACAGTGCCGGTGGTGT